>NZ_CP049263.1:0-1200000 GCF_003048615.2 Campylobacter concisus
TTGCTAGCAGACGAAATTTTAGAAAATCTTTCTAACCAAATTTCACCTGAGGAATATCAAAGTTATATAAAACAATTAAAATTTAATGAAAAAGCTTCAGATGATAATTTAATAGTTTTTACTGCACCAAATGAATTAATGGCTAAATTCATTAATACAAGATATTCTGATAAAATCGCCCACTTATACGAAGTTAGAACAGGCATTAAACCAAATATCGAAGTCACAGCTACACAAAGAACTAAAATAACAAAACAAAGCCAAGTAAATGTAAATCAAATAAAAACTCAAAGTAGTATTTTAAATCCAAGCTATACATTTGAAAATTTTGTCTGTGGTGCTTCCAATCAATATGCATTTTTAAGTGCAAAAGCAGCCGCTGAAAAGCCTGGTGTACTCTACAACCCACTTTTTATATATGGTACAACTGGTCTTGGTAAAACTCACTTACTTCAATCAGTAGGAAATCATTGCCTAAATAAAGGCAAAACAGTTATTTGTGTAACTAGTGAACAATTTATGATAGATTTTACAAGCCACATAAATAATCACTCAATGCCAAAATTTCGTGAAAAATATAGAAACTGTGACGTATTACTCATTGACGACGTGCAGTTTCTTGGTAAGACAGATAAGATCCAAGAGGAATTTTTCAACACTTACAACGAACTTTTAGCTAAAAATGGTCAAATTGTTATGACTTCAGATCGTCCGCCAAAAACATTAAAAGGCTTTGAAGATAGGATGATATCAAGATTTGACAAAGCTTTCATGGCTGATATCACGCCACCTGAGCTTGATACAAAGATAGCCATCATCATCAAAAAATGTGAATTTGACAAGATCGATTTAAATAAAGAGGTTATAAACTACATAGCTACAAATATGGGAGATAACATCCGCGAAATCGAGGGAGCTATCATCAATTTAAACGTTTTTAAAACTCTTATGAAAGAGGAGATCACACTTGATCTTGCAAAGAGCATATTAAAAGATCTCATTAAAGAAAAACGTGAAAATATAAATTTCGATACCATCGTAGATATAGTAAGTAAAGAACTTAATATAAAACAAAGCGATATAAAAAGTAAATCAAGAGTCACAAATATTGTAGAGGCTAGACGCATCATCATCTACCTTGCAAAGATGCTCACAACAAATTCTATGCCACAAATTGCAAATTACTTTGGTATGAAAGATCATAGTGCCGTTAGTCATAATATTAAAAAAATTAACGAACTAATACAAACAAATGAAATTTTTAGCCTAAAAGTAACTGAACTAAAAAATAAAATTTTGACAAAAGGATAAAATAGAATATGAATTTAGTGAATAAATGTGAAAAAAATAGTACACATTTTCACGTTGAAAATGGCTATATTTCAATATTGAAATGTGATTTTCACTTTTTAACGCCACCAACTAAAATAAAAAATTTAAATATTAAAATAAGAGGGAGATATTAATGAAAGTTTTAATAAACAAAAACATGCTTGAAAGCATAGTAACAAACACTAATCCATATCTTGAAAAAAGAGATCTTAGTGCTATCACTTCTCACATCTACATCTCTGCAAAAGATGGAGTTTTAAACATAAAAGCGACTGATCACGAGATAGGACTAGCATATAAACTAAGCAATGCAAAGATCGTTGATGAGGGTTATGCAACTGCAAATGGTAAAAAACTACTTGACATCATCAAAAGCTTAAAAGATGAAGAAGTAATGCTTGAGACTGTTAACAACTATCTTTATATCAAGCAAAAAAACTCAAAATACAAACTTCCTATGTATAAATTTGAAGACTTCCCAGAGTTTCCAACGATAGAAGGTAAATCAAAATTCGATGTAGACGCTGTTATGTTAGGCAGAAGCTTAAAGAAAATTTTACCAAGTATAGATAGTAATAATCCAAAATTTGAATTAAATGGAGCGTTTTTAGATATTAAAAAAGATCTTATAAATATCGTAGGAACTGATACCAGAAGACTTAGTGTATTTAAATTTCAAACTCCAACTGAAAAGGAATTCTCATTAATAATCCCTAAAAAAGCCATAAATGAAATTCAAAAGCTATTTTTTGACAAGATAGAAATTTATTATGATGAAAATATTTTGATCGCACAAAGCCAAAATTTTGAGTTTTTCACAAAGCTGATAAATGGCAAATTTCCTGACTATGAGCGTGTCATACCAAAAGAAGTAAGAAAAAGACTTCAACTAAGTAGAGATAAAATGGTAGATGGTATCAAAACAATTTCGATGTTAAGTGATACAATGAAAATAACTTTTGCAAAAGAGAGCATAACATTTGAAAGCGTTATAGAAGACAACTCAGAAGCAAAAACGACGATAGATTATCAAACTGGTTTAGAAGCTGAAGATGAGTTCTTTATAGGTATAAAAAATAGATATTTACTTGATTTTTTAAGTAGTATTGAAGATGAAAATTTTGAGCTTGGATTTAATGAAAGTTCTCTAGCATTTGTTGTAAATTCAAAAGAGTTGACAACAGTAATAATGCCAATAAATTTATAAAATAAGGCAAGATTATGGAAAATAATTACGGCGCAGAAAATATTAAAGTACTAAAAGGGCTTGAGGCGGTTAGGAAGCGCCCAGGCATGTATATAGGCGATACTAACATAAGCGGTCTTCACCACATGATCTACGAAGTCGTTGATAACTCTATCGACGAAGCGATGGCAGGATACTGCGATACGATAGATGTTGAGCTTACACGTGAGGGCTCAGCGATCATTAGCGATAATGGCCGTGGTATCCCAGTAGATATGCACCCAACTGAGAAAATTTCAGCTGCGACTGTTGTTCTAACTGTGCTTCACGCTGGTGGTAAATTTGACAAGGACACTTATAAGGTCTCTGGTGGTCTTCACGGCGTTGGTGTATCTGTCGTAAATGCCCTTTCTAAAAAGCTAGTCGTAAATATCAAACGCGATGGCAAGCTTCACAGACAAGAATTTGCAAAAGGTATCCCTCAAAGCGATCTTGAAGTGATAAAAACTACAAACCGCACAGGTACGCAAGTTGAGTTTTGGCCAGATGATAGCATATTTGAAGTGACTGAATTTGACGATGAAATTTTAGTAAAAAGATTTCGCGAGCTAGCCTATCTAAATCCAAAGATAACTATAAATTTTAAAGATCAAAGAAATGGCAGAAGCGAGAGCTTTCATTTTGAGGGCGGACTTGAGAGCTTTGTAACTGATATGAACAAGGCAAATGCTGTTAGCAAAGCAGTCTCATTTAGCGGCGGCGAAGATGATGTTATGGTTGATTTTGCGCTGCTTTACAACGACACTTATAGTGAAAATTTACTAAGCTTTGTAAATAACATCAAAACTCCAGATGGCGGTACTCACGAGGCTGGCTTTAGAGCGGGTCTTACAAGAGTTATCACAAACTACGTTCAAGCAAACGCTGCTGCACGTGAAAAAGATACAAAGATAACTGGCGAAGATATCCGTGAGGGACTTATCGCAGTTGTAAGCGTAAAGGTGCCAGAGCCACAGTTTGAGGGACAAACAAAGGGCAAACTAGGCTCAAGCTACGTAAAACCTATCGTTCAAAAGATGGTTTTTGACGTGCTTACAAAGTATTTTGAAGAAAATCCTATCGAAGCAAGAGCGATAATGGATAAAGCCCTAATGGCAGCTCGTGGTCGCGAGGCAGCTAAAAAAGCTAGGGATCTAACTCGCAAAAAAGAGAGCATGAGTGTAGGCACACTCCCTGGCAAACTAGCTGATTGTCAGAGTAAAGATCCAGTAATTAGCGAGCTATACCTAGTGGAGGGCGACTCTGCGGGCGGTTCTGCAAAGCAAGGACGTGATAGAGTTTTTCAAGCGATATTGCCGCTTAAGGGTAAAATTCTAAACGTTGAAAAGGCAAGACTAGACAAAATTTTAAAGTCTGATGAGATAAAAAATATGATAACAGCGTTAGGTTGTGGCATCGGAGATGAATTTGATGCTGAAAAGCTTAGATATCATAAGATCATCATCATGACCGATGCTGACGTCGATGGTAGCCACATCCAGACACTTCTTTTAACTTTCTTCTTTAGATTTTTAAATAAAGTTGTAGAAAACGGCCACATCTACCTAGCTCAGCCGCCACTTTACCGCTATAAAAAAGGTAAGAAAGAAATTTATCTAAAAGATGAAAAGGCACTAAATGAATTTCTTATCGAAACTGGCATCGAGGGCGTTGATATAGAGGGTATTGGTAGTGCTGATTTGATTGATTTTTTAAAGATCGTTGCAGCTTATAGAAGCGTCTTAAAAGAGCTTGAAAAACGCTTTAACGTCCTTTCGGCGATCCGCTATATGATAGAAAATCCAGACATCGTCTCAAAAAGCTACAATGAAATTTTTGAAATTTTAAGAGACTTCTTAAAAGCTGAGGGTCACAACATCCTAAACCACTACGTTAGCGAAGATGAGGTTAGAATTTATGTCCAAACTGAAAGCGGCCTAGAAGAGCTTGTGGTAAATGAAAATTTATTTACAAATCCACTCTACGAAGAGGCGCTTTACATCAGCCAAAAGATAAAAGAGCGTGGCCTAGACTTGCATAGTGACGTTATAGACGTGCTTGATGAAGTAGAGAAAAATGCGAAAAAAGGTGCATATATCCAGCGCTACAAAGGTCTTGGTGAGATGAACCCTGAGCAGCTTTGGGAGACTACGATGAACCCTGAGAACAGAAGACTTTTAAAGATCGATATAAACGACGCTATAAGCGCTTCTGATACGTTTAATCTCTTCATGGGCGATGAGGTCGAGCCAAGAAGAAACTACATCCAAGATCACGCAAAAGACGTTAAACACTTGGATATTTAAAAGAAAAAGGATAAAAAATGAGCGAAGAGATGAAGTATGGCGAGAAAATTTTGAAAGAATTTGACGTAGAGAGTGACCTTGAGGTCTGGGAAAATAAGCAAACAAGGGACTATGTCATAAAGATCACTCTGCCTGAGTTTTGCTGCCTTTGCCCTCGCTCTGGTTATCCTGACTTTGCGACGATATATATTGAGTACATACCAAATAAGCTTGTAGTCGAGCTAAAAGCGATAAAGCTTTATATAAATAGCTTTATGAACCGCAACATCAGCCACGAAGATAGTATAAATGAAATTTACTCTGTTTTAGAGAAAAAACTTGAGCCTAAATTTATGAAGATAGTTGGCGACTTTAACCCACGTGGAAATGTCCATACTGTTATCGAGATCAGCTCTGATCTAGTGGTAAAAAAGCCAGCTGAAGAGAAAGAATACGCTCCAAGAAGTAGGGAGAGAAGCTTTAGCGACAAAGCGCGTGAAAGACGTAGCACAAGCGATCGCGCTAGTAGCAGAGGCAGCAGAGATGATAAATTTAAAAAAGATGACAAGCCAAGAAGAAGCTCAAACAAAGAGGGCTTTAGAAAGATAAGCTACGCCGATGATAAGAAGCCAAAAGTAGTCAAAAAGGATAAATAATGATAAGTGCTAAGCTTATAGAACATATCTTTAAAGCAGCATCTATATCACGTTGGAACGACTATCCAAAGATGACGAATTTAGTCGAGCTTGACAAACAGGCTCATAAATTTATCATCGCTTATTTTATAGCAAAACAAGAGCAAAATGCTGACATGAACTACATCATCGAGGCTGGAATTTTTGAGTTTTTAAGCAGGGTCGTAGTCACAGACATACGCCCTGACGTCTTTCACCACATCCAAAAGACAAAAAAAGAGCAGATAAATAGCTGGGTTTTAAGTAACCTTGAGACGCTCATCTCAGATATCGAGGACGGCGAGTTTTTGGAGAGGTTTAAAAACCACTATAAAAACGACAAAACTCACGAAAAAGAGCGCCTTATACTAAAAGCAGCCAGCTATCTTGCCACGAGGTGGGAATTTTCTATCGTCTATCAAACGAGCCAGTTTTTAAGTGACATCGACGAGCTTAAGGCGAAGGTCGAGGAGGAGATGGAGGATTATTACGAGCTAATTGGCGTTAGAAAGATCGCTATGAATCAAAAATTAGCCCGCCTTGTAGATCTAAGTGGCAGGCTAAGGTTTCAAAAGCGCTGGGCACAAACGCCTCGTATCCCTGAAACTGCGGTCTTAGGGCATATGCTAGTTGTTGCGATACTAAGCTACTTTTACTCACTCAAAGCAAAAGCTTGCAAAAAACGGCTAGAAAATAACTTCTTTTGTGCACTATTTCACGACCTACCAGAGAGCCTTACAAGGGATATCATAAGCCCTGTAAAATACGGCGTAAAGGGGCTAAATGAGATCATTAGCGAGTATGAGATGAGGCTTATTGATGAGAGGATTTTGCCATTTGTGCCTGAAAAGATCAAAGATGAGTTTAGCTACATCCTTGGCATCAGAAAAGATGGCGAGAAATTTATCAAAGATGAGTTTGAAAATAGAACTTATGAGCGCAAGATCATCTGCCACGAAGGGACTATGGAAAACGTAAATGAGGATAAATTTAACTCGATCGATGGCAAAGCGCTAAAATACTGCGACAAGCTCTCAGCCTACATCGAAGCTGGAATTTCCATAAGCTACGGCGTCAAGTCAAAAGAGCTAACTGACGGCTTTAATAATATGTATAAATTTTTTAGCGAAAAACCTAAGATCGATGGAGTGGATTTTTTAGAAATTTGCGATGATTTTAATGAGCATTTTGGTTTAGAAAGACCCCCTCTCAGATGACTGCGGCACACACTTAATACAAGTGCTCTGCTGTGTTCCCACCCTGAAGCGGTGCTCATAAAAAGCATTGCACAGGTCTAAGAAGGAGCTTCGCAATCATACAAAAACTATACTTAAATTTAGTTTTATAGTTACATTTTTAAAAATTTAGCTTTAAGAGTATATAATCTCACATAAATTTCACCAAAAGTAGGGCAATGTCAGGAAAGATCAAACTTCGTTTTTTATCGGCCTTTAGAGATTTTTTTGTCTATCATCACAAGTCTTTAGAGTTTCGTGCCAAAATTTTTGCTGCGATTATCTCGGCTAAATTTGACCCAGATGAGGATGATTTTTTCATCTTAAATGACATCGTAAATGAAATTTATGAAAACGATCAGACCAGAAAAGACTTCTTAATCCAAACCGTTAGAGAGTACGTGGCAAGGGTCAAAAGAAACGATAGGATCACGCTTGACACGCTTCTTTTAAGCATAGATAAAGATATGAAAGATCACAAAAGATATGCTAAAAAGATAGACTTTTCGCACCTTCGCCGCTTGATGAGTGGCTGCGAGGAGGAAATTTTAGTACAGCAAAGGGTCTATGAGTTTTTGATAAACGAGGTCAAACTCTACTCGCAAATTTAAAAATATTTTAATACTTTAAATTTTTAAGATTTTATTATCAAAAAGAGCCAAGATGAAGATTATTTCTTCATCTGGATAGCAGTTTGTATCATCTCATCACTTGTAGTGATGCTTTTTGCACTCGCTTCGTAGGCCTTTTGCGTGACGATCACCTCGCTTAGTGCTTGACCAAGATCGACGTTACTCATCTCAAGCTTATTTGCCAAAATTTGCGCCCCATAAACGGTCTCGCCAGCTTTGTTTTTGTAAAAAAATGGCTCGCCAGAGTTGGCTGTGGCTTCATAAAGGTTGTCGCCCACTTTTGCCACGCCTTGCTCGTTTATAAAGTGAAAAAGCGCCACTTTAGCCACCGCAAATGCGCGCGAGTTGTCAAAATTTGCCATGATGTTGCCGTGGTCATCGACGCTATATTTTGATAAAAGCCCCTCAGCGTAGCCATCTCTTTTTATGTTAAAGTCTTTTCTGGCGTTTGCTGAGCTTGTCATGCCGTTATAAACGTCCGCGTCGCCATCGCCTTCGAAGTTTAAATTTACGCCACCAACGCTTGTTAGCGTATTTGCGACAAGCCTGCCGCTGCCATTAAATGTAAGCGAGCCCATCGCCGTATTTTGCACGGCTCCGTTGGCGTCTGTTATGGTCGCCACTGCGTCCCAGATGGTCTGGTTGCCAGTTTGTGGGATCTGCTTGGTTAAATTTATAGTGACCAAACTCTTTGTGCCGTCTGCATTGTAGATATCAGAGGTTAGTTTCTCTTTGTTTGGCACTTCAACGAGCGAGGTGACTTCAGCATTTACCTCTAAATTTGCAAAATCCATAAATTTAAGGCTCTTGTCGTTTATCTGCCAAGTGCCATCACCCTCAAGCGTGGTAGAAAACTCGCTAAATTTACCATCGCCATCTTTTACTTTTACGACCACGCTGTCGCCAGCTTTTGCGCCAAGAGATGTGGTGCTTAGTGGGATCTGTCCGTTTAGTGAGATCGTCTTGTTTGTATTATCAAGTGTGTAGGTGTATTCGTTAGCCTCAAGCGCTGTCGTTTTTTTATCTGTTATGCGGGTTGAGTTTAGGTTGCCTTTTAGGCTGATGTTTGTAGTAGCCTCAGCTGGCATAAATAAAAAATGAGGCAGTGTTATGCCCTTTTGTGAGCCAGGATCGCCAAGACTTAGCTCCTCTTGCGAGACTGTGTAAGCTTGTGGGGCGCTTGAGGTTTGACCATATTTTTTAAGAGCGGTTGCACTTGGCGTGGTCGGAGTGAAATTTGCAAGCGTGCCAAGTAGCATATTTCCCCTAGTATCTACTAAATTTCCAGCCGCGTCTATGTCAAAAGTGCCTGTTCTTGTGTAGTAGTTTTTGCCTGTTTTATCGACAACACCAAAGAAGCCATCTCCGCCTATGGCAAGGTCAAAGTTGTTATCAGTGCTTTGAAAGCTGCCATTTGACATGTCAAGCGCGGTCGTTTGCTTAGTAGCTCCAAGTCCCACTTGATCGCTAGTTGGGCCACTTCCTGCTGATACTAGGTTTTGGTTTATTAAATTTTTAAACTCAGGGATTGAAGCTTTGAAACCGACATTGTTTATGTTTGAGATGTTATTTGACCAAACATCCATGCCAAAGCTTTGCGTCTTGATGCCGCTAACCCCGTTGTAAAAACCTCTCATCATGGCTTTTAGCCCTCGTAATATTCAGATACTTTATCCATAGAAACGTATTCGCCAGCTACTTTCATCATAGCCTTGCCATCTACAAATTTCACCGCCTCGACTGGGTAGTTGCCTATTTGCGTCTTGTACTCTTTGCCATCTTTGCCAGTGTAAGTTGCCGAAATGGTGTATGAGCCATTTGGCACTTGATTGCCAGACGCGTCTTTGCCGTCCCAAGCTAGGTTATGAACGCCTGCATTTGTCTCGTTTAGATCAGTTGTTCTTACGACTTGGCCATTTGCGTTTTTGACCTCGATTTTGCCATTTGCAAGATCTGTTTTAAAGTAAAGCGCAAATTTTGCATCTTTTTTCTCATCTGTTAGCGTGACTGCATTTGAGCCAGTTGAGACCATCTTGCCAAGGGCTGAGATAGCGTAGGCATTTGCGTTTGACTTTAGCTGACTTACTAGCTCTTTCATCGCTTTGTTTGTATTTTCTTGCATCTCGACTGATGCTAGCTGGCTAGTTTGCGTTAGCATCTTTTCAGTATCCATAGGACTTGTTGGGTCTTGGTGCTGAAGCTCGGTTAAAAGTAGCTTCATAAATGCATCTTTATCTAGCTGTCCATTTGGATTAGTTCCTGTGCTAGCTGCAGCGTCTTGTCTTGCTTTTGCCTTTTTCTCGGCATTTTTTTGCTGTGTTGTTTGTGTAGTTATATCTGAAACTGAAGCCATAATCTCTCCTAAATATATCTTGGTATTACTAGCTCAAGCAAGCTTTGTTCCGCTTGAGCGTTTTCGCTCTCGTCGCTTTGATTTGAGCTATATTTGTTCTTTGCTTGTTCTCTTTTTTCTTGTCTTTGGTTTTGGTCTGAGAAATTCATCTCAAGCTCGGTAAATCCCATATTTACAAGGCTGTTTTTAAACTCAGCTTGGTTTTGTAAAAAGAGGTTCATAGTCGCTGTGGTCGAGCTAAAATTTACATGCAAATTATTGCCGCGATTTACCATCGTGATCTCGACCTCGCCTAAATTTAGCGGATTAAGCGTGATGTTAAAGCGAGTGATCGGCGCTTTGTAGTTTTGCACCTGCTCTTTTAGCGTAGAAGAGAAGTTGCTAAGCGTCTCTTTTATCTCTGCCTTTGTTTGAAGCTGGTGTTTAGCGCTATTTGCGATATCTTTTACCATTTGATTTAGCTCTGATTTATTATCACTGCTAAATGTCTCCTCGCTTGGCTCAGCCTCGCTCATCTGCTCTCTTTCTGGAAAGAGTAGTGACTCAAGAGTTGGGGCTTTTTGCGCCTTTTGCTCGTGTAAATTTACCTTTGCTTTTGGCTCTTTTGGCTGCTCATCTGGCTCAACATCCACTATCTCATCATCAAGCTTTACTTCACTATCATCTAGCTTTTTAGGCTCTTCTTTGACTAAATTTTTAACTTCGCTGACTGGATTTGCCACAACCTCTTTTAGCAAAGTATCAAGCTTTACGACCTCTTTTGGCTCGTTTTTGATGATAGTTTGCTCGACCTCGTTTTTTAGCTCTTTTAGATAAAAAGGCTTGTCCTCGGTCTTTATCGGCGTGAAGAATTCCTGCTTGCCCAAATTTTTAAACATCTCGTTTAGTTTTGGCACATCTTCATTTGAAATTTCTATATTTTCAAGGCCAAGGTCAAATTTCTTAGCAAGGTCGATAAGATCGCTAACACTTTTAACGTTGCTAAGCTCTTCGACGTTTTGGGGCACACTTAAGAAATTTGCTATTTTGTCGCTGAAATTTGGAAATTTACTTACTTTTTCATTGCCGTTTAGTATCTCTAAAACTTGCAAAAGCTGCATGAAATTTGCATTTTCATAGAGCTCATTTTTTGTATCTTCGTCCAAATTTTCTTCAAGTGCGGCTGAAATTTTTGCCACGCTTTCGTTTTGCGCCTTTTCTATCGTCTCTTTTTGGATATCAACAGTTTTTACTATCTCTTTGACATCCTTTTCGGTGATCTTTTGACCGCTATTTGCCTTGCTCGCAGCCGCATCCAAAACCATCGACAAAAACTCGCCGTTGTTTTGAGACTTCTTCGCAGCCGCAGGCTTTTTAGTAGCCGCAGGAGCTAGCAAATCTACGTTGTTTTTCGCTGTGTAAGCTTGCATTTAATCCCTTTAAATTTAAAAACTTAACGCTTACATGCAAAATCTATTCCAAAAATTAATTTCTTGATATCAGCTTAAAATTTATAAAAATTTGGCTATAATCTGCCCCTATTTTAAAACTGATAAAGCGAAAAATATCAAACTAATAAACGGAGAAAAATTTGGAAAAGATACGAAATATAGCCGTCATCGCGCACGTCGACCACGGTAAGACAACAATGGTTGATGAGCTTTTGAAGCAGTCAGGAACATTTAACGAGCATCAAAACCTTGGCGAGCGTGTAATGGATAGCAACGACATCGAAAGAGAGCGTGGCATCACGATCCTTTCTAAAAACACCGCCATTCGCTACAAAGATACAAAGATCAACATCATCGACACCCCAGGCCACGCCGACTTTGGTGGCGAGGTAGAGCGTGTTCTTAAGATGGTTGATGGCGTTTTGCTACTTGTCGATGCGCAAGAAGGCGTTATGCCACAAACTAAATTTGTCGTCAAAAAGGCGCTCTCACTTGGACTTCGCCCAATCGTCGTCGTAAATAAGATAGATAAGCCAGCAGGCGATCCAGACCGCGTTATAAATGAAATTTTTGACCTTTTTGTCGCACTTGACGCAAACGACGAGCAGTTAGAATTTCCAGTCGTTTATGCAGCTGCAAAAAATGGCTATGCAAAGCTAAAACTAAGCGATGAAAACAAAGATATGCAGCCACTTTTCGAGACTATCCTAGCTCACGTACCAGCTCCAAGTGGTAGTGACGAGAACCCACTTCAGCTTCAAGTTTTCACGCTTGATTATGACAACTACGTCGGCAAGATCGGCATTGCGAGGATTTTTAACGGCAAGATAGCTAAAAATCAAAACGTCATGCTTGCAAAGGCTGATGGCACAAAGACAACTGGTAGAATTTCAAAACTCATCGGCTTTATGGGACTTGACAGGATCGATATAAACGAGGCTGGCACTGGCGACATCGTAGCGATCGCTGGCTTTGACGCGCTTGACGTTGGCGATAGCGTCGTTGATCCAAACAACCCACATCCACTTGATCCGCTCCATATCGAAGAGCCAACTCTTAGCGTTGTATTTTCTGTAAATGACGGCCCACTAGCAGGCACTGAGGGCAAACACGTTACATCAAACAAGATCGATGAGCGCCTTGCAAATGAGATGAAGACAAATATCGCGATGAAGTATGAAAACATCGGCGAGGGCAAATTTAAAGTAAGCGGCCGTGGCGAGCTTCAGATCACCATTTTGGCTGAAAATATGCGCCGCGAGGGCTATGAGTTTTTACTTGGCAGACCTGAGGTCATCGTAAAAGAGATAAACGGCGTAAAATGCGAGCCATACGAGCTTTTAGTCATCGATGCGCCTGATGATACGACAGGCACAGTCATCGAAAAACTAGGCAAAAGAAAAGCTGAAATGGTCTCTATGAACCCAACAGGTGATGGCCAAACAAGGATCGAATTTGAGATCCCAGCGCGCGGACTTATCGGCTTTAGAAGCCAGTTCTTGACTGATACAAAAGGCGAGGGCGTTATGAACCACAGCTTTTTGGAGTTTAGACCACTAAGTGGCACCGTCGAGCACAGAACAAACGGTGCGCTAGTTTCTATGGAAAATGGCGTAACGCTTGCTTATTCGCTATTTAACTTGCAAGATCGTGGCGTGCTATTTCTTGATCCGCAAGCAAAGGTCTATGTGGGCATGATCATCGGCGAGCACAGCCGTCCAAACGACCTTGATGTAAATCCTATCAAAGGCAAAAACCTAACAAACGTACGTGCCAGTGGCAGTGACGATGCGATCAAACTAGTGCCGCCTAGAAAGCTAAGCCTTGAGCGCGCGCTAGAGTGGATAGAAGATGACGAGCTAGTTGAGGTTACGCCTATAAATATCCGCGTTCGCAAGCGCTATCTAGACCCAACAGAGCGCAAAAGAAAAGCAAAACTATAATCCAAATTTGCTAGCAAAATCCCTTTGGTGCCAGCCAAAGGGCTAGCAAAATTTTTATCTTAAATTTACTTTATACCTTTCAAATCCCCTAAAATACTTACTTTTCTCTAAATATAGCAATATAATTTTAAGCATGCTGGTTATAAAATTCATTTAATTTCTTTTTTTAAGGATTGTCAAATGAAAATGCTATTTTTAGCCCCAGTGCTAGCTTGTAGTCTTGCCTTTGGTGCTGATGTGATCGCAAAAGATGCAAACATAACACTTGATGGCAAGATGATCGGTAAGATCGAGGTTTTAACGCCAGTTGAAGTCTTAGAAAAAGGTGATAAAACGAGTAAGATCAAGGTTAGTGGTGTAGTGTCGGCAAACTACTTGGCTCAGCTTCAAAGAAGCGTAGAAGACCCTGAAGTTTTTGTAGCTTTTGATGACGAGAGCGAGGCAAATTTCAAAAAAGTAAAAGATCTTGAAGATGACTATGGCGAGGTTTGGTACCAAGCTGATGGCGTTTATGAAGTGCCAAATGACGCGCTTGGTGGCAACCAAAAAGAGCTTTACGCAAAGGCAAAGAAAATTTACGAAGAGACCTGCTCAGCATGTCACAGACTGCATGAGCCAAATAGCTTCACAGCTGCTCAGTGGCCAGCAAATTTATCTGGTATGGTCGATGCGAAATTTGTCGCACTTGATGAAACTGATCTAAATTTAGTGCTTAAATACCTACAACACAATGCCAAAAAAGTAAAATAAATTTTCATAAGGGAGAAAATATGAAAAGACGAGATTTTATAAAATTTTCTGCACTTGCTGCCACAGCGGCGCAGGCAAACAAGATAGAGGGCGTGACAAAGACCATCTTTGATCAAAGCAAGACCTTTGGCGCAAATAGATTTGGTCTATTTTGGGCAAATACCAACTCAAACCAAATCGTCTCCGTCGATCCATTTGAGGGCGATAAATTCCCAAATACCATGAACAATAGCTTGCCAGACCTCATCCAAAACGAGAGCCGCGTACTCTATCCATACGTAAGAAAGAGCTATCTAAAAGCAAAAGGCGCAGCAAAGAGCGAGCTTCGTGGCAAAGAGGAATTTGTGCGCGTTAGCTGGGACATGGCCCTTGATCTAGCAGCAAAAGCCTTAAAAGAAAATTTCGACAAATATGGCCCTGAGAGCATCTACGGCGAGTGCTACTGGTGGGGCGGCAGCGGTAAGATCAGCTGGGGTAGGACTGTTGGTCACAGGATGCTAAAAGTGCTTGGCGGATATGTAGAAGAGAGCGGCGACTACTCAACGGGTGCTGGCCTTGTTATCATGCTTCACGTCCTAGGCAACAGCGCCGTTTATGATGCTCCGACAAAGTGGGAGGCTATCGCTAAAAACGCTAAAAATGTTGTATTTTGGGGCACTGACCCACTTGTAACTGATCAAATTTCATGGCAACCACCAACACATGATGGCTATCTTGGCATCAAAAAGATAAAAGAGGCAGGCATAAAAACTTATAGCGTTTGCGTCTTTAAAAACGACACCACAAGATACCTTGACTCTGAAGCTATCATCGTTCGTCCAAATACCGACGTAGCAATGATGCTTGGCATGTGCCACTATCTATATGAAAACAAGCTTTATGACGAAGAATTTATCAAAAAATACACAGTTGGCTTTAATAAATTTAAAGACTACCTGCTTGGCACAACCGACAAGGTAGTCAAAGATATCAACTGGGCTAGCAAAATTTGCGGAGTAAAAGCTGAGGATATCGCAAAATTTGCAACAGCACTTGCAAAAGAGCCAAGCGTCATCATCGCAGGCAGATCACTTCAAAGACAAGATCACGGCGAGATGAGCTTTTGGGGTATCGTAACACTTAGCGCGATGCTAGGTCAGATAGGCAAAGAGGGACTTGGCTTCGAGTTTAACCTCTACCACTCAAATGGCGCTACAGACAAGATCGCTCCGTCACTAAAAGGCATCAGCACTAGCATAAGCGAGAAATACGACAACGTAGATGGCGCTCCTTGGAAGAAATTTAAAAACGTCACCATCCCATCTTCAAGATCGATCGAGGCTTTGCAAAACCCTGGCAAAGAGATAGACTATGACGGCTCAAAGATCAAGCTACCACACATGAGAGTGGCTTACATGGCGTCTGGATCGATGTTTACAAGACATCAGGATGTAAATAACGCCGTAAAAGCGTGGCGTAAATTTGATACCGTAATAACCGCTGAGCCATTTTGGACAAGCACAGCAAAACTAAGCGACATCGTCTTACCAGTAGCCCTTGAAGTCGAGAGAAACGACATCAACCAAAGCGTGCCTACAAACGAATACATCGTAGCTTACAAGCCTGTCGTAGAGCCTATGGGAGAGAGCAGGAGCGACTACTGGATCTGCTCACAAATCTGCAAACGCTGGGGCAGAGAAGAGGTCTTTACAGAGGGCAAAGATGAGCTTGGCTGGGCGAAAGAATTTTACGCAGACGCAGCCGAGCAAGCTAAAGGCATAAATGTCAAGATGCCAAGCTTTGATGAGTTTTGGAAAGAGGGATATGTTAGATTTGAGCAAGATGATGAAGCTAGCAGATACTACACAAGGCTTAGCGCTTTTAGAGAAAATCCTCACAAAAACCGCCTAGGCACGCCATCTGGCAAGATAGAGCTCTACTCTCCAACTATCGCTAAATTTGGCTACAAAGACTTTGCGCCACACGTTGCTTGGATCGAGCCGTTTGAGTGGCTTGGCAGCGAAAAAGCCAAAAAGTATCCATTTAGCGTCACAACCCCGCACTCAAGATACCGCCTCCACTCACAGCTAAATAACTCAATAATCAGAAACTACGCTGAAGTATGCGCACGCGAGCCAATGCTAATAAACGTAAATGACGCCAAAGCAAAAGGCATCGCAACTGGCGACGTGGTGAGAGTATTTAACGACAGGGGCGAAATTTTAGTTGGTGCGCTAGTTACTGACATCATCCCAGAGCACGTCATCGCCATCTGCGAGGGTGCGTGGTACGATCCTGAAGTGCTAGGCGAAAAGAGCCTTTGCAAGCATGGCTGCGTCAATGTCCTAACTCGCGACAAAGGCACATCTAGCATCGCTCAAAGCAACTGCGGACACACGATCCTTGTAAATTTAGAAAAATACAAAGGCGAGATCAAACCGATCACCGCGTTTTCTAAACCAAAAATTTTACAATCTTTGTAGAATTTATATAAATTTAGCCCTCGCTTGGGGGCTAAATTTTAAAATGGTTTAATGTCTTCTAACTATCTCCACCTCATTTATATCCTCAAATTTGATCTTAGTTTTTACGATCATGAGGGTTTTATCTTTGAAATTTACATCTGAGACTAGGCCGCTATTTTTTACGTATGAAAAGCCGTCGTGGTAGCTCACACGCACTTCGTCAGCTATTTTTATCTCGCTTAATTTTTTTAAAATTTCATCGACCTTACTCTCATCAAGCTCTAGTTTTTCGCCCTTTTCTCGCTCTTTTGACCGCAGAGCTCGCTCTAGGGTAGAGAGTGGGTTAAACGAGCTAAAAATTTTCGCCCTATCTTTACTCGCCACTTTTGTGCCCTCCGATCTTTTTGTTTCTGTCCTGCCCAGTCGCTTCTGGAAGCAGGTCTATCGCGCGCAGGATCGAGTTTTTGCCAAATTTCTCTTTTATCAAATTTAGCGACTTTAGCACCGCTTTTTCCTTAGTGTCATCTTCAAATAGGCTAAATTCTGCCAAATTTTCTTTCACCACATCGTTTGCTGATATGCCTATTTGCCTGATTAGCCCAGCATTTTTTATCTTGTTTAAAAGCAGCTCCTCAGCCGCGCTCATCAGCACGCTTGAGACATTTGTGGGCGTTTTAAACCGAACACTCGTACGCTGGTGTGGCTCGAGCTTATCGGCAAATCTTACATTTATCGTTAGCCCACTCGCCCTCACATCTTTGTTTATCATCCTAAGAGCGAGCCTGTCAGCCATCTCTTTTAGCACGATCACCGCCTCGCAGCGCTCGTAGTCTCTGGGCAAAATTTCTGAGCTAAAGTAGGACTTCGTACTTGGTTTATACGCCTTTATCTCAGCTATAGTCGTTGGCTCTATGCCGTTAGCGTGATCTATCGTGATGTAGGCATCGACGCCAAAAATTTTTTCAAGTAGGCTTTTTGGCGCATTTGCAATATCTTTCATGCAAAAGATGCCGCATTTTTCGAGCTTTAGCCTAGTTTGCTTACCGATACGCCAAAAGTCACTTAGTGGCTGGTGCGTCCAGAGCTGCTTTTTGTAAAGCTCTTCGTCAAGGTAGGCGATGCCGTCATCTTGGTGCTTTGCTAATATATCAAGCGCGATCTTTGCGAGGTATAAATTTGTCCCCATGCCGCAAGTCGCCGTCACGCCAGTCGTTTTTAAGATCTCATCCATCATCATCTTCGCCATCTCTTTTGCGCCAAGAGCGTAAAATTTCAAGTAAGAAGTGAGGTCTATGAAGCACTCATCGATCGAATAGACGTAGATGTCCTCTTTGGAGACATATTTTAGATAAATTTCATAGATCCTTGCGGCGTAGTCGATGTAAAACTGCATCCTAGGCGGCGCGATGATAAATTTGACATCTCTTGGTATCTCAAAGAGTCTGCAGCGGTTTTTCACCCCTTTTGCACGAAGCGCAGGGCTGACAGCTAAGCAGATGCCACCACTGCCACGACTAGCGTCAGCCACGACTAGATCAGCCTTAAATGGATCAAGCCCGCGCTCTACGCACTCAACCGAGGCGTAAAAGGACTTTAGGTCGATAACGGCGTAAATTTTGCTCTTTGGATTTTCATTTTTCATGAGAGGATTATAGATGAAATTTGGTAAAAGTTAGTTTGCAAATTTTGTTTGAAATGGCTTAAAAATTTAATAAAAATCTTTTAGAAAAAGGCTAAATTTGAGTGCAAAGACCTCGCACTCAAGATACCGCCTCCACCCACAGCTAAGTAGCTCCGTGATCAGAAACTACGCTGAGGTGAGCGCAAGAGAGCCAATGCTCATAAACGTAAATGACGCCAAGAAAAAGACATCGCAACTGGCGACGTGGTTAGAGTATTTAACGATAGGGGCGAATTTTAGTTGGCGCGCTTGCTACTCATCATCCCAGAGCACGTCATCGCCATCTGCAAAGGCGCATGGTATGATCCTGAAGTGCTAGGCGAGAATTCTAACTCGCGACAAAGACACATCTAGCATCGCTCAAAGCAACTGCAGACACAGGATCTTGGCAAATTTAGAAAAATATAAAGGCGAGATCAAGTTGGTCGCTGCGTTTTCTAAACCAAAATTTTGCAATCTTTGTAGAATTTATAGAAATTTAGCCCTCATTTTGGGGCTAAGTCAAATTTAGCCGTAAATTTTCTTTAAATTTTCAAGCTTTGTGCTTGCATTTAGCAGTAGCATATCAGCAAGAACCAGCCTTATCATCGCGGTTGCTACGACGCTGCCACGTATGCCTATGCAAGGATCATGCCTGCCTCGTAGTTCAAAATCCACCGCCTCGCCAGCTAAATTTAGCGTCTTTTGCTCTTTAAATATCGAAGGCGTTGGCTTAAAATGGCTCTTTAGTACGATTTCAGCCCCGCTACTTATGCCTCCAAGTATGCCACCAGCGTTGTTGCTCAAAAAGCCAAGCTCGTCCATCTCGTCGTTGTTTGCTGAGCCAAGCATAGAGCTTACATTTACGCCAGCGCCGATCTCTACGGCTTTTACGCCGTTTATGCCCATTAAAGCAGCTGCCAAAGCGCTATCAAGCCTATCGTAAAGTGGCTCACCAAGACCAGCTGGCATGCCTCTAGCCACGCTTAAAACCACAGCTCCAACGCTATCGTGCTCGCTTCTAGCTTTATTTACCGCCTCTTTCATCGCCTCTTCGTTGCCAAGGGCGTAAATTTGCGAATTTTTGGCAAAATCAAAATCAACCTTGTCGCTAATAGCTTTGCCAATGCCAAGCACGCCGCTTAAAACTTCTATCTTAAATTCATTCAAAAGCAGCTGCGCAAATGCCCCGCCAGCAACCCTTACTGCAGTCTCTCTGGCACTTGCACGCCCGCCACCTCTGTGATCCCTGATGCCATATTTTTTAAAATAGGTAAAATCAGCATGCCCTGGGCGGAAAATCTCACGTAAATTTTCATAGTCATTTGACTTTTGGTTGTTGTTAAAAATGGCAAAACCTATCGGTGCACCAGTGCTAATGCCGTCAAAGACGCCACTAAAAATTTCTATCTTATCGGCCTCATCTCTTGCCGTTGTGAAGCTGCTTTGCCCAGGACGACGCTTATCAAGCTCGCTTTGGATGTAGTCTGCATCGATCTTTAGCCCAGCAGGTAGTCCGTCTATCACGCCACCGATCGCCACCCCGTGGCTCTCGCCAAAGCTAGTTAAGGTTAGTTTTTTGCCAAAAGTATTCAAAATTTATCCTATTTTTTGATTTTTTCTAGTGCAATTTTTGCTGCGAGCTGTTGGGCTTGCTTTTTCGAGCTACCAACGGCACGTGAAATTTCTTTGCCATTTAACAGCAAGGCTATCTCAAATTCTTTCTTATGATCAGGGCCAAAAGAGCCTATGAGCTCGTATGTTGGTATGACGCCAAGGGTCGCTTGAGTGACCTCTTGAAGGGCTGTTTTGTAGTCCTTTTCAAGGTGTGCAAAGTCGATCTGCGGATAGCAAAGCTCAAGCAAGGCGATCGAAATTTCTCGCACTTTAAGAAGTCCAGCCTCTAGGTAGATAGCGCCCATCACCGCTTCAAATGCGTCACTTAAAATGCTATCTTTCTCTCTACCGCCGTTGTTTTCTTCAGCTTGGCTAAGCCTTAAAAACTCGCCCATTTTTAGCCGCCTAGCCATATTTGCAAAGCTTTTTTCATTGACAAGCGCGGCACGAAGTTTGCTCATATCGCCCTCTGCGATCTTGCTAAATTTCTTAAAAAGATACTCAGCCACGAGCAGATCCATCACCGCATCGCCCAAAAACTCGAGTCTTTCATTGTTTAGCGCCTGCTTAGTGCTTTTATGCGTTAGCGCCTCTTCTAAAAGCTCAGATTTTTTAAATTTATAGCCAAGATTACGTTCAAATTCTTCTAAATTTTTCATATCTTATTCTCATCTTTTATTTTTAATGCCTCGTCCCTTGCCATCTGGTCACACTCCTCATTTTCAGGGTGCCCAGCGTGCCCCTTGACCCAGCTAGCCACGACTTTATGTGGCTTTGAAATTTCTAAATACTCCTGCCAAAGCTCGACATTTTTTACATTTTTAAAATTTCTCTTTTGCCAGTTTGCAAGCCACTCGTTTATGCTATTTGCCACGTATGAGCTATCGGTAAAGAGCCTTACCTCGCATGGCTCTTTTAGCGCTTTTAGCCCCATTATTGCAGCTTTTAGCTCCATTTGGTTATTTGTCGTATATGCCTCACCGCCACTTGCTTTTTTCTGCGCTTCGTTATATCTCAAAATGTAAGCCCAGCCGCCAGCTCCAGGGTTTCCAAGGCATGAGCCGTCGCTAAAAAGTGTTACTATCTTCACTTGGTTTTTCTGTGATGTGGGATAAAATTTTCACACTTCCTAGCTCGTGACAGACCGGACAGCGGTAAAAGTGCATAGGAAATGAGTTTTTGCAGTTTTTGCAAACGTAGTTAAAGCTTAGCCCAGCTGCGTCAAATTTAGCGTCTTTTAGCCTTTTTATGACATTTAGCTCAAAGCCGTAAATTTCACATGGACCTTCTATATCGCCCTTTGCGTAAAAGAGGGATTTGTATTTTGCATCGTCTAAATTTATAGGCGTTTTTAGGTTATAAAGCAGGTCTAGTACATCTTCAAATTTGGCAAAATCTTTTAAATTTTCTAAATTTTCATTGTGTCTTATGAAAAGCGCTAAGATCATGCGCTTTAAAAGCTCAAAATTTTGGCTAAGGTGCGAGAGGATTTCTACCTTTTCGCTAAAGCTTAAATTTCTATCATCAAGCGTGCTGATCGCCTTTATATAGGCCTTTTGATCTTTTACATTTGTCCCTAGCTCTTCAAGAGAATTTAGTGCATAAAGTGCTTCTTTATAGTTTTTAAGCTTCTCATCTATCATCGTTAAAAAGCGCAGTGCTAGGACATTTCTAGGACTTAGCTCAAGCGCTTTTTCAAAGACTTCGCTGGCTTTTTTTAAAAATCCAGCCTTAAAATAGACCTCTCCAAGCTCGTTTAGGATAAATTCCTTCTCGTTTTTATCTTTTACCTTTTCAAGTGCGATGAGATAGACGCCTATCGATTTTTCAAAGTCACCATTTTTAGCAAATGTCTGACCTAGCATGCTAAGGCTTGGTATATCTACTTCTGGGCTTTTTAGCATCTGTTTGTGCTCGTCGCTTATGCCATCTTTGCTGTCAAATTTCTTTATAAATTTCTCGATGCGTTTTTTCTCATCTTTGCTAGAAAATATGCCCCAAGCATAGCTTAAAGCGGCGATCATCAAGATGATGCTAAATAGAATAATAAGGCTAAATATCGGATCTCTGTGTCCAATGAAAAAAATATCCACGCTCGTACTTTGTAATAAAATTTTACTTTAATTATAACAAAGCAGTTGTATAATTTTGCTTATGATAGATCCAAAATCCATTGAAAAACTTAAAAATCAAATTGATATCGTTGACATCATAGAACACTTTTTGCCAGTCAAAAAGATGGGTGCAAACTATAAGTGTGTCTGCCCATTTCACGATGATAGAAATCCTAGTATGAGCATAAGTCAAAGCAAGCAAATTTTTCACTGCTTTGCCTGTAAGGCTGGTGGAGATGCGATTAAATTTGTGATGGATTATGAAAAACTTACCTACCCTGAGGCTATCGAGAGAATAGCTAGTCTTGTAAATTTTAGCCTCGAATATACAAATGATAAAGCGCCAACGCAAAAAGAAAATAAGCACATTTTAGAAAAGGCGAATGCCTTTTATAGGAGCGAATTTTTTAAACATGAAGCCGCTGTGAGATATATTTATTCGCGCGGTATAAATGATGCGATGATAGAGAAATTTGAACTTGGCTGGGCTGGAGATAGCGCTAGTACTATTAGACTTTTGCAAAATGAGAATATCGAGCCTAAAGAGGCGCTTGAAGTTGGCATCGTAAAGCAAAATGAGAAGGGAATTTACGCTAGTTTCATCGAGCGCATAACATTTCCCATCTACTCGCACACGACAAGGCTAGTTGGCTTTGGTGGCAGAACGATCTCAGATCACCCTGCAAAATATGTAAATTCACCTCAAAGTGTGGTATTTGATAAGTCAAAGCTATTCTATGGCTATCACCTGGCTAAGCAAAGTATCTTTGAGAAAAAACAGATAATAATTACAGAGGGCTATCTTGATGTCATTATGCTTCACTATGCTGGTTTTACAAATGCTGTTGCCGTGCTAGGAACTGCACTTACTACAAGTCACTTGCCGCTTTTAAAAAGAGGCGAGATAAGCGTAGTGCTTTGCTTTGATGGAGATGGTGCTGGCATAAATGCGGCTATAAAGTCATCTCGTCTTTTATCTCAAAATGAAATAGATGGAAGCGTGGTTATTATAAAAGGCGGTGCAGATCCTGCTGATATGGTCTTTGCTGGTAGGAGCGAAGAGCTAAAAGAGATGTTTGATTCTGGGACTGAGCTTGGTGAGTTTTATATCGAACAAATCGTTAAAAAATACGATATATCGCGTCCAGTACAAAAGCAAAAGTGCTTAGAAGAGATAATGGAATTTACAAATTCGCTAAAACCAGTGATCTCAAATAGCTATGAAAACCTTGTTGCAAATTTGCTTAAGATAGAAGTTGGTACATTTAGCCTTAGTAATCAAAGACATAGCAGTACACATAGTCAAAATTTTACAAATGCAAATAGACAAACTGAACAAAATTTACAGAAAAAAACAAAGACTGATATTTTGGAATTTAGCATTTTAAAAAGTATGCTCGCAAATAAAGGCTATGAAACTATCGTTCTTAACGAGCTTGAAGAAAAATTCTTTTTGCACCACAAGAACTATTTTCAAGCAGCTCTAGCACCAAAAATTGAAGCTAATGCAGTGCTCGTTAGAGAGATATATGTAGATGATAGCGCAAAAGTAGCGTCTAGTGAAGAGAGCTTGAGAGAGGCTATTTTAAAGCTGAAACTTAAATACTATGAAAAATTTCGTGAAGATACCAAAAATTCTCACAAGCCGCATAAACTTGAAATGATGCAAAAGATTTCAGAGATCATAAAAGGTATACACGAAAAACTTCAAAAAGGTTAATTCTAAAATTCTCACACTTTTTCAGCTTCGAATCATAAAACAAAATGTAAAATATCTAGAAGTAATAAATTTTCTTAAGTTTATTTTTATATTTTAAGGTTCTTTTATGATAAATTCTAAGAGATTTGAGGCAAATTTTAACGCTATAAGCGAGTTTGGAGCGCTAAAAGGTGGTGGGCTGACAAGGCTAGCCTTTAGCAAAGAGGACCTTGAAGCAAGAAAATTTCTTATAAATTTGATAGAAAAAAATGGCTTTAAACTTAAAATTGACAATGTCGGCAACATCTTCGCTATCTATGATGATGGTTGCGAGGCAGACGCGAAGCCAGTTTGCGTGGGCTCTCACATAGATAGCGTGCCAAATGGTGGCTTTTATGACGGCACACTTGGTGTTATGGCTGGTCTTGAGGCGCTAACTGCAATAAAAGAGGCTGGCATCAAGCTAAAGCGCCCACTTTGGCTCATAAATTTTAGCTGTGAGGAGTCAAGCCGCTTTAAGACAGCCACTATCGGCAGCAAGATAATAAGCGGCAAACTAAGCCAGCAAAGACTTCATGAGCTAAAAGATGAAGATGGCATCTCGCTTTTTGAGGCGATGAGTGCGGCTGGGTTTAAACCACAAAATTTAGACGAAGCCATCCTAAAAGAAAACTCCCTACACGCCTATCTTGAGCTTCACATCGAGCAAGGCCCAGTGCTTGAGCGAAGCGGCATAAGCGTTGGCGTGGTAAGCGGGATCGCAGCACCTATTAGATTTGAGATCACAATACAGGGCAAGGCCGATCACAGCGGCGCAACTCCGATGAATATGCGTAGTGACGCTCTGCTTGCCGCTTCACACATTATAATCGCTGCAAATAAATTTGCCAAAAACAAAAAAACAGCCGTCGCAACCGTTGGCTACGTGCATGCAAAACCAGGCGTTTTAAACGTCGTGCCAGGAGAGGCGAGGCTTGGCGTTGATCTAAGAGATATCGATAAGGCTAGCTTAGGGGAGCTAAATTTAGAGCTTAGAAATTTTGTGGGTGAGCTAAGCCGTGAGCTTAAATTTAGCTACGAGATAAGAGAGTTAAGTAGCGACGAGCCAGTAAAACTAAGCGAGCACGCCATAAATTTACTTGAAGATGAAGCCAAAAAGCTTGGTGTAAAAACGCTTACTTTGCCAAGTGGGGCTGGACATGACGCGATGAATTTAACAAAGCTTGCAAGTAGCGTTGGTATGCTCTTTATCCCTTGCGTAGATGGTATCAGCCACAACATTTCAGAGGCGATAAATTTTGAAGATGCAGTAGCCGCAACTAAAATTTTAACAAACGCACTAATAAGACTTTCAAACGAGGAGTAGTCATGGACAAAATAGCAAAATTAGCACTATCTTTAAAAGAGGACATGATCAAAGATCGCAGATACTTTCACTCGCACCCAGAAACTGGCTGGTTTACCTTTTTTACGACTGCGGTTTTGGCAAAAAGGCTTAGCGAGCTAGGATATGAGGTGAAACTTGGCGAAGAGGTCGTAAAGAGCGATGCAAGGCTTGGAGTTGGCAGCAAAGAGCAGTGCCAAAAGGCGATCGAACGGGCAAAAAGTCTTTTAAATCCTGACGAGGCAAAATACCTTGAATGCATGAAAGATGGCCTAACTGGGCTAACAGCCTTCATCGACACAAAAAGGCCTGGTAAATTTAGCGCATTTAGATTTGACATAGATAGCGTTGATGTGACAGAGAGTGCAGAGGCTGCTCATAGACCTTGCAAAGAGGGTTTTGGCTCAGATATCGCTGGTATCACGCATGCTTGTGGGCACGATGGACACATGGCGATGGGTCTAGCGCTTGCAAAGCTGATCGCTAAAAATTTAGACGATTTTAACGGCAAATTTAAATTTATATTTCAAACAGCAGAAGAGGGCACAAGAGGCGCTGTGGCTATGGAGGCTGCTGGGGTGCTTGAGGGGGTTGAGTACCTACTTGGCGGACACATCGGCTTTCAAGCAGAAACAAATGGTGGCATAGTTTGTGGCACAAACAAACTGCTTGCAACTTCAAAATTTGACGTGCATATCACTGGTCGTTCAGCTCACGCAGCAGGAGCGCCGCAAGAGGGAGCAAACGCCCTTTTAGCCGCTGCTCAAATGGCTCTAAACATGCATGGCATCACAAGGCACGCAAAGGGCGTGACTAGGATAAATGTGGGCGTTTTAAGAGCTGGCGAGGGCAGAAACGTCATAGCACCAAACGGCTATCTGGCCTGCGAAACAAGGGGCGAAGATACAAATTTAAATGAATTTATGTATAAAAAATGCATGGATATCGTAAAAGGTGTGAGTGAAATTTATGATGTCCAGAGCAAAGTCGTGATGACTGGTGGCACAAGCGGAGCAAATAGCGACAAAGAGGTGACTGAAATTTTCTATGAGGCAGCAAAGCAAAGTCCGTTTATAGATGATGATAAGATCGTTAAAGAGCTTGATTTTGGCGCTTGCGAGGACTTCGCTCACTTTATGAGAGCTTTGCAAGATAGGGGCGCAAAGAGCGGATATATGATGATCGGTACAAATTTAAAAGCAGGCCATCACAACAGCAAATTTGACTTTGACGAGGAGTGCTTGGTCGCTGGGGTTGATATCTATCTAAGGGCTGCTTACAAACTAAACGGAGCTAAAAAATGAAAAATGCTTTACTAATCAGCGCTTCAAGCTACCAAGATACTGGCTACTTGAGACACTGCAAAAACTGGGTCAAGGACTTCTTGGGCGAGAGTGGCAAGGAGGAGATTTTATTTATCCCTTACGCTGGAGTTAGACGAAGTAATGACGAATACGAGCAAAAGGTGATCGACCGCCTAAAAAATAAAAATATAAAGTCGATCCACCACTACGAGGATAAAATTTCAGCTATCAAAAACGCTAGCAGTATCGCAGTTGGTGGCGGTAATACCTTTATGCTTCTTTACACGCTTTATAAGCTAAATTTGATTGAGCCTATAAAAGAGGCTGTGGCAAACGGCGCAAAATACTTTGGCTGGTCAGCTGGTGCAAACATCGCTGGCAAGACGATGATGACGACAAATGATATGCCTATCATCATGCCAAAGTCATTTGATAGCCTAAATATCTTCCCATATCAGATCAATCCGCACTTTATAAGTGGCAAACTAGCAGGTCATAACGGCGAGAGCAGGGAGGAGAGGTTGGAGGAATTTTTGATAGCAAATCCAAAAGAGACTATCTACGCACTGCCTGAGGGCACGGCTTTGCTTATAGCGGATAGCGAGGCTGAGGTCATAGGACATAGCGAAATTTTAAAATTTGAGTATCAAAAAGAGATAGAAAAAATAGAAGTTGGAACTAAATTTAAAATCTAAACAAGGAGAGAGGTATGGAATCATTCAAGCTAATTGCTGCCATTCTTGGCATCGTTGCAGTTGTAGCACTTCTAGTCTTAAAAAAAGAGACAAGAACGGTGCTAATAGGTGTTGGTTTGGTGCTTTGTATAATCGCACTAAAACCGATGGGAGCACTAAGTGCTTTTACTGACTATATGACTAAAGCAGGGCTTATAAAGGCTATTTGTGCGAGTATGGGTTTTGCTTTTGTTATGAAATACACAATGTGCGATAAGCACCTTGTTGCGCTTCTTACAAAGCCACTTAGAAACGTAGGATTTATCTTGATCCCTGTAACAACCGTGCTAACTTACTTTATAAATATCGCTATCCCTTCAGCTGCTGGCTGCTCGGCTGCTGTTGGTGCGACGCTTATACCGCTTCTAATGGCATCAGGCGTTCGCCCTGCGATGGCTGGTGCGGCTGTTTTTGCAGGCACATTTGGCTCAGTCCTAAGCCCAGGCTCTGCGCACAACATATATGTGGCTGACCTTGTTAAAAAGACAGTTGAGGGATATACAGTTCAAGACATCATAAAAGTGCAAATTCCTAGCGCATTTACAGCTCTTGTTATCGTAGTTGTCATGCTAACTATCGTTGCAATATTATTTAAAGACTATCAAAAAGGTACAAATTTCACTCTTGAAAGCGGTGCCGCAAGCGAAGAGAAGTCAGCGTTTAAAGTAAATTTGATCTACGCTCTTATGCCACTTGTCCCACTTGTCATCTTGGTTATCGGCGGAACAAGCCTAGCAAAAGACTATAGCTTTTTGGCATGGACAAAGATGGGCGTTGCTGAGGCGATGATACTTGGTGCTATCATAGCTATCTTTGCTACGCTTACAAACCCACAAAAGATCACAAAAGAGTTCTTTAACGGCATGGGTCACGCTTACGCTGATGTTATCGGTATCATCATCGCAGCTGGCGTCTTTGTCGCAGGTCTAAAGGCGTGCGGAGCTGTTGATGTGGTCATAGCGTGGCTAAAAACCGATCAAAGCTACGTTAAATTTGGCGGAACATTTGTGCCATTTATCATGGGTATAGTTACAGGCTCAGGCGACGCTGCTACATTTGCATTTAACGAAGCTGTCACAACAAACGCTGCTGCTCTTGGCTTTGAGCAAGATAAGCTTGGTATGGCTGCAGCAATCGCAGGCTCACTTGGACGTTCAGCTTCTCCGATCGCTGGAGCTGCTATCGTTTGTGCAGGTATTGCTATGGTTAGCCCAGTCGAGCTTGCAAAAAGGACATTTTTAGGCATGTTTCTCTCTGTTGTGGCGATCGCATTTTTCGTCATCTAAGGATGAAAGATGGATATCGTAGAGAGATTTATAAACTATACGAAATTTAACACCACGACAAATAAAGAGAATGGATTAAAAGGCATCATGCCTTCTAATCCAACCGAGTATGAGCTAGCCAAATTTATAAAAGATGAGCTTAGCTCGCTTGGCATAAAAGATATCATCTTGCAAGATAGTGCTATCTTGATAGCAAAGATCCCTGCAAACTGCGAAAATGCCCCAAGTATCGCCTTTTTTGCGCACTTGGATACAAGTAGCGAGCAAAAAAACGACACAAAAGCGAAGATAGTAAAATACACAGGCGGCGACATCTGCCTAAACGAAGAGCAGGGAATTTACCTTAAATTTAGCGACAACCCAGAGCTTAAAAAATACGTTGGCGATGATATAGTCGTGACTGACGGCACTAGCTTGCTTGGCGCTGATGATAAGGCGGCGATCGCTAGTATCGTAAATATGGCTAGCTTTTTCATGCAAAATCCTGAGATCAAGCATGGCAAGATCGTGATCTGCTTCGTGCCTGATGAGGAGCAGGGCTTACTTGGGGCAAAAGCACTTGATGTAAATTTGCTTGGAGCCGATTTTGGCTACTGCTTAGACTGCTGCGAGATAGGCGAGCTAATATACGAAAACTGGAACGCAGCTGACTGCACGATGGTATTTAAAGGCGTTTCGGCTCATCCGATGAACGCAAAGGGCAAGCTTGTAAATTCGTTACTTCTTGCGCATAAATTTATCTCACTTTTGCCAGGTGGCGAAGTGCCAGAGTGCACCGAGGGCAAAGAGGGCTATTTTTGGGTGAAAGAGCTTAGCGGAAACAGCGCAAAAACGACGCTTAAGATCGACATAAGAGAATTTGACGAGGTGAAATTTCAAAAAAGGCTTGAGTTTTTAAGTGAGATGGCAAATTCTTTTAATAAAATTTATGCAGATCGCTGCGAGATTACACTAAAAACACGCTATGAAAACGTCTTTAAGTTTTTAAAAGATGAAAACTCACTGCCTATAAAACTGGCAAAAGATGCCTTTAATGAGCTAAATATCACGCCAAACATAAAGCCGATGCGTGGCGGATATGACGGTGCTGCGATCTCTGCAAAGGGCGTGCCAACGCTAAATTTATTCACAGGCGGAAACAACTTTCACTCTATCTTCGAGTACTTGCCAGTTAGCAGCCTAAAAGCCGCAAGCGAAGTGATCAAAAAAATCGTAATTAACGCTGCTAAATAAACTTCATAAAAGCCTAGATTTAGTAAATTTAGGCTTTAAATTTTACTTTCAGGACAAAAATGAAGGCTTTAGCTTTGTTTAGCGGAGGGCTTGATAGTATGCTCTCTATGAAAATAATAAGCGATCAAAACATCGAAGTGGTCGCACTTTATATGGATACTGGATTTGGCGTGGATGAGGAGAAGCACGAAGTTTTAAGGCGCCGTGCAGCCTTGGCTGGGGCTAGCTTAAAAGTGGTTGATATGAGAAACGAGTATCTTCGCGACGTGCTTTTTAACCCAAAATACGGCTACGGTAAGCAATTTAACCCTTGCATCGACTGCCACGGATATATGTTTAAAACCGCTCTTAATATGCTAAAAAGCGAAAATGCAAATTTTATAATTACAGGCGAAGTCGTAGGACAAAGGCCGATGAGCCAGCGTAGAGACGCACTTTTTCAGGTCAAGCGCCTAGCTGATGACGAGGATGATCTAGTGCTTCGTCCGATGTGTGCTAAGCTCTTGCCGCCAACTAAGCCAGAGCGCGAGGGCTGGGTCGATAGAGAGAAGCTTCTTGACATAAGCGGGCGCGATAGAAAGCCGCAGCTTGCTTTGGCGAAGAAATTTGGCTTTGAGGACTTTGCAACGCCTGGAGGTGGGTGTTTGCTAACGATCGAGAGCTTTGCAGTAAAGATAAAAGACTACTTGAAATTTGATAAAGAGATGCGAGATATCGACGTTACGTGGCTAAAGCTTGGTAGGCATCTGCGCTTGCCAGATGGCGCAAAAATGATAATAGGACGTGATGAGAGCGATAATAATGCACTTTTGACGCACCCAAATGATAAATTTGAGCAGGTTAAATTTAAAGAGAGCGATGACATCGTGGGAGCTGTTAGCTTCATAAGCAAAAACGCAAGCAAAGCCGACAAAGAGCTTGCTGCAAGGCTCGCACTTGCTTATACAAAAGCTAGCAAAGATGTTGAATTTGAAGTTAGCATCGCTAATGAGAAATTTATCATCAAACCTGAAGATAAAAAGCTAGCACAAGAGTTTTTTGTGAAGTAAATTTTATCAATTTCTAAGCTAGATTAGTTTATAGACGAAGGAGAAGGATAGTCTTTATCTATAAATAAGTTTATAAATTATATAATCCAAAACTTATTTTAAGTTGTCACGGTAGCTCAGCTGGTTAGAGCGCTGGTCTCATAAGCCGGAGGTCGGGAGTTCAAGTCTCCCCCGTGACACCATAGATGTCCTACTTATCGATACTTTAACTGCCCTTTTTGCAGTTTCCCTTTCTTTAAAATTTCCTAAAAGTATGGTACAGTTTTTATAAAAAGTGGTACATTTTTTCAGGATAGATTTATTTTACAAGATGATTTCTATAAATTTGCTTTTATTTTTACTGATAGATAAAATTTTTATCTCAAAGTGAACAAACTTAAATTTATCTCACTCTTAAATTTACGGCACAACTTTTGCTTACTCTTTGAAGCTAAATTCAAGGAGTAAGCTATGAAAGTCTCTTATAACTCCATCTTAACAAAACAGCACTACCAAAAACATACAAAAAGCGAAGGCTTTGCAAATTTCTTGCCTAACACTCCAAATATAAATTCGATCAGCCAAGTCACTATTCCTAAGAATGATTTTGTTTCATCTAGCAGTATCGACTCTCTTTATCAGGCTAAATTTACTTCACAAGAGGGTTATGGATATAGTGTAGATGCTAAAGGATTTATGGGAGCTGACTTTAACAAAGCTGCAGGCTTGCCACAGGACTTTAAAATCCACAAAAGCACGCTTGATGCGATAGTGCTACACAATCAAAAACACCCAAATAGTATAAATTTTTCAATGGAAACAAAAAAAGATAACCAACTCTTTGGAGAGGATAGCTTTGCAAATATCGATCTAGCAGACACAATAAAGCAATACTATAAAATTTTTGATCAAATTTCAGCTGGAGTTATTAGTAAAGGTAAAGAGTTTTACTCAAATGAAGATCTAGCAAAGATGCCAAAGGGCTACTTTTCAAAAGATAAAAAAATAGAGCATTATGAATACCTAATGGGTAGGATGACTAGCGATGAGCTAGATGGGCTAACTGATAGGAGTAATGAGAAGGTAACTCATATCTTTAGGACAACTCAAGAGGCAGAAGATGCACATAGGCTGTGGGATGATCTAAGCGATATAAATGTAGAAGTTAATGGAAATTTCCTTGACTTTTCTCCAGAAGTGATGACAACTGAGCATACTATCCCTTATATGTGGGTTAGTAGTGCTGGATATGACTTTAAGCCTGATATGTCTGTATATGACAATGAACAAGGCTATACAAAGGAGCAAATCTTTGTAGCATTTTTAAAAAACGAGCAAGGTCTTGTGCTGCAAGGTGGTACAACAAGGATAACCGATGAGGCTCGCAATGTATATAGAGACACGCTTATACTTACAAAGCAAGATAGAAGCGAGATAGGCATACCAAAGGCTTATTATGATGAGATACTATCTGGTAAGAAAGATCTAAAAGATATACTAGCTAGGATTTTAAAGCTTAGAAATTTAGAGCTTAAAAAAGATCAAACGCTTGAGGGGCTAGCAAATAAAATAATGGACGTTTTAAAAGAATTTGATGAGAGGACGAAGACAAGAGAGCTTTAAAAATATAACATAGTAGGCATTCGCTCTAAGCCCTTTTAGCCCCCATACTACTAAACATTTTTTATATTTGCCGATATAAGCTATATATTTTAAAAGGATTTAAAATGACGATATCACCAAATTTAGAGCCCATAAATATAAATCTACCCAAAGATATGATCTATTCAAGGGTCCTTCTTGGTGTAGATAGAGTGCAAACTTTAGACAACATAAATTTAAAGTCTGAGCTTAAAGACATCGCTACTAAGCTCATCTCAAATAGCACCTACTCTATCATCCAAAGTGCAGGCACCAGTGGCGTGAAGTCAGAGTATGCTAAAGCAGACAACGGAACAAACGATGCTTTTTCTTACGTGGATATCCAGCGGAGAAACTGGGACAAAAAGGACTTTGAAAACAAATATCTCTTTGGCGAAGATGCCTCAGCACTAAGGAAAGTGGATCAAACTAGCACCTATTTTTCATCTATAAATTCAAAAACTCCCATTAAGCCCATTGCGGCAGCAGATACTAAATTTACAAATTTAAATGACTACGCCTATGAAAAAACGATAAAAACTTCACTGGGTGATGTAGAGGTCTTTTTGGATCTTTATAACGATAATGACAAACTAGGCATAGGCAAGCTAGATGCAAATGGATTTTTATTTAACTTTGATAGCAACAAGGACGGAGTGATAAATTCTGGTGATAAATACTTTGATAAGCTAAAAGTTAGAGGCTACGATAAAGACGGAAATGAGAAAATTTTCAAACTAAGCGAAGTTGTAAGCGAGATAAACCTTAACGACTTTATCAAAAAAGATATTAGAAATTTAAGCCATGAGGCTATGGACTTTGCTAGCAAAAACACGGTTGATTACAGAGTTAGTTTAAATAACTCAAACCCTTATACTCTATTTTCAGCCGAATATCGCTACCAAAAGATAGACAAAGAAGAGACTAATAAATTTTTCAAAGACCATGCAGACAAAGACGGCTGGGTAGATCTTAGGGATAATAAGATATTTAACGAAGAGAGCGGCTTAAATAACTTTGCCTATGAGAAAGTTGGCTTTGACGGCAAGAAAAAGCTTAGCGAGTTTAACCCTATCATAAAGCCTTCTGGGCCTAAACAAGATGAGAGCTTTTCATACGCAGGCTATCAAAAAGATAGCTTTATGAAATTTTATAACGACTACCAAAAAGAGTCTAGCGCTCACAGCAAAGACGTAGAGTGGATAAGCAAAAATTTAAAAGAAAATGATGTAGAAGACGCAGATGATCTCATCTCAAAGCTAAAAGTCACAAAGTCATCTTATATAATCGCTATGGAGAGTGAGTTTGAAAAAGCGACTGGACTGGAGTTTAGCCTAGAAAATTTAGAAAGAGCAAAGCATGCTTTTGAGAGTGATACTAGCAAGGCAGCAGCTGCGCTAAAGGACACAGACAGCGTAATAGCTATGAAGCTAAACAAAAATGGCACGATCACGCTTAAATTTGATAGCGGAAGAGAGCTAGAGGTAAAAGAAATTTATAGCGACACTGGCAAGCTAATCAGCAAAGATGACAAGGATAGCAAAAGAGCAAGTATAAATTTAGATGCTAAGAGCATGAATGATGTAGAGCTAAATAGACTTGACTTTAAAGATATAGGCATAAAGCAAGATGAGAAGATATCTAGCCTAAAAGAGCTTGGAGCAAAGCTGGTTAAAAACCTCTCTGATAAATTTACAAGCAAATTTCTGATCGGACTTGAAAACGGCAAAAGCATCACCACCAAAGAAATTTACAACATCACCTATCTTGAAAATGACCTAAACTTTAAAGAACTATCTAGTAAAGATAGGCTTTATAAAAAGATAGATGCGAGAGTTTAGGAGTAAATTTATGCAGACTAAAAACCCTTTGCAAAATAAATCTTTTTACAAAAAAGACGATATCTTTAGCATGAAGCTAAAAGGATATTAGATGATAAACGCACTTGGTAGCTACCCCTTAAATTTAGAACAGAGCATAAAGGTATCAACCAAAGTTGCCACCAACCAAACCAGCTCAGAGGTTTTAGGCTACAAGGTAGATAAGGATGGTTATTTTACAGATGAGTTTAACAAGCAAGCTGGCATACCAATTGATTATAAAATTCACTCAAGTACACTGGAGTCGTTAGTCAGATCAAACGACATAATAGACCCAGACATCAAGAATTTTAAAAGTATCGATATAGCTAAAACAGTTGGCAACGCTTATAGGTTGCTAGCTCAAGTGGTTGGCGAAGATACACTAAGCTCAAAGGACAGCTTTAGCGCAGAAGATATAAGAAATTTCCCTCAAGGCTTTTCTTATGATCGTCAAAGTCTGCAAGTAGATCAAAGATATGCTAGTGCTAGTGAGTATTCTGCGGTAGAAGATAGCTTTGTGCATACGCCAACAAAGACCATAAGCACGCTCTTTTACAATGGCTCTTTGTCTATTGCGGCAGATAAGCAGATACATCCAAAAAACGTAACATACATCTTTAACAACGCAAATGGCGGTAAAGAAAACACGGTCATTGGTATATTTATGGATCCACACGGAGAAAAATACACTAACAAAGATGGCTCCATAACTAAAGGTGGTCTTATAGCTGGCGTGCTAAATCACAACCTAGACATATACGAGGGCGAAACCACTGCGATAGGCAAATATGGCGGCTATGATAAAAACATCAACACAAAAGAATTTCAAAGGTCATTTAATGCCTTTAACGCTATGTGGCAAATGGCTTATGGGGTAAATTTCTCAAAAGCAGATGATGGTGCTGTCTCTATGCTGCCTGATTATATGCAAGATTATGTGAGACACAGACAAAGCCTTGATAAATTTAGCGACCAAGAAGACGAACTCTCATTTAAAAAGATGATGGAGCATAATCTAAAAATGCTAAAGCTACTCTTTGGTGAGATAGATAAAGATGGCAAAAAGAGCAAAGACTTTATGGATAGCTTTTTAAAATTTAGTATGCCACCTTTAAATTTAGTAAAAGAGCTAAATGAAAACCCAGCTGGAAAATACCTAATAGATATGCTTGGTATAAAAAGAGATGTTGATATAAAGGCATAAAGGGGAGTTGAAATGTTTATTACTACCTATAATGGATCGATGCAATATAAAGAAATTTTAGATGACTACATAGCTCATGGCAATAAAAATTTATCTGCAGAAGATGAGAAAGCTAAAGTTGATGCTTATATGCAAGGACCATTTGGTGTTGGACTAGATAAGATAATCGGTATAGAAGAAGGAACGGAAGACTGGATAACAAAAACCATAGATAAAATAGATAGTATGCTATCAAACAAATACACCCCAGAAGAGCGAAGAGCTCTATACGGAAAATATCCAGAAACCATAGAAAAAGCGATAGATTGGGAACTTCAAGGCTATATGGATTTTCTGAGGGATAACTCTATAGACGGCAAACCAACAATAGAAGGTAAGATGATAGGTCTTGGTACAAAAGAAGAAGAGGCCGATCTAAGAGCATTTATGGACAGTATGTCTTCTCTTTATCCAAATAATAACAAGGAGTCTCTTAGTCTTTTAAGTAGAACTGATCTAAGCATAGAAGAGTTTAAGACTTTATTTGCCAAAGCAAGAGAAAAAGCAACAAAGGATGTTGAAGAACAAAGAAAGCAGATAATTAAGGAAGAGCAAGAATACAATGCAAATTTTGCTAAAGAGCAAAATGAGAAGACATTTAAACCTATGCAGGTTAAAAAGAAGTATGAGACCTATGATATAAACAAGGATCAAAAATTTCTCTACGCAAGAGAGCTTTTAAATTTCAAAGAAAAAAGAGGCATAGATGTCTTAGAGCTTATGCAAAAGATAGATAAGAAGCAAATTTTAAATAAGATGGTTTAAATTTAAAGGATCTAAGATGATAAACACACTTGGTAGCTACCACTTAAATTTAGAGCAGAACATAAAGGTATCAACCAAAGTTTCTACCAACCAAACCAGCTCAGAGGTTTTAGGCTACAAGGTAGATAAGGATGGCTACTTTACAGATGAGTTTAATAAACAAGCTGGCATCCCAAGTGATTATAAAATTCACTCAAGCACGCTGGAGTCGTTAGTAAATGTTGCAGAGGGGACATCGTTTTTTAGTCGCACCTTTAAAAGCATAGATATAGCAAAGACTGCTGGCAATGCCTACAAAATCCTCTCACAAGTAGTTGGCGAAGATACATTAAATTCAAAGGATAGCTTTAGCTTAGACGAGATAAGAAATTTCCCTCAAGGCTTTTCTTATAACCGCCAAAGTATGCAAGTAACTAAGATCCATAACTCCATTTATGACTTTGATGCAGCTGCTTCTAGCTTTAACTACAAAGAGTCAAACAAGCAGATGATAAGCACACTCTTTTTCAACCCAAGCTTTAATGGCGGAGATGGCAGGCAGCCACTAAAGCCAACAACAGATATCTTTAACAACAACAATGACGGCAAGGAGAGTGTGGGAAGTGGTGTTTTTATCGATCCGCACGGCGAAAGATACACAAACAAAGATGGCTCTATAACCAAAGGCGGACTTTTAGCAGCCGTCATAAATAGCAACCTTGACGTCAAAGAAGGTGAAACCACCGTTTTTGGAAAGAAGCAAGGCTTTGATAAGAGCGTAGATAGTAAAGAATTTAGTAGGGCATTTGAGCTATTTGAGCTTATGGGTGAGATGAAATTTGGAGCAAATTTCAACAAAGCAAGCGACTCTGATCTAGCTGGTATGCCTGAATACATGCAAGAGTATGTTAAGTATAAAAGAGACCTTGTCTATGTAGATCTAACGACTGGGTTTGTTGGTAAGTATTCAGATGAAGAAGACGAACTATCATTTAAAAAGATGATGGAGCATAATCTAAAAATGCTAAAGCTACTCTTTGGTGAGATAGATAAAGATGGCAAAAAGAGCAAAGACTTTATGGATAGCTTTTTAAAATTTAGCATGCCGCCTTTAAATTTAGTAAAAGAGCTAAACGAAAACCCAGCTGGAAAATATCTAGTAGATATGCTTGGTATAAAAAGAGATGTTGATATAAAGGCGTAAGGGGGAGTTAAAATGATAACTAGCATAAACGGACCTAGCAACACACCGATACAAGATAACACTATCCAAAAAGAAAATGCAACAGAAAATATAACCAAAGAAGGTAAGCAAGACAAAAACGCTACCGAAGAAAAATTTGACTACTCAAAGAATCTTTTTAAACCCTGGAGCGAAACTATAAAAGAATTTATAGATATAGACAAAAGTAAAGAGGGCTGGATAGCAGATACTATAAATCGAATTGATAATATGCTATCTAATTACACCATTCAAGAAAGACGAGCTCTATCAGCAAAAAGAGAGCCAGAAAACATGGAAGAATTTAGAGTTCGCGAACTCCAAGATTACATGGACTGGTTGCTTACAAACTCTATAGACGGCAAACCAACGATAGTTGGTAAAATGGTTGGTCTTGGCACAGCAGAACAAGAGGCGGAACTAGAAGCTTTTGTAAAATCATTTTCTGAAGACACAATGATGAGTAATGATGGTGCTGCTTTGTTTGTTAGAGCTGATCTAAGTATAGAAGAGTTTAAAAAGCTTTATAGAGAAGATGTAGAAAAAACTACGAAAGAGCATAAAGAATTTCTAACTAAACTACACAAAGAAGAACAAGAATACAATGCAAATTTTGCCAAAGAGCAAAATGAGAAGAAATTTAAACCTATGCAGGTTAAGAAGAAGTATGAGACCTATGATATAAACAAGGATTCTATGCAAGAGAGCTTTTAAATTTCAAAGAAAAAAGAGGCATAGACGTCTTAGAGCTTATGCAAAAGATAGATAAGAAGCAAATTTTAAATAAGATGGTTTGATGAATAAAACAGAATGAGGATAATCCTCTATCTTGTCATAGGATGACTTAGTGGCGGCTTGCGCTAAATACAAAGATAAATTTAAACCTTTTTATCGACAACCTTTTTACCATTTTCTTCAAGTTTTTGCATGATACGAAGCACATCGATACCTCGTTCTCTCTCAAGTTCTTGAAGCTTAAGTAAATATGAGAATTTCTCATCCTTAGTAATGTCATAAGTTTCAGTGTTTTTGCTTTCAGCTTGGATGGGAGTAAATTTTTTCTCTTTGGTGTCGTCTTTTTCTTCTTCAACGCTCTCTATATCCTGAAGACCTTTTTCATTCATCTCTTTTAGTATATTGACAGCATTTTTGGCATCTTCGCCAGATAAAGTTATGTTAAACCGCTCTTTTAATGCATATTTAGCCCACTCCTCTTTAAACTCATCAACGCTCATATCGCTATCAAGCAGATCAACAGTCCTTGAGTTTTGCATAAATAGCAGTTGTCGATCGCCACTATATTCATTTAAAAATTCATTTACAGTGTATGGGATATCTCTTAAAATTTTTGGCTTATCACTGTCTGGTTTTGCTTGCTGACCTTGTATATACTCTACAAACAAACCCTTGCTTTCATTTATGAAATTTTTAAGATCTGATAGCTGCTCGCTTGTAAAATCAGGATCATAGCCTCTAAGCTTTCCTATGATAGTGACTTTTGCTTCATCGCCTTTTGTAAAGCCAGATAGTGGATATATGTGTCTATCGTAAGCCGCAGCTTGAGCTTTTCTATCAAGCCTTGCGTATTTAGGAAAGCTCATACCATATCCCATGTCGTTACTAAGTATCTCGTTAATATCGTTAAATTTAAACCCCATCTCACTAGCTATGTGTTCTCTAGACAGATAAGGATATGGCGAGCTAGAAATTTGCATTTTACTATCCTTAGTAAATTTTAAACTACTCAACGATTTTCAAAATTTGTTTGAGTAAGGTTTTTCTTTGATTTAAATCGACCTTTCAACAATTTAGTTTATATATAGCCTATCTCTACACAAAAGTATTGCTGATAGCGCTTATCCTCCCACTCCAAGAATTTGCTAGAGAATTTATATCCTCGCTAGTTGGTTTAAATTTCTCATATTCGTTTGAAGTAACACTTTCTGCGCTAGTGTTCTTTGATCTTGCATACATTAAAAGAGTTAGCTCTTTAAGTCTTTCTTTTATGAGTGCTTTTATGCTCTCACTATCTTTACCCACTTTTTCAAAATCCACAAAATACTCTTTATGCTCTCCAGTGCTTGAGATATCATTTAAGGCAGCACTGCTAAACTTAGTCTTTGCACTATCACTTGGTAGCGGTCTAGAGCTGCGCAAAAATCCCATAAAAAGAGCCTCTTTACTGTAACCTTCATCTGCTTGATATACCGACATATCAGGGTTAAAACTAAACTCATCACCTGCTTCGCTCATCGTAAAATCAACCTCTTTTACTATGAGCCTAACGCCTGCACTTGAAAGCTCTTTACTTATAGACTTAGCGCTATTTAGCTCATCAGTGCTAGAGTAGATGTTTGAGATAGTAGAGTTTGATAGATCTTTTAGTAGGTGTCCTTTGGCATCGTAGCTAGTGCCTTTTGTGCTGTAGCCTTTTGGTAGTTTGCCTATATCTGCAAGGGTGTAGCTCTTTTTATCATCACCTAAGGCAGAGGTCATTTGGTCAAATAGTCTGTAGTAGTGCTTTATGGTGTCAGCCATATCAATATTATCAAAGATCTTTATCTGCTCGTCCTTGCTCTTGATGCGATTTAGCACATGGTTGCGCTCGGCAAATCTATTAAGTTCATCAAGCGTGCTTTTATGGATTTTAAAGTCCTTTGGCAAACCTGCTGCTTTGTTAAAATCAGCTCCCATAAAGCCAGCTTTATCTACTGTGTAGCCATAAGCTTGAAGGTCATTAAAATTTAAAGAGCTGAGACTATTTTGTGAAGAAGTAGTATAAGTAAATTTAGCTGGCTCTTGGAGTAATAGAATTAAGGAGAACACTTAATCACTATATTAGTGAAATATGTACTTCTTAATTCTTTTTTATTTAAGAAACTAAGAGAAAGGGGGTAAAAATGAGGAATTATGAAAAGATAACAGCACTCTATGAGAGATTAAGTCGTGATGATGAACTTCAAGGAGAAAGCAATTCTATTGTAAATCAAAAGAAAATCCTTGAAGAATATGCAGGTAAAAATAATTTAAGCAACATCATACATTTTACAGATGATGGAATAAGCGGAACACAGTTTGATAGACCGGGCTTTATGGCAATGATGAACGGAGTTAATCAAGGTAATATAATAGGTTGTATAATCGTAAAAGATATGAGTAGACTTGGCAGAGACTATCTTAAAGTCGGTCAATGTATGGAAATCTTAAGACAAAAGGGCGTTAGGCTCATTGCTATCAATGATAATGTAGATAGCTTTTATAGAGAAGATGATTTTACCCCTTTTAGAAATATTATGAATGAATGGTATACAAGAGATACTTCAAGAAAAATACAATCTACATTCAGGTCAAAGGGGGAAAGCGGAAAGCATACGGCAAGCTCTCCACCTTATGGATATATCAAAGATGAAAAAGACAAAGATAAGTGGATTGTAGATGAAAAAGCAGCGGAGATAGTAAGGAGAATATTCAATCTGACCATGCAAGGCAATGGTCCGTATCGAATAGCAAAGATATTGGAAAGTGAAAAAGTAGATATACCTGCTTACCATCAGCAAAAATTAGGATATGGACTACATCAAAGCAAAGTGTTTGAACATCCTTATCGTTGGTGCAGTTCTACAATTGTAAGTATCTTAAAGAAACAGGAATATTTAGGTCATACTGTAAACTTCAAAACAAGAAAGCATTTCAAGGATAAGAAAAGCAAATATGTATCTGAAGAAAACTGGCTGATATTTGAAAATACCCACGAGGCAATTATAGACCAAGAAACCTTTGATAATGTGCAAAGGATAAGAGGAAATGTAAAAAGGTATCCCGATGGTTGGGGAGAATATCACCCTTTAACTGGGCTTATGTATTATGCAGATTGTGGCAGTAAAATGTATGTTCATAGAACAAGTAATTACAAAAATATTCCCTACTACACTTGCAGTGCTTACACGAAAGTACCCTGTGGAACGCTTTGTCCATCTACTCACAGGATAAAAGCGGAAGCAGTCTTAAACCTTATACAGGAAACCTTAAAAGACATTAAAAAATATCTTGATGAAGATCACGAAGCCTTTATCCGTTCCATTTAAAATGAAATGGAAGAAAAGGAAAAAGTAGAGATAGAAAAGAAAAAAATAAGATTAATGGAAAGTAAAAACAGGCTTCAGGAACTTGAACGATTGATGTGCCGTATTTACGAAGATATGATACTTGAAAAAATACCAAGTAATAGATATGAGATACTTAACAGTCAATATGAAACAGAGCAAATAGCTTTAAGCAAAGAAATTAAAGACTTAGAGTTTGCAATATCAAGATATGAAAAAGAAACAGATAAGGCGAAAAAGTTTATATCTCTAATAAGCCGATATGAAAATTTTGATGAACTTACAACTACAATGATAAATGAGTTTGTAGAAAAGATTATTGTTCATGAAAGGAATAGAAAAGGTAGTCAAACATCAAAGCAAAAAAATAGAGATATATTTTAATTTTATCGGTAACTATGAGCCACCAAAAGAAGAATTGACTGAAGAAGAAGAAAGATTAAAAATTGAGGAAGAAAAGAGAAAAATCAAGGAAAGAAAAGATAGACTTCATCAAAACTACTTAAAGCGTAAAGTAAATGGAAAACAACAGGAATATGAGGAAAGGTATAAGGCAAGGAGAGAACAGAGAAAACAAGAAAAATTAAAGGTTCTGAAAAGGGCAGGTATACAAGTTAATAAGTTAGAAAAAAGAGATTGAAGTTAGTCAATCTCTTTTTTAGTACAGGTATCAAGTATATCAATTATGTTATTTGCAATTGCATGGATAACAGTAACGGCAACAGAATTACCAAACTGTTTGTAACTTTGAGTATCACTTACAGGAATGATATAGTTTTCGGGGAAGCCTTGAAGTCTTGCAGCTTCACGAGGTGTTAGTTTTCGTGGATTTTTTCCTTTTTGCTCAATAAGTATTTCACTCCCGTCTTTATAATATCTTGCAGATAATGTATTTGTATAAGGACTGTTTTCATTGAACAATGTGTAACCAAATCCATTTCCCTTTATTTTATGTTCTTTCTTTCGTCGTTGATGACCTTGCCAAAGTGCATTTGAAATGGTGTATTTAGTATCAACATTTTGCTCTAAAATATTTCCCACAGAAACATCTGGGCAGGGAGGAATTGGAAAAGAAAAATCTTTATAGTTATCTATTTTATCCTTATCAAATCCAACAATGTAAATACGCTCTCTATTTTGTGGAACACCGAAGTCTTTTGCTTTAAGTATAATAGAATGAACATCGTAGTTTAAATCCTTTAATGTTTTTTCTATTGTTTTATAGGTACGACCTTTATCGTGAGATTTTAGGTTTTTGACATTTTCAAGAAGAAATGCCTTAGGTCGTTTCTCTTTAATAATTCTTGCAATTTCAAAAAATAATGTTCCACGAGTATCTTCAAAACCAAGCTTTTTACCGGCTTGACTAAATGCTTGACAAGGAAAACCACCGACAATAATATCATGATTAGGAATATCTTTTTCAGATATTTTTGTAATATCTCCAAAAGGAGTTTCACCAAAATTTGCCTTATATGTTTTTACTGCAAATTTATCAATTTCACTACTGAATACGACATTTGTTTTACCTGTTTGGTAAAATCCAAGCCTTGTACCACCAATTCCGGCAAATAAATCAATGATTTTATAGGGGGCATTTTCATTATTAGGGAAAGGTACTTTTTCAGGAAATGATAAAATATGTTTCAGCTCAATGGACGATGGCTGACTTTCTCCATTTTCCCATCTGCGAATTGTCCTATCTCCGAATTTGGACATACCAACAGCATCAGCTAATTCTTTTTGAGTCATTTGTAATCTGATACGCTTATTTTTTATTAAAATAGCAGGGGAATTATCTATGATTTGTGGTATAATATTCATATATATTCTCCTTTTTATATATGTTATTTCAAGGACTAACTGTCCTCTATTTGACACTATTGTACCATATAGAAGAAAATTTTTCAAGAAAGGAAAAGAGTTATGGCAAATATTTCTCTTGATGAATATAAAAACTTAGTTAAAGAAAAAAGGAAAGAAGGCTTTAAACAGCCTTATGACTTAGTTTATGATAATTTTATTACATTAGGATACGACAAAGTCCCTAAAGAATTCTTTTTAAGTAATGCAAGTGAAGTTGTTGAAAAACTTAGAAATAGCTGTTGGAGTGAATTTCAGCCATTAGAAAAAGACTTTACTTCAAAAATGCTAAAAGAGTTAGTTGATGATGAGTATATCAAAACTCTTACACCAATAGAGGCAATTACTTGGTTTGTGGAAGAATTTCCGGAACATATATATGCTTTGACTTTGTCAAATACTCAAAGTAGGAGGAGTAGAGCAGGTAAAGAATTTGAAAGTATTATAGAACTCATTTTGATTGGTGCAGGGATTCCACTTGACAGTCAAGGTAATATAGGTAAACAAGAGTTTGTCAATAAAGGTCTTGGTAAATTGGTAGATTTAGTTTCTCCGGGTGTTTTAGAATACATTGTAAATAAGAGAAATACTGTCTTAATTAGTGCAAAAACCACATTAAGAGAAAGATGGCAAGAAGTACCTGAAGAAATGGGAAGAACAGGTGCAAGAGAAATGTTTTTAGCAACTCTTGATACTTCTATTAGCTCTGATGTATTGAACACTCTATATGAGGCTAATATACAAGTTACAACAACAAAAAATATAAAAGAAACATATTATTCCGATAATGAAAGGGTATTAACCTTTGAAAAGTTGGTTGAAATATGTTTAGACAATGTTTCTCATTGGAAAAATTTCAACTACACAGTAGAACAAAATGAGCAAATGATAGAGCTTATCACTAAGCAAATTGAAAAACACCAAAATCATAAATTTGTAGAAGAATATTATGATGAACGATTAAAAAACATAAAGAAGTAGACAAATTAGAATTTGTCGGTATATCATTAAATCGCATTTTTTCGATTAAACTATGGAATACAAAGGAGCAAATAATCATGAGCGAACAGAGAATCTATTGCATGGACCTTGTAAAAAAAGAGGATCCGGAAAAGGCTGTCAGAACACCGTTTTATCAGACAGAATCTACAGGCGGATCGGTCTGGGTTATCAAACCCGGTCAGACATTGCAAAAGCACTATCACCACAATTCCGACGATATATGGATCGTCCTTCAGGGAGAGGGAATATTCTACCCCCAGCCTAATGAAGAGGTTCCATTCAAGAAAGGCCATGTCATAGTATCGAAGAAAGACTCCTGCCACGGAGCAAAAAATACTGGAGATGAGGATATCATCTTTGTAAGTATAGTAGCACCTGTCCCTTCCGACTATGATCCTATAAACGAGTGACAGGAGAATAAAATTCCCGTTTGACAAAGGATTGTGATTATACTTGAGAAAGAAAAATGTTTATATAACATTGGGATACATAGCTGTATATCTGGTGATATATTGGTGAGAGCAACTTGATTGGTTGGCTATTTACTAATATTCCAACTGGTGAGCATAGTTATTTATATGGTTGGTTGCTCAGTAGTAATCTGTTTTGGTATGCACTTGCGATTTCTGCGCTTCCTTCTCTTTGGGGTAAGTTTAAGTTTTCGGCTGTTACTACGGCGGGATTTATTGTAGGTATTGTAGCAGGCATAATCGTTGAGAAATACAAGAAGTAAGTCAAATTTCAGTTTGTCGAGCTGAATAATACAGATTCAAGACGATAGAAAGTAAAACATCTATCGTCTTTTCTTATGAAAAAAACTTGAAAGGAGATGAAATTTATGGACAATAAAAACAGAATTAGAAAAAGTAAAAGAAAAGATTGAAAGCAAGTAAGAAGAAAAAAAATATGAAAAGAAACTATCTCAGCTTAAAAATCAGGAAAAGAAAATCAGAAAGCAAACGAGCCTTGAAGAAAGAAAAAAGCGAAACCATAGATTGATAGAGCGAGGAGCAATCTTAGAAAGTTTAATTGAGGGAGCAAGCGAGAAAAGTAATGAAGAAATAAAGGCTATTTTGCAAAGAGCATTTCAAAAAGACTAAGAAACGCAAGGACATAGTATAATTGTAATTCCCTTAGATTTTCTAAGGGCGCAATTATACACCCTTTAGGTGTCCTTGCGACCTGCGGTGCTTTTACCCTTGCGGGGAGCAAAGAAAAAAGCCGAAGCATTTTTCCGTATTAAAGGCAAAAGACAACTGAATATAATTCATTCGCTTTTTTATCATCAAGGGTAAAGCGCATTCACTATCGCTCACCCTTGACAATAAAAATTTGAAACAGATAGCTTACATTAAGCCGACATACTGAAACAACAAAAGTTAAAAGTATAGTCGGCTTTTTCTATTGTACCGTTTCAAAACGCTCATTCAGTTTATAGAAAAGCAAAAGTATTTTTAAGACCGACATCTAAAACAACAAAAGAAAAATAAGAAGATGACAAATGCCACATTCCCAAAATGGGAGTGTACCTAAATCAAAGACAGTACTAATCAAAGGGGGTAGTGAAACACGACTTCCTTAAAAGATAAAAGGAGTAACGATTTGTTGCTACATTTTCATAACAAAAGATAGGAGAGAAAAATGGCAGATAAAAGGATGTTTTCAATAAAGATAGTGGATAGCGACTTATTTTTGGATATGCCATTAAGTAGCCAATGCCTGTATTTTCATCTATCTATGAGGGCAAATGATGATGACTTAAAAATTCTAATTACAAAAGGTTTTGTAATTGTCTTTTAAAGAGGGGTTATAGTCATTACCTATTGGAAGATAAATAACTACATCAGAAATGACAGACGAAAAGAAACGATGTATCTTGAAGAAAAGCAAAGTATAACGCAAACGGAAAATGGAGCATATATCAAGGTTGAAAATCTTGGTATACCAAATGACAACCAAGTGTCAACCGTTTGTCCGCATAGTATAGTTAAGGGTAGATTAGATAAGAGGAGAATAGAACAGGTTGCCCCAGTGTCCCTTTATGGAGAGTATCAAAATATTCATTTAACCGATGAAAAATACCAAAATCTAAAAGATAGGCTGAAAGGTCATACAGATACAATGACTGAAAAGCTATTAAGATATATCAAAAGTAAAGGCACAGACTACAAAGACCACTATGTAACAATCCTTAATTGGTATGAATTGGTATGAACAGGATAAAGAAAAGCTATCACAGAAAAATAATCAAAATAAAAGCCATAGAACCTATTCAACCAACTATGAAGACAGCGACAGCCTATAAAAGGTGTTTTTAAGGGTTTAATCATAAAAGAGGTGTCAGACTATGGTTAAGATAAAAATAAGCCTTAAAACGCATTATAGAGCCTGATGTAGAAAAGGAGACTAAAATTATGAATGATAAAGAAAATATGATTACTACAAAAATTCAAGGGACAGATTTTATCTACAACAAAGATACTCACTATGAAGAAGACGGACATATCTATTGCAAGATTTGTAATGAAAGAATAGACGGTAAGGTAATTCCGATGTTGGATAAGCCTATGATTATCAGAACGGCTTGTAAATGTGATAGAGATAGAGCTGAACAAGAAAAAACTGTTAAAACAAGATAGGTTGAGACAAAGCTGCTTTATATCCAAAAATCAAATAGCCTACACCTTTAAAAATGCCGATGAAGATACAGATAAGGAAATCATCAAAAAAGCAAAGAACTATGTAAAACATTTTGAAGAAATGAGAAAAGATAATGTTGGACTGTTACTTTACGGAAATGTAGGAAGTAGCAAGACCTATGTAGCTTGTGCTATTGCCAACGCTATAATTACAGAATATAGCCATACAGTAAAAATGAGGAACTTTGCACAGATATTAAACGACTTACAAAAAGGTGGCTTTAATCTTGATAGAAACGAATATATCGAATAGATAACAAGCCCTACCCTACTAATTCTTGATGATTTTGGAATAGAGAGAAATACAGAATATGCCTTAGAGCAAATTTACAATGTAATCAATGCAAGATACCTAAAGGCAAGACCAACCATTATAACTACTAACCTTAATTTCAAAGATATAGAAAAAGAACAGGAAGATATAATGCTTGGCAGGATTTATTCAAGGATAATCGAGATGTGTTTACCTCTTAGGATAACGGGACTTGATAGAAGAAAAATACAGAGCAAAGAAAAGCTGAAGAAAGCACAAAACTTAATAGATGAATGAGAGCGATTGGAAAAGTAAAAAAATTCTAATCGCTTTTTAATTGCAAGAAAAGGAATGATGATATGCAAAAAAATAATACAGAAACAAAAACAATAAAGAAGATTGGAAAAACTACCTATGAAGTTGTTGTACATTTTAATAAAAATACTACTGAAACAATGCAAGACAAATTGAAACGCATAATGCTTAGAGAAATTGAGAGTGAAAAACATCAAAAAAATGATAAAAATGATTAGAAAGTCCTTGACAAGTTGTTACAGGTTTGGCTCGCTAATCTTTTCTTTGGTCTTTTGGTTAAAAATATCACTAAAATTTGCAGACCTGCCTTGTTTGTGCTGTTGCTTAGTGTATGAATTTATATTGGTGCTTAAGATGCTAATATCATTCGTGGTTTGCCTCCTAGCTTCTTGCTTTTTAAGTTTTAATTAAAGTAACCATAAAATAATTGACTATCCAAATTTATCAGTCAAAATAAACAAGTGACAAATATGCCAATCACAAAAATTACAAAAATTTACTTTTACTAAGTCATTCTTTGGTGGGACTGATTTAATTCCAGTATGCGCCAAAATTCAATTCAGATATTAGGGCGAGCATACTCTATGTAGCTACAAAATGTTACCATTTGCATCTCCATAGAGGCTCGCAAGGATAGCTTGCCGCTCCCTTGACCCACGCTTAAAAAATATTTTCTTTATTAAAGTGGCCATGCAAGATAGGCTTTTTTTAATAAAAGCTTAAGTTGATTAAAGGCAGCCATAAAAATAAAAATAATTAGACTAAATTATTTTTGTAGTCTGCAAAATATATTTTAATATATTTTTAAAATGGCAACGTAACAAATAATGTTTGGAAGTAATAAATGAGATGATTATGCAATAAACTTAATAGAGTCTCTACGTTTAAAACATATCTAAGCTTTGAGTCTTTTCCTTGCATACATCACTCACATGGTGATACATGCTGGCTTTTTGGGTGTATTCACGCTCCTCTATAAATTCTCTACATATTCTTGTAGCCTCTTGTGCTCTATCTGTAAGCTCTCGTATTCTTCTCTCAAATTTTGGAATTTTTCTTCTAAATTTTCTAATTTTTCTTCCAAGCAAGATATTGAACTCTCGTACATATCTCTTTGTTGCTGCAGAGATTCCGTTAAGGCGTCGTTGCAATCTTTGTTCAAGCTCTTGACTTTCTTTGTTAGCTCTGTCACATTTGTCTGTAATATCGCGAGCTTCTTCTCGCAGTCTTGTTGCAAATTCATTATTTCTAATTCGTGCTTGCTCCTTTCGTCTTCGATCGTCTTCGTCAAGCGCTCGTTCTCTTCTAGCAATGCTTTCTCTAATGCTGTCATCCTCTACTCCATTTTCATTAATATAAATTTCCTGCTCTCGTTCTCTATTATCTCTTCGTCTTTTGGAATCGATATGTAATACTCCCTCTGGGTCTTGTCCGTAGCAGGTTGGCTGTATCTCCATTGTTTTGGTATCGTCCAAGCTACTTCTTCCTTCAATATCATTGCGTGCACTACCCAGCCAATTGCTATTCCCAAAATTACTGAGATAGCCACTGATAGCGAGATTATCACCGATCTGTCCTTGTGATGCAAGGATATTGTTTTTTGAAGTTCTTTCGACATATCTTTTTTGATTAAATCTATCTCTTTTAGCAATAAGCTCCTCAAGTTTTCGCCTATTTTCTCTACACTCTGTTTGTGTATTTCTATCATGGAATTCTCTAATTCTTCTGCTTGAGCTTTGGCTGAGTTCTCCAAGTCTTTGAGCGCTTGTGAAAGTTGCATCGTATATTCCTCCTTTAAGACGATTTTTTGTTTTTTGATTAGGAAGTATTATTGTTATACTTTTACTGGTAGATCTAGCTACTTCAATACCTTGTTGACCAAGAAGTTCGATCATGTGATCTCTATTTTTAATATATCCTTGTTTAACTAGATCGTGCAACTTTTGATCTAGCTCTTCTAAATTTTTATAATGATTGACGTTTTTCTTACTAGATAATATAGTCTGTTCTTTTGCTGGATCATCTGGACTTGATAGTCCATACTCATCGTTAATGATCTTTTTAATTAGATCTATTCTAGTTTGATCATATTTGGCAAAATATGGATTAAATGATTTTCCTGTTTTAAGATCGATCTTGGGAACCAGAAAATTTAACTCAAGCCGACCATCCTTGTCTGAGTGTTCTACCCATAATACATTTGTACGTTCAAGCATATACTCACCCAAAAGAGCATATTCAAAATCCTTGATAATTTTTAATTTCTGCTCCTCAGTCAGAGAGTCATACTTCTCCTCAAATGATAAAACACCAAAACAAGTCTTTTGTTTATAGGTGATGCCTTTTATAATGGCTCTAGTTAAATTTTCATCACCTTTTATAACTTTTGCTGTTCCAGCAGCCTTTCTCTCATTTAAAAGGTAATTTACACTCCCAAGGCCACCACCAGTATAAGTACGAAGGAATTTAACTAGCATCACTAGTGCCTTTATTTGTATTGATACAAGGCAAATCAAGCAACATATTATTTACCCAATGCTTCATAAATTTTATGTAAGATCTTATTATCGTCTGCTATGATCTTGATACCAACTCTATCTAGGCTTTGCCCACTATTTAATTTGGCGGCTATTTGGTTCATGTTTTGTCCTTGTCTAGATAGCTCAATTAGAAGTTCCCTTATAATTGGTGCATAAATCTGCTTAGACAACATAGCTCTTAGGGCAAATTTTGAGAAAGTTAGGCCACTTTCTTGTAATTTATCATTAACTACCAACCATTCTGCATTACTTAGCCTAAGTCTTTTAGTTATGACTTTGGTTACCTTGCGTTTTTTTATCTTTTCAGAACTCACGTAAATTTACTCCCAATCTAAGAAGAAGCCACTCAAAAAATCCTATGCCATAAAAATTTTTGTCAGACTTGCTCTTTAAATATCTTTTAAGGTTATTTTATAAAATTTCATAGCCTAAAACAAGGAATTCGGTAGGCTTCAGGCCGCTAAAATGCGTGTTTTTTAAAAATACTATGAAATATATAATATAATTTTTGTAGCTTTTAAATTTCTCTTAGAGATTTAGTCTGGTATGAAATTAAGAAAATAAAATAATAAAAATGTAGGGGGTTATACTCATCATAAAAGAGCACTTTAGATAGGACAAGCTAGCAATATGAAATTAACTGCTAACAGATCAAAGATAACTAAAGTCTAGCTTTATGCTTAGTTAAATTTATCCTTTAGCATCTCATACACTTCGTTATTCTCTCTTTTGCCGACAACTAGCACCAATACTACGATCTCGTCATCTTTTACTTGATATGCCAAGCGGTAGCCGACATCTCTTAGCTTGATCTTGTAGACATCTTCATAGCCTCGTAGCTTGTCTTTGGTAACCTTTGGGTTTTCTAGACGCTCACTTAGCTTCTTTTTAAACTGCACTTTTATGCTATTGTCAAGCTTTTGCCACTCTTTTAAAGCACTTGGCAAGAACTCTAACTCATAACTCATCTAGACTTACTTTTACTGGTTTTTCACCACTTGCTAGAGCAGCGTCTACTGCTTTACTTAGATGATACTCTTCTATTATCTCTGCCATTTTTTCATAGACAGAGCTGGGTACTAGATAGGCGCTAGGGACATTGTGGTTTAGTATAGCTACAACATTATCTCCAGCTTGTTTTAAAATTTGAGCTGGAGACTTTTTTAGCTCGCTTATGCTAGCTGTGAAATTTGCTTGTATGGTTTGCATTTTTATCCTTTATTTAATACCTAAAATAATACTAAATAAGATATAAAGATAGTCTTAAAACTCATGCTTTGAAATTTGCCCCTATTCATTTTCATACGATACCATCTCTACTTTAGCCTTTAGTGTACTAGCGTTAATGGGCTTGGCATAAGTGTTTAGCAAAATTTTATACTGCTTTTCATGTCCTACTATCTGAGCTATAAGGTTAGCTTCTACCTCGCGCTGCACTAGATAGTCTATAAAGTAGTGTCTAAAAGAGTAGAAGGTCTTTTTAGAGTCTTTGTCTATAAACTTTCTTTGGATCTGGCTTCTAAAAATTTCAGAGAAGTCCTTATTGCTTACCTTAAATATATTTCCGCTTTTCTTGCTATTAACATATTCTAACAAACCTAGATCTATGAGCTTACTATGGATGGGCACAAACCTAATGCTGTTTTTAGTCTTGGTAGTTTTACCATCATTTGTGTTGATGTTAAAGCAGTAAATTCCATCTTTTAAGACTATATCTTCTTTATGAAGTTGTGTGATCTCTTTTATCCTCATGCCACTATAAGCAGCTATCATTGTGACGTAGTAGAGCTCACTAGCCTCTATCCTTGAACTTGGTGATTTACCACTTTGTTTGATACTAGTTACTATCTCAAAGATCTTCCTAGCTTCTGATGCTTCGTATGGAAGCACTGCCCTTTCGCTAGGGTCTATGTCTATCTTGACGTTCATTTTTGCAGTTATGCTTTTACCTATATAGCCACTATCAAAGCAGTAGTTAAAAAACTGAATAACCCTTATCATATATTTTTGGATAGTAGGCTCAGAGAGTTTATCGTCCTTTTCTCCTAGCTTAAGTATCTGAGATAAACTTTTATCTTTATACCTACTCTTTTGAGCTAGCTTAGTTGGAATTTTATAAAGAAGATCTCTAAATTCAAGCAAATTATCTCTTGTGATCTTATACACTGGCGTATCTTCTTTAAAGTATAAAAATAAGAGCTTTTTTACGCCAGTAACTAATCTTTGCGTATCTGTCGACCACTTGTCAGCTCTTTTAGTGTTTGTCTCAAATATCTCGAATGCATCTTTTAAGCTCTTTTGATCTTCTAAATTTAAAGCTGAGAATTGATTGCTAGAGCCAGATGCCACTTGCAATGCTTTTCTAATCTCATACTCTTGTGTTACTTGGGCGCTAGGATTAAAAATACTAAAGCTACTATCTTCATCTAATTTTATCTTGATATTTTTTGGTGGATTTGGATTCATTATGATATCTTCCATGCTTCTATGGCTATTATTTGTTCTTACTAGCTTTAAATTTGAGGTCGAGCCATACTTTTGATCTAGTATGGCATAAACCGTTTCGCTAATCCTCTGAGCCATAGCCTTAAGCTGTCCATCCGTAATGGGCAAACAACCACTATCTTCAAGCTCTTTTATATTTTCTTGGAATGAAGCTATGTCCTTAGCGTCAAACGAACTAGGTTTGGCATGTTTGGCTAAGTTATCGCTAGAATCATCTTCGAGAAAGTATTGCTCACGCTTATCATCAAAGAGCACGCTGCTCTTCTCAAGCTTTGATACAAGATAGTTAAGTGTTAGTATATTCTTCTCTAAAAGAGTTTGCCCTATGTTCTCTTTATCCTTACTACCAAGAGCGCCAGCAGTGTTAGTGATATTGCTTATATCCTTAATTAAAATTTGAGGTAGATCGCCATATATCAAACTTTGTTTAAAGTAGTCATTGAGCGCATTTAGAAATTCTACATCCATCTTCTTGTTAAGAAGAGAGTGCTCTTTGATACTCTTACTAAGCTTCACTTTCATAAACGAATTTACAAAAGATTGGATTATGCTATCACTAAGATTCATGTGAACCGCCCTTTTTATCAGGTAAAGATTATTATCTAGAATTTTAGCCCTTTTTCTGGCTTTTTCCAAGAGATTAGTGGATGTGGAGAAGCAAATTTCTCGCTTTTCGTTAAAAAATTTTCTGATGCTTGGAGCAAGTGTAGCTCGGTAGTAATATATACCGTTTCGCTCCCTTAAGTGTTGTCCCATATTTAATAGTCAACCGGTCAAAAATGGAACAGTTTTACGTAATGACTAAGTAAAAAATCGTCTAAAGTGCGTATTTCAGGCTTTTGTGAGCTCATATAAAAAATCCTCATAAGCCGGAGGTCGGGAGTTCAAGTCTCCCCCGTGACACCATAAATACCTAAACTACGATGTTTCTACAATATTATATTGCAGTCACCTTTCATGAAATATAGCTTAATGTTTGTAGCAAAATAAAATTTTATGTAGCAAATTCTTAAGCTTGCAGTAATTTTAACACGTTTTTGTAAAATTTTTAAAAAACAAGTAAAATTTTTTAACGAATAATCTACTATAATATAATCTGTCACTTTGCTGGGTTAAATTTTTATCATAGTTTAAATAAAATAAGTATAGATGTATAGTAGAAATGGCGTTTGTAGCTATTGAATATTGGCTAAAAAATATTTTTGATGATTATTATACATTCATACCCCTAGCGATAAAACACAAAATAGAGATAGGCTGCATAAGCATCACGAGATCCTGCGTATGTCAAATACTGGCTACCATTTATAAAGATAAAAGAGTCAGAGTATTTAAAGGCAAAATTTGAGAATTTGTTTGGAGAGTATTTGGTGCGCAATTGATGATGATGCAATAATTTTTATTTGGTAATTTTAAGATATTTGTTTCGATTCCTCATATAAATACTAGCATTAAGTAATTCATAAGTATTTTTATGCTATACAATCAATTATAAGCAAAAACCCCTTGATATATCGTGCTTTTTAAAACATAAAATCATTTTTTTATTCTACTTACTATCAAATTCATTGACTCGACTATAAAAAAAGATTATAATGCTCACAATTTTTAAAAATAAAATATTTTTAACCAAAGGAGGTTAAGATGATCAAAATTAGTTAGAAGCAGAGGTTCTGTTTAAGTGTTAGAAAAGAACCTCTACGATAAATTTTAGCGTTTTTATTGTAACCGTTCTCTACTTTTAAACTACTTAAATAAGAACTTCATTAATACCAACCATATTGAGTTTATTGGGCAAACTATAGGTATGTCTATTTTGGTGAGATGGCTATTGCTGTCTTTATAAAATTTTAAAAAGTCATAGGAGAAAAACATGGCTAATAAAAAAATGCTTTTAAATGATTTAAAAGCTATCAGAAAAAATAAAATAAAACAGGAGATTAAACAAGCATGCATTGAAGCCTTGTTTCCACAAAAAGCTACGATCAAAGAGTGCAGGCTAGTAATCGAAGATCGTTTTGGTATCAAGCTATCAAATAATGAGTTTTCCAAATGGAAGAAAGAATATGAGGCAAAAAATGCAAACCAACCCTCTGATGCATGTCATATTCTCGGTTCCAAAGAAGACGAAAAAAACGATGAGGAACTAAGCAATGGCACTAACAATCAAGAGTAGTGATACAGCAGTTGCGGCAAACGCAGTAATTGCTCTACAAGAACATATCGAAATTGGTAATAAGGTTAGTGAAAATATTAGAAATAATATTGAACTTTTTAATCAAGCCGCAGATAGCTTTGATAAAAGCTTTAAAGAAAAAATAGAACTTATAGAGCAAGGAGGTATTGAACTTATAAATGCAACAAAAGAGGTCCAAAACAACTTTCAAAATACTCTAAAGAGTGCAGATAAAACTATATCAAAGATTAACTCATCTTTTACCTCTTTGATGAAAAAGATAGCATATGTGTTAATTACCATTGTGTTTATAGAAGCACTCTTCTTTTTTGGCTACTTGTTTTATGATAGCCATAAGACAAATGAAACCAAATCTTCACTACAAAATAGGCTAGATAAAGCACTTTATAACGTGTCTAATCTTCAAGGCTTTATTATCCATATTTACAACCAAGATGGTCAAAAAGCTAGCGAGGATTTTACTAAATGGCTAAACACAAATGGTGACAGCAATGTTCAGTAGCAAGCAAATTTTTCTAATAGCAAGACACATACAATGTATGACACTTCGTTTTCATACCTTGTATAATCTTGCTCTGCCGAGAGCTACAATGCTAGATGTAAGAAGCGTTAAAACGCTTCTTCTCGCTATCACATTTTATGAAAGGATATCATATGTCAAAAAATGTCAAGGATAAGGTGCTCTCCGCAAGGATCACTTATCAACAATACGATAAGTTATCTAAAATAGCTCTAGAGTTAGATATGTCAAGATCAGAAATCATTTCCTATCTTATAGATAATGGCACTGTAAATTCTGAATCCATAAAAAAGAAAGAGCTATATCCAGCAATCATTGCAAATTTTGCTAGACCTTTTAATAACATTAATCAAATAGCAAAGAAACTAAATATAGCTTATAAGACCAGTGGTAATATAGCTTTAGAAGTGATACTGCGAGCACAAGAAGATTTGTACAAAATTCAATCAGTGCTAACTGAAATTTTAAGCCTAATAAGGAGTAGATATGATAGTTAAGATCTCAAAGGGAGAAAAAGGCATAGCTGATTATCTAAAAACTGGCAAGAAAAGAGATTCAAAGCTAACTAGAGATGAAAAAGATGATAGATTGCCACTGGCTGGAAATTTAGATCTTATCGAGATGTCTGAAAAGCACCAGAGCAAGAAAAAGAATAAGAAACATAACTACTATCATATATCCTTGTCATTTACTTCAGAGGAGTGGAACAAACTATATGAAAGTGGCAATATAGATGAGCTTATAATAGACTTTCTCAGACTCACTTTCCCAAATCACGACATAGATGAGCTACTTTTTTATGCTGAAGCTCATCTGCCTATAATCAAAGAAGAGCCATATATTCCTCGCCCAGAAGGGGCACTAGAAAATAGAACATTAAACAAGAAACATAAAAATGGTGAACCACTAAAAAGAGAGCCTCATGTTCATCTAATAGTCTCTTTTGAAAATATGAAATTTACCCATAGTGTAAAAACCGGTGGAGTTATATATACAAAAGGTGCAGCCAAGCAACAAATAAAAGCTGTTATGGCTAAATCAGCAGAAAAATTTAAAAGAGTAGTTAATGACATCTTATCTAACAAGTATGGATTAAATAATATAGAGCCTTTAAGTATAGATGAAGACCAATTAAAAAAGCAATATGAAAGCTTTAAAAGTGCAGCACAAAAGGTTAAGAAAGGCAAAGAAAAAGATACGCAGATGAAGATAGAAACGGATGTAGTGATCGAGCCAAAAGCAAATACAAAAGAGCACAATATAAGTGTTGAAGAGCTACTAGCTGATGCTAAAAATTCTACAGCTGATTATATATTAAGAATGATAGAAGAAGATGAGAGTTTCAAAAAAGACTACTATGATAGGGCAAAGAGACTTAATGCAGTGGATATAAGGGAATTTTTGCCTATGATCAATGCAAAATTTAACATCACCGCAAAACCTGAAATGGTAAATGACAAATATAAAGTAAGAGTGGATGGTTTTAATGGAACTTATAATCTAACTGACCTAATGTGTAAGATAGTCTATAATGGCAGAAAAGGAGCATTATTTCACGTAGTTAATGAGCTAGAGCAAATGCTTATAGAGCTTGAGGCCAATAAAAATGAGCCAAAGATAACATTAAGTGTAAGTAGTGACTTTAGCACACAAAATCAAGACTCAAAAACTCAAGTGTTAAATAGCTGGAAAACGATACAAATAGAGCCATACAATCTAAAATCAATACTTAAAAACTATTCAGCTATATCAGTGGCAAGTTTCAAAGATAAAAGTGAAGAAGCTAGCAGTATTGATGGCATAACTCCTACGCTTATATATGATATAGATAGCCCCAAATTTACTGCAAATGATGCTCAAAATTTACTACAAAGTAAAGGAATAAAAGGCTTCATATACCCAACGACCTATCAAGCGCCAGACACAAAAGTAGAGAAATTTAAACTCATCATACCCACAACAGATGCTCCAAGCTTAAATGAATATGATGAATACATAAAAGAGATAACAATAGAGCTTGGGTTATGTAACATAGTAAATAACTCCAGCCTATATCCTAGTAAATTTCACTACACTCCAGTGCCAGGATCTGAGGTTGTAAGCATTAGTGGAAAAACTTTTGATAATACAAGAGCCATTGAAGATGCTGGCTTAAAAACAGATATTAATAATATGGATATTAAAGCCATATATGAAGATTTACAAAATCTAAGAAAATATGAGCTTGGTCATGAAACAAAAGATACCAACTCACATATTAAAAGAACAAGCTACCAAGCTATATCATCAAAGATTCCGATAAAAGAGTTAATAGAATACTTTGAAGAAAACACTATGGTTAAAAAATATGAAGATTGTCAAATACTTTTTAATAATAACAGTAGATATCTATACTTGCCAGAAGAAAACACAGCCTATTCTTTTAACCAAAATAGACACTATACTCCATATATCTACATTAGAGATAAATTTTATGAAGCAGCTAGAAAGATAAAAACTGGATTTTATGATGATGATCTCATTCAAAAGCTAAGACTTAAACAAAATGAATATAAAGGCTTCGTAAAAGGTATCGATGATCATCTAGATATAAATAGATACTATTTAGCTTTTATAAATAGAACTGAAAACTTTAAAAAATATCTATCGAATATAGCTAAGACTAACTATAAAGGCTTAATTTATAATATAAAAACATATATGAAAGATTGGCAAGATATGCAAGGTTTTAATAAGCTAAAGGAGCGTTATAGAACAGATAAGATATATCTAACAGAAGATCATATATTATTTGGTTCACTAAAAATAACAAAGCAAGAGCTATACGATCAAGGACTTGATAAGAATTTTGGAGTAGAGCAATCAAAACAACAATCAAATGAGATAGAGGGCAAAGAGCAAAATGTGAAGTCAGAGTATGATGGTTTGGGAAGGTAGATTATCGTAAGCTGTTATAGAAGACAAATTATTAGCATTGTATCTTCTTGTCCTTCTCTCATCCCATAAAACCAAACGGCAATGCAAACATATCATCATCTAGCTTCATAGCCGTATCTCCAGCATAAAAAACTATGCCTTTATCAAATTTGCTTTGTAAATTTTCTTTTAGATGGTAGATATGCTTAAAGTCATCTTTACTGATAGTTTTTGAGGACTTGACCTCTATGGCTATGAGTTTGCCTGATATCTCAAGGATAAAGTCTATCTCTTTTTGATCACTCGTTCTATAGTAGTATATATTTGCTCTTTTTTTGCTACTGGTATTTGCTTTTAGTAGCTCATCAAATACAAATGTCTCATATATGGCGCCTTTATAAGGAGAATTCGCAAGCTCTTGCGCTGATGAAATTTGAAGTAAATGTGCCAGCACCCCTGTGTCGGTAGCAAAAATTTTAGGAGTTTTTATAAGTCTTTTTAGGGCGTTATTAAAATACGGCTGAAGCTTTTGGATCTGGTATGTATGCTCCAGCACGCTAAAATAGCTATCAAATGTCTTATTATCAAGCCCAGACTCTAGACATAGCTCGTTTTTGTTAAAGATATTGCCGCTTCTTAGCATACATAGGCGGTACATAGTGATAAATTTATCCATATTTCTGATGTTGCCTATCTCTTTGGCATCTGATTCTATATATGTTCTTATATATGAGCTAAACCAGAGATATTTTGATTTCTCTGAGTCTATCTTTGTGATCTCCGGGTAGCCGCCGTTTATGATCTTTTCAGATAAGCCGTCGTTGTCATACTTCTTTAGCGCTAGATGGCTTATATCGCCACTTAAAATATCTATCAAATTTTCATCACTATGGCTTAACTCTTTTTGAGAAAGCGGATAGAGTTCCACTATGCCTATCCTACCAGCCAAAGAGTCCGAGATATCTTTAAAGCCTTTTAAATTTGCAGAGCCAGTTAGTATAAACTGCCCGTTTGTTCTATCTTTATCTACAAATTCTTTTATTGCTAAAAGCAGTATGGGCACTCTTTGTATCTCATCTATCACGATAGGCTTCTCGCAATGCTCTATAAAGCCTTTTGGATCGTTTCTTGCGGATTCATATATATTAATATCGTCAAGCGTTACGTAATTTGGTATATCTAAATTTAAAGCAAGGGTTGATTTGCCAACTTGTCTAGCTCCGCTTATCAAAAGCACAGGAAAGCTTTTCATATACTCTTTTATTTCGTCGCTTATGGCTCGTTTGATGTACATAGTATTTTATCCTTAAATATTTAGGAGTATAATACTATGATTTATATAAATTTACAAGGATGGTTTGGTTAAGATAATTGTATATTTAAATTTAATTCGAACTAAAACTGGCAAGATTAAGTCAGTCACTGTGATTTTCCATCACACTGAGTATTTTATTGGTAGAGTTTTAAGCAATATCACCTCAGATTTTCATATTGACAAATGGCAGTCAAATTTTACCTCAAAAGGAGCAGCACAATAACCATTTTTGGAATATTGCACAGGCTCTTTTATACTGCGACCTAACTTCCCAATAAATTTTTACCTCATAACTTTATCCAGTAGTGATTTATAGCTATCCACTACGTCATAGACCACGCTATCGTTGCTTATAGCCTTAAAATGCTCCTTTGCGCAGTGGATTTTGGACTCTTCGACTTGGCGAAGCTGCATAGAGTTCATAGACCCTTTAGTCTCCGCGACAAAATAAATATGCTTAATATCTCCCTCATAAAATGCAATCGCCCTAAAAAGACAAACCTCTCCAGATACATCAGTCATATATATAGACGAATTTAAAGGAAATATAGAAAAAGAGAAATATCAGCTAGCGATGTATGATAAAAACCGTAAACTAGTAGATATATTAAGAAATAGACATTCACAAACAATAAAAAATATAATAAACGAATTTGAAATACAACCACAAGTAGTTGTAATGGATATGTTTAAGCCATTTAGAAGCATAATAAATAGTAATATAGTTCAGGCCCAAATAGTAGCAGATAAATATCATGTAATAAGACAAGGGATATGGGCATTAAGAGATTTAAGAGTAGAATTATTTAACAAAGACAATGAAAAGTATAAGAAGTTAAAAAAATATTGGAAAATACTAAGTAAAAGCCCAATAAGTCAGTTTAGTCAAAGACAAAAAGAAATATTAAAAGAGATATTAAAAGTAGATAAGACATTGAAAAAGATGTATAGAATAATAAAAGAATTTTACAAGATGTTTGAGAGCAAGACAGTAAAGACAATGAGAAGGAGAATAGAGCAATTAATTGAAAAATTGAGAGTATTTAATATAAAGCAAAGTATAAAACTAGCAGATACAATAACAAGTTGGAAAAAAGAGATAATAAATATAGTAGAATATAAAATAAACAATGGGTTTATAGAAGGAAATAACAACAAAATAAAAGTAATAAAAAGAGTATCTTATGGACTAAGAAACTATGAAAGATTTAGAAAATTGATATATTTACGTCTTTGCAATAGATAGAGGTGTTTTTACACCCCCACTATTGACAAAGAACCATAATAAATTTTATCCGCTCTATAAATTTAAAAATTGAATACCCTTTTTACATACATTTAAAAGAAAAATTTATATATAATCCTAAGATAAAAAATTAATAATTATACTTAAGGAGCAAACGTGCAAATTCCTATTCGCTACGGCAAAGATGATATCATCGACCTAAGCGTTCCGGAAAAAAATTTACTGGGAGTTTTTAACCCCAACCCCGTGGCTAAATTCGACGAAGCAGCGCTTATCGCAAAGGCTTTAGCAAATCCAATAAACCAAAAGAGCTTTGATGAGTTTATCGCTGGCGATGAAAAGATCGTTATCATCGTAAATGACGGCACAAGACCTACGCCAACTGCTAAAATTTTAAAGCAAATTTACCCAAAGCTTCGCGATAAAAATAAAATTTTCATCATCGCCACTGGCTGTCACAGAGAGGGCACGCTAGATGAATATAACATGATATTTTCTAAAGAAATTTACCCAGAGATCAGAGCTAAAAACGAGGTTCACGACCACGACTCAAAGCACGATGAGATGGTCTTTTTAGGCGAGAGCAAAAACGGTACGCAGATGTATTTAAACAAGATCGTGGCTGAAGCTAAAAAAGTGATCGTCATAGGTTCAGTCGAACCCCACTATTTCGCAGGCTACACCGGCGGTAGAAAGGCCTTTTTGCCAGGCACTGCCTCATACGAAAGCATCACGCAAAACCACAAACTAGCACTTAGTCCTGACGCTCAGGCGCTGCGCCTTGAGGGCAACCCTGTGCATGAAGATATGATCGATGCGATGAAAGTTCTTTCAAATATCGACGTATTTTCTATACAAACCGTGCTTGATAGCGAGCACGGCGTCTATTATGCGAGTGCTGGCGATCTGAACGATAGCTTTTATGACTGCGTAAAAAAGGCCGATGAGGTATTTTGCGTAAATATCCCACAAAAGGCTGACATCGTGATCTCTGTGGCACCATATCCTATGGATGTCGATCTTTATCAGGCGCAAAAAGCCCTAGATAACGGCAAACTAGCGCTTGCAAAGGATGGAATTTTAATAATGGTCGCAAAATGCCGCACAGGCATCGGTCCAAAACCTTTCTTTGAGCTTATGGCATCGGCCGATACGCCAAAGAAAGTGCTAGAAAAGATAAATTCTGGCTTTAAGCTTGGTTATCACAAGGCTGCAAAAATGGCTGAAATTTCGCTTTGGGCGCAGACTTGGGCTGTGACTGATCTAAGCGACGATGAGATGAAAGCTGTGCATCTAAAGCCGTATCACGACCTACAAAAGGCCGTAGATGAGGCACTGGCACAAAAAGGCAAGGACGCAAAAATAATCATCTTGCCGTTTGGCTCTATGACCGTACCTAAGGTGTGAGTTTGGCTAAAATTTTATACTATGACGCTAGCTGCGGTATTAGCGGCGATATGAATTTAGGCGCGCTGGTGGATCTGGGCGCGGATTTTAGCTATCTTTGCGCCGAGCTTGCTAAGCTAAATTTAGCTAGCGAATTTTACCTACGCAAGCGCAAAGTGCTAAAATGCGGTATCTCTGCAACCAAAATAGACGTCGTTTGCGCGGCAAATCCGAGCCAAATTCCGCTTGGCCTCTTAGGCGCTAAATTTAGCCCGCGTCAAAATTTAAACGGCAAAATTCACGGCGCCGAATTTAGAGCGGATAAGCCCGCCCAAAACCATCCGCGTCCGCGAAATTTCACGCAAATTTTAGAGCTTATCGAGGGTTCTAGCCTAAGCGCTTTCGTAAAAAAAACGGCAAGCGAAATTTTTAGCGTTATCGCGCAGGCCGAGGCCAAAATCCACGGCACTAGCGCAGAGCAAGTACATTTCCACGAAGTGGGCGCCGCGGACAGCATCGCGGACGTAGTGGGTGCGGCTATTTGCTTGGAGGCCTTGGGTGCGCCGCAAATTTTTGCTTCGCCTATCGAGCTTGGCGGCGGTTTTGCGCACTGCGCTCACGGCAGGCTGACCGTACCGGCGCCTGCGGTTTGCGAAATTTTAAAAGGCGCTCAAGTAAGCCTAGGGCGAGCGAATTTCGAGATGACTACGCCCACAGGAGCGGCTATTTTAAAGGCCTGCGCACTAAATTTAAGGGAACAAGACCGCCGTGAGTCGCCGCGAAATTTTAAAATTTTAAGCACGGGCTACGGCGCTGGCGATAAAGACGTCGCAGATTTTGCCAACGCGCTTCGCGTGATACTTTGCGAAACGAGCGAGGATTTAGGCTTGAGAGATGAGCCAAATTTGAGCGTGCAGATCGGCTATGGCGAGCTTTGCGAGCGGATTTTAATCTCCACTAATATCGACGACATGGACGCCGAGAGCTTTGCCTTTGCGTGCGATATTTTGCGAGATAGCGGCGCGCTGGACGTATTTAGCAGGTCTATTTTTATGAAAAAGGGGCGCGCGGGCTTTGAGCTAAACGCGCTGTGCCGCAAGCAGGACGCCGCGCGGATAAAGGGGCTAATTTTCGCGCATACGACGGCGATCGGAGTTAGAGAGTGCGCCGTGAGGAAAACGGAGCTTGCGCGCGAGTTTTGCGAGGTAGAGACTAAATACGGCAAAATAAGGCTTAAAATTTCGCGCGGCCGAGTTTGCGGTTTTAACGCCGAACAAAATTTAACGGACGAAAATTTAGCCCGAAATTACCCCGAAATTTTAAAAATCAAGCCCGAATTCGAGGACTGCAAAAAAGCCGCGCAGAGATTTCAAACGACGATCCGCGAGGTTAGAAACGAGACTTTAAAAAAATATGACGAAACTAGAAATTCTAAAAAATGATATAAAAAAGCTAGGAAATTTAGCCGTTGCATTTAGCGGCGGCGTGGATAGCTCACTACTGCTAAAGGTTGCTGCGGACGTGCTTGGCGAAAATGTGCTAGCACTCACGGTAAAATCGCCCTATATGTCTTTGCGCGAGATAGATGAGGCGGTAGAATTTGCTAAATTTTATGGCATCAGGCACGAGGTATTTGAGGTAGGCATCGCTGATGAGATAAAGCTCAATCCGCAAAATCGCTGTTATCTTTGCAAAAAAGCAGTTTTTTCAAGGCTTCTTGCTCGTGTAAAAGAGCTTGGATTTACAAATTTGGCTGACGGCACAAACAAAGACGATCTTGGCGAATATCGCCCAGGTTTAAAGGCAAAAGAGGAGCTTGGTGTGCTTTCGCCTCTAATAAATTTACGCAAATTTGAGATACGCGAGCTCTCACGTGAGCTAAATTTAGCAACAGCAGACAAGCCAAGCTACGCATGCTTGCTAACTCGTTTGCCGCATGAAAAAGAGATAAGTGTGAGCGATCTAAATTTAGTAGAGGCGGCTGAAAATTTACTGATAAAAAGCGGCTACGCAAATGTGCGAGCAAGGCTTGATGATAAAAAAATGAAACTGCAAATGCCGTTTTCTAGCATGCAAAGCTTTTTAGACGACGTGAAATTTAAGTCTATCGTTAAGGAGCTAGTTGCACTTGGCGCGGCAGAGGTGACGCTTGATCTAAAGGGGCTTAGAGAGGATGTTTTGGCATGAGCGAGGCTGAAATTTTAGAATTTATCGCCAGTATAAAAAATGGCAAGATGAGCGAGCAAGATGCGCTAAAGTATCTAAAAAACTATCCATTTAATGACATCGGATGTGCTAAGATCGACACTCAGCGTGCTTTACGAAATGGTACTGGTGAGGTGATATATGGGGCAAATAAAACAGATGATGAAATTTTGCAAATTGCTAGTGCGATCGGCGAAAAAAATGAAAATATTCTAATCACAAGAACAAATGAGAATGTTTTTGAACGCATACGTGAGATCTTTCCGCAGGCAGATTTTAATGCTCGTGGCAGGGTGATTAGCGTCAAATTTAAAGAACTAGCACCCACAAAAAGCTACATCTCGATAGTCTCTGCCGGAACTGCCGATGGTGCAGTCGTGGAGGAGGCCTATGAGACGGCAAAATTCTTAGGCAACGATGTGAGAAAATTTACCGATGTTGGTGTGGCAGGACTACATAGGCTGGTCGCAAAGCTCGATGAGATACGTGGTGCAAAGGTCGTCATCGCCGTTGCTGGTATGGAGGGCGCGCTAGCTAGCGTGTTAGCAGGCCTTGTAAGCTCTCTAGTGATCGCAGTGCCTACCAGCGTGGGATATGGGGCAAATTTTGGCGGAGTTGCGGCACTGCTAGCCATGCTAAATAGCTGTGCAAACGGCGTCAGCGTCGTAAATATCGACAACGGATACGGTGCTGCGTATAACGCTAGCCTGATAAATCATCTATAAATTTATGCTTGCGTAGCGGCGGATAAATGAGCTAAATTTAAGGAAAAAACGTTGCAAGAGATAAATTTAGGCGATCAAATAAAAACGCAAAGACAAAGCGTACGAACAAGACTAGCCTTTTTAGTCGCGGCTGGCGTGATCTTGGCGGTCGAAATTTACATCGCAGTTTGCGTAAAGGGCGGCTTCGTGCGCCATTATCTGGGCGATGTTTTGGCGGTTATCTTGCTTTACGCGTTTGTGAGAGCTATATTTAGCGCGCCGCCATCAAATTTAGCGCTTAAAATTTTTGCCTTTGCGGCAGCTTTGGAACTTGTGCAGTATTTTGGCGTCGTGCAAATTCTAGGCGTAGAAAATAAAATTTTAAAAGTAATAATCGGCGGAACGTTTGATTTTACCGACCTGCTCTGCTACGCTGTGGGCTGCGTCCTGGCGAGCGCTTATGAAAAATTTGAAAGTAAAATTTAGCAAAGGAGAGGCGATGGATAAAGAAAAAGCCGTGCAAAAGATGACTGAGGTCATGGCGAAATTCGTCGGCTACACGGGCAAGGTGCTGCCAGACGACATGACGGCGAAGCTGCACGAGCTCGCTGAGCGTGAAACGCAACCACTGGCAAAAGAGATCTATAAAACGATGTTTGAAAACCAGCGCCTTGCAAAGCAGCTAGACCGCCCGTCCTGTCAGGATACGGGCGTGATCCAGTTTTTCGTCCGTTACGGCGCAAATTTTCCGCTAATTGGCGAGCTTGAGGAGCTGCTACGAGAGGCGGTGCTGCAAGCGACTCGTGAAGCCCCCACTTCGCCATAACAGTGTCGAGACGTTTTACGAGTACAACACCGGCAAAAACGTCGGCAAGGGCACGCCGAGCGTATTTTGGGAGATCGTGCCAAATAGCAGCGAGTGCGAGATACACACCTATATGGCGGGCGGTGGCTGTAGTCTGCTAGGTAAGGCAACCGTACTGATGCCCGGCATGGGCTACGAGGGAGTCGTGAAATTCGTCATGGACATAATGACCAGCTACGGCATAAACGCCTGTCCGCCGCTATTAGTGGGCGTTGGCGTGGGGACTTCGATCGACGTGGCATCCTTGCTATCTAAAAAGGCGCTGATGAGACCGCTTGGCTCTAAAAATTCAAACGAACGTGCCGCATTAATTGAAAAGTTGCTAGAAGATGGCATAAATAAAATAGGTCTGGGCCCACAAGGCATGAGTGGTGCAAGCTCCGTGATGGGCATACATATCGAAAACTGCGCCCGCCATCCAAGCGTCATAGCCGTTGCTGTAAACGTGGGCTGCTGGTCGCACCGCAAAGGGCATATCGTCTGGGACGCTGATCTAAATTTTGACGTAAAATCGCACAAGGAGTTTGCGCTATGAGTAAGAAAATTTTAACCACGCCTATAAGCGCCGAGGATCTTTCAAATATCAAAATCGGCGATGTGATCTATCTAACGGGGCACATCAGTTTGTAGATTTGGCTAGCACACAAAGAGAGCTAGCAGATGAATTAGGAGCTAAGTTTTTAGAATTTTGTAGTTCATACCTAAATTAAAAATGTGTTATTGCCAAAAGTGAATTTACTTACCAAGAATCTTTTTTGCCAGCAAGCCTAACTATCGAAGCCTACACTAAAAAACCGACTGCTAACACAACAATGGTAGATGCGTACATTGGTAATGTGCATTTTAGGTTAAATTATGATTATGTATATGAAGAGTATGATGATGATCATTTTAAAGATGAATATGCGTATCAATATCTTGACTTTCAAATATAACAAGTGCTATAATACAATCAAGTTACATTTAAAGAAATGAGGGTAAATCATGGCAAACGGAGATTATGAAGTAACTCATAATAGGATTCTTAATAGTGTAAAGAAAAAATATCATTCATACAAAGGTAAAGTAGGCAAGATTGCTGATAATATAATAGACAGAAATTTTAAAGCTGATAAGCCGTTACAAAAATGGAGTACTGATGTATCTCAATTTAACTTTTCATGGAGTAAATGCAACATTTCACCAATACTTGATATGTATACAAATGAAATAATCTCTTATGACTTATCCTTAAGTCCTAATTTAGAGCAAATATCTAAAAAAATTTTGTTAACTTCTTTATATTGAGGATAGGAGACTATATAAAAGATTTTTACTATTAATTAGAAAGAGTGGATAAATGGGGAAAGGTTTCTTTAAGAATAAAAAATTATGCATATTGGTTCTCTTTGTATTGCTATTGCTTTTAATACTAACTTGTATTTGTTTAGGAAGATATCAGGTTAGCCCCTATAAAGCATTTATGATTATATACAAAACAATAACCGGAGATGTTAGCGGCTTAGATGTACATGAAACTAGTGTAGTAATTGACATAAGACTACCTAGAATACTTATGGGAGTTTTAGTAGGTGCAGGGCTATCACTGGCAGGAGCAGCATATCAAACTGTTTTTTCAAACCCTTTAGTTAGCCCGGACTTACTAGGGGTGTCTTCAGGAGCAGGTTTTGGGGCGGCTTTATCTATATTATTATCCCTAGACATGATAGTGACTCAGCATGTTTCTTTGCTTCTGGGGCTTTTAGCAGTTTATATAGTTTTAAACCTATCCAGAGTAAAAAAACGAACAGATTTGTATGTGTTAGTTTTATCCGGAGTAATTGTAAAGTCACTATTTGATGCTTCAATATCATTTATTAAATATATAGCAGATCCGGAAGATAAGCTTCCAACTATCACTATGTGGTTGCTGGGAAGTTTAGCAAGTGTATCCTATAGAGATCTTGTTATTTGTTCAATAATAATAATACCTTGTATTTTCGGCTTCTTTCTATTAAGGTGGAAATTGAATCTTTTATCTCTAGATTCTGATGAGGCTAGGTCTTTAGGAATTAATGTAAAAAAATTACGTATTGTGGTTATCTTACTCTCAACATTGATAACTGCAACTACAGTTTCTGTATGTGGAATTATAGGATGGATAGGTTTAATAATTCCCCATTTGGCGAGAATGGTTATCGGAAATGATAATAGGTATCTTATTCCAACTTGTTGTGTTATGGGAGCAATTTATTTATTAATGATAGATACCCTTTCAAGAGCAGCTACAAGCAATGAAATTCCCATTTCAATATTAACAGCATTTATAGGTGCGCCATTATTCATAACTATACTTAGAAAGAATTCGGGAGAAAGAAGATGATACTCCAAGTTAAAAAAGGTACTTTTTCATATGACAAGAGAAAAATTTTAAAAGATATTTCATTTGATTTAAAAGAAGAAGAAGTAATGTCCATTCTTGGACCCAATGGGGTGGGTAAAACTACTTTCTTAAGGTGTCTTATGGGATTTTTAAAATGGGACACGGGAAAAGCCTTATTGTTCGGCAAAGATATAAATGAATATGCAGAAAAAGAATTATGGGAAAACTTAAGTTATGTTCCTCAAGTTAAGAAAAGTGTGTTTAGTTATGGGGTTTTAGAAATGGTTGTGATGGGTTTAGACAAGGAAAACAGTTTTTTCCATATCCCTACGAAGGAAGATTATGATAAAGCTTATGAAACTTTAAAAGAATTAGGAGTTGAAAAGCTATCAAATAGATACTGTGATGAGCTATCCGGAGGAGAGCTTCAAATGGTTATGATTGCGAGAGCTCTTGTTTCTAATCCAAAACTTCTTATTTTAGATGAACCGGAGTCAAACCTGGATATGAAGAATCAAATTAGAATCATAGAGGCAATTAAACATATAAATGTAAATAAAAAATCTGCTTGCATAATAAACACTCATTTTCCTAGTCATGCATTGCAGATATCTGACAAAACTTTGTTTATCGGTAGTGACTACAAAACAACCTTTGATGAAAGTTCGAAAGCCATTACTGAAGATAACTTACAAAAGTATTTTCAGATCAAAGCTAAAATTTTAATTTTTCAAGCAGAAGAAGTTGAATACAAAACAGTTGCACCTTATAAAGCCATATAGAACTGTTAGAAGGAGGTTAATGAATGGAATATAGAAAATTAGGATCTACAGGCATACAAATTTCAAGAATATCTATGGGAAGTCATCACTTAAAGAATCCCCAAGATATAGATAAACATGCAGAAAATTTCTTCTATGCATATAAACAAGGAATAAATTTCTTTGAAACCGGCGATACTTATGGAAACAATTGTTCAGAACTTATATTAGGTGCAGCCATAAAAGAAATGAAGAAGCATAAAAAACCATTTTATATTATGTCAAAGACACATGCCGGAGATTCTAAAACATTTCGAAAAAATCTTGAAAATTCTTTGAAGAATTTAGGAATAAGTTGTATTGACTCCTTTACTTGTCTTTGGGGTGTAAAATCTTTTGAAGAATGGAGAGGAGCTAAAAACTATGGAGCTATAAGAGAGATGGAAAAAGCAAGAGAAGAAGGACTTATTAAGCATATTACTTTTTCTTCACACTTACAAAATAAAGAACTAATTGAGATGATTGGGGAGTATAAATTTGATTATAGTTTACAGGGCTTTAATATAATTAATTCCAAATACAGATTAAAAGGAATAATGAAGACTCATGAAAAAGATATAGGGACAATAGCTATGAATCCGCTGGCAACAGGAGACTTGTTGCTTTATGAAGATATATTTAACGCTATTCGTATAAAAGAAGACCAAACTTTGGTTCAAGCGGCATATGCATATATTCTGTCCTTTCCTTTTATAGATTCTGTACTGGGAACCTTTAATTCAAAAGATGAAATTAATGAAGCTATTAAAACCCTATATCAAGAACCTTACTCTGCTAAAGAAAGGAGTGAACAAGAAGGAAAATTAAAAGAAAGAATTAATCAAGTTGATTTAGAAAGAAAGATAGAAGTTGGCAAAGCTCTTAGACAAAGACCTCATATATTAAGAGAAGAAGTTGCAGATTTGTTTGGAGTTTATCCACTAAGTGTATAATTTTCAAAGGAGGAAAAATGAAAAGAAGGATTAGTTTATTATTATTTTTAGTACTAGCATTAATTTTAAATGCTTGTGACGGCAGCTCTCAAAGTAATAAAAATGAAATCAGTGAAAACAAGGAAAAAGAAGCTAGTCAAGTGCGAGAAGTTAAAGAGGTAAAAGAAAGCGAATACTCGGTTACTGATGTTAGAGGAAAAACGATTAAATTTGAAAAAACACCGGAAAGAATTGCAACGGTGGACAAGCCTCTTCCGTCTATAATATATGCAATTGATGGAAAGACAGATAAAATTGTAGGATGCAACCCATCTTCTATTAAAGCTTTTGAAGAAAGTGTTTTAAAAAACATGTATCCACAACTAGCTAATGCGAATACTAAATGGTGTTCAAAAGACTCAGTTGTTAACGTGGAAGAGTTATTGAAGCTAAAACCGGATGTAGTGTTTATTTATTCGAATATTGAGAAAGAAATTGAAAAAATGGAAGCTGCAGGACTTAAGGTAGTAGCTTTAAAGAGGGCAGAATTTGACAGTATAAAAGAAAATATAAAAATGATATCTGAAGTACTTCAAAAGAAAGAACGTGGCGACTTATTAGTTGAATATATGGACAAAGGAATTAATGAAGTAACATCAAAGTTAGCTGAAATAAAAGATGAAGATAAACCAAAAGTTATAGAGTTTTATAGTGACATGAAAATAGCTGTAAAAACATACGACCATTGGATGAAACCAAGTGGAGCCTATAATCCGGCCCACGAGCTTAAGGGTAAATTGGCTGAAGTGGACATGGAGCAGATGATTGTATGGAACCCTGATATCATTTATTTAGGAAATCATTCAGACTTAATGCCGGAAGACTTTATTGAAAATAAGCAGGAAGGTAGAGACTGGTCAACAATTAAAGCTGTAGCTAACAAACAAGTATACAAAATTCCTATAGGTGTTTATAGGTGGGATCCTCCTGGGGTTGAAACTCCGCTTACAGTTAAATGGGCTGCAAAAATACAGTATCCACAATTGTTTTCAGATATGGACATGGAAGTAGAGTTAAAGAATTTCTTTGAATATGTATATGATTACAAATTATCAGATGATGAAGTTGCTACAATATTGAGGAAGTAGTTTTAACAAGAAAGGAAGAAACATGGATAAATAAAAGTATTAGAAATATGATTACAAATTATCAGATGATGAAGTTGCTACAATATTGAGGAAGTAGTTTTAACAAGAAAGGAAGAAACATGGATAAAATAAAAGTATTAGAAAAAGGACATGAATTAGAATATAGCTTTGATGATTTACTAAACTATCATGGTGTAGGTTATCCCGGGGGAGTAGCTCATGCATTTCAAGTCATGAGTAGAGCCTTTCCACTTTTAGATGATGGGAAATTATTAGAAAGAAGAGAGATATATCTTATTACAGCATTTCCGGGACCGGGAGGGCTAGATGCTTTTGAAATGGTAACAAGATGCGTAACAGGTGGTAGAATTTCCGTTGATATTAATTTAAAAGAAGCTGAAGAAGTCTTAGAAAGTCCCCATGGAAGATATTATTTTAAATTCAAGTATAGAGATAAAACAGTCGTTATAACCATAAAGCCAGGTTTTGTACTAAAAGAATTTATTGAATTATCAAGAAAAGAAGATAGAAGTGAAGAAGAAGAGACTACTTTGATTCAGATGAAAAAAGATATGGCAGCAAGACTATTGGCCGCTAAGCCCGAAGAAGTATATAACGCAAAAGTTCTATAAAAGAAAAAGAGAAGGGTTTTGATATGTGCCCTCTTTACTGGACAAACCAGTAAGGAGGGTATTTTTTTGAAAATAAAGATGCGTTTGAGTTATTAGTGTTTGGTTCTTATGGAAAAAATACAGTAATTTTTTAGGCTGTATAATAAATATGGGGTTTTAGGGACTATCCCTAACGAGGTATTTTTGTCTGACTTGTCGGACAAAAAGTATCCTCGCCCAGATGAAATACAAGATGGCTTTTTGATAGCAAATACCATATATAGAATATATATGCAAGCTGGTTCAGGTTATGCTTTTCGTTGTTTATTGATCCGTTTAAGATAAATAAAATAACATATAGCAAAATATTAAAAAGTCATAAAATTAAGCATAATTTCAGAATCTTAAATAACCTTAAATTATAAATCAACCTTTACTATTTATGTTAACAATCCCATCATTCTAAATAGTTTACTACGCTCACCCTTCCCCTCCTTGATAAAAATTTACCTCTTCAACTAGATCCTTTAGAATTTTCGGAGTTACTGGCTCCCCATAAGTATTCATAGTGATTTTGTATTGTTGTTCATGCCCTACAAGAGCAGCTATATGCTCGACCCTTTGACCACTTTGAATGAGCTTGTTTATGAAAGTGTGTCTAAATGAATGAAATGTCCTTGTCTTATCACCATCTTTTATAACTTGAGTATTGATCTTCTTTCTAAAATATTCAGAAAAGTCTTTATTGTCACAGCTAAATAGCCTAACTGCTTTGCCACATTTCCTAGCTAGCTTCTTTTTATTCTCTATAAATTCAAACAGCCCAATGCTATTTAACTTAGAATGGATAGGAACAATCCTTACAGAGTTTCTAGTCTTTAAAGTCTTGCTCTTACCTGTTTTTACATCTACTTTTGTATTTAAACTAAAGCATACTATGTTATATTTTTCGACTATGTCATCTGTGTTTAGCTGGATTATCTCATTTAATCTCATGCCAGAGTAAGCTGCTATATGAGTAACAAAAAATAGCTCATCCTTGCTTATCCTTTGGCTTTTAATATCCCCACTTGATCTGATCTTGTTCACAATATCCAAAAGTGCATTTACATCACTATCTTCATAAGGGTTTTATTTGTAACGTCATCTTGGTTTAAATTTATTTGTAGATCTGTAGCTGGATTCTTATCTATATAGTCGCTATCATAGCAGTATTTAAAAAACTCACTAACTCTAACAATATACTTCTTGATAGTTGATTTAGAAATTTTTGGCCTATCTTTTACTAAAGTTATGATCTCATCTAAGCTCTTATCTTTATAGAGACTATTTTGAGAGAGCTTGGTTGGTAGTTGCAGTAAGATATTTCTAAAATTTAGCAAGTCATCTCTTTTTATCTTTTTGATGTCTAGCTCATCGCCAAATTTCATAGACATTAGCCGTCCTACATATCTAACAAGGCCTAATGTGCTATCACTCCAGTTATTTGAAATGCTTGTGTTTGATATATAGTTTTTAAATGCGCTATTTAGCGTGAGCATGTCAGCTTTTATTTCGTTTTTAGCAGTTGAGCCTAGCTGTGATATAAAGCTTTTAGCTCTATTTGAGAATAGCTTTTGAAAGAAATTTATAGCTTCATTAAAAGTCATGTTACTAGCATCACTTGTATCATCTATCACAAGATCTTTAGCCTCAATGTCACTTAAAACTACACCCTTATCTTCATATTTATCTGCCTTATATAGCTTTACCTGACCACCAAAGGTAGGATCATTTAAATTTCCATATCCAAATTTTAGATCTTCACTTAGCTCATTGTCTCCATCTGGCAATAGCTCACAACCAAATATTCTTAGGATATCGTTTTGTGTGAGTGCTCCTTTTTGCTTGGCTAGCTCATTTATAGCATCTCTTAGCTCACAAACAGAGTGTTTTAAGGACTTTTTAGTAAAAGGGAGTACCAAATTCTGCTTTTTTAAAGTCTCTATGTAGTCTTGATAGCTATCTATGTTAGCCTCTTTAACACCTTTTGCTATCTTGTCTTTAGTATTATCATCTAAATTTACACTATTGTGTTTTTTACCAAGTGGTACAAATGCTTGTTGCTTATCATTTAGTAGCTTTTGGTTTTTGCACATCTTATATGATATGTGATTTATGTTATCTATCGTTGCCTCAAGCACTCTTTTACCAAGAAGCTTTTTGGTAAAAGAGTCAGTACAAGATAGCTTTTTGCAGATATCATCGACCTCTTTTGATATGACGCTGGGCAAGCTATCTTCTTTTAAACTCTGTTTTAAAAACAAATTTAGTGATAGTAGTCCATCTAAATTTATATATCTGCCAAGCATATCATGCTCTTTGATACTTTTGGCCTCCTTGGCTTTTAAAAGCATAAGCACCAAGTGCTCTATAAGTTCGCTGCTCAAATTCATCTTCCATGCCTTTTTGATCGCGTTAAAAATTATAGAGTAGATCTTAGCACGATTTTTTGCTGTATCAAAGCGTTTTGTGAGGAAGGAGGTTATGTATTCGGTTTTATTACCAAAATAAGGCCTCAAATATAGAGGAATAGCTACTCTAAAGTAGTATATGCCATTTCGTTTGACTAGATATTGCATCTTTGTTACCTATGCAATATAACTTTGTAGCAAAATGTAGCAGATATTTAGTGTGAAACTGGCTGTGTACCGTCTTTTTGGTGCTTACACAAGGTTTATTGTTAAACCCTCATAAGCCGGAGGTCGGGAGTTCAAGTCTCCCCCGTGACACCATAGATGTCCTACTTATCGATACTTTAACTGCCCTTTTTGCAGTTTCCCTTTCTTTAAAATTTCCTAAAAGTATGGTACAGTTTTTAGATATATTTTGGCTAAGTCTATAAAACAAGCTTATTGTACTGCATATTTTTACCTAATGTTATAAAAATTTAAAGTTAAAGTGATAAAGGATTCTTCATATTATTCGTAAAAAACATTTTTATAAGTTTTTTAAAGCTATTTATGGGGCTTATTGTAAAATAATATCTAATTACTGCCGCTTAGATTGGCTGCAAATTTAAATATTCTATTCTAGTCTTTTTAATATATTAGTATAAGATTTTCTTGGCAAATTTGACATAAATTTTTTCTTTTGCTTTAAATTGTTGATTATAATTAATTTCTTACCTTATAAAAGTTTCATTTTTGAAATATTTTGTATAAAAATTCTTTTTTCTCATTATATTTTAATATTAGATTAAGATTATATCCTTTATAATGTCACTAAATTATTTTAAAAAATATAACTTTATAGTTATTTCCAAGGAAGGTTAAGATGAGAACTCTCTTATCTTTAGGCATAGTGTGTGCTGCGCTACTTGCTAATGAGACTAATCTAAAAAACGAGTTAAACAACGAAGAGATTAGGGCGAATATGGCAAGCTCTTTTAACGAAAGCTCCAACATAAATTTACTTAACGAAAAACCAACTTCAGAAGGTAAGCTAAATTTAAACGAAACTCCATGCTTTAAAATAGATAAAATTTCACTTCTTAGTGAGAATGAAGTAGCTAGCTTTAACGCTAGTAGTGGTGCTGATGAGGCTATAATAAGAAAAGCTTATAATGCAAACTACTCTAAATTTAACTCTATTTTAGAGGCTAGCTTAAACAAGCTTGATTTTAAATCTGGCAGCTGCCTTGGCAAAAACTCTATCAATCTAATCATAAATTCTTTTAACAACGAGATAATAAAAAGTGGCTATATCACTTCAAGTGCGAGCCTAGTTACAAAGAGCCTAAAAGATGCCAAGCTAGAGTTTGTGATAAATCTTGGCCTAATAGATGACATAAGCATAAACGAGCTTGACAGCCAAAGAAATAGAGCGAGCTTATTTAGCGCATTTGGTGAGTACTCTCATAAAAATAAAGTGGCAAATATAAGAGATATCGAGCAGGCTCTTGAGTCACTTCAAAACGTCTCAAAAAATGACGTTAGCATTAAATTCTTACCTTCAAACAGAGCTGGCTTTTCAAACATAGTAATAACTAGAGTTGATAGCTTCCCGCTAAAGGCTGCTATAAGCATTGATAACCTTGGCTCAAAACAAAGCGGCAAATATCAGGGCATGCTAAATTTAAGCACGCTAAATTTACTTGGATTTAACGAAATTTTTAGCTTCTCACGTGGCAAAGATATATTTAAAAAATATGAGGTTACAAATAAATTTAATGGCGCCACTGATCACGGGGCTTCAAATAACTACTATTACGGCTTTAGCATCCCATTTGGCTACTTCATGCTTGAGTATGAAAAGAGTAAATATGACTACGCTCAGATCATAAACGCAGCCTACAACCTCTACACATATAAAGGTAGAAGCGAGAGTGACTCGCTAAGCCTTGCTTATACATTTTATAGGGACTCAAATTTTAAAAATAGCGCTTACGTAAAACTATTTAAGAGAAAAAATAAAAACTACTTAGAGGACTACGAGCTAGATAACCAAGCTAGAAGAAATGCTGGATATGAGGTAGGTGTAAAATCAAGCTGGAATTCTTACAACCAAGCTTTTAGCGCCAAGCTAGCTTACAAAAAAGGCACTGGTATATTTAGATCACAGCCTGATCCTTTAGAAGATAGCGGCGAAGCTACATCTAGGTTTGCTCTAATAAATTTAAACCTAAACTACAAATATAAATTTGAACTTCCACTAAGCTATGATCTAAATATCAACGCAAGATATGGCCTAAATAAGCTAAGCTTGCAAGATAAATTTAGCATCGGCGGATATCACAGTGTTAGGGGATTTGACGGGGAGAGCTCACTTGTTGGAAACCACGGAGTAAGCGTAAGAAATACCCTCTCATATAACTACTATAAGAGTAACTCCATCTATGCAGGGCTTGACGCTGGCATGGTAAGAGCAGCAAGTAGTGGCATAAAGGATAAAAACACCCTTGCAGGATACGCCATAGGTCTAAGAGGCAGCATAAAAGCCTACAACAACCTAAGCTACGACATATCTGTCTCAAAACCTCTTTATAAACCAAAGAGCTTTGAATCTAAATCAACAAATGTAAATTTCATCATAAGCTACGAATTTTAAGGATAAAATATGCTAAAGAACAACCAAATTTCAAATGTACAAAAACCTAGCCTTTTAACCATAGGCTTAAATTTCTACGTAAGTCTCTCTTTGCTACTTGGCACTATGCCTGCCCTTGCAAATGAGCCAAGTATCATAGCTGATCCAGGCGCTAGCAACCGCCCTGATATACTAAAAGCTCCTAATGAGACGCTAATAATAAACATCACAAACCCTGATAGTAAGGGCGTATCTATAAATGAATATAGCAGGTTTAATACGCCAACCACTGGCACTATCCTTAATAACTCTAATAAAAACATAGATACTAAGATAGCTGGCCAGATAGATGCAAACTATAGGCTAAATAAAGAGGCAAGCCTTATTATCAACAAAGTAAATTCGGCTGAGAAATCATCTCTAAAAGGAAATTTAGAGGTTGCTGGTAGTAGAGCTGATGTGGTCATAGCAAACCCAAATGGCATAAGTGTAGATGGTCTAAATATGATCAACTCTCGTTCACTCACACTAACAACAGGTAATATCAATAAACTAAGCCCTAAAGAGATAGAGCTAATATCTGATAAGTCAATCGATATCGTAGGGGACGGCCTAAACGATAAGAGTAGCGACTATACTAACGTGATCTCAAATGCCATAAATTTAAACTCAAATATCCACGCAAATGAGCTAAACATCATCGGTGAAAAGGCGCTTACTTCAAGCAAAGATAGACTTTATAACGACGTAAAAGCTAAAAACCAAGAAAACAGCTTTAGCCTAGATAGTAGCGCGCTTGGCGGCATGTATGCTAATAAAATCAAACTAGTTGGCACAAGTAACGGCGTAGGCGTAAATAATAATGGTCTAGTCATAGCAAATAACAACATAGAGATAAGCCTTGATGGTGATATAGTTAATGCCGGTGCTATCGCTTCTAACAAAGAGGCTAAGATAGAGGCAAAGACTATAACAAACAAAGATGAAGCGCTAATAGCAGCCAAAGAGAGCCTTAATATAAAAGCAGACACTTTGGTAAATACTTCAAGCCAAATTTATGCTAAAGATATAAATGTAGAGGCTAAAAAGCTGGTAAATAACTCAAGCTCGCAGGCTAGGGTGGAGAAAAGCTCATTTGCTAAAAATTTAGCTCTAAAGCAAAGTGGCGAGAATAGATTTAAACTTGAAGAGGTAAATTTAAAAGAGATAAAAGCAAAGATAGAGGCTAAATTTAAAAAACTAGGCAAAGAGCTAAATGAAGAGGAGCTAAATGCTGAAATTTTAAAAGAGGCTATAAGTAAAGATAGCACCCTTTATGCTCTAAATTTACATAAAGACTCATATCTATATGGCACATCGACAAAGGTATTTCATAATCTAAGACTAGACATAGACAAAAACGAAGTAGTACTTGATACTAGCAAAGCAAAAGACCGCGAAGTGCTAAAGAGAATCTACTACTCTATAAACAAAGAAATTTTAAATGAAGATGATAAAGCTAACTTCATCCCAGGTAGCATAGTAGCAAGCAATGATATAAATTTAAAAACAGATGAAGTGCTAAATGATAAGAGCTTTATCTACGCAGGCAACGACCTCGTGCTTGATAGCAAAGATATAACAAACGTAGCGCTAAATTTAAGAAGAGATGTTAGCAGCTTTAACGAATTTAAATGGAAAAAGCAAGAGTGGAAAGGTAAAAGAGGAAAAATCCTTGGTAAAAAAAGATGGGTGACTAAAGGTGGCAAAGGTGCTGTGTTTAACTTCTCATACACAGATGTTGGCTTGCCAGCAGTCTTTGCAGCGGGCAATAATATAGTAGGAAGCACACAAGACTTTTCAAGCTACGCACTAAATGATGATATAAAGCTAGCAAATGTTGATCTGGATAAATTCTATGAGCCAATATTTAATAGCCCAATAATTAAAAACCTAAATAGAAAGGCGAAAAACCAAGGGTATTACTACAGCCTTGATAGTATAAACTCTGCTTATATAGCAAATATCCTTGATGGCTTATATGAAGCAAGAAACGAGAGCATAAGTAAATTTAAAAAAGAGGCCAAAGATAAAAACGTAAAAGCCTCAGCTCTAGTAATGGCAAATAATATAGACCTAGACGCCAAAGGCAACATAAGCCTAGCTGGCAGCGTAGTGGCTGATAATGTAAATTTAAACTCAGAAAATTTAAACCTAAATCACCTAGAGCTAAACTCTAAAGATCTAAATTTAAAAGCAGACGCAGCAAACATCAACTCAAGTGAAATTTCAGCCAAAAATATAAACGTAGATGCAAACAATATAAGCTTAGACAAAGGGTCATCTCAGTTTAGCAAGGCTTCAAATTTAAAAGCAGACGAGAGCCTTAACCTAAACGCTAAAGAAAATTTAAATATCGCTGGCTCAAATTTAGAGGCTGACAAGATAAATTTAAGCGCAGATAATATAAATATAAACGCTAAAGAGTTTGCCTATAGCCATAGCGCAAAAGAGAAGGGCATAAGCTTTAAACAAAACATCCAAACACTAAATAGCGCAAACCTAGACGCAAAAGATATAAATTTAAACTCTAAGTCAAACACACAGATCAGCTCAAGTAACTTAAGAGCTACTAATAAGCTAAACATAGAAGCTGGAAATGATATATATGTAGTAGGCGCTAATACAAACGAGAGCACGCAAACTAAAGAGAAGTCAAAGGGCTTTTTCTCTAAAAAAGAGTCTCAACTAATGGCTATAAATCAAAAGGTCATTAGCTCAAATTTAAACGCAGGCGATATAAGCCTAAAAGCTGGCGGCAATGCAATAGTAACTGGCTCAAATTTAAGTGCCAAAAATGATATAAACATAGATGCGAATAATATAGGCCTAGCTCCAACAGCTTATAAAAATGATGAGGCAAGATCTAGTTCTAAGAAGTCATTTGGTGGATTAAAATCTAGCCTTGATATGCACTCTCTTGATAAGACAAACTTGCAAGGCTCATCTCTAAGCACTAGTCAAGGAGATATAAATTTAAATGCAAACAAAGACATCTCTATAATATCTTCAGATATTAAAGGTGGTAGAAATGTAAATTTAAATGCTGGTAATAACTTGTCTATACTAGCAGCCAAAGAGCAAATAAAAGAAAAAAGCGTTCATAAGAGCTCAAACATTAATATCATCTCATTATTGACATACCCAGGCATGCTGGTAGCTTCTGCGATAGATCCTATTGGGACTGGTTCAAATACATACTTGTTTGAGCAAATGTTTGGAGATACTCTGACTCAAATTTATCGCTCTACATATAACGAAAAGGGAAGTCTTGATGCACTAGCAAAGCTTTCAAATATATCTGCAGCCAAAGAGCTCAATCTAAAAGCAAATGAAGCTACTATAACTGCAAATTTATCAAGTAAAGATGATACTAATATAAAGGCAAATTCTATTGAGATATCAAATGCCAAAAACGAGCATAGTAGCTATGAGATATCTAAGAGCAAGGGTGTAAATTTACCAAGCACTAAAAATCTTACAAATGATCAAAAACCAAAACCTATAAAAGAATTTAAGTATGATACTAGCACTAAGACAAGAGTAGCAGACGCAGAGTATGAAAAATCTACCACCGATATAGCATCAACTAAAGCTATATCGTCAAACCTTGTTTCAGATAAAAATATAAATTTAAATGCAAACGAAGAGATAGGCATCACTGGATCAAATTTGATCGCTAAAGAAGATATAAATCTAATAAGCAAAAATGCAAATATCGATATACTAAATAGCACTGACACTACTGATATATCTAAAACACTAAAACAAGCAAAAGCAGCTCTTTCTATCACTGCCCAAAACGAATACGTAGAGGTGGCTCCTGCTAGTCTTGCTTTGATAGAAGCTATAAAGCAGCTTAAAAAGGTAAAAAAAGAGTATGATAGCTATAAACACACTAGAGATGATCTAAAAGATAAACTACATGAGCTAAAGCAAGCCTATAAAAGTAAAACTCCTGGCATAGATGGCTCAGATATAGAAGATCTATCAGATATCCTTGAAAATGTTAATGACGAAGAGAGATACTATAAGGCAAATATAGCTTTAGCTATGGCAAACGTAGAAGCTAAGAGCCTAGCACTTATAGCTCAAGTAGCAGCAGCTGCAAAGGCAGCATCTAACTGGTATACGTTTGGTTTTAGTGTAGGAGTAGCAGCTAGTGTAAATGGTCACAAGTCAAAATCAAACTCAAATGAAGTTATCTCTAATCCATCAAATTTAAGTGCAAATAACATCAAGATACAAACTCCAAATGATACAACTATCACTGGTTCAAATTTAAGTGCCAATAATCTAATAGATATAAACACAAATAACTTAAATATAAACTCTAGCAAAAACACCTATACATCAGAAAGTAAAGACAAAAGCATAGGTGGAACCATGAGATATACTATGTATGGTGGTGGCGGCGGAAGTGCTGGCCTAAACTACTCTACTAGTAGTAGTGACACAGAGAGCCTAACAAATAACAACTCTCATCTTTACTCAGCTAAAGATATGAATATAAACACAGCTAATGACGCAACCATCAAGGGAGCAAATTTAAGAGCTGATGAGAGATTAAATTTAAAAGTAGGAAATAACCTAAACTTAGAGAGTGTAAGAGACAAATACGCATACAACGAAAGAGGATATAGTGTAGGTGTTGGTATAGGATTTAGTAGTGATAAATCACCAAACTCAAGCTTTGCTAATCCATCTAGCACAAAAGCAACTAGCACCAATGCAAATTTCTCTAGATCAAGCTCAAATACAATAACTAAACAAACCGTACTCTCATCTATAACAGCTAATGAGCTAAACGTAGAGGTAGGCAAAAACACTCATCTAAAAGGATCACTTCTTGCAGCAGGAGAGTATGATAAAGATAATACCTTTATAGATAACCACAACCTAAATTTAAAAACAAATACCCTAAGCTATGAGAACCTATCAAATACAAGCTATGCTAAAGGAACAAACTTTAGTATAGGAGCTAACTATATCCTAGAAGATAAAAACAATAAAGATAGCAGATCAAATAACAATCAAGAAGATAAATTTACAGGTCTTAAATCAATAGATCTATCTAACCATAGAAATTTAAGCTACAGCTTATCTAAAAACCTAGCAACTCTAGGTAGTGGTAACATAGAGATAGCAGATAAAGAAAACTCTGATGATCTAACAAGACTAAATAGAGATACAACTAAACTAACAAAAGATCTAGTAAATACTAGCATAAGCTCAAATGTAGATGCTAGCATGGATTTAAGAGTGCTAACAAAGAGTGGGCAAAAGGATATCAAGGATGAGTTTAATACAGCCACTGCCATAACAAAAGCACTAAATGCCATTATAGAAACTGGTGAGTTTAATTTTAATAGTGAAGTAAAAGAAAATGTTGCACAGTATGAAGCTGGAAAACTATTAGGCAAAGAGCTTGCTCAAAAACTAACAGATGATAGTGTTACCATAGAAGAAAAAGAGGCCTTAGGAAATAAATTTATACAGCTATTTGCAAGTATGTCAGGTCTTGATCTAGATGGCATATCTTTAAGAATAATTGATGATAAATTCGCAAAAGGAAAAGACGATGAAAAATTTCTAGGACATTTTAATAGTGGCTCAATAATACTAAATTTAGCCCATATTAAAAATGTTGATCAGTTTGTGAGCACTCTAGGTCATGAGTTAAAACATGCTATGGATTATAAAGCTGGCAAATTTATACCAGGAGATAGTAAGCAAGATAGATATGCAAAACTAAAAGAAGATAGTTTTAGTGACTATCTAAGCAAAGCTCTAAATTTACAAGATAGTGGCATCAATGCCAAAGATGCAGCTATAAACTATATTAAAAATCAAAGTAGCTTAAATACACTTCTTTTAAATTCTTATATGTTTAATGGACTAGATAAGAGTAAGGGGGATAATAGACAATTTAGTCAGCCAGAAATAGACTGGTTAAAGGCTAATGGCAATAATTTTGCCAACTTCATTAGAGAGAGAACAGGTATAGACATTTCTCAAGATGAAGCCATTTCAAGACTTTCAGTGCAGGCACTAAAGCAAAGTGATAATGTTTGGTCTTTGATGTTTAATAAAGATGATGTCTTAGCAAAAGAGTTTTTGACAAAATCTGACAACAAAGATGGTCTATTTGTAGTTGATAAATTTGATAATAGAAATAATAGATTAAATTTAGATGTAGCAATTAATAATATAGATTTTTACAATAAATATATTCATCCAAACATAGACTCTTTACCACTAGAAACAGTTAAAAATAGTATATTAAACTTGGCATATAATGCAGATAAAATACCAAGCAACTTGCAAAACTGGTATAAAGATCAGACTTTTACAGCCTCTAGCTTGCGTGACGGTGCTATATCTTTGGCAAAAGATATAGCCGTAAACGGAGTAAGTGGCGTAAGAAATATGTACTATAATATATTTAACAACGATAAAAAGATTTTAGAAAAAGTTTATGACTATAATGGCATAAGCGATGATATAGCATTGATATCAGGATTTGATACATCTAGTTTGACTGGTGTAGCAGCAATAGGAAAAGGAGCGGGCGTTGGTCTTGGAAAAGGAGCTGTATATGTAGCTAATGGCCTAAAAGCTCCATTTGTAGAGATGGAAAAGAGAGTGGCTGCAAAAGTAGCAGCCAATACCCCAAAAGGTGGAACATTAGGTAGTGATGGTATACTAAGACACAATGGCAAAGAGTATGTAGCTCGCAGTCTTGATCTATCAGGAAATAAAGTGATATATGAACAAGTAATAAATAAAAAAGGCACTGGAAATTTTAAAACTACCAACGATAAAGGTTATTTCATAACAGTTCGTAAGCCAAAACTGGCTTCACCAGAAGCTCCAGAAAAGGATATTAAATTCTATGATATCTCAAAAACCCCAGGTATAGTAGCAGGTACCACTATAGGTGGAGGCATAGATCTTGGATCACAATATATAAATAATGGCTATAGCTTTAAAAATCTTGACTACACCGAAATAATAATAAACGCATTAGGTGGTGCTTATGGCGGAGCTGCTAGCGGTTTATTCTCGGCAATAGGTAGAGGCGCCTTTGTTAACTCATCTACTGAGCTATACTCTCAGCTTAAAGATAGATCAAAAGATGTAGATGCAGAGAGAGTGATCGGAAAAGGTTTTGCTGGTGGAACTTTTGGTGCATTCGGCAATATAGCAGGAAATTTTGGTAAAAATATAAAAGTCGGCAATGGGGATTTGCAGACCGCAGCTGAAGCTGTGGCAAGTATATTTACTGGAATAGCTCAGGCAGCAGCCGATAGCATGAATAGTAAGGATAGTAAAAACAACAAAGGCGATAAAAAATGAAAAATGGTTTTCTTAAATTTTTAATAATAATTGCTGGTGTGGCATTTTTGCTTATTTGTTTAAGAATATTAGTTTACTTTTTTGGGAAATACTATGTTGATGCCGTAGCCGCATTAATTATACTTACAAATGTATATTACATAATTAAAAACGGTATAAAAAAGAGTGACTTTCGGAAAAAGAATTTTAAAACAATGGACGTCACAATAGGTGGCGTCTCTTTGGTACAAGCCATATTTGTATTTATAATGTGGGTTGGTTACAATGCAACAAGAGGATAAACATAAAAGTAGGTTATCAGTTGTTACAGGAACGGGTCAAGCAGTAGCCGATAGTATAAAAAGCAAAAATGACAAAGACAAAAAAGATAACAAAAAATAAAAAAATTTCTAATTATTTTTTTTGGTAGCATATTATGTCTCGGCTTTATAGTAATCCTAAAACTTCTTTTTGGAGAACACTATATTGATGCCATGGCTGTATTGCTAATATTTGCCAATGTATGTTTTATAATAAAAAACGGTATAAAAAAGAGCGATTTTAAAAAAGAATATATACAAAAAATGGAAATAAAAAGAGGTGGTGTTGCTTTAATCCACTCTTTTTTAGTTTTTGTATTTTGGCTACTTTACAATGCCACAATGGGATAAACATAAAAGTTGACGTTTTGGATAAAACAACGTTTAAATCTGTTAAATTTAAGCAAGAGTTAAATGTATTAATAAAGCCAAACCTAAATTCTTTAGAATTTCTCGATTAAAAAGCCATAGGGAGAAATTTAGGAAATGGATATGATAGTAAATAAAAATGATAAGCAGCACCATCTAACAAATGGACAGTTGGTGTAAAAGTGAAAAATAAATGAATTATTTAATAGGTTTTATTATTTTTGCCGGAGGGCTGTCTATCCTAGTGGATCCGGCTCCACCGATAAATATTTTTGGTCTGCCAAAAGGAGATGTTATCCCTTATGGTCTAAATATACCAGTGGGATCTGTCATGGCGTTGCTTGGCTTGCTTTTTATATATAGGGAGTTAAAAAAATAGTTGAGGAACTGTAAATTTGACCCTTGTTGGCTTAAAGGTAATGAAAAATGAGTAATTTCTTTATATCTATTGGATTTTTGATAACTGCTATTCAAATTTTTGCTAGCAAGAAAATAGCAAGAGCATATGATAGTGCCGACTACTCTTTTATGGGATATTTCTACTTACTTTCTGGTGTAGCGGCATTAGTGGGCGCCATATTATTTTTTTGGCTTGGATATAGGTCTATTAAATTTAAAGATATCAAGAAAGAATTTGAATACAAGTGGTGTGATAACTGTGGCAAAGCCATTAAAGTTGGTAAAGATACCTCTTGGTGCCCAGATTGTGGCAAGCCGCTAACTAAATTTAACGACAAGCACGGTAAAAAAGCATCTAAAGTATAGTGTTCTTTCATTGGCTATGTAAATTTCATATAAATTCATTTAAAAATTTAGGCGATATTACCAAGATAGGAAGTAATATGGAGAAAAGTCAAAGAATAGCTGCGGGTTGTATATCATTTGTAGAGCTTGTTTTGTGTATGATATATGGGAAGTACTATATTAGAGGTTGGAGCGAAGCTAACCTTCTTTCGGTCTCCTTTTTTATTTGTGTTTTTGTATATTGCGCTATGCCCTTTTTCATCAAAGGTAATATTGCAAGTTCATTAATTAAATTTGATATTTTGTCAACAATTACACTTTTTTTAATATATTTGCTTGGTTTTAAATTTATCTATGATAGTTTTGAAGGATACATACGGTATATTGCTATTTTTATACTTATTATTATAGTTATAAAGACATCGCTTAAAATATTTAATAAAAATGGGCAAAAAGATGAATGATAGGCTAAAATACATGATCATCCTAGGGTATTTTTTAGTTATATACTCTGGGATTATAATGGTATATCTTGGCTATTCCTATAAGATTTCTCTACTATTATTTTGTTTATTTAATTTAATTGTTTTCTTAAAAATATTTTATATTATAAATTTTAGAGATGAGCCATTAAAAATTGTTACAGTTTTTCTTAGCATACTATTGTTTGCTGTTTTTATGGTTATTTTTGTATTTGTGGAAAGACTGATAATGAATGCAATTTTGTGCGGGATGGATGGATATGGATATTTGCGTAGGCATGGCTATATAGATTGTAGTTGCGCAGATCTATTGCCAGGCGATCATCTTTTTTGGGATATTTTATCAACTTTGTATTATCCGATATACATATTTATATTCATCAAACCTTTTGTAGGATATTTAAAAAAGAGCACACAAATATCTAAAAAAACATTATAAAATCAAAATTTATATAGAAATAGTAGAAAGTTAAAGCAAGAAAGTAGATAAAAATGAAAAATAATTTGTTAATACTTTTAAAAGTTTGGCTACTACTATTTTTTGTGTATCTTATTTTTAGGATATTTATTTATTTTTTTGGTGAACAAAGAATTTATATGTTGATTTTGTGCCCTATTTTGTTTAACGGATATTATGTGATAAAAAATGGCATTAAAAGAAGTGACATAACTTTGTATAAAATAAAAAACGATCAAGTAAAAAATAATGGATTTGTAGCATTTGTATGGTTTGTTTTTTGCATTTTTGTATTAGTGTTTTGGATAGTTGTTAAGTGAAATAGGTCAAATAATTTTTGTATTAGCATGGAATTTGGTAATATTTGTAGCGATTATTTTTTTGGTTTGTAATGTGGCCTTTAATTTATTTTCTGCTGTTTTTACCGTATATTTAGTGCTTTGCATAGTAAAAAACTGGTTTAATCAGTGCAAAACCAATAAATGGAAATGCAGATGAAATTTTTAAAGATATAACAAAGGGTGGTAAAATTCGCTCAAGTGGTGCTGTTGAAATGCCAGATGGAACAATTATAAATTTACATAAATCATCTAAGACACAAGAACATTTTCAAACAATAGATATTAATAAAAACGGAAAAATATATAAAATTAGGATAGAAGAATGAATAATTTCATAGAAGAAAATAGGTTTTATTCGGATAATGAGTATCTTACGCGAACAGCATATTTTAAAGCTGATGAAAATGTAAATTTGGAAAAATTAAATGAGATAAATTTCTATAAATTATTACAATATAAAGAAAAATTAAAAGATAAAAAATACTTAGGCTTATTGTTTAATTTTAAAAATATAAAAACCAGTGATTTTAGAGAATTTTCAAAAAATGAACTATTAAAATATGTTGAAAAACAGCTTATTGATCTTATTGATTTAGAAATGGAAGTGTATGAAATCGGTGATAAAGAATTAAAGTTTGATAATTTTGATGAAGTATTGAAATATTGCAAACATAATGTCAAACAAATACAACAAGAAAAAGATAAAATAGAAAAATGGTTTTTATATTTTAAAGATACTTTGATGCAGGCTGATAAATATTATTTGCTAGATAGAGAGTGGTTTAAATTTGGTGATGAGCGAGTATTTGAAATAGAATATTTATCGTATGTAATTTATATTTTTGTCATTTGTTTTAGTGAAAATAAGATTTTTACATATGAATTAAGCTGGGATTAATTATGGAAGAACACTACGGTACTTGTCTGTCATCGCCGATAAGACCAAATTGGAAATAAATTATGAAAAAATATTTAACTATAAATGAAGCGTACGTTTACGCATATAGGTTTTTAAGTGGTCTATATTTTTCAAAAATTTAGATGATGACTTAGGTGGTCTTTGAGTAGTATGCCGCCAGAAATTTGGATAGGAGAAAATTCGGCAGTATTTATATCATCAATAGGCTGGACTTAAATAGTCTAGGTGGATTTGCAGTAGGTGGGATTGAAGGACTTACTGATTTGGGAAATATTATCTTACACCCAGTAGATGCTATAAATGGTTTAGATAATGCTTTTTATCACCCTATCCTAACAGCCAAAAATGTAAATGCAAACATACAAGAATTTATAGCTAAAAATTTTGTAGATAGTGTCTTAGGTGATCAAAGCTCTATAAATTATAGAAATTATCACGCACTAGGTGAAAATATAGGTTCTCTTGGAGCAGCTGGTAAAGTAGGACAAATAGCAAAAAATAGTAGAAAACTAGCAAATATCGGTAAAAATGGCGACAATATAGTTAAAAACAATAAACCAAGCGATACTAAATCGGCTACTACAAATTCAAATAATAACGGGAACAATTGGAATAATAATGGCAATGACGGAATAGTTGTTGCTGGGGGAAGTGAGATTGAAAAATTAAATAATAAACTAAATCATATTTTCAATAAGAAAGAACATAAATTAGGTGATTTTTAAATAAATTTGAAAACAATCAACAACAAGCCTATAATGCAACAACTAAGGAACTTGAAAAAGATATGGCGAAAGATAAATTGCCAAATAATTTTACTAGTGGTTATAAAGTTAATATTAAAGGTTTTGAAATTACCGTGCGTGGAGTTATAAAAAATGGAAAACCAGAAATCGGAACAATGTTTATACCTTGATAAATTTACAAGTATTGTAGATATTGAAACTACAATTGTTAAATTGATAAGTGATGATTTGGGCGATTATGCACTTTACGAGCAATTTGAAAATTCAGAAATTATAAAAAGAGAGATTTCGACTGCTGGGTATTATTGTTATTTTGGCTTTAAAAAAGACGTGGAAAAAAGTAAAAACAATGGCTTTGTTGGCAATGTAAATTTAATACTTTCCAATGAAAATATTGGCGGTGCAATGGTATTTTTAGAAAATGGATTATTAAAAATGATAGAGTGCTATTTTTGGCAGAAAAATACTTTTTTTGAAGATATAAATAAGTTTTAGATATTAAACAAATGATGAAGGAGATTTGTGTATATAATAAAAAATTACGAGTTAGACATATAACTATGCAAATTAGACAAATGGTGGAAATTTTAATTAAAAATTCACAAAGTGATAATAAAGATTATAAATTTTCAGATGAAATTTTTTATTTTGAAGATGGTAAGATGGGAAGCTTTGGCTTTGTTTATGGAAGCAATGAGTATATCGGCGGTGGCAGGCATATTTCGGACATAGAGTTTTATGATATTGATGGAATACTTTGTGTGGCTACTATGTTTGCATACGATAATAATTTTGTTGATAGTGTTGATATTTGGAAAGTTGATTTTTCACCACTTATAAAGATACCAACAAATGAGAATGATTTTTTTATACCAAATGAAAAGTTAAAAATAACTACTGAGTAAGAGATTAAAATATTCAAATATTATATATAAGAAGGTGTAAAACCGCGGTTGAAAGTTCGATAAAAAACAAATAGATTTTCATGGTAAAAATAAAATGAGCAGTTATATAGGAATTGGTTTTGTATCTAAATGGACTACCAAAAATATTTTTATTTCAAATATTTTAAAAGCTTTTGATAATGAAATATCTTTATTGGGCTTTGCTAATCCAATTGATATTTTAAATCAATGTTTTGATAATTATGAAAAAGAATTTCGCTTTGATATAAAAATAGATGAGTTTGACTTTACGAATATTATTTTACAAATAGAAAAAATAGAGAACGATTGTATTTGCTTACAATTATGTATAGCTGAAGATGAACTAATAGGGGATAGAAATATTGATATAGTTGAAAATAAAATCATTTCCTTTATTATGAAAAAAGCACAATATTTTGATTTTATTTTTTGTGACAATAATGCTTATTTGGAAAATAATTTTAATGAAATTTGTAACGAACCCTTATTTTCTATATTAGTAATAAACAAAGGTGATAAAGTTGATATAAAATATGCAAATTGGAAAATAGATGGTTTGAGTGAAAGACAAAATATTTAAATAATAAGCCAAGTTAGGTTGTAAATACAGGAAATTAAAAATTAATTCAACATAATTGACAAAAACAAAAAGTCTTATTGGATGGTGATAAATAATGGATATAAAACTAACACCACAACAATTTAAATATCTAATGGAAAATTGTAAATTCTTAAATAGTATATCTGCTATTTGTAACAATGAAAATTCTGTAAAAATTAGTGTGGATATAAATTTGGCAGAAAATATTAGAGAGTGGGCTCTTAATGAATTAGAAATAAAAGGTTTTGATGAAAATTATGAGTTAAATTATCACGGAAAAATTATAGAAGCATTGGTGGATTTATTCCATGTTTAGCGTGCTAAATTTAGAAAATAACTTACAAAATAAAATACAAAATTTGCTAGATAATAGAAATTTGCCAAAACCAAAGGTAATAACAAATCCATTCTTGCAGGACACATTGATTGAAAATGATTTGCAAGGAAAGGATTTGTTTGAACTTGAAAAAGATAAAATAAAAATTTTATCTACTGATTTGCCAATCTTTAATGATGAAGCATTTAGGTATTATTTGCCACAATTTATCTATTTTTATTTGATGTGGTCAGAATTTATAGTCGAAGACATGTTTATACAAGTATTTTTTAAATCGAATTTGCTTAATGAAAAAAAGTATAGATTTTTGCAGTTTAAGATAGATGAAAAAGAGATAATTGTTGAATTTTTGCAAAAAATTTATGATGAAATTTACAATATAACCAAAACAAAAGAGTATAAAGAGCTTAAGGTTTGGGAGCAAGAAGAAGTTATAGTGCCATTTAAGGCTTATAAAACAGAGATTAAAGAAGCCATAGCATTGTGGAAAGTCACAAATTAGATAGTTCTCTTAATACTAAACAAGGTTGGATTTTAAGAATACAAGATACAAGTGGCAATTACTTAGATAATTTTGGAAATATTGGTGGTAGAAAAGAAAATAGAACGCATATACCAATTTATGGAAATCTTAATGCTATTACGGGAAAATAAAAATGTATCAACTAAAAAAATATTATTAGAAAGGCTATTTGAATTAGCTTCTACTGAGTATCAAAAAAAATATATAGACAATGCTACTACTGATAAATATACTTGGGGCGATGAATTAGTAAATGAGATAATTAATCCATTAGAACTTATACAAAGGCCAGAAAATAAGTACTTATTTGATAATAATGAGCTCCTAGCTATAAAAGAATATAAAAATAAACTTGATACTATTTGTAAAAATAATAATACGGATACAGATTTATATGAAATGCCAGAAATTTGGAATAAGATAATTATAAGTTCTGTAAGTTTACTAAATTTATTAGGTTATTCCATTAATGACTTTGATGAAGATGCTAAATTGATAGCCGAGCATAAAATTTAATAATATAGTATTGGTAAAAACCAATAAATTTACTTCCTTGCATTTACTATTTTTAAGATGGTGCTATATAAAACTAGATGAGGGTAAATTTGAAGCGATGACAAGCATTGATAGGCTAAATTTTATACTTAAAGTGGTGGAAAAATAATAGAAAATACGGCTGTAGAAATTATTGGGGATAGTCAAAAATGAGAGAACTTTATAAGATTTATTTAAAGGACAATGCGCAATTAGGGCAGACACCAAAAACAATTCACTATTCTGGCAGCACTCTTTTGCCAAAGCCATTTGCACTAAGTATCGTAAAGTATAGTGACAATGAAGGATATTATTTGCTTTATCTTGACAAATTTGGAGAAGAGCAGGCAGATACATATCATGAGACTTTAGAAGATGCCTTTGGACAAGCAGAATTTGAATTTGGTGTAAAAAAAGATGAGTGGTTTTTGGTAAAAAATCAATAATCTTGCAGGATAGTTCAAAAAAGAGTTTGGAGTGAATAAAAAGTTAAAAATAGTTTTACAAACAGAATTCGCATGTGATAGCGTATTTTGGATATATGATGAATTTGGTGAAAACATAAATGGCGGAACATGGGTAGAGCAAGAAGATGAAACATCTTGGGATAGCAAACTCCCAGACGAACTGTTATCTTGCCCAGATATAAAAAGGCTCTCGACGGAAATTATGAAGCAATACAATAGTCTTTTTATAAACAATGAAAAAGAATTTAGCTATAAGGGCTTTGCTAGTCCAAAATTCGAAGCAAAATATATACAAAAAATCAATGAGCTTAGAAAAATTTTATATGAAAAATGTGGCGACAAATACGAAATAGTAGATGATTTGCGTTAAAATAAACTTTTAAATTATTATTAATAAGCCCCAACTCTCAGGCTCAAATATCAGCGCAGATGATAGCCTAGATATAAAAGCTGATAATATAAATTTACTCCCAGCCTCATATAGCTTAGAGAACTCATCTAAATTTAAAGACTCAGGCTTTGGTGATCTAATAAAGTCAAATGGTGAAGAGAGTAGCTCAAACTATAACCTTGCTACAAGCACACTATTAGCAAAAGATATAAGCCTAAGCTCAAATACCATAAACGCTCTAGCTTCTGTCATAGAGGCTACTAATGTAGATGTAAATACAAAGCTTTTAAATTTAGTCTCATCAAAGAGCACATCTGTAAATACAAGTCTAAGTAACAACGCAGGAGTTTTAATAGCTACTGTAAAGACAAAAGGCAAGATAGAAGAGATAGAGATACCAGCTATCATCAAGGTAAAAGACAAATTTACACTAAATGGCAAGGATATAACTAATAAGCTAGATGCCACAACCTTTAAAGCGATAAATGACTCTTTAAACTCAGAGGAATTTAAAGAGGGAGTTATAAGAGAGTTAAGATCAAACTCAGATACTCCAATAGACGAAGAGACGATAAAACAAGTAAAAGCAGTTTTAGATTCTAAAGAGTGGGAAGATAAGACAACTACTCTTAGTGGAATGGGAGCGCTAATAATAACAGCCATCGTTACATTTCTAACAGCAGGAGCTGGTGGTGCGGTAGCAGCAGGTGTTCTAGGTAGTGCAGCAGCAGCTAGCTCAACCGCAGGTTTAGCCATATCAGCTATGACAACAGCTGTCATAGCAAACTCAACAGTCCAACTAACAAACAACCTCTTATCTCATGGTAAGGTAAAATTTGATGCATCATCCCTAGCTAAATCAGCTATTAGTGCAGGGGTAGGCTCATATGTTAGTAACTACATATCAAGCATAAGCACTCTAAGTAATACCAATATCATAAGCACACCAACTTATACTTTCTCTTATGCAGACCTACTAAGCTCTACATCAAACGCAGCAATAAACTCTGCCATCTATAAAACAAACTTTAAAGATGCACTACTATCAAATTTAATCTCTAAAGCAACAGATAATGCTTACAAGGCAGTAGGAAGCTACTCAAGCAATGAAGCAAATATAAACTCTAACCAATTATTTAAAGAATCAGGTCTAGGTAAGATAGCTCTTCACTCAGCCGTAGGAGCACTATCAGCAAAGCTATCTCATGAAAACGTTGCAGCTGGTGCATTAAGTGGGGCTGTAAATGAAGCAATCTCTTCTGCACTACATAAAGATACATCAAATATGAGCGCTAAAGAGATAGAAGCCTATAATAACAAACGCCTACTAGCATCTCAGCTAATAGGCATAATAGCTGGAGGCATAGCTAATGGCGATGAAGGAGCAAACACAGGCTATAAAATAACTACAAGTGCAGATACTTATAATAGACAGCTTCATCAAAGAGAGATAGACTTTATAAACTCTATGGCAGATGATTATGCTGCTAAAAACAATATCTCTAAAGAGCAGGCTGTTAAAATCAAATATACTGCTGCTAGTGTGCTAATAGATAAAGGTTCATATAATGATTTTGCTTCAAAAGAGAAATTTGAAGTAAGAGATGAAAATGATGAAATAAGTGTAATAAATTACAATGAGAAATTTTATAAATTTAATCAAGGAGATATAAATAACGCTAAAGCATATCTGCTAGTAAATTCTAAAGAAAAATCTTTTAGAGATATATAAAGAGGAATTTACTAAACAAGATTACTTTACTGCTACAAAAGAGCAGTATAATAACAGCGGTTATACGCCTGATAAGAGTGTGGGGCTAGAGGATGGAAGCTTATCATTCTTGCCAGCGCCTATTTTTTCAAAAAGTGCATTTGGCCTTTTTAAAAATACTGCGCTAAAAAACCCATTAGAAAATATAAGTTATACAAAAAAAGTTTTGACCCAAATGTCAAACAAAAGTGATTACTTTCATTCGTTTCCAAATGCAGTAGATGCTTTTGCTAAATATGGCAAAAAATCGGAAATTATCGGTAATGATGGGATTAAGAGAGTAAAGATTGAAATTCAAGGTAGCTACAAAAATCACGATGGAGTGTTTGAGTATATAATAGAGCCTGATAATACGGTTAATCATAGATTTTTTAAAATAAAGGAAAAATAGTATGAATTTAATAAATGATGTGATAAAAATAGAGGAATTCTTTTTTAGCAATATATGTGAAATTGCTTACGACTACGAAAATGCTATAAAGAAGATCGCGGTACTGAAAGCCAAGGGGCAAGTTATTGTCGGTGGTGATGTAATAAAGTATGATGGGCAAGCAGCTGAATATACTTATGACAATTGGAGCTTTAATTCTGAAGAATATACATATGATCTACATGAGTATTCTGCTAAAAAAGCAATTGATTACATAGAAAAATATCATAATATAGATAAAGACTGCTTTTATACTATATATACATCTGGTATGTTGTAGAAAATAATGTTGCTGAGTTTATAAATCATATACGGTTAAAGCAAGGATAAATAAGATGTTTAAACGCATAGGCTGGTCTTTTATTGGATTTATGTGTCTACTTTACTGTATCTCTATGCTAGCTAACAAAAATGTAAAAATAGGTGAGAAGTTTTTTAAATTTGACGATGCTGGCTATTTATATCTTTTGCCAGCACTTGGTTTTTTACTGTTAGGTATTTATGGTTTTTGGATGGCTTTTAGATCATATAAAAACGAAAAGCCAAATTTAAAATACATGTGGTGCAAAAAATGTAGAGAATTTTATCCATTGGGTAGTAAGAAATGCAGGCAATGTGGCGGAAATTTAAAAAAATACTATGTCAAGAATAAATACAAAACCAAATACCTCAAAGATGAAAAAGATAAATGGTCAAATTTTATAATGTGGATATTGGCATTTGCTGGACTTTGGAGTTTGATGATGTTTGTGGGTGGAAAATAAAATATGTTTGGTCGCATGGTCTGGGGCTTCATAGGATTTATGTGCTGGCTTGACTGCATCTCTATGCTGATACATAAAAACGTAAAAGTTGGTGAGAAATTTTTTAAATTTGACGATACTAGAAATTTGTATTTGTTGCCAGCACTCGGTTTTTTGCTCTTAGGTATTTATGGTTTTTGGATGGCCCTAAGAAAAGAGCCACCAGTCGTACAAAGACTAGTTGGCATGTGGTGCCCTGACTGCATGAAATTTTATCATATAGGTGAAACTACATGTGAAAAGTGCGGACAAGAGCTGCTAAAATGCTATAACACACACTATGAAACAAGACCAAAACCAAAGATAGAGCCGCTGTTTAGATCAAAGCCTAGAAATAAAAAGCGAAAGCTAAAGAGATAAATTTATTTTTTGACTTCTGTAGTAGCAATATAAAAAGCATGGGGTAAGTGTAGATAAAATAAAAAAATGTTCATAGAATAGTAGCCAGAAGCGACGGAACATATTATTACTCAAACAACCATTGTAGACAAAATGGAAATGGTATCCCTTTTTATAGAGTTGGTGTATTGCCTAAAGAAACGATAAATAAAATGTTTGGAGGTATTAAATGATAGAAGTTAGAATTGATTTTGATGAAATTGATAAGATTAGAGAATTGAACTATACTTATGGCAATCGTATTCCAGAAAATATAAAAGAAAAGATGCTATATTTTTTATCGCTAAAATTAAATTTACCTCCAACTCATAATTGGGATACATTTAAAGAATTCTATCAATATTTACATTTTAAGGAATTGCAAGAATTTAAACCAGAAGACGGCTGGGCTAGCTATGATGAATTTTTAATGATAAAAGAAGAAGATAATAAATGTGGAGTTAAAAATAAACAAGGCGTTAGGGATAATTTAAAGTTAATTTTTATAAATTTTAATAAATTTTACAAAGAACATAACGAATTAGCAAATAAATTATTGAATTTCATCAGCGATGTGAAAAGTGAAATGTTAAATTACTGTGATAAAAATAATAATGATTTTTTAAATATTACAGTAGTTATCGAAAGTTAAAAGATGAAAATAACTCAAAAAGAATAAGTGAAGTTATAAATTTTGAAGGTGTAAAAAAATGTAGCCTAGCTTAAATTTAAATAATTACTTGATAGATAGTAAGTTGTTTAGCAAATAACAAATCATGGAAGTATATGACTGGTCATTTTTAAATTATGTTAATTTTTTACGTGGTTGGACGTAAAATATTTTTTCTAAAAAGCTAGGACGAAAACCAACATATGAAGAAGTAGGTTTTTTATCTTTATTTAAACGGAATGATATTTGGCTATATCTTCTATTGATGGTGGACCTGAAAAATTTCAAGGTTATAAATTGTGGGATGTGTCATCTGATAAAATGGCGGAATTAGTAAAATTCATTATAAGGAGTAAAATGAAATACAAGATAATAAAAAGTGATAGTGATGGTTGGTCTTTTAATGATGATGTTGAATTGATTAGAAATTTTGGATTAGACGATGATGACACCTTTTTAAAATTTTTAATTCAAATTCCAAATATTACAAAAATTGATATTTTAGAATATTTTGAACTAGCAATTTTGGAATTATGCTATTTCTATGAACCAGATATATCTCGAAATTATTATATACACGAAGAATTAGATAAGAAATTTGGTGAAAATTCTCCCAATGCGACTTACGCAAGTGAATTTTATGCTGTTATGGGGCAACTATTTTTGGCTGGTTTTATTGATTTTGGTATAGAAGATGGTAATTTAGATGAACTAGGAACAGATTTTGATACAAACTTATCCAAAATAGATTTAGACATGACGCTTTATGAAAAATGGATTTATTTTAGAAATAATTATTTTTATAACAAGAAAATTTATAAAAGCGGATTTGATAAAGATGAATACGAAAATATTAAATTTCTTTTTAAAGATATGTGGCGACATCCTTGTACTTGGCTTGCATATATGCCTTGGATATGCATAACAAAAAATGGAGAAAAATATCTAAAAGAAGTTTTATATCCAAAAATTTATAATAAATACAAAAATATAGAAATCGAAATAGATGATAATGGAGAAATTTTATGGCAAGGAGTTACAGAGCTGGACCAAGAAACCACTTAAAAAAGGAGAAGGCGTGAGATATTATGATGGTAAAGGTGGTTCGTTTGAATTAAATCAAGGATATAAAAATCCAAAGGATGATATTCACGGTAATCCGTATCTTAAAGTAACAATCGGTAGTGAAATTGTTCATATTCCGTTAAAGTAGGCAAAAATGAAAAAAGACGATTTAATAGAATTTTTATCTTCAACTATTGAAGAAGATGCGATAATAAGTAGAATTTATAATCTATTTCATAACGAATGGAATTATTCATTAGATGAACTAAATGAAATAATAAATTTTGGTGTAAAAAACGGGGATTTGGTTATAGAAAATGTAAAAGACCCAGCTATACAATATGATACGATAGATTGGCAACTAGATAATGTATATCAAGAAATTTTAATGGTTGATATTTATAAATATATGCCGCTTTTATTTAACGAAAATCCACAAGTGCCAAATGAGTATGAAAAATTTATAAGCGAGTAGGTATTATGAACAGTTATATAGGAGTTGGTTTTATATCTAAATGGACTACCAAAAATATTTTTATTTCACTAGATTAAATGATGGTAGTTACAATATTGAAAGGATAACAATTGTCAAATAGTGCTAGGCATATTAAAAAATGAAAAATTATTGGTGGATGTTTTATTAAAAAAACAAAAATGATTTTTATAAAAATATAGATTTCATCTATTTGGATTTAATAGTAGAATGGGGTGACAAAAGTGACAGTTTTTGATTTTTTAGGGATAGTTCATTATAGTAAAATGGTGCGCAAATAGCGCCTAGCAAACCAAATTAAAATTGATAAGGATTAATTATGGACACCAAAATTCTATTGTCAACCAAAAGAGCACTACAAGGTGAAATTACACAAAATATGCGTGCGTTATATGTAGCGTTGGAAAATTTTACTATTAAACTATTGTTTATATATAATGGTGAAATAACAGACAATGATCAGGATAATATAGGATATATTAGTAGTTTGATTATCGCAGATTTTAACGAATATAAAATCGATGAAAAAGCAATTAGAATAGATTATCCAAAATCATTTGTGCTGTCAAAGAAATATGTTTTAGCATATGAAAGTCAAGAAAATATTGCATCAAATTCGGATAAAATTTTTGTGGATTTGGATAAATTAAAATTGGATAAAGATTGGTGCATTTACAAACTAGACGATTAGCTGTTGATATAAGATATACAAAAGAGCAAAATTCTGATTATATGGATAGACTAATTAGATTTGCCAACTATGGCTAATGGAAAATCAATTCTTTATAAAGAGTATAGGGTAAAACCGATAGTAAATGACAATAATGTTCATAGAATTGTTGTTGGTAGTGATGGCAGTTACTATTATACAAATACTCATTATGGTGATACTATAAGAAATAATAGTAGTAGCGGAATTCCTTTTTACAAAGCTGGCAAATTACCACAAGGAACGATAAAACAAATTTTTGGTGATATACAATGATAGATGTCAAAATTGATTTTGAAGAACTAGAAAAAGATGTAATATATGCTGATAAATTTGGCGAATATAAACTAAAAAATATAATTGAAAAAGTTTATGGCTATTTATCAAAAAAATTAAACCTGCCATTGCGTTTCGGACCAGATGGTTTTAAGGATTTTTTTTGGTTGATTAGATATAAAGAATGGGAAGAATATCGAGAAATAGATGAATGGGGGAGCTATGAAGAATATCTGCAAGAAAAATCAGAAAACTCACAATATGGTTTAAAAAATAAATTTGGTATTAGAGATGATATGACAATACATTTTTTAAATTTTAATAAATTTAAACAGAAATATAAAAATATAGCCAATGATTTATTGGTCTTGCTTAATGATGTCATTCGTGAAACAGCCAAATATTCAACCGATAATGGCAATGATTTATTAAATGTTACAATAGTTATTGAAAGCTAGAAGCCTATAATTCACCATGATTTTAGAGTTAATTAATAACATATCATATAATTAGGCAAAAACACTCATCTAAAAGGATCACTTCTTGCAGCAGGAGAGTATGATAAAGATAATACCTTTATAGATAACCACAACCTAAATTTAAAAACAAATACCCTAAGCTATGAGAACCTATCAAATACAAGCTATGCTAAAGGAACAAACTTTAGTATAGGAGCTAACTATATCCTAGAAGATAAAAACAATAAAGATAGCAGATCAAATAACAATCAAGAAGATAAATTTACAGGTCTTAAATCAATAGATCTATCTAACCATAGAAATTTAAGCTACAGCTTATCTAAAAACCTAGCAACTCTAGGTAGTGGTAACATAGAGATAGCAGATAAAGAAAACTCTGATGATCTAACAAGACTAAATAGAGATACAACTAAACTAACAAAAGATCTAGTAAATACTAGCATAAGCTCAAATGTAGATGGTAGTATAGATGCTAGGGTGTTTAGTAAAGAGGGTAGGAGGGAGATAGCTAAAGAATATAAAGACTTAAATAAAAATATGAATATAATAGCCTCTACATTACCTGACAAAAATGGTGATAACGTTATTGAAAAAGTATTCGGTCATATATTTGAAGGCTTAAATTATATAAGTCTTGGCATAATGCCATCAAAAGAAAATAAGGGTGGAATTTTGGCTAACATACCAGTTTTAACAGGTGTCTTTGATAATTCTAACAGACAATACTTAGTGGTTAATAAGGAAAGTGACAAATACTCTGAAAAAGATTTTGAGAAAATTCAAGATAGTAAATTTTTTAAATCTCTTAGTGATGCCGATAAGGAGAAATTTAAAGATCAACAAGACTTATACATATCAAAAAATCCGTATAAAATTACCAAAGAAACAGCAACCTTTCAAAATTTTACAAATGGTATGATGAATAATGAAGCAGAAGCTATAAAAAATGGTCTTCAGCAAACTGGATTCTGGAATGCTAAGAGTGGAAAAGTAGAGCTTACTGTTAATTATAATCCATCTTATGGTTTTTTGGGTGATTTGTTAGAATCTGCAGTAGATAAATTTGGTGGAACAACTGGAATAGCTAAGCAAACTGGCAATTTTTACAATGATGTAGTTGGTGCCAGAGGCGATGCTGGTAGCAACTTTGCAAACCATTCACAGGGAAATGCTTTGGCAAAAAGCGGTATAAAATGGAAAGTAAGAAATGGTGGGTTTTATACTAATAATGGCAAACATACTATTGTGTCCTTTGGCTCGCCAATAAGCCGTGAAGAAATGTCAAAAACTATTGACCTTGCAAATAGCAAGACAGGAAATGAGCAATTTGTATTTTCTGGCTCATATACTAAAAAAGGTGATTTTGTTGGAGAGGCGCTTGGTGGAAATAGTGAAAATAATAAAGATGCTAGTTTGACCGATAGGTTAAACATCTTAAATGCTATAAAATTATTTACAGATGATTCTCCACATAGTGAATATATATGTGAGTCATATGTGAAGACGGATAATGAAGGAGAAGTAATATGTGGCTACAGATAAGATTTTTATTTATTATCTTATTTTTGTCGGGATGCGGCATTGTTACGAGTGTAGATGATGACAATAAAGAGTCTAAAATTTTGAGTGTAGATCAAAGAATATCTACCAAAGAAGGATTGCTCTCTTTGATGGCACCTATACATAAGGATATAGGCGTTTTTTATGGAGTATATAAAGTAGGGGAAGGCATGGTATTGACTTGGGCTGTAAAAAATATGATGGCTTCAAAGCTTATTATTTCGACAGAGTCTTATCCTGGACATACTTTTGAATCTGCAAAATATCTCAATCCAAAAAATCTTAAAATTTTTGAAGAAGAGACAAAAACTAAAGAGAGTTTTTACAATACTACTACTAGTGCTATATATAAAAAAGCATATCTTGATTATATAGATGGAGTTAAATGCAGGACATTTGTCCATGCGGATTTGAGACAGATTTATCAAAATGTAATAGATGGTGAAAAGACTTATACACAATACTATGATACATATTGTTCATTTTATCAGCCAAAAAACATTAAAAAACCAACAAATATGGTTAGACTACAATATGAATATAGTTTTAATCGCAAATCAAAAGCTTTTACAGATAGCAACAAAACAGAGCAGGAAGTCTTAAATGATATACACAATATATTTAGGCAAGACATACAAGCAATATTTTCTACCATAAAGCTTGGCATGGATAGAGAGAAGATGAGAAAAGAGGGGCTTTTGTTTGATAAACCATATAGGGTTCAGTTTTAGATAAAATTACAACTGCAAACTATATGCAAAGAATTTGATAAAAATGGTGGCTATACATAAAAGAGTGTAGTAAGGTGAAGATACTAATAATTTCATTCTTAATAGCTTTCATAACAGGATGTAGTTTTGATAATACATATAAAAGTGATATATATGATCGCGACTATATAAGTATGGATGCAAATACTACACTTTATAGCTCAAATAAAACATTTTCAGTAAAGTCGCCGATAAATAGAGGCATCTTATTTGAGGGTTTAGACAAATATGATGATTTTACAGTGTTGCAGCGCCGTATTATTGGAGAGATAGTTGAGATGTTTTATCTTGAAATAGATAAGATAGATGTATTATGGGTTATTATTTAAAACAAAATCAGAGGAGATAAAATGGAAATAAAAAAATTAATCATGTTTGCTTTGTTGGCATTTGTTTTTACGGCTTGCGCAGAAAAAGAATATATATGTCAAGACCATGAAAAATATGGCGCAGTATGTGGCTATAGGCCATAAGTAGCCATAAATATTTAGAAACATAGAATTTAAATTTACAGGACGGACTCAATAAATCCTTGTTTTCATGGAAAGTTAGACAAAAAGCAGATATGGCAGATCGCATAAATGTGTTAAATATCCCTAAATTATTTATGGATGATTCACCACATAGTTCTTATGTATGTCAAGATTATGAAAAAGATGGTGCTATATGTGGTGTAAATTTTCAGTAATAAAGCTTATTGTTATAACTTTTATTGCGCTCTTTTCCGGTTGTCATGATATTCCAAATATAACTACAAAGCATCTTAAACCAGGTATTATGCTTTCATCTTTTCAAAATGAAAGCTTTACCTATGTGCTTCCAAGCAGTTTTGCTGATATTGATTGGTATTATTTTCTAGATGAAAAAAATGGCAGAAATGTTTTTGAACGCAATCTGCCGTCTATGTTCAATGAAGAATTTCAGATCAATACTTACAAATATAAAGAAAGAAAGATGTCACGAAGTAAGTTAGAAATTCGCAAGGATAGAGAAGAAAGCATTGATAGGAGTATTTATGATATTTTGACTGGTTGGCAACCTTACGAAAAAGGATTCTTTGCATATATTGATGGCATAAAGTGCGAAGCAGGTTTTTTGATAAGCTCAATAACTCAAATTGGCTCTTCAAACTATGGCATTGATTGTCTTTATTACGATACTAGTGGTGCTGTATCAACTTTAGTTATTGGAGGCACTTTTAGATTATTTTTTGATCCAGTTAAACATAAAAACTATAAAGCAGAAGATATGGCAATACTATTTAAAAATGATATGAGTGAATTTTTAAAATCGATAAAATTAAAAAATATGGATAGACAAAGAATGAAAAAAGAGGGCTTGCTTTTTGACAGAATATATAACCCTAGGGATGAATTTGATGAAATAATCTATGAGTGGTTTGATCCAAATAAATTTGACTGTACAAAGTACCAAAAAGAATATCAGATCTGCAAAAAATCACATCTTTGGAAAGAGATACGTAAAAATAAAAAATTTTTTGATGAGAAATACTATGAAACAGAAAGAAAGATAAGAGGTTAAGATGCTTAAATATAAAAAATTTATTTTTCTTTTTGTAGCTTTTTTGTTTATTGGTTGTTTTTCAGATAACTATCCTCAAGTGAATGAACGAAATGTAATATATAGCTATGATAGAAATTTAAAGGCCTATGCACCAGAAGCAAGAAGAGATAAAGTAAGGCTAGATACAGAAGGGCTAAAAAAAATTATAATAAATAAGATAGGACAAAACTTTGAATATAAAATCAGTGTCTATACTGAAGATGCTGATCATAGCAATGTAATAAAAGCAACAAGCAAAGAGGAGAGAATACAAGATAGAATGGAGTATTTAAAATCTCATGGCAAGATCTTTTCTCTTAAATCAAATAGATACATTAAACTAAGCGATGAGTATCTATCAAATTTATTATGTCTTGCAAAGACAAATATTAACAGTAGTACCTATGTGAATATTGAATATACTTGCCCCTTTTATAGCAAAAATGGTAAGAAGAAATTTCTAATAGCAAAGACGTCATTATCGGATTATGCAAGAGATAAAACTATAAAAACTAAAGAAGAGTTATATGAGTATAAGATAACTCAGGCTTATAGTACCCTTAAACAAGATATTAAAGTAGTAGCTGACTCTCTTTGGATAGATGAGATGGATATTGAAAGAATGAAAAGAGATGGCTTACTACATGAAAATGCCAAATATGGTGCTCAAGACGAAAATGCTGTCGAGTGGTTTAATCCGGACTTCTTTGAATGTAAAAGCATGAACGAAAAAAATCAAATTTGTGATGATAGGCTAAAGTTTAAAACTATACGAGATGAGTTATCAAAAGAAGAGTAGGTGAAACAAAAATTATATGATAAAAAGAAATTCGGAATATATAGATGACGAAATTGGAATTTTATTAGACTTGGTTCATTTTAAAAACAATATAGATACATTAAAAAACATGTTATCCCAGATTGGTTTTGATAGCGAAACTGAGCTCGTTTCTATGTCAAGAGATGATATAGTAGAAATTTTGCAAAGAAGCTTGGATAAAAAGATATCTTTTTTAGAGCTTGAAGAGTGGGCAAATTTGATAGAATGCCGTGAGGGCATAGGTTTTGAAGATAAAAAAATACAAGAAATGATCTTTAAACTAGCAAATCCTTATTTGCATGGAAAGTTAGATGAAAAGCAGGTGCTAAGCTATCTAAACGAATTAGATGAAAAATGTGGTGATAAATATAAAATAGTAGATGTTCTGCGTTAAAAAGTGATGAATTTTCGACCTCACCAGGAACTATTTTCCAAAAAGAAGAGTCAAATAAAAATGATAATATCCTCACTACACCGCAAACAGAGCAATATGATAAAATAACAAATGGCGGTGTAAATACAGACAATTCTTTTAACGAGCCTTATCTTGGTGGAATTGAGGGAAAAGAGCAGAATTTTAAGGATAATGTGATTTATGCAGATAATGATAATAAATTGTTGGGCAACTTTGAATTTACAGACAAAAAACATGCAAATAAGGCAATAGAAAGAGGTTGGAACGAAAAAAGTATAGAAAATGCGAAGCAAAATCCTATTAAAGTTGGAGAAAGTATAAATCGAAATACTGGTAATAAGTCTACCGTTTATTTTGTAGATGACAATCAATATATAGTTATCGATAATGTTACAAATACGATAGTTTAAACTAGTGATTTAAATGATAAAGATTGGAAGGTTGATAGTGGAATTAAAAACATTAGGAGTACAAAATGAAAACAGCAAATTCTATTCTTAATATATTAAATTCTTGGTTTGATAAATCGCCCAAAAAACCTGAAATTTGTGATATAAGAAAAAATAAACTATGGCTTTATTACGAAGATTCAATAAATTTTATTAATTTATTGAAAGAGTATGATATAAAAATTTTAGAAATACAGACTTATACCTATAAAGCCAAAAATGATAAAGAGTTAGATTTATCGTATGATTTTTGTAGAAATTATGATTATGAAATAGTCAAATCAAGATTAAATAATTCTGCGTATGATAAAGACAATATTTTTATGTATGAAAAATTTTTATTATTAGATAGTATGGCTCGTGCTGGTTATATTACATTATTTTCTGTAATCCCAAATTTATCAAATAATATAAATTCGGTAATCGACAATTTAAATTTATGGTTCAACAAATCTCCTAAAATTTATAAAGAAAAAGATATAACAAAGTGCGAATTATGGCTATATTATGAAGATGGTTTATCATTTTTAGGTTTGCTAGAAGAAAACAATATCAAGGTTTTAGGTTGCGAAGCTCTACTTTTTTATCCAGACAAAAAAGGAGTAGAGCCAAATCAATATCATAGCTTTTCACTAGAACACTATCCTTTAGTCAATAAAAATCTGACTTGGTATCCAAAAGAAGAAAAAAGTAAATATGATACTTGTAGAAATTTTTTTTATGATAGATTTGAAATAGTAAAAGAATTGAGAAAAATCGGATACGATATGTTGTTTCAAACAGAACTGGATTTATCTATTGCAAAAATTGATTAATTTGCAATCTAAGGAGACATCAAATGAAAACAGATAATATATGTGAGCAATATTCAAAAGAAAAAATAAAAATAAATACTTGGCTAGAAGATGATGTCTTTTTTATACAAGGAGATACAAAAAGTTTAATATTTTTATCTGACTTAATTAAAGCACAGGCAATGGAATTGAAAAATGATAATATTTGTATTGGTCCAAATTTAGCAGGAAATAAATTTTTTTCTAAAAAAGCTAAATTTGGAATTTTAATTCATAATACGGACAGTGCAAAATAAAAAATATTCTAATAACATCTGGAAAAACAAAAAGAAAGTAGCCTCGATAGTGCAGATAAAACTGGAAAGCATAATGTAGATAAAAAAGAGCTACAAAAACTTTTAAACCAAAAATTAAAATAGGATATATTTATGAGATTAAATAAAAATATAACCGAAAGATTAAATTTGCTAAAAGAAATAGTGAATTTTTTATCTGACGAAAAAAGTTTATCTACTTACTTAAAAATAGCAAATATATACACGGAAGAATGTAGATATAGCTCAGCTATCAAATTTTATAAAAAGGGATTACAAATTTCTAAAAGGTTATTTGGAATAAATAATGTCGAAGTAGCAAAATTTTATAATGATATAGGAAATGTGTTCTTGCTAAAAAAGGATTTTGAAAATTCTATAAAAAATTTTCAAAAATCTCTTGCAATAAGAATTAAAATCTTAGGAGAAATCCACCAAGACACAGCAGTATCATATTATAATCTGGGTGTCGCTTTTTTGAAAAAAGAAGATTATATAAAAGCTTTTGAGCTTAATAATAAAGCACTTGAAATTTATTTAAAGATATGTGGGGATAGCAGTACTAGCGTGGCAAAGTGTTATGCAAATATTGCAGCTATTTGTGAAGTAGCAGATGAGTATAAATTAGCATTAAAAAATTATAAAAAAGCCTATAAGATCAGCAAAAAATTACTGGGAAACAAAAATCCTATGACAAATTTTTACTTTAACAAAATAAGCGACATTTGTAGGACAATGCAAAGTTAACTTTGATTTTAGTGACTACTTAGAAAGCTCTAAATTCAGCAAAAGCTCACATCTTACACTAAGGACAATATCTACTAGTATAAAAAAAGTAAAAGGTGTTGATTTTTTACAATGCTTAGTTTTAGAGATGCTTTTGGTGTGCAGTTTGCATATCGTATATATTTTTCTGAAATTTGATCTATATCGCATCTTTGAGCGATTATTATATGGTTTATTGCAAAGATGAAAGCGAAGAGATAATAAAAAGAATGGCTATAAAATTTGGTCTTTATTTAAGTGGTTTGCCTAAATTTGTTGTGAACTAATAACATAAATATTTTAAAATTTGGAAAATCAAATTTTTAAAAAACATAAATGGAGCAGGCGATTGATGAAATTTGAAAATTTTTATAAAAATGTAAAAACAAGTAAGTATTTTGATAAGGATTCATTTATAGGACAAATAGTTCTTAACGGCATATGGTATGATGATAAATATTGGTGACTAGAAAAAGATCTGCTTGAAATTTATGATACATACAAATATGAAGTAAAAATTCCAAGAGAACTGTTTGCAGGGATAGTGTCTATATTGGATGTTTTTATTATGCATAGTACTCAAGAGCTTATATTTGAGAAAAAGTCTATCAAAAAGCCATATCTATCATTGGAATTTGACCCAAAAGAGAGACTGGAGGTGATAAGTAGCTACATATTTGGAATATATGATGGCGATATTAGAAGTGTTGATTTTGATTACATAGAGGACTTATGAAGTATTTTTATAAAAATTTAGCATATGAAAAATGCTATGATGAGAACTCATTTGTTGCAGGTCTTATGGATTATTTTGAGTGGAGTGATGAGAAGTATTGGCTATTAGAGAGCGACCTTATAGATATATATAAAAAATATCATAAAAAAGAGCTACCGATTAGGATAATGAGGGGTATAGTTTGGCTATTGAATACACCTTTATATCACTTTGGCCCATTCAAGGTAAAGACATGTGAAAGGTCTTTTAAAAAGAAAAGTAACTATCTAATCAGTCCTTTGAGACCCAGCATATCTGATAGAGTTAATAGGCTCAGGTCTTTAATCTTGACCGTGTCTCTAGATGATGATAAATTTTTCTATACAGATTTTATATATGCTCCAAAATAAAAGGTATGACGGTAATCTGATTAAAGGAGGTAAAATGAACTATTTAATAGGTTTTGTTATTTTTGTTGAAGGGCTGTCTATCCTAGTGGATCCGGCCCCACCGATAAATATTTTTGGTCTGCCAAAAGGAGATGTTATCCCTTATGGTCTAAATATACCAGTGGGATCTGTCATGGCGTTACTTGGCTTGCTTTTTATATATAGGGAGCTAAAAAAGTAGTTGAAGAGCTATAAATTTGGCTTTTATCGGCTTCAAAGTAATAGAAAATGAGTGATTTCCATATATATTTTTTAAAATTTAACAAAAATTTTGCTGTATATCGGAGATGATCTCCTCTCCATACTAGACAGAGAGGAAATTTGTGATTAAATTAATTTTTTACTTTTCAAACGCTTTTTGCAAGCTAAATGGAAACGCTTGATAGCCCATAGCATTTGTCATCTTTATCTCGATGCTAGGCTCTTTTGCGCCCCATTCAAACTCATCTATGTGCGGGCTAGGAAGTCCTACTGGGCGACCTTTTGCGATGTCAAACTGCATGCCAGCAACGGCTGAATAGACCATCACGCTATCAAGGTCATCTTGATACTGCGTAAGGCTAGTAACCGAGCTATACCACTCTTTACCGCGCTCTTTGCCGTACTCCCAGATCTGCTCAACGGTCTTTTTGTTCTCATCGATCTTATAAACAACCGCACGAGAGTACTTCATACCAGCGATGGCTGGTTGCTCCATGCCCCTTGTGTCGCCGTTGTCAAAGACGCTTAGATAAATTTCGCCTTTTTTAGACTTGCTATCTATCCTAAATGCTGTGTGCTGCGTCCATTGCCAGTCAAAGCCACCTTTGTCGCTCTCGTATCCTGGGCATTTTGAGTACTCATCTTCGCAGACGATCTTGTTGCCTTTGCTATCAACTGGCTGAAGTAGTTTATCTTTAAATTTATCGCTCCAGCCCTTGTGAGCGCCCATGATCCATTTTACTTGTTTGTCACGGCCGATCTTGATAACTGCGTCTTGGTGGCGGCTTGAGATGATGATGCTATCGTCGCTTGGATCGTAATCCACACTATTTACGTGTGCCCAGTTGCGTCCTGGACCTGCTCCTACGATATCGCCCCATTTATCATGCGTATCCATAGACTGAAGCTCATCAGAGCTTGCTGTGTGGCCTGCTTTTTTAGCGTCGATGTTTAAGCAAACTGCGCCTTGATCAAGCGTTTTTAGCACGATGTCGCGGTAAGGATCGAGGATTTCATATAGTCTAAAGTCATCAACTACGTTGCCATCTCTGTCAAGCTCAACGATCACATCGCGTACTGTTCTTACATTTTTGCCATCAGCCCTTTTGTAGTCGGCATTTGCCACGCGCAAGAAGTAGTGTCCGTTTTGTGCTACGTCCATTGAGTGGGAGAAGTCGTTGTAGCTAGCTGGTAGCTCGCGGTTGAAAATTTCTCTACCCATGATGTCGTATTTTGCGTATCTTTGACCGTAACCCCAAGTCATAGCGCCATCGTCATTTTGCTTAAAGCCCATCATGACGCCAGCGTGAAATGGCTGTTTTAGGTCGTAAATTTTACTTGGCTCAAGATACCATCTAACCTCGCCTTTTGTATCAAGGATGAAGTTATTTGGGCTGTAGTTCCACTCGATCGCACCGCCGGCTGGGTTGTTCCAAACGACTTTTGTGCCCTTGCCTGTTTTATTTACAAAGTTATTTACATAGTAGAGGCGATTTGCAAATTTAGCGCTTGCTGGCTTAGTAACCTCGATCTTGTCAAATAGCGCGCCCTTTTGATTTGGCGTGCCAGCGCTCTCTAGGTAGATAGCTGGAGCGTAAATTTTATAGCTCTCTTTTATATGCTCAGTCTTGCCCTTGTAGCTCTTGTCGTACTCGACCTCAACGGTGTTTTGATAGTCAGGATACATACCAAAAACTGGGATGCCGCCATGTGTGCGAAGATGCTTGTCAGCCACTTTGTAGCTTATAGTTTGACCACCTTGTTTTGGCACGATAGTGACCTTAGCGTTGCTTAGTGTGTAGCCGCCATTTTTGATAACTGCTGTAAGTGGCGCTGTGTCGTATGGATTTACCACTACTTCGCCGATCTGCCCAGTGATAGCGTAGTCAAGTTTAGCTCCGCTTGGACCGCCTATCGCAAAAGCGCTCGAGCAAAGCACAGAGGCTAGTGCAACACAACTCAAAGTCTTTTTCATAACATCTCCTTTAGATAAATTTTATAAACTCTACTCATAAAGCTTATAAAATTTAGAAAAGCCTTGGCAAAAACCAAGGCTTAAATCAGTAAAAGGAATAACAAAAATGATTTACTTTGTGTGTAATTGTAGTAAATCTTTATAACATAAATTTCACGCTAAGATTAATAATAGCTTAAAATTTAAAAATATATTTAAAATTTATTAAATAGCGTATTCAACCTCGTTATCTTCGCCATTTATGAGCAACTAATAATATTTGGCGATAGAGGTACTGGTAAAATTTGAACGAATTCTTTTTTTTAAATTTCAGCCAAAATTTATTCTAGCGTTAAAAGTGCGGTTGAGCTTGGTTGTAGAATAACTCAAAATAAATCATCCAAAGGAGAATATTATGAGTTTTCTATCTAAATTTAGCAAGGCTATCTTTGCAGTTGCAGTAGCTGGTGCGATCAGCGCTAGTGCATTTAGCGAGGGCGAGGACTACGTCAAGCTTGAAAAGCCACTAAGTGTGGGACAAAATACGCTAGTTAAGGTATTTAGCTATGCTTGCCCATTTTGCTATAAGTACGACAAGAGCGTCACTCCAAAGGTAGTTGAGAAAATTCCTGGACTAAAATACGAGCCATTTCACCTAAAGACAAAGGGCGAATACGGCGAGGTTGCGAGCAAGGTTTTTGCCGTTTTAATCGTTATGGACGAGGCAAAGGGAGTGAGCTTGCTTGATGAAAATTCACTATTTAAAAAGGCTAAATTTGCCTACTACAAAGCTTACCACGACAAAAAAGAGCGCTGGGGCGACGGAAAAGACGTTGAGGGCTTTTTAAAGACTGGACTTGACGCAGCTGGCGTTAGCAAAGCAGACTACGAAAAAGAGCTGGCTAATCCAAAAGTAGCCGAGCTTTTAAAAATTTGGGACGAGAGCTACGACGTGGCTAAAATTCAGGGCGTGCCAGCATTTGTCGTAAACGGCAAATACCTTATCATGACAAAGTCAATAAGCTCGATAGATAGCCTAGCAGCACTCATAGAAGAGCTCCTTAAAAAATAAGGCAACCCTATGAAATTTGTAGAAAAAATGGCTAAATTTCAAGACTCACGCTTTCCTTGGGCGCTTTTAGTCTTTGTGAGCGTTGCGCTTGTCGTTATCGCGCACTCGCTCTTTCAAAACTACGCTTATATGCCTCCTTGCGAGCAGTGCGTCTATATACGTTTTGCCTTTTTGTGTATGGCACTTGGCGGCGTGATCGCTATCATAAATCCAAAAAATTTGCTCTTTGCTCTAGTTGGCTACGTCTTTGCCTTTTGGGGAGCGGTGCAGGGCATAATGTATAGCGTAAAGCTAGCCAAAATCCACGACGCGGTGCATGGCGATGATCCTTTTGGCGTGCAGGGCTGCTCGACTGAGCCGCACTATCCATTTGGTCTGCCGCTTGAGAAGTGGGCGCCAGACTGGTTTATGCCGACGGGTGACTGCGGATATGACAGCCCTATGGTGCCTGATGGAGCGGTGCTAAGCGATTTGCAAAAGAGCATAGTCGATCTTTATGCAGACGGCTGGTATCTTGTGCCGTCGTCTAAATTTATGTCGATGGCTGATTGTACGCTGCTTGGTTTTGGCGTTTGCTTCATAGTGCTTGCCGCTATGTTTATCTCAAAACTATTGTCATATTTGAAATTCTAGTTGGCCCAAATTTGGGTCAACTTTAGATATACTGCCGCCTATGCGTATTAATCTAAAATCACAAAATATTAAAATTTACGCGATCATCTTGATCGCCAGTCTCTTTGTCATGCTCCTTGGGCTAAACAGCTACAACAATGCAAAAGAAAAGATCATCGAACTATCTGATAAAAACAACATCGCAGTTAGTAAAAACATCGTTAGCAACTTTCAAATTTGGCTTGATGAGCGCTTAAATTCGCTCATCCGTGCGTCAAAATTTATCCAAAACTCTAATATCATTGATGACGATACTAGGGTGGCAAATTTCATAAAGCTCTTTAAAGAAAATGCGAAAGAATTTGATCTCATGCAGCTTCTAAGAGAGGATGGCGAGATCTTTGTAGATGGGCAAAAGATCTCAGAAGAGGTGATGTCAAAGCGTGAGCGAGCGGGGCTTATCTGGTATGTCGAGACAAAAAATACAAATGCCCCAAGCGTAAATTTCATGCAAAATCACAAAATTTTAAATGACTCTACTTTAAATTTATGCGTGCCAGTTGAAAAAGACGCGAAATTTGAGGCGGCACTTTGCGGCGTCGTGCGCATAGGCACTATCTTTGATAGCATCAAAAACTTTAGCCTTGCGCCAAATTCTTACTCATTTTTAGTAACTCACAGCGGCGAGATCCTCACATCGATGGCCGATGCGACGCTTAAAAGAGAGATAGAGGAGAAATTTAAGGAGCTATTTTTAAAAGATGAGGACATCACTAGCCTAAAGATAGGGCAAAATTTGATCCAAGTAGCCGAGATACCGACGATGAACTGGTTTATCGGAGCTGGCACAAACAACGAAGAAGAAATTTTAGCCATGACAAGAGAGGCGCTAAAAAACGCCCTAAATTTACTATTCGCCTTTGTGGCACTTGCATTTTTGGCAAACAGCCTGCACAACTTCATGTATAACAAGATAAAAAAGGTGCAAGACGAGTACGAGACCTTGCTATCGCACAGAGCCAAGATGAGCGAGGCTGGAGAGCTCATAAGTGGCATAAGTCATCAGTTCATCCAGCCAGTAAATTCGCTAAAACTTATGCTAAGCTCGGCGATAATGCTAAAAAAAGAGGGCAAGCTAAGCGATGAGGAGCTTTTAAATTTATTAAAAAAAGGGCAAAGCTCGATCGAACTACTTTCAAAAACAATCGAAATTTTTAGAAATTTTTACAAAAGCGCTGAAAATGTGAGCGAATTTGACATCCAAACAAGCGTTAGAAATTTAATAACACTTATGCACACAGAGCTTAGCCGTGCAAACGTAAGCGTGAAATTTAGCGGATTTGAAGAGATGAAGGTCTGCCAAATAGAAAACATCATCCAGCAAATTTTGCTAATCCTAATCCACAACGCAAAGGACTCACTAGTTGAAAGCTACAAAGATGAGCCGCTAAAACGCGTCATAGAGCTTAAATTTAGAAGCTTTGAAGATAAGTGCTACATCGGCGTTTATGATAATGGTGGCGGCGTGAGCTACGAGATGAGTAAGAAAATTTTTACATGGCTAAACACGACTAAAAAACAAGGAAATGGCATAGGACTTTACTTTGCTAAAAAGCTCGCGCGCGAGAAGCTAAATGGTGACATCACGCTTGCGCACAACCTAAAGCCAACGATTTTTGAGCTAAGCTTTGAGAAGAATTTAAAGGGTTAAAAGATGCAAGAGGCACTAGAAATTTTAAAAAAAGTATCTATCTTAGTAGCTGAAGATGACGAGATGGCAAGGGAGCTCATCATCACTGGGCTTAAGCCATACTGTGGTCAGGTAGTTGGCGCAAAAGATGGGCAAGATGGGCTGGAGAAATTTAAAAAACAGGGCTTTGACATCGTGATGAGCGACATTCACATGCCAGTGCTAAATGGCTTTGAGATGATGAATGAGATAAAAAAGCTAAAGCCTCATCAGAAATTTATCGTCTTTACCTCGTATGATAGCGATGAAAATTTGATCAAGAGCTATGAGCAGGGGGCGACCTTGTTTTTAAAAAAACCTATCGATATAAAGGATCTTAGATCGATGTTGATAAGCCTAAGCTTTGAGCGAGATGAGAAGCTAGTGCGCTTAAGCGATGAGGTGAGTATAAATTTAAAAAGAGAGAAAATTTATAAAAACGGCAGCGAGCTATACCTTAGCTTTTTGCAAAATAAGATATTTTGGCTATTTGCTTACAACCTAAACAAGCTTGTCACCTACGAGATGATAGAGGAATTTGTCTATGATAGCACCGAGGTGAGCAAGGCTGCGATACAAAATGTCGTGCTTCGCCTAAAACGCGAGCTTGGCGTGAAATTTAAAAACATCAGCGAGAGTGGGTATATCTTAGTTGTACCATAGTACAATTTACAAATCTTTTTCAATATATTAAAATACGTTCAAAATTTTAAATAAGGAAGTAAAATGGCAACAAGGATAGGCGTTATAAAAAGCATCTCACAAGGATCAAGTGTAATCGCAACTGCAAAGGACGGCACACAAAGAGTATTAAAAGTAGGCGATGAAATTTTTCTTGGTGAGACTATACAGACAACTGATATTGACTCAAAAGTAGTCATAACTGCAAACGATGGCAAAGACATTGCGATCATCGGAAAAGATACCCTAAATTTAGACAAGAGCGTAGCTCACAATGAGAGCTTTGGTGACGATAGCGTAGCTGATGTAAGCGCTATACAAAAAGCACTTCTTGATGGTGCAAACATCACAGATCTTGAAGAGACAGCAGCTGGTGGTAACGCAGCAGCTGGAGCTGGTGGAGATGGCGTAAGCTTAGGTGCTGCAAGCTTTGAAGAGGGTGGTCACTACTCAAACATTACTGATGATTATAGAAATTTACCTGATTCAAACAGAGTCTTTCAAACTCCAGAAAACTCAATCGGCGGCTACAACGATGGCAATGACGCAGGCAATGCAACTCCTGTTGCGCCAGTCATACCTCCAATCAGTGTTGATATCAAAACTTTAACTGATGATTTTGGCACTATAACTGGCGATTATAGCCTAGACGCACCAAGCGTACCTCGCACAAATGACGCTACTCCAACCATAAGTGGCACAGTTGAGCCTACTGCTGTAAGAGCGGTTGTTAGCGTGCTTGACAAGAACGGACACGAAGTCTTTACAAAAACTCTAAATCCAAGCGACTATACTGATGGTAAATTTAAATTTACAACTAACGAGTTAAGTGTAAATGGCAATCATGATGGCAATTATGAAGTAAAAATAGTAGCTACTGGAAGAGACGGCAATACTGCAACAGATAGTGGTAGCTTTGTACTTGATACAGTTGCAAAAATAACTATAAACGTTGAAACTGAGATGAGCCTTGTTAAAGAGTCTGAGATGAGCGAGGGACTAAAAGGAAATTTCTGGTTTAACCACATCTACGAGCCAGGCGTAAGCGGTACTGAGCTAAGACCTTATGCTTTTAATAATACAGAATACGCTCATAACGGTAAGAAGCAAAATGACTTTGTCGAATACTATATGAACAACACTAAGCCTTGGGCAAGCTTTAAAGCAAAAGAGCTAAATTTCCAACAAGGCAAAGGTGGCGATAGAGATAACACTGATAATGATGCTGGAACAGTCTCAGGACTAGACGGTGCTCATAATATGGTCGGCAAGATCGATCTTGATGGTAATGTAGTAACTCCAAATAGTGAGTGGGTAGCTCCAAATTTCAAAGCACTTGAGTACTTCATCGACAACGCAAAAGGTAGCGATATCCATATCCTAAGAGATGCTCCTAATGGCAAAAACACGACAGCTGGTGCGATGGTAAATTTAAAAGGCACTATGTATCTTGAGCCAGGGGACTATAAATTTGACGCAAAAAATACTGATGATAGCGTGAGATTTAAGATTGATGGTGTTACTATGGTTGATTATGACACTATCCACTCGGGAAATAGAGCCACAGTTACAACTTTACACGTTGATAAAGCAGGGTACTATGACTTTGATATGAGCTATGCAAACTATATCTACTGGGGCAAGTTAAAACTAACAGTTTCAAAAGATGGCGGACCTGAGAGCATACTTGGCTCAGAGGCAAGTGGCATAAAACTAAATTCAACCGACTTTGACAGCTACGTAGATACAGTAACAAGAAATGTCTATAAAGTAACTCAAAAGATCACAGGAACTGTGGATAATGTAGAAGATGGACAGATCGTAACTGTCACATCAAGCACCGGCGAGAGCCATACGGCTAAAGTGATAGATGGCAAATATGAAGTTGAGTTTAAAACAAGCGATCCAAAAGCGACATACACAGCTAAGGTTAGCGACCTTGTAGGCAACGAGGCGCAGGCATCATCAACTAAGCTAAATGTCGCTAATACAGACCTAATAGACGCTATAGATAATGACGCAAGCAATGTAAGTGCAAATACAAATACAGGCATAAACGATGCAACTAAATATTATAAATATACAACAGATGACATCGCTCAAACTGATAAATTTTCATCTAATGCACCACTACCAGTACTAAGCGACAAGACTCCGACATTTACGGGCAGCATAGATAGCAGCGCAACTAAAGCGATCATCACTGTGCTTGATAAAAATGGACATGAAGTCTTTACAAAAGAGCTTAGCCAAAGCGAATTTGCAAATGGTAAATTTGAAGTCACATCTGATAATTTAGAGGATGGTAGCTATAACATCAAAGCAACTGCTGTCTTTTCAAATGGCGACAAGAGCACGATAGTTAGCGAATTTGTAGTTGATAAGACGCCAGTTACTATAGAAAACATCAAGATCATCGAAAATGACGAAGAGGGGCAACACCATACGATCAATTTTAACCTCAAAAACTATGAGGATGGCGATAAGATCGAGAGTATAAAAATAGTAACAGCTGATGGAAATACTAACGTAATCTCTGTTGGCACAACTAAGCCAACTAATGGTGTGCTAAGCTTTGAGTACGATCACAAGATAAAACTAGGCGATAAGATCGAAGTTGAGATGACTGATAAAGCTGGTACAAAATATACTCATGTAAATGAAATTTTAGTTCCAACTATGACACAGTTTGAAAACGGCAATGATACAACTACAAATGCAAACAACCGCTCGGCTGAGAAGTTGTGGGGTACTATGGATATGAGTGAGAGTGGCTTTAGAGCTGATGGCTCAAGGATCGTTTCAAACGACGCTATACCATACCTAAGAGCTGTGATCCCAGAAGATGCAACAGCTGGCAATGCTAGCAATAATCAAACTGTAAGTGAGTTTTTAAATAGTGGTAGAGGCATATCATGGGGCACTGGCGATGTTAGATTTGTAGCAACTAACGTTGATAAAGGTGTTTCAAAAGATCTATTATCTCAAGCGATAGAAAAACCAATAGGCAATGTAACGCCTGATCACTACAATAGACTTACAGGCTATAACAACAGACTTGATCCCGCTGGCAAAATGGCTGATGGCGTTTATAAAATTTCTATCGATGGTAAATATCAAGGTGGAGATGAGCTACTTTACAACTCTATTAAATTTACGATCGACGCAACAGCTGCAACGATAAAAGACTCAAATTTAAGCTACGATGCAGCTACAGATAAAACCACATGGAGTGGAAATTTAAGTGAAAATGGAGTTGGCGCAAGCTACACACTAAAACAACACTTTGAAGAGGCAGTAAAAGGCATAGCTCTAAAAGATAGCATCACGCTAAGAGGTGCTGATGGACACATCATAACTGCAAATTCTGTAACGCTTGATGACAATGGAAATTTCGAAGCAGTATTTAACGGCGAAGTAAAAGCAAGTGATGTCTATCTACAAATTTCTGATATCGCTAAAAATACAACAGTAGATGCAGAAAATAACAACAATAACAATGTCATCACAACAAGTGAAGGCAACGACATCATCAACGTTGGAAACGGCGATAACGTCATACATGCAGGACGCGGTGAAAATGAAATTCACACAGGCAACGGCAACAACGTAATCATCACTGGTGACAACAACGACGTCATAACCACAGGAAGTGGCAACGACTACATCGACGCTGGCAGAAGCGGCTATACTGGCATGAACAAAGGCGATCTAGTAAATGCTGGCGCTGGCAATGATAAGGTTGTATTTACCTTTGATAATCCAAGAGCAGCTCTATCTCAAAGCCTAGATGGTGGCACTGGTACAGATACGCTTATCATGCGCCCAGTGGCAAAGGATGGCACTATCGACTTTGATAAGATAGACAACAAAGGCTTGAATAACGCGATCAAGAGTTTTGAAGAGATCCAACTTGGCATGGATGAGCATGGCAATGACAACCAAGCTGTTAAGCTACTAAATTTAAAAGCGGATAATGTATTTAGCATCACTGATGATGTAAATACTATCTTAAAAATAAGTGGCGACAACAAAGATAGCGTTTCATTAAAAGGATTTACTGAGGCTACAGATCAAAGTGGTGTCCAAGCTGGATATACAAGATACGAGGGTCAAACAAGCTCAGCTACTCCGACAACTATCTACATAGATGTCGATAACGATATAAATAAACAACTTGTATAAAATTTGGGCTTTTTAGCCCAAATTTCTTCTTTTAAATTTCTATTTTTACTCCCAAAAACGCCTTTAAAAACCATCTTTGTACCAAAGTACAATATACAAATTTAATAAAAAACACTAGAATAAATCAAAAATAAAAGTAAGGAATAAAGATGGCAGCTGTAGCCGGCAAGGTAAAAAGCGTCACATCTGATGTTGTAGCGATAGATAAAAACGACCGTGTAAGGGTTCTAAACGTAGGTGATGAGGTTTATATAGGTGAGAGTATAAAAGGCGAGAGCCAAAGTGCTAGCGTGACTATCACAGCAGTGGATGGTAGCGACATATCTCTAAATGGATATGACACGATATGGCTTGATAGTAGCGTGGTAAGTGCTGATACTAGCGCTGAAAATAGCATCGACACTGATGCACTCTTTAGAGCGCTTCTTGGAGAAAACTACGCTGAGATACTTGATCAGATGAATGAAAAAGTAGAAGATATGTTTGCAAAAACGCAGCCAAATGAGGCTGAAAATAGCTCAAATAGCCTTGAGAGCAGTGAAAATTTAGCGCATAAACATAGCGCAAATGATGAGATTTTATCTGACTCAAATGAGCTAAAAGTAGATAACTCTTACGAGCATGCAAATTTTGACGTAACTACGATATATATCGAGATCGATAACGACTTAAATAAACTTTCATAAAATTTGAGCCTCTTGGTTCAAATTTCTTATCCTAAAAATTAACTAATATCCCTTATAATAAGCCAAAATTTACAAAAGGAAAACGATGAAGAAAATTTTAATCATTGCAGGCTCTTGCAATAGCGGCACAGCAGGACTTCAAGCTGATATAAAGACATGCGCTAGGTTAAATTGTTACAGCGCAACGGCGGTTACTTCGTTAGTTGCTGAGACTACAGACGCGATAAAAAGCGTAGTTTGTCTTGAGCCTAGCTTTGTTAAAGACGAACTTAGCACGCTTGCGGATGAATTTAGCTTTGATGCCATAAAGATCGGCATGCTCTTTAGCGAGGAGATAATGGACGTGGTGCATGAGTTTTTGCTCACCCAAAAGTGCAAGATCGTGCTTGATCCAGTCTGCGTCTCAAAGAGCGGCCACAAGCTCATAAAAGATAGCGCAGTAGAGAAGCTAAAAGAGCTAATGAAGCTTGCCACCGTGGCCACGCCAAATTTAGATGAGGCAAATGTCCTTTTTGAAGGGAATTTCAAAGATCTGCCTTGCGATATCATCGTGAAAAAACATGTAAGTGAGGATAGCAGCATAGATACGCTTTATAGAAAAGATGGCTCGCTGCAAAATTTCAAAACTCCACTTGCTAGTCCGCTTGTGATGAGCGGCACTGGTTGTACTTTCTCAACGGCGCTTGCTTGCTACCTTGCAAAGGGCAAGAGCTTGGAGGAGGCCATAGGGCTTTCAAAAGAGTATATTTGTGAGATTATAAAAGAGAGTATCAATACAAAACTAGGCAAAAACCGCCTACTTTGGCACGGAGCAAAGTAAATTTAAGCTGCTTTTTGCACGGCGGCTGAGTGGGTTATGATGTCGTGTAAATTTAGCTTGTCTTTTCTAAAAAAGCAAAGGCAAAGTCCGATGACGCTAAAGCCAGCAAATGCAAAGCAAATTTGACGCAAGATCGCGTGAAAAAGGCTTAGTTTTTTGCCAGTTTGTAAATTTATAAGATAAATTTCTTGCGCTTTGTAGCCTGGAGTTTGCGCCTTTATGCTAAAAAAGAGGCACATTATAAATGAGATGATGCTATTTACCACAAAGATAGCAAGCTGGTTGTTTAAAAAGGCCTCTTTACCGCCAAGAACGAGATATGTGCTGATGTAAAATATCGGCATACCGATGATAAAAAGATCGATGATAGAGGCCTTTACTCTAGCCCAGATAGGTGCGATTTTTGCCTTTTGTTTTGCCAAGTCAATTTCCTGTATTTATAAAAATTTGGCTAAATTTCTAGTTGTTATCATGCGTGACGAAAAGCACAGTATAAACGCGCGGGACCTCGCACCAGTGCTTATAAATATCAAGCTTTTTTATCTCGCTTTTTAGCACACCAAAACAGCCTATATGAACGCTAAGATTTTTGATCTTAGCAGAAATTCTTGCATCAAACTAGCTCAACACCTTTGCCACTTACTACTTCGCCGATCACGTAGCCATCGCTATTTGCTAGCACAGCATCTACGTTTTCTTTAGGTACAACAAGGATCATGCCAACGCCCATGTTAAATGTCCTCATCATCTCGTTATCTTCTACTTTTTGCGCGAGGATTTTAAAAATTTCAGGCGTTTTTATAGCGCTTTTTTGCACCTTCGCGCCAAGTCCAGCAGGGAAGACGCGAGGCAAGTTTTCAACTATGCCACCACCTGTTATATGTGCCATCGCTGTGATCTTATCTTTTAATCTTAAAAAGTCGCTCACGTAAATTCTAGTTGGCTCAATAAGCACGTCGATGAGTTTCTTATCGCCCACTTTTTCATCAAATTTTAGCCCGAGTTCGCTTACCACTTTTCTTGCAAGCGAAAAGCCATTTGAGTGCAGGCCGCTACTTGGAAGTGCGACTAAAACGTCACCAGATTTTACAAATTTGCTCCTATCGATCTCGTCAGCCTCAGCGATACCCACGGCAAATCCAGCAAGGTCAAAGTCACCCTTTTCATACATCGACGGCATCTCGGCTGTCTCACCGCCGATCAGCGCGCACTGCGCCTTTTTGCAGCCATTTGCGATGCTTTTTACCACCTCTTTGGCGCTCTCTATCTCAAGCTTTGCGGTCGCGTAGTAGTCGAGGAAAAAGAGTGGTGTGGCGAAGTTGCAGATGAGGTCATTTACGCACATAGCGACTAGATCTTCGCCCACGCCGTCAAATTTCTTAGCGTCGATAGCTAGGCGAAGCTTCGTGCCAACGCCGTCGGTCGCACCTAAAATGGCTGGATTTTTATATCCGCTTGGCAGTCTGACCGCACCTGAAAATGATCCGATGCCGCCTATGACGTTTGGTGTTTGCGTAGATTTTACGAAAGGCTTGATCGCCTCAACAAAGCTATTTCCAGCATCTATATCGACTCCGGCATCTTTATAACTTATCATTTTCACCCTTTTGGTTATTTTTTAAAACTTTAGCCAAAAGTTGCTAAAATTGTTATCAATTTTCAAAAATGGAGCGAGTTTGCAGAAATTTCCAAACGCCTACGTCATCACAGGCTCGATCGCTAGCGGTAAAAGCACGGTTGTAAATTTACTAAAAGAGCGAGGTTTTAGCGTGATAGATGCGGACCTCATCGCGCACGAACAGCTTGAAATTTGCAAATGTGAGATAGTAAATGCTTTTGGCGAGCAAATTTTAGATGAGACTGGTAAGATAGATCGCAAAAAACTGGGCGCTATCGTCTTTCGTGAGCCAAAAAAGCTTAAAAATTTAGAGCAAATTTTGCACCCAAAGATAAAAGCTGAAATTTTATCAAAGGCCTTGCAGCTTGAGCGCTTGGGGCAGGTTTATTTTGTTGATATTCCGCTATTTTTTGAAAAAAGGGAGCGTTACGCTGAGTTTAAAAATGTAGCCGTGATCTACGCTCCAAAAGAGCTTTTGCTAAGCCGTCTAATTAGCCGAAATAGACTAAGCTTAAATGAGGCAAAAGCTAGAGTAGAGCTTCAGATGGACATCGAGCAAAAGAGAGAAATGGCAAAATTTGTTATCGATAATAGCAATGACAGGGAGAATTTAAAGCTGGAGCTAGAGAAATTTTTAAAGCAAATTTGCGCTATTTCTTGATAAATTTACTAGCAAATTTATATGTTTGCATGGTCTCTTTACTACCCAAATCCCAGCTATCAAGCTCAGCTTTTACTAAATTTGGAAATTTCTTGCTTATATCTTTTAAGGCATTGCCGACCGACTTTCTAAGATACTCGCTCTCGTCTTCTTTTAGGCTGGCAAGCCGCCTAATGGCCTCATCTGGGTTATCTTTAAAATAGGGCCTATTTGTCCATATCCTAAGCCCCTCGCTTACGGCTCTTTTTGCATTTGCGTTGCCATTTTTTAGCCACTCATCGATGGCAAAAAGTGCCTGCTCGTAGCCTACTTTTTTACAAAACTCATCAAACGCCTTTGCTAAAATTTCTTGAACTCGCCAGTTTTCATCTTTTGAAACTTCATCTCTCATAAATGCCAAAATTTCTTCACGATCCGATAGGTGTCCAAAGAGAAAAACGGCGTACATCCGCACTTGATAGAGCTTCGAGCCGTATGCTAGGTATGCAAGCTCTTTGCAGTGCGCAGCTCCCTTTGCTTTATAGTCAGCCAAAGCCCTTCTTTCTTGCTCTTTAAAGCCATTTTCTATCAAAGAAAACTCTTTTTCTAAATTTAAGATGTAGCTTTTCAAAGTGACTCCTTTAAAATCACTAATAACTCTTATCTAAATTTTAGTAAAATCACGCAAAAAATAAAAGGATGGCTCATGCAAGTCTCAAAATATAACGCTAGCGGCAACGATTTTGTCATATTTCATACATTTTTAGGCAAGGATAGAAGCGAGCTTGCAAGGCAAATTTGCAGCCGAACAAACGGCGTGGGAGCTGATGGGCTCATCGTGCTTTTACCTTACGAAAAGGGCGTGAAATGGGAGTTTTACAACAGTGACGGAAGCTACGCTGCGATGTGTGGCAACGGCTCGCGCGCGGCTGCTAGATATGCCTATCTAAACGGTCTTGTAAGTTCAAACGAATTTGCTCTGCTAACTGGTAGCGGCGAGGTGATGGCAAGCGTGAAAGATGAGCGCGTTGAGGTCGTGCTAACAAGTCCAAAAATTTTAAGCGAACCGCTAAATGAAGGTGGCAAAACTTGGTATTTTTATGATACTGGCGTGCCTCATCTTGTAAATTTCACGCAAAATTTAGATGAATTTGACGTCAAAGAGTGCAGGGCACTTCGTCAAAAATACAATGCAAATGTAAATTTAGCCAAATTTGAGGGCGGCGTTTTAAAGGTGAGAACTTATGAAAGAGGCGTGGAGGACGAGACGCTAGCTTGTGGCACTGGCATGGCGGCTTGCTTTTACGGTGCTACTTTAAATTTAAACGCAGCGCAATGTCTAAAAGTCTATCCAAAAAGCGGCGAAGAGCTTGGACTTAGGCTAGAAAGCGGCAAAATCTTATTTAGCGGAGCGGTGAAACACTGCTTTGATACGAGTATCGAAATTTAGTTTTTTTGGCTGTGGGTAGTTAAATTTGACTAGCAGTTTGTAAAAGTCGCGGGTAGTAAATTAAAACAAAGAGTTTTATAGAGTTTTTGTTATTAAATTTTAAAGTGTATAAAAAAGAAGATCTCCGCCGAAGCGGAGAAAAGGTGTTATTTCAAAGCATCTTTTGCTTGTTTTGCAAGTGCCGCAAATGCCTTCGCGTCATTCATAGCCAGATCAGCTAAAATTTTTCTATCAAGTTCGATCTTAGCTTTGTTTAAGCCGTTGATAAATCTTGAATAGCTAATGTCGTTTAGTCTGCAAGCTGCGTTGATACGAACGATCCATAAACGTCTGAAATCACGTTTTTTCTGGCGTCTGTCGCGGTATGCGTAAACTAAACTTCTCTCTAGTTGCTCTTTAGCTTTTCTAAAGTGTTTATGTCTAGCACTGAAAAAGCCACGTGCTAGCTTTAAAACTTTCTTATGGCGTCTTCTTCTAACTACGCCTGTTTTTACTCTTGCCATATTTATCCTTTTACAAATTGGCGCTCACAAAGTGAGTCTTGCCCCTAAATTTGGGGGAGTTTGAATGACTTTTTTGTCAAAAACTTAAATCTACAGCTGCTTATACGCCGAGCATTTTGCGAACGGCTGGGACATTTGTGCTGTCCACGTATTTTGGGCCACGCAAATCTCTCATACGCTTAGTAGGTTTTTTTGTTAAGATGTGGCTTCTAAAAGCAGAGCCTCTTTTTATCTTATTTTTACCTACTTTAAAGCGCTTAGCAGCACCGCGAACGGTTTTCATCTTTGGCATGCTAATCCTTTTTGAAATTTTATACGCAAGTGCGTAAGTTTTGGATTATAGCGAAAAATCCTTTAGAAAATTTAAATTTCACTTAGACAAAATTTGCAATAAATTTACATTAAACTTAAAAGAATTTTAAAATTTATAATTAAATTATTAAATTTGGCATATAATCACATATAAGAAATTTATTTTACTAAAGGAGTAAAAATGAAAGGGAAAATTCTCGCATCAATCGTCGCTATGAGTGCGATTTTAGGCACAAGTAGCTTGGCATGCACTACCATTTTAGTAGGAGATAAAGCTTCAAATGACGGCTCTATGTTAGTGGCTAGAAGCGCTGATAGCAAAGCTATAAAGGCTCAAGTCTTTTTGATACATCCAGCTACGAAAAACCAAACTGGCATGCACAGCTCAAAGGCACATGACGGTGCAAATGACTTTACATATCCGCTCCCAAAAGATGGCATGAGATACACAACTATCGCAAATTCACACACAAAACTTCACGGAGCAGTCGGCTACAACGAGGCTGGCGTTGGACTAAGCGGCACTGAGACTATCTATGCAAAAGATGAGCTTTTAAAAGTTGATCCATACAACGAAGAGACCGGCATCACAGAAGATGACATCCCAGACGTACTTTTGCCACGTATGAAGAGTGCAAAAGAGGGCGTTAAGCTTCTTGGCGAGATAGTGGAGACAAAAGGCGCTGGCGAGGGCTTTGGCGTGGTATTTGTCGATGCAAATGAGCTTTGGTACTTTGAGACAGGCACAGGCCACAAATGGATCGCTTCAAAGATCCCACAAGATGAGTATTTCGTCACTGCAAACCAAGGCAGACTTCACGCTTACAAAGAGAATGATCCAAATTTCATGGGCGCAAAAGATGTCATCAAATTTGCGATTGACAACAAGACTTATGACCCTGCAAAAGATGGCGAATTTAACTTTACAAAGGCCTATACAAGGGACGATGAGAGAGATGTGACTTACAACTACCCACGTGTTTGCTGGGTTCAAAGTATGTTTAACCCAAGCCTAAAACAAGACTTCGCCGATGGTCAGAAATTCCCAGTATTTTTAAAACCAGAGAAAAAACTAAGTATTGAAGATCTAAAAGCTGCGATGAGAGCCCACTACGACGGCACTGCGTTTGATAACTACGCTAGCAAAGATGAAGATAAGAAAAACATCTACCGCGCTATAAGCGTCTTTAGAACATACGAGTCTCACGTCATGCAGGTGCGCCCTTGGCTACCAAAAGAGATCGGCCGCGTGACCTACGTCGCTCTTGGCATGGCTGATCTTAGCGTTTATTTGCCGTATTACGAGGGGCTTGATGGCTTTATAAAAGGTTACTCTGATGGTTCATACGATGCTGATGACACTTCGATTTACTGGGTTTATAGAAAGCTTCAAACCCTTGTGATGACTGATTATGAGAAGTATTCGCCAGTGGTTAAAGAGGCATACGCTAAATTTGAAAAAGAGTTGGCAGTAAAACAGGCTAAATTTGAAGATGAGTACGTAAAACTTTATAAAAAAGATAAGAAAAAAGCGGACAAACTCTTAAATGAATTTAGCCAAAAGACAATGCAAGAGGCTAAAGATCTAACACAGGAGCTTACAAATAAGGTCTTTACTATGCTTACAGCTGATATGGATGCTAAGCTAAAATCCCTAAATAAAGGCAAAAAAGACTAAATATTCTGGGCGTGAAATTTAGTAGCGCCCAATCTTTAAACAAAAATTTGGCAAAGAGCGTTTATAATGCGACAAAAATTCACTACAAAGGAAAAACGCTGATGCCTTGTCCCATGCGTAAAGCTCATTAATCTCGGCAAAAAACATATCAGCGATTTTCAAAAAACACGCAAATTTTTAAATGATTTTACATTTTTTCACATTGAGATAAATCCATTTTTGCTAGCAGGTCCGCTGCATTGTAACTGCATTTTTAATAGCAAAGCTAAGCAATGCTTGAAATTTGGCAAGGATCTTTTTAGCAGGGTTTTTTATAAATTTTACTTTAGTTTAAGAAGAAGCGGGTGTCATCCACCTCGTTTGAGGTGATTAAATTTATTGTTTGAGCCGTGATAGTGAAAATTTGGCTTTTGGTGGCAGAAGGGGTTTCTGCTTACGGTCTGCTTGCAGTTGCGAGCTTGCGACGCAAAACGTCGCCCCTTCCGCCCCCAAACCCCCCACCTACCCCACTGCACGTTCAAGGTGGCTGCGCCTTGCGCAGTTTTAATTAAAAAATAGAAATTTAAAAAGGATAAAAATGATAAAAAGTTATGTTTTAGGTTTTCCAAGAATCGGAGAGAAAAGAGAGTTGAAGCGCGCATTAGAGGGCTTTTGGGCTGGTAAAGAGGGCTTTAGTGAAGAGAATTTGCAAGAGACTGCAAAGACGCTTCGCCAAAGACACTGGAAATATCAACAAGACGCTGGCATTTCAGCTATTAGCGTTAATGATTTTTCATTTTACGACCTAATGCTCGATAACATCATCGCTTTTGGCGCTACACCTCCAAGATTTGCAAATTTAAGCGGCTTGGAGCAATATTTTGCTTGCTCAAGAGGCAACAAAAATGGCGTTGCGATGGAGATGACAAAGTGGTTTAACACAAACTACCACTATATCGTGCCAGAGCTTAGCAGCGAGAGCAAATTTAGCCTAAAAGCGGACAAAATTTTAAATGAATACAAAGAGGCGAAGGCTAACGGCGTAAAAGGCAAGGTAAATTTGATCGGCCCTATCACATTTTTGGCTCTTTCAAAGACGACTGACGGCAGCTGCCCATTTAAGCACCTTGACGCGCTTGTAGGCGAGTACAAAAAGCTACTTGAGCAAATTTCTAAGCTTGATGATGAAATTTTAGTGCAGTTTGACGAGCCGATCTTTGTAACTGACAAAAACGAAAGCGACCTTTTACCACTTATCACAAAGGTTTATAACGAGCTAACAGGCGTTGCAAACAATGTTAAAATCGTATTTGCGACATATTTTGAGCATGCGATCAAGGCAGTTAGCGAAGTGGCTAAAACTAAAATTTATGGTATCGCACTTGACTTCATCCACGGCAAGAGAAATTTCGAAGTACTTGAGACTATCAAAAATAGCCATTTAACGCTATTTGCTGGCGTGATCGACGGCAGAAATATCTGGAAAAGCAACATCGACGAGAAGGTAAAACTTGTTCGTGAAATTTCAGAAAAAATAGGCGGCAAAGACTTTTACATCGGCACTTCATGCTCACTTCTACATGTGCCTTATACATTAAAATATGAAGAGAATTTAAACCCAGAGATCAAAAGCTGGCTAAGTTTTGCGGTTGAGAAGCTTGATGAGATCAAGATCATCACAAAACTAGCAAACGGCGAGAAGCTAAATGAGGCTGAGTCAAAAATTTACGAAGAGAATAAAAATGCAGTTAAAACTCGCGCCACTTCAAAGCTCATCCACTCTGAAAGCGTTCAAGAACGCATCAAAAATTTAAGCAAATTTGAGCGTGACGAGAAATTTGAAGACCGCATCAAAATTCAACGCGAAACCCTAAACTACGGCATATTGCCAACAACAACGATAGGTAGCTTCCCTCAAACGGTTGATCTTCGCGTACTTCGCCAAAATTTCAAAAAAGGCGAGATTGACGCGGCCGCTTATGAAGCAGGCATCAAAAAATATATCGATCACTGCGTGAAATTCCAAGAAGATATCGGCCTAGACGTGCTAGTACACGGTGAGCCAGAGAGAAACGACATGGTCGAGTACTTTGGCGAGCAGATCAGCGGATATGCATTTAGTCAAAATGGCTGGGTGCAAAGCTACGGCAGCCGCTGCGTCAAGCCACCACTTCTCTTTGGTGACGTAAGCCGCCCAGAGCCTATGACTGTTAAGTGGATGAAATACGCTCAAAGTATCACAAAACACGTAATGAAGGGCATGCTAACAGGTCCTGTGACTATGCTAAACTGGAGCTTTGTGCGTGATGATCTTCCAAGAAGCGAGGTGGCAAAACAGCTCGCACTTTGTATCTATGACGAGATCGCAGACCTTCAAGCTGCAGGCATCAGAGTGATCCAAGTCGATGAGGCAGCGTTTAAAGAGGGCTATCCGCTAAGAGCTGAAAATATCCCAGCTTATGAGAAATTTGCGGTTGATTGCTTCAAGCTTTCAGTAAGCTCGGCTGAGGCAAAAACTCAGATCCACACGCATATGTGCTACTCTGAATTTAACGATATTATTAAAACTATCGAGGCAATGGATGCTGATGTTATCAGTATTGAGACTGCAAGAAGTGGCAACGAGCTACTTAAAATTTTCAAAGCCGTTGGCTACAAACAAGAGGTTGGACCTGGCGTTTACGACATCCACAGCCCACGCGTGCCAAGTGTCGAGGAGATCGTCGCTCAGATCAAAGCCCTGCTTGAAGTCTTGCCAAAAGAGCAACTCTGGATCAACCCTGACTGCGGCCTAAAAACTAGAAAATGGGAAGAGGTCGAGCCGAGCCTTAAAAACATGGTAGAAGCTGTCAAGATCGTAAGAGGTCTATAAAATTTAATTAAAAAGGATTTGAAAAATGAAAAGGATTTTTCTATTTGTAATATTAGTTATATTTGCGTCCGGATGTAGTTCTGGACGCCACTCTATACCACTCAACAAAGGTGCGTACAAGCAAACAAATATCTATAGTATCAGTGAGGCTTTAAATTTAGAAGCTGCCAAAAAAGAGCTAGCAGGCTTTGAAAATGTGAGGCTTGAGTTTGGCTCAAACGACCAAAATAAAAGCGTAATAAAGGCAAATGTAAAGGTTCAAAGATTTATCACTGATAGCGGAGATATAAAGGGCTATTGCCAAGAGGCTTTTGTCGCCGTCATAAAAAGATATATGATAGCTGCTAAAAAGCAAAATGCCGACGTGGCAAATATCGTAAGCTTTTGGCGAGCCGACGCGAAATACCTAAAAGACGAGTTTGTCTGCATGTCGTCAAAAAATTCTGTTGGCGTGGTGATGAGGGCTGATCTAGTTCAAAAGTGAGAAAATGCTAAAAGAAAAAATTTTAAATAAAGAAAAAGGGCTCGTGCTATATGGCCTCACGCCGCCAAAGGCTGAATTTGAAGAGGCAAAGCTACGTGAGATCTCAGAGCGCTGGACGGGGCGGATAAATGATATCAAGGCCGACGGGCTCGTGCTTTACGAGGTGCAAGACGAGAGTGAGAGAAATGATAGCGAGAGGACATTTGAGTTTAGTGGGACGCTAAGCCCAGAAATTTACTACAAAAAGTACCTAAACGTCGCAACACCTAGCATATTTTACCGCGTGGCTAGCGGATACGGCGAGGATGAATTTCGCGCAGCGCTTAAGGCTCAAAGCTCAAATTTAAACGTGCTAGTGGGGGCAACTTCAAGTACGCAAAAAGTGAGGCTAAATTTAGCTCGCGCCTACGAGATCGCTGGGGAATTTGGGGACTTGGCGGTTGGCGGTGTCTGTATCGCAGAGCGTCACGGCAAAAAGGGCGATGAGCCACAAAGGATGCGTGAAAAGATCGCAGCTGGAGCTAAATTTTTCATATCGCAAGCGATATTTGACGCACAGCTAGCGCGTAAATTTTTAGAGGATTGCGCGGCTGCAAAGATAAGCGAGCCGATATTTCTTACATTTAGCACAGCGGGCAATGCAAAAACACTTGAATTTATCAAATGGCTCGGAGTGAGCGTGCCAAACTCGGTCGAAGAGAGGCTAAATTTCAGCTCTGACTACCTAGCTAGTAGCTGCGAGATCATCAAAGAAATTTGGTGCAAGCTAAAGAAATTTGGCGATGAAAATGGGCTAAATTTAAGCATAAATATAGAAAGCGTCATGGCAAAACGCGCCGAGATCGAAGCGAGCTTGGAGCTAACAAAAAGCATAAGAGAGTTGGTGTAACGCCAGCTCTTGCTATAAATTTATAAAATTCTTTCTTGATGGTGCAATGCCGCCACAAATCCACACAAAAAAGCCGTTATGATTAGCGATCACAAGCTGTTTTAAAGGTCAGTTGGCTATTGCTTGACAAATTTCAAAAATTGCTATAGCAAAAACGATATGGCTTTATGTAAGAAATTTGACGAGATATACGAATACGGCAAACTGCTAAGAGAAAAAAGGCGGTGCTTTGGCAAGGTAAATTTATCAAAGCTGCTGTAAAAATCGTTGCAATAAAATAGCCAAACAAGACAAAAGTTTTTGCAAATTAAAGCAAATTTGATCCAAAAGTATAGAAATTTAGCTTCAAATAATATCTAAATTTGACTAACCCCCCCCCTCGCTCCACCTTATATCCAGTGCCTCGCACGGTTTTTAGGCAGATAGTTGGTATCTTAGCTCTTATCTCTCGCACGAGCGATCTTGTGCGGTCTTGCGATAAGGTTTCGTTTTTATATAGGCGGTGATCTATCTCGTTGTAAGTGACGACGTGGGGCGAGTTTTTGCATAAAATTTCAAGTAGCTCGCTCTCTTTTTTGTCAAATCAGATTTTCTTATACACTGGGAGTTTTTGTCAAAGATTTAGCTCAAATTTAGAGCCTAAAAGCACCTTGCAAAGCCTAAAAACATGAAATAAAAACTAAATGGCTTAATGATAAAATCATTAACCCTAGCGTAGTAAATCCTCTTAAAAACGCTAGGGACGCTAACGCCCTGCAAAAGCATAATGGGAGTGATGTTTTGGCTACCTCTTATAAATTTAACCAGATCAAGGTTTAAATTTCTTTATCCATTGCCGCGCTCAAAGTCTTTGATGACTTCGCTGGCGCTTTTTAGCTGCATCATCCTAAACCCAAAGCGGTAAAGCGATGCATTTAGGATGACATTTTGCTCAAAGTCGCTTGAGAGCAGCAAGATCTTCTTCATCAGCCAGCTAAACCACCAGCTGGTTTTTTGGCGTCTTTTTCAGCCTTTTGTTTTAAAAATTCCTCTTCGTCTTTTGTAGGTTTATACTCATCTTTGAAGAATTTTTGCTTAGTTTCGATCCTCTTTTCGATCATCTTTTTATCATAAATTTTATATGACGGCTTCCAATACTCAAGATAGTTTCTAAAGCCAGCGCTGTGACCTGCGTCATAGTGGCAGCTTACACATTTTAGCTCTTTAGGGGTGTCAAGGAGCTTTTTGTAGTGAGCGTGCATCTTTTGAGCTTGCGCTGAGGTGTTGTTGCTATCTATCACGTTTGTGTGGCAGCTTGTGCAGCCGTTGTCAAAGACGAAATGCTCGCGGTTTTTGAGGTTTTTGTGCCAGTCAATTGCGCTAGGATCGCCAAAGAAATGCACCCAGCCCTCTAAAATGCCGTTTTTCGCCTTTGTTAGGGCGTATTTTGCGATGTTGTCATGCGGTATGTGACAATCCACGCATCTTGCTTTGATGCCTGTTTTGCCGTTTCCGCTGTGGACGTCGTCATTGTAGGCGATGACCATAGGGTCCATCTCGTGGCAAACGATGCAGAATTTATCCCCACTCGTCTCATCAAGCGCGTAATGAACTGGCAGAACGACTAAAAATCCAACAATTCCGCTTATGAAGATTATAAGCGCTAGTAATTTTTTTGAAATTTTCATGGTGTTACTCCGTTCATCCATTGTGGCACCTCGTGTTCATGGCACTCAGCGCACATGTTTGTAGATGGTTTGTGCTCGTTGTGGCACTCGTCGCAGTACAAAGTCGGACCATCGTGAACAGAGTTGTGAGGATTTGCCTTTAGAGTATCCATAAATTTTAGCCTCTGGGCTAAGAGCTTTTTGCTCTTGTGACAGGATAGGCAGCCAGCGTCGCCGATCGCTTTAAATTTGCTAGGATCATCGCCCTGGTTTTGGTGACAATCAACGCAGTCAAAGCTTAGGTGTTCATGATGAGGTTTGATCTTATATTTGGCTCTTAGCTCATCAGAGACTACTACTTTTGTGACGTTTAGATCGCCCTTTGGTATATCGGCACCAAAGAGATGAAGCGAAAATAAACAGGCAAAAATAGCGATGAATTTAAGCTTATTCATACCCTTTTCCTTTCTATTAAGATTTTATAAACATCAAATTTCAATGAAAAACTAATATTTTTATTTAAACTTATTTTTATAAAATTATAGTCCTTGTTTGATTAAATCTGCATTAATAATATTTTAGAGTACTAAAATATAGACTAGTTTTATAAAGTTAAATTTTAAAGAAAATGGCAATTAAGCTAAATAAAATGGAAAATAAAATATAATCCCAAATCTTTGGTCCCGTAGCTCAGTTGGTAGAGCACTACCTTGACATGGTAGTGGTCGATGGTTCGAGTCCATTCGGGGCCACCATTTCTATATAAACTTCCCCAAAACGTAAAATCCAAAAAATAAAATTTAAAAATATTTTTTTGTAACTATACCATTTTTAAATTTTAAACTAAATCCCTAAAATACGGCAAGCTATTACTAAATTTAACTAAAAAATTTATAACTTCATATTTCTAAAATGTCACAACTGTACCAAAGTACAATAGTAAAGAACTAAAATATTTACTTATAATTGCAGCATAAAAACTAAAAACATAAAAAGGAAATGTTATGAGTAAAGTTAAAGGATTAATAAAATCAATAATCGGCACGGATGCCATCGTCGCAGTTGATGCTAATGGAAATCAAAGAACTCTAAAAGCTGGCGACGTGATCTATGACAATGAGGTCATAAAAGAGCAAGACGGTGTAAAGGTCGAGGTGCAAGCTGCGCAAACTCAAAATGAAAATGCTAGCGATGAGACTGGCAAAGAGATAGCATCGCTACAAGAGCAACTACTAAATGGTAAAGATATCTCTGATCTTGAAGAGACTGCAGCTGGCGGTACTCAATCAGCAGGAGGAGTAAGCTCGAATGGTGTTAGCCTTGGCGCTGCTGGCTTTGCAAATGGTGGTCATGAGTCAAACGTAAATGCAAATTTTGGCGATCTAAGCTCTCAAGCAAACGCTAGCGCAGAGGCTTTTACAAATGTAAGTGGTGGCGCAAGCGAGGAGGGCTTTAGTCTTGATACACTTGCGGCTGCGATAGATAATGCATATAACAATATATTGCCACAGCCACTAGAAGTAACTGTCACAGCAGTTGATGATAACGTAGTGACTGGAAATACAGATCAGGCAGTAAGCAGCAACCTTGACATCGAGGGCAATATCTTAGAGCATGAAAATTCACAAAGAACAGGTCTGCATATCACAAATGATAACACTCCAACTTTGGTAGGTAAGGCTACTTCAAACGCTACTATAAGTATATTTGATGGTGAAGGTGAAAATGCACCACTACTTGGCACGACAACTGCTGATAATGATGGCAACTGGTCATATACACCAACTTCACCTTTAGCTGATGGAGATCATAAATTTACTATCGAAGCTAGCAAAGTAGCTGCAAACGGCGAAGAGCTAAAAGCTACAAGCACGCAAGAGATAACTATTGATACAAACAATAACACCTTGTCTATCACAAAAATATCTACTGATGACTTTTCTGACCTGTCACACTATAACACAATGTATGATAGCAATAAACAATATGACTTTTCACCAACTATCGAAGGTAAGGCTGAGCCATTCGCTGATATAAATTTGGTTATCAAAACTGCTGATGTGTTTTACAATGATGGCTTAGGTAACTCTTGGCTAGGCAAAGCAGCTCAAGTGGTCGAAGAACTAAGCGCTAAGGCTGATGCTGATGGTAACTGGAAAGTCGAGAGTAGCGTTTTAAACAATAGGGATTTTGAGTACACAGTCCAAGCATCATCGGTAGATGAAGCCGGTAATAAATACGCAGAGCCTCAAGCATCAACGTTTTATTTACCGACAGAGCCTATATATCTAGCTCCAACTGACCACCTATAAAACATAAAATTAATGTGGAGAGCCTCTCTCCACACACTCTTAAATCTACTTCAAATACTCTTTTACGTCGTACTCTTTGCCAGCGTCGTGATCTTTTAAAAGCCTTGCTACGACGGGGCTTAGAAGGATTATAGCAATCAAATTTGGCACAACCATAAGTCCGTTAAACATATCAGCCAAGCTCCAGACAAAATCAACCTTTTGCAAGCTGCCTAAAAAGACAAAAACAACAACTAAAATTTTAAAAATTTTAACCGCCTTTGCACCAAAAAGGTAGCGAACGTTGATCTCAGCGAAGTAGTACCAGCCAATGATCGTCGTAAATGCGAAGAAAAATAGGCAGATCGCCACAAAGCTATAACCGCCAGTTTTGCCAAAGATATGCGACGAAAACGCCTCTTGCACCAAGGTGATGCCTGTAAAGACTGCCTTGCCGTTTTCAAAGCTGATGACGTTTGCGGTTAGCACCACAAAAACGGTTATATTTAAGATGACAAAGGTGTCTATAAAGACGCTCATTATGCCAAGGACGGCTTGATCGACTGGGTGTTTGACGTTTGCAGCAGCGTGTGCGTGTGGAGTTGAGCCCATGCCAGCTTCGTTGCTAAAAAGTCCCCTTGCGATGCCGTATCTCATAGCAGCTGCGATGCTAGCGCCAGTTGCCCCACCCCAAGCAGCCGAAGGGTCAAACGCAGCTTTAAATATTAGTGAGATCGCCTCTGGGATTTGATGAAAATTTAAAGCGATGATAACCACGCCAACAACGATATAAAGTAGCGCCATTAGTGGCACGATCTTTTCAGCGACCCTTGCGATCGCCTTTACGCCGCCTATGAAAATTAGCGCGCAAATGAGAGCCAAAAACGCCCCTGTTAGCCACTGCGGTATGCCAAAAGCGCCGCTAAAGCCGTCTGATATGGAGTTTGCTTGAACCATGTTGCCGATAAAGCCAAGTGCGATGATGATAGCGATAGCGAAAAATCCAGCTAGAAATTTCGCCCATTTGCCCTTTAATCCGCGGCTTATGTAAAAGGCTGGACCGCCTATCGTATGACCGCTGTCGTCTTTGGTGCGGTAAATTTGAGCGAGGCAAATTTCAGCAAAATTTGTAGCCATGCCCAAAAAGGCTGCGCACCACATCCAAAAAATGGCTCCAGGGCCACCCATGATAAGCGCTGTCGTCGCACCCACGAGGTTGCCCGTGCCAACTTGCGCCGCGATAGCGGTTGCTACTGCTTGAAACGAGCTCATACCAGCCTTGCCAGCAGCCTCGCCGTGAAGTGAGAAATTTCCAAAAAGCTTGCCTAAACCCATCTTAAATTTAAAAATCTGAACAAAGCCAAGTCTAATGGTGAAAAATAGTCCAGTGCCACAAAGTAGGGCGATGAGGAAGTATGGACCCCAAAGAAATGAATTTATACTTTCAACGCAGTTATTTAAAATTTCAGCAAAATTTGTAGGCATTTTTTTAACTTTCGTGATTGATTTGGATCTAAGAAGTATATTTGAATAAATATAAAATTTAAATTAATAGCTAAAAAATCATGGCCGAACTAAATTTTTACAAAAGCGCCCTGCAAAACCATGCGTGAATAGTAGTAAAAGCTGTAAAATAGCCTATCGTCATAGTTTAGCTCGTCTTGATCCACGATCTCAAGATACTTTGGCTCTAGCATTTGCTCCATTTTTGCAAGTGGCTTTGCATGATCCATCTGTTCTATTTTTTCGCAAATTTCAAGCATAAATTTAAAAAACTCTTCAAGCTTACGTGAGATAAATTTAGCTGCTTCGCCTTTTTCGCCTAGCGCACTTTTATAAATTCGCACCAAAAAAACGAGCGCAAAGGGCGTTGCGTGCCAAAATGTCTCTTGATATTCACACTCACCAAAGATCTCATCAAGCAGCCCGCTAAGCTCTTTTTCATCAAATTTGCTCTTTTTTACAGCCTTTGTAAGTGTGTTTAAAATTTGCGCAAAAAGCTCCGCCGTGCCGTAGCTGCAGCTTAGTCTATCCCATGGCACGTTTTTTATCTTTAAATTTGCTATATATTCTAAATTTTGCTCGTTCATGCGCGTACCTTTAAAATTTCGAAAGAGTAAGGCCTAAATTTAGCCCTTTGATCTTATCTTTTCTAGCCACTCATTTAGCGTTTTTTCAAAGCCTATGCCCTTGCTTTTGTAAAAAACGAGCGGTTTTTCTAGGTATTTTTGCTCGACCCAGCCGCCAAAATCATGCGGATAAAGGTAGTCTTTGCTCTCTTTTGTGTGATTTTTTAGATATGGTGGGATCTTTAAAATTTCTTCGCTTTGCACGTATCTTAGGGCGGCATTTATCGCGTTGTAGCTGGAGTTTGACTTTGGTGAGCTGGCTAGATAGACGGCGCACTGAGCCAGTATGATCCTAGCCTCTGGAAAGCCTATCTCTTTTACGACGCTTAGCGTGCTGGCGGCTAAATTTAGCGCATTTGGGTTTGCGTTGCCGATGTCTTCGCTGGCAAATATCGCCATCCTTCTAGCGATGAAGTCCGCGCTCTCGCCAGAGTCTATGAGCCTTGCGAGATAGTATATGACGGCGTTTTCGTCGCTTCCGCGCAGGCTTTTTATAAAAGCGCTTGCTAGCTCGTAGTGCGTGTCATCCTCTTTTGCTCCCTCTTTTAGGGCGTTTTGGCGAAGTGTTTTTAAATTTTCTAGGCTCACATTTTCATCAAGCGTGACGGCAAATTCTAGTAAATTTAGCATAGCTCTTGCGTCGCCGCCGCTACTTTTAAAGAGATACTCCTTCGCCTCCTCGTCAATGCTAAATGAAATTTGCTCTCTTATCTTGCCAAGAAGCTCCTCAAAATCGCCACTGCTAAGCGGTCTAAACTCAAAGAGCATCGAGCGGCTTCTGATGCCTGAGCTTAGCGTGAAAAAGGGATTTTCAGTACTTGCACCGATGACTAGGGCTTTGTAGTTTTCCATGGGGATGAGTAACGCTTCTTGCTGGGTTTTGCTAAGGCGGTGGATCTCGTCTATGAAAAAGAGTGGCTTGTTTAGGGCGTTCTCGTAGTTTTTTAAAATTTTGCGAAAGTCATCTATCTTTAAATTTCCGCCGTCAAACTCGTAAAAGTCGTAGTTTGCCCCGCTTGCCACTGCCCTTGCAAAGCTCGTCTTGCCACAGCCTGCTGGACCATAAAATATGGAGTGCGGTATCTTACTGGTGGCTATAAATTTTAAAAATGCCGCTTTAACCGCCTTTTGTCCGCAAATTTCATCCAAATTTTTTGGTCTAAACATCAGTGCAAGTGAGCTCAAATTTACTCCTTTACCGCTTTTGGCAAAATTTTGGCCTTTGCGCTAAGGCTCTCTATCTTTAGCTCGTAAATTTTCATGTTTTTTAGCCCATACTCGGCTGCCACGTCAAAAGTGCTCATCGCGTAGGCGGTGTATTTTTGACTGAGAATTTTTAAAATTTCATATCTTTTGGCTTCATCTTTCACTTCGTAGGCTCTTGTATTTGCAATGGCGCTTTTGTATTCAGTAGTAAAGACCTTGCCGCCAAGCGCCTTGCCGTCGTCTTTTATCATTTCTAGCTCGCTATCATTTAGATGTGGGACTTTGTTGAAACTAACGCAGACAAACTCCACTTTTCGCCCATTTTGAAGTAGTTTTGCCTTACTGCCAGCGGTCGCTCCGTGGATAAAAATGCTCTCACCAACCCTAACTGGCGAGATCGGCACGCTAAAAATTTCTCCCTCATCATCCACGCATGAGATCACGCCGTATTCGCAATTATCGATGATCTCAATCGCCTCTTCACGACTAAGCTCTCTATCTTTTCGCCTCATTTTTCATCCTTTTTTTGCAAAATATTTTAAAATTTAAGTGCTTAAAGGCTAGTATAACGCAAAAATTTCAAGGAAAAATATGAAAAAATCTCTAATTTTTGCCCTTTTGCTGGGTGTAAATTTATTTGGTGCAAGCGAGGTTTGCAAGGAGTATGTCAAGCAAAGCAGGCTCTATCTTGACGAGCTTTACGCCAAAGAGAGCAAACGACTTGCAAGTGATGAGAAGGCGCTAAGGCTTTTTGAGCTTAAATTTGATGAGTTTAAGCAAAGACAAAGCGGCCAAGAGGCGATGATAATGCAAAATAACGATGAGAAATTTTGCAAAAGCGAGCTAGAAAAGGTAAATAAACTTCTTTCTGAGCTTAAAAAATAGCTCAAATTTGAGCGTTTAAGTCCCACTCTATGGGCGTTTTGCCGTGGTTTGCTAGGTAGATATTTGCCTTTGAAAAGTGTCTGCAACCAAAAAATGCTCCACGAGCTAGCGGACTTGGGTGGGCTGCTTCTAAGATGAGGTGCTTGCTGGCGTCTATTAGTGGTGCTTTTGCCTTGGCTGGGTTGCCCCAGAGCATAAAAACTACGTTTTGTAAATTTTCGCTTATCTTTCTTATGACGGCGTCTGTAAAGCCCTGCCAGCCAAAGCTAGCGTGAGAATTTGCCGCTCCAGCACTAACGCTTAAAGTAGAGTTTAAAAGCAGCACGCCTTGCTTTGCCCACTTTGTAAGATCACCGCTATTTGGCTCTTTTATGCCAAGGTCGGCGTAAATTTCTTTGTAGATATTAACAAGACTTGGTGGCACTCGCACACCACTTGGCACTGAAAAGCTTAGCCCCATGGCTTGATTTGCGCCGTGATATGGGTCTTGACCAAGGATAACCACCTTGACATCGTGAAATGGCGTTAGGTTAAATGCGTTAAATATAAGCCCGCTTGGTGGATAGACGACGCCAGCGCTCTTTGCTTTTAAGAAATTCTCTTTGATGCGTGCGAAATTTTCACTCAAAAACTCATCTTTTAGCACCTCTTTCCAGCTTGGCTCGATCTTTACATCATCTAAATTTATCTGCATTTTCCTGCCCTTTTTGGTTTTAGCGCTATAATTTTAACTAAATTTATCCAAAGGAAAGAGCTGTGTCAGAGCAAATTTTTAATAAAATCCACGATCTTCTTAGCAAAAATGGGGCTAAATTTAGAGTGATAGAGCATGAGAGCGCGAGGACTTCAGAGGAGGTCGCTAAGATAAGGGGCACGAAGATGAGCCAGGGCGCAAAGGCGCTGGTGTGCTCTATAAAAGGCATTGATGAAGTGAAATTTAGAGAAATTTTTAAAGATGAAAATGTGCTCGAAGGCTACTTGCTAGATGACGAAAAGCCAGCGATGAAGGCTGGTAAAATTTACTTGCTCGCGGTTTTGCCAGCGGACGAGCAGGCTGATCTTGACGCGCTTACGCAAAAATTTGATGGTAAAAAAGCAAGCCTTGCTAGCCCAGAGGAGGTTACGGCCTTGGTTGATTGCGTATTTGGCTCGGTTCCGCCATTTAGCTTTCATAAAAATTTACACCTTGTTGTGGATGAGAGTTTGCTAGAACACAACGAGGAGATCGCCTTTAATGCGGGGCTTCTTGATAGATCTATCGTCCTAAACGCAAAAGACTACGCCAGGATAGTAAAGCCGGTGCTTGTTAAATTTGCAAAAGAAAAAGTGCTAGGCTAACCACTTCCTAGCACTAAATTAGTCGGGAGAAAAATGAATTTAAGTAATGCAAAGACGAGAAATTACTAAATTCATTTCAGGAGCAAATATTATCAGGGATAATCTTAAAGTATAATAAATTATATTGATAAAATATGCATATTTTAGGGATATTTATCTTTATATAAAAAAATATATTTTAAAATCTAAAAATTTTGGCTCAAATTTTACTAAATTTAAAAAGAATTTATAAAAATTTGCTTAGCAATTATTAAGTTTAGCTTAAAGCCCATTTCGATAAAATCCTTAATCGTTCTTTTATCGTAAAAAAGACAATTTGATATAAGGAAAAACAATGAGCGATATCATCGCATACAAACTAAATGGCGAAATAGTCGATACTCAAAGTATCGCAGGGCGTGAGAGTAGTGCTGAGCCTATCTATTTTGACAACTCAAAAGAGGCACTACACGTTATCAGACACTCCTGTGCGCACCTAATGGCACAAGCTATCAAATCACTCTATCCAAAGGCGAAATTCTTTGTCGGACCAAACGTAGAAGATGGATTTTATTATGATTTTAGAGTTGATGATGAGGGCACGAAGCTAGGCGAGAGCGATCTAGCAGCGATCGAAGATAAGATGAAAGAGCTTGCTGAGAAGAAATTTGACATCGTTAAAACCTGCTCAACTAAAGCTAATATGAGTGAGAAATTTAAAAACGACGACCTAAAACAAGAGGTCTTAAAAAGAATTCCAGATGGCGAAGTGAGTAGCTACGCACAAGGCGATTTTGAAGACCTTTGCCGCGGACCGCACCTACCAAATACTAAATTTTTAAAATTCTTCAAGCTTACACGCGTGGCTGGCGCATATCTTGGCGGCGATGAGAGCCGTGAGATGCTAACTAGAATTTACGGCACAGCTTACGCAGACAAAGAGAGCCTAAAAGAGCACATCCGCATCATCGAAGAGGCTAAAAAGCGCGATCATAGAAAGCTTGGCGTCGAGATGAAGCTATTTACATTTGATGAAGAAGTGGGTGGCGGTTTGCCTATCTGGCTACCAAATGGCGGACGCTTAAGATCAAAACTAGAGCAACTTCTATACAAAGCTCACCGCGACCGCGGCTACGAGCCAGTGCGAGGTCCTGAGCTTTTAAAGGCTGATGTGTGGAGAAGAAGCGGTCACTACGCAAACTACAAAGAAAATATGTACTTTACAACGATCGATGAGACAGAGTATGGCATCAAGCCGATGAACTGCGTTGGTCATATCAAAGTCTATCAAAGTGACATCCGCTCTTACCGCGACTTGCCGCTTAAATTTTTTGAATACGGCGTCGTTCACCGCCATGAAAAAAGCGGCGTGCTTCACGGACTTTTTAGAGTTCGCGAATTTGCACAAGATGACTCACATATCTTTTGTATGCCAAGCCAGATCAAAGAAAATATCTTAGAAATTTTAAAATTTGCTGGCACGATAATGGAAAATTTTGGCTTTCACTATGAGATGGAGATATCAACCAAGCCAGCCAAAGCGATCGGTGGCGATGAAATTTGGGAAACTGCTACAAAAGCGCTAAAAGAAGCTCTTGATGAAAATGGCTTTAAATACGGCATCGACGAGGGCGGCGGCGCATTTTATGGACCAAAGATCGACATTAAGATAACTGACGCGCTTAAGAGAAAGTGGCAGTGCGGCACGATACAAGTCGATTTTAACTTGCCAGAGCGTTTTGATCTTGGCTACATCGACGCAAATAACGAAAGACAGCGCCCTGTAATGCTTCACAGAGCCTTGCTTGGCAGTTTTGAGAGATTTATAGGAATTTTACTTGAGCACACTGCTGGCGAGCTACCATTTTTCATAGCTCCTACGCAAGTCGTCATCGTGCCTATTAGCGACGCGCATTTAGACTATGCAAAAGAAATTTCACGCGAGCTAAGAAAGATCAACGTCGATAGCGAGATTGCAAGTAAAAATGAGAGTTTAAATAAGAGAATAAGAACGGCAGAAAAACAAAGGGTGCCTATGATAGTCGTGCTAGGAGACAACGAAGTAGCGAACAAGAGCGTTGCGCTGCGCGACAGACAGGCTAGGACGCAGAGCGATATGAGCTTGGCGGAATTTATAAATTTAACGAAGGAGAAACTTAGTGAGGTACATTTTTGAGTAAGGAAAATGAAGTATTGCTCAATGAGGACATAAGGGCGAGAGAGGTAAGATGTGTAGGGGATGATGGCACAGCATACGGTGTCATCTCAAGAGATGAGGCTTTAGAGATCTCAAATAAGCTTGGGCTTGATCTAGTGCTTATAGCGCCAGATGCGAAGCCGCCAGTTTGCAAGATAATGGACTATGGTAAATTCCGCTATCAGCAAGAGAAAAAGCAAAAAGAGGCCAAGAAAAAGCAAAAAACCATCGAGATAAAAGAGATAAAACTCTCTGTCAAGATCGCCCAAAACGATATAAACTACAAGGTTAAACACGCAAGCGAGTTTTTGCAAGATGGCAAACACGTTAAATTTCGTGTATTTTTAAAGGGTCGCGAGATGAGCACCCCAGAGGCTGGCGTAGCCATGCTTGAGAAGGTCTGGGAGATGATCAAAGATGAAGCTGACCGCGACAAAGAGCCTATAATAGAAGGTCGTTATGTAAATATGCTTGTAACTCCAAAAAAGGGTTAAATTTTCACAAAGAGCAGGCTAGGGCTTGCTCTTTTTTATTAAATTTTTAATACAAAAACTTACAAATAACTATTTTCAAAAATTCTATCATTTTTTATATCTTCTAAATTTGCACAAGGGCGTTTGCGGTTGATGTGGCTTGTGAGTTTGTAAATTTAAGTGTTTGTGCGAATGTTTTAACCCAAATTTTGTCTAATTGCAGGCTAAATTTGGTAAGAAACTTGATTATTTGTAGCTTAAATTTAGCAAATTTTAATCATTTGCTATCGCTCGCGCGGGTTGCTTTATTGAAATTTGACCAAGCAAACGCAGCCTATTAGAGTAAATTTGAAGTTCTTGTGAGTAAATGCGGTGCGGGTGTTTTAAGCTAATTTTCGCCTAATATCTAGCTAAATTTGGCAAGAGAAATATTGTTTTAATAATACTTTTTATGTGGTGACTAAAATTGATAAGAAATTTGCTTATTTGTGGGTTAAATGCAGTAAATTTCAATTTTCGCTTACCAAAATTTATCCCACCTTTTTCTGCGAACCCTTACACGAGTGATTTGTTGAAATTTGACTGGATAAAGCCGTCTAGTAAAGTAAATTTGATAACCCTCTGTGAGTTTATAAATTTATGGTGCGTGTGCGAGTGTTTTAGGCTAAATTTAGTAGGAAATTCGCTTGTTTGTAGTTTAAATTTATAAAAGAGATTTTAGGCTGGACGAGCCTAAATTTACTAAATTTCATAAGCCGTTTCTTGTCAAAAAAAGTGCTTTTTATCTGCTTGAGAAATTTTAGGTTTTGCTCGCTTTCTGGCAGGATTTTGTCATTTAGCTTTACTATGTCGAAGTTGCAAGCGCTATGAAAATTTCTCTCTCGCAACTCATTTGCTGCAAATTTCTTTATCGTCAAACAAGCCACGCATAGACCGCACCACTCGTGCAATCAAGCAAAATATCAACAGGATGCTCCACAGCAAAAACTTTCAATTTTACTGCTCAAACCTCGCCACTCCACCATTTGTCGCCATATCAGCTATTTTGACAAAATTTCTATTAAATGCTCTAAAAAAGTGGTCTGCTCGCCACTCTAGTGAAATTTAACCAAGCTTCAAATTTATATCTACCACACCAGCGCAAATTTGTCAAAACGAACGCCGCATAAAATGCATAAAAGCAGCATAAATTTGATAGCTAGCTAGTAAAATTTGCCGTGCAAAAGGCAAATCCTATTTTGGCTAAAAACCCTAGCCAGCCTTATATTGATTTACGTCCAAATTTAGCTTGGACGTAGTAAATTTACAGAGCCAAATTGGCCTACACATATCCTTGATCTATCATCGCATCAGCCACTTTTCTAAAGCCAGCGATATTTGAGCCAAGCACTAGGTTGCCCTCATCGCCAAACTCTTTACTTGTTTCGTAGCTTAGCTCAAAGATGTGGTTCATGATGCCATGAAGTCTGCGATCGACCTCCTCGAAGCTCCACGAAGTCATGCCAGCGTTTTGCATCATCTCAAGTCCGCTCGTGCCCACACCGCCAGCGTTTGCTGCTTTTGCTGGAGCAAAGTGAAAGTCTTTTTGAGCAAGCATGAAATTTATCGCATCAAGCGTGCTTGGCATGTTCGCGCCCTCAGCCACGAAGCGGCAGCCATTTGCGTAAAGCACTTTTATGTCGGCTAGGTGAAGCTCGTTTTGTGTCGCACACGGGAAGGCCCCATCGCATGGCACGTCCCAGACGCCGTTTCTGCCCTCTTTGTATTCGCTCACGCTTACATATTTTGCATTTGGTCTAAATTTTGTGTATTCGCTAAGGCGAGCGCGCTTCACTTCTTTTAGCTCTTTAAGCACCGCTAGATCGATGCCCTCAGCGTCATAGACGTATCCGTTTGAGTCAGAGACGGTGATAGGCAGTGCGCCTGCTTGATAGAGCTTTTCGACTGTGTAGATGGCGACATTTCCGCTACCGCTGACGCTGCATTTTTTGCCCTCAAGCGATAGACCAGCTTTTTTTAGCATGTTTTGTGTGAAATATACTAGTCCGTATCCAGTAGCCTCTGTGCGCGCTAGACTGCCGCCCCAGTTTAGCCCTTTGCCAGTTAGGATGCCATCAAATCTGCCAGTTAGTTTTTTATACTGGCCAAACATATAGCCGATCTCTCTAGCGCCAACGCCGATGTCGCCTGCTGGCACATCCACGGTGTTGCCGATGTGGCGATATAGCTCGCTCATAAATGCTTGACAAAAGCGCATTATCTCGCCCTCGCTCTTGCCCTTTGGATCAAAGGTGCTGCCGCCTTTTGCGCCGCCAATATTTACGCCAGTGAGCGAATTTTTGAAAATTTGCTCAAATCCAAGAAATTTTAGCACGCCAAGATCGACGCTTGGGTGGAGCCTTAGACCGCCTTTGTATGGGCCAACGGCTGAGTTAAACTGCACGCGGTAGCCGTTATTTACCTTTGGTCTGCCATCATCGCCCGTGTATGTCACGCGAAAGATCACCGTGCGCTCAGGGATGACGATGCGCTCTAGGATCGCGTGTTTTTGGTACTTGCTCTCTCTTTTGATAAGCGGCTCTAGGCTGTTTAAAACCTCAGTCGCAGCTTGGACAAAGACGCCTTGACCTGGGTTGGTCTTCTTTATCCACTCCATCGTTTGTTCGATGTACTCGCTCATTTTTGCTCCTTTTTCCTTTTTTTGTAGTTAAATATTAGCTCGGCTAGAAAAAATTTTTATTTAAAGATATTTTAATATTTTTATTTTGGGCAATGAGTGTTACATATCGAAACTAAATTTATAAAATTTACTAAATTTGCGCCATCTCTTGCCAAAAAGGAAGTGCCACGTCGTCTGCTTGGACAAAATTTAGGAAATGCTCGGCTGATGGTAGGGTTTCGTCATTTAGCCTTGCTATATAGGTGCTGGCAAGCGCTATGAAAAATTTTTCAAAGTCACTCGCAACGCGTCTGCTGCAAAGCTTTTTATCTTCAAGTAGCCACGCATAGACCGCGCCACTCGTGCAATCAAGCAAAAATATCCAAGGATCTCCCACGGCAAAAACTATCAAATTTGCTGGGCGAGCTTCACCCTGCCACCATTTGCCACCAAACTCATCTACGCTATTTAGGCGCACTAGCTCGCTCGCGTAGTCGCCTTTACTGCCAAAACTGACATTGCAAATTTCAAAGTTGTCAAGCTCAAATTTGCTTAAAAGCTTTGTAAATTTAGCTGGGAAATTTACGCCAAGGCTCTTTTGTGCTTGCATAAACGCCAAAGCATCCTTTTGCGGCAAAAGTCTCATACCAGTTATGCCCTCTTGCTCTAGTGGCAAGAAAATTTGATCTAGTTTTCTAGCGATCTCGTCTAGTTTTAAAAACATATCGCTCCTTAAATTTGCTAAATTTGGCAAATTTTATCAAATTTAGCCTAGTGCGCTTTGAAATTTGGGTTATAATCGCCATAAATTTAAGGAGCTAGCGTGGTTAGATCATATCCTCTTGATATGCCTGGCGTGGAGTTTCGCGGGCACGGCGTGACTGGCATTTACGAGATGGACGAGTGCATTGCATTTGTGCATTTTGCTTTTGGCGTGCCTAGCGAGCTAGAGATAGCTCAAAAACTAACGCCAAACTACGTGCTACTAGATACATTTTCACGCGACTTTAGCGAGCATAAAAGATCAGTGCTAACCTACAAACAAAGCGAAATTTTTATAGCCAGCAATGCGCGTTGCTACCCAGAAAATGGCTACTTCGTGCTAAATACTAGATACTACAAGGGCTACATAAACTCCCCAGCAAAGCTTATAAAGATAAGTGACGGGCTGATGAGCGAGCTTGGCGTTGCTAAGGAGCCTGTAAAAGAGATATATAACGACGCTAAAACGTATGAATTTGATGGCTTTTGCGTGCGCATGAGCTCGCCATTTATGATGGAGTGCAAAGAAATTTTGGACGGTACAGAGTTCAAAAGCGAAGCAAAAGATGAAAATTTAAACGCTAATTTGCCGCCCAAAGAGCAGGGCGCAAGGATGGGCAAGACCATCTGGCGGCTAAAGCTTGGCGCATATCTCTATACGCCAGTTTGCTTGCACGATGGAGTGCTTTACTTTGGCACCGCTGGCAAGGGCGGCGATATATACGCCGTGGATGCAAAAAGTGGCGAAGTGGTGTTTGAGTTTAAAACCAGCGGCACGGAGCATTTTATTTGGGTCGAGAGTCAAATTTTGCTCGCGAACCGCAAAAATAAGCCAGTTTTGATAAGCGCTAAAGATGGCTTGCTATTAAAAGAGATAGAGTTTGAGAAATTTAGACTTAGCGCAGATCAGATCATGCTAGTAAGCGGTGGCAGGCTCTACGCTGTGGCAAATGACGGAGCTAAAATTTACGCAGTTTGCGCGGAAATTTAGCCTTGGCGAAATTTATCGCCAAAGCTATAATGAGATAAATTTATCTCTTCTTTTTATATCTTTTTATCGCCTCTACGATGACCTCTTCTAGGTCGTCATTTGGCTCTTTGTTCATATCATCGTAGGTGTTTTCAAGGATAGTTTTTAAGTTTTTCTCAACGTAGCTAGTATCGAAAAATCCCCTTCTAAACTCCTTACTTTTGCTGATCGTTAGCAAAAATGGGATGATAGTTCGCACGCCCTCGATGGTAAATTCTTCAAGTGCTCTTTCAAGCTTATTTACAGCAAGATCATAATCAGTCGCCTTTACGATCAGCTTTGCGATCAAAGAGTCGTAAAATGGCGGTATAGTGTAGTCTTTATAGACGTGGCTATCGACGCGCACAGATGGGCCAAGAGCTGGGTAGTAGCCCTCGATCGTGCCTGGTGCTGGGATGAAATTCTCCCAGACATTTTCAGCCGTGATCCTTGCTTCTATCGCGTAGCCGCGCGGCTTGATGTCGCTTTGCTCGATCTCTAAAATTTCACCCGCTGCTATCCTTATCTGCCTAACGACAAGATCATGTCCTGTGATCTCTTCAGTGATGCCGTGCTCCACTTGGATACGAGTGTTCATCTCCATGAAGTAAAAGTTGTTGTAGTCATCTAGCAAAAACTCGATAGTTCCTACGTTTGAGTAGCCCACAGCCTTTGCAGCGGCCACTGCGGTCACACCCATGATCTTTCTTAAATTTTCGCTGATAGAAGGGCAAGGTGCGATCTCGATGATCTTTTGGTGGCGCCTTTGGATAGAGCAGTCACGCTCGCAAAGGTGGATAATGTTGCCGTAGTTGTCACCTAAAATTTGAAACTCGATGTGGCGAGGGTTTACGACAAGCTTCTCCATAAAAACTTCATCGTTGTTAAAGTATGCCTTTGCCTCTCTGGTGCACGACTCAAAGGCATCTTGCATATCTTCTTCTTGCCAAACCTCCCTGATGCCGCGGCCGCCACCGCCACCGCTTGCTTTTAAGATGACTGGATAGCCGATGCGTCTAGCGTGCTCTTTTATGGCGTCCATACTCTCGTCATTTAGCTTTTCAGTGCCTGGAACTATCGGTATGCCGTTTTTCTTCATCAGATATCTAGCGATGTTTTTATCGCCCATTTTCTTGATGACTTCAGCCTTTGGACCGATGAAGATAAGCCCAGCATCCTCGACTGCCTTTGCAAATTCGTAGTTTTCGCTTAAAAAGCCGTATCCTGGGTGAATGGCGTCAGCTCCGCACTCTTTTGCAAGCTTTACGATAGCTTTGGCGTCAAGATAGCCCTTGATCGGATCTTCGCCCACTTGATAGGCCTCGTCAGCGATCCTGACATGCAAGCACTCGCTGTCTGGCGCTGTGTAAATTCCTACGCTTTGGATGTGTAAATCCCTACAAGCTCTGACTATCCTAACTGCGATCTCACCACGATTTGCGATAAGAATTTTATGTATCATAGGCTATCCTTTTTGAGTTTTTCTTATCATATAACTATTCGTTTTATTTTTAGATAAATTTGTTAAGTCTGGTTTTAAAATTTGAGTGCAAAGGCTAAATTTACACTCAAATTTCTTTATTTGTTGATGATTTGTGGGAAAGGTGTGGCTAGGGCTTTTTTGCTAAAGTCTTGCGACTCGATCGTGAAATTTGTAGCAAATCTTTGAATGCCCTCTTTTTTATAAGCACGCCTTTGGATGGTAAAAAGGACTAAATTTCCGCCTTGTTTGGTGTAGCGATATATCGAGTGCTCGGCTGTTGGCACGCCATTTAGGTTTGAAAATATCGTGATATCAAGATAAATTTCATTTGCCAGCGAGCCCTTTTTATAAGCCACTTTTAGCCCTTTTGCTTTTAGCTCTTTTAGATCATTTATCTTTTGCTCGACCGCTTGCTCTGGCGTAGCGTCAAATTTAAGGGTATTTAGCGAGAGCATGTAGCTAAAACTATCTATCTTCTCGCCAGGGAGCAAGTACTCCTGCGTGAATAAATTTGGCACAGGCTTGGCTGAGCCTGCTAGCGAGTAGAGTCTGTTGTCAAATTTTATCTGCATCGGCTCAAAATACTGAGTTGCTGCGAGCAAGAGCGCTGGCAAGGCGATAAATGCTAAAAATTTCTTCATCAAATTCCTTTAAAATGGATTTACTATCATTACCCAGATGATGATGAGCATCGCGATAGTTGGCACTTCGTTGTAAGCTCTAAAGAAGATGCCACTTTTGTTACAGCGTTTCTCCTTAAGCTGCTTCATGTAGCGTCCAAGGTCTAGGTGATAGATAGCCATTAAGATGACAACTAAAATTTTGACATGGATGTGACCAGTTTTTATAAGATCAGGCATCGCAATAAGTATCAATATACCAGTTACAAATGAGCCAATTAGTGCTACCCAGCCGATGTAGTGATACATCTTGTACTCCATCACCTCAACCACTTTTACAAAGTCTGGCTTGTCCATATTTTCTACGTGATAAACGTAGAGCCTTGGCTGATAAAACAGCACTGCCATCCACGAGATGAAAAACAAATAGTGGAGGTATTTTAAGTAAAGATAATATTCTGCCATAACGTCTCCTTATCTAAAAAGTATCTCTTTTCTAGCTTCAAATTCAGCCTTGCTGATCGCACCACTCTCAAAAAGCTCGTAAAGCCTTTTTAAGTCATCCTCTTTATCTTTTAGTTTTAGTCTCTCTTTTAGCTCGACTTTTTGTAAATTTTTCTCAACATAAGCGCCAACTAAAAATGCATCGATAAGCCACCAAATGCCCCAGATAGCTAAGAATGGTATGCCTATAATGAAATAAAACGTAGAGTAGCCAATGAAAAATAGTCCCATCATCAAAAAGCCAGTGATAAATTTACCAAGGTAAATTCTATGCGCCCCAAGCCAGCCAGTAAGTAGCCAAAGCGCGTATGCGACGTAGATATTATTTCCCACTCTCTCTCCTTTTTCTAAAACTTTGCCAAAGTATCATCACAACGCAAAGATCGATCATCACATCAGCAAAGTTAAAGACCGCAAAGTTAAACCACTTATGCCAAAAGACGTAATCCACGACGCCGCCATGGATAAATCTATCTGTGATGTTTGAGCTGCCAGCTCCTAGCAAAGCTCCAAGCCAAATAGCATGCGAGCAAAGCAATTTTTTTTCAACGACTAGATAGACAAAAACGCCTAAAATAAGGGCTATCTGGATAAATTTAAGCCACTCATCTAAAAAGGCAAACATCGAAAATGCAACGCCCTTATTATATGTAAGAACTAGCGAGAAAAACTCGCCCACCCACGAAAAACCATCTATAAATATCATTTTTATCGCTTGATCAACGATAAAAATGAGAAAAAACGCGATGAAAAATTTAATCAAATTTTTACGCATTTAGGGCTTTTACAAAAAATTTCTCAACTTCATCCATGCGTTTTTCAACTAAAGTTTGATTTTTACCTTCAAGTAAAAGTCTGATCAAATTTTCAGTGCCAGAGTATCTAAAGAGCGATCTTATGCCCTCTTTTGCGAGGCTAGCCTCAAGCTCTTTTAGCCCTTCTATCTTATCAAGCGGCTTTTTCTCTGTGATCTTTAAATTTAGTAAAATTTGTGGATACGGCTTTAGCTCGCCAAAAATTTCACTAGCTTTTTTGCCTTTTTTAAGCATCATCGCAACAACTTGCATCGAAGTAACAAGGCCGTCGCCAGTCTTAGCGTAGTCGTTAAATATGACGTGGCCGCTTTGCTCGCCGCCAAAATTTATGCCATTTTCTTTCATCATCTCAAGCACGTATTTATCGCCTACGTTTGAGCGAAGTAGCTTGATCTTGTGAGCTTTTAGATAGTCATCAAGTGCGGCGTTACTCATCACTGTAGCCACGATGGCTCCACCTTTTAGCGCCTTTTGCTCGTGCAAAAATGCAGCTAGTGAGCCAAGTATCGCGTCGCCATGCACAACTTCGCCATTTTCATCGACAACGACAAGTCTATCAGCATCGCCGTCAAATGCAAAGCCGATGTCGGCACGAAGCCTTTTTACCTCGCTTGCTAGATCCTCTGGGTGAAGCGCACCGCAGTTTTGGTTGATGTTGCTACCATTTGGCTCGTCATTTATGACGATGACATCAGCTCCAAGCTCGCTAAATACAGTTGGCGCAACCTTGTAAGCAGCTCCGTTTGCCACATCTAAAACTACTCGTAAATTCTTTAAATTTAGCTCTTTTGGGAATGAATTTTTGATCTGCACGATATATCTGCCGATAACATCGTCGATCCTCTTGTTTGCGCCGATCTCTGTCATTGTCTTTTGGGCGTTTGCGATGAGCTCGTCATCGTAGAAGATTTTTTCTATCTCGGCCTCTATCGTCTCATCAAGCTTGTTGCCAAAGCTATCAAAAAATTTGATGCCGTTATCGTAGTATGGGTTGTGTGAGGCGCTTATCATTATGCCAGCATCACAGCGCATATTTTCTGTTAAAAATGCGATCGCAGGTGTTGGCATAGGGCCTATTTGAAGGACGTTGTAGCCAACTGCAGTTAGCCCTGCAACGATGGCGGTTTCTATCATATAGCCGCTTTTTCTAGTATCTTTTCCGACCAAAATCACATTTGTCGCTGAGGTCTTTCTAAAGTAAATTCCAGCAGCCATTGCAAGGCGCATAGATGTTTGAGCTGAAAGCTTTTCGCCAGCCTTCCCACGAACTCCATCTGTTCCAAAAAGTTTCATCAATTTATCCTTTTTATTATAAAATGGTGCTATTTTATCAGAAATTATCAAATTTAAAATCTAAAATTTTATTTGTTTTAAAGCAGACTTAAATTCAGTTACAATTAAATATATTTTTCATATAATCACGGACTAAAATTATCAAAAAAGGTATATTATGGCAAACCATAAATCTGCTGAAAAAAGAGCTAGACAAACTATAAAAAGAACAGAAAGAAACAGATTTTACCGCACTAGACTTAAAAACATCACAAAAGCAGTGCGTGTAGCTGTAGAAGCTAAAGATCTAAATGCTGCAAATGAAGCTTTAAAAGTTGCTAACAAAAGCATCCACAGCTTCGTAAGTAGAGGCTTTTTGAAGAAACAAACTGCTGCTCGTCGCGTTAGTCGCCTTGCTCAATTAGTAAACACTCTAAAAGCTGCTTAATCTATTAAATTTTAATGTTTGCTGATAAACTTCATCCATTTTTGGATCGCTATGATGAAATTTCTACGCTTCTAAGCGATCCAAATATAGCAAACGATATCGAAAAGATGACAAAGCTCTCAAAAGAGCAATCATCTATCGAACCAGTCGCAACTGCTGCAAAAAAATATCTACAAATTCTAAACGACATCGAAGAGAATAAAGCCTTACTTGAGGACTCTGAGCTTGGCGAGCTTGCAAAAGATGAGCTTAAAAATTTAGAAATTTCAAGAGAGAAGCTTGAAGAAGAGATCAAAATTTTACTTCTTCCAAAAGATCCAAACGATGATAAAAATATATTTTTAGAAATTCGCGCAGGTACTGGTGGTGACGAGGCTGCACTATTTGTTGGAGATCTTTTTAACGCTTACATCAGATATGCAGAGCTTCGTGGATATAAATTTGAGATTGTTAGCCAAAGCGAGGGCAACACTGGCGGCTTTAAAGAGATTATCGTGCTTATAAAAGGCAAAGGCGCTTATTCTAGGCTAAAATTTGAAGGTGGCACACATAGGGTTCAGCGTGTACCAGAGACTGAGAGCCAGGGTAGGGTGCACACCTCGGCTGTGACTGTGGCTATCATGCCAGAGGTTGAAGATAGCGAGATCGAGATCAATCCAAATGATATAAGAGTTGATGTTATGAGAAGCTCGGGCCACGGCGGTCAGTCAGTAAATACAACTGATAGTGCTGTTAGGATCACGCACATACCAACAGGACTTGTTGTCACAAACCAAGACGGCAAGAGCCAGCACAAAAACAAAGAAGCTGCGATGAAGGTGCTAAAAGCTAGACTTTACGAGATGCAAGAGCAAGAGAGGCTTGCTAAAGAGACTAGCGAGCGCAAGAGTCAAGTCGGTACTGGAGACCGCTCAGGCAGGATAAGAACTTATAACTATCCGCAAAACCGCATAAGTGATCACCGCATAAATTTAACACTTTACCGCCTTGATGCGATCATGGCTGCAGGATTATTTGACGAGATTATCGAGCCGCTTATCACTCACTATCAAGCAGAAGCTATGCTTGAAGCTGGCATCTAAGCGCAAAATTTATAAATTCTCACCAAATCATTAAAAATCAAAAATCTACAAACTAAGATCTAAGGTCATCTGATCTTGAAACGATCTTAGTTTGTATGTTTTATAATAAAAAATAATATTTATTTATATATTTTTCAAAAATAATTTAAATTAAATTTTTAGATTTTAGTTCATTTTGTGCGATATTTTGGGCTTTGGTAAATTATAAATCTTTACTTGTGATATTAAAAAATTTTATTAATTTATCATAAGTTTGCATTAACAATAATACTCTATAATTCTGAAATATTAAATCAAAACAAGGAGAAAATATGTCACTAAGTGCAAGAAATCAACTAAATGTTGAGATATCAGAAGTAAGAACAGGTGCGGTAAATTCGCTAATAGCTGGCAAACTAGCAGGTGGTGAAGTGCTAAAAGCAACTATTACAGTTGATAGCGAGAAAGCTCTTGATCTTAAAGTTGGTAAAAAAGCTATATTTTTATTCAAAGCTTCAAGCGTTATCGTTTCAAAAGATGACAGCATAAAACTTAGCGCAACAAACCAAATTAAAGGCGTTGTTAGCGAGATAAAAGACGGCGCTGTAAATGCTGAGGTTATCATCGACGCAAATGGCAGCAAAATTTCAGCTATCATCACTAGAGAGTCAGTTCAAAATTTAGCTTTAAAAGTAGGCGACAAAGTAACTGCTATCATTAAAGCAACTCAAATAATAGTTGGCGTTAAATAATTTCTCGGAGCAAATTTGCTCCGATCTCTCTTTAAACTAATATTTTTTATTAAGCTATAAAAGAAAATCCTCTCAAAAATCTAAAAAAATTGATCTATAAAAAATTTAATTCATATTCATTTCTGGCAAATTTTAAAATTTAAATTTCTAAACTTTATGCTAAATTTACTTTAAATGCCTATTTTACGTCAATCCAAAGTCAAATTTGGATAAAAATAGTGTCAATAAATATTACCAAACTACGCTCTAATCGCACTTAGCTTTAATAAAATTTAATTTTAAAAATTAATTAGACTATTTTAATAAAAAAATCGTATAATCTAGTTAGTGAATATCTTACTTCAAAGGAGAGAGCATGAAAAATTCAGGTTTATCTAGAAGAGATTTTGTCAAATTTAGCGCTATCGGTGCTACGGCACTAGGCATGGGCGCAACAAATTTAATGGCCACACCAATGAACGAAAAAGATGTCAAATGGGACGAGGAGTATGACGTAGTCATCATCGGCTCAGGCTTTGCAGCTCTTGCAGCTGGCGTGACATCAGCCAAAAAAGGCAACAAAGTCGTTCTGATCGAAAAAATGGGTCGCACAGGTGGCAACTCTGTCATCAATGGCGGAATTTTTGCCGTTCCAAACAGCGACATGCAAAAGAAAGCTGGCATCAAAGATAGCACCGAGCTATTTATCAAAGACTGCTTGAAAGCAGGTCGCGGCATCAACCACGTTGATCTTTTGGCAAAGATCGGCGAGAGAGCGCAAGATGCTTACAAACTCACAATTGATTGTGGTGCAAAATATATCGACCAGATCACTCACGCGGGCGGTCACTCAGTGCCAAGAAGCCTTCAAACAGAGGTCGGCAGCGGCGCTGGCATCGTGCTCCCTATGACTGCGACATTTGAAAAGTTAGAGGGCGCATCGATCAAAAAAAGGACAAAATTTGATGATTTCGTCTTTGACGACAAGGGCGCAGTTGTGGGCGTCATCGTCAGAGAAAACTACAAATTTGATGGCAATTTGATGAGTGACGATGTCGAAAACAAAGGCGGCGATACAAAATATATAAAAGCCAAAAAAGGCGTCGTACTAGCAGCTGGTGGCTTTTGTAGAGATAAAATTTTTAGGCGGCTTCAAGATCCAAGGATCACACCTGAGACAGACTCGACAAACCAACCAGGCTCAACAGCGGGCGCACTTTTAGCGGCATTTAGAGCGGGTGCTTATCCAGTTCAGCCAAGCTGGATCCAATACGGCCCTTGGGGATGTGCTGATGAGACAGGCTTTGGCGTGGGATCGATGTTTAACGTAAATGGCGCTTTTCCGTTTGGAATTTCAGTCAATCCAAGAACCGGCAAACGCTACATGAACGAGCTAGCTGACCGCAGGACAAGAACAGAAGCTATGTTTAAAGTCATTCATGAAAAAGGCGAAGACGATAAAAATTTCCCTATCAACTTCTGTGACTCAAGAGCACTTCCTCACATGCTTCCAGCTCACTATGAAAAGGCTATCGCAGCTGGAATTTGCAAGAAATTTGACACACTTGATGCCTTGGCAGCTGAGTATAAGATCCCAGTTGATGAACTCAAAAAAACAGTCGCAAGATACAACGAATTTGTCAAAAAAGGCGTCGATGAGGACTTTGGCAAGCCAGTTGTTGCGACTACGACAAAGGGCATTGATATCTCAGTCCCGCCGTTTTACGCAGAGCGTGGCACGCCAAAAGTTCACCACACAATGGGTGGCCTAAATATCAACACAAAAGCTCAAGTTATGAACTCTCAAACAGCTATGCCTATACCAAATTTATATGCAGCTGGCGAGATCACAGGTGGCGTTCACGGAGCCAGCCGTCTAGGATCAGTTGCGATAACTGATTGCTTGACATTTGGTATGATCGCTGCTGAGACTATTGGCTAAAACAAGTAGTGGCAGGCATTTGCTTGCCACTATAAATTTTTAAATCTATAAACTCCGTTTTTTACCCGCTCGAAAATTTTCTTCTCTTCAAGCAGCTTAAACGTGCTTATCACGGTTGGTTTGCTCACATTTAGCTTCTCGCAAATTTCTGAAATTTTAAGCATGATAAAGCCATTTTCATCGCTTAGCTCGCAAAGTAAATTTATGATCTCTACCTTTTTCTCGCCAAGAAGCGCCTTGTAAATTTGCTCTTTCACGCTAGCTCCAAATTTTATAGCACACAGCCACGCACCAAAGCGCGCCACATAAGAAATTTGCGATCATCACAGCCGCACTTCCAGCGTCCTTCGCTGCCTTTGCTAGGGCATGATAGTCCGGGCTTGCAAGATCAGTCACTCGCTCTAGGCTCGAGTTTAGGCACTCGCAAACTAGCACAAATGCCATGCTAAAGATCAAAAATAGGTTAAAAATAAGGTCAAATTTCCAAAAAAATAGCGAGATCGTAGCTACCAAAAATATACAAATTTCTATGCGAAAGCTCTTTTCGTTTTTAAAAATTTCAGCCAAACCCTCTCTTGCGTAGCCAAAATTTTTAAAAAATTTATACGTTGGCTGGTTTCTCATAACTTTCCTTTTTGTGATTTTTGGCATAATTATAATTAAAAAAAGGATGAAATTTGAAACTTATTAGCTGGAACGTAAATGGGCTGCGCGCAGTCGTGGCAAAAGATGGCTTTGGCTGGCTTGATGAGGTTAGGCCTGATTTTTTGGGACTGCAAGAGATCAAGGTCAAAGAAGATGACGTGCCAAAAGAAATTTACAACCTTGGCTTTAAAGATATCAGTGTAAATTCAGGCGCAAGGGCTGGCTACTCTGGCGTGATGAGCCTTGCTAAATTTGACGTGCAAACGCAAAAAGCGGCCTTTTTTGACGACACGGAGGGACGAGTTTTGGAGCATAGATTTGATGATATCGTGCTTTTTAACATCTACTTTCCAAACGGCCAAAAAGACGATGAGCGCTTGGCATTTAAGATGGACTTTTACGAGAAATTTTTAGCTTATTGCAAAGAGCTTGTAAAAAGCGGCAAAGAGGTGATATTTTGTGGCGACGTAAATACCGCTCACCGCGAGATCGATCTGAAAAATCCAAAGGCAAATTCTAAAACTTCTGGCTTTTTGCCTATCGAGCGAGCGTGGATAGATGAGGTGCTAAAAAGTGGCTTTATAGATACCTTTAGAGCCATAAATGGCGACGTTGCGGACGCTTACTCGTGGTGGAGCTACCGCTTTAACGCAAGGGCGAAAAATGTCGGTTGGAGGATTGATTATTTCTTTATTTCACAAGGGCTAAAAGATAGGCTAAAAGACGCCTTTATCTTGCCAGAGGTCACCGGCAGCGACCACTGCCCAGTTGGCATAGAGATAGAAATTTAGTCAAGTCTATGTGGCTTTCCTAGTAAAAATCCTTGTGCATAAGGAATTCCAAAATTCTTTATTTGGTTTAAAATTTCTTCTGAGCTTACGAATTCGGCTACTATTTTGTAGTTTTGCTTTTTGGCAAAACTTACTATGGTTTCAACTAAAACTCTTGCATTTTCATCAAATGGGAGCTTTTTTATGATTGACCCATCGATTTTTATAACATCTATATCAAGCTCTAAAATTCGGTAGTAGTTCGAGTAGCCAGAGCCAAAGTCATCTATGGATATTTTGCAACCATATCCTTTGATACGTTTTATAAATGAATTTACTACCACATAGTCGCTAAGCTCCTCGCTCTCTAACATCTCAAAGCAAATTTTACTAGGGTCTTTGCATTCGTTTAATTTATTTTCTATAAGCTCTCTCATACTAGCATCGGCGATATCTGTATTTGATAGATTTATAGAGAACATATACTCAGGGTGCTTTTTAGCTAGATCAAAAGCATGGCTTATAACTTTTTTTGTGATTTGTGGATAGAGTTGTGTCTTCATCGCGATATCTAAAAATTCGCCAGGATAGTGTATTTTGCCATTTTGATCGATAATGCGAACTAGCACTTCATAGTATTTTGCTTCTACTTCATTTTCTTCTATATTAAATATTCCTTGCGCTTCAACTATGACTCTATCGTTTTCTAGCGCATCTTCTATCAACTGAACTACTAATTGGTTCTTGTGATATTTCATTTCGATAGCATCGTTTTCCATGTAGTAGTAGATGTTGTTGCCGTTGTCGATAGCAAGTTGGTTTGCTAGGACTGATTGCATTAGGCGGTTGGTTTGCGGGGTGTCATTTGGTAATGAAACGCCAACCACCATTTTTGCACCTGGCAAATTTTCAAATTTACCATCTACTACTACGTTTATTCTATTTGAACTAAAGTACTCTTTTATATACTCTATATCTCGTACTATATCATCACCCTCGTACCAGATGTAAAATGCATCATCTTGAAACCTGTATAGTTTTGCTTTGATATTAGAAGCGTCTACGCAAAGCTTTAGCGTATCTGCAACAGCCTTTAGCATCGCATCTATGACCTTATTTTGGTAAAAGAATCTTAGCATTTTAAAATTTTTGATGCTTAGGCAGATTAGTATCCCGTCTTTTTTAGCTTCTAAAATTTCTGTTAATGCAAAATAGTTGCCAAAACCAGTTAGCTTGTCTATTGAAGATTGTATTTTTATCTGCTCATTTTTTTGTGTTAGCTCGTTAAGCATCAAAGTTTCTTTTGTTCGGTCAAGCTTTATAGCGATATAGCCTTCTAGTTTGTTCCTAAAGAAAAAGGGATAAAATTTCACCTTTTCATATAAAAAGTCACCACTTTTTGTTTTACTTATTAGCTCGTCGCTTTCCCAAGTTTTAGCATTTAGCACAGCTTCTTTTATAGATGCGTAAAAACTTTGAGGATGCATATATGATTTTAGTATTTTAGGATCTTTACCTCTGATCTCTTTTAGTTTATATCCAGTCTTTTCTTCGAAGGTTTTATTCACGTATACAATTTTGTTATCGTTATCACAAAAGACGATAGAACTATGTCCGCTATCAACAGTAGTTTTTAAGAGTTTTATTTGCATCATATGCCTAACAGCTAACATTGTTTGATAGGCGCTAAGTATGCAAAATATTATAAAAGTGATCAGACAAAGTATTTGAACTATTTTTGCATCATTTACTAAACTTGATTGTATCGTTAGAATTCTATCTCTAAATTTCTCTATTTTATTATCAAGATTTAGCTTGTTAGCTTGATATGAAATTTCTTGTAAAGTTTTTATGTGCTGAGTAGCATAGAGCATTTTATCTAGTATGATCTGAGCTTTAGCATCATTTTTATACTCATTTTTATATGTTTTTAACTGATTTGATATGTTATCTATAAGTGTTGGATCAAGAGCTAGCGCGCCCTTTATCGCATAAAATATAGGCTCTAATTTATTTGATATGTTTAGATTACGTACTTCATATTGACTTACTAACATATACGAATTTATTGATGAGCTTACATAGTTTGCCCTTCGTGCTAGATATGCTTTTTGGTTAAATGTCTCTTTTATATCTTGTATATATTTTTTTATCTCACTTTGATGAAACAACAAAACCCCATAACTGAGCATCGATAACTCACTCAAATTTTCATCAAATAAATTTATATCTGCATTTAGATTATCGTAGTTTGTTATGCTGGCACTATTACTTAGAGAGTAGTTTATTTCATTATCTATAAATTTTAGATCTAAAATTTTATCGATAAATTTGTTATTTGTGTCAATTGATGCATTTGCCTTATATATAAAAAAAGCACTAAAGAAAAATGTGACAGCTAAAACGCCAAGTATGATTTTTATCTGCTTAGTACTCATTTAGTATCCTTGGGCGTTTGCCATTTAGCGTTAGTAAAAAAGCATATAGCGCATCCATCTCATCTTTACTAAGTTCGTGTCCAAGCTGATAGTAACTAACATAACGTAATGTCTCTTTTAGGTCGCTCATCTCTCCATGAGATAGATAAGGGGCTGTTTTTGCGATATTTCTTAGGGAAGGTACTCTTCTTAGCCTTTTATTTGTATCTAGGGCGGAAATTTTATTATGCCCAAGGTCTTGCATCAAATTCCCTCCTAAATTCCTACCGTTATGGCAAGCGACACAACCTATTTTATTAAATATATCAAAGCCTTTTTTAGCTTCGTTACTTATGGCATTATCATCACCAGATATAAAATGGTCAAATGGCGAATCAATACTTAAAACTGCTTTTTCAAACTCAACTATCGCATCAATAATATTATTAAGACTGATGCCGTCCTCATAAATTTCTTTAAATAAAATTTTATACTCAGAGATGCTGTTTACTGTATCTACTACCTTATCGTTGTTTGAGTTTAACTCTATTCTTGATGTTATAGACTCTTTTACCTGATCCTTTAGGTTTGTCTTTTTTGCATCGTTATAAAACAAATAATTTGCTGCTGCATTTAAGATACTTGGAGGATTTAGCATACCTTTTTCTGTGCTGCTTTGATTGCTTCCACTCAAATTCCAATATAAGTTATGGCAAGTTTGGCAAGAGTAGTTTTCATTTGGGCTTAATCTCTTATCGAAAAAAAGCTTTTTACCAAGCATGGCTTTTTCTTCATTGTATTTTGTGACCGTAAGTGGCTCATATGATGAATACTCGCAAAATGATATGGTAATGGTAAAAATACAAAGTATAAGAACTCTCATAAAACCTCTATTTTTATTTTTCATTTTTCTAATATCGGCAACTTTTTAAAAATTTATATCCCATTTACATATAGTTGCATTTTCTAAAATTTATGATACAATTCGCTCGAAATACACAAATTTCAAGGAGGAGTCATGAGAAAAGGTTTTACAATGATCGAGTTGATCTTCGTGATCGTTATTTTGGGTATATTAGCCGCAGTTGCTATACCAAGACTAGCTGCAACAAGGGATGATGCAGAGATAGCTAAAACTGCTACAAATATACAAACACTTATTTCTGATTTGGGTTCTTATTACACTTCACAAGGTGAATTTGCTAGTGATGCTTCTAAAATGTCAAACGTAAAAAGCCCGATAGAAATAAAAAATAAAAAGTGTTTGACAGTAGGTACTGGAAATTCAACAAGCGGAGAGATAGGACTAACCATAGGAGAAGATGGTCTTTGTGCAAAAGTTTGGGAATTACCAGGTCTAGCAAATGTCAAAACATTAATTAAAAGCAGTGACAATAAGACAACTGACACGCTTAAATTTGGTGGCATGGGTATAAATTACAATAAATAAATCTTATGTCTTTTGGCAAGGATAAATTCCTTGCCACTCTTCTTTAACTTAATTTCAAAATTTATCTTTCATTTATAAAAATTCTAGCTATAATCTCGCAACTTCAAATTTCAAGGATGAAGTAATGAAAAAAGCTTTTACTATGATCGAGCTGATCTTTGTAATTGTTATTTTAAGTATCATAGCAGTAGTTGCCGTGCCAAGACTAGCTGCAACAAGAGATGATGCTGAGATAGCTAAAGCCGCTATGAATATACAAACTCTCATCGCTGACATTGGCTCATACTACACTGCACAAGGAAAATTTTCAGCAAATATCTCTGATATGTCAAATGTCTTGCAACCCATATATGCTAAAAGAGACAAATGCTTAGATATAACTACTTTAAATAGTGCAAATGGCACAATAAGCGTTAATCTATCAACCAGTGGTCTTTGCGAAAAAGTATGGAGTTTGCCAGCACTTGAAGCTACAAAAGAGCTGATCGCTGGTACTGCTGGTGGCACTAAGGATGTGAATACTATAAGATTTGGTGGTACTGGCATAAAGTATCAATACTAAAAATTTTTACTTGAAAATTTTAAATTTAAGTCACTTTCTTTTACAAATCTTAAAGATAAAAATGTAAAATCCTGCTATGGATTTATTAAAAGACCCGCTAAATAAACTAATCATCTCGCTCTCGCTGCCAGCTGGAGTGGGCATGATGTTTAACACCCTTTACAACGTCACTGGCACATTTTTCGCCGCTAAAATTTCTACCATAGCCGTCGCTGGCATGGCGATGAGCTTTTTGCTCTATCTAAGTATCGTTGGCATCGGGCTTGGCTTTGGCTCGGCACTCACCGCGCTAATAGGCAACAGCCTAGGCGCAAACAAACCAAAAATGGCTAAACTTTACGCCTCAAATGGCATCATCTTTGTGCTAGTTTTTGCCATTTTTATGGGGCTTTGTGGCTACTTGCTAGCGCCAAATTTACTAATCCTTTTAGGCGCTGATCACCACTACATCAAAGAGGCACTTGACTACGCTGGCGTCATCTTTCTTGCAGCTCCATTTTTCTTGCTTATAAAATCGCTTAACGGCGTTTTAGTCGCGCTTGGCGATACTAAAAGCTACCGCAACTGGCTATTTTTAGGCCTTTTTATCAACGCATTTTTTTGCTATCTTTTTGCCTTTAGCTTTGCTCTTGGCGTAAAGGGCCTTGCTCTAGCAACGGCTAGCGTGCAGTTTTTAGGCATGATCTATCTCTTTCTTAAAGTAAGAAAGAGCAAGATGATAGATCCTAGAAATTTAGGCTACTTCGTACCAAATTTCGCCGTCTGGGCAAAGATACTAAAGCAAGCCTTGCCAGCTTGTCTAAACTACCTCTCAATGTCGCTTGGCTCGCTCGTGCTTTTAAAATTTGTGAGCTTTTACGGCGTCAATGCAGTGGCAGGTTATGGCATAGCCTTAAGGATCGAGCAAATTTTAGTGCTTCCAACCATCGGCATGGCAGCAGGAGTGCTTAGCATCATCTCAAGAAACTACGGCGCTAAGAGCTTTCAAAGAGTATTGCAGTGCTACAAACTATCGCTTCTTTTTTTGCTCATCTACTGCGTCTTTGCCTACATCTTTATAAGGCTTTTTGGCGAGAGCGCGATCAGGCTCTTTGACAGCACGCCAGCCGTGCTTGAGGTAGCCAAACTCTACCTTGGCATCAACTCACTTGCCTACATGGCTTACGGCACGATAAACATCTCAGGCAGCACTTTGCAGGCGATAAAACGCCCAGTGGCGATCTTTTTGCTAAATGGCTTTAGACAGCTCGTGCTTCAATGCTCGCTCTTTTACGCGGTGGTCTTTTGGTTGGGGCTTGAGATCAAATTTATGTGGCTGGCGCTCTTTTTTAGCGTCTATTTTACGGCGATTTGCTTTTTGGCTTGGACGCTTTTTAGGTTAAAAAGAGCTACGAGCGCAAGCTTTTAAATTTAAAGCTAAACGCAAAAAAGCAAAGCGAGGCGACTAAGATGATGCTAGCTCCGCCTGTGAGGTTAAAGTAAAAGCTGATCACAAGGCCGATAAAGCAAAAAATGATAGAAAAAATGGTTGAGATTAGCATCATTAGCCCTAGTCTTTTGGCAAAAATTTGCGCAATATATGGAGGTATGGTAAGTAGCGCGATTACAAGTATGAGCCCCACCACGCGGATCGTAGCCACCACGCAAAGCGCCATCATACAAACTAGCAGATAGTGAAAAAATGTCGTATTTACCCCGCGAAGTTTTGCAAATTCCGCATCAAAGCTGATCGCCACAAACTGGCGGTAAAAAAGTGCGATAAGAGCCAAAAACAAGAGGTCTAAAACGCTCATAAACGCGATATCTGTGCCGCTAACTGCAAGTATCGAGCCAAAAAGATAGCTCATAAGATCGGCGTTATAGCCAGGCGTTAGATCGATGAAAATGATGCCAATCGCCATGCCAATCGCCCAAATAGCGCCTATTACAGAGTCGATGTTTGTCTTATCTTTTAGCGTGATCGTGGCGATGATGAGCGCTAAAAATAGTGAAAATATGCTCGCTCCAAAAAGTGGCTCGAGTGAGAAGAAAAATGCAAGCCCTATGCCGCCATATGCGCCGTGTGCAATGCCTCCAGCGATGAAAGTCATCTTATTTATCACGACAAGCGAGCCTATCATGCCGCATATTATGCTTACTAAAATGCCAGCAATAAAGGCATTTTGCATAAAATTTAACTCTAAAATTTCACTCATTTTCTCTCTTTAAAATTTAAAAACATTGCTCTTTGTTTTTTCGCAGCCGCACTCGCCAAGTGCGATCTCGACATCACAAAAATGGCTATGCGTTCTAGCTAGATGCTCGATAAATTCCCTCTTTGCAAGATTTTCATGCGTTTTATGGATGTGTAAATTTTTACTCACGTAAGCGATCTTTGTAGCATAATTTAGCACGATATTTAGGTCGTGACTTACCAAAACCACGCCCACGCCATTTGCGTTTATGCCCTTTAAAATTTCATAAATTTCAGCCTGTCCTTTTGTGTCGATGCTTGCCGTTGGTTCGTCTAAGATAAGCACTTTTGCGTTTGCGCAAAGCGCTCTAGCGATATAGACACGCTGTCTTTGACCGCCACTTAGCTCGCCGATTCTCGCGTTTGCAAACTCCCTCATACCAACCTTCTCAAGGGCACTTAGCGCTAAGGCTTTTTCATCTTTTGAGTAAAAGCCAAAGATTTTTTTATCGATTAGCCCCATTAAAACGACTTCTAAAACCATCATCGGAAAACTTTGATTTGAGAGGAAATTTTGCGGCACGTAGCCTATAAATTTACTAACCTCGCTTGGCTCTTTACCAAAGAGCTTGATCTCGCCACTTTGAGGCTTAAGCAGACCCAAAATGAGCTTTAAAAGCGTGCTTTTGCCACCGCCATTTGGGCCGATTATCGCTAAAAACTCGTCGCTACTATAGTCTAAATTAATATCCTCTAAAACGACTTGTTTATCGTAGCTAAAGTTTAAATTTCTAATTTTTATAATATCTTTCAAAACAGACTCTTTTGCGTAAATGTCGTGACAAAAATGAAAAGTCCAAGCCAAAGCATGATGCCAAGGGCTGCAAATTCTGCGTAGATTTTAAACTTTTTTAGCTTAATGTTCGTGCTGATCTTTGAGCCAAAAACTGCCGCTACAAATATCACCACGCTCATGCCAAGCGCCATAAATACGCCACTTATCACGCCTGCAAAGTAGCTACCTATCTCATTTGCCAGCACAAAGACTAAGATCGTGCCTGGACAGGGCACCAGAGCCGCAGCAGCCGCTACTAGCCACTCTTCTTTGCTCTTTGGCTTTTTAGTTGAGCAAATTTGACAGCCACATTCACTTTTAAATTTTGTATTTTTACTCAAATTTTGGCTTAAATTTGATCTAAAAATATAAAATTTAGTCTCATTTTTGTTTGAAAGGTAAAATTTAATCTTTTTAACGAGCATAAAAATCGCCACAAAAAAGATCACAACTCCTGAAAACGCAGTCGTTATGCTAGCAGTGTCCTTTGTGAGGTCGCTGCTTACTTCACGAAGCAGTAAAAAGCTAGCAAAGACAAAGACAAATGCGCCCACGACGTGCAAAAAGCCGATCTTTAAGGCAAATAAAAACGCCCTTTTGTAGCTGCCTCCAGTTGCGGCAAAATATGAGCTTGTTAGCACCTTGCCATGGCCTGCTCCAGCAGCGTGCAAGAAGCCATAGCCAAATGATATAAATGCCAAAAATAGCAGCGCAAGTGGACTTTTGTAATCCACGCTTCTTAAAATTTGCTTTAGCCTATCAAGCAAGCTTAGGCTAGTTTTTGAGACGATGTCAAATTTCGCCTCATCGATCTTATCTATCTGGCTTAAATTCTCATCGCTCGCGCCTGCTACTGGCTCTTTTAGCAGCTCTTTAAGCGCTGGCTTCTCGTTGTGAGCTTTGGCTGCTTCTTTGCTTGAAAATGTAAAAAATATCAAATTTGAGTTTGAATTTGGTATCGCCCAGAAGCTTTTACCCACCAAAAATGCGTTATTTTGCGTGAATTTGAAGTTAAAATAGCCCTCCTTGTCCTCCATATCAACCGACACGACAAGGTCGTCAGCGATCAATAAATTTGTCTTAAAGCTCACGTCAAATTTAAGCCTGCCCTCGTCAAAATAGAGCTTGTACTCATTTAAATTTAGCTCGATTTTCGTGGCATTTTCGTCTTTGTAATAGTACTCAATGTCCGTTAGATAGTGCCTTGGCACGAGGTAGTCTAACAAATTTAAGCGGATCTTTCTAAGCTCTTTTTCATCTATCTTTTCATCTTGATTGAGGTCAAAATTTTGCTTCATAAGATCTGAGAAATTTTGCGAAAAGGTCCAAGTAAAGGCTATCTGCGTGATGTTATTTTCGTGTGCGACAAATTTCGCGCTAACGTGAGCTGTTGGGCTATAAAGCGAGCATAGAGCACACCCGAAGGCATTTATCGCAAGTAGGCAAATGACGATCAGGCGTGCTAACATTTTTATAGACTTTTTGCGAAAATTTCAGCCGTTTTTTTCATCTCGGCTAGCCAGTTTTCAGGCAGTTGGTCTATCATGACGACCTTTGAGCCAGTCTCTTTTGCGATCAAATTTGCAGCCTTTGTTGGAAATTGTGGAGCTACGAAAATGACCTTTACACCATGCTCTTTAGCCTCTTCGATGAGCTCTTTTAGCTCAGCTGGCTTTGGCTCTTTTCCCTCTATCTCGATGGCTATTTGCTCTAAGTTATAGCGCTTTGCAAAGTAGCCCCAAGATGGGTGATATACGATAAATTCGCGAGTTTTGACATCTTTTAGCTCGTTTTTGATAAAGCTATCAAGCTCGTCAAGGCTAGCTTTAAATTTAGCCAAATTCTCCTCATAAAGCTTTGCATTTTGCGGGAATTTCTCTATTAGCGCCTTTGCGATGTTATCAGCTTGAGTTTTTACTAGGATAGGGTCAAGCCAGATATGCGGATCAAGACCGTCATGGTGGTGATGATGGTGCTCGCCCTCGTGGTCATGGTGCTCATGCTTATGCTCACCCTCGTGCTTGTGCTCGTGGTGCTCTTCATGTTCATGCTCCTCGCTCATAGCGATCTTTTCGATACCCTCTTGCGTCTTTACGATGCGTAAATTTTTAAACGTCTTTGAGAAGCGATCCAGCCACGCGTCCTCAAACTCGATGCCGATAGCAAAGTAAAGCTCGCTCTTTTCAAGCTCCTTCATCTGCTTTGGCTTTGGCTCATAAGTGTGCGGATCAGCGCCTTTGCCAACCATCGCATTTACATCTAGCGTATCTCCAGCGATCTGCTCGACAAAAAATTTCGTTGGCAGTATGCTAGTAGTCACAACCGGCTTTGCAAAAAGAGACAAAGCACAAACAGCTAAAAAAACGATAATTTTTCTCATTATCTCTCCTTTAAAAAATAATTGCGAAGTTTAGCAAAATGCAACTTGGTTGCAACTTAAAAAGCAAATGCCTAAATTTAGCCTTTTCTTTTAAATATAGTTTAAATCTTTTAGCGTTAATATACGAAAAATGAAAAGGGCAAAGATGAACGCGAGAAATTTCTTAGAAGAGCACAATATCAAGGCTACAACGCTTCGCATAAAGCTTGTTGAAATTTTGCAAAACACCAAGACGCCGCTAAGCTACGATGAAATTTTAGAGAGCCTTGACGCAAACAAGACGACCTTTTATAGAAGTATGGAAATTTTTGAAAAAGAAAATCTCGTGATAAAAACAGAAAACAACCACAAGAGCTACTACGAGCTGGCAAATGAAGCCAAAGCCTACTTCATCTGCGACATCTGCCACAAGGTGACAAATATCGACATGCCACACCTAAGCGTCGCTAAAAATATAAAAAGCGCCGTGATAAAGGGCGTTTGCGACGAGTGTGATCACGAGTAAAGTGCGATGATCTCGGCCGGGATAGCTTTTGGGTGGTTTGTCTTTAGATCGATATAGACAAATTCTGTCTTGCCAGTTGCTATTAGCTCGCCATCTTTTTTAAACTCGAAATATCTGCAAGATGTCGCCTTGCCCTCAGTCTGCGTGTAGGTGTGAATTTCTATCTTATCCATCAGCTTTGCGCTTTTTATATATTTTGCTTCATTTTTTCTAATGAGCCAAATTTCACCCCTTTTATACTGCGCCTCGACCGTGTCGCCAACAGCGGCGGAGTGGGCAAATGCGGCCTCTTGCATAAGCGTGAAATAATAGATATTATTCATGTGACCATGCATGTCGATGGCTTGTGGCGGGATGGTGACGTGATATATAAAATCTCTCATTTTTGACCTTTTTTGCTAAAATTATAACCAAAAAGAGGAGCTAAAATGCAAAATTTATGGGATAAAAAGGCGTCAAACTACCAAAGATTTGACGGCAAGATCAGCGCTATCCAGCAGCAAATTTTTGGTAAAGCCTTGGCTTGGGGAGTTGATTTTAGCGGCAAAGATATCCTTGATATCGGCTGTGGCACTGGCGTTTGGAGCATATTTTTATCAAAAACGGCTAAGCATATAACTGGCATCGATAGCTCAGAAAAGATGATAGAAATTTTAAATGAGGACGCAAAGAGATTTGGCGTGACAAATTTAACCAGCGAGGTTTGCTCGTGGAGAGAATTTAAGCCCCTTAGACACTTTGATATCGCCATTTGCACGATGAGCCCAGCCATTGCAAGCGATGAAGATTTTGCTAAATTTCAAAACTGCGCCAAGCAAAAGCTCTATCTTGGCTGGGATAAACCTAGAAGCTCTGATCTACTTGAGCCATTTTTTGAAAAATTTGGCCGCGTGCTCTCTCAAAAAAACGTAGTAGATAGGCTTGAAGCGTGGCTAAACGAGCAGGGCATCGCTTATAAGAGTCAAATTTTAAACGAAACTAGGATCGCTAGACGAAGCGTGCAAGAAGCAGCTGAAAATATCTGCTGGCACCTTGAGATAAACGGAGCTAAAAACTACGATGAAAAGACGGTTTTAGCGATGTTAAAAGAGAGATTTGAGGGCGAGTTTATAGATGAGAAAATAGACTCACAAATGAAGCTTTTTGTCTTTTAGAGCTTAAATTTAGAGCAAATTTGCTTGCCAAATTCGCTAAAAATGACGCCAAAGATGATGAGCATTGCTCCAAAAATTTGCCAGATGCTAAGTAGCTCGCCTGCAAAAAAGTAGCCAATTAGCCCAGCAGAGACTGGCTCTAGGCAGAAAAACAAGGCCGCCTTGCTAGCGGTCGTGTATCTTTGAGCGATCGTTTGCACAAAATAGCAAAATATAGTGCCAATCACAGTCGTGATAAATATCGCTATGAAAAATTCCCTATCAAATTTTGGCACGATACTGCCCTGAAAAAGTGCAAAAACAAGCGAAAGCAGGGCATTTGTGAGAAATACCACAAAAACAAGCAGATAAAGCTCGCTCTTTCTTACAAAGTGGCCATTTAGCGTAGTATAAAGTGCGTAAAATATCGCACAAACAAGCGCTAGTGCCTCGCCGCTCCCAAGTGCTAGCGTGGCGCCACTTAAGAGCCAAAGCCCAAAAATAGCGATGATCGCGCCAAAAATAGCAAAAATGCTTATCTTATTTTTAAAAAAAATAGCCGCTATAAAAGGGACTATCACGCACTCAAGCCCCGTGATAAAGGCGACGCTCGAGCTAAATGTGAGCTTTAGGGCGTAAGTTTGCGTGGCAAATGACAAAAAGAGCACCACACCAAGGATAATGCCGTAGAAGACGCTCTTTTTATCAAATTTCTTAGCAAATTTAAGCGCGACAAAGCCCATAAAGATAGCCGAGAGAAAAAACCGGCAAAAGAGCATGACAAAGACGCCATTTGTCTTTAGCGCGTTTGCCATGGGTAAAAACGTAGCGCCCCAAACGATGGCAACTACGATAAGAGCGATGTCGGCTTTGTTTTGAGCGCTTAAATTTCTCATTTAAAGATCGAGTCAAGCACCTTTTTACCGCTATCTAGGCTAAAGCCGCTTCTTAGCCCCTTTTCTTTCTCGCTCATCACGTTAAATAGCCCATCTAGCGTCTTTCTCGTGATATATGCGTTTAGATCCTCGCCTTCATCTGGCACATATTCGCTTGCGCCTAAATTTTTAGCTAGGCTTTTGACTGATTTTATCGTTTCGTTGTTTTTTACTGAGCCGCCGATGAAAGAATTTAGCCCATTATAGGCTGTTGCAAAGCTATTATCGCTCATCATTTTATCAATTATCGGCGTAAATGCCGCCTTTAGCTTTTGGCTGGAGCTTTGCTGCAAATACTTCGTAACGCTATCGCTGCCGCCATTAAAGAGCTTTTTGACATCAGCTTCGCTCATATTTTTTATGCTCTCACTAAAAATTTCAGCAGCCTTTGGCACGGCCGTGGTCGCAGCGTTGTTTATCGACTTGCTAAGGTCCTGCGCCCACTTCTCTCCGCCCACTTTTTTGGCTAAATTTGACGCCATTTCAAGGCTTTTTGGAAGCGGAATTTTAGCTGTAGCGTTATTTATAAAGCCCTCTTTTGAAAGCTCGCTCACAGCGGCATTTAGCGCCTCGCTAACTAAGCTTTTATAGTCGCCGCTTGATGCGTGAGTGGCGATTTTGACGCCTTTATTTATAATATCATCCATGCTTGCAGCTTGCAGATTTAAAGCAAGCGCGCCACAAAGTATAACAAGAGATCTTTTCATCTTCTCTCCTTTTTTAAATTTAAAGCAAAATCATACAAAAAATATCTAAACGCTTAAAATAAATTTAATATTTTTGCACTAAAATTCACCCTTTTTTGAGAGGAATTTATGCAGCTTTTACTTCTTAGCTTCGCTCTTAGCATGGATAGCGCGGCTCTAAATATGGCAAACGGCGCAAGGTATAAAAGTCTTGGCTTTGGTAAAATTTTATTTATCGCTTTTATGCTTGGCTTTTTTCAGTTTCTCATGCCGCTTCTTGGTTATTTTCTTGGCATTAGCTTTGCTAAATTTATAAGCTCTATCGATCACTTCATAGCATTTTTTATACTTTGTTTTCTTGGCTTTAAAATGCTAAAAGAGGTCTGTAGCAGAGAGGCTGGCGAGTCCTTAAGTATGGATACTAAGACCATTTTTGTGGGTGCATTTGCCACGAGCATCGACGCGCTTGCCATTGGTGTCACGCTTAGCTTTGAAGCGGTTAGTATATTTGAGAGTGCGCTCATCATCGGCGTAGTCTGCTTTGTGCTAAGCCTAGCTGCCTTTTACATCGGTAAATTTATGGGTGAAATTTTAGAGAAAAAGGCGCTTTTTTTAGGCGGAGCGATACTTATATTTTTAGGCTTTAAAATCCTCATCACCCACCTGCTAGAAGAGGGGGTAATTTAAAAATTTTAGAAATTAAATAGTTTGAATAGTTGAAAATTTGGATTAACTAGATTTTAAAGCTTATGTGGATAAGATTTTGTCTTTTAGAAGTGGTGACCCATACGAGACTCGAACTCGTGTTACCGCCGTGAAAGGGCGATGTCCTAACCGCTAGACGAATGGGCCACGGTCGGTTATGAAGTTGGGATTATATTACTTTTTAACTTAAATTTACATAAAAGGACAAATCGTTGAAGAAATTTTCACTTGTTTTATTATTTGCTCTCATTTTTTCAGGCTGTGTTGCGACTAAAACACCGCAAAGCTCACAAGCTTTTCAGGTCACTTTATTTTCTCCGATGATAAAGATAAATGATGTTGGATTTTTTCACACTTATAAAAATGATCTAAATTTGCAAATTTATAGCTCTGGCGTAAATACCGCAAATATCAATATAAAAGAGAAAATTTGTGTAAATGGCGCTTGTTTTAAAAAGACTGAATTCAACGAGAAATTTTTTCTAGCGCCACATTATGAGAGCCTTTTTGAAGAGATTTTGCAAAGGCAAAAAATTTATGACGGCAAGGGTCTAAGCACCACAGAGTGCGGCTTTAGACAAGATCTAAGTTCTTATTTTATAAAATACGAAGTTTGCGATAACTACGTCAAATTTATCGACAGCAAAAATAAAATAAAAGTGATAATAAAAGAGTTAAAATGAGATACATAGGAGCTCACGTAAGTGCGGCTGGAGGCGTATCTAACGCACCGATAAATGCTGCAAAAATAGGAGCAAATGCCTTTGCGCTTTTTACAAAAAACCAACGCCAGTGGAGCGCAAAAGAGCTAAGCGAGGGCGAAATAGAGCAGTTTAAAGCAAATTTAAAAAACTCTGGCATAAGCGCCGATCACGTCTTGCCACACGCAAGCTACCTCATAAATTTAGGCCATCCAGAAAAAGAGGCAAGGACTAAATCCCTTGAAGCATTTATCGATGAGATAGAGCGAGCAAGTAAGCTTGGACTAAAGCTTTTAAATTTCCACCCAGGCTCGCACCTAAAGCAAATAAGCCAAAATGAGTGCCTAGATAACATCGCAAGATGCATAAACGAAGCGCTAAAACGCACGAGTGGCGTAAAGCTTGTCATCGAAAACACAGCCGCACAAGGCTCAAATTTAGGCTTTGACTTTACGCAGCTGGCATATTTGACCCAGAGAGCAGACGATGAAAGCAGGGTTGGCGTTTGCATCGATACTTGCCACGCATTTGCCGCTGGATACGATCTAAGAAGCAAAGAGACTTACGCTAAGACGATGGGCGAATTTGACGCGATCATCGGCTATAAATTTCTATCTGGCATGCACCTAAATGACGCTAAATTTGGGCTTGGCTCAAAAAAAGATAGGCATGAGAGCCTTGGCAAGGGCGAGCTTGGGCTTGGCGCTTTTGAAAATATAATAAATGATGATAAAATAGGCGAAATTCCCTTGATTTTAGAGACGATTGATGAGAGTATTTGGGAAGATGAGATCAAAATTTTAAGAAACCTAGAAAAGGAAAAGCTATGAAAAGAGTGCTTTTAAGCATTGTTGCGACGTGTTCTTTATTAAATGCTGGGGGTTATAAGGTCCCTGAGCAAAGTGCTGACTCTTTGGGGCTTGCTGCTAGTAACGTAGCCTTTAGTTTTGGGGCTGATGCGGCTTATTTTAACCCTGCAAATATGATGTTTTTAGACGGGCTTCACCATTTTGAAAGCACGCTTGGTTGGTTTCATATAAATTCCATCGACTTTAAAAGCGATGATGGCAAGAGCTACAGCTCAGAGAAATTTGACTCACTAGCTGGCACATTTAGCTTTGTAACGCCAGAAATTTATGAAAACTGGAGATTTGGATTAGCCCTTGCTGTGCCTGCTGCTGTTGGCATCTCGTGGGAGGATCCAGAGACTGCTTTTACTGGCAAGAGGTTTAAACTACAAGTTGTCGAGCTAAATCCAACTGTAGCTTACCGCATAAATGACAAACTTGCCATTGCTCTGGGCGCTAGAGGCGTTTATAGCAAGGGCAAGATAGCAAGCGATTTTGGACGTTTTGGCTACAGAGAGATACAAGGTGATGGTATAAACTACGGCTACAACGTCGCTCTTACATATAGACCTATCGAGGAGCTTAGCTTTGCAGTGACTTACCGCTCGAAGGTAAATTTAGAGCTTAAAGGTAGCGCTGATGCTGATTTTAACGCGCCGCTAGCAGCTATAAGCTATCATGGCAAAACAAGAGCTGAGATCCCACTGCCTGCTCAGCTAGTGCTTGCGACTGGATATAAATTTAGTGATTTTACTCTTTTGCTTGCTTTTGAGAGGACTTACTGGTCTAAATTTAAAGATTATGACTTTGAATATGACGACAAGACGGCTATTCATTCACACCACCCTGCTTTTAAAATGTTTATGGACGATCCAGTCGTTAAAAACGCAAAGGATACAAACACATATAGGATAGGCCTTGCTTACGACGTAAATGAGAAGCTTAGGCTAATGGCTGGCTTTTCATACGATGAGGATATAACTAGCAGCGAGCATACTGGCTTAGAGCTTCCAAACACCACTTCTCAGGCATATTCGTTTGGGGCAAACTATAAATTTACGCCAAATTTAGAGCTAGGACTGGGCTACCTCTATCAGCACCGAGACAAAAAGCGTGCGACAGGTATAAAAAATGGTACTCACAACGGCACCGGCTCAATGTCTGGCGAATTTGACGCAAGTAGCGTCCAGATAGCTGCAATGACGTTTAAATACTCTTTCTAGGGCTAAAAATGCAATACTCTTATAATAATTTTTATGAAATTTTGACCAAAGTAGCAAAGCAGAGTCCAAACCAGATAGCGATCTTTGACGAAAAAGAGAAGCTAAAATACCACGAGCTAAAGCAAAACGTCGATAAAGTGGCGGCTTACTTGCAACTTTGCGGGGTAAATTTTGGCGACAAAGTGGCTATGGCGGTGGCAAATTCGAAAGAATTTATCATCTCATACCTTGCAATCACGGCTATCGGTGCGGTTGCAGTGCCGATGAATACCTTTTTAAAGACAAATGAGTTTGAGTATATATTAAACGACTGTGGCGCAAGGGTGCTTTTTGCCTCTAGCTCGCTTGCAAAGGAGCTAATAGCACTTAGTGAGCTTGAAATTTTAAGAAAAATAATCTGGATCGGTCAAACGCCAAAAAAACTTCAAAGTGCCTCAAAAGACGACTATGTAAGCGTTGATGAGGAGTATGGCGAGAGTGCCTATCTATCTTCAACTCCACAAATTTCAAAAGAGGATATGAGTAAGGGCTATGAAAATAACGGCGTTGTAAAAAATGTAAATTTCAGCGAAGCGCTAAATCACAAATACACTCTAAGCATCACAAAATACCCTAAAATAGACAATCTCATGCACATCATCTACACCTCAGGCACCACAGGCAAGCCAAAAGGTGCTATGATAAGCTATAAAAATATCTTCTCAAACGTCATCGGCGCTCATGAGCGTTTTAAGGTTAAAAAAAGCGATAGATTTATCGTATTTTTGCCAATGTTTCATAGCTTTACGCTCACAGCGATGGTGCTTTTACCGATATATGCGGGCGCTTCGATGGTGCTTGTAAGATCAGTCTTTCCATTTTCAAATGTGCTAAAACAGACGCTGCTTAAAAGAGTTACTGTATTTTTGGGTATCCCAGCCATCTATACGGCCATCGGCAAGGCAAAAATTCCTTGGTATTTTAGATGGTTTAACCGCATAAGGCTATTTGTAAGTGGCGCTGCTCCGCTTGCTAAGCAAACGATTGATGATTTTAGAGTGAAATTCCCACGTGCAACGCTCGTTGAAGGATACGGCCTTAGCGAATGCTCGCCAGTCGTAGCGGCAAATTTATTTGACAAGCAAAAGCTTCTAAGCGTGGGTCCCGCGCTAAATGGCTATGAGGTCAAGATCGTAGATGATGAGATGATGGAGCTACCAGTCGGCCAGATCGGCGAGATCATCGTAAAAGGCGACTGCGTCATGCAAGGCTACTACGGCATGCCAGGCGTGACTGATGAAACCATCATAAATGGCTGGCTAAAGACAGGGGACCTTGGCAAGATCGATGAAGAGGGCTTTATCTACATCGTTGATCGCAAAAAAGACCTCATCATATCAAAGGGCATAAACATATATCCACGCGAGATCGAAGAGGTGATCTATAAGCTTGAAGCCGTCGAGGCTGCAGCAGTCATCGGTGTAAAGGACGTGCATGCAGACGAAGAGGTCGTAGCTTTCATACAGGTAAAAGAGGGTATGGATCTTGATGAAAAGACGGTTAGAGAGCATCTAAAGAAAAATTTAGCAAATTTCAAAATTCCAAAAAGCATTTATTTTGCTGAGGAGCTGCCTAGAAACGCAACTGGCAAGGTGCTAAAACGCGTGCTAAAAGAGCAGATAAAGGATAAAATTTAGTGAAGTATTTGCTTGATTTTCTAAACCAAGACCTCAAAAAAAGTAAAATTTACGAGCTTATAAAATGCGGCGATGAAGAGGGAGAAATTTTAAAATACCTAAGCAAAGCCTACGTGCAAGGCACAGCTAGTATGAGCGTTTTTGAGCTACTTGGAGCTGTTTTTGGCACGCAAAACGACAAGCAGCTTTTATACCTTAAATTTATAAAAAATTTGCTGGGTAGCGGCTGGATAGTGCAAAACTACAGCCTCTTTAAAATGCCAGAGAACTCGCAAAAAAGCTCTAGCCAAGGGCTACTCTCGCTACTTCACTCTGAAATTTCACTCTCTAGCACATTTTTAAAAATTCTAGAAGATGGCAACGCTGATATAAATTTACCAGAGCTTACGCCTTATGAAGATCATTTGGAGTATTTAAAAGATCAGTTTTTAAAGATAGAGCTTTACTCAAAGGCTGCGATATTTGAAGGTGGCTCAAATGACGCTAAAAAGCGCATAAACGAGCAAATTTCTGAGCTTACAAAACGCATAAACGAGCGTGTAAAACTAAGCAAGATCAGCCTAAAAATAGAGCAAATTTTTAAAGAAAATTCACTTGATGAAAAAGAGCAGATCATATTTTTAGCCCTTTTAAAAGAGGAGTACGCGGGCGACTTTGAAAACGGCCGCGACCTAAACACGCTAGTTGGGCTAATAAGCAAAGACGAGCTTGAACGCATCAAAAATCGCACTCTTTTAGAGGACGGCTCAAGGCTCATCGAGGGCGCACTAATCGACTACGACGAGGTTTTAAACGCTTATGGCAATGTTAGTAAGAGCTTTTTTATAAACGAAGAAATTTTGCAAAGCATAATGCACCCAAAAAATGACAAAAACAGCAAGAAAATCAAGATCGAAAGCCTGGTAAAAGAGCAAGAAATTTTTGAGCTCATTGAGCCAGTAACGAGCCTAGAAGATGTCGTGCTAAACGAAAAGACAAAGCAGCTTTTAAGCACGATACTAAAGCAAGTCGATAAAAAAGTGCTCGCTAGACTTAGCAGCTGGGGCATAAAAACTAGAAAAAACATAGACGCCAAGATCATCTTTTACGGCGAGCCTGGCACTGGCAAGACCATGAGCGCAGTTGGGCTTGCAAAGAGCCTAAAGAAGCAAATTCTAAGCTTTGACTGCTCAAAAATTTTAAGCAAATATGTCGGCGAGAGCGAACAAAATGTAAGAAAAATTTTTGATACTTACAAAGAAATTTGCAAAAAAAGCGGCAGCGAGCCAGTGCTTTTACTAAACGAAGCCGATCAGTTTTTAAGCACGAGAGTGGAGAGCTCAAGCGGGGCTGAAAAGATGCATAATCAAATGCAAAATATCTTTTTAGAGCAGATCGAGCGCTTTGAGGGTGTGCTGATCGCCACGACAAATTTCTTACAAAGCCTTGATGTGGCGTTTTCTAGAAGATTTGACTATAAGATCGAGTTTAAAAAGCCTGATTATAACGGCAGGCTTGCCATTTGGCGTAAAATTTTGCCTGAAAATGCGAGCTTTGAAGATGGCTTTAGCGTGGAAAGGCTAGCTGAGTTTAACCTAAGTGGCGCGCAGATCGTCCTTGCACTAAAAAACACCGCTTTAAAAGTGGCTATAAAAGATGATGGGATTTTTACCTTTGAGGACTTCAAAACCACGATAGAGCGCGAGCTAAATTCAAGCTTTGGCGAGGATAAAAAGATGGGATTTGGCTATTAGCTTTTTCCTTAATTTATAAATTTGACTTTACGCTACAAAAAATCACTGACTTTTATAAGAAATTTGCTTTACTCAATAAAAATTTAGACGAGTTTCGCTGCTAAAATCACGGAAAACGCGAGTTAAATTTAAACTTTGGTGATAAGAAGTGCAGATGATTGCCGAGAGTGTGAAATTTTATTTTATACGGAGCATGCCCCTAAAAGCGATAGGGAAAGTGGGCTAAATTCGAGCTTTGATGAGAATGAAAAGATAAATTTTGCTCTTAGATTTTTAAAGTATGTTGCAGGTTTTATGCAATCACAAAGACAAAAGCGCGAATATCAAATTTGCTTTTATCTATTAAATTTACAAGAAGACTGCTACCAAAAGTTATAGAAAACGCGAAGTAAATTCGATCTTTGGTAAAGAAAAAAGAGAGGTTTTCCTATTGGGCTTTTTTAAATATACGCTTTGCGTCACGAGGCAAAGCCTAAAGCACCGGTGCTTGTCAAACTAAATGTGGAATTTTTGTTTTACAACTAAATTTCCGCAAAAAGATAAGTAGGGCAGATATCAGCTCATAACCACATAGTATAAATTTAACTCGCTCGCTTGCCTCAAATTTACCGCCACATCCTTTACAAACAAGCAGATGATCTTAAATTTTAAAATTTTATCCTTTCTGTAATTGCCTACTTTTCATATATTGCGGGCTTTTTCATTAAGATAGATGACTGTGGGTCAAAGTGTGAAATTAAATTTGAGTAAAAAACTACAGCTTGACAGACGCCAACTTATAGGCACTAGTATAAATTAAGCCTATCCATATGGCATAAATTTACTACCCTAACCTTTGCAAAATGGTAGCTTTTATCCAAAAACCGCAAAATTTTGAAATTTATCCACTATGCCTTAAACATCAAGCGCACAAAGTGCATATCTCTAGTTGCGTATGCTTTTGCATTAAATTTTTGTTTTTATCTATGCAAATTTGCAAAAACCACAAGCATGATAAATGCACTCATAACCGCCTAATGTAAATTTAGCTCACAGCTTCAAATTTACTATTGCATTTTTATTAAAAAGCCAAAATTTTAAATTTTATCCGCCGTGTGAAGTGTGGGCGTGACTGCTTTTTTATAACGCTGTATCATTTTTACTAATACAAAAGTCGCTCACTTCATGAAATTTAACCCCAAAAACCCAGTAAATTTCAAACACGCTTCCGCGACTTTTATAGCAGCACTTTTCGCACCAAAAAATGCAAAATTTACCGATCTTTTTAATAATAAATTTAAAAGGCTATGAAATTTTAGTAGTCAAATTTATAGAGAAATTTACTGATTGATCTTATCAAGCAGCTCTTCAACCTCTTCAAGCGCAAAGGCCTCTTCTGAGCTTTGTTTTAAAAAGCTCTCCATAAATTCTTTCTTCGAGATCGCAAGGTCAAGCTCCTTGTCGCTACCCTTTTGATATGCGCCGATGCGAAGCAGGACCTCATTTTCTTTTAAAAGCGAGTAAAGGCGCTTAAATTTCATCGCATTTAGCTTGTGTTCTTTGCCGATCACGTCGCCCATGACACGCGAGGCCGAGTTTTGGATATTGATAGGTGGGTATATACCAAAGTCCGTTAGCTCGCGGCTTAGCACGATGTGGCCGTCTAGGATAGAGCGGCTTTGGTCAGCTATCGGGTCGCTCATATCATCGCCCTCGACTAGCACAGTGAAAAACGCCGTGATACTGCCCTTACCCTCCTCTTTGCCGGCGCGCTCCATTAGCTGTGGCAAGAGTGTGAGCGAGCTTGGCGGATAGCCCTTTGAAGTCGGTGGCTCGCCAAGCGCAAGGCCGATCTCACGCTGCGCCATCGCAAAACGCGTCACGCTATCCATGATGAAAAGCACGTCGTTGCCCTGCTGTTTGAAATACTCAGCCACGCTCATAGCGCAAAATGCGCCGTATTTTCGCATGAGCGAGCTATCGTCACTGGTCGCTACGATGATGACCGTGCCCTCCAGGTCGCCGCCTAGGTTTTTTTCGATAAATTCTGGCACCTCACGGCCACGCTCGCCTATAAGCGCGACTACTTTTATGGGAGCTAGCGTATTTTTTACGATCATGCCCATGAGGGTTGATTTGCCCACGCCTGAACCTGCGAAAATTCCCAGCTTTTGCCCCTTGCCGCAGGTAAGCAGCCCATCTATCGTCTTTATGCCAACACTAAAAGGCTCGTTTATAAGCCCCCTTTTCATCGCATCTATGGGCGCTCTCATGATCGGCATATATTCAGTCGTATCGATCGCCCCCTTGCCGTCAATTGGCTTCATAAATGGATCGACCACTCGGCCTAGTAAATTTGGCCCCACAGGTATGCTCATGCCTTGATCGCTCTCATAGACAAAGTCGCCTATCCTAAAGCCCTCGACAAAGCCAAATGGACTGATATAAGCGCCATCTGTCTTTATCTGAGTGACCATGCCAAGGCCGTTTTTGCTCTTGTCTTTTGCCACTATGCGCACGATGTCGCCGATACTTGGGCGAAGTCCGGTGATCTCTATCGTAGTAGCTGTGATCTTTGTGATGACGCCGAAGGTATTTGAGAGCTTCACACCCTCTTTAAGCCTTGAATTTATGCGCTCTAAGCTCAAAAATGCGTTTCCCTAGGCGAATTTATAAGCGAGAAAAACTCCCGCCTTGTGTCTGCATTTTTGATAAAGCAGCCCCTAAGCGCAGAGGTCGTGGTAGTCGAGTTTATCTTCTCCACACCCCTCATCTCAACGCACATGTGCCTTGCCTCGACGACTACTCCAACGCCTTTTGGAGCGATAACGTCCTCAAGCGCCTTTGCTATCTGCTCGGTCATCTGCTCTTGAATTTGCAAGCGTCTGGCGTAGATATTTACCATGCGTGGAATTTTACTAAGGCCAACAACCTTGCCATTTGGGATGTACGCCACATGCACGCGGCCAATTATTGGCAACAAATGGTGCTCGCAAAGGCTGTAAAACTCGATGTTCCGCATTAAAACCATCTCGTTGTTTGAGCTAGTAAATAGCGCGTCACCAAGGACTTCTTTTGGGTCTTGATCGTATCCGCTAGTTAGAAATTTAAAAGCTTTATAAACGCGCTCTGGGGTTTTAATAAGCCCCTCTCTATTTGGATCTTCACCAATGATAGTTAGCATATTTTTAACTGAATTTTCAAAACTCTCTTGCATAAATTTTCTCCATAATTTTATCGCCAAATTCTACGTTAAAACGCCTTTTATATCTATAAAAATTTACAAATTTACAATGAAATAAGGAAAATTCTGCTATATTTTGGGCTAAAAATTTGTATTCATAAAGGAATTCGATGGAAATCAAAATCAAAGCTCTAGATAGCGTAAATACCCTAGCAAGCACAACCATAAGTGCAGATGCTATAAAGTCTAGCGTAGAAAAACTAGCAAAAAAAGCAGCAAAAACTATGAAAGTAGATGGCTTTAGACAAGGCCATGTGCCAGTCGCTGTCGTGCTAAAACGCTACGAGAAAGAGCTAACAAACGACGCTGAGCAAGATGTCTTAAGAGATGTAGTCGAAGAGGCTATCAAACAAGCAGACAAGAAAAATGACGACCTTATCGGCGAGCCTATCGTTTCAAAATTTGACAGAAAAGATGACAAGATCGACGTTGAGCTAACAGTTTCATTTAAGCCAAGTGTCGATGTGAGCGGCTATGAGAGCTTGATACCTGAGTTTTCAAACCCACGCGTTTTGAAAAAAGATATCGATGAGAAAAAAGCTGAACTTCTAAAAATGATAGCTCCGCTTGAAAAAGTAGAGGGTAAAAGAGGCCTAAAAGTTGGCGATTTTGCTAAATTTGACTTTGAGGGCTTTGTTGATGGCGTTGCATTTGAAGGTGGCAAGGCTGAAAACTACGTGCTTGAGATCGGCTCAAATCAATTCATCCCAGGCTTTGAAGATGGCATGGTAGGCATAAAAGCTGGCGGCGAAAAAGATATCGAGGTAAAATTCCCAGAAAACTATGGCGCTGCACATTTAGCTGGCAAAGATGCTGTTTTTAAAGTCAAACTTCACGAAATTCAAGAGAGAAAGATCCCTGAGAAGCTAGACGAAGAGATGCTAAAAACTATCCTTCCAAACGAAGAAAAACCAACTGAAGAGCTACTTGAAGAGCGCATAAAAGAGCAAATTCGCCAAGAGAAAATTTATAAACTTATAAACGAAGAGCTAAAACCAAAATTTGCTGAAGCTGCGGTTGAGAAATTTAAATTTGATGTGCCAAAAAATATCGTCGAGCAAGAGATCGATATGCAGTTTAGAAACGCGTGGAGCACATTTACTCCAGACGATATGAAGAAATTTAGAGAAGACAAAGACGCTCTAGCTAAAAAACGTGACGAGTATAGAAAAGACGCTGAAAATAGCGTTCGCCTAACTTTCATCATCGATGAGCTAGCTCGCGTAAGAGGCGTAAAAGTGAGCGATCAAGAGGTCGTTCAAGCGATCTATTTTGAGGCATATAGAAGCGGTCAAGATCCAAAAGCACACCTTGAGATGTACCGTAACCAAGGCATGCTTCCAGCTATAAAGATGTCGATGATCGAAGAGAAGCTATTTAGCGAGCTTTTCAACAAAGAAAAAGACGAGAAAAAAGCAAGCAAAAAAGAGAAGGCTGAGTAATGAGCTATTACGTTCCTGTCGTAGTTGAAAGAACTAGCAGAGGTGAGCGAAGCTATGATATATACTCCCGTCTTTTAAAAGACAGGATCGTTATGCTAAGTGGTGAGATAGAGGACGGCATGGCTGCTTCTATCGTCGCTCAGCTGCTATTTTTAGAGGCTGAAGATCCAGATAAAGATATCTACCTTTACATAAACTCACCAGGCGGCGTGATAACAAGTGGCTTTAGCATATATGACACGATGAACTACATAAAGCCAGATGTTTGCACGATCTGCATCGGTCAGGCTGCAAGTATGGGTGCATTTTTGCTAAGCTGTGGCGCACCTGGAAAGAGATATGCACTACCAAATTCTCGTATCATGATACACCAACCACTTGGCGGTGCTAGAGGACAAGCGACTGATATCGAGATACAAGCACGTGAAATTTTACGTTTGAAAGAAATTTTAAATGGAATTTTGTCCAAAAACACGGGCCAAAAGCTAAGCAAGATCGTAAAAGATACTGAGCGCGACTTCTTTATGAGCTCAGCCGAAGCTAAAGGGTACGGACTTGTCGATAAAATTTTGGAGAAAAGTTTTAAATAAGGCCCAAAGTGATAAAGATAGATAACGCACCAGATCCAAAGAAAAAAGCAGCTGAAGCAAAGCTAGCTGTCAAAAAAGAAAAGGTAAATATCTATAAATTTTCAGAGGACGTTTTACACGAGCTAAGCGACGACAACGTCCCATCTACGCCGACAAACTACTCTATCTATTTTGAAAAGATGCTTGATGGGCAGTCAGACGAGTTTAGAAAAGAGATCGGCGATATCATCGTGGCAAATTCTGAAAGCTCAGTGCCGACAAATGGTAACATCTCTATCGAAAAAGAGGTAAAACAAGGCTTTATCCAGATAAAGAGCATGCTTCAAGCAGTCGTGCTCATCTATAAAAATTTAGGCGTTATGAGAAGCCTAGTACAAAAGCGTATGGATGGGCTTAAAAACAACACAAACGTCCTTGCGCTTCAAAACGTTTTAAGCGCCTTTAACCAAGACCTTATCAAGCTAAACGACCTCATGGACAAGCACCTTGACGTCATCAAGATGAGCTACGAAGAGGTCGGCAAGATGTTTAAGGCGATCGAAGAGCAGTCGATCTACGACACAACATACGAGGTCTATAACAAGAAATTTCTAGTAGCGACCATAAGCAGCGAGATCGAGTCTGTTAGGCGCTACGGCTATAATGCCTCATTTTTGTTAGTCAAGATAAAAGATAAATTTGCAAACCGCGTTAAAAATTTAAAAGAGCGAAACAATATGTTTAAAAGCATGTCGCAGCTTCTTTTAAGAACTTCACGTAGAAGCGATATAGTCGCACACTACGGCGATGGCTGCTTTGCTATGGTGATGAAATACACCGACGAAAACGGCACAAAGCAAGCGTGCGCGAGAATTTTAAACATGCTTTCATCTATGCCTTGGAAGATCGACAACGAAGAGTGCAAACTAGACGTGCAGATCGTCTCAAGCATGATCTCAAAGACAAAGAGCACTGAAGAGCTGCTATCTCACGCGCTTGACAAGCTAGAGACCAACCAAGACCTAAATGAGCCGCTATTTTTAGACGAGAAAGCAGAGAATTAGTTTGATCCTAGAAGTTTTATCCTATCCAAATAAAAAACTTTATGAAATTTCAAAAGAAGTTGAAGTCTTCGATGAGAAGCTTCACAAACTTCTTGATGATATGTATGAGACGATGATCGCAAAAGAAGGCATCGGTCTTGCAGCCATACAAATAGGCGTTGCAAAGAGAATTTTCATCATAAATTTAGCCAACGAAGAGGGTGTGCAAGATAAAGAAAATTTAATCGAGATCATAAACCCAAAATTTGAGCTGCGTGAGGGCGAGTGCGTCTATCAAGAGGGCTGCCTTAGCGTGCCTGGCTACTACGAGGACGTTAAAAGAAGCGAGGTAGTTGCTATCAAATTTCAAGACCGCTTTGGCAAAGAGCAGACCTTAAAAACTGATGGGCTACTAGCGATCGCTATCCAGCATGAAAATGACCACCTAGACGGACATCTTTTTATAGAAAAAATAGGCTTTAACAAACGCAAGAAATTCGACAAGGAATACAAAAAGCAGAAAAAAGAAAAGACATCATGAAGTCCTTAAAATGTGCTACTTACGGCGACGGACTAAAGATCATTGATGTTGAGTCGATCTTTTCTCGTGGGCTTCCTGGCTTTAGCATCGTGGGTCTTGCAAGCACCAGCATCAAAGAGAGCACAGAGCGCGTAAAGGCGGCACTTTTGGCGCTTGACTTTGCCTTTCCAGCGCAAAAAATAACCATAAATTTATCCCCCTCAGACCTACCAAAAAGTGGCTCACATTTTGACTTAAGCATCGCCCTTTTAATCGCTCTTCAAAAGGCAAAAAGCTTGGAGAAAATTTTTGTTTTTGGCGAGCTTGGACTTGACGGTAGTGTAAAAAGCACGGCAAATTTATTTTCGATCCTACTTTTTTTAAGCACGCAGGTGCAAAAGGCTAAAATTTTAGTGCCAAAAGAGATAGCTGCAAAAGCTTCGATGATACCAAATTTAGAGGTTTATGGCGTTAGCACACTAGAAGAGGCGATAAAGTTTTTTAGCGACGCAGAATTTGCTAAAAGCACGCATTTTAGCGCCACACACGAGCTATTTTCAAATGTGATAGAAATTTCTGGCAAAAGATATGTACCAAATTTAAATTTCGAGCTTGATTTTAAGGACGTTTTAGGTCAAGAAAGAGCCAAAAGAGCCTGCGTCATCGCAGCTGTTGGCATGCACAATATCTTATTTGAAGGTAGCCCAGGCAGTGGCAAGAGCATGTGCGCAAAACGCCTCGTCTACATCATGGCGCCACAAAGCCTAGAAGAGGTGCTAAAGTCCGCCGCCTACCGCTCGCTAAATCTTCAAGATAGCGAATTTACAAGCACTAGAGCCTTTCGCTCGCCGCACCACACCTCGACTAAAAGCTCGATCTTTGGCGGAGGCTCAAACGTCGCAAAGATCGGCGAGATCGCACTTGCAAATGGCGGAGTGCTATTTTTTGACGAGTTCCCACACTTTGCTAAACAGGTGATAGAAAGCCTTAGAGAGCCGCTCGAGGACAATCAAATTCACATCGCAAGGGTAAATTCAAAAGTGACTTACGAGACTAAATTTATCTTCGTGGCCGCTCAAAATCCCTGCCCTTGTGGAAATTTATTCTCCCGCAACCTAAACTGCAAATGCAGTGAAAATGAGATAAAAAACTACAAAGCCAAAATTTCAGCCCCAGTGCTTGACCGCATAGACTTAAAAGTCGCGATGGATGAGAGCTCGCCAAGCGACAAAGCGAGTTTGAGCTCACAGCAGATGAGCGAGATGGTTTTAAAAGCCTTTATCTTTCAAAAAAAGCGGGGTCAAGATGAGCTAAATGGCAAGCTAAATGACGCGCAGGTGGCTAAATTTTGCACGTTAAATGCCGAGGCGAGTGAGATTTTACAAAAGGCCGCCACGAAGTACAACCTCTCTCAAAGGGGCATAAAAAGGACGCTTAGAGTGGCTAGAAGCATCGCCGATCTTGATGAGAGCGAGCAAATTTTAAAGCCCCACATCCTAGAGGCGCTTAGTTTTAGGGCATAGAATGAAAAATTTATATTTAGACACGAGAGTTTTAGACGAGCGAGCAGGCGAGAAATTTGACCTTAGTGAAGAGCTGTTAATGGAAAATGCAGCCACAGCTATAGCAAATTTCATACGTAAGAAATTTAAAAAAGGCGAGAGAGTGCTTGGCATTTGCGGTGGCGGAAACAACGGCGCTGACGTGCTTTGCGCTTTAAGGATGCTAGAGGGCGAGTATGAGTGTGAATTTATCCTAGCTAGTAAAAATTTAAAGCCACTTGCCGCCAAGCAGCTCGAGCGAGCTAAATTTGCTGGCGTGCGTGAAAGCAAAGACGTAGAAAATAGCCTAAATAGTGCAAAATGCCTCATAGACGGGCTTTTTGGCTCAGGGCTAAATAGAGCTTTGGATCAAAATTTAACTAATCTCATCTCAAAAATAAACGCTAGTCCTGCTTACATCATCGCTTGCGACGTGCCAAGCGGGCTAAGTAGCGAGGGCAAGGTGCTTGGCGCTTGCGTAAAAGCAGACGCCACCATCACGATGGGAGCTAGAAAGCTAGGGCTTTATAGTGACACAGCAAAGGACTACGCTGGCAAGATAAAACTCGCCACTCTTGGCATAAGCGCGCAAAACTACGAGTGCGAGAGCGACTATCATCTGCTTGAAAAATGCGACCTCATACTTCCAAATAGAAAAAATCAATGCGTAAATAAGGGCGACTTTGGCCACGCATTTATCATATCTGGCGAGCACATAGGAGCTAGCAAGCTTTGTGCAAAGGCGGCATTTACCTTTGGGGCTGGGCTAGTTAGCGTGATGGGCGAGCAGAGTTTAAATTTACCAACGCATATCATGCAAGCTAGTAAGATAAGCGAAAAAATGAACGCTGGAGCCCTTGGCATGGGGCTTGGCAAAAGGGGCGTAGAAGAGCTTGAGGTGCAAATTTTAAAGGGCAAAAAGCTCGTTCTTGACGCTGATATATTTTACAGCCAAAAAGTGCTTGACCTACTAAGCGAGAACTGCGTCTTGACGCCTCATCCAAAGGAGTTTTGCTCGCTTTTAAAAATTTGCAAAATAGCCGATATAGATGTGCAAACCTTGCAAGAAAACAGATACGCTTACGCTAAGGCTTGGAGCGAGAAATTTAAGGCTGTGCTTGTGCTAAAAGGGGCAAACACCATAATCGCCAAAGAGGGGCAAATTTATGTCATGCCTTATGGCAAAAGCGCGCTTGCAAAAGGTGGCAGCGGCGACGTGCTAAGCGGTCTTGTGCTAGCACTTTTGGCTCAAGGCTATGAGCCACTAAATGCTGCCATCTCAGCCACTTTAGCTCATGCGCTTAGCCTTAGAAATTTTGACAAAAACAGCTACGCGCTGGAGCCAACAGACATCATCAAAGGAGTAAAATGCTTACGAAAAAAATAGCCGTGCTTTTTAGCGGCAGTGGCTCAAATTTAGAAGCGATACTTAAAAAAGTTCATAATCAAATTTTTAATGGCGTAAAGATAGAAGTTTGTCTTTGTATCTGCAACAAGCCTGGTGCATTTGGTATCGAGCGAGCTAAGAAATTTGGACTTGAAACGCTCGTCATAGAGAGCGCTAAATTTAAAAATCGTGAGGAATTTGACGCTGTTTTGGTGGAGCAAATTTTAAAAAGCGGGGCCGATCTAACGGTGCTTGCAGGCTTTATGAGGATACTAACGCCAGTTTTTACGGCGCAGATAAAAGCCATAAACCTTCACCCATCTATCCTGCCACTTTTTAAGGGCGCACATGCGATAAAGGAGAGCTTTGAGAGCGATATGATGATAGGCGGTGTCAGCGTGCACTACGTGAGCGAGGAGCTTGACGGGGGCAAACTGATCGCGCAAAGGGCGTTTGAGCGCGAGGATGGCATGAGTTTAGATGAGTGGGAGGCTAAAATTCACGCCATAGAGCATGAAATTTTGCCCCAAAGCATAATAAAAATTTTAACAAAGGAAGTAAATGTTTGAATGGTTGAGTTCGCCAGAGGCGTGGATATCGCTACTTACGCTAACTGGCTTGGAGATAGTTTTAGGCATAGATAACATCATATTTATCGCTATTTTAGTAGGCAAACTGCCACCAGAGCAAAGGGGTAGTGGTAGGATAGTTGGTTTAGGACTAGCTATGATAACTAGAATACTGCTTCTTCTTTCATTGTTTTGGATTATGAAACTCACGAAGCCGCTTTTTACTATCGCAGAATTTAGTATAAGTGGTCGTGATCTGGTGCTTATACTTGGAGGTTTATTTTTGCTTGTCAAATCAACTCTAGAGATACATTCAAGCGTTGCTGGTGAAGAAGATAGCAAAGATAGTGGAAAGTCGCACGCAAATTTCTTGGTAGTTGTAAGCGAAATAGCTATTTTGGATATCGTTTTTTCACTTGATAGCGTCATTACGGCTGTCGGTATGGCAGAACATATAGAGATCATGATTATAGCTGTTATTTTGGCAGTTGGTGTGATGATGGTAGCTTCAAAAGCTATATCTGATTTTGTAGATAATAACCCAACCATTAAGGTTTTAGCACTTGCATTTTTAGTGCTTGTAGGTATGACACTTGTTGCAGAGGGTGTAGGCTTTCATATTCCAAAAGGATATATTTATTTTGCAATGGCATTCTCTCTAGCGGTCGAGAGTATAAATATATATGCCAAAAAGAAAAAATTATCTAAATAATATTTTATTGTGAGCAAAAAAATGCAGATAAAAAATTTAGATCACATCGTGATAGTCGTAAGCGACGTTAAAGAGGCATTTAAATTTTACTGCGACATTTTAGGCATGCGACCATCCCAGAAAGACGGTCACATTAGCCTAAATTTTGGCTCACAAAAGATAAATTTACATAGGTTTGAGGGCGAGTTTTTACCTGCGGCAAAGCATCCAACAAAGGGCGGTGCTGATATATGCTTGATAGTCGAAGATGACATAGAAGATGTGCGCTTGCAGCTACTTTCAAAAGGCGTAGAGATCGAGCTTGGAATAGTGGAGCGAAACGGAGCACTTGGAACAATGAAGAGTTTATATATTTACGACTTTGATGGAAATTTGATAGAACTTAGTTCATATAAAATTTAATTTTGGCTAATTTTTGTTCAAAATTATTTTTTTGTATCTATTTTTATTAATTTAAGTATTTTTTAATTGACTTTAACAAAAAAACTAGTTAAAATACGGCTTTTTAATGAGGTAGTGGCATAAACTTACAAACACGACTCAGGCGGGGTGTAGCGCAGTCTGGTTAGCGCATCTGGTTTGGGACCAGAGGGCCGAAGGTTCGAATCCTTTCACCCCGACCATGTTAAATGGTGAGTGTAGCTCAGTCGGTTAGAGCATCAGATTGTGGTCCTGAGGGTCGTGGGTTCGATTCCCATCACTCACCCCATTTTGGGCGCTCGTAGCTCAATTGGATAGAGCGACAGACTTCGGATCTGTAGGTTATGGGTTCGACTCCTATCGGGCGCGCCACTTAAAAGACTTTATGCGCTCATAGCTCAGCTGGATAGAGCAACGGCCTTCTAAGCCGTAGGCCTCAGGTTCGAATCCTGATGGGCGTACCACTTATTATTGTTGTGCGGATGTGGTGAAATTGGCAGACACGCCAGACTTAGGATCTGGTGCCCCACGGCGTGGAGGTTCAAGTCCTCTCATCCGCACCATCTTTTAATTTATTGCCTTTACTATTAATATTTATTTTTTAAATTAAAAATATTTTTTATGCTTATTCTAAAATTTAAATGATCTTTTCTTGACATATAATAATGTTTTTTGTATAATCTCAATTCTTTTTTAAATAATCATGTCTTGCTAGCTCAGTCGGTAGAGCATCTCACTTTTAATGAGGGGGCCGTTGGTTCGAATCCAACGCAGGACACCATTTTTGGGTTTATGACCCTTTCGTCTAGTGGCTCAGGACTCTACTTTCTCTGTGTAGGAACAGAGGTTCAAATCCTCTAAGGGTCGCCAGATATTTTAAATTTTTAGGTCGCTTAGCTCAGTTGGTAGAGCGCCACCCTTACAAGGTGGATGTCATAAGTTCGAGTCTTATAGCGACCACCATTACTTTTAGGTGCAGCGGTAGTTCAGTTGGTTAGAATGCCGCCCTGTCACGGCGGAGGTCGCGGGTTCGAGCCCCGTCCGCTGCGCCATCTACTAAACCTTAGGTTAAGGTTATTGATTCTATTTTTTCTTGTTTTTTGAGTGATCAAATTAAATTTTAAGATTATAAGTTCTAAGATAACGCTTTGTTATTGATATTTAATCTTGCCTCGTTAGCTCAGTTGGTAGAGCATATCACTCTTAATGATGGGGTCGTAGGTTCGAGACCTACACGGGGCACCATCTTTTGGCCCATTCGTCTAGCGGTTAGGACACCAGCCTCTCACGTTGGTAACACGAGTTCGAGTCTCGTATGGGTCACCATTTCTTGATCTTATTATAATACTTCGTTAAGAGTTAGCACAATATATCTTTATAGAGTTTATTAAATCTAAGAAAAATAATAATTTTACATTACAAAAAACAAGATTATAAATTCTAATTTCTAAATTCTGAAAAATATAAAAAGCTTTACAATTCTTGCTTAATGCGAATAATTTTATAAGTAGAACATCAAAATAAAAATTTTTGTGGATTTTACCTTTGTTAAAATACTTGTTTGTAAAAAAACAAATTATTGCAAAAACATTTTAATCAAATAAGACAAGAATAGGTGCTAATTTAGTAAGTTTAATGTAAAGGCTGACAGATAAAATATAATCAAAAAATGATATAAAAACTTCAAAATCCTAAGTTTAAGGTTGCCGCGAGTTAACGCCAGGGCACTATTTGTTTGCACTTTATCTGCTATAATAGCTAAAAAATTTAAGGAAAAAATATGATCCCATTTAGTGATGAAGAGCTTTTAAAACCAGTGACTGCGAGTTTGCAAAAGGTTCTACCGATGCTTGAAAATGACGGCGGCGGCATGGAGCTACTTGGCATAAAAAACGGCAAAATTTACGTAAGACTAACAGGACATTGTCATGGATGCGCAGCTAGCACAACCACGCTAAAATACGGCATCGAAAGGCAGCTTCGCATAGACATTCACCCAGAGCTTGAGGTCATAAATGTCCCAATAGGCGAGGAATTTGACATTGATAGATTATAAAAAAATAGGCATAAAATATTTCAAACGCTCTAAATTTAAAGATGCAATCTTTTACTTTTCACTAGCCTACGAAAAGACGCAGGAGAAAAATTTACTATTTTTGATACAAATTTGCTCTCTTGGCGAGGAAAATGCCGAAGAGGCAAAGCTTTTGTTTGACTACTACATGGCGAAAGTAAGAGCTGGCGAAGACGACGAGGGCGTGGAGGAAATTTTAAAAATTTTAGAGTCCAGAGATGAGGAGAGCGAGTACTTTGAAGAGCAAGACGCGATCAGCTACGAGGACTTTAAAAGGGCTGTTTATAAGGATGGCAGCTTTAAAAAGGTCTTTGAAAACATCATGTTTTCAACCAAGGTGATGATCTCAAACAAAGACGATTTTTTGGAATTTTTAGGAAATTTGATAAAAAATGACTTCATCGATATGAGCATGAACTACCTTGAGAGTGCGGCGGTGATGTTTGGCGGCGACGAGCGTATAGATCAGCTTTTTAAAGAGATACAAAAAAGACAAAACGATGAAAATATCAGTAGAAAATAGCTTCATAACAGATGACTCAAACGAGTGCGAGCAGGGTGCATACTTTGTGCAAACTACTGCAAATGCGAAATTTGCAGAAGACGCGGTAAAAAAGGGCGCTAAGATAATCACCCTTGAAGAGTGCAAAAAGCTTTTAAAAATAGATGAAAATCTAAAAATAGTTGGCATCACAGGCACCAATGGCAAGACCACAACGGCTGCGGCTATCTATGAGACTTTGCGAAATTTAGGAAAAAAATGTGGCCTAAGTGGCACCAGAGGGGCATTTATAGAGGGCGAGCAGATAGATGACAAGGCGCTTACGACAAGTGCCATTTTAAAGACGCTCTCATACCTCAAAGCAGCCAGCGAGCATGGCTGTGAGTATTTTGTGATGGAGGTTAGCTCGCACGCGATCGCTCAAAAACGCATAGAGAGCTTGAAATTTGCCCTTAAAATTTTTACAAATTTAACTCAAGACCATCTCGACTACCACAAGAGCATGGAGGAGTATGCTAGGGTAAAGTCAAGCTTCTTTGACGATGAGAGCGTAAAACTCATAAATATTGACGATGGTGGCGTTAAATTTAACCCAAAAAACGCCTACACATACGCGATCAAAAAGCCAGCTAGCTTTGCACCGATAGTTTATGGGCTAAAGGACGGCATAGACGCAGTTATCAAGACGCCAAATGGCGATGTGGAGATAGACTCAAGCCTTCAAGGTGAGTTTAATCTTTACAATCTAATCGCCGCTCTTGGCGCAGTTTGCCTGCTAGAGCGCCCAGATGCAGCTGCACTTTCAAAGGCGATAAGTAAATTTAAAGGCGTGAGCGGCAGGATGGAGGTCGTTAGCAACGATCCGCTAGTCATCGTGGATTTTGCTCATACGCCAGATGGCATCGAAAAGGTGCTAAATTCGCTTAGACATCTAAATTTGATCGCAGTCTTTGGCGCAGGCGGCGATAGAGATAGGACAAAGCGCCCTAAAATGGGAGCGATAGCCCAAAAATACGCAAGAATTTGCATAGTCACTAGTGACAATCCAAGAAGCGAAGAGCCAGAGAGCATAATCGATGAAATTTGCGCTGGCATGAGCCAAAATGAAAATTTGATACGAAACGCCAACCGCAAAGAGGCGATCGCTCTAGCCATTAGCAAGCTAGAACCTGGCTGGGCGCTTGTCATACTTGGCAAAGGCGACGAGCCATATCAGGAGATAAAGGGCGTCAAGCACCCATTTAGCGACAAAGAAGTAGTAAAAGAGCTTTTAAAGAGGTAAAAATGAATATAGAAATTTTAGCTAGCAAGATCCACAGAGCCGTCGTAACAGACGCAAATTTAAACTATGTTGGCTCGATCAGCATCGGCGAGGAGCTTATAAAGGCTGCAAATTTGATAGAAAATCAAAAGGTTGAAATTTTAGATGTAAATAACGGCGAGAGATTTGCCACATACGTGATAAAGGGCAAAAAAGGCGAAATTTGCCTAAACGGCGCAGCTGCTAGAAAGGTCTGCGTTGGCGACGTGGTCATCATCGTAGCTTATGCTAGCATGAAATTTAAAAAGGCTAAGAAATTTAAGCCAACCATCGTGCATGTAAATAACAAAAACGAGATCATAAAGGAGTAGGCGATGTTTGAGGGATTTGACTTTTCAAAGATGGGGCAGATGCTTGAGGATGTGCAAAAGCAGGCCAAGCAGATGGAAGAAGAGAGCAAAAATAAAGAATTTGGCGCAAAAAGCGGTGGCGGACTAGTGAGTGTGAGAGCAAACGGCAGTGGCGAAATACTTGATATCAGCATAGATGATAGCTTGCTTGAAGATAAAGAGAGCATGCAAATTTTGCTAATAAGCGCCATAAATGATGTGCTAAAATCAGTTGAGGCCGATAAGAAAAACACCGCTTCAAGGATGCTTGGCGGCCTTGCTTCGATGGGGATAAAATGAGACTAAAATATAAATTTGCCCTTGCTTTTTTGCTATCAGCGCTTTGCCTAAACGCCGATCCTAGGCCTACGCAAGAGGACTTTAACGCCTGCTTTGAAAAGAACAAAAACTCAATCGTCTCGGTAAATAAACACTTTGGCGTGGCTATCACTAAAAATTTGATCGCAGTGCCAAAAAGCGAGGGAGCTCCGCTTGGCGAATATGTCAAATTTGACCCATATTTGCAGCTTTTCTTAGTGCGCTCTAGTAAGGAGCTAAGCCCCGTTGTGATGGCTGATGAGACCAACGAGGAGCGCATAAAAAAGAGCACTTGGGTTGGCATTTTAAACGATGCAAACAACACCGTCATGGGTCACATCAAGTCTTTGGGACAAAATTTAGGCGACTTTGACACGCTAAGCTTCGAGTATAACGCGACTGGCGAGATAAACACGCCTTGTTGCAAGATGATAGGCATAGCTGTTGGAGCTGATAAATTTATACCAAACCGCTATTTAAAGCACTTTGTATCTTACGATGACGTATATTACGGCGATATCGGCGTGAAATTCTTGCAAAAAGAGGATAAATTTTTTGTGGGTCTTGTTGATCCACTGGGCCGCGGCAAGATGATGATGGTAGATGATGAGCTTGTTACGATAAATGGCATCAAGCCAAAGAGCCTAAGAGAGCTAAATGAGATGGTGCTTTTTGCTCCAAAAGGCGCAAAACTAGACATCATCGTGAAGCGTGATAGGCAGGAGCTACTCTTTCAAGTGCCAGTAAGCGGAGATGTGAAATTTAACCAAAGCCTAGATATTGACGCTCCTTCAAGCCTTGATCTGCCAAATTTAAATGTCATGCCAAAGTCGCCTGAGAGCTTGCTAGATGATAAAGTTTTGGTGGATTATGGTATCACGGTTGATAAAAATTTAGTAGTTACAAAGGTCGAGCCAAAGTCAAATGCTGATATCTTTGGTATCAAGATCGGCGATAAAATTTTAGGCTACAACAAAGAGAGCGTGAGTAGCCGCGAGGAGCTTTTAGAAAAGATCAGCGACCTGCAAAATTTCGTGCTTTTATTTACTAGAAATGACTTTCAGTTCTTTGCAAGAGTGCCAAAATGAGCCTACTTGAGGACTTCGTAAAATTTCTAAATGCAAATTTGCCAAAGGCGCATAGCTTTCATCCTTACTATGAGGAGGCGCTTGGCGTTATGCTAAAGGCTGGAGGCAAGCACTTTAGGGCGCTATTGCTTCTTGGTGTGGTCGAAAACGTCGATAAAAGCCTCACGCAAAAGGCCATGAGAGTGGCTTTGGGACTTGAGATGATGCACACATACTCGCTCATCCATGATGATCTGCCGTCTATGGATAACGCAAGCCTAAGGCGCGGCACGCCAACGCTTCACGTCACATACGACGAAACGACTGCGATACTTGCAGGAGATGCGCTAAATACGCACGCTTTTTATGAAATTTCACGTGCTGAGTTGCCAGCTGACACTCGTATAAAATGCGTTGAAATTTTAAGCCAAAATGCTGGCGTTAGCGGCATGGTGCTAGGTCAGGCGCTTGATTGTTTTTTTGAAAATACAAACAAAGAGGACATCAAAAGAGCAAAGGCTAAATTTGGCCTCTCTGGTAAGATGCTAAGCCTTGATGAGCTAGTCTTTTTACACATCCACAAAACCGCAAAGCTCATCGCTGCAAGCCTAAAAATGGGCGCTGTGATAGTAAATTTAAGCAAAACAGAGTGCGAGAAAATTTATGATATCGGCCTAAAGCTTGGGCTTGCTTTTCAGATACAAGATGATATCATAGATCTTACAAGCGACGAAGCGGCCGCTGGAAAGCCCGTGCATAACGACCTAGCTAAAAACTCATTTACAAATTTACTTGGTCTATCTGGTGCAAAAAAGAAAAAAGATGAGCTAATTAGCGAGATAGAAGAGGCGCTAAAACAGGTAGATGCAAGCATAGCAAAGATGATCTTAGAGCTTACAGACAAGCACCTAAGATAGTGCGTAAATTTCGTAAATTTATATCACTTTTTAGACATTTTGGGCAAAAATGCAAGGCAAGATTTAATCACTTTTTTGTATAATCTGACGCAATAAAAGGAGATCATATGCTAAAAAAACAAGCCGATACTATAAGATTTTTGTGCGCTGATATGGTGCAAAACGCTAACAGCGGACACCCAGGTGCTCCTATGGGCCTAGCCGATATCATGGTGGTTTTAAGCAACTTTTTAAAACACAACCCTAAAAATCCAAAATGGCTAAACAGAGATAGGCTCGTTTTTAGCGGTGGTCACGCATCAAGCTTGGTTTATAGCTTCTTGCACCTAAGCGGCTACGATCTAAGCCTAGATGAGCTTAAGAAATTTCGCCAACTTGGCTCAAACACCCCAGGACACCCAGAAATTCACACTCCAGGCGTTGAGGTGGCTACTGGCCCACTTGGTCAAGGCGTAGCAAATGCAGTTGGTCTAGCCATGGCAGAAAAATACGCTGCAAACGTGCTAAATGAGTCAGATAATAAAATAATCGATCATAAAATTTACTGTCTTTGCGGTGATGGCGATCTTGAAGAGGGCATAAGCTACGAGGCATGTTCAATCGCAGGAAATTTAAGACTAGACAACCTTGTGCTCATCTACGACTCAAACAACATCACGATCGAGGGTGACACAGCGATCGCATTTAGCGAGGACGTCAAGGCGAGGTTTGAAGCGCAGGGCTGGGAGGTCGCACGCATCGACGGACACGACTACAACCAGATCGAATTTGCACTTGAGCAAGCAAGCGAGAAAGAGTCGCCATATCTCATCATCGCAAACACACACATAGCACGCGGCGCAATGGAGCTTGAGGGCAGCCACCACAGCCACGGCGCACCACTTGGCGAGGAGATCATCAAAAAGGCAAAGGCCGCAGCTGGCTTTGACCCTGAGAAGAAATTTGCTATCGACGAGGATGTGCTTTTAAGATTTAGAGGTGCAGTAGAAAAGGGCGATCTTGAAGAGGCTATGTGGAACAAAAAGGTCGAGGCACTAAGCAGCGAGGGTAAAAATTTATTAAACTCGCTTCTCAATCCAGACTTTAGCAAGCTCGAATTTCCAGACTTTAGCGACAAAAAGCTAGCCACAAGAGATACAAACCATGTCATTTTAAATGAGATAGCTAAAAAACTTCCTGGCTTTATCGGCGGTAGTGCAGATCTTGCTCCTTCAAACAAGACCGAACTAAAGGGCATGGGCGACTTCCCAAATGGCAAAAACATCCACTACGGCATCAGAGAGCACGCCATGGCAGCTATCAACAACGGCATCGCTAGATACGGGCTTTTCTTGCCATTTTCAGCGACATTTTTCATCTTCAGTGACTACCTAAAGCCAAGTGCAAGGATAGCAGCGCTAATGGGCATCAAACACTTTTTTGTCTTCACACACGATAGCATCGGCGTTGGCGAAGATGGTCCGACACATCAGCCTATCGAGCAGCTTAGCACATTTAGAGCTATGCCAAATTTCTACACTTTCCGCCCAGCTGATGGCAACGAAAACGCAGCTAGCTGGCAAGTGGCTCTAAATTTAAACACTCCAAGTGCATTTGTGCTTAGTCGCCAAGGGCTTGACCCACTTGCAAAAGGTGAATTTGGCGAGGTTAGTAACGGCGCATATCTACTAAGCTCGGCAAAAGATGCGAAGATCACATTTATAGCAAGCGGCAGCGAGGTCTCACTCTGCGTAAAAGCAGCCGCACTTCTAGCTGAGCAAGGCATCGGTACAAACATCGTATCAGCGCCTTGTTTTGATCTGCTTTGCGAGCAGCCAGCTGAGTATGTGGCTAGAATTTTAGATAAAAACACAACTATCATCGCAGTTGAGGCTGCAACTGGCTATGAGTGGTATAAATTTGCTGACGCAGTTTATGGCATGAACAGCTTTGGCGCTAGCGGCAAGGCAAATGAGCTATTTGACCACTTCGGATTTACTCCGCAAAAGCTTGCAAATTTTGCTAGCGAACTTATATAAAATTTAACTTTGGGGAGTAAAATCCCCAACTGCAATCTAAAATCAAAAAAAGGCATTTTATGGAAATTTCTCACGTTATCGTTTTGGCCTTGGTGCAAGGCATAAGCGAGTTTTTGCCGATATCAAGCTCGGCTCATCTCATCTTGGTGCCAAAGCTACTTGGCTGGCCAGATCAAGGGCTTGCTTTTGACGTGGCAGTGCATGTTGGTACGCTAAGCGCGATACTTTTTTATTTTAAAGATACGATTTTTAAGCTACTTCGCGACTTTTTTGCCTCGATAGCGCAACGAAAGATGGTGGGCGATAGCTTGCTTGTTTGGTGCGTGGGATTTGCCACTATCCCAGTTGGCATCTTTGGACTTTTGTTTAACAACGTGATCGAAGAGTACGCAAGAAGTGGCGTTGTGATCGCAGTTACAACTATCATCTTTGGCATCGCACTTTACTTTGCTGATCTTCGCTCAACAAACAAAAGCGAATACGAAATGACCATAAAATTTGCTCTCATCATAGGCTTAGCGCAGGCTGTGGCGCTCATCCCTGGCGTCTCAAGATCAGGTATAACGATGACAGCGGCCTTGTTTTTGGGCTTTAGCCACAAGGGCAGTGCAAATTTCTCATTTTTACTTTCGATACCTGTCATCATCCTAGCTGGCGGACTTGAGAGCATCAAGCTTATAAAAGATCCAAATGCCTTGCCATGGAGCGACATTGCCCTTGGCGTCATCATAAGTGCAGTTAGTGCTTATATCTGCGTGAAGCTATTTATGGGGATCATCTCAAGGATCAGGATGCTACCTTTTGTCATCTACCGCTTGATCTTGGGAGCGTTTTTGCTCTATCTATTTTTATAAATTTAAGTTATAAAAGGCTAGGCTAAGACCTAGCCAAAATGATAAATTTGCCAAAAGCTTGGCAAATTTACTCCTCTTTTTTATCTTTTTTTATGACGTTTATGAAGTCTTTTGCGGCTTGATATGCTCTGTCGCCAAATTTCTTAGCTTCTGATTTTATATCCATTTGTTTGATGTCTTCAAGCTTATCATTTGCTTTTTTCTCAAACTCTGCGATATCTTGTTTGAGGCCTTCAAGCTTATCGTTTGCGTCAAAATTTAGCTTTAGCTTTTTGCTCTTGTCATTTAGCTCTTGCTTTAGAGCTTCAAATTTATTGTTCGCCTCGCTCATAAGCTTTGCAACGCCGTTTGATTTTAGCTCTTCAAGCCTTGAGCTGATCTGCTCCATCGCTTGATCGCTTATGCGTTTAAATTTTGCTAGATTTGTGTCAAGCTCGCTATTTATCACGCTTTCGATCTCGCTTTTAGCCACGCCGTCAAATTCATTTTCAAGCTCTTTAAGAAGCGCTATAAACTCTTCATCCACGTTTTTTAAATTTAAAAGTTGTGAGTTTAGCCTTAGCTCATCTGGAGCAAATTTCGCCTCATCTTTTAGCTTTTCAATAGCCCTTAAAATGCCATCTCTTGTGCCATTTATCGCGCCTTTTATGAGCTCTTTTGCAAATATATGCCCCTCATTTGCTAAATTTCCAGCTGCACTGATGATATTTTTTGAAATTTCAAACATTCGCTCTTTGCTAAACTCCCCGCCTCTTATCGCAGCGTAGGTCATATTTTTAGCTATCGCACCAGCGGTCTCTTCTACATCCTTTGCGCCCTCAAGTGTTGTTAAAAAGGCGATTTGAGCACTCTCTTTTAAGATGCCAAGCATCCTTGTTTCTCTAATGATCGCGTTGTTTAAAAGCTCTAAAATTTCTTCTTTTTCGCCAAAATTTCTATCTTTTACGACCTCTTCAGCCGCTTCAAATGAAATTTTTAGCCTATTTTTTATCTCTTCACGCTTTGTCTCGATCGCTCTATTTATCTCATCTCTTTTATCAAATAGCTCATAAAGCTGCTTCTCTTCGCCGCTAACTAGGGCCTGATTTATCCCCTCCATAGCGCTTTTTAGGTTTTTAGCATTTATGAGACTCTCTTTATCCATTTTGTCGTAAAGCTCGTTCATCTTTTGCTTCAAAAGATCAGGTAGTGTGTTTTCGTCTTTGTCTGAGACATCCTTAAAAAAGTCGTTGCAAAGAGCCTTTATGCTAGTTAGTAGCCCCTCGCTATCTTTATAATCACGTAAATTTTGCTCAAGTTTATCCATATTTTTGCCTTATAAAACGTATTTTGCTTCGTGTTTTAGCGCTGAAAAAATCTCTAGCCTCTCTTCTTCGCTTAAAACTAACACGGCTAGATCGTAGCTAGCGTATTTTTTATCTTTGCTAAATTTTGAAAAAACTAGCTTAAATTCTCTATCTTTTACTATCTCTTTTACCTTCTCTTCGGCATTTACGCCAGCGTCAAATATCACTTTGTACTCCCAGTGTGTTGGGTAGTCGATTTTTGCCTTTTTGTTATTTAGATCGCATATATTCGCCACTTTTTCCTCCTGTTTTGCTCTCTAGTACGATGTTGCCGATCTCCATACCCTTATCTATGGCTTTTACCATGTCGTAAATGGTTAAAAGTCCCACGCTCACGCCTGTTAGCGCCTCCATCTCAACGCCTGTCTTGCCCTCGATCTTGACGCTCACGTAAAGCTTAAAAGCGCAAATTTCAGGCAGCTCCTCGATGTCACAATCCACACCCAAAATGGCTAGTGGATGGCACATAGGTATTAGCTCGCTTGTCTTTTTAGCGCCCATTATCGCAGCGATGACGGCTGTTTGGATGACTGGGCCTTTTTTGCCGGTATTTTCTTTGATCGCCTTAAAAGCATCTTTGCTCATTTTGATGATCCCGCTAGCAGTTGCTACTCTTTTTGTGGGATCTTTTGGGCTTACATCGACCATCTTTGGACGGTCTTTTTCATCTAAATGTGTTAGCATTATCTCTCCTTTTTTTGGCAGATTATAGCCTATTTAAGCAAATTTAAGTTATCAGTAAATTTAAGCAAAAAAATATCAAAAATCTAAAAATTAAGCTTTGCTCAAAAGGCAAGAGGATTTTTTCATTTCTTAATATAATTATCTAATTTAAATAATTTTTTTAAAAAAATATTTATAATTTAAATTTTAATGCATAAAATACTTAAAATACGAATTTTTATAGATAATAAATTTTATCAAAAGTATATTTCTATCCGTTAAATTCCAAAGTCTATTTATTGTAAATGGCAAAATTTAAAAAAAATTATTGATATTTTTCTTTAAAAGCTTAAGAAAACAAATTAACTTCTAATTTGCTTTTAAGATATGAATATGTATATTTTTGTTAATTTTAAATTTACGATGAAAGCAACCTAGATAATGAAATTTCTGCTATGTCTTAGCTTATCTTTGATAGCGCTTTTTGCTGAGGATAAAGGCTGTTTTGTCGATGAAAATAGTCAAAACATCATCTTTGTAAAAGATGGCGAGACAAAAAGCCTAGGACTAAAGGAGAAAATTTACAAAGATCAAAGATGTGCTTTTGACGAGAGCTCTTTTTACGTTGCAAATTTAAACAACGAGATCGTAAAGGTAGCTAGCGAGAAGGAATTTTTATTTGCACTGCCAAATGTTGGCTGTAAGGTTTCAAATATCTTGCTAGATAAAGAGAAAATTTACGTCGCTTGCGATATGGCAAATGTCGTAACGATCGCTATTTTTGACAAGAGTTCTAAAAAATTTATATCAAAAAATTTTAACAATGTTTATAAAATTTCTAGCTTTTTATCGCTTGGCGAGGGAGTGTTTTTTACAAGCTTTAATGGCAAGGCATTTTTGCTTGATAGCAAGCTTAACGCAAAAGAGCAAAAAAGCGTTGGCTTTGCTCCGATAAGTGCTTGTAAATTTAGTGATGATGAAATTTTCATAGGCTTTAGAAACGGAGAAATTTTAGATCTTAAAAGTGGAGCTAAAAAGCAAGTTTTAAGATCTAAAATTTCAGCTCTTGCGTGCGCGGGAGACGAGGTTTTAGTAGCTGGCGAGGACGGAGTGATCTATAAATTTGACAAAAGTTTTAAGCTAAAGGGCAAAAAAGAGCTTTTTAGCGGCGAGATAAAAGAAATTTTTATAGATAAAAACGTGCTTGTTGGCGTGGATCTAAGTAATAAGATAAAGAGTTTAGAGATAAATTCATTTTAAAAAGGAGAGTAAATGCAAAAGTTATTTTGTGTCGCAAGTGCTGCACTGCTTGGGCTATCTTTAACTGCTGCTTGTGCTGCTAGTAGTGACCTTGAAAAAGTCATGAAAGAGCGCGGGCTAAGCGAAAAAGATGTCCTTGCAGCTGCTAAGACTTACCAGCCAAGCGGTAAAAAAGATGATTTCATCGTCTTTTCATCTGGCGGGCAGAGTGGTCAAGTGCTAGTTTATGGCGTTCCGTCGATGAGAATTTACAAATACATCGGCGTTTTCACCCCAGAGCCTTGGCAAGGATATGGCTATGACAATGAGTCAAAAGCCGTTTTAAAACAAGGCAACATCAGGGGCAAAGAGATAACTTGGGGCGATACACACCACCCAAATTTCACTGAGAAAAATGGTGAGTATGTTGGTGATTATCTATTTATCAACGACAAGGCAAACCCAAGGATCGCTGTCATAAATTTAAAAGACTTTGAGACAACTCAAATGGTTGTAAACCCTATCATGAAGAGTGAGCACGGCGGTAGCTTCATCACTCCAAACAGCGAGTATGTCATCGAAGCTAGCCAGTATGCAGCTCCACTTGATGATAACTATCACTCAATGGACGACTACGAAGCCGTTTATAGAGGCGCTGTGACATTTTGGAAATTTGACTATCCAAAAGGCAAGATCGACGAGAAAGCATCTTTCTCACTTGAGCTTCCTCCATACTGGCAAGACCTAAGTGACGCTGGTAAGGGCGAGAGCTACGGCTGGGGCTTTACAAACTCGATAAACACTGAGATGTATACAGGTGGTATCGAAAAAGGTCTTCCTCCATTTGAGGCAGGTGCTAGTAGAAATGACACCGACTTCTTACACGTTTATAACTGGCAAATTTTAGAAAAACTTGCACAAGACAAGAAAAACTACAAAGTTATAAATGGTCACAGGGTAGTTACAATAGATGCTGCTGTAAAAGCAGGAGCACTATTTTTGATCCCAGAGTCAAAGAGCCCACACGGTTGTGACGTAAGCCCAGATGGCAGATACATCATCGTTGGCGGTAAGCTTGATACTCACGCATCAGTTTATGACTTTAGAAAGATCAAAGAGCTAATCGATAAGAAAGAGTACGCTGGCACTGACCCATACGGCATACCTATCTTAGATAGAGAAAAGTCAATGCACGGACAAGTAGAACTAGGCCTTGGACCACTGCACACATCATTTGACTCACAAGATGGCATACTTTATACTTCACTTTACGTTGATAGCCAAATCGTAAAATGGGACTATAAAAATTTAAAAGTGCTTGATAAGATAAATGTTCACTACAACATCGGTCACCTTGACACAATGGAGGGCAAATCAGCAAAACCTAAGGGTAAATACGCAATCGCACTTGATAAACTTTCAATCGATCGCTTCAACCCAGTTGGTCCTTTGCACCCACAAAACCACCAGTTAATAGACATCAATGGTCCAAAAATGGAGCTAATCTATGATATGCCTATCCCACTTGGTGAGCCACACGACGTTGTTTCAATAGCTGCTAGCAAGCTAACTCCAGCGCTTACTTACAACATGGGTACAAACTCAAGAACAGGCGAGGCTAGCCCATACGCAACCCTAGCTGGTCAAGAAAGAGTTGAGAGAAACGGCAAAAACGTAACTGTCTATGCAACAATGATCAGAAGCCACATCAACCCAGAGCACATCGAGGTAAATAAAGGCGATAACGTAACAATTCACCTAACAAACCTAGAGCGCGCTCAAGATGAGACTCACGGCTTTGGCATCGACCTTTACAACATCCACGCTTCACTTGAGCCTGGCAAAACTGCTTCAGTAAATTTCGTAGCTGATATGGAAGGCGTCTTCCCATACTACTGCACCGAGTTTTGTTCAGCACTTCACCTAGAGATGATGGGTTATTTGCTTGTTAAAGATCCAAATAAAAAATATGAATCTGCAAAAAATAGCAAGCTAAAAACTCTAAGCCCAGAGGCTCTAAAAGCTGAGTACGACAAAGTAATCGCAACTAACAAAGCAACTGATGATGTTATCCAAGAGGTTGTTAAATACCTAAAAGAGAAACATTATGAGAAATATCCAAAAGTAAAAGCTTTGGTTGATGACGCACTTGATCAATACGGTCACATCAAAGAGGTAAAAGCTAAAGCTGACGAAGCTTACAAAAAAGGCGACGTAAACGGCGCTATCCTTTGGGAGTACCAAGTATGGCAATACATGGTTAAAACTGCTGACGTTGGTCTAAGAGCTAAAAACAACCTAGCTAAAGAGATCGCAACTCCGATGAGCCCAGCTGCTGCAAAAGGCGAAGAAGCTTATCTAAAAGGCGGATGTAATGGCTGCCATGTCATCGGTCAAGTAAGCTCAGGCCCAGACTTAACTGGTGTCTTGCTAAGACATGAAAACGGCGAAAAATGGGTAGCAGACTTTATAAAAGACCCTGCTAAATTCTATAACGACGACTACGTTAAAGCGATGATTGACTTCTTTAAACTTAGAATGCCAAATCAGCACATGAGTGACGAAGAGATCAAAAATATCATCCAGTATCTAAAATGGATAGACGAAAACGCAGGTATGTAGTTTTAAGGGGCAAATTTGCCCCTTTTAAATTTTAAAATTTAACTTTTTGCTAGGCTAAATTTTAAAATTTAAAGGAGAGATTATGAGTAAATATAAAATTTATACCATTGTTGCACTTATTATTATGAGCGTTTGTTTTACTCTGCCAGTCCTTGGCTGGCACGGAGCAAAAGAGCGTATAGCTAACGGCGACGAGCTACCATCTTATGCTTACACTATCTACGATCTTTATAGCTCATTTCAGTATAAAAACCACCTTTTGCCAAAAGAGGTGGCAAGTGATCTTCATAAGATGATCGAGCAAAAAGCAGAGATAGGCACGCCATCTCTTCCTATCTGGTACGTATCTCTTGAAGCGCCAAACTATCCAAAGGCAGCCTTTCCAGATGGCATCCCAGTATATTTTCACGTAGATGGATATAGTGGCGACGTGCACGAGATGAATACGATAAACCACTATATCGGCATGTATCCTATGGAGCATGGCGGCAATGTCGAGCGAGCCATCGCGCCTTATTATCTACTTATCGCCACACTTTGCATGCTTGCGTTTTTATACTATGACGGTAAATTTAACTCACTTCTCATGGTGCCAACCATCATCGCACCGGTGCTATTTATGAGCGCATTTGTGGGCTGGCTATACTGGTATGGACACAATATGCAAGAGTGGGGCGCCTTTAAGATCAAGCCATTTATGCCAACCGTTTTGGGAGATGGTAGCGTGGCGCACTTTACAACGCACTCATACCCAACTATCGGCTTTTGGGTGATGATGGTGATGAGCGTGCTTTGCATACTTGCGGTATTTTCAAAGAAAAAAGAGCTAAATGCGTAAATTTTCTAAATTTGCCCTTGTTTTTTTGCCACTTTTTGGCTTTGCAAACGTCCTTCAAGATGCGATAAACAACGCTAGCCCTGGTGATGTGATAAAGCTGGGGGATGCTGTTTATGAGGGAAATATAATCATTTCTAAGCCTCTTAGCATCATAGGAGAAGGCAAAAATGCCCACATAAAAGGGGAGGGTAAGGGCAGCGTTATAAAGATCATCGCTTCAAATGTGACACTTAAAAATTTAAAGATAAGTGGCAGTGGCAACGATCTTGGCGAGCTTGACGCTGGCATAGGCTGTGACAAGGCAAATAACGTTGAAATTTCTAAAAACGACATAAGCGATGTGCTTTTTGGGATTGACTTTAAAGAGTGCAGTAGCTCAAAGATCACTGAAAACAACATCACCTCAAAAAAGGGCGCTAGCCTTGGCTTTAGAGGCGATGCGGTGAGACTTTGGTATAGCCATGAAAATTTGATCGAGCGCAACAATATCCGCGACAGCCGTGACATGGTCGCATGGTACGCAAGCCATAATAAATTTCTAAGCAACAAAGCAGTTGGTAGCAGATATTCGCTGCATTTTATGTATGCTAATCAAAATTTAGTTGAAAATAACGAATTTATCGGCAACGCTGTTGGTATGTTTTTTATGTATTCAGCTAGCTCAAATATAAAAAACAATCTCGTTATGGATAGTGACGGCGCCTTTGGCATCGGCATCGGGCTAAAGGACGTATCTGACTTTACGATAGAAAATAACACCCTTGTCTATAATGCGCGTGGCATCTTGCTTGATAACTCACCGTTTCAGCCGGGATCAACTATAAATTTTATAGGCAATAAAATTTTACACAACGTAGTTGGCGTCTATTTTCACGCTACGCAAGGCACAAGCATCTTTGAAAACAACGACTTTATCGGCAACATGGACATCGTCGTAAACGACACCCCGGGCGAAAAGATGCTACTAAATAGATGGAGTAAGAACTATTATGATGAGTATGAGAGCTTTGATAGAGATAAAGATGGCTACGGCGACACGCCATTTTTGCACCTTTCATACATCGATCAGCTTTGGCAGTACTATCCAAATTTGCAGTTTTTCTACGGCTCAAGCGTCTTTAGCGTCTTAAATTTCTTAGCCAAACTCGCTCCATTTTCTGAGCCGATAAAGCTACTTGAAGATAGTTCGCCTAGGATAAAACCGCTTGATGTTTCAAATTTCAACGCTTTAAAGGCGAAACGTGGATAGAAGAAATTTTATGATAATAGGCTCAGCTGCAGCGGTGGCTGGATACGCCATAGGCAAGTTTTTGCCAAAAAGTAGTGGCGATAAGCTCTATCTTAGACCGCCAGGCGCTGTTGATGACTTTGATGATCTTTGCGTAAAATGCGGTCAGTGCGTGCAAGTCTGCCCTTATCACAGCATAAGCTTACTTGATATAGAAGATGGTTATTCAAGTGGCTCAGCTCACATCGACGCCAAAGAGCGAGGCTGCTACTTGTGCGATCTTTTCCCATGCGTGCTAGCCTGTCCTAGCGGTGCGCTCGATCACGCCACAAAGGTCGTGGGTGACGTCAAAATGGGCGTTGCAGTTTTAAGTGACACGGCTGCCTGTTTGAGCGTGAAAAGAGAAAATTTAAGCGAAGCTGGCGTTAAAGATCTGCTTGATCGCAAAGCCTATAACGACAGAGAAGAGGCGCTAAAAGATAAGATAAAAGGCAAGATCGGTAAAATTTGCGATCTTTGCGTCACGCTTTGTCCAGTTGGCGATAGCGCGATAGCAATGAGCGAGACAAATTTACCGCTTATAAAAAATGGCTGCGTGGGATGTGGCGTTTGCGCTGAGGTCTGCCCAGCAAAGATCATAAATATCGCCCCAAAGATGAGTTATGATGAAATTTACAAGGAGAAAAAATGAGAGTAATAATACCTTTAATAGCTGCTGCGTTGCTATTTGTCGGCTGTGAAAAGAGCGAGGACAAAGCGCAAGAGGCTGCTAGCGAGCAAGGTGCAAAAGTAGCCACGAGTGCTAGCATAAAGGTCGAAAAAAATGAAAACAACGAGAGCGCAAATAAGCAAAATGAATTTATAAAATACGATATGCACGGCGAAAAAAGCGTTAAATTTGGACTTGAAGACAACAACGTAAGCCGCCAGATCGGAGCGCTTGCCATGGTAAAAAGCCCGCTTCAAAGTATAAATTTAAGGCTTATAAAGGGCAGACTTAGCAAGGACTTCATCACAAAGTGCTCAGCCTGCCACGACGACTATGCAAATGGCATCATCGGACCATCTCTTCTAACAAAGAGCGAGGATGAAATTTATAAGATGATAAACGCTTATAAAAACAAAGAGAAGGTAAATGTGCTGATGCGTGATCTTGTTAAAAAGATGGATGAGAGTGAGATTAGAAATCTAGCAAAAGAGATAAGCGATTTTAATGCGCAGTTTAGGAGCAAACAATGAAAATCGGAAAAATCATAACGATCATTTTAGCGGTGCTGATATGTGGCATCATGGTGTTTATGCTAAGCCAAACTCCGCCTAAAAAGGAGAAAGTAGAAGCTAGCGTTCAGCCAAAAGTGGAGCAAAATATCTCAAAAGAGCAGTCAAAGTCTAGCGAGGAATTTGCCAGTGAAGATGAGCTAAAAAAGGTAAAAGAGCTAAGCCTAAGCGTGGCTAAGACGCAAAATGAAGGCGTTAGCAAGCAATACCTAACCTCTTGCGCACCATGTCACGGCGCAAATGGCAAAGGCGTCGTAGCGCCTGATATCACCCATCTAAGTAAAGAGGATCTGCTTAAAAAACTGGCTGATTATAAGGCTGGTAAGGTGCAAAACACGCTTATGAAGGGACTACTTACAAATGTTAGCGACAGCGATCTAAACAGCCTTGCTGATGAAATTTCTAAATTTAAAAAGTAAAAATGGATAAATATAACGTTCGTGCGACCGTTAGAAACGTAAGCTTTCTAAGCACGCTAATAACGACCACAAAAGATGGCAAAAAGCGTCCAAGCATACGTTTTTGGCGTATTTTTACCATCGTTTTAGTGCATCTTTTATTTGTGCTCTCTTACAGGGTCGATGTGCAAATTTTAGAGGGCGACATTAGCGCCTCAAGGATACTTGGCTTTCACCTAGCAGACGCATTTATGAGCTTGCAAGTCTTTTTAGCAACGCATGAAATTCATGTAAATTTACTAATTGGCTCGCTTAGTATCCTAGCCTTTTACATCATTTTTGGTGGCAGGGGCTTTTGCTCGTGGGTTTGCCCGTACTCACTCATAAGCGAGATAGCTGAGAAAATTCATGAAAATTTACGCGCCAAAAAGATAGTAAAACCGCGAGTTTTTGACACAAAGTGGCGATATGTTTTTACCATTTTATTTTTGGCTCTTAGCTTTGCTAGCTCAAGCCTAGTCTTTGAAATTTTTAACGTCGTTGGGATATTTTCAAGATTTATCATCTATGGCTACTTTCACGCTATCTGGCTAGTTGTAGCTATGCTTGTGGTTGAGATTTTCTTCTCGCGCAGGGCGTGGTGCAGGTATGTCTGCCCTGTTGGAGCGACCTATTCGCTACTAGCAAAGCCAAATGCGATAAAGGTCAGCTGGGATAAAGAAAAGTGCGATCACTGCTTGGTTTGCACCGATGTTTGCCTAGTGCCACACGTGCTTTTTATGACAAAAAAAGGCGCAAAAACTGATGATAGTAAAAAGCTCTTTAGGATAGCTGGGGCTGACTGCACGCTTTGTGGCAGGTGCATCGACGTTTGCCATCAAGATGCACTTAAATTTGACAACGGCTTTAAGAAACTCATATAAGGAAATTTTTTGATAGATATAAAAGAAGTAACGAAAATTTTTGGCTCGCAAAAGATACTTGATAGCGTCAGTCTAAATGTAAAAGCTGGCGAAAAGATAGCGATACTTGGGCAAAATGGAGCTGGCAAAAGCTCGCTTATGCGTATCATCTTGGGCGAGTTTGTGCCAAATAGCGGAAGTGTCGCGATAAATGGCGTAAATACCCTAAAAGATAGAAAAGAGGCGCTAAAGTTTATCTCATTTGTGCCGCAAACCCCGCCACCACTTAAATTTAGCCTGCGTGAGCTTTGCGAGTTTGTCTGCAAAAGCTCAAATGTAAAATTTGAAGATATTGAGAAATTTAGCAAGCTTTTAGAGCTTGACCTGCATGCAAATTTAAACAAGTCCTTTTACAAGCTCTCTGGCGGTATGAAGCAAAAGATGCTAATAGCCATCGCATTTGCCAAAGATAGTGAAATCTTGATGTTTGACGAGCCAACAGCAAATTTAGATGTAAAAGCAAGGGAGTCTTTTAAAAATTTGCTTGACAACTTCACGCGAAAAAAGACACTAGTTTTCATCTCGCACCGCATAGATGAGATCGCTCATTTGCTTGATAGATGCGTCTATATGGACCTTGGCAAGATCATCAAAGAAGAAAATTTAAGGAGCAAGAGTGAATAACCTTTTTTTAATAGCAAAACTAGACGTCAAAGAGTCGTTTCGCTCGAGGTGGTTTGCGATCTATGCGCTTCTTTTTTCTGCTTTGATGATAGGATTTTTATTTAGCGGAGTGACCGACTCGCGCGTGCTAGGCTTTTCTGGGCTAACAAGGGCACTACTTTTGTTTATACAAATTTGCGTCATCATCGTGCCGATATTTATCCTCATTTCAACCGTTAGAAGCATAAATCAAGACAGAGATACAAACCTACTTGAATACGTGCTAAGCTTCCCGCTAAGCCTTAAAGAGTACTACTTTGGCAAGGCGCTTGGGCGGACATTTGTCGTTTTTGTGCCGCTTTTGTTTTCGCTTTTGCTTTGCGTGGTGGTTGGCTTTATAAAGGGCGTGTCGATACCTTGGGGCGTGCTGGTGCTTTATTTTGGCCTGCTTTTTAGCCTAAGTATCGTCTTTTTATCGCTTGGCTTTTTCATATCAAGCCTTATTAAAAACCAAGAGACAGGCCAAGGCGTGGCGTTTTTGCTCTGGCTTATCATGCTAGCTTTTATCGACTTAGCGCTCATTGGGCTGCTTATGCGAAGCTCTGTCGATGAGTACGTCATCTACTCTATCGCGATGTTAAATCCGATCGAGCTTTTTAGGATAGCAGCGCTTAGCCTTTTTGATCCAAATTTAGCAGTCATTGGCACTGCGTCTTACTTTATCTTAGGCACATTTTCAAAAGCGACCTTCGTAGCTTATGCGATCATCTATCCTTTGGTGCTTGGCGCGATCTTGCTAGTTTGCGGCTATTTGGGCTTTAGCAAGAGAGATCTTGTTTGATTGTTTTTTGTTAAATAAGAGTTGGCTTTAAATTTAGACGAGGCTTGTATTATTCCACTTGTCCAACAAGAAACCTCCTTTTTGTAATGACCCCCTTTCCCCCAAAGGGGGGTTTATCTCTCTCAAGGAAATTTATGAAAAAATCCATTTTATTTTTAGCCTTTGCCCTTTTATCTCTAAGTGCAAACTGGGATGAAAACATGCAAAACTGCATCAACAAAAGTGACGCAAAAGCTTGCGAGAGCTTTACTAAAAAGCTTTCAAGCGAGTGCGAGAACAAAGATAAAACCTCTTGCTTTTTATATGCTGACATGCTAGGTCGAGGTCTTGGCGTGGAGAAAGATCTGGTTAGATCTTATGAGATATTTAAGTCGCTTTGCGAAAATGGCAGCAGCGAGGCTTGCTATGAGCTTGCTACAAAATATCTGCAAGGAAACGGCGTAGAGCAGAGCTTTGATCTATCTGCAAATGCCCTTGATAAAGCTTGCAAAATGGGCAGCAAACGAGCCTGCAACGTCTTAGAACTCGTGCCTAAGAATTAAAATTTATCTGAAATTTATATGTATGACGAAGCAAATTTGCAAATTTTAAAATTCCATTCACTCTTATCTGACTTGATAAAGCAAATTTATAAATTTTAAAACTTTACTCACTCGCCTTAGCAGACTACTAAATTTAGGTCTCGTAGCCACTCTCCACTAAATTTAGAGCCGAAATTACTCGTTCATGAAATTTTAAAATTTGATAGAACTTTTGAAAAAATAAATAAAATAACTTTTGAATAAATCACGTTTAATATTAATAAAAATAAAATTTCAAATGTGATTTTTGCTTTCATGCAAAGCATATATTTTTACCTTTTCAAAAGAGAAATTTCTTTAGAAAATGCCTAAATATCGTGATTTACTTTAGTATTACGCAGAATTTCTTTTTTATTAACTAAAAATTTCATTAAAATTTATATTTAAATAATAACATTTCATCGTCCTAAACGGGCACTCCTTTTTGTAGCGGTTAAGACTTTGCTTCCCCCTTTTCTGGCTTTTCCGCTTACACAAAGAGGAGTTGTCTCTCTTTTTTAAACTCAATTCCTTACCTTTATAAACTCAAATTTCACAAACGTCACTTTCTTTTTAAAATTATATTTTGATAATGGTTTTAAAAATTATAAAAGCAAAAATCTTATAAAATTGCGAGCTGTTATCAAGACTAACTTTTAAAAGGTGGCAAAAGGGGTGAAATTTTTAAATTTAAAGCTTTTTTACAAGGTGCATGCATATTTGTCGCTTCTCTTTTTTACCCCGCTTGTCGTAGTTTGCTTTAGCGGTGCGATCCTAGTTTATAAAGACGAGCTAAACAGCCTTTTTCGCCCAAATATCGTAAATGTAAATTTAAACAAAGAAAATTTGAACAAAAGGATCAGCTTTGATGAGCTAAGAGATATCGTCGCAAGCGAGCTTAGCGGCTACGAGATGGTTGGCATAAATATCGATGCAAACCCTAAAAAATGCGACAAAATCTGGCTAATCGAGCATAACGATAGCAAAAAAGAGTGGAAATTTATCTATTTTGACGCTTTTAGTGGCAATATAAAGAGCAAGCCACTAGCACACGATGAGGGATTTTTCGGGGTTTTAGCGCATATCCACGAGGAGCTTCTTCTTGAAAAAAGTGGCAACATTATCCTCTTTTTGACAGCTATTTTTACATTTTTTATCTGCATTAGCGGCTTTGTGATCTACCGTAAATTTTGGCTAACTCTGCTTAGATTGCGCGTAAATGGACTAAACGTTTTCATGAACGACATCCACAAGATAATAGGAATTTTTTGCACGCCAGTTTTACTGCTCATTTGCATAAGCGGCGCTTGGTGGGAATTTCAGATGGCATGCGCGCCAGAGTTTAAAGATGACTTCGTGATAGACGCAAAAATTTACAACAAAAGTTTATCTCTTGATGAGCTGGTGGCGCGAAGCAAAAAGGATATCAAAGGCTTTGAGCCACACTTCATCTCGCTACCTTTCATGCAAGGGGCAAACATCCGCATCTTTGGCTACGTGATATGGCAAAGTTTCTTGCATAACGAATACTCAAGCGTGATCACCTACGACAAAGATAGCGGCAAGCTAGTTAGCGTCCTAGACATAAAAAATGCAAATTTAAGCGAGAAAATCCTCTCGGCCTTTAGGAGATCGCACTTTGGAAACTACAACCAAACTACAAAATTTATCTGGTTTATGGTAGGCATCTCGCCGCTAGTTTTGAGCATCTCAGGGCTTTATCTGTGGTTTAGAAAATTTAAAAGGAGAAAAAATGAAAAAAATTTTACTTAGCTTAGTTGCTTTAAATTTGGCATTGCCTCAAATTTATGCTAGTGAAAATGACAAGGTTTTAGAAGCGGTCGATGTCGTGGAGAGCGAGCGAAGAGACGATGCAAACTACTTCGCAAAAGAGCTTGTAAAGAGCACAACAAGGCTAAATTTAACCTCTCGTCAAACGCCACAGTCGCTAACTGTGCTAACAGAAGCAAGGCTAAAAGATCAAGGCATCAAGGACTATCAAGTGCTTCTTAGAAATATCCCAGGCGTCACGCTAAACAAATGGGACGAGCGCGTATATCCGACGGCTCGTGGCTTTAAGATAGATTATTACTTGCTTGATTCGATGCCTAGCTTTGGCGGCTTTAGTCTTGGCGCAAATGATATGAGCTTGCTGCCTTATGAAAGAGTCGAGGTGGTAAAAGGAGCAAATGGCCTACTTACAGGCGCTGGCAACCCAGCTGCAAGCTTAAATTTCATAAGAAAAAGGGCAGACTCAAAGGAGCTAAAAGGAAATTTTGGTGTAAGTGCTGGCTCATACGATAGATACAGCGTAAATGGCGACGTGCAAACACCAGTAAATGAGAGCGGAAGCGTTAGAGCAAGGCTTTCTTTTATGCATGAGAAGTCGCACTCTTATATGGATTATTACAACCGCAAAAATAGCGCGATTTACGGCATAGTTGATAGCGACATAGGCGATAACTCATGGCTTAGCCTTGGTGCGTTTTATCAAGAGCTAAGACGACGTGGCGTTAGATGGGGCGGTATGCCAGCATTTTACACAGATGGCTCTAGGACAAATTTTAGTAAAAATGAAATTTTCTCTCAGCCTTGGACTAGGTGGGATATAAAAACGCTTGATTTCTACGCTGATTTTAAGCACTACTTTGAAAATGAAGCGAGCTTAAATTTAAGCTACTCATTTAGACGGGCAAACACTGACTCAAATTTACTCTACTACGGCGGAGCGGTAAATTTAGATGGCACCGGCAACATAGGTGGTCTTAGCGCTTATGCAAATAAAAGAGAGGAGAATATCCACAACGTCGATGCTTATGCAAATATCCCTTACGAGATAGCAAATTTATCTCATGAGTTTGTCTTTGGCGCGATGTATAACAACTATAAAAAAAGTAGCGATAAGGTAAGTAGCTACTGGTTGCAAAGGACTACGCCAGCAGGGCTTGCTTATACGGCTAGAAACAGGATAGACTTTAAAAACTTACACCTTGATGATCCAAAGTTTCCTTACGAAGATCAAAATAACAAAGACAAAACGATACAAAAGGCATTTTATGCGGCAAATAAACTATCAATCACCGATGAGCTTAAATTTTTGCTAGGTGCTAGGGTGAGCTACTACAAATACGAGATCGAAGGCGGCAAAGACAATAGAAATTTCACAAATGAGATCACGCCATATCTTGGCATCACTTACGACATCGGAGCAAACCACACTCTATATGCTAGCTACACGAGCATATTTAAACCTCAAAGCGTAAAGGACGCAAACGACAAGTATCTTGATCCGATCCAAGGCAAGGACTATGAGGTGGGCATCAAAGGCGAGTATCTTGACGGGGCGCTTCAAGCAAGTCTTGGCATCTTTAAGATCGTGCAAGACAAGCTTGGCATAGATACTGGCAAGATAAATCCAGCGACAAATGCCAAAATATATGAATCTGGCAAAGGCGTGACAAGTAGGGGCGTCGAGCTAGATCTAAACGGCGAGATCACTAAAAACTTAAGCCTAAGCTTTGGTGCAACGCACTTTAACGCAAAAGATGCTAATGGTGAAAAATACACCACCGACTCATCAAGAAGCACGGCAAATTTATTTGCAAAGTATGAATTTAGGGACTTTAGAGTAGGGGCTGGAGCTATGTATAAGAGCAAAATTTACACTGGCAAAGGCGCAGGTGAGATCACACAAAAGGGCTATACTTTGGCAAATTTGATGTTTGGATATAAATTTGGTAAAAACTTTGACGTGCAGCTAAATATCGACAATCTCTTTAATAAAAAATACTACGAAGGTATCGGCAAAAATATGATGGTTTATGGCGATCCACGCACATTTAATCTCAGCTTTAACTATAAGTTTTAGCTAAATTTACTCTAACGCGCCAGCTAAATTTCTAGTTGGCGCTCTTCATTTTTTGCATAGGGGTGTATAATTTCAAGAAAACTAAGGAATTTGCATTGCTTAAAGTGGAAGTGATATATAAATTTTGTCTTGTTTGCGCTCTTGCTTGTGGGATCTGTCTGCTTGCATTTACTGGGCTAAATTTCGCCATGGGCGATTATAGTGAGTGGATGATGAGCGCGCATAAATTTGCAGGAGCTTTGATCGTTTGTGCCGTGATCTTGCACATTTTTAACCGCAGAAAAAAGCTAGTAAAGCTCATAAATGAGATAATCGACGTCACCACGCACCGCAAAAATCCAACGATCTGTAACATGGACCGCATCATCGCCTCGCTTGAGCCTTACACGATCAGTGAAATTTCACGCATGCTTGGCTTTGACGAGGCTCTGTTTTGCAAGAGCTTGCGCGAAAATGATGTTAAATTTAATGACGCTAGCCAGACCCTGCGCCAGATCGCACGGCTAAACGATGAGAAGATATTTTTCGTGCTTGTGCTCATCGTCGAGGCCAAATTTGGCAAGAGATTTTGTGGCGCGGTAAGCTGCAGCGTCGGGAGAAAATTTTAGTACTCGCTATGCTCCTGCCACCTTCGCTCCTCAAGGTCGATGTGATACAAAAAGATCCTGATGATCTCTTCGTCGATTTTTGGGTCTTTGTTTAGCTCACGAAGCGCCTTTCGCTGCTCATTTAGGATCTCAAAATAGGTCTGCCTGACCTCGTCGCTGATCTCGAAATTTTCATTTGAAAGCTCGAAATTCCAAACTTCTTTGAGTTTTTGGAACAAGAAATTCTCCTCATTGCAAAATTTCTCGCTTTGAAATTTAAGCGAAGCCTCGGCAAGTGCCTTTTTTATCTTGATCCTTGCAAGCTCATTTGGCATGTGGTCGTTAAAGTCTGGAAATTTGACACTTTTTATAAGTAGCGGCAGAGTTAGTCCCTGAACTACGAGCGTTAGCAAGATAACGACAAAGGTGATAAACAAGATGAGATCTCTATGCGGAAACGGCTCGCTACCAGCCATGGCGGGGATAGAGAGTGCCGTAGCTAGCGAGACTACGCCCCTCATGCCCGCCCAACCGACGATCAATGGTGCGGCTTTGCCAGGGTTGCGATCGTCCGCCACGCTGATATAGCGCTTCATAAACATCGTGATATAAACGGCTCCATAAGATGACATGAGGCGGATAACGATGAGCACGGCAGTGACCAAAACGCCGTAAGAGACCGCCTCAAAGAGCGAGACGCCGCTACGCTTTAGCCCTGACAAAATTTCAGGCAGATCAAGGCCGATCATGGTAAAGGCAAGGCCGTTTAGCAAGAAAATAAAGTTGTTCCAAACGGGCACTGCGTGGATCCTTGTTGAAGCGGTGAAAATTTCATTTTTCTTAGTCGAGAGATAAAGTCCGCCACAAACCACCGCCAAAACGCCGCTAGCACCTAGCTCCTCAGCCAAAATATACATGATATAAGGCGTCGTGATCGTCATTATCGTATCGCTGTTTTCATCAGTTGGCAAAATTTTATGTAAAAAATAAGCCGCAAGTGCCACTACAAGACCCGCCAAAATGCCGCCAACCACCATCCAAACAAAGCTAGCAGCTGCCTCATACCAGATAAACTGCCCAGTTGTGACCGCAACTGCGGCAAAGCGAAAGATGATGAGCGAGGAGGCGTCATTTAAAAGGCTCTCGCCCTCCAAAATGGCGCTGATCCTGCGTGGGGCTTTGACAAATTTAAGGATAGCTGCCGTGCTCACCGCATCTGGTGGCGAGACGATGGCTCCTAGCATGAAGCCAAGGGCGAGCGAGAAGCCAGGGATCACTAAATTTGCTATCACTGCAATCGCTGCTGCGCTTATGAAAACCATGATAAAGGCGAAGCTGCCAATCATACGGCGCCATTTAAAGAGCTCTTTTAGCGAGTTTTCCCACGCAGCCTCGTAAAGAAGTGGCGGTAAAAATATGATGAAAATAAGCTCGGGATCGATCTTGATACTTGGTAAATTTGGCACAAAGCTAATGGCAAGCCCGCCAAGGACTAATAGCACCGGATAGGCGACTTTTAGGCGGTTTGAGACCATCACCAAAGCGATGATGATGGCTAGCAGTGCGAAAAATAGCAGCAAATGTTCGATCATTTTGTCTCTTTTTGGTTTTATAAATTTGCATTAAATTTAGGAGATTTTAGCACTTTAGGTTTAAATTATTTGTCTGTTTAGTTTGACTTATTTTAAAAATTTAATATATTTTTGACTTTTTTTTGATAATATACAAATAAATTAATTCATATTTTTACCACTATAATTATTTTAGACATTTAAAAGTCTTAAAGTTCTTTATATAATTCAATTAATTTTATCTAAAGGAGCAAAAATGAAAGCAATGGATGTGGCAGCACATGTAATTAATAGATGCATTGAAACAGGACGTCCTATAACAAATTTAAAGCTCCAAAAAATACTATATTTCTTGGATATGACTTTTCTTGTTCAGACTGAAGAAAGACTTATAGATGATAATTTTGAAGCTTGGCAATATGGTCCAGTTGTCCCGGCAGTTTATAGAAATTTTTCTATGTTGGCAGCTAGTCCAATAATAATTAAGCAGGAATTCCAAGAAAATTTCCCTGATAACTATTTGGATAGGTTAAATAATAAAATAGATAGTCTTGCTGATACTCCAGCATGGGATTTAGTAGAAAAGAGCCATAAAAAAGATACGCCATGGTATAAAACTTTTTATAGTGGAAGTTGCAACAAGGAAATCTCAACAGAATTAATGAATGATTTTGCTAAAGAAATAAGAAGCAATAAAAAATGAATTCAAATGACCCATATGGCTGGGGAGAGAAATCAGACTTCAGTATTGATAGAGATGGTGATAATAAATTATACGAAATCTTAAATAATTTATGTTGTATAGAGGATGCACCAAACAACAATTTTGTGAGTAAATTAAGAGAAATATATAAGGATGATTTTAGACATAGTTACTCATCCATTAATGCTTCTTTAATAAGTATATCGAATGGCGATATAAACAAGATAACTATAATTGCGAATAAGCTATTGGAGATTTATAAAGAGGTAAAAAAGAATTTAAAAGCAGATGATAAAAATGAAGAAGAATTCTTAAGACATTTATTCAAATTATATGATCATATAAATTTAGAGGCAGTTCAACTTCAATTTATGGCAAGCACAAGCGAGCAAATTAGAAAAACAGAAAGTAATATTCAAAATACTGAGGATAAAATAAACGAACAGTCCAAGGAAGTAAACAAAACAAAAGATAGTATTCAAACAACAAAAAAGGAAATAGAACAAGTAAAAAATGCTATAGAGAAGACACAGGCAAATTATGTTGCTATTTTAGGCATATTTGCTTCTATTATAATAGCTTTTGTTGCAAATATGTCTTTCTCTGCTTCTGTTTTGCAAAATATAGACAAGCCTAATACTCTCAAACTTGTAGCAATTATATGTTTCTTAGGTATTTTTATAGTCAATATATTAAATTTGCTTTTTAACTTTATTAAAGAAATACATTTTGGTAAAAGAGAAAGTAATGGATGTTGCTCAAAACTTTGGCTTTTTAATATAATTATAATTTTTATTGCTACAATGTGCCTTATTAAGTCTTTAGAGTACGATAAAAAATATTCACCACAAAAAGATAATAACTCTACTATTAATTTCAATATCACCGCTCCCCGCTTTTAATAGTAATAATTTTGTATTATTTTAATTCATATTGTAAATAATAGAATAGAAATGGTATCAATTATATTTTAAAAAAATTGGTTAATAAAGGTTGATGTTTATAATAGATTATAATTGCTTATAAGTAATGGCGGGTAGAGAGAGATTCGAACTCTCGGTGAGTTGCCCCACACACGCGTTCCAGGCGTGCTCCTTAAACCGCTCGGACATCTACCCAAGAAGAAGGTGATTATATCTTCATTTGCTTAATGCTTGGCTTTTAGAGCTTTAATCCCAAGATAACGACATCTTTATACTCGCCATCCATCAGGCAAACGCCAGGCAGTTCGCCCCATTTTTCAAAGCCAAATTTCAAAAACAGCCCAAGGCTTGCTTCGTTTTTGCTAAAGATTAGCGCGATGACGTTTTTTAAATTTAGCCCTCTAGCTTCATTTAGGCTGTGGGCTAAAAGCTGCTTGCCGATGCCCTTTTTAAGAGCCTTTTTAGCGACATAGATGCTTATCTCTACGCTTATATCGTAAGCGATCTTGGGATTGAAGTCACTTAGCGAGCAGTAGCCTAAAATTTCATCATTTTCTTTGTAGATAAAGATAGGGCGCGAGTCGCCGTGGGCGTTAAACCAAGGCTCTCGCTCCTTTGTGCTAACTGGCTGCATATCAGCAGTCGCACTTCTTTCTAGTATGTAGTCATTATAAATTTGCGTGATCGCTTCAAGGTCGCTTAAATTTGCTCGCTCGATCAAGCCTAACCTTTTTTGGCTGCTTGATATACTGGCTCAAGCTTTGCTGCGACCTCTTTTAGATCCTTGATCCTGCTCTCGTTTGATGGGTGAGTGCTTAAAATTTCAGGCACTTTGCCACCGCTCATCTTGCTCATCTTAACCCAAACTTCGACCGCCTCTTTTGGATCGTATCCAGCTCTTGCCATTAGCTCAGTGCCGATGTGATCAGCCTCGGTCTCGTGTGAGCGAGAAAATGGCAGTGAGATGGTGTATTGGCTGGCTAAATTTAGAGCGCTTGCGCCAAGATCGCCAAGTCCTGTGGCGGTTGCGACTGCGAAGATGCCGATGTTTTTGAGCTGGTCGGTGCTAGCTTGCTCTCTGCCGTGCTCTCTAAGCGCGTGGGCGATCTCGTGACCCATGACCGCCGCTAGCTGTGCATCTGTCAAATTTAGCTTTTTAATAATACCGCTATAAACGACGATCCTGCCCCCTGGCATGCACCAAGCATTTAGCGTATCTTCGTTGATGACATTTACTTGCCACTTCCATTTTAAGGCATCATCTCTAAAAACGCCAGTTTGCGCGATCAGCCTTTTTGCGATATCTTGAACCCTTTTTGTGAGGATCGGATCGACATTTAGCTCGCCCTTGCTTCTAGCAGCTGTTAGCGTCTTGACATAAGCTTGAGCTGAACTTTGCTCCATCGCTTCAGCCGATACTAGCATAAATTGTTTTCGGTCTATGCCCACTGCGCCTGATTTTGTGACGCTCGTGCAACCTGTGATAAGCATGCTAGCTGTTAATAACGTAAGTAAAATTTTTTTCATTTTCATCCTTTTTGGATTAAAATTTGGCGTATTATAGCCTGAGTTGGATATTCATTGTTAAACGAGGGGTGAAATTTAAATTTTGCGATTTCAAAAATAGAAATTTACCACTTTTGCAAATTTTAAACTTTCATTCACTCGCAAGAATTGACTACTAAAATTTGGCTTCGCTTATAGCTTAGCTCAAATTTTAGAGCCGAAATTACTCGTTCATAAATTTTAAAATTCATCCGAGTTTCTTCAGTATATAAATTTAACCCTTACGCTTTATAGTCTATATTTCTCTCAAATTCTCTCAAACGCTTATTGACCGATCTTAGCTCAGTTATCGTTGTCCAGTTATCGATAAAGACGCTAAAACTCTCTCTGACCTGTGAGAAGGCATTGCTAGCTTGGATCAAAACGCCAAGCGTGATGACGCCGCTAAATAGGCCATTGCCCATGATGATGTAAGGCACAATGACAAGAATTTGCGAAAACGAGATGAGCCAAAGATTAAAGTAGCCGTAGTGCAAAAATAGCTTGTAGTAGTTTAGCTTCACCCCTGTAAAAAGCTCTAGCATAACGTTTGGCTGGCAAAATTTGAGCTTATCATCCTCACCATAAACCAGCTCTTTTCTAAACGCCGCCTCCGCTTTTTGGTTGTTATACTCAAGGTGTGGCAGCTTTATGCCCACAAACCACGATACGATGAGGCCTCCGATGCTAATTAGTAGAGCGATATAAACTAGCGAGCCCTCGATGTCCTTGATGAAAGGCAGGCTCACGCTTTTGCTTAGCTCCCAAAGCACTGGTATAAAGGCAATCAGTGTCATAAATGCCTTTAAAACCTGCACGCCAAGGCTCTCCATGATCTTAGCAAAGCGATAAACGTCCTCTTGGATACGCTGCGAGCTGCCCTCGATGTCGTTTTGGCAGTTTCTCCAAAATTTGAGGTACTTAAAGGTCATCGCCTCCCTCCAGCGAAAGACCCAGTGGCTCGCAAAGAACGATATCACCGTGTAGGTCACTACGTATGGCATGGCGATCTTTATGAAATTTAATATCTCGCGCCAAAACTCATCTACATTGTGATCCTTTGAGTTTTGCACGATGTCGTAGAAATTTTTATACCACTCGTTGATGCGGACGTTTAGGTGCGTTTGATAGACAAGCAGCAAGATGATAAATATCGCTCCGCCGTAAGCCCAAAGTGCCCATTTTTTGTCTTTGAAAAATGATGAAAACATAAAGTGCCTTTTGTAAATTTTGGCAATTATAGCAGGCAAGGTTTAAGCATTTATATAAAATTTAAACCCAAACTATATCATTTTGCAAATTTTAACGTAAAGGAAAATGATGAAGAAATTTGCATTTTTAGCTCTTAGCCTTTGTGCGACCTTAGCACTTGGGGCCGATATGAAGGTCTATAAAAGCCCAACTTGCGGTTGTTGTGGCAACTGGGCGAGTGCTATGCAAAAGGCTGGCTTTAGCGAAGAGACCATCAAAGTAGATGACTTGGTCAAGGTTAAAAAAGAATTTCACGTGCCACTAGAGCTTTCAAGCTGCCACACAGCGATCGTTGATGGCTACGTCATCGAGGGTCACGTGCCAGCTGATGAGGTCAAGCGCCTGCTGGAGCTTAAACCAAAAGATGCCGTTGGTATCGCAGTGCCTGGCATGCCTATGGAGAGTCAGGGCATGGAGCAAGGCGGCAAAGCCGAGCAATACGACGTCATACTCTTTAAAAAAGATGGCTCGCAAGAGGTCTTTGCCACCTACATAGGCACCAAAAAGCTAAAATAAATTTAGCCAAAAGGGAATTTAGAAAGAAATTCCCTTGCTAATGGCGATCACACAGAGTAAAAGCGTGAGCGGAACGTAGATAAATTTACCCACAAAATACCAGAGCGAGCCATAAGGTTTGCTAGCTCCAGAGTTTATCTCATCTAAAATTTCTTCTTTTTTAATGACCCAAAACCAAGATATTGCGCCGATGACCGCGCCTATTGGTATGATGTAGATAGAGACAAAGTCCATCCAAGGTCCCCAGCTGCTAATAGGCTCCATAAACGCTCCAAAGCCAAAGCAAACCACGCAAAGTAGCGCAAGCGTCCAAAACCTGCTAAGGCGTGGGAATTTATGCATGAGTGACTCAGCGACCACCTCAAACATATTTTGAAGCGAGGTGATACCGCCAAAAATGACTGCTGTAAATAGTATGATCGCAAAAATTTGACCGCCGATCATGTTTTGTAAAATTTTAGGAAGCGTTACGAAAAGTAGCTTTGGCCCGCCAGCTGGGTCCATAGCGTAGGCAAAGACCGCTGGGATCATAACAAGGGCCGCCACAAGAGCTGCAAGGGTGTCAAAAAATGCCGTAGTTTTCGCACTTGCAACGACGTCTTCGTTCTTTGAAAGATATGCTCCATAAACTATCATGCCTGATCCCGTGATAGAGAGCGAGAAAAAGGCTTGACCCATCGCAGTGACCCATACCATCGGATCTTCAAGCTTGCTAAAGTCAGGGATAAATAGAAATTTATACCCCTCAAATGCGTTTGGCAGCATCGCAACATTTATAGCCAAAATGGCAAATAACACGAAAAATAGTGGCATCATGATTTTATTAGTCTTTTCGATGCTTTTTGCTCCAAAAAATAGCGTAAGAAGCGTGCCAACGATCACTATGAAGTGATAGGGCAAGACTGAGTACTCATGAAGCGCAAAGGAGTCAAACCAGACATTTGTATCAACGCTCATAAACGAGCCAGTAAGTGCCTGCGTGAGAGCTTTTAGCACGTAGGCGATGATGACTGCGTAGCCAATGGCTATGCAAAGTGAGCCAGCAAGTGGAAGCCAGCCGATGATACTACCTATGACGCCTAAATTTCTACTCTCCCATGCGTATTTATATGAGCCAAGTGTGCCAGTCTTTGCGCGCCTGCCGATCGCATACTCAGCGCTTAGGCCAACGTATGAAAAAAGTGCCACAAAAAAGATGTAGATGAGTAAAAACGCTCCACCACCATTTGTGCCAAGCTTGTAAGGAAAGCCCCAAACATTTGCCATACCAACGGCTGAACCAACTGAGGCTAGTATAAACGCCCAGCGTGATGAAAAATTCTTTTTGCTCATTGTAAAATCCATAAATTTAGTGATGAAAATAATGTTACCAAAATATGATTTAAGAACTTTTTATAAATCTTAAATTTAAGAAACGTTGTTACTTTTGGGCGCGGCTAATTTGACCGCTAAATATAAATTCGCTATAATCAGCCAAAATTTTTAACTCTTAAGGATCATAATTGTACCCCAGTAGCGATAACTCGCTTTTAATGGTAATACTTGCCATTATATTCATTTTACTAAACGCATTTTTTGTTTTGTCGGAATTTTCCCTTGTTAAGGTTCGCAAGTCTAGACTTGAAGAGCTTATCAAAGAGAAAAAGCCAAACGCCCAGCTTGCCTTTGAGATGTCAAACAAGCTTGATACCTATCTTAGCGCCACTCAGCTTGGCATCACGCTAAGCTCGCTCGCCCTTGGTTGGATCGGTGAGCCAGCAGTCGCAAGGCTCATAGAAGCCCCACTTAAAAATGTTTTTAATCTTAGCGATATCTTAGTTCATACAGTCGGCTTTGCGATCGCATTTACGCTTATCACGCTACTTCACGTAGTTATGGGCGAGCTTGTGCCAAAGTCAGTCGCCATAGCAAAATCAGAATCAGCAGTGCTTAAAATCGCCCGTCCGCTTCACTTTTTCTGGATACTATTTTCGCCTATTATAAAGCTTTTTGACATCCTAGCTACATTTGGACTTAAAATTTTAGGTATCCAGCCAGCAAAAGAGAATGAGCTAGCGCACTCTGAAGAGGAGATCAAGATCATCGTTGGCGAGAGCTTAAAAGGCGGCGTGCTTGATAGCTTTGAGACTGAGCTTATCAAAAATGCAGTTGATTTTAGTGACACGGTCGCAAAAGAGGTTATGACGCCAAGACGTGACATGATCTGTATAAACAAACAAAAGAGCTTTGAAGAGAATTTACAAGTCGTTTTTGAGTCAAAATATACTCGCTATCCTTATATAGACGGCTCAAAAGATATCATTTTGGGCATGATACACATTAGAGATATCTTGCAGCTGCACTTTAGCGAGGATAAAGAGAAGAGTTTTGACGCGATCGTGCGTAAATTTGTCATCGTGCCTGAGAGCCTTTCTATATCAAAGGTGCTTGTGATGATGAACAAGGAGCAAATTTCAGCTGCGCTTGTAGTTGATGAGTATGGCGGCACGGCTGGACTTCTTACGATGGAGGATATCATGGAGGAGGTACTTGGCGACTTTAACGACGAGCACGACGAGGTAGATCAACACTATAAAAAGATAAATGAAAACATCTATGAATTCCAAGGCAGATACGATCTAGAGAGTGTTGAGGAGCTTCTTGGCATAAGCTTTGATGAAGAGACTGATCAAGTCACTATCGGCGGATATGTCTTTAACCTTATCGGTCGTTTGCCAGTAGTTGGGGACAAGATCGAGGATGAAAACTGCTACTACGAGGTGAGAAAGATGGATGGAGCTAGCATCTCACGTGTAAAAGTTAGAAAAAAGATAAAAGAAGAAGAGGAGCCTGCTCAGGCTTAGTTTATAAATTTAATGGCTTTTTTGAGCCATTAAATTTAATATCAAAAATCATAAAAAATAGGGCAAATTTAAGTGGCATTGCGCTTTTTAAAGACTCTAAGCCATCAAATTTATCTCACAAAACCACAAAATTTAAAGCGACACCACCTTTTTAAATAGCTCTAAATTCTAAAAACGTTATCACCGCATTTTTGTAAATTTGGTTATAAATTTAAAAGTGGCTTGCTAGTTTTAAATTTATCATTTGCTTGCAAAAGTAGCCGAGTAATATTGCTTGTGATATTTAAATTTACTAAAGTTAATTAGCCTTTACTGGGAGATGTGATGTCACGAAATTTCGTTATAAATTTCTCTATCGCACTCATCTAGGCTGCAGTAAGAGAGCGAAATTTCTTTTGTTAAATTTTAAAACGCCTCTTAATAGCTCTTTTATAGCCAAATTTGCTTATCTATTTTTATGTGTAAATTTATCTTGATAAAAGCGTGCTAGATCTTTGCCATGCTTTAATGCTAGCTTGTAGTACGGCATGTCTGGGTCCTCTCCTATCATCTCATAGAGCTTTTTACGAAGCTCTGGCAAAAGGCGAAGATCGCTATAATCTATCCTCTCTTTATACGCTGGCAAGCCTTGTAAGAGCAGGGCATTTGAGTAGTTTATGCCGCCAGTTTTGCTGCCAGTAATGTTAAATTCATTTTCATATTGCGTGCGAGTTAAGCTAGTTGGTATGCTAAGCTCTCCTCTCTCTAGGCAAATTTTATCATTGCTACTTACGATATACTCTGGAAATTCTAACTCTTGGTAGTTGATATCTTCGTGATCATAATACACCCACTTTATGCCGTCTTCATTTTTGCGGTTGAAACTGCTTTTGTAGATGAAGCTACCCGGGATTATAAATTCACGGCTTTTTAGCACCGGTGTATCTGCTATATCTTTATAAACAGCAACCAAGTAGCAGTCACTAAAAAAATCAAGCGGCCAAAGAAGGCCCTCATTCGCTCGCTTTACAAGGCGGTTTTTAATATCAGCTAATATTTTGCCAAAGAAATATCTCTTGTAGTAGTCATTATAGACGTAAAATATGTCGCCCTCTTTGAGTTTTGTCTTATCTGGCATTTTATAAATTTAGCTCTTCCAGATGTTTTTGTTTAGCTCCAGATCACGCACGATCTCCACAAAGTCGCTGATACTTGAGATGTAGTTTTGCACGCTCTCGTTGCTGTTTATCGGCTTTTTAAGATCAGGCTCAAAGCTATCCTTTCTAAGATCGATCGCGATGAAAATTTCATTTTTTAAAAACACTGCCGAGAGTGGGGCGTTAAATTTAGTTCTTAGAGTGGTGAAATTTTCCATCAACTTTGGCGTCAGAGCGTATCTAGCAGCGATCTGATCGGTCGCATAGGTCTTAAAAAGCTCATTAAATTTAGGGTTATCCATCACAGCTTGCTCGCCATCGCTTCTTAGATCAGACGTTCGCTTTTTATCGCAGACGTAGATCGTGGCGTTTAGCTCTTTTTTAAACTCAGCCTTTAGTAAAATACCTTGAAATTTTACCGTTGTAGTGGTGCGTTTCTCACCTTGCGTCTCTTTTGCCGCATAAAAATCACAAAGCTTAAACTGCGTCTCATCGATCTGTCCGTAGATCATATCTTCTGCGTAGTGTCTATTTACATCAGCGTCATAAATTTTTAAAAAATCATTCAAACTTAGTCCGCCATTTGCGCTGAAATTTAGACCATAGTTTTTTACGATGACGCCAACTACTTTTTGTTTAAATTTTGCTATAAGCTCGTTTTTTAGCCCATTTATCGTCTTGCCAAGATAAAAAACTCCGCCGATTAGCAAAAAGAAAAATAAATTTCCAAGGTGCAGTGATGCCAAAAAACCACTTACAACTATGATGCCAAGAAAGCCATAAACTATCATTTTAAAGGCTTTTTGCCCCATAGCAAGACGCTCTTTTTCAAGCTCGTCAAGGTCGCTTAGATCGATGCCTTTTAGTTCGTCTGCTTGCATTTTTTATGCCTTATTTTTTAAAAAGATCACCGACGTTTGGAGCAACTGCTTCATTTTCAGGGATATCAAAAAACACATCTTTGTGAAAGCCAAACATTGAAGCTACGATGTTTGAAGGAAACATCTGTGTGGCGTTGTTGTAAATTTCAACAGCTGAGTTGTAGGCACGGCGCGCAGCTGAAATTTGCTCTTCGACCTCGTTTAGTGTGCTTTGGATGTGAAGTAAATTTTGATTTGCTTTTAGATCTGGGTAGTTTTCTACGCTCACTCTTAAACCATTTAGCAAGCTTGAAATTTTGTTATTTAGCTCAAATTTCTCCTCATTTGTAGAGGCGCTTCTAGCGCTTTCTCTAAGGGCAGTGATGTTTTCTAGTAGGCTCTTTTCATGCACCATGTACTCTTTTGCAGTAGCTACTAAATTTGGTATGAGGTCATATCTTCTTTTTAGCTGCGCGTCGATGCCAGCCTCCACGCTTTTTACCTGGTTTTGCTTTGCAACAAGTGAGTTGTAAAGGCTGATGAAAAAGACAAAAATGACTGCGACAACAAGTATCACGATGACTAACGAATTCATAACTTTTCCTTTGAAATTTAAGTTTGTTGTAGTTTATCCAAAGTTGCTTAAGAGTATTTAAACACCGAGGTTGGGTGATTAAATTTAATATTATAATTTAATCTTAAATTTTACATATAATTTATATAATTAAAAATTGTTTTTTACGAGGAGGATAAATGAGAACGGTAAACGTAAAAGATATAAAAGAGACTGTTGCAAAGCTTTGCAAACAAGCCTGTTACGTTGTTACACCAGATCTAAAGGCTGCTTTTACAAAAGCACAAACCACCGAGAGCTCATCTCTTGGTAAGGATATCTTGGGCAAAATTTTGCAAAATGCCAAGCTAGCAGAAGAGGGCGTTGCGCCTATTTGCCAAGATACGGGCATGACGGTTGTCTTTGTCGAGATCGGTCAGGATGTGCATATCGAGGGCGGATATATCGAAGATGCGATCAACGAAGGCGTTGCAAAGGGCTACACTGAGGGCTATCTTAGAAAATCAGTCGTTGCTGAGCCACTTTTTGAGAGAAAAAACACCACAAACAACACTCCAGCAGTCATCCACACTAGGATCGTCCCAGGCGATAAGCTAAAGATAAAAGTCGCTCCAAAAGGCTTTGGCAGTGAGAACAAATCAATACTAAAAATGCTTGTGCCAGCTGATGGCATAGAGGGCGTTAAAAAGGTATTTTTAGAGGCTGTAAAATACGCTGGACCAAACGCTTGCCCTCCAATGACAATAGGCGTTGGTATAGGCGGCACTATGGATAAAGCTGCACTTCTAGCCAAGCAAGCTGCAGTTCGTCCAGTAGATAGCAAAAATGCCGATGCTAGATATGCAAAACTAGAAGATGAACTTCTTGAGCTTGCTAGCAAAACAGGCGTCGGTCCTCAAGGGCTTGGTGGCGATACAACTGCCATAAAAGTAAATGTCGAGTGGTATCCAACTCACATCGCAGGCCTACCAGTAGCCATAAATATCAACTGCCACGCTGCACGCCACGCAGACGCCGAGCTTTAAGGAGATAACATGTCAGAAGTAAAAAGAATAACAGCACCATTTGATAAAGAGGTGGTAAAGAGCCTAAAAGCAGGCGACAATGTCCTAATCTCAGGCACTATCATCGCAGCTCGTGACGCCGCTCACAAGGCACTAACAGAGGCTTTAGCACGTGGCGAGAAGTTGCCAGTTGAGCTAAAGGGCGAGACTATCTACTACGTCGGACCAACACCAGCTAAACCAAACCAAGCTATCGGCGCAGCAGGTCCAACAACAAGCGGCAGAATGGACAAATACACACCAACTATGATAAATGAAGTTGGCATAAATGGCATGATCGGCAAGGGATATCGCAACGACGCCGTAGTCGAGGCTATGAAAAAATCATGCTGTGTTTATATGGTCGCTATCGGCGGTATCGGAGCGGTCATTAGCCAAAGCATCAAAAAATATGAAGTACTAGCCTATCCAGAGCTAGGACCAGAGGCAGTCGCAAGGCTCACAGTAGAGGACTTCCCAGCGATAGTCGCTATCGACTGCGAGGGCAATAACTTCTACGAAGTCGGCCAAGCACCTTACAAAAAAATCTAAATTTGATCCGCTAGCAGCCTAAGCTAGCGGAATTTCTCCCAAAATGAAAACTTTTTGCAACGATCAAGCAAAGCCACTACTTAGATTTTTTACCAAAACCAAAAGTGAAATTAGAAATTTAAAGCTAAAGCAAATTTTAAACGAGGGCTTTATCTTAAAACCCCAAGGGATATTTTTAAAAGCTGCCATAAGAAAAAGGCAGAAATTTGAGCAAAACAAGACGCAAAATGAGTGGTCGATAAATGAAATAGTAGTTTTTGAAAGCGAGTATGAGAGCTGCGAGGAGTATTTTAGCGATGTGGGGTTTTTTGTAGTGAAGCTGGCTGATAAATTTAGAACAAGTGGCATTAGCGAGAAGTTGGTCTTTGCTGTTTCGTTTCAGGCACTGCAGTTTGTCACGCTGGATAGCGAGGAGTTTAAATTTATATACGAGGACTACGACGAGAGCACAAACTCCGCTCACATTAAAATTTACGCCAAAAGAGAAAACGACGAAATTTTGCTATATAAAGATAGGATAGGGGGCTACAAAACTGAGGCGCTAATCGTTTACGAGGTGGCTAGTAGTAGCCAAGACACATAGTCTCAGTCAGTTTTATGCGCTTTTCAAAGGGCGCTGGCGAGAAAAATTTGCACTTTTCGATGTAAATCCTATACGAGTAACTAAGCTTTAAATCATCATAAAATTTCTTTAAATTTAAAAATTTGATACCGCAAATTTCATGAAATTCAAAAAGCTCATAAATTTTCGAGCCATTTTTCGCCACGAGGTGGGATGGGGCGAGTGAGGTAAATGAGCAAAAAACGCCAGTTGGCACGAGGCCATTTAAGGGCGTGCAAGCTTGTAAAGCACTTGCAAATTTCTCTGGGACGCTCTTTTTTCTAATAAAAACGATGCGCGAGTTTTCAAATTTAGCGCTGATCGCATTTTTCCAAAAGAGGTAGGCGTTTGAGGAGATGCCAGCGTTTTTGGCAAGCTGCGCACCAAGCACGTAGTCATCTAAAAATTCGTTTGGTGCAAGAGTTATTTGCATCTTTGTCCTTTTGAAATTTTGCTCATTATAGCCTTTGGTGCCTAAAAATTTAGAAATTTATAGTAGGATTTTGCCAAATTTCAAAGGAGAAGATATGAAAAAACAAATTTCAACAAAAAACGCCCCACAAGCGATCGGACCATACTCTCAGGCGATTAGTGCGAATGGATTTTTATTTATCTCGGGTCAGCTTGGCGTCACACCAGCAGGCGAGTTTGTAGGTAGTAGCGTAGAGGCTCAAGCTGAGCAGTCACTTACAAATTTACAAAACATTTTGGCTGAGGCTGGACTTAGTTTTGATAATGTCGTAAAGACTACGATCTTTTTAGCAGATATGGCAGATTTTGCTAAAGTAAATGTCACATACGCTAAATTTTTCAAAGAGCCATATCCTGCTAGAAGCACGGTAGCTGTGAAGACTTTGCCAAAAGATGCACTTGTAGAAATTGAGGTTATCGCGGTTTGCTGACACATATCGTGAAAAAAGTTATATCACATAATAAGATGGAGAGTAAAACTCTCCAAATTTATGTCTAAAAAAATTTTGATTTTATAAAATATTTTGCAATTATTTCAACTATCTTTAAGCATCCCTCATATATAATTCCAGCTCACGAAACGAGAAACCACCTTTAACTTCAACGTTAATAAAGCCTTTTTCTTATCGTTGTTCTTTTAACTTACAATTGTTAAACTATTAGTCAATCTTTGAAATCTAAACAAGTGATCGATTGAGCCAGTCTATTATGATTAAATAATAGATTAGACAAACTAATATAAAAACTAAAAGTTTTTTTGATTAAAAACTTCATAATAAAAATCCTATCTATTAGATAGGTAATTAATATGGAGAGTTTGATCCTGGCTCAGAGTGAACGCTGGCGGCGTGCCTAATACATGCAAGTCGAACGGACGAGTAAGAGCTTGCTCTTATGAGTTAGTGGCGCACGGGTGAGTAATGTATAGCTAATCTGCCCTACACTAGAGGACAACAGTTGGAAACGACTGCTAATACTCTATACTCCTCTCTAGCATAAGTTAGATAGGGAAAGTTTTTCGGTGTAGGATGAGGCTATATTGTATCAGCTAGTTGGTGAGGTAATGGCTCACCAAGGCTATGACGCATAACTGGTCTGAGAGGATGATCAGTCACACTGGAACTGAGACACGGTCCAGACTCCTACGGGAGGCAGCAGTAGGGAATATTGCTCAATGGGGGAAACCCTGAAGCAGCAACGCCGCGTGGAGGATGACACTTTTCGGAGCGTAAACTCCTTTTGTTAGGGAAGAACAATGACGGTACCTAACGAATAAGCACCGGCTAACTCCGTGCCAGCAGCCGCGGTAATACGGAGGGTGCAAGCGTTACTCGGAATCACTGGGCGTAAAGGACGCGTAGGCGGATTATCAAGTCTCTTGTGAAATCCTATGGCTTAACCATAGAACTGCTTGGGAAACTGATAATCTAGAGTGAGGGAGAGGCAGATGGAATTGGTGGTGTAGGGGTAAAATCCGTAGAGATCACCAGGAATACCCATTGCGAAGGCGATCTGCTGGAACTCAACTGACGCTAATGCGTGAAAGCGTGGGGAGCAAACAGGATTAGATACCCTGGTAGTCCACGCCCTAAACGATGTATACTAGTTGTTGCTAAGCTAGTCTTGGCAGTAATGCACCTAACGGATTAAGTATACCGCCTGGGGAGTACGGTCGCAAGATTAAAACTCAAAGGAATAGACGGGGACCCGCACAAGCGGTGGAGCATGTGGTTTAATTCGAAGATACGCGAAGAACCTTACCCGGACTTGATATCTAACAAATCATCTAGAGATAGAAGAGTGTCTGCTTGCAGAAATGTTAAGACAGGTGCTGCACGGCTGTCGTCAGCTCGTGTCGTGAGATGTTGGGTTAAGTCCCGCAACGAGCGCAACCCACGTCATTAGTTGCTAACAGTTCGGCTGAGCACTCTAATGAGACTGCCTTCGTAAGGAGGAGGAAGGTGTGGACGACGTCAAGTCATCATGGCCCTTATGTCCGGGGCGACACACGTGCTACAATGGCATATACAATGAGAAGCAATATCGCGAGATGGAGCAAATCTATAAAATATGTCCCAGTTCGGATTGGAGTCTGCAACTCGACTCCATGAAGCCGGAATCGCTAGTAATCGTAGATCAGCCATGCTACGGTGAATACGTTCCCGGGTCTTGTACTCACCGCCCGTCACACCATGGGAGTTGATTTCACTCGAAGCCGGAATACTAAATTAGTTACCGTCCACAGTGGAATCAGCGACTGGGGTGAAGTCGTAACAAGGTAACCGTAGGAGAACCTGCGGTTGGATCACCTCCTTTCTAGAGTACATATAGATATTCCCTCACAAGATATCTATAAGAAAGATATTCTCAATCATCCTTGTTTAGTTTTGAAAGATTGATAGACCTATAGGGGCCTATAGCTCAGCTGGTTAGAGTGCACCCCTGATAAGGGTGAGGTCACAAGTTCAAGTCTTGTTAGGCCCACCAGAGAATTTAATTGGGGAATTAGCTCAGCTGGGAGAGCGCCTGCTTTGCACGCAGGAGGTCAGCGGTTCGATCCCGCTATTCTCCACCATAAAATAGTTTAACACTAAAAGTCTATATTAAGTGTTTTTAGAAGCATTTACTTTAGACTTTTAAGCGTCTTAATCTTTATTGATTACGAAGTTGCCTAAAGCAACTTTGTGCTTTAGGGGTTTCCAAAGGGTGTAACTCTTTGGTCGTAAAGGCTAGCTTGCTAGTCTGCGAAGTCTAAATGTTCTTTTAATTAATATTGTTAATAGTCACAAGCAAGTTTTAAAAACAATTTTACAGGACTTGTTAAAGATTTAAATTTCTATTCTCTTTGCATTTAATGCAAAAGTTTGACATCACAATCTATTTAGGATTTAAAACTTATCTAAATAGTAGTCAATGCTTTCCGTCTTGAGAGCTAGAATTTAAATGTAGTAACATAAAGTTATCTTTAACAAGGAAGTGATGCGAATTAGAATAATCTAATATAGAAAAGGTAAGCTACAAAGAGCAAGTGGTGGATGCCTTGGCTAGTAGAGGCGATGAAAGACGTGCCAGGCTGCGATAAGTCTCGGGGAGCCGTCAAGGGGCTTTGATCCGGGAATTTCTGAATGGGGCAACCCAACTAATAGAGATATTAGTTACCGTATAACGGAGCGAACGAGGGGAATTGAAACATCTTAGTACCCTCAGGAAAAGAAATCAAAAGAGATTACGCTAGTAGCGGCGAGCGAACGCGTAAGAGGGCAAACCACTAGTTTACTAGTGGGGTTGTAGGACTGCAATATAGACTAAACTTAGCTAATAGAACGACCTGGAAAGGTTAGGCACAGAGGGTGATACCCCCGTATATGAAAGCTTTGTTTTACTTAGCAGTATCCTGAGTAGGGCGGAACACGTGATATTCTGTCTGAAGCTGGGTAGACCACTATCCAACCCTAAATACTACTACTAGACCGATAGTGCACAAGTACCGTGAGGGAAAGGTGAAAAGAACTGAGGTGATCAGAGTGAAATAGAACCTGAAACCATTTGCTTACAATCATTCAGAGCCCTATGATTTATCAGGGTGATGGACTGCCTTTTGCATAATGAGCCTGCGAGTTGTGATGTCTGGCGAGGTTAAGGAAACCCGGAGCCGTAGCGAAAGCGAGTCTTAATAGGGCGTTTAGTCAGACGTTGCAGACCCGAAACGATGTGATCTATCCATGAGCAGGTTGAAACCGGTGTAAGAGCCGGTGGAGGACCGAACCCGCTAGCGTTGAAAAGCTATGGGATGACTTGTGGATAGGGGTGAAAGGCCAATCAAACATCGTGATAGCTGGTTCTCTCCGAAATATATTTAGGTATAGCGTCATGTAGTAACACTAGGGGGTAGAGCACTGAATGGGCTAGGGCATACACCAATGTACCAAACCCTATCAAACTCCGAATACCTAGTGTGTAATCATGGCAGTCAGGCGGCGAGTGATAAAATCCGTCGTCGAGAGGGGAACAACCCAGACTAACAGCTAAGGTCCCTAAATCTCATTTAAGTGGAAAACGATGTGGAGTTACTTAAACAACCAGGAGGTTGGCTTAGAAGCAGCCATCCTTTAAAGAAAGCGTAATAGCTCACTGGTCTAGTGATTCTGCGCGGAAAATATAACGGGGCTAAAATGAGTACCGAAGCTTTAGACTTAGTTTTACTAAGTGGTAGGAGAGCGTTGTATTTGCGTTGAAGGTATACCGGTAAGGAGTGCTGGAGCGAATACAAGTGAGCATGCAGGCATGAGTAGCGATAATTGGGGTGAGAATCCCCAACGCCGTAAACCCAAGGTTTCCTACGCGATGCTCGTCATCGTAGGGTTAGCCGGGTCCTAAGCAAAGTCCGAAAGGGGTATGCGATGGAAAATTGGTTAATATTCCAATGCCAACTATAATGTGCGATGGAAGGACGCTTAGAGTTAGAGGAGCCAGCGGATGGTAGTGCTGGTCGAAAGGTGCAGGTTGGAGTTCAGGCAAATCCGAACTCCTTTAAGCCGAGGCCTTACAGGTGCGTGAAGTTCTTCGGAATGAATCGTAAATCCTTTATACTGTCGAGCCAAGAAAAGTTTCTAAGTTTAGTTATAGTTGCCCGTACCGTAAACCGACACAGGTGGGTGGGATGAGTATTCTAAGGCGCGTGGAAGAACTCTCTTCAAGGAACTCTGCAAAATAGCACCGTATCTTCGGTATAAGGTGTGCCTAACTTTGTGAAGGATTTACTCCGTAAGCATTGAAGGTTACAACAAAGAGTCCCTCCCGACTGTTTACCAAAAACACAGCACTCTGCTAACTCGTAAGAGGATGTATAGGGTGTGACGCCTGCCCGGTGCTCGAAGGTTAATTGATGACGTTAGCTCTGCGAAGCGTTTGATCGAAGCCCGAGTAAACGGCGGCCGTAACTATAACGGTCCTAAGGTAGCGAAATTCCTTGTCGATTAAATATCGACCTGCATGAATGGCGTAACGAGATGGGAGCTGTCTCGAAGAGGGATCCAGTGAAATTGTAGTGGAGGTGAAAATTCCTCCTACCCGCGGCAAGACGGAAAGACCCCGTGGACCTTTACTACAGCTTGACACTGCTATTGGGATAAAAATGTGCAGGATAGGCGGGAGGCTTTGATCCATAGACGCCAGTTTATGGTGAGCCATTGTTGAGATACCGCTCTTTTTTATTCTGATAGCTAACTAGCTTGAGTTATCCTCAAGTAGGACAATGTCTGGTGGGTAGTTTGACTGGGGCGGTCGCCTCCCAAAATGTAACGGAGGCTTACAAAGGTTGGCTCAGAACGGTTGGAAATCGTTCGTAGAGTATAAAGGCATAAGCCAGCTTAACTGCGAGACATACACGTCAAGCAGAGACGAAAGTCGGTCTTAGTGATCCGGTGGTTCTGTGTGGAAGGGCCATCGCTCAAAGGATAAAAGGTACCCCGGGGATAACAGGCTGATCTCCCCCAAGAGCTCACATCGACGGGGAGGTTTGGCACCTCGATGTCGGCTCATCGCATCCTGGGGCTGGAGCAGGTCCCAAGGGTATGGCTGTTCGCCATTTAAAGCGGTACGCGAGCTGGGTTCAGAACGTCGTGAGACAGTTCGGTCCCTATCTGCCGTGGGCGCAAGAAGATTGAGGAGAGTTGACCCTAGTACGAGAGGACCGGGTCGAACCAACCACTGGTGTACGAGTTGTCCTGCCAAGGGCACCGCTCGGTAGCTATGTTGGGATGTGATAACTGCTGAAAGCATCTAAGCAGGAAGCCAACTCCAAGATGAATCTTCTTTTAAGAGCTCATATAGACTATGTGTTTGATAGGCTGGGTGTGTAATGGATGAAAGTCCTTTAGCTGACCAGTACTAATAGCTCGTCTGCTTATCTTTTAATAAGCATCACTTCCTTGTTAAGGATAAAAACTTAATAAGATATGTTTTTATAAAACTTTGTTTATGACTTTTAACTTTATCTAGTAGTGTTAAATAAAAGATTTATCTAGTATATCTTTTATTTAACACTGCCCGTGACTATACAGACGAGGAAACGCCTTGCTCCATCTCGAACCAAGAAGCTAAGCTCGTCCTGGCTGATGATACTCTCCCTTACTGGGATGTTGGAAAAGTAGGTCGTTGCGGGCTTTGTTATTTATCTGCTTTAATTCTTGTATTATTAATCTTAGTTTTATTAGTGTTTATTTCTGTTTAAGTATAAAATATTAAATTTTTTAACTATATTTTATTTTTCCTGTTTTTAAAAGAATCAGTAGAGTTGCTTATGAACGTTTAAGTAGTTGAAATAAAACAATCAGGTAAAATAAACATTTTAGTGAAAGAAATGATTAAGGAAATGAGTAGAAAAAGTATTTTAGAGTTAAATGCTACTGAAGTAAGAAAATTTTTTTGAAATATGAAAGCTATTGCAATATAGGCTTGCCAAAGTATTTTTCATTTTCTGAGTTACTAGAAAAAATATCAAATAAATACTCTGAAAAAAATTTATTAAATGATTTTAGTAGAGCAAAAAGCGCAATAGGGGAATTGGATGATGTAAACCATCCTTTATATACCAACAAAGATGGTAAATTATCATGGAGACCGTTTCAAGTCATAAATTCTTTAATCTATGTGGCATTAGTACATTAGATAACCGAACAGATAAATTGGGAGAAGTTGCAGGCAAGATTTAAGAAATTTAGTAAAAATGAAAAAAAGATGCTTAAGCATACCTGTTCAATCCGAAAATAAACAATCCGATAAGGTTCAGCAAATTTCAAATTGGTGGGAACAAGTAGAACAGCAGCCTATTTTGCTTTCACTGGAGTATGACTTCGTTTTTGATACGGATGTGGCAGATTGTTATGGCTCAATATATACACATTCGATTGCTTGAGCAGTGGAGAGGAAAACAATTGCAAAATCACAGTAAGGAAGAAACAATAAGGGTTTACTGGGAAATATCATTGATACAAGTATTCAAAATGCACAATATAAACAGACCAATGGTATTCCGCAAGGTTCCGTGTTAATGGACTTTATTGCTGAAATTGTATTGGGATATATAGATAGAATATTGGGCGTTACTCTTCAAAGGCAGGGTATTGTAGACTATAAAATCCTTCGCTATCGCGATGATTATCGGATATTTGTTAATAACTCTAATGATGGAGAAATGGTTTTAAAATTACTTTCTGAAATTATGATGCCTTTTGGATTGAAATTAAATGCAAGCAAAACAAAAGGGAGTCAAGATATTATTACTCAATCAATAAAAAAGGATAAGTTAGCTTGGTTATTTATTCCAAAAAATTATCGAATCGGTTTACAGAAGCAACTATTGCTTATTAGACAGCATGGTATTAATTATACTAATTCTGCTAGCTTAGTTACAGCATTAAACAAATTTGATAAAAAGATAGAAAAAATTAGAAATAAAAAAGTAAAAATACGAAATGTAGAGCAGCTTATTAGTATTGCACAACAGATATTGCATATAGTAACCCAAAGGCAGTACCAGTATGTTGTGCAATTATTAGTAAATTACTTCTAGAATTAGATGACAATAAAAATATATCTTTATTGGTTTACAGAAAATTAAGCAAAATGTCTAATTCTGGTTTTGCACAAATTTGGCTACAAAGAATGTTAAAAGAAAATTTAAATGAATTTAAATTTTCCGAAAAAATATGTAAATTACAAAATTGCCACATAAATCTATGGAATTATAGTTGGGTAAAGGGCAATGATATGTTAAATATACTGAACAATACACCTATTTTTCTCCAATCTGAATTTGATAAACTAGATAGCGTTATTTCAAATAATGAGATTGATCTTTTTGAGTATTACTAAATAAATGTAAATTTAAGTAATCCAGCCATCTAGAGCAGTCGCACGCATTCAAGATATGTAAAACTCTAATATTTTAGATTAAGGCAAGCGCTTTAAAACTAACATGAAAACACTTTTAAACCCATTTTGTTTACTTTTGTACGAGTAGCAATACCGTATCTCATTTTTAAAAAGCGTTTGCGAAATGGGTTAAAGTCTATCCATTAAAATTGACCTTACAATATCGTTTTTGGTGATCTGCCAAAAAAAACAATTTATAATTAATGTTTTAAAGTTAGATTTTTTATCAGAACAGTATTATCAAAAAGATCAATATATAAATTGTGCTCATAGAATGATAAAACTTTTAGCCAACGAACATTTGTTAAAACCATCTATCGATTATATGCATAGTTTTTAGTATTTAACACTTTTATCGGTCATATAAAATCAATTTTAAAATTTTATAAATTTCATATTACTTTATAGGTGTAAAACCTATTAGATCTCAAATTTTAAAAAATTATTTACATAATATCTCACCTTTAAAAATTTTAGTTATAAAACAAATACTTAACTAAATTTCATCCGTGATGATCTCTATCTTGCTTGCATCAACCAAGCTGCCGTCTATGATGATCTCCTCTATCTTGCCAGCTCTTATGACGCCACTTTTTGGATTTTTCACACTTTTTATCGCGCTTTTGGTGCTCACATCGACGCTTGAATACTCAAAAGCAAGGCTTGTATCCATAAAAATGCAATCTTTTACAACCAAATTTTCTACGTAGCAAAGTGCTTGCAAGCTCTTTATCGTGCAGTTTATGAGTGTCACATTTTTCGCGTTCCAGGCCAGGTATTCGCCTGAGATGAGGCAGTTTTGCGCAACCACGTTTTCGCAGTTCCAAAAGGCGTCTTTTGAGATGAGCTTTGAGTTTGTGATGCGAAGGTTTTTGCAGCTATCAAAGCAGTAGTTGCCGTCCAAGCTTAGCCCATCAATCTCTAAATTTTCGCTATTTGCCCCGAAGTAATCCCCTTTTGCAAAGACGTTTTTTATCTTCGCTTCTGCGCACCCCCAAAGTGTCTCGCTAGCGTCTGAGAAATTTACATTTTCGAGCAAAATTTGCGAGCTTTTTCTAAAGCTTTTTGGAGCGTTTATGAGCACGTCTTTGAAGCTTAAATTTTTGCTGTACCACATGCCAGCTCTTGCTAGAGGCTCGAGATAGCCGCCATTTAGCGTGATGTCGCTTGCGTACCAAAGTGGATATTTGTAGGCAAAAACGCACTCATTTAGCTTTAAATTTGAGCTGTGCTTTAGTGGTGACTCACCATCTTCAAAGATGCAGTTAGTAAAATTTATCCCCTTTGCCCCAAATATCGCGCGTTCTCCTGTGAAAATTTCTGCATTTCTCTCTTGCATTTTTGTCCTTTATTAAATTTCTCTCAAAATTATACTAGTTTTACTGCAAAGTGCCATTAAATTTACTTTAAAGACGCAAAGCGTTATAATCGCCCCAAAAAAGGAGCAAAAATGGGTTTAAAAGCAGACTCTTGGATAAGGAAAATGTCGGTTGAGAAGAGCATGATCGTGCCATTTGCCGAGGAGCAAGTGGGGCGCGGTGTCGTTAGCTACGGCGTTTCTAGCTACGGCTATGATATCCGCGTGGGCGATGAGTTTAAAATTTTCACAAACATAGGCGGAACCGTCGTTGATCCAAAGAATTTTGATGAGAAAAATGTGGTTGATTTTAAGGGCGATGTCTGCATCGTGCCGCCAAACTCTTTTGCTTTGGCACGCACGGTCGAGTACTTTAACATGCCTGATAACGTGCTAGCGATATGCCTTGGCAAGAGCACATACGCAAGGTGCGGCATCATCGTAAATGTCACACCTTTTGAGCCGGGATTTAAGGGGCATATCACGATAGAGATCTCAAACACGACGCCACTTCCTGCGAAGATCTACGCAAATGAGGGGATCGCGCAGGTGCTATTTATCGAAGGTGATGAGCCTTGCGAGGTAACGTATGCTGATAAAAACGGCAAATACCAAGCCCAAGAAGGCATCACGCTGCCTAGAATTTTAAAATAAATTTCATGCCTTTGCGACTTTGCAAAGGCTAAATTTATCTCCCACTTTTTACGAAAAACCCTAAACAATAACGAAATTTTGACGAAATAGAAGCTAGAAAGAGCAGAGCTTTGATAAATAAATTTTAAATTTGGCACAGCTTTTGCTTAAAAATTTATAAACTAGCTCATAAATCAAGCTCAAATATAAGGATATACATGACAGAGAAAAAAGATAAAAAAGTAGCTGCTAAGACAAAAGAAACAAAGCTAAACGGTATAACAAATCCTATCTTTGAGAAGAATCTTCAAGCACTATTTCAGCAAGATGAAGTTTTGGCTGCTAGGCTATTTAGTATGACATCACAAAATAAATATGAGATAGTTTTAGGGAAAAATGATCCTTTGGATATAAATATCATAAACAAAGAGACGTCTGAATCCATATATGAAAATCCTGTCGAAGAGACATATAAGATGCTTGATGAGATAGAAAAAAAATACAAAAGATACCCAGGTCTTTTTTTCTATGGTCTTGGAAATGGTGTATTTTATAAAGCTCTAGCAAAAAATAAGACTCATAAAAGCATTGCTATCATTGAGCCAGAGATCGAAATAATTTATAGCGTTTTAAATTTGATCGATCTATCTGAAGAGTTAGAAAAAGAGCAGATAGTGCTATTTTTCTCAGAATTTACAACTCACACACAGTTTCACTATCTTATAGTAAACGCTGAGTTAGAACCCTACTCAAAGACATACAATTTAATAATACACTCTAAATTTTATGATCAATTTTCAGATGACTATATAGATATAAATAAAAAATTTGCAGAGGCATTTTCTCATATAGTTATAGCCCATGGCAACTCTATAGATGATCTTTTGATAGGCACAAGGCAAAATATAGAAAATTTACCAGAGATGTTTAAAAATTATTGCTACCATGATCTAATCAAAAAGAGGCATAAGCTAGTTGATACAGCCATAATTGTCTCTACTGGCCCAAGTTTAGACAAGCAGCTAGAGACACTTAAAAAATTTGCACCTTATGTAAGTATTATAAGTGTCGATGCTTCATACCCCATACTTGCTAGAAATGGTATAAAGCCTGACTACGTAACATCGATTGAACGCATGATACCAACATCTACTTTTTTTGAAAAAAAACACCCAGATGTTGATGAAGATATATATTTTGTTATTTCTTCGGTGACCCATACACAAAGCGTAAAAAATATATTACCAAGACGCTTAGTGCTTACCATGAAGCCACAACATGAAGAGAAGATGTTCGGTTTAAAAAAATATGGCTATTTAGGAGTAGGACATAGTTGTGCAAACATGGCTTATCAGTTGGCCTATGTGTTAGGACATAAAAATATTGTTTTTATAGGTCAGGATCTTGCTTTTGGCAAAGATGGAGCAAGTCATGCAAAAGGTCATACTATAGCTCAGCCAGATGAAAATTTATATATCACAGCTTATGGTGGCGAAGGAGAAGTACGAACAACTTATGTTTGGACGCTATTTAAAAATCAGTTTGAAAATGATATTGAGCAGTCCAAACTCGAAAATATAACTTCGTATAACTGTACTGAAGGTGGTGCAAGAATAGAAGGAACTATAGAAAGACCATTTTTGGAGGTTATGAGAGAGCTTTGTGTGGATAAAAAAGAAAAGAAACTGCCTCACATACCAAAAAATAGTGAAAAAACAACAAATAACGATATGCTAAAAGCCTATAAAGTAATACAAGAAAAGATAAAAATGCAAACCTTTTTGAAGAAAGAGCTTGAAAAAGTATTTTTAGAAGTTACTCCTAGGATAGATGAGTTAAATTTACTAAGAGAACAAGACAAGATAACTCAAAAGCATTTTGATGAACTTTTAAAAATAGTCAAGAAAGTAGATAAAGCCAAAGACTTTATATCAAAAAGAAAGTATATGAAATACATACAAAATGTTTTTATGATATCGGTTTTCTACCAGGAGCTAGAGCTTGCTAAAATTTCTGTAGCACCTAGCGATACGAACAAAGAAAAAATAGATAAGTTATTTGAATGGGCAAATGCTCATAAATACTGGCTATTTTCGGCAGCTGGTGGCATAAATGCTGATATAGAAACAACAAAAGAAGCCTCTAAGCCTCTTATAAAAGAGCTTAAAAAACGTGGAATATTTCCAAAAGAAGACTAAAAATGGATATCTTAAGCTTAATAGGACGCACGAAAAATCTCTTTGAAGATGACATAAATGCACTTGATAAAGACCTAAAAGAGATAGTTTCAAGCTCAAGCTTTTTAGTTATCGGTGGGGCAGGATCTATAGGCTCTGCCGTGACAAAAGAGATTTTTATAAGAGACCCCAAAAAACTCTACATCGTTGATATCTCTGAAAACAACCTTGTCGAGCTAGTGCGTGACATAAGAAGCGAGTTTGGATATATAAGTGGCGACTTTAAAACTTTTGCCATAGATGTTGCAAGTGCCGAGTTTGACGCACTTTTGGCGCAAAGTGGTGGATTTGACTACGTGTTAAATTTATCAGCTCTAAAGCACGTTAGAAGCGAAAAAGACCCATTTACACTCATGAGGATGCTTGAAACAAACATCTTTAACACCGATAAAACGCTGGCTCAAGCTTCGGATATGAAGTCAAAAAAATATTTCTGCGTTAGCACTGACAAGGCCGCAAACCCTGTAAATTTAATGGGAGCTAGCAAGCGCATCATGGAGATGTTTGCGTTTAGGCACTCTTTAGAGATAGATGTTTCTATGGCTAGGTTCGCAAATGTAGCATTTAGCGACGGCTCGCTTCTTTTTGGCTTTCAAAAACGCATAGAAAAGGCTCAGCCCATAGTCGCTCCAAACGACGTCAGACGCTACTTTTTAACACCAAAAGAGAGCGGCGAGCTCTGCCTTTTAAGCACTATTTTTGGCGAAAATAGAGATATATTTTTCCCAAAATTAGATGAAAATTTAGACCTCATAACATTTAGCGAGATAGCCAAGCGATACTTGGCAAATTTAGGCTACGAGCCATTTTTATGTGAAAATGAGGAGGAGGCCAGAAAGCTTGCAAAAGTGCTTCCAAAAGATGGCTTTTACCCTTGTCTTTTTGCGCCTAGCGACACGACTGGAGAGAAGGACTACGAGGAGTTTTTCGTTGATGGCGAGAAGCTTGATATGCAAAGACTTCAAAATATCGGCATAGTTAAAAATGATGCAAATTTTGACAGCAAAAAGCTAGAAATTTTCAAAAACAATATCTTAAATTTAAAATTAAGCTTGACATGGAGCAAAGAGGATGTTTTGCGCGAGGTCTTCGAGCTCATACCAAATTTTATGCATAAAGAAACAGGAAAGTATCTCGATGAAAAAATGTGATTCTGACGAGGTTTTGAAATTTATAAAAAGCACTTTTGGCAAGGACAAAGTTCCGCTTCACGAGCCTAAATTTATAGGCAATGAGAAAAAATATCTACTTGAGTGCATCGACTCTAGCTTTGTCTCAAGTGTCGGCAAATTTGTCGATGAGTTTGAGAGCAAGCTAGCTCAAATGGTCGGTGCTAAATTTGCAGTTGCCACGACAAATGGCACCTCGGCGCTTCACATCTGCCTAAAACTAGCTGGCGTAGAGCAAAATGACGAAGTGATCACGCAGCCAGTTACTTTTATAGCCACTTGCAACGCCATTAGCTACCTTTTTGCAAAGCCGGTTTTCGTGGATGTTGATCTTGATACACTTGGTATGTCGCCAGCGTCACTTAGTGCGTTTTTGGAGAAAAATTGCGAGCTAAAAGGCGGCAAATGTATTAATAAAACTAGCGGCAGGATATTGCGAGCCTGCGTACCTATGCACACTTTTGGACTGCCTTGCAAGATAGATGAGATAGCTGAAATTTGTAAGCGTTGGAACATCGCTTTAGTAGAAGACTGCGCCGAGAGCCTTGGTAGCTACTATAAAGGCACTCATACGGGGAATTTTGGCAAGCTTGCAGCGATGAGCTTTAATGGCAATAAGATCGTCACAAGCGGAGGAGGCGGAGCTATCATCACAAACGACGAGGAGATAGCAAAGCACGCCAAATTTATCACCACAACGGCCAAGGTGCCACATCCTTTTGAGTATCGTCATAGCGAGATCGGCTACAACTACCGCTTGCCAAATTTAAATGCGGCCCTTCTTGTGGCGCAGCTTGAAAATTTGGAGCTATTTTTAAAGAGCAAACGCGAGCTTGCGATGATCTATAAAGAGTATTTTTCTAAATTTGATGATGTGAAATTTATAGATGAGCCAGCGGAAGCTAGGTCAAATTTTTGGCTAAATGCGGTGCTCTTTGAAAGCCGTGAAAAGAGAGATGAGTTTTTGAAATTTAGCAATGAAAATGGCGTTTTTACGCGTCCTATCTGGCAGCTTATGAACGAGCTTGATATGTTTAAAGACTGCCAAAGAGATGAGCTAAAAAACGCTAAATTTCTAAGCGATAGGATAGTAAATATCCCAAGTAGTGCAAGAGTTTAGCCGTGCAAGATATGGTTTTAGTAGGTGGTGGCGGGCACTGCAAAAGTGTGATAGATGTCATCGAGAGCGAAGCTAAATTTAATATAATTGGTATCATAGATACGGCAGAAAATATTGGCAAAAAGGTGCTTAGCTATGAGATCATCGGTAGCGATGATGATCTGGCTGAGATTTTTAAATCATGCAAAAATGCTGTGGTGACGGTTGGCCAGATAAAAAGTAGCGAGCCTAGAAAAAGACTGTTTGCACTGCTAAAAGAGATAGGTTTCATACTTCCAACCATAGTCTCACCGCTTGCGTATATCTCAAAGCATGCAAGTGTAGGTGAGGGAACGGTTGTGATGCATCATGCCTTGATCAACGCTGGCGCAAATGTCGGTAAAAACTGTATCATAAACACAAAAGCACTTGTTGAACATGACGCAACTATCGGTGATCACTGCCATATCTCAACAGCAAGTGTGGTAAATGGTGGCGTTGTTGTGCAAGATGGGATATTCTTTGGTAGCAATGCAACCAGCAAAGAGTATATCGTGATAGGCGAAAATTCTATCATAGGTGGCGGAACTAGCGTGATGAGAAGCTTGGAGAAAAACGCTTTTATAAAGGCGTAAAACTAGCATTTTAAAGGAAATTTGATGTCAAATAGGGTTTTTATCATAGCTGAGGCTGGGGTAAATCACAATGGCGATATAAATTTAGCTAAAAAACTGATCGACGTGGCAGCCAAAGCCGGCGCTGATGCAGTGAAATTTCAGACTTTTAAGGCTCAAAATCTTGTTTCAAAAAACGCACAAAAGGCTAGCTATCAAAAAGAAACTACCGATAAAAATGAAAGCCAGTTTGAGATGATAAAAAAGCTTGAACTAGATGAGATCACGCATAAAGAGCTTATAGCCTACTGCAAGCAAAAAAATATCACTTTTCTCTCAACTCCTTTTGATAGCGACAGCATAAAGCTTCTTGATGAGTTGGGGCTTAGCACATTTAAGATCCCAAGTGGCGAGATAACAAATTTACCTTATCTTAGGCAGATAGGTGGGCTTAATAAAAAGATCATTCTCTCAACTGGCATGGCAAATTTAGGCGAGGTGGAAGCCGCGATAGAAACACTTGTAAAAAGTGGCACGAAACATGAAAAAATAAGCCTTCTTCATGCAAACACGCAGTATCCAACGCCAATGGAGGATGTAAATTTAAAGGCGATGATAACTCTTAAAAATGCCTTTGGGCTTGAAGTCGGATATAGCGATCATACCCTTGGTATCGAGGTTGATATCGCAGCGGTTGCCATGGGCGCAAAGATCATAGAAAAGCACTTTACGCTTGATAAGAGCTTGCCTGGACCTGATCACAAGGCTAGCCTTGAGCCAGATGAGCTAGCGGCTATGGTTAGGGCTATTAGAAATATCGAGCTAGCGCTTGGAGACGGACTAAAGCATTTTAGCAAAAGTGAGAGCGAAAATATCAAAATAGCTAGAAAGTCGATCGTGGCAAAACGAGATATAAAAAAGGGTGAAATTTTTAGCGAGCAAAATATCTGCGTAAAACGCCCAGGAGACGGCATAAATCCTATGAGGTGGGATGAGGTGATCGGGCAAATTTCACAAAAAGACTATAAACAAGATGAACTGATATGAGAAAAATTTGTGTAGTGACAAGCACTAGAGCTGAATATGGCCTGCTTTACTGGCTCTTAAAAGAGATAAAAGCAGATAGCGAGCTTAAGCTTCAGCTTATTGTCACTGGTATGCACCTAAGCCCTGAGTTTGGACTAACATACAAAGAGATAGAAAAAGAATTTAAGATAGATAAAAAGATAGAAATTTTAAGTAGTTCTCATACAAGTCTTGATATTTGCGCTGAGATGGCAAGAGTTTATGAGAAATTTGCTCCGGCACTAGCCGAGCTTAAGCCTGATATATTGGTGCTTCTTGGTGATAGATATGAGATATTTGGTGTAGCAGGTGTCGCTAGTATCATGCAGATACCAATAGCACATATCCATGGCGGCGAGACCACACAAGGGGCGTTTGACGAGGCTTTTAGGCACAGTATAACAAAGATGAGCCATATACATTTTGCAGCCACAAATGAGTACGCAAACCGCATAATTCAGCTTGGCGAAGATTCCAGTAGAGTTTTTAATGTCGGCGGCCCTGGTATAGAAAATATAAAAAAGCTAAATTTATTAAACAAAGATGAGTTTGAAAAGTCTATAAAATTTAAGCTTGCTAAAAAAAATATCCTCATCACTTTTCATCCGGTGACACTTGAAAATAGGAGTGCAAGAGAGCAGTTTAATGAGCTTTTAAAAGCACTTGATGAACTAGAGGAAACAAATTTTGTCTTTACAAAAGCAAATAGCGACACAGATGGCGATGTGATAAATAAAATGATAGATGAGTATGTGAGCGAAAACCCACAAAAAGCAGTGGCTTTTGCATCGCTTGGACAGCTAAGATATCTAAGCGCGATAAAATTTGTTGATATCGTCCTAGGAAATAGCTCAAGTGGACTTTTGGAAGTTCCAAGCTTTAAAAAGGCCACCATAAATATAGGTGACCGTCAAAAAGGACGTGCTCGAGCTAGCAGTGTGATAGACGTTAGGCCTGTTAAAGAAGAAATTTTAGCTGCTATAAAAAGAGCGTATTCAAAAGAATTTGAGCAAACTTTAAAAGATACGATCAATCCTTATGATGGTGGCAATCCAAGCAAAAAAATGGTTAAAATTTTAAAAGAGATCAAGCTTGAAGGTATTTTGAAAAAGAAATTTTATGATATAGGTATAAAATGAGAATAGTAAACGATATAAAACTAAGTATAAATTCAACCATAAAAGATGCCTTGCAGACCATCAACAACGGAGGGCTTCAAATAGCCATCGTTGTTGATGAAAACGATGCTCTAGTAGGCACGGTAACAGACGGTGATATCAGACGCGGTTTGCTAAATGGACTAGACCTAAACAGTAGCGTCAGCCTCGTAGTACATAAGAGCCCAAGTATAGCAAGTGTTGGTGACACAAAAGAGTCTATTTTAAAGATAGCACTTGCTAAAAAACTTCATAAAATTCCATTGGTTGACGAGCTTGGCAAGCTTGTGGGCATAGAAGACATTGAAGATATTATTAAGCCAGTTGGCAAGACAAATAGAGTTATCCTAATGGTAGGAGGCCTTGGTACTAGACTAAGACCACTCACGCAAGATACGCCAAAGCCGATGCTAAAGGTTGGAAACAAGCCGATCCTTCAGACGATAGTTGAGAAATTTGCTGAGTATGGCTTTGTAAATATCACGATGTGCGTAAATTTTAATGCAAGTATCATTAGGGACTATTTTGGCGACGGAAAAGAATTTGGCGTAAATATCGACTATGTTTTAGAGCAAAAAAGGATGGGTACAGCAGGGGCGTTAAGCTTGCTAAAAGAGCGTCCAAGTGAGCCATTTTTTGTTATGAACGGCGATCTTCTTACAAATGTAAATTTCGAGCACATTTTTAACTACCACATGCTACATAAAGCCACAGCTACAATGTGTGTCAGAGAGTACGACTACGAGGTGCCTTACGGCGTGGTAAAGATGAATGATAATAAAATAACTGCTATCGCAGAAAAACCAGTGCAGAAATTTTTTGTAAGTGCTGGGATATATATGCTCTCACCTGAAATTTTAGATCTAATTCCACAAGATGAGTTTTATGATATGCCTACACTCTTTGAAAAGGCGATAGCTCAAGACAAAAATGTAATCTCCTTTCCGATACATGAGTATTGGATAGACATAGGACGTCTTGAAGAGTATCAAAAGGCAAATGAAGAATATGCAAAGATATTTTAATGAGATATTTTAGATGAAAGCTCTTATTATAGGCTACGGTTCAATCGGCAAAAGACACTGCGAGGTCTTAGAGACTTTAGTACAGATAGATGAAATTTGCCTAGTTACTAGCCAGGATGTGGCTGGTAAAGTGTGCTATAAAAACTTAGAAGAGGTTTCAAATTTAGACAAGTTTGACTACTTCGTCATAGCAACTCCCACATTTTTACATCTAGAAAATTTGAAATTTATAGATGAAAGAGTGAGTGGCAAGATCATACTTTGTGAAAAGCCATTGTTTGAAAAAAACTATAGTTTTACGCCTAAAAATAATAAAATTTTTGTAGGTTATGTGCTAAGGTTTCATCCGCTCTTACAAAAACTAAAAGAGTTTTTAGAAAACGAGAAAATTTTATATCTAAATGCCAATTGCGGTCAGCATCTACCAAGCTGGCGAAGTGGCGACTATAGAAAGTGCTATAGTGCTAGCAAAGAAAAAGGTGGCGGAGTCTTGTTAGATCTTAGTCATGAGCTAGACTATGCTATGTGGTTATGTGGCAAATTTGCAAGCATACAGAGTTTTCAGGGTAAAATTTCAAATTTAGAGATAACAAGCGATGATCTATGTATGGTTTTTGGTAGGACTAAAATGGATGCCATAGCAAATGTAAGTATCGACTATCTAAGCCATATAACGCATAGAAGCTTGCGGGTGGAGTGCGAAGGCTCTACATATGAGCTTGACTTTATAGCAGGCACACTTACTAAGCAAGATAGTAGTAAGCAAGTTTTCAATATGCCAAATTTGGCAAGAAATGAGATGTTTTTAGCTATGCATAAAGATGTTTTGGGTGAGCAAAAATATATTTGTAGCTTTGATGAGGGGTTAGATGTGATGGACGCGATAGATCAAATTCAAAGGCAAAATAATGAGTAATGTTTTATGTACGATATGTGCAAGAGGCGGTAGTAAGGGAGTTAAAGGCAAAAATGTTCGAGAGCTTTGCGGTAAGCCACTTATAGCTCACACCATAGAGCAGGCAATAGCATCAAATTTGTTTGAACATATAGTTATTAGCACAGATAGCGACCTGATAGCAGAAGCAGCTGTAAAGTACGGTGCGGAGGTCTTTTTTAAAAGAGATGCTACTATGGCTAGTGATACAGCAGGAAAGCTTGATGTTATAAAAGATGCTTTTTTAAAAAGTGAGGAACATTATGAACGTAAATTTGACTATGAGATCGACCTTGATGCTACATCTCCGCTTCGTGATGTAAGCGATATAACAAATTCTTTTGAGCAGTTTTTGCGTGATGATAATGACAACCTAATAACCGCTATGCCAAGCAGAAGAAGTCCATATTTTAACCTAGTTGAAATTTATCCAGATGGACACGTGGCACTTGCAAAAACTTTACCAAATGCTATTTTATGCCGTCAAGATGCACCAAAAACTTATGATATGAACGCTTCTATTTATATCTGGAAACGCGAAGTTTTGCTAAATAATGACACTTTATTTTTACCAAAAACTGGACTTTATGTGATGGACGAAGTTAGATCGATTGATATAGATTGTGAGCTTGATTTTAAATTTGTAGAGTTTTTAATGAAGGAAAAAAATGCTAACAGATAAGGTCGTAGTAGTTACTGGAGGAGCTGGTAGGATAGGAAGCGCTTTTATAAGAGCGATTGCTGGCCAAAACGGAGTTGGTGTGATAGCAGAGGTCGATACAAAAAGAGCAAATTTATTAAAAGATGAGATTACAAGCGCGCAAAAAGATGCGAGGATCGAGGTTTTGAAAATTGATATCAGTGATGCAAATTCTATTAATGAGGCTATAAATTTCTTGCACTCAAAGTATGGACACATAGATGCATTAGTAAATAATGCCTATCCAAAAAGTAAAAATTACGGTAAGAAATTTTTTGAGATAGATATGGATGATTTTAATGCCTTTTTAAATTTACATCTTGGTGGATACTTTAATATCTCGCAAAATTTCATTAAGTACTTCTTGGAACAAGGTCATGGTAATATCATAAACATCTCATCCATTCAAGGTATCGGAGCGCCTGCTTTTGAGACATACGAGGGGACAAATATGCACTCTCCAGTCGAATACACAGTCGTAAAACACGGTCTTCTTGGTATGACGAAATATATGGCAAAGATGTTTAAAAAAGATAATATCCGCGTAAATGCCATAAGCCCTGGAGGAATTTTAGATGGACAGCCTGAGCCATTTTTAAGCCAATATAAAAAGAGATGTGGCACAAAAGGTATGCTTGATGCAAATGATATATGTGGGGCTTTAGTGTATCTACTAAGTGACTCTTCAAAATATGTAAATGGACAAAATATCGTAGTTGATGATGGCTTTAGCCTATAAAAATATAAATAAAATAGTATAAATTTATCTAGTCTAAGCTAGATAAATTTATATATCGCTTTTTATACGCACTTTTTCTCATACTAAATTTTTACCAAGCAAGAGCTTGCTATTTATATTTTTTCTATTTTTACAATTTAACTTAATATGGAAAAATATCTAAAACCCCAAAGACTAGCTTTGGGGCTGGGGGTTTGCGTATTGTAAAAGCATTAACACATTAAGGCTTTGCTACTGCAACAAAGCCTTATTTAAAACTTAATTTAACTAACTACGTTATTGTAGTAGCTTCATTACGTTTTGTTGAACGCTGTTTGCTTGACTCATAGCATAAGCACCTGATTGAGCTAGGATGTTATGTTTTGAGAAGTTAGCAGACTCGCTAGCAAAATCTACGTCCCTGATTTGTGATTCTGCTGATTTTACGTTAACTTGAGTTACAGTTATGTTGTTAACTGTAGCTTGAAGTTGGTTTTGAACTGAACCAAGGTCTGAACGAACTTGATCAAGTGTTTTTTGAGCTGACTCAGCGATGTCCATAACAGCCATTGCGCCTTTTAGTGTCATTACACCAGCTGATTGAGCTACTGTAAGCACTTTAGTCATTCTTTGGAAGCCCATAGCACTAGCTAGTTTGCCGTCTATTTGACCTCTTACATCTCTTAAAGCAACTGAAGCTTGAGCACCACCTTTTGCTGAGAAAGCTTCTGACTCTAGTTTTAGAGCATCACCGCCAGCTGCGCCTTTTGCAGATAGCTTAATATCTCTACCATCAAGGCGAACAAGGTTGATACGACCAACGAAAACTTGGTCTTTTTTCATACCGATTGCTTTTGAGATATTATCACCTGAAACACTAAACGCACGACCGTCACGGCTTGTTAGAACCATTTTGCCTTCTGTGTTGATAGAAGCTTCAACACCTGTTTGATCTTTAACAGCGTTGATCGCATTTACTAGAGCGCCGTTGCTATCGTTTTCTTTTACATCAAGGTCGCCGATTTTAACGCCGTTGATAGCAAAGCTTTTGATAGATACGCTTACTATAGCAGTTGACATAGTTCTAGTTACATCAAATGTAGCTCTAATGCCTGTCTTATCAGATGTTTTGTTGATATTTTCAGCTAATTTACCAACACCAGTTCCAAGACCAGTTGATATCTTAGTAGAAGCTATACTAATATCATTTACACCATCAACGCTTAAGAATTTAAGGCTAACTTTATCTGTACCAGTTAAAAGTTTTGAACTCTCAAAACGTGTAAGACCGATCTTATCAGATGTAGTCGCACCAATACTTGCTTTAACAGTTTGGTTTGAATAAGCACCTATTTGGAACTCTTTATTAGAGAATGTTCCGTTTAGTAGTTGCTGACCGTTAAATGAAGTAGTGTTACCGATATTGTCAAGCTCCTCCATTAGACGAACGATATCAGCTTGCAATGCTTGGCGTGATTGAGTTGTTTGGCCGTCTTGAGCTGATTGAGTAGCTTTAGTCTTGATAGTGTCAAGAACTTTTAGCTGCTCGTCCATAGCTTTGTCGGCAACTTGAATGATACCAATAGCATCATTACCATTTGCAATAGCTTGACCTAGAGCTGAAGCTTGGCTTCTTAAGCTATCTGCGATAGATAGACCTGAAGCGTCATCTGCAGCTGTTTGAATTCTAAGACCAGAACTAAGTTTGTTAAGTGACTTAGATAGGTCAACGTTGTTGCTAACCGCGTTAGCGTGTGTGTTAAGTGCGTTTACGTTTGTGTTAATACGAAAACTCATTGTAAATCCTTTTATGTTTTAAGTTACGACTTCATGTCGCACGAAAACTATATCGATCGGTTTTTAAAAAAGTTTAGAGCTATGTATAAAAATTTTTTATAAAAACAAAAATTGCGCTCAATCTAAAAATTTTTCGCACGTTACACTCTAAAAAATTATTTCTGCTACAATTACGCCAAAAAATTCAAAGGCTATATATAAATGAAAAGCTTAATCATCGTAGAATCTCCTGCAAAAGCAAAGACTATCAAAAATTTCTTAGACAAAAGCTACAACGTCATCGCCTCAAAAGGCCACATCAGAGACCTGCCAAAAACGAGCTTTGGCATCAAGATAGAGGATGATAAATTTACCCCAGAGTATCGCATCAGCAGCGATCACTCCGCCATCGTAAAAGAGATAAAAGAGCTTGCTAAGGGTGCAGATGAAATTTATCTCGCGACCGACGAAGATAGAGAGGGTGAGGCGATCGCATTTCACATCGCAAATGCCATCGGCAAAGAGCCAACAAGTCTGCCTCGCATCGTCTTTCACGAGATCACCAAAAGTGCCATACAAAACGCTTTAAAAAGCCCAAGACACGTTGATATGAACAGCGTCAATGCCCAGCAAACAAGGCGCTTGCTTGACCGCATCGTTGGCTACAAGCTAAGCCCGCTTTTAAATTTAAAGATACAAAAGGGCTTAAGCGCTGGACGTGTGCAAAGTGCGGCGCTAAAGATAATAGTCGATCGCGAGCGCGAAATTCAGGCATTTAAACCAGTTGAGTACTACACTATCGACACCGTTTTTAAAAAAGATCTAGACGCCGAGCTAGTTAAATTTGAAAACCAAAAGATCGAAAAGCTCACTATCCAAAATCCAGACCGCGCAAAATATATCATTGAAAATTTACAAAATGAGAAATTTAGCGTCCGTGAGATCGAGAGTAAGGATAGAAAGATCCAGCCAAGTCCGCCATTTATGACTTCAACCCTTCAGCAAAGTGCGAGCAACCGCCTTGGCTTTAGCCCTAAAAAGACAATGATGATCGCTCAAAGTCTCTACGAGGGCGTCCAAACTCACGAGGGCTTCATGGGTGCGATCACTTACATGAGAACGGACAGCTTAAATTTAGCCAAAGAGGCCGTCGCAGCCGCTAGAGAGCACATCCTGCAAAACTACGGCAAAGAGTATCTGCCAGCCAAAGCGATAAGCTACACGACAAGCTCAAAAGGTGCGCAAGAAGCCCACGAAGCGATCCGCCCTACAAATTTAAACTTCACACCGCAAATCGCGGCTAAATTTTTAGAAAAAGACGCGCTCAAACTCTACACGCTCATCTACAATAGATTTTTAGCCTGCCAAATGAGCGCATGTGTAAGCCAAACGCAAAACGTCTATGTCGCAAGCGAAAAAGGCGAGTTTAAGATAAGCGGCAGAAAAGTGCTATTTGACGGCTTTTACAAGGTTTATGGCGAGCTTGATAAGGATAAAATTTTGCCAAATTTAAAAAAGGGCGACGAGATGAGTTTGCAAAGCATAAAAAGCACGCAAAACTTCACCGAGCCACCAGCTAGGTACTCTGAAGCTGGCCTTGTTAAAAAGCTAGAAAGCCTAGGCATCGGCCGCCCAAGCACCTACGCACCGACCATCTCGCTGCTAACATCAAGAGACTACGTGAGGATCGAGAAAAAGCAACTCATACCAAACGAGATCGCATTTAGCATGATAGGCGTTTTGGAGGAGCACTTTAGCAACATCGTCGATAGCGAATTTACCTCACATCTTGAAGAAAAGCTCGATGAGATCGCGCTTGACAAGGCTGACTGGCAAAAGGTGCTAAGCGACTTTTACTATCCATTTATGGAAAAAATTAGTGCTGGCAAAACTGGCATAAAAAGCCTAAAAACAGCCACTCCGATCGGCGAGAAGTGCCCAGAGTGTGGAAGCGAGCTAGTGCTTAGAAAGGGCAGATATGGCGAGTTTATCGCTTGCTCAAATTTTCCAAAATGCAAATACTCAAGAAACGTCGCAAAAGATAATGAAAAGAGCGCAGAAACTGGCACCACAACGGCAGCCAAGCCAAAACGCGAGCTTAAAAAGCTTGACGTGCCATGTCCAAAATGTGGCGGCGAGATCGTCGAGAGATTTAGCAGACGTGGTAAATTTTATGGATGTGCCAACTATCCAAAATGTGACTTCATCTCAAACTACGAGCCAGTCGCGCAAAAATGTGATGAGTGCGGCGGCGATATGATCAAAAAAGAGCTTAAAAAAGGTACATTTATAGAGTGCACAAAGTGTAAGAAAAAGACACTTATCTCTGAAAGTTAAAACTTCTAGTCAAATTTAAGCCCTTGAGCCTAAATTTAGCTTATAAATTTGGACTTTAAATGCCTGACATCATCACCCAAGTTAGCCAGTATAAAGGGCAAAAGAGCCTTGTGATAAACTGCACGCAGCTAGGAGATAGCTTCACGCCGCAGTATAAAACCGCCAAGCAAAAAAGAGCCGTGCTTGATGAGTGGTGCGACTTTTTAAGAAGCGAGCAAGAGGCATTTGATGAGCTTAGCTTTTGCACCAAAATGCCTCAAGAGCTCTTTGATGCGGTGTGCTGCCAAAGAAATTTAAAGAGCCTTCACATCAAATGGGGCTCGTATGAGAGCCTTGACGCGCTGGCAAATCTTTCTAACCTAAAGAGCCTTTTTATCGGCTCAGGAGCCAGCGTAAAAAGCATCGCACCGATCGCGACGCTTACTGGACTTGAAAGCCTTGCGGTGGAGAATTTTCAAAAGATAAGCGACTACTCTGCGTTTTCAAATTTGCAAAATTTAAAGAGCCTAGAGATCAGCGGAGACGGACTTTCGCCTAAATTTATCCACATAGAAAGCCTAGAGTTTTTACGCCAGATGCCTGGGCTAACCAGCCTTGTGATCTTGGTGGCTAGGCTAAAAAGCAAGGACTACTCGCCTATCTTATCTCTAAAATCCCTCACCCACCTTAGCCTGCCGCCACAGCACGCACTTTTTGGACTTTTTGACGAGCTTAGCGCTTTGCCAAATTTAAAAACAGGTCTTTTAAAAGAGAGAGCGGAAATTTATAAGAAAAGATGATGCTATAAAATTTAAATTTTTCGCATAGTTTTTAATAAATTTGTCAGAAATTTTCTAAAATAAAATGCATGCAGTGCACCAGCACCATTGCATGCCACCTCTAACGTTGTCGGGGTTAGGGGATTGTTAAGGGGGAAGGGAGCGACTTCGTAATTCAAGCTTCTTCCCCCTTAACAAAGAAAAACATTAAATTTCTAAAAATTTTTTTATAAATTTTAAAATTCCATTCACTCGCAAGAATTGACTACTGATTTTAGGTCTCGCAAAGCTTGCCACTAAAATCAGAGCCGAAATTACTCGTTCATGAAATTTTAAAATTTGATAGAGTTTTTGCAAAACAACAAGCCACTCTACTTAAATTTTAAACCTACCAAAGCTATAATGCTCCCCAAAAAAGGACAAAAAAATGAAGACAATTATGCTTTGTGCGATATGCTCCGTCACTCAGGGAAACTGCGCTGAGGACTGCGCTTATTGCACGCAAAGTGCCAAAGCTGGCGCTGATATTACAAAATTTAAAGAAAAAAGCGTGCAGCAGGTGGTGGACGAGGCCAAAATGGCATATAAAAACCACGCTCTTGGCTTTTGTTTAGTCACAAGTGGTGCTAGGCTAAATGATAAAAAGACCGACTATATCGCATCTTTAGCAAGAGCCGTGCATAAAGAAGTGCCAAATTTGATGCTCATCGCATGTAACGGTATGGCGACCTACGAGCAGCTTTGTGAGCTCAAAAAGGCTGGCGTTTTTAGCTACAACCACAACCTAGAAACAAGCCGTGAGTTTTTCTCAAAAATCTGCACAACCCACTCTTGGGACGAGAGATATCAGACAAATTTAGACGCAAAAAGGGCTGGGCTCATGCTTTGCACTGGCGGCATTTACGGCGTTGGCGAGAGCGAGGCTGACAGGGTGAGCTTTAGAGCTAGCCTAAAAGAGCTTGAGCCGTTTTCATCGCCTATAAATTTTTTCATAAAAAGCGACGCTCTAAGGCTTGATCAGCCACCTCTTAGCGCAGATGAAGCCCTAAAAATAGTGCGCGAAACCAAAAGCGCGCTGCCAGAAACTAGGGTCATGATAGCTGGCGGCAGGGAAAAGATATTGGGCGAGAGGCAGTACGAGATCTTTGAAAATGGCGCAGACGCGATCGTGATAGGCGACTACCTCACCGCAAAGGGCGAGAAGGCGAGCAAGGACATCGAGGAGCTTACAAAGCGTGGTTTTAGCTTTGCAAGTATCTGCCACTAATGCTTGTAAATTTGCTTTTTGCGGGGCTTGGAGGCTTTATCGGAGCTGGGTGCAGGTTTTTAGCCGGCGAGCTGCTAAAATTTAGCCACTTTCCCATGACCACGCTTGGCGTAAATGTGCTTGGCAGCTTCATTATCGGCGTTTTATTTTGCTTAAATTTAAGCCAAAGTGTGAGGGTTTTCTTAGTCGTTGGCATACTTGGTGGCTTTACCACGTTTTCAAGCTTTAGCCTTGATAGCGTTAAATTTTTACTAGAAGGCGAACTCGTAAAAGGCTTTTTAAATATAATTTTAAATTTAAGCCTTTGCCTGCTCGCAAGCTATCTTGGCATTTTACTTGGTAAAAATTTATGAGGCTTTAAGGTGTGTAATAAAAATAGCTTTATTTATGCCATTTTACAAATTTTAAAACTCCATTCACTCGCAAAAATTGACTACTAAAATTTGGCTTCGCTTACCGCTTAGCTCAAATTTTAGAGCCGAAATTACTCGCTCATGAAATTATAAAATTTGCTCTAAATTTATCTGATGACAAACCGCATGCAGTGCGAAGCACTGAAGCATGCACTTTGAACGTGCGAGTGGTTTTTACTTCGACTTCGTCTCGTAACTGCAAGCAGACGAGGGATTTAAAAAGGGGGATAAGGGGACGGCCTCGTAACTCGAGTCCCCTTGTCTCCCTTTTGAATAAAAGTATCACAAATGAATTTTTATATTTTTTTAAATTTTAAAATTCCATTCACTCGCAAGAATTGGCTACTGATTTTAGGTCTCGCAAAGCTTGCCACTAAAATCAGAGCCGAAATTACTCGTTCATGAAATTTTAAAATTTGCTCAAATTTAATAAAACTGCATATAGTGCGAAGCGTCGCCACATGCGCCTCTCTACCTAGCTTCTACCTTTGGCATCTGCAGCATAAAATTTCTAGCTTCGCTTAAAAGCACCGGCTTAAGTGCATCTGCTGATGTTTGTGGGTCGTAAATTCTCTCATACGAAAGCATCAAAACTCCATCTTTTTTAAGCAAAAAGTGGATTATTTCTATATTTTTGCTCTTAGCCCCATCTTTTATGAGAGCTAAAATTTGATCATTTTCTTCGCTAAAAAGCACGTTTTTATCTTGCTTAAGAGCCCTTTTTAGCTCTTCTAGCTCGCTTTTTGTCTTGACATCTTTGTCAAACTTTACCTTAAACGAGGCAAAGTGCTCGTCCATATTTTCATTTTTTAAAAAGTAAAAGCTCTCGTTTTTAACCACTTGCTTTTTATAAAATGTGCTCCCATCAAATCTAAAACTTTCAACTAAGCTTATCTCGCCTGCCAAAGAAAAGACACCAAAAAGCAGCAAAACAAAAAGGCTAAATTTACGCATAAAATTTCACTCCAAATTTCTAAAAATAGCCGCCATTTTGCCCAAATTTCGCTTAGCTTAATCAAAAAATAACAAAGCTTTTTATACAATCAGGCATTTTTATTTTAAGGATCTTTTTGCAGTTACACCAAGCAAGCGAGCTTAGCATCCTTGTCGTTTTGGCATTTATCGTCTTTGCTTCGCCTTATATTTCTAAAATTTTACGCATCCCAGTCGCGCCTGCTGAGATACTACTTGGAGCGGTTGCTGGCTACATCGGAGTTGTCGGCGAAAACGAGATGTTTAAGCTCATCAGCGAAGTTGGCTTTTTCTTTTTGATGTTTCTAGCTGGCATGGAGATCGACCTTAGGATGCTAATAAACATCGACCGTAAAATTTTGCGCCTTGGGCTCATCTACCTAGCGCTCATCTACGCTCTAGCCACGGCCTTGACGCTAGGACTTGAGCTTAGCCTGCTTTACATCATCATCATCCCGATAATGGCCGTTGGCATGATATTTACGCTATTTAAGGAGTATGGCAAGCAGCAAGAGTGGTTAAATTTAAGCATGCTAATAGCAACCATCGGCGAGCTTTTAAGCATCACGCTTCTAACCTTTACCGCTGCTTACTTGCAGTTTGGAGCGAGCATAAATTTATGGCTAACGATTGGATATTTGATCCTATTTTTGGCTATCAGCGTGCTTAGCTTTAAAATTTTGGACGTGCTTTTTTGGTGGTATCCGGGGCTTAAAGTGGTGCTCATGCCGCACTACGACAAGGACGAGAAGGACATCAGGCTTTGCATCGCGGTATTTTTCACGATGATAGCCTTGATGCTCTATCTAAATTTAGAGGTTGCCTTTGGTGCGTTTATCGCAGGTATGTTTATTACGACATTTTTTGATCACAAAAAGGACTTGCCGCACAAGCTTTCAAGCTTTGGATTTGGCTTTTTGGTGCCGATATTTTTCATCCACATAGGCTCTACTTTCAAGCTTTCAAGCCTAGGATCTAGCGAAGTGATAAAGGATGCTATTTTTATATTTTTAGCGATGCTTGGCACGAGAGTTGTATCTAGTTTGCTCTTTTTGGGCAAGCTTGGCTTTAGAGGGATATTTTTATTTTCAGTTTCGCAGTCTATGCCGCTCACTCTTTTGATCGCAGTTGCTACTATCGCACACAAATCAGGCGAGATAAGTGACTATTCTTACTCATCTTTCATCCTAGCAAGCCTCGCACAAGCTATAATAGGAGCTATAATCATCAAAATTTTAATGCAATCAAAAAGCAAGGAGTAAAAATGTCATCAAACACAGCCACACTAATCGACAACCGAACTGGCAAGAGCTATGAATTTCCTATCCTAAAAGGCACGATGGGGCCAGACGTCATCGACATATCGACCTTCTTTAGCGACACTGGGATGTTTACCTTTGACAGGGGCTACACCTCAACTGCGATGTGCCGCTCAGCCATAACCTACATCGACGGCCTAAAGGGCGAGCTCATGTATAGAGGCTACGACATCGCCTATTTGGCTGAAAATAAGACATTTTTGGACGTTGCCTACCTACTTTTAAACAAAGAGCTACCAACTGGCGAGCAATATGCAAGTTTCAAAGATGAGCTTAAAAAAAGGAGCTTCATACACGAGGGGATGATGAAGCTATTTGATGCATTTCCAGACAAGGCGCACCCTATGGCGATCTTGCAGGCAGCAGTCTCAGCGCTAAGTGCCTTTTACTCAGACCACCTAAATATGGACAAGCCTGAAGAGTATCACGAGATGGCTATGAGGATAATCGCCAAGATCCCAACTATAGCGGCCTTTAGCTACCGCTACTCACGCGGTCTTCCTATCATATATCCAAATTTAGATCGTGGCTTTACTGAAAATTTCCTCTACATGATGAGGGGCTATCCATACGAGCACGTCGATCTTAAGCCAATCGAGATCAAGGCGCTTGATACGGTCTTTATGCTGCACGCTGACCACGAGCAAAACGCCTCGACTACGACTGTTAGGACAGTTGGCTCTACGCACGCGCACCCATACGCATGTATAAGTGCAGGCATCGGCGCTCTTTGGGGCTGGGCTCATGGCGGAGCAAACGAGGGCGTTATCCGCCAGCTTGAAGAGATCGGCTCGGTCGCAAACGTCGATAAATACATCGCTAGAGCAAAGGATAAGAACGATCCATTTAGACTAATGGGCTTTGGCCACAGGGTCTATAAAAATTTTGACCCTCGCGCAAAGGTGCTTAAAAAGATGAGAGATCAGCTGATGGACGAGATCGGCATTAGCTCAGAGCTCATAAAGATCGCCAACCGCATCGAAGAGATCGCGCTAAATGACGACTACTTTGTAAGTAGAAATTTATATCCAAATGTTGATTTTCACTCAGGGCTCATTTTAAAGGCGCTTGGCATACCAAATAATATGTTTGCCGTCATTTTCGTGATCGGCAGGACGCCAGGCTGGATCAGCCAGTGGATCGAGCTAAAAGAGCAAGAGAGTATAAAGATCGTCCGCCCAAGACAGCTCTACGTCGGAGAGACAAACAGAACACCAAAATGAGCGAGCTTTTAAATTTAGCCATCAAGGCAGCCATCAGCGCTGGGGGTGAGATAATGAAATTTTACTCATCTAATGGCCAGGCGCTTAAAGTCTGCCTAAAAGATGACAGCTCGCCGCTAACTAGCGCTGATATAGCGGCAAATGAGGTGATACTAAAAGAGCTAAGCAAAAGCGGGATAAAAATTTGCTCTGAAGAGAGCATCTTGCAAGATAGCGATAAAGATGAGTTTTGGCTAGTTGATCCCCTTGATGGCACGAAAGAATTTTTAGCTAGAAATGGCGAATTTTGTGTTTGTATAGCGCTTATAAAAGAGGCTAGACCGGTGCTTGGCGTCATTTTTATCCCAGTTAGTAAAGAGCTTTTTTACGCTGATGAAAACGGCGCTTTTAAAGAAATTTTAGGCACAAATGATGAGGTCGTAGAAAAACAAGATCTAAATGAAAAAGCTAAAAGCTTAAATAGCTTCATCTTTTCAAGCAGAAGAGGCGAGACGAAGAAGGTTGAACTTGTAAGAGATAGTTTAAATTTAGAGCAAAAATGCATCGGATCTGCCATTAAATTTTGCCGTTTAGCCGAGCTTGGCGGGATATATGTGAGATTTAGCCCAAGCTATCTTTGGGACAATGCTGCAGGTGAGGCGGTAGTGAAATTTAGCGGTGGCAAGGTCTTAAACGCTAGCGACAGATGCGAGCCAAGCTACAAGCTAGCGGATCTAAAAAGCCCATTTTACGTAGCTTTTGGCAAAAATGCTTTGAGCTTAGAGGATGAAGTTTTTAAGCTTATAGAGCAGGGCAGATAAGGCTACTTGCACATTATCTCACCACTCATCTTTAAAAATGCGCTCTCGTTTTGCTCTAAAAATTTATTTGCCGCTTCTAAATCTTGAAATTTATCTTTTAGTCTGATCACTAAAGTGCCACATTTTAGCTCTCTAGCTCGCTCCAAACTAGCATCAAAGCTTTGCGTTAGATCATTTATGCTTTTTATCAAAAGATCGTTTTTACCTAGCTCTTTTACGCTAAATTTGGCGTGTCTCTCAGCTCTTACTACGCCAAGATAGTTTGCGACTTTAGCATTGCTTATATAGATGAAAACTCCCTCACGCAAGTTGCTGCTAAATGCCACTGCATCATCTTGCTCAAGTATCTTTGCAAGCTCTTCGCCACCATAGTCTAGGCTGCTTTTAAGATTTAGATTTTTCACGCTTGGCTTGCTAGCACAACCTGCTAGAAATATACAAAATATAAGAGCAAGAATTTTTTTCATTTTAAATTTCCTCAAGCAAATAGAGCATGCTAGCTATCTTTGCTGTGCCTACGATGTAGCCCTTTAAGTGAGTGACTAGTTTTTCGTTTTTAAGCTCTTTGCCATTTTTATCAGATATTTTTATGCTGTTTTCTTTTACAAATTTTAAACTCTTAGCAGCTATTTCTTCTAAAGTATTTTTGCCATCAAGTAGTAAAAATATATAGTAATCAAGCCTGTCAAGACGTTCTGTGAGACCAAATTTGTTTGCAAAGGTAATGTCTGCGTTATCTTTATGGTTTAAAAAGTACTTTATATAGCCAGTTAAATTTGCCTTTAGCCTTGAGTGATTTGGAGCGTACTCTATATCTTTTAGCTCATCTTTTACGATCATTGCGCTTGCTGAGTTAGTTAAAAGCCTTACAAAAGCGCTATAAACCATGAGTTTATCTTCTGGCAAAATCTCTAAAATTTGAGAGAGATTTATGCTAGCTGGATACATCCTATAAAAGACCTCACAAAGCCAAGATATATCTTGAGGCATAAGAGAAAATTTATCATGCCAGCCATCATCTTTTTTTACAAAGTCGGCCACGACGTGAATTTTATTTACATCGCTTGGTCCTATTTGTTTATTAGCCACGCTCTCATAAGCTTTAGCATGCACGATGAGACTTTGCCTAAAGACCTTGTTGCTAACTATATCTAAAAACTGCTCTAGATCGATCCTATCTTTAAATTTCTTATCTTTATAGTTATCTACATGCTCTATACCAAGATCTGGTACAAAAAGGTCTTCAAGTCCATATTCGCAAAGATAGGCAAGATCGTTTTTAGCTAGCATGGCGTTAAAGTCTTTAAAGTAAAATGGATCGTTTATCTCTTCTAAAAACTCATGAGCTATATAAAAATCATCCTTTTCAAGCACGTTATCTATCCAGTGAAGCAGCAACTTTGCAGGGATTTTATCTTCATAATTTTCTCCAAGCTTTGTTAGCAAGACCTCTTTATATACTAAAAGCGCCTCTTTAGCAGCTTTTAGCCTCTCTTCTGTGCTATCTTTATCTTTTGCGGCAAGTAGCATGAGATCACGCACGACATCTTTTATCTTCCAGCCTGGGTATGTGTTATAAGAGATAAACGCCACGCCGTTTTGACTTAAATTTTCTCTTACGACCTTTAAAATAGCATCTTTCACAAAGTCAGGCACCCAGCTAAAGACGCCGTGAGCGATGATATAGTCAAATTTCTCATCACTTTTAAACTCGCAGATATCGCCGTGAATTAGCTCTAAATTTTGTAGTCCTATTTCTTTAACGATCTCTTTACCACGCCTTATTTGCTCGCCGCTAAGATCGATGCCAACTACTCTTGCATTCTCGTTATTTACGGCAAATGGGATCAAATTTCCACCAAAACTGCAACCTATCTCCAAAACTTTTGCATTTTTGCAAGGCGGTGGATTGATACCAAGAAGTGTGGCGCAAGCCTCTAGTTTATAGGGCGATGACTGCGCAAATGCCGCTGATTTATATGTTAGCTCGTCATAAGACTTTTCGATCTTGCTATTTTTGTCCATCTTCTATCCTTAGTAGTCTTCGTTTTTTATCTTCTCCAACATATTTTTAGCGTCGTTTTCAGGTTCATCAACTATATATGCGCGCCTTATATTGCCACCTTTTATGATAAGTGTTTGACGAAAGTAAAATTTATGCCCATTTGAAGCTGCAAATACAGGCAATTCAAGCGCGCGCTCTAGCATAAACTCGCTATCATTTAAAAACATCACGCCAGTTGCGGTCTCTTCTTCAAATTTCTTCTGAGCTGCGATATCTTGGGAGCCAATAGCTACTACCATAAAGCCAAGATCGTTAAATTCTTTAAGAAGTTTTTTGTAGTTTATCGCTTGTTTGGTGCAGCCTTTCATGCCAGCAGTTTTTTGTAGCTGTTCGCTTAAAAGCTCGAAGTCCTCGCCTATCTTTGGATAGATAAAAACTACGCAGTCGTGGGTCCTTGCAAAGGCTGAAAAGTCAAATTTTTTACCGTCTAAAGTCCTTAAATAGATGCTTGTAGGCACTTTTATCATGTTTTGTCCTTTAAAAATTTTATCTATTATATATCTTTAAGCTTTTTTTGAATTTAAGAGATAGACGACAAAAAGAACGAAAAAGCTAATTATTAGCATCAAAAGAGCGTAAATGTGAGCTTTGGTATAGTCAAGCATCTCAACTGCTTCAAATATCGCGATACTAGCGACCTTGCTCTCGCCAGCCACGCTACCACCTATCATCAAAACCACGCCAAACTCGCCCATCGTATGAGCGAAGCTAACAACGATCGCGGTTAGTAAATTTGATCTGATACTTGGCAAGATCACTCTAAAAATGGTCGTGAGCTTGCTTTTGCCAAGGCTGTAGCTCGCCTCAAAAAGGCTCTTTTTTAGACTATTTAGCCCAGCATAAATGGGCCCAAACATAAATGGCAGCGAGTAGATGCAGCTTGCCACAACAAGGCCAGTGAAGTTAAAAACTAGCCTCACGCCAAAGAGCTCTTCGATAAATTTACCAAAGGCCGAGTAAGGCGAGAGAAAAATGAGCAGATAAAAGCCAAGAACGCTTGGCGGCAGCACCAAAGGCAGCGAGATGATGGACTCTAAAAACGCCTTGCCAAAGAATTTCTTTTGCGACATAAAGTAAGCAAGCCCTACGCAGAAGAAAAATAGGATAAAGGTCGTGATAAAAGAGAGCTTTAGCGAGAGCCAAAATGGCTCGTAATCAATATTTGCTAGCTCACTCATCATGCTTTTACCAAATTTACGCCAAAGGCTTTTGTGCTAACCACCACCGTGTCGCCAGCTCTTAGTCCACTAGCTTCTGCGCTACTTAGCACGACCTCGCAAATTTGGCGGTTTATTAGCACGCTTGCTACAAAAATGGCGTCACACTTTTTGATCTCCAAAACCTTAGCGTTAAATGCAAATTTCTGCGATCCAGCACTTTTTAAAAATATCTCGCTCGCACTGCCAGACCTTGAAATTTTGCCATTTTCAAGGACAAAAACCTTGCTACAAAGCTTGTAAATTTCAGCTATGTCGTGACTTACTAAGATAACACTCATCTTAAACTCATCGTGAAGCGCTAGCAAATAGTCTTGCAGCTTCTCGCGCATAGCGTTATCTAGGGCACTTAGTGGCTCATCAAGTAGTAAAATTTCAGGCTTTCTCATCACCGCACGAGCAAGTGCTACGCGCTGCTTTTGACCGCCTGAAAGTTCGCCTATCTTGGCGTTTTTTAGGCTCTTTAGCTCGCAAATTTCAAGTAGTTTGTTTGCTAAATTTTCATCATTATTTGCAAAGAGTAAATTTTTAAAGACGTTCATATTTTCAAAAAGTGCATAGTCTTGAAATAAAAAGCCGATATTTCGCTTTTGCGGGGCTAAATTTGTCTTTTCGTCAAAAAAGATCTTATCTCCAACCTTTATCACGCCACTTTGTGGGGCTTCAAAGCCAGCGATAAGTCTTAAAATCGTCGTTTTACCTCCACCACTTGCTCCATAAAGTGCGACAAACTCGCCACTTTCAAAGGCAAGCTCGGCCTCAAGCATAAATTTACCGCCACCGCCATTTAGCTCTTTTTTGCAAGAAATTTCTATCATTTTTAAGCGCTTACGTGGATACTTGTTGATTTAACGTAGGCAAATACCTGCCCGCCTACCGCTAAATTTAGCCCTTTTAGAGCGTGATCTGAGATGATAGCCTCAAAGCAAAACTGCTCACACTTTAGGCCAACTATGCTTAAAATTTCACCGCGATTTATGCCAGCGACCTCGCATTTTAGCTCATTTTCAAGCGAACTAGCCTCAAGTCTAAGCTTTGATAGGACGACGTCTGAGCTTTTGAAATTTAAGCTCACCTCATCATTTAGAGCAAATTTGCTAGCCTCATTTAAGGCTAGCATATATAAATTTGTCCCTAAATTTAAGCACTCAAGCCCAAAAAAGCTGACGCCATCTTTAGATGAAATTTGAATGATCTTTGCTCTTATCATTTAGCTGGGACGTTGTAGCCAAATTTCTTGAAAATTTCTTTTGCTTTATCGCCCAAGATAAACTCATAAAATGCCTTTGCATCAGCGTTACCATCAGCATGTTTTAAGAGTACGATGCCTTGATCGATCGGAGTGTAGAGCTCTTGAGGCACGAAGATATAGTTAGTACCCTCTTTGTATTTTGCCATTTTCTCGCTAAAAAGCGCGCTAGCAGCGATAAAGCCAACATCTGAAGCGCTTAGTGCCTGAGAAAGTGTCTCAGAAATTTTTTGAGCATAGACGATGTTTTTATCTACTTCGTTATAAAGTTTTGCATTTTTAAGAGCCTCGATACTAGCTTTGCCGTAAGGTGCAGTCTCTGGATTTGCTACCGAGATCGCTTTTAAGCCACGAACCACTTCGATGCCCTTTTTAAAATCCACATCTCTTATAGAAAAGATCGCTACAGCGCCTTGTGCATAAACTTTTGGTGCAGCCACTGCAAAGCCTGTGTCGTAAGCTTTTTGCGCAAAGCCCATATCAGCAGCCATGAAGATATCAGCTGGAGCTGAATTTTGGATCTGGGTAACAAGGCCACCGCTTGCGCCAAGAGTTAGGTTGATCTTAGCGTCTGGATGAAGCTTGTTAAACTCTTTTATAAGCTCAGGAAACGCATAAGTCGTGTTTGCTGCGGCATAGACATTTACGTCAGCGCCAAAAGCGTTTATGGCAAGCAGTGCTGCCACACATAGAAATTTAAAAACCTTTTTCATTTATACTCCTATTATGATTTGAGATGATTTTACTATTGCTAAAAGCGTGTCACCAACGCCTATTTGCATATCCATCGCGCTATCTTTTGTGATGATGGCAGTTAAAGTTTGCTCGTCGCTTAGTTTTAGCGTGACCTCGGCATTTACAGCGCCTATCTTTGCCTCGATGACCTCACCTTTTAGCTGATTTTTAGTGCTTATTTTTATATCAAGATCCTTTGCAAGGATGACAGATGGCGCTTTAAAGATGAAAACTACCTTTTGACCCACTTTTAGGCCTAAATTTTTCTCGCTCTCAACTGTTATGGTCGCTTCAAGCGTGTTGCCATTGCTTAGCTTTGCAGTGATCTCAGAATTTACAGCGCCTCTATTTATACTAACGATCTCGCATGAGAGCTGGTTTCTAGCGCTTAAATTCATACTCATTCTTTGTAAATTTATGATATCAACATCTTCAAAATCAACCTTTTGGCAAATTTTTTGCAAAAAATCCTTTTGTGTCTCGAGGATAGCGTCGTAAATTTTTATCAGTTTTTTGGCGTATGGGCTAAGCTCTGAACCGCTATTTTTCTTATTGCCGTCGGCTCTTATTATGAGTGGCTTGCTGCTTTTGTTATTTATCGTATCTAAGCAGTCCCAAGCGTTTTTGTATGATATGCCGACAACCTCAGCTGCTTTTGTGATACTTTTTGTCTCTTTTATCGCCTTAAGTAGGGCTATATGCTTTGCTAAAACCTGCGTATCTTCGCCTAGAAATAGCTCTAAATTTATATCTGCTTTCAAAATTTTAACCTCTAAATATATAATAATAATTTGCAAAGTATATCTAATTATATTAATTCACAAGCTTAAAATTACAAATTTTCTTTAATTTCTTGTAAAGTTTCAAGAGGATAAAATCAAGCTGTTTTTTATAAATAAATTTTAAGGTTTTATGATGAAATTTTTGCTTGCTATCTTTTGTAGCCTGCTTTTAGCCTGTGCCAGCGCTGATCTGAACGCAAACAGTGAAAAAGATGATTTTGACGTTGAGTTTGAAGCAAAAAAAGATGTTTTTGACCCGCTTAGTGGCTATAACAGAGTGATGACAAACGTAAATGACTTTATCTACATAAATATGCTAACTCCAGTGGCAAAAGGCTACGCTTATGTCGTGCCAGCTACGGCTAGAACGATGGTTGCAAATTTCTTTGACAACCTTCTTTTTCCAGTGCGTTTTGTAAATAACTTGCTTCAGTTTAAATTTCAAAATGCTGGCGAAGAGACTTTGCGATTTTTGGCAAATACGATAATTGGCTTTGGAGGGCTAACGGACGGGGCAAAATACTATGATCTAAAGCCTCACAACGAAGACTTTGGACAAACCCTCGGTTACTGGGGGCTAGGAAGCGGCTTTCACATCGTTTGGCCTTTGCTTGGACCATCAAATTTAAGAGATACTGGAGGCCTAGTTGGAGACTATTTTGCCGATCCTATCAGCTACGTTGATCCTAGGCTTTTATCGCTTGGTATCAAATCTTATAGAGCATTTAACGGCTTTTCACAAGATCCAACTGCTTATGAAAAACTACGCAAAGACGCGATCGATCTATATCCATTTTTACGCGATGCTTACGAGCAAAGACGCGATAAACTTATCAAGGAGTAAGTATGAAAATTTTTAAAGCTTTTGCGGCAATTTTACTTTTAGCAACTAGCCTTTTTGCCCTCTCAAAAGAGCAGATAAAGCCTGAGATAGAGGCAAAGACAACAAAGGTGATTGAAATTTTAAAAAATACAAATTTAGATAACAATGCAAAGACAAAAGAGATTTTTGCTCTGCTTGATCCACTATTTGACTACAAACAAATGGCAAAGATCAGCCTTGGCAAACGCTACAACAGTCTAAGTGCTGACGAGCAAGCTAAATTTGACGCAGCATTTGAGCAAAAGCTAAAAAGCTCATATATCGACAAGCTCTTAGGCTACAAAGACCAACAGATCCACATCACTGGAGAGAGTGAGCCTCAAAAAAATAGATACTGGCTCACATCAGAGCTTCTAAATGACGGCAAAAACTATGAATTTGTCTATAAATTTTACGATGCAAAAGAGCGTGGCTGGCTCATTTACGACCTTGATATCGTTGGTGTGAGCATCATTCAAACTTATAGAAGTCAGTTTGGCGACGTGCTAAATAATGCTGATTTTAATACGCTTTTACAAAAACTAAACGAAGCGGTTTTGCCTGATCAAAACAAAACTAATCCTTAATGCGACAAATTTTTAAATTTATCATTGCCAAAAACAAGCTTGTTATCTCGCTTGTGCTAGTTCTAAGCGTAGTTTTTGGTTACCTTAGCACAAAGCTTAGCATCGACGCTTCAGCTGAGACTTTGCTGCTTGAACATGACCCAGATCTAAAAGCCTATAGGCAGATCGCAAAGCGCTACGACTCGCCTGGGCTTTTGGTGGTTGCTTTCACCCCAAAAGATGATCTTTTTTCACCTAAAAATTTAGAGCTTATTAAAAATTTGAGTGGCGAGCTAGCCAAAAACGATATGGTTAGCAGCGTCATCTCTATCTTAAACGTGCCACTTCTAAATAGCGTAAAAGGTGGCGTTACAGGCATCTTGGATCACACGCCAACGCTAAGTGATAAAGATATAAATATCTCAAAAGCAAAGCTTGAGTTTGCAAAAAGTCCTATTTATAGCGGAAATTTGATAAGCAAAGATCTAAAAACCACGGCGATCGCGCTAAATTTAAAGCAAGATGAGAAATTTAATGAGCTTGTAAATGAGCGAAATTTACTTAGCCAAAAAGAGTCAAACGGCACTATCACGCAGGCAGAAAAAGAGAAATTTAAAGCGCTTTTAGCGGAGTTTAAAGCCTACCGTGATGAGCTTAGAAAGAGCGATCACAAAAACCTTGAAGCCATAAAGACAGCCATCGCTAAATTTAACGCAAACGATGAGCTCTTTTTGGGCGGCGCAAACATGATCGCTGATGATATGATAGGCTTTATAAAGAGCGATCTTTTGGTTTATGGGCTAAGCGTTTTAGCGCTTCTTAGCTTTAGTTTGTGGCTATTTTTCAGGCAGATTAGATGGATCGTCTTGCCGATGTTTATCTGCGCGGTAAGTGCCATTTTTACGACTGGAATTTTTGGTATGTTTGGCTGGGAAGTGACGGTCATTAGCTCAAACTACATCGCACTTCAGCTAATTATCACCATCTCAACTGTCATCCACCTAGTCGTTAGCTACAGAGAATTTTACGCAAGACATCCAAAATACAGTCAAAATCAGCTCATCTATCTGACACTTCGTGACAAATTTTCTCCATCTTTTTGGGCGATATTTACAACAGTCATTGGCTTTAGCTCATTAATGAGTGCAGATATAAAGCCAGTTATCATGCTTGGCATTATGATGAGTGCTGGCATTAGCGTTTCACTTGTACTTGCATTTTTGCTATTTGGCTCGGTAAATGTAAATTTAAAGAAGCTTGCCCCTGTTAGGACATTTGAAAATAGCTTTAAATTTACAAAATACTGCGCAAATTTGGCGCTAAACTCAAGAAAGATCATCTACGCAGTTTGCGTGCTTGTTGTCTGCTTTGGCGTTTATGGCATCAGTAAGATAAAGGTTGAAAACAGCTTCATTGGCTACTTTAAAGAGAGTACGCAGATCCGCCAAGGCATGCAGATCATCGACACAAAGCTTGGTGGCACGATCCCAGTTGATGTGATAGTGAAATTTAAAGAGAGCGAGCCAAAACAAGAAAAAAGTGATGAAAAAGATGACTTTGAAAGTGAGTTTGAAAACGACGCAAAGAGCGCAAAATACTGGTTTAACAGCTACCACACAAGGATCGCAGAAAAGGTTCACGACTATCTAAAAGAGCAAAATTTTGTAGGCAACGTAAGCTCTCTTGCAACGCTTATAAAGGCGATAAAAGAGCTAAATAACGGCGTTAGTGATGATTTTTTGCTAGCTGCGATGTATGAAAAACTACCACTTGAGTATAAAAAGATCTTGTTAAGCCCTTATGTAAGCGTCGAAAACGACGAGCTTAGATTTAGCCTAAGGATCGTTGATAGCGATCCAAAGCTTAGACGAAATTTATTTCTCAAAGAGCTTAGAGAGGGGCTTTTAGAGCTTACTAAAAACGATAACGTAAGCATCGAAGTTGTCGGTATGATGGTGCTTTATAACAACATGCTTCAAAATTTACTTAGCTCGCAGGTTGATACATTTGGACTAACGGTTGCGATACTTTTTGTCATATTTTGCTTTGTTTTTAGAAGTATCAAGCTAGCAACCATCGCCATTGTTTCAAATTTGATCCCGCTTTGCACGCTCTTTGGCGTGATGGGATTTTTTGGCATACCGCTTGATGTGATGAGCATTACGATTGCTGCCATTAGTATAGGCATCGGCGTTGATGATATCATCCACTACATCCACCGCTTTAAAGAGGAGCTGCTTACAAAAGATGTTTTTGAGAGCATCAAGGCTGCACACGCTAGCATAGGATACGCGATGTATTACACCTCATTTACCATTTTTCTTGGTTTTAGCGTGATGATAACTAGCAACTTTATACCGACTATTTATTTTGGCTTGCTAACTGATCTTGTTATGGTATTTATGCTGCTTGGTGCACTCATCATCTTGCCAAGTTTGATAGCAAGTTTTGTGAAAAAGCGCGAGGTATAAATTTATTTGATAACTTTGATAAACGAATAGACATCAGCCACGCCGTCAATGTGCTTAGCGTACCAAATGGCGTGCTTTTCTTGTTCGATGCTATCTACCACACCGCTAAAAACAACGTCACAGCCAACGATGCTAACTCGCACATTTGTGCCCTCAACGACGCTATCTTTAAAGAGATTTTGCTTTAAATTTGCAAGTATGCTTAGGCTATCGCACGGATACTCGCTCTTTTTAACCCTAAGATAGGTGTAAATTTTTCGCACTCCGTCCGTGCTTTTGGCAAGCTCAACTAGCTTATCTCCTAACTCTTTGCTATCAACAAGCCCTATGAGATAGGCATCGCCGTAAAAGACCTCTATCTCGATGTCGATGTTGCTAAGTCCTTTTGAAAACAAAATTTTGCTTTGTAGCTTGCTTTGGATAAATTTATCACGAGAGATCGAGTAGATGCCGCGTTTATCGCGAGAAATGGAGTATGCGTCATATACATTTAGCGGCGCTGTTGCTGGGGTGAGGACTGAGGAGCAAGAGCTAAAAAATAAGACCAAAAATGCAAAAACGCTAAATTTAGAAATCATAAATCCTTTTGTAATTTCAAAAAGTTTATAGAAAATGGGCTAAAATTTATCTAAATCTGCTAAAATAACGCACACGGAGGATAAAGTAATCTGGTGATGCTCACGGGCTTCAAACCCGATGACTGGGCGGTTGACCGTCTGGTGGGGAGTTCGATTCTCTCATCCTCTCGCCACTTTTGCTTCTTTTAAATTCTCATTTTATCTAGCAAATTTATAATAAAAAATAAGACGAAACTAAGCACAACTAAAACAAGGCTTAAAGCGAGTGCCTGATCACTTCTGCCATCATAGACAGCGTTATAGATAGCAAGCGAGATGGTGTCTGTTTTGCCTATGATATTGCCACCTAAAATGAGCGTTATGCCAACCTCGCCAAGACCTCGTGAGAGCGCTAGGATAAAGGCTGCCGCTACGCTTTTTGCGATGCTTGGAAAAAGCACTAAAATAGCTGTTTGAAATTTATTTTTACCAAGGCTGTATGCCGCCTCGCTAAGGCTTTTTGAAAGTGAGCCTAGCGCTGAGGCTACGGGCTTTACAAAAAGTGGCAGCGAGGCTATGAAGGCTGCTATAACGAGGGCTTTAAAGCTAAAGACGATATCTAAATTTAATGCCTTACCGATGATGCCATTTTTGCCAAGTAGATAAAGCAGTAAAAATCCAGTCGCAATGGGTGGAAAGATGAGCGGAAAGGTGACTATCATCTCGGCAACTACTTTAAATTTAGAACTACTAAAGGCTAAAAAATAAGCAAGAGCCAGCCCAAAAATAGCAAGCAAAAGCCCTTGACACAAAACGACCTTTATACTTAAAAATAGCGGATCAAAAAGCCAAGCGAGCTCTTGCAAATTTCGCCCTATCTTATGCCAAATTTAGCGTAAATTTCTTTTGATCTTTCGCTTTTTATCTCGTTTATAAATTTTTCGCAATCAGCCTTTTTCTCACACCCTTCAAGCTTTGCAGCTACGATGTTTGCAGGGGCATAAAGCGCCTTATCTATCAAGATAAAACTACCAAATTCATCCTTGTGCGCGTTTAGCTCAGTTTGGTTGATAAAGCCAGTATCAACTTCGCCGTTTAATATATAGGTAACGACCTGTGGCACGCCTGCAACTGCTAAAATTTTATCCTTTAGCTCGCTATCTAAATTTGCTTTTTGCATAAATTCACTAGCTCTTTTGCCATAAACAGTCTTTGCCGCGTCTGGCATAGCGATTTTTGAAAGCGTTTTTAGCTCGTCAATTTTTTCTATTTTTACGCCCTTTTTGGTAGCTAGCACCAAGGCGCCAGAGCCTAAATTTACATATTCAGTGATCTTTAGATCAGACTTTTTCAAAAAGTCCTCATCGCCAACGATCACGTCAGTTTTGCCCTCTTTTGCCTGCGCCATGATCGCTTTGATGTTTGCAAAAGAGGTATCAATATTTACGCCATCTTTTTTGAGATTTTGCGCGACTGCTTCGACTATCTTTTTATATCCACCGCCCGCACTTACTAGCAAATTTTCATTGCCAAATGCAAAGACTGCGGCCATTAAAAGCAAAAATTTTTTCATATTTTTTCCTTTAAAAATAAAATTTCAAGATTTTATAAAATATACTCTTATATATTCTTAAAATATATTTTTACAATTTTACTCTTTTTCTAAAATGGTATAATCTCGCAAAAACAAAAGGACAGACATGAACGAACTTGAGCTAAAGATGCAAGGCAAGATAGAGAGGCTAACAGACAGGACTTTTAAGCTAGATCCTAGGATCGGTGAGGGCTACTTCACGGCGAAATACTTTCTAAAAGTAAATGAGATAATTAAGCAAAATCTGCCTGATCAGCACGTGACGATGCAGTTTTTTCAAAGGCGCGATGATATCGTGCTTTGTGGCATCGACGAGGTTTTAGCGATAATCAATAAATTTGCCAAAAATCCAAGCGAGCTTGAAATTTACGCACTTGATGATGGTGATATCATAAATGCAAACGAGCCAGTTTTAAAGATAAGCGGCAAGTATGAAAATTTCGGCTTTTTAGAAAACATCATCGACGCGACGCTTACTAGAAGAAGCTGCGTGGCGACAAACTCCAGAGACGTGATAAAAGCAGCAAATGGCAAGGACGTCTTTAGCATGGCTGATAGACAAGACGACATCTGCACGCAGCCAGGCGACGGATACGCATCATTTGTAGGTGGCATCAAAAAGGTCGCCACAGACGCTCAGGGCGAGCTTACAGGGCTAAAAGGTGGTGGCACCATGCCTCATGCACTCATTCAAATGTGCGGCGGAGACGTGGTGAAGGCTTGCCAAATTTACGCTAAAACCTTTGAAAACGAGCAGATCACGGCCTTGGTTGATTACAACAACGACGTGATAACAGACGCTTTAAAGGCTGCAAATGCCCTAAAAGAGAGGCTTGGCGCAGTTAGGGTGGATACTAGTAAAAATTTGATAGATAGGTATTTTGAAGGCAAAGATACGAGTAAAATTGACCCGCACGGCGTTTGCAAGGAGCTTATATTTGCCCTAAGAGAGGCACTTGATAAAGCTGGCTTTAAGCACGTCAAAATCGTCGTTAGCTCAGGCTTTAACCCACAAAAAATGAGTGAATTTGAGAAATTTAACACCCCAGTTGATATTTATGGCGTGGGAAGCTATCTTGTTAAAAATGACATTTGTGGCTTTACAGGCGATCTAGTCGAGCTAAACGGCAAAAGTGAGGCTAAATTTGGCAGAAAAAATTTCGCTTCAGATAGGCTAAAGAGAGTTAAATTTCAGGAGAGAAGATGAAATTTATAAAAATTTTAACGTTTCTGTCGCTTTTACTGACCGCTTGCACCGCCGCAAACTACGCTAACGCCTTTGAAAAAGTTGGCATCCTTGAGGACGGCGTTTATCGCTTTAGTCAAAATGGCATCGGAGTCAAAAAAGACCTGCTTGTAAAGGTGATCTCCGTGCAAAACTTAGAGAGCTCTCGCAAAAAGATCATCTCCATGCTAAATATCCCTAAAAAGTCTAAAATAAACGACTTTAAGACAAGCGATGCAGGCGTGATGGTATGGCCATTTTACGAGTTTGAGGGCAAATTTATAACGACAATAATCGTTAAAAGTATAAAAAAAGAAGATAGCGATCAAAAACTGATTAAGATGCTTGAACATAAGCATCCGTTTTACTCAACGCTCCAAGCTCGAAGAAAAGGGGCTAAAGACGCCATAGACGTGAAATACGTGCTAAATTTCAAAGAGGCAAAGCTGGTAAAATCGTTTCAAAACCGCCCTTAAAACTTTATTTTAAATAAATTTCATTAAAATGGCGTAATCAAAAAAAGGATCATCTTTGCACAATCTAAAAACCATAAACGTCGCTCACTCGCCGGATGCTGACGATATTTTCATGTATGCTGCGGTCAAATTTGGCTGGGTTAGCAGTAAAAATTTAGCCTTTACATCAAAGGCGCTTGATATAGAAACGCTAAACGAAGAGGCGCTAAAAGGCACTTACGAGGCAACGGCGATCAGCTTTGCGCTCTATCCAAAAATCTGCGATGAATTTGCACTTTTACGCTGTGCGGTAAGCTTTGGCAATGGATACGGCCCAAAGCTTATCAAGCTAAAAGATAAGCAGCTAAAGAGAAATTTCAAGGTCGCACTCTCTGGCAAAAACACGACAAACGCCCTGCTATTTCGCATAGCCTACCCAGAGGCAAGGATTGTTTATAAAAATTTTCTTGAGATCGAAAATGCCGTGCTTAGCGGCGAAGTCGATGCTGGCGTGCTCATACATGAAAGTATCTTAAATTTCTCAGACCAGCTCTGCGTAGAGCGCGAAATTTGGGACATCTGGAGCGAGCTAAACGGCGAAAATTTACCACTTCCACTTGGTGGCATGGCACTTAGACGAAGCCTACCGATAACTGATGCGATCGAGTGCGAGAGAGTGCTTAGCGAGGCTGTCAGGATCGCCACTTCGCACAAGCCATTTTTATCTCACATGCTAATGGAGCGAAACCTCATCAGAGTTGGCAAAGAGGAGCTTAAAGCGTATCTAAATTTATACGCAAATGACGAGTCAATAAGTATGAACGAAACGCAGTTAAAAGCGCTAAATAAGCTCTATCAAATAGGCTATGACAAAGGCTTTTTTGAAAAGCCAATCGACGTAAACGACTATCTAATCCCAACTGAATACAACGAAGTAAGGTTTAGCTGATGCAAAGTACGCTTGTCTCACTTGGAGTTGAAACCTTTAAAATCGCCCTTTATATCAGCCTTCCGATGCTGCTAAGCGGGCTAATAGCAGGTCTTATCATCTCCATTTTTCAAGCGACCACGCAGATAAACGAAACCACGCTAAGCTTCGTGCCAAAAATTTTGCTAGTCGTCGTTGTCATCATATTTTTAATGCCTTGGATGATCTCGATGATGGTTGAATTTACCACTCGCATGCTTGATTTTATACCGGAATTTATCCAGTGACGAGGCTTGTTGATTTTTCTAAATTTACCTCAGTTAGGATAGGCGGCGTGCATGAAATTTTCGAGGTTGATAGTCTTGAAGATCTAAGCTCACCTCACTTTTTAGGCGCTGTGATGATAGGTGGGGGCAACAACCTTCTTATCTCGCCAAATCCCCCAAAAATGGCGATGCTTGGCAAGAGCTTTGACTATATAAATTTAAAAATTTGTGATGAAAAAATTTGCCTTGAGATAGGTGCTGCGACAAAATCAGCCAAAATTTACAACTTCTGCAAACAAAACAACATAGCTCACCTTGAGTTTTTAAAAAATATCCCAGGCACGCTTGGCGGACTTATCAAAATGAACGCTGGGCTGCTTAAATTTAGCATAAGCGACAACCTCACGCATGTGCGTCTGGCTCGTGGCTGGGTGAGCAAAGATGAGATAAACTTTAGCTACCGCCACAGCGGCATAGATGAGGCCATTTTGGGGGCTAAATTTGAGCTTCATAGTGGCTTTGATGCGAGCATATCTGATGCTATAAGCGCAAAAAGAGCAAATCAACCAAAAGGCGCTAGCTTTGGCAGCTGCTTTGTAAATCCTGAAGGGCACTTTGCGGGGGCAATGCTTGAGGCAGTTGGACTAAAGGGATACGCTATCGGCGGAGCGAAATTTAGCGAAGAGCACGCAAATTTTTTGATAAATTTTAACCACGCAAGCTTTGAAGACGCCACTAGCCTTATAAATTTGGCTAGAGCTAGAGTTTTAGAGAAATTTGGCGTAGAGCTTAAGACTGAAGTTTGCATTTTATAAGGATGATGATGAGTGAGTTTTTAAGCGAAGTTTTTACCCTTTCACTTTTGTTTATAGCTATCGGATTTTACGCCATTTATAGGGCTAAAAAGGCACAAAGCGAGCATGAGAAAAATGTGGCTGATTATGATAAAAACTTGCTAAATTTTGCCAAAATTTTAGGTGTAAAAGATCACATCGACCTAGTTAAATTTGATGAAATTTTGGCTGAGGCCTTAAAAGAAAAATTAATTTTTAAATTTAATAAATCTACCTCGCAAGAGGAATTTATCTCTTTTATAAAAGATGAAAATTTCAAAATCAAACCCCAAATTTCACAAAACAGTATCGATGAAGCTTTTTTAAATCTTTGCGCAAGCTCGCTTATAGAGCCGCTTAAGCTTGCGATACTAAAAAACGAAGATCAAATTTATGGATTTTTGTTTGAAAAAGAGCAGCTTTTTGCTCTTATTGATAGCGCTGCACTGCTTGGCGAAAATATTATAATTTGCGAGTAAATCAAGTAAAATTCATCTCTTTTTAGATAAAATCAAGCCAAATTTCAACTATAAGGTAAAAAATGGCAAAAGAAAAAGATAGTGACAAAAAGATAGCTATCCCAGAGAGCGAAGCGGACAAGAAAAAGGCGCTTGAGCTTGCGCTAAAGCAGATCGATAAAGCTTTTGGCAAAGGCACGCTTTTAAGACTTGGCGACAAAGAGGTTGAGGCTATCGAGTCGATACCGACTGGCTCGCTAGGGCTTGATCTGGCTCTTGGCATAGGCGGCGTCCCAAAAGGCAGGATCATCGAGATCTACGGACCAGAGAGCTCTGGTAAGACTACGCTCACACTTCACATCATCGCTGAAGCGCAAAAAGCTGGCGGAATTTGTGCATTTGTCGATGCAGAGCACGCACTAGACGTAAAATACGCTTCAAATTTAGGCGTAAATACCGACAACCTCTATGTCTCTCAGCCAGACTTTGGCGAGCAGGCACTTGAGATCGTTGAGACACTTGCAAGAAGTGGTGCGGTCGATCTTATCGTAGTTGATAGCGTCGCTGCTCTTACTCCAAAGAGCGAGATAGACGGCGACATGGGCGATCAGCACGTGGGACTTCAAGCAAGGCTTATGAGTCAGGCGCTTAGAAAGCTAACTGGAATTTTAAGCAAGATGAAGACAACTGTTATCTTCATCAACCAAATTCGTATGAAGATCGGTATGATGGGATATGGCACGCCAGAGACCACAACTGGCGGTAATGCACTTAAATTTTACTCATCAGTAAGGATCGATGTAAGAAAGATAGCCACACTTAAACAAAACGACGAGCCTATCGGCAACCGCACAAAAGCAAAAGTCGTTAAAAACAAGGTCGCGCCTCCATTTAAAGTGGCTGAATTTGACATCATGTTTGGCGAGGGTGTGAGCAAAGAGGGCGAGATCATCGACTATGGCGTAAAGCTCGACATCATCGACAAATCAGGTGCGTGGTTTAGCTACAAGGCCGAAAAACTGGGTCAAGGTAGAGAAAATGCCAAAGCCTACCTAAAAGAGCACCCAGAAATTTCTGATGAGATAGTAGCGGCGATCAAAGGCTCAATGGGAATTGATCACCTAATAAGCAGCGGCGCAAAAGACGAAGACGACGACACAAACGAAGCAGGAGATGAATAATGGTATTTATTGAAGATGTAGAAGCTCACGAGGTTTTAGACAGCAGAGGCAACCCAACAGTTCGTGCGACAGTTAGACTAAGCGACGGAACCGAGGCAAGCGCGATCGTACCAAGTGGCGCAAGCACTGGCAAGCGTGAGGCGCTCGAGCTTCGTGATAAAGACGAGAGATATGCTGGCAAAGGCGTTTTAAAGGCTGTTTCAAATGTAAATGAAAAGATCGCAGAGGCAGTGATAGGACTTGATGCTTACAATCAAAAGGCAGTCGATGCGGAGATGCTTGAGCTTGATGGCACGCACAACTACTCAAATTTAGGCGCAAACGCTGTCCTTGGCGTATCTATGGCGGTAGCTCGCGCAGCTGCAAAGAGCCTAAATATCCCGCTTTATCGCTATCTTGGCGGTGCAAACGCTAGCATCTTGCCAGTGCCGATGTTTAACATCATAAATGGCGGCGCACACGCAAATAATAGCGTTGATTTTCAAGAATTTATGATCATGCCATTTGGCTTTAGCACATTTAGCGAGGCACTTAGAGCTGCGACTGAAATTTATCACAAGCTAAAATCTATCCTAAACGCAGCTGGTCACAGCACAGCTGTCGGCGATGAGGGTGGCTTTGCTCCAAATTTAAAAGACAACGAAGAGCCACTAAAGCTCATCTCACAAGCCGTAAAAGAGGCTGGATATGAGCTAGGCAGCCAGATAAAACTTGCCCTTGACGTCGCTTCAAGCGAGCTTTACAAAGACGGCAAATACGAGCTTGAGGGCAAGAAATTTAGCAGCGACGAGCTCATTAGCTACTATGAAAAACTTTGCGAAAAATATCCGATATTCTCTATCGAAGATGGCCTTAGCGAGGACGACTGGAGTGGCTGGGCTGAGCTTACAAAAAGGCTTGGCAGCAAGGTGCAGCTAGTTGGCGACGATCTTTTCGTTACAAATGAGAAAATTTTACGCGAAGGCATCGAGAAAAACATCGCAAACGCTATCTTAATCAAGCCAAATCAAATAGGCTCAGTCACGCAAACTATGCAAACTGTCCGCCTTGCTCAAAGAAACGGCTACCGCTGCATCATGAGCCACAGAAGCGGCGAGAGCGAAGATGCGTTTATCGCTGACTTCGCAGTCGCACTAAATACTGGCGAGATAAAAACAGGTGCCACCTCAAGAAGCGAGCGCAACGCAAAATACAACCGCTTGCTCGAGATCGAGCTTGAGGCGGGTGAGTTTTTAGGGGATAATATTTGAGCGAAATTTTAGATGAATATGGCAAAGAAGATGGCATATTTCATAAAATCGTAAAATTTGTTCGGCCGACATTACGCTACGTCATAGCCACCATTTGCGTGGCTATGTTTGCCTTTTACGTGGGCAACATGATGTTTGGCAAACGCTCACTTGATGTGATGCTAAGCCTTCAGAGCAAAAAAGAGAGGCTTAGCGAAGACGTGGAAATTTTGAAAAAAATGAATGCACGTCTGCAAAAAGATTATTTTGAATTGCAAGGCCTTGAGCCAGACTCCAACAAAAAGTAGGAACGATGAAGAAAATTTGGTTAGTTTTACCTTTATTAGTAGCGAGCTTATGCGCCAGAGAAAACCCTTTCATGCCTATTAGCGAGCTAAATACAAGCGTTATGACGACAAATGTCGTAGAAAAATATGACAGTTTCAACTCGCTCTCGTTTAAATTTCCAAGCGATGCGATGCTTTTGCTTGATGTCACCATAAGATACAGAGCAAATGACGGCAGCATAAAAGAGAAAAGACTAACTGATATAAATAAAACTATCGACTGGAACGATGAATTTGCCCTAAGCAAGATGAAAAATCCAGAACCAGTCGCAGCTAAAAAACTAGACGTTTCTGTCACGATGGCGGAGGTGCCAGCTCAAAAGGTGAGCACGCCGGTTATAATAGAAAAAAATGAGACTAAAATTTCAAACAAAGATAGAAATAAAACCTCAGATGTGCCAACTCCAAACGTCGTGGTGATCGACCTTGGCACAAAAAAAGTAAAAGAGACAGCTAAGCCTGAGCAAAAGGTAGTTGAAGTAAAGATCGAGCCAGCCTCAAAGCCTGTTCAAGAGATAAAAAGCAGCGAAAAAGAGATTAAATTCTTAGGATTTGTGAGCTTTTTAGCGCATGAAAAAGAGCTAAATATCATAACAAAAGCTAAAAATTTAAAGCACTTTGCCTATGAAAAAAACAAGATCGTACTTGACTTTGCAAAACCTCCAAGAAGCTTTAAAACTAGAAATTTAAAGCTTGAAAACGAGATATTTAAAAACGTCATAATCGGCTGGCACGATAAGTATTTCAGAGTGGTTTTAGAGCTTGATAAGATGCATAAATATAAGCTTGAAACCGCTGAAAATGGATACGTGCTTAAGCTTTTATAGTTTTTGAGCTTTTTCATAAAATTTCAAATATAATACTTTTCAAATAAATATTTAAAGGTCGTTATTTTGAAATTTCCACTTGACTGCAAAGATAGTTTTGAAAGCTCATTTATATTTTGGCTAACTCGCTATGTCAAATTTAAACTTAGCTCGCTTTCAAACAAGGAGCTAAGAGATCCAAAAGCGCTTGCAAGTGTAAATTTTGCCCTAAGCCGCGAGATAAAAAACATAGAGCAGCTTGATGGGCTGGTAAAAAGCGCTAGAAATGCAGGACTAACTGGCATAAATACCTACTTTAACCCGCTTAAAAAGATATATGAGACGATGAAATTTTATGAGCTTAGCAGTCTAAAGCAGATCGATGAAGAGTTGCTAAGTGAAATTTTAGCAAGTACTACTGGCGGACTAAGTGATGCGAGCAAGAAGAACTACAGAATTTCAGTGATAAATTTCTTTGCCTTTTTAGACAAGCAAAACGAAGAGGACGGCAAGGCTCATGTTTTTGATATAAATTTAAAAAACTGGGGCGGCGTTAGTGGCAACAAAGGGCAAAAGCTGCCTGAGTTTATGGGCGAAGAGGAGGTCAAGAAATTTCTTGATGCGATCGAGCAGAGCGACTTTAAGCAAAACTCAAACCGCAACAAGCTTATCATCAAGGTCATCATCTTTACTGGAATTCGTGTGAGCGAGGCGCTAAATTTAAAGAGAAAAGATATCACCGAAGATGGCGATCTTTTTATCATTAGAATTCGTGGCAAAGGCAACAAATACCGCATAGTAATGATAAAGCGCCACCTAATCGAAGCTCATCTAAACGCAATCGCCATAAACTACATCAACAAAGAGGGATACCTTTTTATAAACAAAAAAGGCACGAGGCTCACGCAGGCTTATGTTAGCCGCATAGTTGAACAAATTTTATTTAAAGCAGGCATCAGAAAAGAGAAAAACGGCGCTCACATGCTGCGCCACACCTTTGCAACGATGCTTTATAAAAAGCAAAAAGACCTTGTGTTAGTACAAGAAGCCCTTGGGCATGCTAGTCTAAATACCTCACGAATTTACACACACTTTGATAGTGACAAGCTAAAACTCGCTGCCAAAGTGGCTGAGGATCTAGCGAACTAAGGCACTCAAAGATAGAGCAAACTAGCAATACTAAATTTAACCCATGCAAATTTAAAACGCTGCTTGAAGGAGCAGCTAGCACACTTCAGATGATATTAAATTTAACCAATACAAAATTTAAAACATCAAATTTAACTATGAAATGTGAGAATTTTTAGCTTGCAAGCAGCCCAAAGCTTGCTATGCATATAAATTTACGCCGTAAGACAAAAGCTATCACGAAAATGAAATTTGGCAAGCAAATTTCACTCTGCTCGCCAAATTTATATCAAACTAGCCTATCTTTCTTATCTTTGCAGGAAGTGCTTGTCTAGCGCAAGTACCAACCAACCAGTCATTTAGGCTAAATTCGCCATTTCTTTTTGGATCAAGAAGTCCGAGCTTGTTGTGATTGACCCCTTTTTCTAAATTTGCTATCCCAAAAGCTGGCTTTCCATCGACGATGTGCGTTCTTATACCAAACTCATCATGACCAAATCCATGCTCTATGCTGATAACTCCGCTAGCAACGCCATCAGTCACAAACGCCTCGCCAACTTGCGCTCCATAAGGCGTAGTCACTTTGACTTTATCGCCTGAGCGAATGCCCTGCTCGCTCGCCACATCTGGCGCCATCCTTATGAAGTTGCTAGGATGGACGGCTCTTAGCCTTGGGCTAACAAATGTGTAGAAGTGCTGGATATTTGACTTTCTTGAGCTAACTGTATATTTCCACTCAGAGCGTGGGAAAAATTTCTCAAGCGGCGTGCCGTCACTCGCGACTGGCAGCATTAGACTTGGCACTCCTGGCATATATTCGCCTGTTACCGAGTGTCTGTGTCCGCCAAGTGGCTCATAGTAGATCGAAGCTGGCGTAGGCGCTGGCACTTTTACGGTTGCTTTATCGCCCTTGTATGCGCTCTCGTAGCTATCATATCTGCCGCCTTTTGCTAGCACGTGCGCTACTTTTGGCCTCTCTTCGTCTTTTAGATAAGGATCAAGCTTTGTCATCACTCTTGATATCTTACTAAGCTTTTTGTCCTCGTCGCTTATATCTTTCACGCCCTCGCCGTCAAAGGCTAAATTTGCCAGTGCAGCCGCATAGTACTGCTCTTTTACGTCAAGGTCCATGAAATTTCCGTCTTTGTCTTTGAAGGCATTTTTGCCAAAGCCTTTTAGTCCAAGTCTCTTTGCCACGGCTATATAAAATGCCTCAACGTCGATCACGCCGCCATTTTTATCCTTTGCCTGCTTTGAGCTAACGGCTGGATAGCGCACGACTGAAGTTTTAGCAATCGTTCCCCAAAGAGAGTTTGGAAGTGCCCAGTTTTCTAAATTTACCCCGTCTGGCACGATGTAGTCAGCATAGGCGTTTGTCTCGTTCATAAAGGCGTCGATACCCACAAAAAGTGGTAAATTTTTACTATCTTTTAGTGCGTCTAAAACCGCTCTTTCAAGTCCTGCTTGGCCGTAAAGTACGTTTGTCATGTAGTTTATGAAAACTTTTACTTTGTATGGATAGCCAGCCTTGTGGCTTGTAAGAGTTTCGTTTACAAGTGGCATAGAGATAGGATACCATGGCTGAGTTGATGGATAGCCGCTGCCGCCAGCTGCTACTTTGCGTTTATACTCAGAGCTCGTTTCGTAGTATTTGCCTGATCTTGATAAATTTAGACCATTTGGCTTATAAGCGCCCTCAAAGCTCTCAAGATCATATCTGCCCTTTAAAAACTCGTGCGTGCCGGCACTTGCATTGACGTTGCCGCCCTTAAAGCCGTAAGTGCCCATTAGCGTGTTTAGACAAAGGATCGCAAAAGTAGTCATACCAGCTTGCGTATGCATCATACCGCCATGCACGTTTGTGCTCACCTGTCTGCCGTTTTTGGTGAAATTTTCGCAAAGCCAGATGATATCTTCAACGCTTACGCCGCAAATTTTTGAGTACTCCTCTAAGCTGTGCTTATAAGCTGACTCTTTTAAAAGCTGCATTGAGCTTTTTACCTCGACTTTTTTGCCGTCTATTAAAATTTTACCTTTGTAGTAGAGCTTGGCTAGTTCATTTACCTTGTAGCTTTGTATCTTGCCATCTTGCGAGCAGACCTGCCACTCGTTATTGATAAGTGCAAATTTGCCGTAGTCTTTGTGACCTTTTTCGGTGATGACTAGATGCGTGGCGTTGCACCAGTGTATCTCGCCTGCTAGCTTTGCTTGGTCTAAATTTGGCTGGATAAGGTAGTTTGTAGCGTATTTTTCATTTTCTATAATCCAGCGTATCATCGCCATTGCTAGAGCTGAGTCGGTGCCTGGCTTTATCGCTATCCAGCGGCCTTTGTCTGAAGAGGCGTATTTTACAGCATTTGTAACGCTTGGGTCTACCACTGCGTAGCTAAAGTCATCTCTAGTGCCTCTTGCGTAAGAGAGCATTTTTGCCTGTTTTTGGAAAGGGTTGCCACCATTTGACGGCGAAGTGCCCCAGTAGATAACAAATTTAGAGTTTTCATAGTCTGGTTTTGTGTGTGCAAAGCCCTTTGCGTTGTGTGCGATCTTGCCACCAACCCTAAAGCCGCCACCGCAAATTCCGCCGTGTGAGTAGTGATTTATAGTGCCAAATGACTTTTTAACAAAGCGATCGACGATATCAGAGCGTCCGTCGTATAGATAAAAGCTTAAAAATTGATTGCGCTTGGTGCCGTACTCTGGGTTTTCGCTGTCGATTAGCTCATCGCTATATAGCGCTCTAAGGCCATCAACGTGCCCCTCACCAAAGAGATCTCCGCCCTCTACGACCTCTTCTATTAGCTGCTCAAAACTTATGCTCTTCCACTTGCCCTCGCCTCTTTTGCCAACTCTTTTTAGTGGCGTTAGTATCCTTGCAGGCGAGTCTATCATCTCAGGCAAGATCGCCCCTCTAGCGCAAACTGTGGCTCGCTTTTCATCTTCGCCGCTTAGTGTTGTGGCAAGCAAAGCGTCATTTATCGATGTGTCAAAATTTGCCCAGTGTACGTTTGAGAGTGGGTGGTATGGGTTGCCGCTACATCTTAAAACTTTGTCGTTCTTATCATCTACGTGAAGTCTTATGCCACACTTCGTTGTACAGCCGTGGCACATTGAAAAGACAACGCTATGTCCGTCGTTAAGTGAAATTTTGCCATCTTTTACGCTAAATTCAGGCTCTAGCGAGTTTGACTGCGGTTTGTAGTCGTCTTTTTCGCCATCTGCTAGCACAGCGCTTGCGGTTAGTGTTGAGAGTACAGCTGATCTTTTTAAAAATTCTCTTCTTTGCATTGCTTATCTCCTTTTACTGTGCTATCTCTTCGCTCCAGCTGATAACCTTTTTGTATCCATTATCAAGCTCGAGTTTCTTATCGTTTTTAGCCAAAATTTCGCTAACGCCGTGGTAGAACACCTGTGGATTTGTATTTTTAGGGCTATCTATAACCATAGTCTCGTGTGTGGCTAGAAATTTTCTGATATTTGAGTTAGGATCGTTAAGATCGCCTATTATACGGCTACCGCCCACACAGCTCTCTACGCATGCTGGCTGAAGTCCCGCTCTTAGTCTGTGGTCGCAGAAGGTGCATTTATCGGCCTTGTAGGTATGTAAGCTAAGATATCTTGCATGATATGGACAGGCCTCCACACAAAGCGCACAGCCTATGCACTCTTTTGTGTCGATCTTTACGATGCCGTTGCTTCTTTGATAGCTTGCTCCTGTTGGACAAACGTCGATACAGGCTGGTTTGTTGCAGTGATTGCAAAGTCTTGGAAGCGACGCAATGACCGCCATTTTACCGCTTTTATCCTTTGCCTCGTACTCAGAAACGATGGTCCTAAAAGCACCTGGCTGAACGTCGTTTTCCAACATACAGCTCATAGTACATGACTGACAGCCAACACATCTTGTTAGATCTATCGCCATGCCGTAGCGAACACCACCACCACTAAAGTCCTTTGGTGCTGCCTTTAGTGCAGTCGTAGCGAAAAATAGTCCTGCAGCTGCGATAAAACTACGACGAGAGTTTAGGGTCTGTTGCATAAGAATTTCTCCTTTCTTTTTAGAAGTTTTTCTTATTTTAACATAGTAAATTTTTTTTCTAAAGTTTATTTTATATTTTTGCAAAATGTATTAAATTTTGAGAATTTTTGTAGCACTTTGTGAGTAAAATTTGAAGTTAAATTTAGAGAGAAAAAGATAGAAATTTAGCTTCTATCTTTTTAAATTTATGCTTTGTGGTTTAGCATATAAAGGCGGATGACTTGCTCGGCGGTCATCTTTAAATTTCTAATGGCATTATCTTTTCGCATGGCTTCTTCAAGGCTCATTGGCTCATTTAGTATGCAAAAATAGGCATCTATGCCGTGCTTGTGGCAGTCTTTGGCGCACCTTTGCACGCTTCCAGCAAGCGCGATGACTGGCTTATGATGCCTCTTAGCTAGCTTTGCCACGCCTGTTGGGGTCTTGCCCATGGTGCTTTGAAAGTCCATGCGGCCCTCGCCAGTGATGACAAGATCAGCCTTTTTGATCTCATCTTCAAGTGCTATTGTCTGCGTGATGATCTCGATACCAGGCTTGAGCTTCGCGCCCAAAAATGCCACAAAAGCAAAGCCAAGTCCGCCAGCTGCTCCAGCGCCCTTTTGCGTGTGAAATTTAGTGCCATTTTTCTCTTTTACAAGGCTTGCAAAGTGCTTTAAGCCGTCATCAAGCTGCTTTACCATGCGGCCATTTGCGCCCTTTTGTGGTGCATAGACGTAGGCTGCGCCCTTTTGACCGTAAAGTGGATTATCCACATCACAGGCGATTAAAAATTCGCATTCTTTTAACTCTTTTAGCGCCTCATCGTCTGAAAAGTCGCAAATTTGAGCTAGATCCTCACCTTTGCCCTCAAGCAAAGCGCCATTTTTGTCATAAAATTTAAATCCAAGAGCGCTTAGCATGCCTGTGCCAGCGTCATTTGTCGCACTTCCGCCAATGCCTATGATAAATTTCCTAGCACCCTTGCTAATGGCATCTTTTATCATCTGACCAAAGCCAAATGTGCTAGTTTTCATAGGATTTCTCTCATCAGGATTTATAAGAGTAAGTCCTGAAGCGCTTGACATCTCAAGTATGGCAAGGTCATCTTTTAGGGCATATCTAGCTAAAATTTCAGTCCCAAGAGGGTTTTTTACAATGGTATCTATAAATTTCGCATCAAGCGCGTCAGCCATAGCCTCCACGCTGCCCTCGCCGCCGTCAGCCACTGGCTTTACGACGACGTCACAAAACTCTTCAAGCGCCTCTTTTATAGCAAGGCCCGCCTCAAGCGAGCTTAGCGAGCCTTTTAATGAATCTATCGCAACCAAAATTCTCATAAAAGCACCAAAGATAGTATGTAAACGCTGATCATACCAACAACGCCCATGATAAATGTCATCGCTGTTTGTGTGCGGTAACCTTGATCTGCGGTCATCTTACTAAAGTTTGTCACGACCCAGAAGTAGCTATCGTTTGCGTGAGATACGCACATAGCACCTGATGCTATCGCCATGACACAAAGTGCGGCTGAAATTTCGCTCGTAAAGCCAAGTGTGTGCATGAGTGAGTTGTCAGCGCTAAATGCGCCCATGATAGAGGCTGTCGTGATGATAGCCACGGTCGAGCTTCCTTGAGCGGTTTTTAGCACGGCTGAGATGATGAATGGGAAGAAAATTCCTATCGCTTTTATAGTTGAGGCATTTTCTTTTATGAAATTTACAAAGCCAGCCTCGGTGATGACGTTGCCCAAAACGCCGCCAGCTGCGGTGATAAAAAGTATTGGACCAGCGATCTTTAATGATTCGTTTGTTATATGGTCAAATTCTCTCATTTTTTTAGTTTCAGCTAGTAAAAATACGCAAAAGATCACGCCGATCGCAAGGGCGATGATAGGGTTACCTAAAAATAAAAATATCTTTGGTAAGAGCGCAGCTTTATCAAGCATGCCTTGTTTTGCTAAAACATCTACCACAGAGCCAACCGCCATGAAAATGATAGGCATGATGATAGGAGCAAGGCTCAAAAATCCGCAAGGCAATTTGCCAAATTTCTTTAAAAGCTCCTCGTAGCTAGCTGTTATCGTAGCATCAGCCTCTTTGTCGCTAATAGTTACGCTTTTAGCGATACTTTTTGAAAAGAAATAAACAGCTACCAAAACAGGCACTGAAACTACTGTGCCCATGATGATGACAAGAAGTAGATTGCCGCCAAGTCCAAGTGTGCCAGCAGCAGCTATCGGGCCAGGAGTTGGTGGGATGAATACGTGAGAAGCGTATAGGCCGCCGCTAAGTGCTACTGACATAGCAACTGGACTTGCTGAAATTTTCTTGTAAAGTGCCTCGCGGATAGAGTTTAATACGACAAAACCGCTATCGCAAAATACCGGTATGCCAACAACCCAGCCCATTATAAGCATGGCAAGCTCTGGGCGTCTTTGTCCGACTAGCTTTACAACCATGTCTGCTAGCTTTAGCGCAGCTCCCGTTTTTTCAAGTACTGTGCCGATGATCGTTCCAAAGATGATGACGATGCCGATACTTTTAAACGTACCGCTAAAGCCAACGCCTATCATCGCTGGGATCTTGGATAGATCGATACCTGCGACGATTGCTAGCACCAAAGATATACTCATAAGTGCCAAAAATGGATGCACCTTGAACTTTGAGATCATAAGGATCATAAGGATGATTGCTATAACAAAACAGACAATCAAAGCTATACCGCTCATGAAAGCTCCTTTTATTGTGAGATTATTGATGAGGATTTTAGCAAATTTTGCTTATATTTTTTCTAATATTTTTTAAGTTTTTCTATTAGTTAAATTTTTTTCGTTATTTATCTAAAATTTACTTCATCTGCCCAAATTTAGCCACTTTATAAGATTAAATTTTTAAGGCTATTTTAAAATAACAAAGCCAAGACCAATCTTGTCAGTGTGCCTATCATAGTCAATCAAACTCTCGCCATATCCTGTAAAATACTGCAAATAGCCATAAACGCCGCTTGAAAATATCGGAAACATATATGAAATTTCAGCTGCACCTTTATTTGTTTTATCAAAATGTAAGTTATTTCTTAGCATTAGGCTAAAAATTTGGTCATTTAGCTTGTAACTAAGCCTTAGATCTCCGTGTCCGATGTAGTTTAAAATTTCTTTATTGTCGTTCTTTTCACCGATCACGCTCCAAACTCTTGGTGAAATGGTTAAATCTCCATAGACTAGATCGCCTTGCACGTAGGCTCTGTTCCAGCTCCTTGAGTTAGTGCCATCTCGTCCGTTTGACTCATGCAAAAGTCCAAATTTTAGGTTTTTCACGCCTATTTGCTCTAGGTATTTTGGAGAGGCGAAATTTAAGAAAATTTCAGGCTGATAGTTTGTCTCACGAAACGGCGCTGAGGTTTTTGTTATCTGCCACCAAGAGGTTTGTGTATATGCTGCCACGAGGCTCTCTCTAAGTCCAAAAACATCGTAAAATAGTGGCTTTGCAAGGCTTATTTGAAACTTCGTCTCAACGCTCTTTCGCCCGTCATCTGGGACAGTTTTAGCGTAAGTTACTGGCAAAAGGTAGTTAAATTTATAAAGCTCGATGCCAAGTGCGTTTTGTAAATTTTTATCGCTTTTATCTCTTAAAAGATCAGCCTGCTTCAGTTTCGCGTCACTTGGTACTGGCTCGCTTGCTTGCGCATTTTGCACTGCTTCTTGCTCGCCTAAAGAGCTTTTGGCTAGCTCTTTATAAATTTGCATCGCACCCTTTATATCGCCACTTTGCTCAAGCTCTTGCGCCCTTTTAAAGTCATCCGTCCTGCTTGCCATCAAAAATGTAAGACTAAGGCTTAAAAGCAATGTAAATTTACTCATTTTTCATCTTTTCATTTGCTATTTTGTACTCGTCTGGGAAATTTACGTTAAAAAACTGCTCTTTATCATCAAAATTTACTATCTTGCACTTGCAGTTTTTTCGTAAAAGTCCGATTTTGTGCTCATTTTTTTTGTAAAGCTCGCGTGCAAGCGGGGCTAAACTTGGGCTAAAAAAACCACAAAGTGAGTGGATATGCTCATCATCGCCAGCCACAACCATCTCAAATTCATCTTTAAATTTAGTCAGCTCGCCAAGGCTTACAAGATCAAAAAATGGCATATCAGCTGGGATGATAAAGACGCTATGATCAAAGCTTTTTAGCACGCAGTAGAGCGCTAACATCGGCGAATAATCCTCACTGCTCTCATCTTTTATGAGCTTTAGAGGCGGGTTAAATTTCTCAAATTTAGAGCTTACAAAAACCTCATCAAAAACTTTGCTAAATTTAGCGACCTGATAGTGCGTGAGTGTTTCAAATCCCCCAAATGGCAGCAAGGTCTTGTCCTGACCCATGCGCGAGCTCTTGCCACCTGCTAAAATGACGCAAGTTTGCATCTTTTATCCTTTTAAATTTCAAAAAATTACAAAAGTATAACCAAATTTTCTAACTCATCTTGTTTTAAATTTATTATCACTTGATAAAAGCTTTGCCCTTAAATTTGCAAAAATGGGCGCTTTTGCCAAAACAATGGGCTACTTTTTAGCAGATAAAATTAATTTTTTTACCACGCTAATCATAAAGCTAAGAATAATATAATGGCTTACTTTTAAAGGAGATCACATGAGTGAAAGAAATTTACAAATTTTAGGTTGGATAGGCACGTGCTTATCGGTTGTTATGTATTTTTCATACATCCCACAAATAATGGGCAACCTTGATGGCAACAAAACGCCTTATATACAGCCACTAGCTGCTGCGCTAAACTGCACGATATGGACTAGCTATGGCTTACTAAAAGCCAAAAGAGACTATCCGCTAGCAGCTGCAAACTTACCAGGCATAATCTTTGGACTTTTGGCAACTATAACAGCGTTTTAATGCGCTAGCTTCAAGCTTTTTATACTAAAAATAGCCGGTAAATTTGTAAATTTATCGGCTAACAAATCTAAATTTTACAAATAAACTAAAATATCAAATTTAAGACAGGTCTAAAAGTAAATTTCACAAGAAATTTCATCTCAAGATTAATGTAAGAATATACCGATTACTAGATCGAATTTTACTTTAAAATTTAGCAGCAAGATTTTAAGATAGATTTGGATGTTGTGACGAAATTTTCAGAAGGAATTTCATCAAAATTTGTGAAAAAGATAAGGCAAAGTATCGTGAGATGGGTTTAAGGGCTTTGCTCCCCTTGCGGTCGCAACTGCAAGCAGAAGCAACGTAAAAATTTAGCAAAGATAAGACAATTTAGTCTATCGAGCTAAATTTTTACTAGCTCCATTAAAAACGCTCGCGAGACGAGCCGTTAAATTCTAAAGATCACGCGGATCAGCGATTTTACCAGCTATCGCGCTCGCCGCCACAACAGCCGAGTTAGCTAGATAAATTTCACTAGTCCTATCGCCCATACGACCGACGAAATTTCTATTTGTTGTTGATATGCAGCGCTCATTTGCACCTAAAATGCCCATATATCCGCCAAGACAAGCACCACAAGTTGGGTTGCTCACAACTGCACCTGCTTCGATGAAAATGTCGATTAGTCCCTCTTTTTCAGCAGCTCTTGCGATCTTTTGCGTCGCTGGAGTGATGATGAGCCTTGTTTTGCGGGCTACTTTTTTGCCTTTTAGGATCTGTGCTGCGATACGAAGGTCGCTTAGACGGCCATTTGTACATGAGCCGATAAATGCCTGATCGATAGCTAGATCGTCGCGAACCGCCTGTCTTACGCTCTTGCCGTTGCTTGGCAAAAATGGATATGCGATGACTGGATCGAGATTTGTAACATCGATCTCTAAAATTTTGTCGTATTTTGCGCCCTCATCGGAGTAGAAAAATTTTGGCTTATCGCGTAAATTTTTATCTTTTAAAAACTCTTTCGTGATCTCATCAACCGCGATGATACCGCTCTTTGCGCCAGCTTCGATTGCCATGTTACACATTGAAAATCTATCATCCATACTAAGGCCATCTATCACCTCGCCGCTAAACTCAAGCGCCTTGTAAAGTGCGCCATCAACGCCTATTTGGCGGATGATCTCAAGGATGAGGTCTTTGCCGTAGACGTGCTTATCAAGCTTGCCTTTAAAGACGACTTTGATGCTTTCAGGCACTTTAAGCCAGTTTTTGCCAGTGATCATCGCGTAAGCTAGGTCGGTGCTGCCCATGCCGGTGCTAAATGCCCCAAGAGCGCCGTGCGTACAGGTGTGACTGTCTGCGCCGATGATGACGTCGCCTGGGATGACTAGCCCTTTTTCAGGCAAAAGCGCGTGCTCGATACCCATATCTTTTTCGTCAAAATAGTTTTTAAGGTCGTGTTTGTAGGCAAATTCGCGTGAAATTTTGGCTTGATTTGCGCTTAGGATGTCCTTTGTCGGGATGTAGTGGTCCATCACGATGGCAAAGCCGTCTGGGTTAGCTAGCTTTTTAGCGCCACTTCGCTCAAACTGCTTTATAGAGATAGGCGTCGTGATGTCGTTACCTATGATCATATCGATCTTGCTCTCGATGATCTCTCCTGCGCTTACCTCTTTGCCAACGTGATCTGAAAATATTTTTTCTGTGATAGTTTGTTTCATAAATTTCCTTTAAATTTTGGGGCGATTTTAACAAAAATAGCTAAATTTAAAGAAAATTCACCAAGCCAAAAGGCTTAGTGAAGTTAAAATTTAACCGACGCAGTGAGCATAAACTGACGAGCATAGCCTGGCTGTATCGGTATGATATTTGCCTGTGTGCCAGTCGATGAAGATGTGTAGTAGAGCTTATCGGTTAGGTTTTTGACATTAAATGAGAAATTTGTCTCATAGCCTGCGATCTTTGTATCATAGCTGATAAAAGCATCATAAACAACCGCGCTATTTATCTTAAATGCTGTTCCTGCTGGCACTGCAGGTAAATTTGTCCTCATGTAGTATGTATACCACGAGCCAAAATACTTAGCTCCACCGCCGATCCTTAGCCCTTTTGCGCCAAGATGGCTAAAGTCATAGTTAGCAAAGAGGCTTGCTTGATGCTTTGGCGTGGCTTCAAGCGGTTTGCCAACGAGTACTGCAAAGGCGCCACTATCTTTTCGCACCTCGGTTTTAGTGTATGCGTAGCTAGCGCCAAGACTTAGCCCTTGCGTTACACGACCATTAAAATCAAACTCAAATCCTCTAGAGCGCGCCTCGCCAACTGGCGTACTCACGCCATCTACGGTGCGCATGATGTTTTTCTTATTGATGTTAGAAACTGCTACACTTGCTGTTATGCTATCGTTTTGAAATTTAGATCCAAACTCTATACTTTTGCCCTCTTCTGGCTTTATATCGCCTATGTCAGCGCCGCTGATCGCCATTTGTGGGTTGAAGCTTTGCGCGTAGGTAGTTGGTATAGACCGACCACTCAGGTGTTAGCAGATACAAAAGCCCAGTTTGCCACGTAAATTTGCCATCTTGCTGATCTGTGCTATTTGGTCCGCTAGTCGTGCCGCGAGCTACTTGGTCGTAGTATTCGTATCTAGCTCCTAAAGAGTAGATCAAATTTTGGGTCAAATTTATGCTATCTTGTGCGTAAAATCCGATCGTTTTTAGCTTTTGGTACTGGATACCTGAGGCTCTATCAGACGGATAGGCTACCGTGCCATAGACTGGGTTATAGACATTTATAGGGAAATTTCTTTGCGTCGTGCCAGAGCTATAGCTGTTTAGTGCGCCAGGTCTATAGCGGTAGTACTCCTTTGCATCGATGCCAAAGAGCAAGTTGTGCTCCAGCTCGCCTGTTTTAACATAGCCATTTAAATTTAATGAACCTGCGTGCGTGCGGTGGATAAAGCCGTCATACGCCTCGTTTCGCCTAGATGCAATGCCAGTGTTTAAATTTACATTCATTAGTCTGATGTGACCGTACTCATGACGAGACCCAGAAAAGGCATAAGCGCCCTTTAGCATCCAGTTTTCGCCGAGATTTTTCTCAAAATTTATATCAGCAGTGTCAAGCTTTGTTTTAAGCTTATTAAATGGCTCGTCAAGTCGTCTTTTCTTATCTATAGGCAGTAGTTCGCCGGTGCTTGGGACGAGATACATGCCGCGGTCGATCGGATCGGTTGAGCGAGTGTGAGTGTAGGCGAAATTTATGCGGTAGTCATCGCCTTTATATGACAGTGATGGCGCAAAAAGGACGTTTTTATACTCGCCAAACTCTCTCCAATAGTCCTTTTTTCATCGTATCAAATATAAATCTATACGCAAAGCCGCTCTCTGCGATCGGTCCTGTGGTGTCAAAGCCAGTGTTCCAGTAGTTGCGGTTGCCAAAACCAGCCCAAATTTCATTTGCAAAGTCATATTTTGGCTTTTTAGTTACCATGTTTATTATGCCGCCTGGCTCTTGTGCGCCATAAAGCAAGCTAGCTGGGCCTTTTAGCACCTCGACGCTTTCTACGGTTTTGTTAAAGCTATGCATGACGCTAGCTGGCACACCATTTCGCATTATAGAGCCATCACGCCCACCACCAAAACCTCGCTTGATGATCGAGTCAAAAATGCCACCCGTTGTGTTGCCATAGCTTATGCCGCTCACGTTTTGAAGGCTCTCTGCTAGTGTCTCTGGCTTTTTGTCTTTTAGTTGTTGAGCTGTCACGACATTTACGGTTTGTGGTATCTCAAGGATAGGCGTATTTGTCTTGCCAACTTCGCTCGTTGTGGCTCTATAACCATCATCAGCGCTATCTTCTACGCTCACGCCTTCTAAATTTACATCAGCGCCATTTAAAGCCGAAATCGCAAAACAAAGTGCGATACTAATGCGAAATTTACTCAACTGGTCTCCTTTAAAAATTAATTATTTTAAAAATCATTATCATTATATAAAATTGAAATTTAATTTTTTATGAATTAATTTACATTATATTTTTGCAACATTTCTGATATAATCCCCGCATGAAGTATGCACATTTAGTTCAAATAGCAAGTTATCTATCAAAATTTAAAAAGATAAGCCAAGCAAAGCGCGTAAGCGACATGGCTATACTTATCGAATTTAGCGGCGAAAAGATTATTTTTGATCTAAATAAGTCAAACTCAGCGGTCTATAAAGATGATGAGCTAAAAGAGGCGAAAATTTATCAAGCACCCTTTGATAATGTCCTAAAAAAACGCTTTAACGCCTCGCATATAAAAAGCGTCGAGTGCCTAAAAGACAATAGAATTTTAAAATTTATCTGCACGCAAAGTGGCTCATATAAAAGCGAAAATTTCATCCTTTATCTTGAATTTACCGGTCGCTTTACAAACGCTGTGATAACTGATGAAAATAACGTTATCATCGAGGCGCTAAGGCACATCGATAATAGCTACCGCAAGATAGAAACTGGCGAAGTTTTAAAAGAGCTGCCAGCTATCGCTATAAAAGAAAAGCCGTGCGAACCTATAACGGACTTTGATGAGTTTTTTAAAAGAGAAACTGCTAGGATAAATGAAGCAAGGATAGCTAGCCTAAAAGAGGCAAAGCTTGCTAGCGTGCAAAAAAAGATAGATAGTATGAGAGAAATTTTAAACTCGCTTGAAGATAAAGATGAGCTAATGAAAAAGAGCGAGGAGTTTGCAAACTACGGCTCACTTTTGCTTGCAAATTTGGCAAATTTTAAGGGCTATGAGAGAGAAATTTCTCTTAATGATTTTGACGGCAACGAGATAAAACTAACTCTTAACGATACGCCAAAAAATAGCGCAAATGAATTTTACTCAAGGTCAAAAAAACTTCGCGCAAAAGCCCTTGGAGTGGAGATAGAAAAGAGAAATTTAAGCGAAAAGATCGAGTTTTTAGAGGGGCTAAAATCACTTTTAAAAGAGGCAAATAGCGCTTACGAGCTTGAAATTTTAAGCCCAAAAAACAAGGCAAAACAAAGAGAGAGACACATAAAAGATGTGAGCGAAAATGCTGAAATTTTTTACGTTAGAGAGTTTAAAATTTTAGTTGGCAGAAACGAAAAAGGCAATATAAATTTACTCGATCTCGCCAAAAAAGATGATATCTGGCTTCATCTAAAAGACGCCCCAAGTGCTCACGTCATCATCAAGACAAACAAGAGCAAAGTGCCAGAAGACGTGCTAGAAATGGCTGCTAAATTTTGCGTGGAATTTAGCGTAAAAGGGGCTGGCAGATACGAGGTGGATTACACCAAACGCGAAAATTTAAGGCGTGAAAATGGCGCAAACGTCACTTACACAAACTACAAAACGATCATCATAAATAAAGGCTAAAAATGGCGGTAACACCTTTAGGAAACAGCAACTTCATCAACCAAAACGCCCCAGTCGTCTCGCAGGTGCATGCAAACCAGCAAGCACGCTTTGACATGCAAACGCTAATGGCATCTGAGCTAGCCACCCAGCAAAACGAGGAGATCAAAGAGGTGCGTCCGATGGAGGAGTCATATAAAATAGACCCAGAAAAAGAGCACGAGCGTCAAAAAAACGAAGAAGAGGCGAGCGAGTTTGAGAACGAAGAGCAAAGCGCAAAAGCCAAATATGAAGAGAATTTGGAAGATGAAAAAGATGATGAAAGTGACATAGAAGAACATCATATGCTTGATATATCAATATAGTTAATTTAGTAGGCAAACTCTCTCTAAACTCTGCGCCTTTAACCAAATCTTATATAAATTTTATCTATTTCTCACTAAGTGTTTGGCAAACAACTGACCTGATTCAAGCTTTATTTTGTTGTGATACATACCAAATCTATATTTAGTTCATGTAAAGCCAGTTTTATCCACAACGGTTTTCGCATTAAGAGCCTGACTCAGTGTCATCTATGGTAAATACTGCACCCTTGCCAGCATTAAATTTGGATCATCTTCTAATGTTATAATGAACTATCAACAGCATTAAATACAGCTTGATTTGCATAAGAATAAATTAGAAATTATTCGCTAAAACTAAATAAGACATAAAATACAAAAAAGTAATAATAAAAAAGATAAATATAAGAAGGATTAGGAACGCTTAGCGTTCCTTTTTAAGAGTAATTTTGTATTTTACTTTTCTATCTTCTCTTTGGCTTTACTTTTAGCCTCTTTTTTTACTTTTTCCTTCTTCTCTTTTACTTTATCTTCAGCGTTGTCTTTTTTTTCTTTTACTTCGCTGCTCTTTTTACTTACTTTTTCTTTTAGCTCATCTTTTTTAGATTTTGCTTTAGCTTTCGTTTTGTCTATTTTTGTCTCGCCAGATGTTGAAATTTCTGATTTTAAATTTTCAAATGTCTTATCACCTATGCCATTTACATTTTTGAGATCTTCTATCGAGTTAAATTTATTTGCCTTTCTATACTCAATAATAGCATCTGCTTTTGAAGCACCTATACCATCTAGGCTCATTAACTCTTCTTTTGAAGCAGTATTTAAATTTACAGCTGCAAACATTGTAGAAGCTGCTACTAATAACGATAACATAACCTTTTTCATTTTTTGTCCTTTTTAAGTTAAATTGGGCGCTGAGTTTAACATATTTAACATGCTAAGTCAATTTAAAATAAAAATTAATAATCTGTGCCGATTGTAAAATTATAAGTAATTAAGAATTTTAAATACGAAAAAGTAGACTAAAGTAAAAGTTTTAGATAGCTGTAATTATATTTAGAAAGATAAATTTTTATGTCATAAAAAAAATTTTTATCTATTTTTCGCTACAATTAGAAACTTATATAAAAATTTAGGAGAATTTTCTATGAAAAAAGAAGATATAAAAGAGCTTATCGAATTTTTTAATGGTATGGAGATGAATCATATCAAGATAAAAAGTGGTGATTTTGAGGTCGAGGTAGAGAAATTTGCTGATTATTGCGCACCTGCAAAGCCAGTGGCACAAGCAGCAGCTCCAGCGCCAACACCTGTAAATGTTGTCGTTAGCTCAGAGGTAAAACCAGCTGCAAATTCGCCAAAAGATAGCATAAAATCTCCTATGGTAGGTACTTTCTACGCTGCTCCAAGCCCAGGCGCTGCACCATTTGTAAAAGTAGGTCAAAGAGTGAGAAAAGGCGATGTAGTGGGCATCATCGAAGCTATGAAGATCATGAACGAGATCGAGGCTGAATTTGACTGCCAGATCACTGAGATGCTAGTCTCTGACGGACAGCCAGTTGAGTTTGGATTGCCGTTATTTGGCGTGGAGAAAAATTAATGGAATTAAAAAGAATTTTAATCGCAAACCGCGGTGAGATCGCTCTTCGTGCTTTGCGAACGATAAAGGAGATGGGTAAAGAAGCCGTTGTAGTTTATTCAACCGCTGACAAAGACGCGCTTTATGTAAAATATGCCGACGTGGCCATCTGCATCGGTAAAGAGCGCTCAAGTGACAGCTACCTAAATATCCCAGCTATCATAAGCGCAGCTGAGATCAGCGAAGCAGACGCTATCTTCCCAGGTTATGGCTTTTTAAGTGAAAATCAAAATTTCGTTGAAATTTGCTCACACCACAAGATCAAATTCATTGGACCAAGCGTTGCTGCGATGGCTTTGATGAGCGATAAGAGCAAGGCAAAACAGGTCATGCAAAGAGCTGGCGTGCCAGTCATCCCTGGCTCAGACGGCGCTGTGGCTGATACAAAAGCTGCAAAAGAGCTAGCTAAAAAGATAGGCTACCCCGTCATACTAAAAGCTGCGGCAGGTGGTGGCGGACGCGGTATGCGCGTGGTTGAAAAAGAGGCTGATTTAGAAAAAGCATTTTGGTCTGCTGAGAGCGAGGCGATGAGTGCATTTGGCGATGGCACAATGTATATGGAAAAATACATCCTAAATCCACGCCACATCGAGGTTCAAATCATCGGCGATAGCCACGGCAACGTGCTTCACATAGGCGAGCGCGACTGCTCTATGCAGCGCCGTCACCAAAAACTGATCGAAGAGAGCCCAGCCATCTTGCTTGATGAAAAAACAAGAGAGAGGCTACATGAAACTGCCATAAAAGCGGCAAAAGCGATCGGCTACGAGGGAGCAGGTACGTTTGAGTTTTTGGTTGATAAAAATTTAGACTTTTACTTCATCGAGATGAACACAAGGCTTCAAGTCGAGCACACAGTAAGCGAAATGGTAAGCGGACTTGATATCATCGAGCTTATGATAAAAGTGGCTGAGGGCGAAAAGCTACCGTCACAAAAGAGCATAGAGCTAAAAGGCCATGCGATCGAGTGCAGGATCACAGCTGAGGATCCAAACACCTTCACTCCATGCCCTGGCAAGATCACAAAATATGTCTGCCCAGGCGGCCGCAACGTGAGAATGGATAGCCACATCTACCAAGACTACTCTATACCGCCGTATTATGACAGTATGATCGGCAAGCTCGTAGTTTGGGACACTGATAGAAACAGAGCAATCCACAAGATGAAAGTAGCTCTTGATCAGCTCATAATAAGTGGCATCAAAACAACAAAAGACTTTCATATCGCCATGATGGAAAACAAAGACTTTTTAAGCAACAACTACGATACAAACTATCTTTCAAGACATTAAAATTTTTGGTCAGGATTTGTTTTAAATAGATCCTGACCAAAATTTATAGCCCTTTCACCTTTTAAAATTTATAATTTACCCACACTTTACAAAGGGGATGAAATTTGAAAAATTTGACAAACGAGCAGAGATTTTTCTCAAATGCCGACCTTACAAGGCTATTTTTCCCTATCGCCGTAGAGCAGTTTTTAGAGTATAGCTTAGGGCTTGCAAACTCGCTAATGGCAGCAAGTGTTAGCGAAAGTGCGGTGAGTGCGGTAAGCCTTGTGGAGTTTGTCATGGCGCTATTTATTAGCATATTTACCGCCATAGCCACTGGTGGCTCGGTGGTCGCTAGCCAGTATCTAGGTAGCAAACAAAGTGGCAACGCTAGAAATACCGCCGATCAGCTAATTTGGTTTAGCCTAATTTTCGCCATCTTTATAGCCATTGCCATCATCCTTTTAAAAGACCTCATCTTAGATAAAGTCTTTGGCGATATCGGCGAGCAAGTGAGGAGCGATGCTAGCCACTATCTCGTTTTCTCCGCCATTTCAGCGCCCTTTCTAGCAGTCTATGCAGCAGCTGCGGCGATCTTTCGCACGATGTCAAACGCAAAGCTACCTATGTATATCATGGCGGCTGCAAATTTACTAAATGTGCTGCTAACTGCCATTAGCATCTACACATTTCACACAGGGGTGCTTGGTATCGCCATTAGCACGCTCATAGCAAGAGCACTTGCTTGCTTCGTCATCGTCTATCTGCTACTTGATATAAAGCTAAAACTTCACATAAGAAAGAGCCTTGTCTATAAATTTGACTACGATATCATCAAGAAAATTTTAAATATCGGCGTGCCTTATGGCTTTGAAAACTCTATGTTTTACGTGGGTCGCATCATCGTTTTGAGCCTTGTTTCGCTCTTTGGCACGGCAAGCATCGCTGCAAATGCCGTGGGCGGGACGATCGTGATGTTTCAGGTACTCCCTGGCATGGCGATAGGCACAGGTCTAAGCGTCGTCGTGGCTAGATGCATCGGCGCAAATGACTTTAATCAGGCTAAATTTTACGTGAGAAAATCGATGCTAAGCATCTACATCGTGCAGCTTTTTAGCACGGCTGTTGTTTTACTACTTCTTGAGCCGCTACTTCGCGTTTATAATCTCTCAAGCGAGGCCATAAATTTAACAAGGCAGATCGTCTGGTATCACGGCATCGCGATGTGCCTCATCTGGCCGCTTGCCTACACCTATCCGACCGTTTTTCGAGCTGTGGGGGACGCAAAATATCCGATGATAGTAAATTTAGCCTGCATGTTTGCCTGCAGGATCGTGCTAGCTTATATTTTTGCGCTCACGTTTGATCTTGGCATGATAGGTACTTGGTTTGCGATGTTTGCCGACTGGGCAGTAAAGGCGGTGCTCTTTGTGCGCAGATACGCAAATGGCACGTGGATGAAATTCCGAGCCATTTAAAAAAAAGTAGTAATATACACACGATTTTGTCACAAAGGATAAAGATGAAAAATGTTTTAAAATTTAGTGCAGCTCTAGTGATAGCAGCACTTTTTGCTGGATGTGCAAGCGAGAGCTCAAGAGTGGTAGAAACTCCAAAAGTAGCAAGCTACGGCTCAGTTTATAACGGCAAAAAAGTCTCAGTTTCTATTGGCCGCTTTAATAACCAATCAAACTACGGTAATGGCGTTTTTAGTGATAACGAGGATAGACTTGGCAACCAAGCTCAAAGCATCCTAATTACAAATTTACAGCAAAGCGGTAGATTTTCGGTGCTTGAAAGATCAAATATGTCAGTCCTCAAACAAGAGAGCGAGCTAAGCAAAGAGGCTCAAAATTTAAAAGGCTCAAGATATGTGATAACTGGCGATGTGACTGAGTTTGGACGCAAAACAACAGGCGATCACCAGCTATTTGGCATACTTGGCAAAGGCAAAAAGCAAACCGCCTACTCAAAGGTAAATTTAAACGTTGTCGATACCAAAACGGCTGAGGTTGTATATTCTGTTAGTGGTGCTGGCGAATACACCCTTTCAAATAGAGAAATAATCGGCTTTGGCGGCACCGCAGGATACGACTCTACGCTAAATGGCAAGGTGCTAAGCCTAGCGATAGTTGAAGCGGTAAATAACCTAGTAAATGGCATAGAAAGCGGAGCATGGCAAGTAAAATAAAGCTCGCCTGCCTTGGCGCTCTTGCGCTCTTAGTTGCAGGGTGTAGCAACGCAAGTGGTCCAAGGTCGCTTTACTACTGGGACGGCACATATAGCAGCTCGCTATATAGCTATCTAAACGAAGATGGCGACGCAACCGAGCAAATTTCACGCTTAGAAAATTTAGTGCAAAACTCAACCCAAAGGGGCTACAAGGTTGCCCCAGGGCTTTATGCACACCTTGGACTTTTATACTTAAATAATGGAAATTTAGGCGCTGCAAATGCGAATTTTGACAAAGAGGTGCAAAATTTCCCAGAGTCAAGAGAATTTATAAATTTCATCAAAGGCTCTAAAAAATTTAACCCCGAAAAAGCAGAGCAAAAAAGAGGGAGCAAAAGATGAAAAATAGCCTGAAATTTATAGCTGTGACGCTTCTTGCGCTGTTTTTTGCGGGTTGTTCTTTCAAAGAGCCTGAGCCATACGACTACTCGGCTTTTTTACAAAAAAAGCCACGCTCCATCCTAGTGCTCATGCCAACAAACGATAGCACCGAGGTAAGCGGCTCGGCAGCGGTTTTGGCTAACTCAGTAGCCCCACTTAGCGAGGCTGGATACTATGTATTTCCAGTGGCTCTTGTAAATGATACATTTAAGCAAAATGGCATCACTGAGCCAAGCGAGATCGCAGCCGTGCCACTAAATAAGCTTGATAAAATTTTTCATGCCGATAGCGTGCTTTACATCAACATAAAAGACTACGGCACAAGCTACGTCGTGGTCTCAAGTTCTACAAAGGTAGTGCTTGAGGCAAAGCTAGTCGATATAAAAAGCGGTGCGACGCTCTGGCAGGGCGAGGCAGCAGCCGCAGAGGATAGCGGCAGCGGGCAAAACAGCCTGCTTGGCATGCTAGTCTCAGCCGTCATCACACAGGTGGCAAACACCATCTCAGATAGATCATACGACCTAGCAGCAAGAGCCGATGCCTACCTCTTTTCTAGAAACTGCCATGACTGCATACTTTATGGGCCATATTCGCCTCACTACGGCAAAGACGCCCAGCTACATAAAGATAGATAAATTTAATGTCCAGCCATCAACTTGGAGTGCTTCTTACGCTAGTTGGTGGCGTGCTTTGGGGATTTAGCGGAGTTTGTGGGCAGTATCTCTTCTCGCAGGGCATTAGCGCTGATTTTTTAGTGCCTTATAGGCTCTTGCTAGCTGGCGCTTTTATCGTGCTCTATTACGCTTTTAAGGCTAAAAAGGCCGTTCTTTTGCCAGTTACTGACGTAAAACTGATGGCTGAGCTTCTCACATACGCCCTGCTTGGACTTATGATGACGCAGTATGCTTACTTTTACTCGATCGAGCTCTCAAACGCCGCAGTTGCGACCGTCATTCAATACACCGCTCCAGTTCTCATCCTAGCCATCATCTGCCTAAAAGAGAGGCGAGCGCCAAGACCGCTTGAAATTTTAGCCCTACTTTGCGCGATGCTTGGCGTCTTTTTTCTTGCTACGCACGCGCAAATTTCAGCCCTTGTCATCTCACCAGAAGCGCTATTTTGGTGCTTAGTAAGTGCTGTTTGTGTCTGCGTTTATAACCTAGCTCCCGCAAGGCTAAATGCCAAATACTCAGTCACGCTCACGCTTGGCTGGGGCATGGTGATAGGCGGCGTGGTGCTTTGCCTTTATATGAGAGTGTGGGAGTTTGCAGGGCTTAGTGGCACGGCGCAGTGGCTGGCATTTCTCGCCGTTATCACGCTTGGCACGATATTTGCATTTAGCTTTTATATGACTGGGGTTAAGCTCATAGGCGCCTCAAAGGCTAGCATGATAGCCTGCATAGAGCCACTAAGTGCCGCGTTTTTTGGCTACTTTTGGCTTGGGACGAAATTTGTCTTTTGGGACTTTTTAGGCTTTGCCCTCATCATATCATGCATATTTTTACTTTCAAAGAAGAGAGATGATATATCTAGCGCAAACTGACACGACAGCTGGCTTTTTAAGCAAAGACTACATGGAGATAAATCACGCCAAAATGCGAAGTGAAGGCAAACCTTGCCTTATCACGACGGCTAAATTTAGCGTTTTACGTGGGCTTGCTAGAGCGCCAAAAAAGTATAAAAATTTCATCCGCCGCTCGAGAAAAACGACATTTTTATATCCAAATTTAAAGGCGATTAGGGTCGTAAAAGGGTGCGAACATGAGAGATTCTTAAGCAAATTTGACTGGCTTTACTCAAGCAGCGCAAACAAAAATGGTATGAAATTTGACGAAGTTTGGGCTAGAAGCGTGGCTGATGAAGTTGTTGATGAACTATTTTTTGAAGATAGGCCATCAAAAATTTATAAAATTTCAAAGTCAAAACTAAAAAAGATCCGCTAAAAATTTTTAAACTTTTGAACAAAGATAATCTTATTACTCTTTTATAACTATAATACCCAATTTATCGTACTTTAGTACAATGTACAATCCCTTTCAAAACGATATAATTTTGCCATAGGAAACATATTGGTGTGTCAAAATTAGTAAAGGGGAAAATATCATGTCAAACGAGATCGCAGTAGTAAAAAGTATATCTGGTGAGGGTGCAAAAGCTATAAATAACTTGGGTGAGACAAGAGAACTTCACGTAGGAGATATAGTTTATAGTGGCGAAAAGATAGTGACTGATGATGCTAACTCTAAGATAACGATCGCTACAACTAATGGTAAAGAGGCAACCTTAATAGGCAAAGATAGCCTAAATTTGGATCAAAATTTATTTGGTACTGAAAACTCAGGTGGCAAAACTATAGCCAGTATAGATGACTTACAAAAGGCGATTTTAAGCGGTAAAGACCTAAACGCACTTGAAGAGACCGCAGCTGGTGGAAATGCTGGTGGAAATGCTAGTGGTGATGGGGTGAGTCTTGGTGAGGCTAGATTTGCCGAGGGCGGACACTACTCAAATATCAATGAAAATTTTAGAAATTTAAATGACTCTGGTAGAAATTTTGAAGCACCTATAAGCTCGGTTAGCGGTTATGCTGATGGAGCTACTGGTGCTGATGTGATAACACCTGTAGTGCCAGTATCTGTTGTCTCTATAAGAGCAGGGCAAGATGCAAGAGAAGAAAATGCATATAGTTTTGGCGATAGTAAATATCTTACTTTTGATTTTTCACTTAATTCAGCCCTAAGCGTTACGCCAACTACTTTAAATTTAAATTTTAGCGGTGTGAGAGGCAAAGATTATGATGACGGTTACTACTCTCTTGACGGTGGGCTAAACTGGTTTATGTTAACTAGTGATCAGATATATCTTAATGATCCAAATGATATTGCAAATTTGAAAGTCAGGTACCATGTCTTAAATGACTATGGACAAACTCCAGGATATCAAAACGAAGGCGAAATGGTAAAAGACTTAGGGGCGGATATCGCAGCTGGTATTAAAAATTTTGGAGATTATAGAAGAGAGGTTAGTCTAAGCATCACTAGCGATAATAGTGAAATTTTAACTACTAGCACGAAAAGCGGGATAATAGACGATGATAATAACTTTTTTATAGATCAAGATGTAGAAGGCATAAATTTAGATACAAAAACTGGCGATGAGACTCTGGTAGTTGCTGCAAAAGTTAAGGACTCATATATAAAAGAGGGCTATTACGGCGATAATAAGCTAACTCTTCAAGGCGCAACACTAGATAATACTTTTATAGAAACAGGTGAAAAAGATGATATCTTGATAAAAGACTCTGAGCTAAAAAATGGTTCACGGATAAATGCTGGTATAGGCGAAGATCATGTGGTGATAGATCATTCAAAGATCACTGATAGTGTTATAGATGTCGGAACTAGTGATCTGTACTCTGATCCACTCGGACTTAGTAAAGTACAAACGATAAATATAGTAAATAACTCACTTTTAACAAATGCTAGGATATATGGTCCTGGTATCTTTGGATCGATGTCCGGTCCTGGTCCAATTGAGTTAAATCTTGAAAAAGGATCAGATGCTGTGAATTTAACTGTAGATAGCGGCAGAAGTAAAGACATTATAAATATTCACTCTAATATTACCGCTACATCACTTGGGTATAGCAGTATGGCAACACAAGGTGGTGATGACATTATAAATATAGATAGTGGTGCAAAGATAGAAAATACAACAATATATGCACAAGTTGGTAATGACACTATAAATATCAATAATGCGACAATTAGCCATAGTTACATCAGCACAGATGGTCATGCTGGTATCTCTGCGATAGATAAAGACACTTTTAACCTTAGTGAAGTGACAATAAAAAATGGTGCAAAGCTTGAGGGTGGACTAGATACAGATACTTTTAATATAGAAAATATCACTGTGGATCAAAATGGGTATGGTGGTGACTCTTTTGCTCTTAACGGTGATAGTGGTAATGACATTTTCAATATAAGAGGCACTATCGATGGAAAATTTAACGATGCTAGGGTAGGGTATTTATCTGAAGTTATCTCTGGCGGAGATGGTGATGATACAGTAAATTTTGAAGGTGGCTCGGTTGTGAACTACTCTAAAATTTATGGAGAATGGAGTGGCTATATCGGCAATGATACGTTTAATATAAAAAGTGGTGCTACTTTAAATAACTCTATGATATGTGGTATGGATGGCAATGATACGTTTAATATAAAAAGTGGTGCTACGTTAAACGATACGCAAATTTATGGCGATGATTACAAAAATGAATGGGGTGCAACTGGCAACGATATCGTAAATGTGGAAAAAGGTGCAGTTTTAAATAATGTCTCTATCGATGGTGGAAGCGGTGAAGATACGTTGATAGTTCGAGAAAATAACATCGACTTTTCAAAGGTTAAAAATTTCGAAAAACTATCTCTTGGTGGAGATGTGCAAAGCGATGGTAGTATAGCGGATAGCGAGAGTGCAAATTTGAGACTAAGTGCTGCCAATGTTAAAGACATTTTGCGTGATACTGGAAAGACAGTATTAAAGATAGATGGCGATAGTAGCGACAGGCTTGAGCTTGATGGCTTTGATGAGCACTCAGCTGTAAGTGCTGGAGGCTACACGAAGTATGCAAGCCTTGATGGTACCATAAGCATAGAGATCAAAGACGAAGTTGTTTCAAGTTTCTGATCTATTCTAATTCCCTAACTATCATCGACCATTTTTTTGCAAGCTTTTCAAGGCTAAATTTAGCATTTGCAGGGCTGGTTGATGGTAGTTTTATCACCTCGTTTTTTGTTGCTTTTATGATCTCATCTTTTAAGTATTTTTTGCAAATTTCATAAGCTTTGCCGCCGTTTGCATAGACTTGCATGATATTTGCCTCTTTAAATATCGGCTTTAAATTTGCAGGCACAACGGCGGTCATTTTAGCGTCGCTTGAGCCCTCTATCTCGCATGATATCGCCGCGTCATATATCGCGATGTGATGAGAGAGTAGAAATTTTATCTTTTCATCCGTGCTTTCTGGCAGCGGAGCGTTTAAGACCCCAGCCAGCACTCGCCAAAAGCGGTTTTGCGGATTTGTATAGTAAAAGCCAAATTTACGAGAGATGACAGAGGGAAAAGAGCCTAGGATTAAAATTTTAGAGTTTTTATCAAAGATTGGCTTAAAAGGGTGCGTTTGGCTCATATTTTTGCCTTTTAAATTTATGAATAATTTTAGATAATGATATATAAAATTTGCTTTAGAAGTTAAATTTAAGGAGCTGCAGTGCCTTGGCGCAAGATGAGGTTTTTTGATAAGAGCTGGATAAGCGGTGATCTAGGCGATAATGAGTTTGAAAAGAGGATAGAGGATTATAGCTCGTATATAAAGTCTTTTTATGGCGAGCTAAAGACGCTTGAGAGAGTTTTTGTAGATCTAAATTTTAGTGATGCAAAGATAGTATCTTTTGCCTTTATGAAAAGTGGCGCTAGGGTTAAATTTTACATCGGAGACTTGCAAAATGGCTACTACGAGCTAAGCGTCATTTTTAAAAATTTTCATATAGATGATAGCGCTCTTGGAGAGATCATAGCCAGTGAAGTGGCTTTTGCGGAGAAGGAATTTTATTTTTCATATATGATGAGTGATCTTAAGGAGCGTCATTTTGCCTTTGACGAGATATGCAGTATTAAATTTAAAAAAATTTCAAGCAAGATGTATTCTAGCTGCTAGAGTAAATTTTAGGTGCAAAAGCACCTAAAATTTAATTGATTTCGTCGCTAAAGTCTGCTAGGCTTAGGCGTTTTAGCTGGCGGTAGCGTCTTTGTGCGTCAGCTTTGTTTTTAGCTAGTAACTCGTCTGCGTGCTCAGGGTTGGTCTTCTTAAGCGAGTTGTAGCGAACTTCGTTTAGCAAAAACTCTTCATAAAGCGACCAGTCAGGCTCTTTTGAGGTGATTTTGAGCGGATTTTGTCCCTCTTTTAAAAGGCGCGGATCGTATAGATATGTCGGCCAGTATCCGCATTTTGTGGCGAGCTCGCCTTGGCCGCCTGACTGCGATAAGCCGCCTTTGATGCCGTGAGCGATGCACGGAGAGTAGGCGATGATGAGACTTGGGCCATCATACGCTTCGGCCGCTGCGATCGCTTTTATCACGTTTGCTTGGCTCGCGTTTGAGTTGATCTGCGCTACGAAAATGTTACCGTAAGTCATCGCGATGTAGCCAAGGTCCTTTTTCTGAGCTGGCTTGCCACTAGCCGTAAATTGCGCTATCGAGCCTGCGCGGCTTGATTTTGAGCTTTGACCGCCAGTGTTTGAATAAACTTCGGTGTCAAGCACTAGCACATTTACGTTCTCACCGCTTGCTAGCACGTGGTCAAGTCCGCCAAAGCCGATGTCATACGCCCAGCCGTCGCCACCGATAATCCATTGCGACTTCTTGACGAGAAATTTCTTAAGCTCTAAAATTTCTTTAACGCCTGGTGCGCTTAAATTTTGCTCTAAAATAGGCAATAAATTTTTCGTGATCTCTTGCGTTTTTTCGCCGTCATTTTTGAAATTTATCCAGTCGTTGTAAAGCGCTGAAAGTGCGTTTGGCACGCTATCTATGTTATTTCTCATTATATCTTCGATGCGGTGGCGCATGGTCTCCATCGCTACGTTCATACCCATGCCAAACTCTGCGTTATCTTCAAATAGCGAATTTGCCCAAGCAACGCCCTTGCCTTCGTCATTTGTGGTGTATGGAGTAGATGGGGCTGAGCCGCCATATATCGAGCTACAACCAGTCGCGTTTGCCACGATCATGCGCTCGCCAAAGAGCCTTGTTATAAGCGTGATATACGGAGTTTCGCCACATCCCGGGCAAGCGCCGTGGAATTCAAAGAGCGGCTTAGCAAAGCCAACGCCTTTAACGCTCTCTTTGTTCATTAGATCGTCTTTGTAAGCGACCTTTTTAAATAGATAATCAGCGTTTTCTTGCTCGTTTTTGCCTAGCTCTTCTTCAAGCGGCACCATGACGAGCGATTTTTCTTTGCTTGGGCAGTTTTGCGCGCATAGCTCGCAGCCGGTGCAGTCTAGCGGGCTTACTTGGATTTTATATTTTAGTCCCTTGACCTCTTTGCCTTTGGCCTCTAGGTTGTGCTCTTTTACGCCATCTGGGGCTGCGCTAAGCTCGTTTTCGTCTATCAAAAATGGCCTGATGACAGCGTGTGGGCAGACAAATGCGCACTGGTTGCACTGGATGCAGTTTTGCTCGATCCATTTTGGCACCATGACGCCAACGCCGCGCTTCTCGTAAGCCGTCGTGCCAGCTTCAAAGTGGCCGTCTTCGTAGCCTATGAAAGCTGAGACTGGTAGGCTGTCACCGCGAGCCGCATTTATCGGTTTTACGACGTTTTCGATGAAGCTGTTGCCGATATATTTTTCATCTTTTTGTTCATCATCTGCTAAATTTGCCCACGCAGGATCGACTGGCACTTTTATGAGCCCATTTGCACCAACGTCGATAGCGTTGTAGTTCATCTGCACGATCGCCTCGCCTTTTTTAGCGTAGGCTTTGTGCGCGTACTCTTTCATATATTTTTGCGCATCTTCAAATGGTATGATGTTGGCAAGCTTGAAAAATGCCGACTGCATTATGGTGTTTGTGCGGTTTTTAAGGCCGATGTCGTGTGCTAGCTTTGTTGCGTTTATGATGTAGAAATTTATATTTTTGCTAGCTAAAATTTTCTTAACTTTATTTGGCAGTTTGGCGATCGTCTGCTCTGCGTCCCAGATAGAGTTTAGTAAAAATGTGCCGTTTTCTCTGATGCCGTCAATGACATCATAAATTTCAAGATATGCTGCGACTGAGCAGGCTACAAAGTGCGGGTTTGAGACGAGATAGGTCGAGCGGATCGGCTTTTTGCCAAAGCGAAGGTGCGAGCGCGTGTAACCGCCCGATTTTTTACTATCATAGGCAAAATATGCCTGCGCGTAAAGGTCGGTTTTATCGCCGATGATCTTTATCGAGTTTTTGTTTGCGCCCACGGTGCCATCAGCGCCAAGGCCGTAAAATAAGCACTCTTTAACGCTCTCGTCGCTTAGTGAAATTTTCTCTCCAGTTGGCAGCGACGTAAAGGTTACGTCATCGACGATACCCACCGTAAAGCCGTCTTTTGGCTCGCTTTGGTTTAAATTTTCAAATACAGCTAGCATTTGCGCAGGATCGACGTCCTTTGAGCTTAGGCCGTATCTGCCGCCAACTATGACTGGTGCGTCCTTTTGGCCGTAAAACGCTGCTTTTATATCAAGATATAGTGGCTCGCCAAGGCTGCCAGGCTCTTTTGTGCGGTCAAGGACGGCTATTTTTTTCACGCTCTTTGGCATCACGTCAAATAGGTACTTTATGCTAAATGGGCGGTACAAATGCACCTTGATAATGCCCACCTTTTCGCCTTTTGCGTTTAGATAGTCCACGACCTCTTCAAGAGTTTGCGTCACTGAGCCCATAGCCACGATGACGCGTGTCGCTTCCGGGTCGCCGTAGTAGTTAAACAGCTTGTAGTCACGGCCAGTGATCTTTGAAATTTCAGCTAGGTAGTTTGCTACGATATCTGGCACTGCGTCATAGAAGCGGTTGCTTAGCTCTCGTGTTTGAAAATATATATCGTCATTTTGCGCTGTGCCACGAGTTTTTGGGCTCTCTGGATTTAGTGCATTGTCTCTAAATTTCTGCAACGCTTCGCGGTCTAGCAGTCTATCAAAGTGCGCGTAGTCAAGCACCTCGACCTTTTGAATTTCATGGCTCGTTCTAAAGCCGTCAAAGAAGTGTAAAAATGGCACTCTGCCCTTAATCGCTGCTAAATGCGCCACGCCAGCGATATCCATCACCTCTTGCACTGAGCCGCTTGCTAGCATAGCAAAGCCAGTTTGACGACAGGCATAGATGTCTTGGTGGTCGCCAAATATTGAAAGAGCCTGCGCTGCTAGAGAGCGAGCTGAGACGTGGATGACGCCAGGGAGGAGCTGGCCTGCGATCTTATACATATTTGGGATTTTTAAAAGTAGGCCTTGAGAAGCTGTGTAGGTCGTAGTTAGCGCACCAACTTGTAGCGAGCCATGCACCGTGCCAGCTGCGCCGCCTTCGCTTTGCATTTCGACCACTTTTACTGGCATACCAAATAAATTTTTCTTGCCCTGCGCTGCCCAAAGGTCAGTGTAGTCAGCCATAGGCGAGCTAGGAGTGATAGGGTAAATTCCAGCTACTTCGGTAAATGCGTATGACGCGTAAGCTGCGGCCTCGTTTCCATCCATAGTTTTCATTATTTTTGACATATTTCCGCCTTAAAATTATCTTAAAAATGGCTTTATTATAAAAGAAAAATCCAAAATTTGTCATTAATCTCTATCATTAAAAAATTAAAATTTATAAATAACTAAGATGTAAGTCAAATTTTAATATTGTAAGAGCAAAGTAAAAAGGATGAAAATTTGATAAATATTCATAAAATAGCCTATCTAAGGGTTATCGCGCTAGCTTTTGCAGCTTTTATATTTAATACAACTGAGTTCGTGCCGGTGCCGCTTTTAAGCGATATAGCAAAGGATTTTGGCATGAGTACGGCTGATACGGGGCTCATCATCACGATATATGCGTGGAGTGTGACGATACTCTCGCTACCTTTTATGTTGCTAACTGCAAATTTAGAGCGAAGGTCGCTACTTTTAAAGGTTTTTATCATTTTTGTCGCTTCTCACGCACTTTGCGCAGTCGCTTGGAATTTTACTGTTTTAGTCATAGCTCGCGTGCTAATAGCCATCTCACACGCCATATTTTGGTCGATCACCGCCTCGCTTGCTGTTAGAGTTGCGCCTATCAATAAAAGCTCGCAAGCTCTAGGACTTTTAGCACTTGGCACATCGATGGCGATGATACTTGGCTTGCCACTTGGCAGGATTTTAGGCGATAGCTTGGGCTGGCGTGTCACATTTGGGCTTATAGGAATTTTTGCTGTGGGCGTTGGCGCTTGGCTATATAAAATTTTGCCACTTTTACCTAGCAAAAACTCAGGCTCGCTAAAGAGCTTACCTGGTCTTGCAAGAAATGGCTTTTTGATGGTGGTATTTTTGCTAACTGCTATCGTTATCAGCGCGCATTTTAGCACTTATAGCTACATTGAACCATTTGCTAAAGATATAAGCGGTTTTGATGGTAAATTTATAACTATATTTTTGCTTTTATTTGGCGTCGCTGGTATCGTAGCAAGCGCGCTTTTCTCTAAATTTTATAAGCTCATACCAAATGCCTTTACAGCTATCTCAATAGCGATCATTTTAGCCTGCTTGATTGCGCTAAATTTGATCGCTACAAATGAGACTTTTATGCTTGTGCTTGCCTTTATCTGGGGGCTTGGCATAGCTGGGATAAATATGAGCTTTCAGATAAAGGTGCTAAGCTTAGCCTCAAATGCCACGGACGCTGCGATGGCGATATACTCAGCTATTTACAATATCGGCATAGGAGCTGGCGCACTCATAGGACATCAGACGATAGTTCGCCTTGGAGAGCAAAATATCGGCAACGTTGGTAGCTTTTTTGCAGTGGTTGGGCTTGTCATCTTTTTCGTTGCGGCGGTTAAATTTAAAAAGGCTAATTAAATTTAGCCTTTTTAAAAAACCAAAAACGTTACAAATTTCTACAAATAAGTGATAATAAATATCATAACTAAGAATAATTTTAGCTAAGCTTTTTTATAATCGTTATCATAAAACGAATAAATTTTAGGAGCTTGTTATGTCAGTTTTAGTTATCGGAGCAGATGAGATCACGCCTATTAAGGCTGTTTTGCATGATTTGGGAGCTGAAAAGATAGAGCACTGGGACGCTAGAAACGAAAACCGCGTAAATCGCAAGCCGATCCCGCAAGATACCGAGTGCGTGGTGATGCTAACTAGCTTTTTAAACCACAACACGATGAAGACTATTAAAACTCAAGCAAAAAAGAGAAATATCCCTATCGTTTGTGCAAAAAGAAGCGTTAGTTGCGTATTTTGCGAGTATTGTAAGGTCTTTGGCCTAGATAAGGAATTTGGATGCAAAGAATAATCGATGAAGTTCGGGTTTTTATCAGATATTGGCGAAATAACTCCAAGTATTTTTGCAAAGCTTGACAAGCTTTCGCGTGCGAAAATTTTCATCGCACTTTATAATGTTGGCGTTGAAAGCGAGCTAAAGATCCCGCTTTCATACGCTAAATTTCTAAATTTCAAAGATATTTTTGAGGCTAGGATAAATTTCTTACTGCGTGATAAATTTTTAAATTTCAAACCAGTTGATAGCTTTTGCATACCTTCAAACGTCGTTATAAATGCTTATTTGAAAAATGATTTTAAAGGGTTGAAATTTGTAGCAAAAGAGCCAAAGATGGCAGCTGCAAAGATGATAAAGATGCTTTATAGAAGCGGAGAATTTGAGTTTTTCATTGACGCAGCGCAGATGTTTTGCCAGTTTGTTTATGATAAAATACGCCTCCGCCATCAGGACAAAGAGGTCGTGCTAAATGGCGGCGTCATCTCGGTCAAAAAAGATGGCAAAAATTTACTCAGCGTCATGCCAAGCTTTAAAAGGGTGAGCTTTGATGATATGAGAAATTTAAACGACGATATAGATAGGGCCGTTTGCGCGCTTGGTCGCGAGTGTGAGATGGTTTATATCGTTTGTCCTAGAAATGAGGAATTTAGGCGGCACGTTGAGGTTAGGCACTGCTTTGCAAGAGGGTGCATAAAGCTCGTGCCTTATACGATTATTAGTAAAATTTTTTAAAAAGGATAAAAATGATAGGTATAGTTTTTGGAAGCAGCATGGGAAATACCGAAGATGCAGCAAAACTTATAAGCGAGGGTTTGGGGCTTGAAAACGAGCTTTTAAACGTCTCTGATGTGGATGGGGCAAAGATAAATAGCTTTGATAAGCTCATCCTTGGCACATCGACCTGGGGTAGTGGCGACTTGCAAGACGACTGGGACGCGTTTGACTTTAAAGCGTTAAATTTAAGTGGCAAAACGGTCGCTGTTTTTGGCATGGGTGATAGCGAGAGCTACTCAGATGAGTACTGTAACGGCATGGCAAAGCTTTATGATGAGGTCGTAAAAGCTGGCGCAAAGGTAGTGGGCGAGGTTAGCACTGATGGCTATACATTTGATGGCTCTGATGCCGTAAGAAATGGTAAATTTGTGGGTCTAGCGCTTGATGCTGATAACCAAAGTGACAAGACAGAGGGTAGAATTTCAGCTTGGATCGAGCAGATAAAACCATATTTTGCGTAACAAATTTAGCTAGATCTTCTAGCTAAATTTAAACAAAACGCCAGCTAAAAAGTTGGCGTAAATTTTTACTATTTTGATACATCTATACCAAAATATTTTAGAGATATTTCTTTTAATTTTCCTTCTTTTGAAAGCTCGCCTAACGCTTTATTTATCTGTTCTTTAAGCTCGGTATTACCCTTTTGTATAGCAACTCCCGCGTAGTCTTTGTCAGTACCAGTTGTGGCTATCTTTACAGGGGCGTTCGGGCGTTCTTTTAAAAAGTCGTAAAATACTACATTTGTTCTTATAACTGTATCCACGCGACCTGCTATTAGCAATTCCATACTTTTTGCAAAGCTGTCAACTGTGACATTTTGAGCACCGTAGCTTGCTGCGACTTTTGCCCAGTTGCTTGTGGCGGAGTCGGCATTTTTCTTGCCTTTTAGATCGTTAAACGACTTTATAGAGTTGTTATCTTTTTCGACAATTATCGCGCCATATGTAACGGTGTATGGCTCTGAAAATTCATACTTTTTCTTTCTCTCGTCAGTGATACTCACTTGATTAAACACAGCATCTGCTTTGCCAGAGTCAAATGCAGCTAGCATCGCATCCCACGGCGCAGTTAGAAAGTCTATCTTTAAATTTAACTTCTTTGCTACAGCTTTTGCGATATCTACGTCATATCCGACAAGCTCATTTTTGTCGTTATAGTAGCTAAATGGCGCATATGTTCCCTCAGTAGCGACGGTCAAAACGCCAGGTTTTAGTGTGCTGGCATTTGCTAAAACTGCAAATGCACCTAAAATAAATGCAAATAATACCTTTTTAAATTTCATTTTTATTCTCCTTTTTTAGATTTTGCCCGAGTATTTAAACGAAATTTTGCTTAAAAAGCATCATAAAAACTAGGCGGCTCACTCCGCTAAAAGTGAGACCGCTAGAGCTTTAACGCCCTTAAAATCAACCTTGCCACTTGCAAGTGTTGGGATATCATCAACGATGAATATATAGCTTGGTGTCATGATCGGAGCTAGGTTGCTCTCTTTTAAAATTTGCTCGATATTTTCAGGCTCTGTGCCACTTTTTACTAAAAGTGCGATCGCTTCGCCCTTTTTACTATCTGGCACGTTTGCGCTACTAAAGACAACGTCGCCCCCAAGCACCTTTGCAAGCTCTTCTTCGACGCTTCCAAGGCTTATCATCTCGCCGCCTATCTTGGCAAATCTTGAGTATCTATCTACGATAAACACAAAGCCGTTTTCATCGATGTGGCCTTTATCGCCAGTTTTATAGTATCTAACGCCGTCAATGTGCGTGATGACCTCGCTTGTTTTGGCTTCGTCGTTTAGATAGCCCTTCATCACCTGCGAGCCGCCGATGACGATGAGTCCGTCTGTGCCAGTTTCTAGCTCTTCAAGCGTCTCTGGGTCGATTATTTTTATGATGGTGCCAGGTAGAGGCATGCCAACGCTGCCAGGTCTATTAAATGTAAGCTCTTTTAGGCTCTCTTTTTCTAGGATATTTGGCATATTTACTGCAGCTACTGGTGCCGTTTCGGTCGCGCCATAACCTTCATAAATTTCTATGCCAAATTTGAGCCTAAACTCGTCTTTTATCTCTGGTTTTAGCTTTTCAGCCCCAGCTACGACCATTCTGGCACTTTGAAACATCAACGGATGAAGCTTTTTGTTTCTGGTGTAGAGCCTAAAGAAGGTCGAGGTGCCAAAGATGATGCTGGCGCTATGTCTTGCGGCCATTTTGCCGATAGTTGCTCCGTCTGTTGGGTCAGGCACGCTTACCATTTTTATGCCCTCGCAAAGTGGCATAAGTGTGGTGACTGTTAGGCCAAATGAGTGAAATACTGGGAGTGAATTTAAGATCACGTCATCTTTTTTGAAATTTAGAAGTTCGCTTATTTGCTTGATGTTTGCAAGTAAATTTTTATGGCTTAGCTCGATGCCTTTTGGCTCGCCCTCGCTGCCGCTACTAAATAAAATGGTAGCCGTATCTTCTAAGCTTACACGCTTAAAATAGCAAAGCTTAATGAGCCAAGTTGGAGCAAAAAACGCAGTTAAAAGTGCTAAAAATTTCTCTTTTTTTGAGACGCTGGCTGAGAGATCTTCTGCAAATTTAGCCTTACCGCTCATCGCATCTTTTAGATCAAAGCCCTTAAGTGCGAGCTTTTCAAGAAATTTGCTAGAGGTGATGACTGTATTTATATTTGCTTTTCTTAGGGCGTGATTTAGCGAGGTCTCATTAAGCGTATAGTTTAAATTTACGCTCACTTTGCCCATGGCAAGAAGTGCCATATTTACTATTGCTGCGATGCTTGAGCTAGGTAGTAAAATGCCTATATTTTTCTCATCTTTTAGCTCTCGTTTGAAAATTTTGATAAAGACTAAAACGGCGGTTATAAATTTCAAATTGCTTAAATTTAGCCCAGTGCTGTCGCTCACGCACTCTTTAAATTTATCCTCTTTTGCGTTATTTAGCCATTCGCTCGTTAGTGGTTTTTGTCTTGAGATAAAGCTCTCCCACGATGAAAAGCTAAGCTCAAGCACCTTTTGCTTCATCTTTGCAGCGTTTATAAATGTAGTTATTGGTTTGCCAAAGGCGACGATGATGTCGCGTCTGCCGTTTTTAGAAGTGAGGTCTTTGTAAAATTTACTAGCCCTTGAAAAGCTCGAACCCCAAAGGCCACGAAGGTAAAATGGCACGATGCAAATTTCTTCTAGATCTCTGATGATAAGCTCAAAGCCCTTTTGAAATTCATTTATCTGGCCGTTGTAGCTGATGTGACCCTCTGGGAAAAGTGCGACCACTTCGCCATTTTTTAGGCACTCTCTAACTAGCTCGATCGACTCTTTGCTAGCGCCTGCGCCTATCGGGATCACTTTAAAAAATTTAAAAATTTGCTTTAGATACCATTTGTTATAGATCGTTCTATACATGACAAATCTTATGCCCCTTGGGCTTGCAGCTTGAAGTACGAGCCAGTCGATCCAGCTGATGTGATTGCCAAGAAGTAGCGCGCCGCCACTTTGCGGTAAATTTTGAAGTCCTTCAACAAAAAAGCGGTACTTTGTCTTTAAAAATGGCAACAAAAGCAGCCTTGTAAAAAGGTGTGGAAGCTGCAAAATAGCGTAAAAACTGCCGAGCAAGCAAACAAGCGCTGTAAAGACAAAGAGGCCAGTGGTTGAAATTTCAAAATATACTAAGCCTATGCCAATGGCTAGAAATAGCAGCATTGAGACGTTTTGCAAGAAGTTGTTTGCCGCCATTATCTTGCCGGTGCTCTTTTGTGGGGCAAAGTACTGGATCATCGCATTTAGTGGCACTATAAATATGCCTCCAAAAAAGCCAAATGCAAATGAACTAAGGCTCACTACGCCGATGCTTGAGCCAAATGCGAAAAATAAAAGCGAGAAAAATATACCAATAGCGCCCATCGGCACAATGCCAAGCTCGATGTGTAGCTTTGACATAGAGCCAGCCACGTATGAGCCAAATGCGATGCCTATGGCGCTTACTGCAAGGATAGCTTGCACCGCTAGCGAACTATCGTCATTAAAAACTGCCTTGTAGTGAGCTGGGAAGGCTGCGATGATGATCTGAGAGATGCCCCAAAATATGCTAAGACCTGCGATGCTTAGCCAGATATTTTTATCTGATCTTACCTCTTTTAAATTTTCTCTCAAGTAGCTAAGGCTGATGTATTTTTTAAGCTCAAATTCTCCGCTTTGTTCGTTCGTTTCGCTGATATAAGGTAGCTTGTAGGCAAAAAATGCTTCAAGTGCGCTAAATACGACTAAAAAGATGCCGATAGGATAGACGCTTTTTAAAATTTCTTCTGAGTTTTCGCCTTGGATGTATAAATTTTCAAATATAAATGAAAATAAAAATGAGCTAACAAGTATCGCTACGATGGTTAGCGCTTGGATGACGCCGTTTGCTGTGCCAAGTCGCTCAGTACCGACAAGTGCTTTGATGATGCCGTATTTTGCAGGCGAGTAGATCGCACTTTGAGCGGCAAGTATGAGTGTGAGCGCAAATGCCACACCAAAAGCACCCAAAAGGTAGCTAATAAGCACCGCAACGCTGATAACAACGCCAAAGACGGCGCAAATTCTAATAACCTTTGTCTTTGCAAATTTGTCATTTATAAAGCTTGAAGGCGAAAATAAAAATATAAATGGAAGCAAGATCATCGCATTTATAACGGCTGTTAGGATAAAAAGCGTATCGCCTGAGTAGGTCTTTAAAAGGACGTTTTGGATGGTTATTTTGTGCGCTAGATCGACACTTGCGTTTAAAAATGCGATCGCAAGGTAGGGCAAAAAGCCAGTGACTTTTAGTAAATTCCTCATGAATAAAGCCTTTTTGGATTTTAAATTTTGTAAATCTAACAGCAAAATATTTAAAATATCATTAATAAAAAACTCTAGCCATAAATTTTTGTGGTGAAATTTCTTTAAAAAATTTAAATTTTATATGCTTTTTGATAAAATCCGCCTATCAAAAATAAGGAAAAATTTATCATGGACTATGAAATCATCGTCGTTGGCGGCGGACATGCTGGCATTGAGGCAAGTCTTGCGGCTGCTAGAATGGGCAAGCAAACTTTACTGATCACGATCTTAGCCGAGCAAATAGGCGCTGCAAGCTGCAATCCAGCCATCGGAGGCCTTGCTAAAGGACATCTTGTAAAAGAGATCGACGCGCTTGGTGGTCAAATGGGACTTACGACTGACGCTGTTGGTATCCAGTTTCGCGTGCTAAATGAGAGCAAAGGCCCAGCAGTACGTGGTAGCCGCGCTCAGATCGATATGGATAGATACCGCGTTTATATGAGAAATTTGCTTTTAAATACGCCAAATTTGGAAATTTCTCAAGAGATCGCCACTGAAATTTTAAGCGAAAATGGCGAGGTAACTGGCGTTAAAACCCATCTAAATAACATCTATAACGCAAAAAAAGTGATAATTACAACTGGCACATTTTTAAACGGGCTAATCCATGTTGGATTTAACAAACTTGAAGCTGGCCGCGTGGGCGAGCTAAGCGCAAAGGATCTAAGCTCTAGCTTAAGGGAGCTTGGGCTAAATTTAGGCAGGCTAAAGACTGGAACATGCCCAAGGATCGACGCAAAAACGATAAATTTTGAAATTTTAGAGAAGCAAGATGGCGACGCAAAGCCAGTTGCATTTAGCTTTAGAACTAAAAATTTCTCCCCAACGCAGCTACCATGCTACATCGCCTATACAAACGAAACCACGCATGAGATAATTCGCTCAAATTTCGACAAATCGCCACTTTTTACAGGTCAGATCGAGGGTATCGGACCAAGATATTGCCCTAGTATAGAGGATAAGATAAACCGCTTTGGCGACCGCGACAGACACCACCTTTTCATCGAGCCTCAGACCCTTGAAGCGACAGAGTACTACATAAACGGCTTTTCAACGAGCCTGCCTTACGAGGTGCAAGTGCAGATGCTCCGCTCTGTAAAGGGCTTTGAAAATGCCAAAATAGTAAGGCATGGATACGCCATCGAGTACGACTACGTCGAGCCAACACAGCTAAAACATAGCCTAGAGACCAAAAAGATAAAAGGGCTATACTTGGCTGGGCAGATAAATGGCACGACAGGATACGAGGAGGCCGGCGCTCAGGGGCTAATGGCTGGTATAAATGCAGCGCTTTCGCTGGATAACAAAGAGCCGCTTATCTTGCGCCGTGATGAGGCGTATATCGGCGTTTTGATAGATGACCTTGTCACAAAAGGGACAAAAGAGCCATATAGGATGTTTACGAGTAGGGCGGAGTATCGCTTGCTTTTGCGTGAGGAAAATGCCATTTTAAGGCTTGGTGGATATGGTCATGAGCTTGGACTGCTTGATGATGAGACTTTTAATGAGATCGAAAATATAAGAAGAAATTTAAAAGATGGGCTAGAGTTTTTAAATGAGACTCAGATCACGCCAAGTAAGGCAAATTTAGAGCTTTTAGCAAGCCTTGATGAAGAGCCGATCAGTCAAAATGTGACCCTTCAAAAGATAGTCGCTAGAAAGAGCTTTACGGCTGAGAAACTAAGAAAGCTTGATGAGAGATTTGTAAATTTAGACGATGCGAGCATGGATCAAATTTTAACCGAGTGCAAATATCAGCACTACATCAGCGAGCAAAAAAATCAGATAGAAAAAATGAAAGATATGATGGATGTGAAAATCCCTGAAAATTTCGACTTTAGAAGCATAAGTGGCCTTAGCAACGAAGTGGTCGAAAAGCTTGAGAAATTTGCCCCGCCAACGCTTTTTGCGGCAAGTGAAATTTCAGGTATCACGCCAGCAGCGATCGACATCTTACATATTTATATAAAAATGAGCGAGAAAAAGGCTTAAATTTAAGCCTTTTATGGTTTTAAAATTTAACTGGCGTTTAAAATTTAAAACAAAGTTGCTCATTTTTAATAGTTGCTATTTATAATTTTTTAAGATTAATAAATTTTATTATTAAAATTTTCTATTTTACAAGCTCTAAAATAGAAAATTTTTTTATCTTAACGTTTAGACATTAGATCAAATTTCTCTTTTATAAAAAGCTTAAAATCACGATATATGGATATTTCTGGGTAAATTTACGTCAAATTTTAGTGTAAAAAAAGCTTAAATTCACTTTATTTTTACAAACTATATTGTGAGATTATAGTTTTTTAATTTTTTGAGAGTATAATCGTTTAAATTTTATTTATAGAAAGGAAATTAATGTCAGTAAAGCAAGAAAGACGAAGCTTTATCGGCCTTGCGTTTGGTGCTGTGGCAGCTGTGGGTGGCGCTATGTCACTAGTTGCCATGAAAAAGACCTGGGATCCGCTCCCTAGCGTAAAAGCTGCTGGTTTTACAACCGTCGATCTAAGCCCGATCAAAGATGGCGAGATGAGACAGGTTGAGTGGCGTAAAAAGCCTATTTTTATCCTCAAAAAAAGTCCAGATATGGCTAAAAACGACAAGAGAGATGTTGTCGTTGGAGATGCGAGATATGTAGTTCTTATCGGACTTTGCACACACCTAGGATGTATCCCTGAGTACAAGTCTAGCAAGCAAATTTTTGTCTGTGCCTGTCATGGCGGCGAATTTAACGTCGATGGCATACAGACATACGGACCTCCACCAAGACCGCTTGATATCCCACCATTTAAGATAGATGGAACCAAGCTAGTTCTAGGCGAAACAAGCCCAGAATATGAAAAATTAGTAGTTAAAGCTTAGGAGGTTAGCGATGTCTTTATCTCATAAATCAACTGGCGTTATTGACTGGCTTGACCAGCGCCTAGCTTTTACAAAACTGATGAAGGTTCTAGTTAGCGAATACTGGATCCCAAAAAATATAAATTTCCTTTGGGCTATGGGCGTTATCCTAACGACACTTTTCTTACTTTTGATCATCACTGGCTTTTTGCTTATGATGTATTACAAACCAGACATACATTTAGCCTTTGATAGCGTAAATTACACTATTATGCAAGAGGTCGAGTACGGCTGGCTGTGGCGTCATATCCACGCGATTTCAGCATCGACTATCTTTCTTATCATGTATATCCACTTGCTTACTGGACTTTACTATGGCTCATACAAAAGAGGCAGAGAGGTCATTTGGGTAAGTGGTATGGTGCTATTTATCTGTTTTTCAGCAGAGGCATTTAGCGGCTATATGCTCCCATGGGGTCAGATGAGCTACTGGGCGGCTACTGTTATCACTCAGCTCTTTGGTGGCGTGCCAGTTATCGGCGATGCTTTGGTTGAGTGGATCAGGGGCGATTATGCAGTTGGCGACTCGACACTTACAAGATTTTTCATGCTTCACGTATGCTTGCTACCACTTGTAACTATCGTTGTTTTGGTTATCCACTTCTACTCACTAAGAGTTCCGCACGTAAATAACCTAACAAGCGAAGATATCGACTTTGACGTAGAGGCTGAGGTCTATCTACACGGTGACAGAGCAAAAGCTAAAGTTATACCATTTTGGCCAGGATTTTTGGCAAAAGACTTCATGTATGTATCATTTTTTATGATATTTGTTATGTATCTCGTTTGCTATCATTTTGGCTTTGCGATGGATCCTATCAACTTTGAGCCAGCAAATCCACTAAAAACTCCACCACACATCTATCCAGAGTGGTATTTTTTGTGGCAATATGAAATTTTACGTGGCTTCTTCTTTGATATAGCAGGAATTTCAGCTTATAACATCGGTCTTATCGCGTTTGCCTTTGCAGGCGTTGCGTTTATGCTTATACCACTCTTTGACAGAAGCGACCTTGTAGCTCCAGCTCACAAAAGACCACTATTTTTCGTATGGTTTTGGGTGCTAGTTGCTGACCTTATCGTATTATCTATATATGGCAAGCTCCCAACAGGCGGCATCAACGACTGGATAGGATTTTATGCTTCACTGCTATTTTTAGTGCTATTTATAATCGCACTTCCAGTTATCACAATACTTGAAAGAAAAAGGGGCTAATCATGAAAGAGCTTAAAATTTTTGCCATCGTTGTTATCCTTTCAGGTATTTTATACTGGGGTATCGAGCCTTACGCTCATACAAAGCTTCATCCGCACACTGCAAATGCCGAGTATAACTTCTCAAAAGAAGATACTGACTACGCAAAACACTTTTTAGAGCAGAAAAAAGAGGCGCTTGAGGCTGCAAAAGCTAGCGGCAACAAGGCTAGCATCGATGCAGCTACAAAAGATGTCGAGACAGCACAAAAAATTCTTGATGACTACACAGCTTTTTGGGCTGATATAAACTCGATCGACCTTGTAAAAGGTGACGCTGCAAAAGGCGCTGAGACATTTGGAGCAGCTGGATGTATAGGATGCCACGGCATCGAAGCAGCTGGTATGCCAGCTAGTATGGACGCTGAGACAGCTAGCCAAAGCTTTGGCGTAGTGCCACCAGATCTTAGCACAGCTGGTAAAATTTATGACGAGAGATTTTTGGCTGCACTTATCAAAAATCCAACTATGGCTGTAAAACTATCTCATAAATTTAACGACGAGCATCCTTATCCGATGACTGCATTTATGGGTGCTGGCGGCGATATAAATGCTGAGGTTGCTGATATAGTTGCTTATCTTAAAAAAGTATCAGCTGACGCGGATGCAAAGAGCAAGATCACTGACGAGAAAGTCTTTGCTGATGCATGTCAAAGATGCCACGATATGAAGTATGATAAAAAATATACTCTTAGCAATAAAGCAAGCCTTGCAGCATATATGGGCTCAAACCCACCTGATCTATCTATGATGATCCGCTCAAAAGGTGCAGACTACTTGCATAAATTTATAAACGATACTCAAAAGATGCTTCCAGGCACTGCGATGCCTAGAGTTGGCTTAAACAAAGCTGCTGAAGACGACATAGTATCTTACATAGAAAAAGTAGGCGACAGCAAAAAGGCTGAGCGCGAGAGCACAGGACTTTATGTCATGATCTACTTCTTCATCTTAGGAATTTTTGCTTGGCTTTGGAAACGCAAAGTCTGGAGCGAACTCCACTAAAATTTAAGAGCCTTTTTGGCTCTTAAATTCTCTCTAGTAAAATTACATATATAAATAGGTATTCTTTAAAATTATTCTTTTACAAATTTAATCAAGCTGTCTTTGCAAATTTTAAAATTCCATTCGCTCGCAAGAATTGACTACTAAAATTTGACTTCGCTTGCAGCTTAGCTCAAATTTTAGAGCCGAAATTACTCGCTCATGAAATTTTAAAATTTGCTTGAGTTTCTTTGTCATAAAACGCATGCAGTGCGTAGCACTAAAGCATGCTCCTCTAACGTGCGAGGGGATTGAGGGATCTAAAGGGAGATAAGGGGACGGCTTCGTAATTTAAGTCCCCTTGTCACCATTTTGAATAAAAAAAATTACAAATTTAATAAAGCTGTCTTTGCAAATTTTAAAATTCCATTTACTCCTAAGAATTGACTACTGATTTTAGGTCTCGCAAAGCTTGCCACTAAAATCAGAGCCGAAATTACTCGCTCATGAAATTTTAAAATTTGCCTTTATTGATTGACTAGCTTAAATTTAGAAGTTAAAAGCATTTCAGAAATTTGCTTGAATTTTGCGCATGTGATATACCGATGGCAATACGCCCAGTGTGCAACAGGTATTTGGCAAAAGATGTGGCAAATGTGAGGATATTAACAGCCACTAAGCGAGTAAATTTGTATTTTCTAGCAAATTTACTCAGCAAAAAACCACATAAATTTACGCAAAACAGCCAAATTTAGCTCGCCGCAAAGCCACACTAAACGACTAAATTTCTTTGGCGATCTTGCTCATTTTATTTATCAGCTCTTCACGCTCGCTTGATTTTAAGTTGCCGTATTGAAGCTTTGTCATCATCTGCATGAAGTCAAACTGCTTAAACATCTGCGCGTCGCTTTTCAGCTCTTTTTCAAGCTTTTCGTAGATCTTCTCCGTCTCTTTGTTCGCTTTTTCTAAATTTTGCAAAAAGCTTCCAGTAGCGCTTGCATCAAGGTCGTTTTTCGCTGCCTTGTCGATGGCATTTTTTAAATTTGATAAATTTTCAGAAATTTTCATCTGCACTTCCTTTTGGATTTTAAAATTTAGAGCAAATTTTATTCCTAAATTTCATCCCACCACTTTTTTCTAGGTGGATTTTGCACGGTAAAAACCTCTGCGATCATCGGTGTCGCGTAGTTTAGCTCAAGTTTTGTAGCCGCCTTTTCAAAACGCTTGATCGGCTCATCCCAAGCGTGATAAGAAAGATCAAATTTACCCCAATGCACCGGCACGCCAAGCTTAGCTTTAAGATCTTTTAGCGCTTGCGCTGACTCCTCTGGCTTCATGTGCACGTAAGGCCAGCCATCGCTGTAAGCGCCATTTTCTATAAAAACTAGATCAAAGCCGCCAAATTTCTCATTTATCATCTTAAAATGCTTGCCATATCCGCCATCTCCGCTAAAGTAAAAGCTAAAGCCAGCCTCCTCTACCGCCCAGCCGCCCCAAAGTGTGGTGTTTCTTTTGAATGTACGCCCGCTAAAGTGCCTTGAGGGGCAAAAAGTGAAGTTTAAATTTCCTATTTTTAGATCACCAAACCAGTCAAACTCGTAAATTTTGCCTTCATCCACGCCCCATTTTACGAGGTGGGCTTTGACGCCAAGCGGCACTAGAAATTTGGCTATCCTATCCTTTAGCTCAAGGATCGTTTTATGGTCAAGATGGTCGTAGTGGTCGTGCGAGATGAGGGCGACGTCGATCACCTCTGGATAGTCGCTAGCGGTGATGGCGTGCTCGTAGGCAAAGGGCTTGCCGCCAACTGGCAGAGGGAATGCTCGGTGCAAAACGGGGTCTGTGATGATGGTTTTGCCATCAAGCTTGCAGATTAGGCTAACGTGCCCAAGCCAGATAAACTCGCCATTTTTGAGAGCGTTTGCGTCAAATTTTAAATTTGGCAAAGGCTTAGTTGGTAGCTTGCCTTTTGGTGGAAAGAGTGCTTGAGGGACGTAATTTAACATAGACGCTTGCGGACTTTTCTTTACCATATCAATTGTCGGCTCTAAATTTACAAAAACTTTGCCATTAAAATTTGGCGAAGCCTCTATCAGCTTTTGGCTTTTGGCATCTGGTCTGCCACCAAAAACAGGGGCAAATTTCATAAAAGCAAAAACTGAAGCGATAAATAAAACTATGACTATAAAAATTTCCATCAACAACCCTTTTAAATTTAAAGGTTGGATTATATTTTAGATTTTTAAATTTCAGTTTCATTTAATTAACCAAAGCTTAAAAAACTAATTTTTAAATTTAAACTTAATTAAGATAATTTTACTCTTTTTACTAATTATCCGTTATGAAATATTAATCTTTTTTGATTAATCATACGATAATAACGCCATTTAATAGCATATCTTAAACTAATATAAAATAAAAATTTAATTTCAAAAATACAAAATTTGTCAGATAGCTGACGGAATTTAATCGCCAGAAGTTATAGAATTGTTTCAAAAATTTCAGGAAGGAGCGTTTGAGATGTTAAATAAAAATTTAACTATCTCTATTCATGTGATTAACAATCACTCTATTAGTGAGCAGGGCGGTCTTGCCTTGTTTTTTAGGAGGAATTTATGAAAAAACATAAATTTGTGATTGCCGATTCTAAACGCTGCATAGGATGTGCGACCTGTATGGCTGCATGTTTTAAAAGTGCTTATGAACGCGGCAAACTATCACGTGCAAGGCTAAGCGTCTTAAGAGAAGCTAGCGGTGTTATGCCGACTCAATGCAGACAATGCGACGATGGCCCTTGCGCAAATGTATGCCCAACTGGAGCGTTGCGATTTAATGATAATTGCATCGAGCTTCACGAGGAAATTTGTATAGGTTGCAAGATGTGCACGATCGCTTGCCCTTATGGTGCGATAAGCTCAAGTGCAGAGCTTATGCCTTCAGTAAATTACGCTGTCGAGCCAAAATACTATCTTGAAGTAGAGTCACAATCAGGCGCAAAAAACATCGCGGTAAAATGTGATATGTGCTTTGGCCGTGAAAATGGACCAGCTTGCGTTGATGTATGTCCAACAAGCGCTCTTATAATGGTTGATCCAGAAGAGGGCAAACATAAGCTTGGCAAGAGGATAGACTACGATGCAGCGAATAAATTTGCTACTAAAATTTTAAACGGACAAGGAGCATAAGATGACTACGGTTTATATGCTATTTCTTGTAAGTGCCGTCGTTAGTATCTTGCTCTACTGCGCTCCAAAAGCCGCTGTTAAAGTTGGTTTTGGACTAAGTGCTATAAGCTGCTTTTATGCGATGTGTCACTTCGTTGCAAATATGGGAGTAAGTGATAGCTTTGCTCTTATGGATGGCTTTTTGTATTCGCCAAAATTTGCGCTAAATCCACTTGGAAATTTCTTCAGCTTTGTTGTTGTTTTCATCGGATTTGCAAGTAGTGTTTATGGTATGAGCTATGCAGAAGAGTACATAAAAAAAGCAAATGTTGGTGTGTTTGCATGTTTGTTTAACACATTCATCCTTTCAATGCTTCTAGTAATCAGTGCTGATAATGTATTTTGCTTTGTTGTTTTATGGGAGCTTATGACTCTTGTGTCATCATTTCTTATCATCGTCAATGACGGTAAAAATACACTTAAAGCGGTTATGGTATATCTTGGTATTGCACAAATCGGTGCATTTTGTATAACCTGTGGCTTGCTTATCACAGCTTACTACGCAGGAAGCTTTGAATTTAGCGCATTTATGGGTGTTAAGATGCCATTTGGCGCTTCTGCTGCTGTATTTATACTATTCTTGGTTGGCTTTGGTAGTAAAGCTGGTATGTGGCCATTCCACGTTTGGCTTCCACAAGCTCACCCAGCAGCACCATCAAACGTTTCAGCCCTTATGTCAGGCGTTATGATTAAAGTTGCTCTATTTACACTAGTTAAATTTACACTTTACCTACCACTTAGCACATATTTTGGTCTTACAATACTCGCTCTTGGTGCAGCTAGCTCACTATTTGGTGTTTTATACGCTCTTTGCCAACACGACTTCAAAGCTTTGCTTGCTTACCACTCAGTTGAGAACATAGGCATCATCTTGCTAGGTCTTGGTACTGGTATCTACGGCGTTGCAGCTGGAAATTTAACACTTGCAGCAGTAGGTTTTCTAGCAGGTTGCTACCACGTAGTCAATCACGCTATATTTAAAGGTCTGCTTTTCCTTTGTGCTGGTTCAGTTATCCACGCTACTCATACACAAAATATGGACATCCTTGGTGGTCTTGCTAAAAAGATGCCATGGACAAGCCTTGGTATGTTTATAGGTATCATGGGTATCGCAGCTTTACCTCCAGTAAATGGCTTTGTTTCAGAGTGGTTTACATATCAAGGTATGCTTCAAGGTGCGATGGGAGAAGGAACATTAGTTAGATATGCATTTACACTTGGCGTCGTAGCTCTTGCGCTAACAGGCGTTTTGGTTGGTATGCACCTTAAACTTTACGCTGTTATCTTTGCAGGTACTCCAAGAGATCAAAAAATTTGGGAAAATGCTAAAGAGAGTCCGATAGGTATGGTTCTTGGTATGATCATCCTAATGATAGGCTGTGTTGGCTTTGGTCTTGGCGCAAACTATATAGTTGATTACATCATGCAAGCTGTAAATTCTATCGCTATAAGCGACTATAAAGCTAGCCTTGGTGCTATAAATGTAACTTCACCTATGGGTAGCATGATCTCAACTCCACTTATCGCTTTAGTCCTATGTGCAACTATGATTTTGCCATTTATCATCCTTGCTGTTATGAAAGCAAACAGAGATAAACCACGCGAAACTGATCCTTGGGCTTGTGGCTTTAAATATAGCTCACGTATGCAAATGACAGGTGGTCCATTCACTGGCGACCTTAGAAAGATTATGCAATGGCTATTTAGAGCTGATAAAAAAGTAGTTACTAGAAATTATTTTGACGCGGTTGAGTATCACAACCATCCAAAAGATATTTGGTGGGGAATGTTTTATGAGCCAGTCATTAAATGGTGTGTGAAATTTGCTGATAAGCTAGGTATCGTTCAAAGTGGTTATACAAATGTATATACACTTTATATCTTGCTATATCTTTGTGTCATACTTGCTGTGAGCTACTTTTTAGTTTAGGAGACGAAAATGCAAACTATACTTTTAATGATATTTCAAGTAGTCGTTATCGTTTTGGTAGCTCCTTTGTTTGATGGTATGGCAAGAAAACTTAGAGCTAAACTTCAATCAAAACAAGGTAGCGATTTCTTTCAAACATATCGCGACATTATAAAGCTTTTTAGAAGAGGAAGAACCGTCCCTGAGTGCTCTCACTGGGTATTTAGATGGGCTCCATTTTTCCTTTTTGCAACTTCAGCTGCAGTGCTAGCTGCTATACCTATCACTTATAGCAAAGACACTGTATTTGGAGCTTACTCAGATATATTTGTTATCCTCTATCTTGGTGCGCTACTTAGATTTGTATTTGGTGCAGCTTCAATGGATAGCGGCAACCCATTTGCGGCAACAGGTGGCGGCAGGGAGCAAATGCTTGGTGTTTATGTTGAGCCAGTTATGATTATGTGCTTAATCGTAGTTATGCTTGCAGCTAAAACATCAAATTTAGTTGAGATCCAAGAGATGGTAAGAACTGGCGTTATCGGATATCAAATTCCAAGTTTTGCCGTTGCTTCTATCGCATTTTTGTGGTGTATGTATGTTGAGACTGGTAGAAAGCCATTTGACTTAGCTGAAGCAGAACAAGAGCTTCAAGAGGGTGTTCTTGGCGAGTATGCTGGTAGCGACCTTGGCTTAGTTCAAGCATCACTTATATTAAAACAGTTTGCTATGATCGGACTCTTCCTAAGCATATTTGAGCCATGGAATTTTAGCAATCCTTTCTTAGCTATTATCGTTTTTGTGATAAAAACTGGAGTATTTTACGTCGCAGCTGTATTTATAGACAACTTTGGACCACGCTTTAAAATGACTTCATCTTTACGCAAAAATGCTCTTGGTGCACTTGCTATTTCGTTTGTTGCACTAACACTTTATGTAGTAGGAGCGTGAGATGCAAACACTAGATATATTAGCCATTTGCATGATCGTAACTTCGCTTGCGGTTTTTGGTCTTAGAAGCTTGAAACTCTCAATCATCGCTTATGCGATAGAGACACTACTTTTAGTTAGTATATTTTTCTTGCTATCTGAGAAATTTAACGCTGAGCAGCTAAAAACTTGGGCGATCGTTGCGTTTTTTACCAAAGTTCTTTTCGTGCCAGGAATTTTGTTCTGGCTTATCAAAAAACTTGGCGTAGTTAGCGAAGATGAGCCAGTTGGTGGATTTTTTGTAAGTCCTGTTATTGCTATGGGATTTTCTCTAGCTCTTTCAATGAGTATCCACCCTATATTTTTAAAATTCTCTCTTATCAAAGAAGAGATCATGCTAATCGCTGCTGGAACAGTCTTTATGATGGGAATTTTTGGCTTCATGCTAAGAAACTCATTTATAAAACAAATTCTAGCTTACTGCTTGTTTGAAAACGGTATCCACCTAAGCCTTGCTCTAATGGCTTACAACTCACATGAGCTAGTTGAGCTTGGAATTTTAACAGATGCGATATTTGCTGTTATTATCATGAGCGTTCTAGCGATTAGATTTTATAAAGCTTATGATAGCTTAGATACTTCTAAAGCTTCAAATTTAAGGGGTTAGAGATGGATAGTTTAGCTTTAATACTTATCTTACCGCTCCTTGGTGCTTTGATCTTGTTTTTAAGTCCTAAAAACTATGCAGTACTTAGCGGACTTCATGTCTTGTTTTCTGCTGCGACATCAGTGGCTTTACTTAACAATGTTCTTAAAGTTTTAAGTGGCGGAACTTTTTATAGTTTTGATAAATTTTTATTCTTAGATAGCTTAGGCTGTGTTTTCTTGGTGCTTATCGCTGTAACTGGATTTATAGTAAATTTCTACTCTATCCACTATATGAGATGGGAACTTGAAGATGGACATATCCACTTAAGTGATCTTAAAAAATACTACGCACTAAGCCATGTATTTATCTTTACAATGACTTTAAGCGTTATCTGCAACAACGTTGCGTTTATGTGGGCAGCTATCGAGGCTACTACACTAGCTTCTGTATTTTTGGTTGCTATACACAAAGATCAAAAATCAACAGAGAGTGGTTACAAATACATCGTTCTTTGCTCAATCGGTCTAGCATTTGCTCTTTATGCAACCGTTCTTCTATACTCAGCTACATATAGCACATTAGGAGACGGAGAGGCTTCTATGCAGTTTTCAAGCATAATGGCTAACGCTAAAAATTTAAATCCAGATGCAGCAAAACTTATCTTTGTGTTTGCGCTAATTGGTTTTGGTACAAAAGCTGGTCTAGCTCCAACTCACACTTGGTTGCCAGACGTTCACGCTGAAGGTCCAGCACCTATCTCAGCATTGCTATCAGGCGTACTTTTAAAATGTGCGATGCTTGCACTTTTAAGATACTACGCTATCACAGCTCAAGCAGTTGGATTTAGCTTTGTTGAAGGCGTAATGATCGTTTCAGGAACTATCACACTTTTTGTAGCAGGATTTTTCCTAATAAGACAACACAACGTAAAAAGAATGTTTGCATACCACTCAATCGTTCACATGGGTGTTATCGCATTTGCACTTGGTGTTGGCGGTAAATTTGGTCTATTTGCAGCGATATTCCACTGCTTAGCTCACAGCTTCACAAAAGCTTTGGCTTTCTGCTCAACAGGTAACATAGCAAGAATTTACGGCCACAAAGATATGAGTAAGATGGGCGGCATGGTTAAGATCGCACCTATTACAACTATTATGTTTGGTGCAGCTGTATGCTCACTAGTTGGTGTTCCAGCATTTGCTATATTTGTTAGCGAATATAACGTCTTCGTTGGAGCTATCACAAGTGGTCAATACATCGCAGTTGCGCTATTTGCTATTGCACTTGCAGTTATTTTCATAGCTGACTTTGCGCACTTTAACATGGCAAGCTTTGGCGAGCCAAAAGGTGTGGTTGTTCATAATAAAGAGATGAGTTTATTTGAAAATTTACCTCTTATAGCACTCTGTGCCCTTATCATAATCTTTGGCGTATGGCACGTAGATAGCTTTTATACGCTAGTAAATAACGGTGTTAATATAATGATGGGAGCTTTAAAATGAGAGGCGATAAATTTGTTGAAATCCTAAAAACTAAAGTAAAAATTTTAGAAGTAACTCGTCAAGCAGACGATCAGATCACAGTTTTGGTGGATAGAAATGATCTTCCACTAGCTGTTAAAACACTTTATTATGATATCGGTGGCTTTATAAGCACCATGATACCAAACGACGAGCGCCAGATAAATGGCTGCTATGCGCTTTACTATGCTATCTCAATGGAAGGTAGCAAGATGACTGAGGCGGATGATTTTGCAGCTGAGGATAAGTGCTTTATCACAGTTAAAACCCTTATCCCAGGAAGCGATCCAACATTTCCATCAGTTACTCCGCTTGTGCCAGCTTGTGTTTGGTATGAAAGAGAAGCTTATGATATGTTTGGTCTAGTAGCTGAGGGTCTGCCTGATAAAAGACGTCTAGTTTTAAGTGATGACTGGCCAGACGGACTTCACCCACTTAGAAAAGATGCTATGGACTACCGCTACCGCCCTGATCCAGTAGATCACAGAGATGAGCCTGATGCGGAGTTTTTGTTCCCAACAGGTGATGCAGTAGTTGATGTGCCACTTGGACCACTACACGTTACATCTGATGAGCCAGGTCACTTTAGACTTTTCTGTGATGGCGACGAGATCATCGATGCTGATTATCGCTTGTTCTATCAACACCGCGGTATGGAGAAGCTAGCTGAAAACAGAATGAACTATGATCAAATGGGCTATCTTGCAGAGCGCGTTTGCGGAATTTGTGGTTATGCTCACGCTATAGCTTGTATCGAAGCAGCAGAAAAAGCTATCAAGCTTGAAATCCCACTAAGAGCTCAAGCTATACGCGTCATCTGTCTTGAGATTGAGCGTCTTCACAGCCACCTTTTAAATATCGGTCTAGCTTGTGAGGTCACTGGTAACTACAACGCTTTTATGCACATCTTTAGGGTTCGTGAGTACTCTATGGAGCTAGCTCAGCTTGTAACTGGCGGACGTAAAACATACGGCAACGTCGTTATGGGCGGCTTAAGACGCGATATGACAAACCATGAGATCAAAAAAGGCTTAGAGATCATCAACAAACTTGATATTCAAATTTCAGAAATTTGGGATGCAGTTTTGGAAGATAAACGCCAAATCGGACGCTGGAAAGGTGTAGGTATCTTAGACCGCCAAATCGCACGTGACTTTAGCCCAGTTGGTCCAAACATGAGAGGCTCTGGCTTTAAACGCGATAACCGCTACGATCACCCATACGACTTCTTCAAACAGATAGAATTTGAAGTAGCAGTTGAGCATGGTTGCGACGTTTTTGCTCGTGAGATGGTTAGATATAAAGAGCTAAAAAGCTCTATCCACATCATCCGCCAATGCTTTGAGATGATGCCTCAAACTCCGATCATGATCGATCCTGTGACTATGATCAAGCCTGAGAATTTCGCACTTGGTCATGATGAAGCACCACGTGGTGAGAACGTTCACTGGATCATGCAAGGTAGCGCTCAAAAAGTATATCGCTGGAGATGTAGGGCTGCGACATATAACAACTGGCCAAGCCTAAGGTATCAATTTAGAGGAAACAATATAAGTGACGCTGCACTTATCGTTTGCTCACTTGACCCTTGCTACTCATGTACCGAGCGTGTTACTTTGGTTGATGTAAGGACTAAAAAAAGTAAAATTTTAACAGAAAAAGACCTTAAAAAATTCTGTCAAGATGGCGGGGTTAGTAAGAAGGATTTAAGATGATGAAGTTATTTGACATCACAGAAAAATATGGAAAGGCGACATACGCCTATCCATTTGAGCCATATATTGTGCCTGAGAATTTCCGCGGTCAGCCAGACTATACATACGATCTTTGTATAGGTTGTGCAGCTTGCGGTATCGCTTGCCCTAGTAACGCAATAGAGCTTAAGATGAACGATGAGCAAACAAGGCTTGTTTGGCAGTTTGACTGTGGTCGCTGCATATTCTGCGGTCGCTGCGATGAGGTTTGCCCAACTGGAGCTGTTCGCCTAAGTGATAGCTTTGAGCTTGCGGTTAAATTTGACAAGAGCGCTCTTATCCAAAGAGGCGAGCTTGAGATGCAAACTTGCAAATGCTGCGGCAAACCATTTACGCCAAAAAGGCTTATAAATTTCACCCTTGAAAAGCTTGGCACAGCAAATTTACTCCCAGGCAGACTTGAAGAGGCAAAAGAGTATCTTTTTATCTGCCCAGAGTGCAAGAAAAATCAATCTGCTGAGAGGCTAACAAAAGGCGTTGAGGAGGCTATAAAATGAGTCTATATCAAGTCCCAGAGGACATAAAAACAGCAAATGACCTAACTGCAAAGCTAGAGCATTTAAAAAATATCAAAAGAAGCTTTAGCGTTTATAGGATCGACTGCGGAAGCTGCAACGGTTGTGAGATCGAAATTTTCGCGGCTATCACACCGATGTGGGACCCAGAGCGCTTTGGCTTTAAGCTTGTAGCAAACCCAAGACACGCTGATATCTTGCTTTGCTCAGGACCAGTCACAAGACAGATGTATTACCCACTTCTTCGTGCTTATGAAGCAGCTCCAGATCCTAAGATCGTAGTTGCTTTTGGTGCTTGCGGAAGTACTGGTGGAATTTTCCACGACGCTTACAGCGTTTGGGGCGGTATAGATAAGATCATACCAGTTGATGTCTATATCCCAGGCTGCCCTCCACACCCAGCGAGTGTTATTTATGGTCTAGGTATGGCTCTTGGCATCATTGATCAAAAGCTACACAAAAAAAGCTATGAAAACGACAGCACTACGCCTCCTCCAGTTAAAAAGTCAGTAATGGGCGATATCTTGTTTGAACGTGACTTGCATGCTGAAAGTAAAAGGCTGATGAGTTATATCTTTGGTAGAACACTATTTGAAAAATATATGGACGCTATCAAAGCCTCAAGCGATATCCACAACCCAGAGCTTGCACGTGAAGCGGTTATAGCAGCTATCAAAAAAGAAGATGATCCTAGATATGCTGAGTGTATGGCACTTTTACACAACGATGTCTATCTAAAATATGCAAAAGCTGGTAAAAATTTTGCGATTGATGTTGATAGTGAGGTTTGGAGTAAAAGATGATACAAGTTTATAAGCTTACAAAAAGGCATATGGACGACAACGAGAAGCTTCCACGCGAGCTAAAGGAGATAAAAATTTTCTCCACTTGCGTGGGACACGGCGTTGGTACGATTGATTTTAGCGAGAAGATCTTAGAGCTAAGTGATGAGGAATTTGACGAGATGATCAAAAACTCAGGCGAATATGTGAAATTTAAGATCGGAAATTTAAGCAAGTATTTTGAAGTTGAAATTTTTGCTGAGCATATCTCTAGACTCTTGCCGCAGCTTTGTGAGTGTAAGCTTAAAGAAATTTTGGCAAATTTAAAAGAGGGATATATCGTGCTTAAGAAGGACTTTTGATGAAAAAGGCCATCCTTTGCATCGGTAATCCTATGCGTGGTGATGATGATGTTGGCAATGAAGTCGGCCGCATCGTAGAAACTGAGCTAAAAGAGTGGAAGGTCTTTTTTGGGCAAGATGTGCCTGAGAATGAATTTTCAGCTATTAGAGAATTTGCGCCTGACATTTTGATAGTAGTCGATGCGATGAGCGGCTTTGATGAGGATAAGATAGAGTTTTTTGATCTAAGTGACGATAGAGACTACATCTACTCAACCCACAACCTACCAACGCCGGTACTTTTAAGCTATTTGCGTAAAATTTGTCCAAAGACGCTTTTTCTTGGCATTAGTGTCTTGCTTGAAAATGTCCTTGATTTTGAGGAGGGGCTAAGCGAGCAGGCTAAAAAAAGTGCCAGAAAAGCTTTTTTAAGAATTGTAGAGATTGATAAAAATTTAGTTGGTTAAATTTAGCAAGAGCTAAATTTAATCTGGGGTTTGCTAAAGATAAATTTGATCATTTTGGATTTGAAATTTAGTGTAAAACTAATTTTTAAACATTAAATTTTGACGCTAAAATGTCTATCTTTGGCACTACTTCTTTGCTTTATATTTGTTATAGATCAAAGAAGGTCAAATAAAAAGGAGACGTGATGTTAAATCCGGCAGAAACCGCTCAAGCGGTGTCAAGTTCTATGGAGCATAAAGCTCATACGCCACTTGTAAGCATTATATTTCTTGCTATCATGGCTGGAGCTGCTATTGCAATGGGTGATATTTTTTGGGCTCACTCAACAGTTGGTATGGCTGAAAAACAGTCTATCGGTCTTTCAAACTTCATCGGTGGTATCACATTTAGCTGCGGCCTCATGATGGTTGTATTTTATGGTGGTCACCTATTTACTAGCTCTATTTTAAGCGGTGTTAGTGCATATGATGGCAAATTACCACTTGGCAAAACCATAGGCTACTGGGTAATTGTTTGGATATTTAACTTCGTTGGTGGCGCATTGATCGCTTATATGTACTACTACTCAGGTTTGCCACTAAAATACGACGGCTACATCTTGCAACACTTTGTACCAGCAGCTATTGGCAAGATCACAGCACCATTTCATGAGCTATTTCTTCGCGGTATCTTTTGTAACGTCTTTGTTTGTATGTCTATCTGGACTGCGACAAGCGAGAGCAACCTATCTGGTAAATTCTTTGCCATTATGTGGATGATCGGCGCATTCGTTGCTTGCTCAATGGAGCACTGCGTTGCAAATATGTTCATCATCACTGAAGCTATCATCTCTAAAGCTCACTATATAGCAGCAAGTGGTGGCGATATCAACGCTGCAGCAGCTTTACTTCACACTACAGCTGATAAACTAGATGTCATCAACTGGACAAATTTCTTAAGCAAAAACTTGCTTCCAGTTACACTTGGTAACATCTGCGGTGGTCTTTTCTTTGTTGGTCTTGTTGGCTTCATGGCTAATAAATTTGATATGAAGAAAAAAGCTTAATAACTCTTTGAATAAATATAGCTCTTGATTGGTATATCTTTAGAAGTACGCGCTAAATGCGTACTTCTAGTATATCTAGTCAAAAGCTATCTAACATCTTCTAGCTTATAGTAAAAAATTTAATTCGTGTAACTTTCAAGTTTTTCGTGGTCGATGATGAGAAATTCGTGCGGTGTGATCTTTCTGATGATGTCGTCTTTGATAAGCTCATTAAAGGCTGTTGAGGCGCTTTGGCGCTTGAGACCAACAAAGCTTGAGAGCACTTTTAGAGAAAACGGCAAAAACACGTATCGATAGCCATTTTGTTTTAGATCTTGCTCGTTTGCAAGCTCGATCAAGAAATTTGCGATCCTGCCCTTTGCGTCCTCAAAGAGTATAGACTTTGTGATCTGGCGCTGCACGATGATGGTGTTTAGCGTGGTTGTTAGGATCTCACTTGCAGCTTTTTGATTGTGCAAAATTTCACCTATTTTATCCAGTCTAATGACGTAAATTTGGGCATCTTCAAGCACTTCAAAGGCGCAGTTATCATCGAGTATGGCGATGTTATTTTTTTCTAAATGATAAAGGATAAATTCCTCGCCATCTTCAAAAAATGAGAGCTTTGCTGAGCCGCTTTTTAAAATGATGATCTCGATATCTTCGGTGTAGATCGTGCTTGTTTTTGGCAGCTCTTTAAACTCAAATTTCTCCAGCTCATCTTGTGTTAAGATATCTAAAATATGCGTTTGTAAAAGCCCTAAGCGTGATTTTTTCATCTTTCTCCCAAAAAAGTGTAAGGGCTGATTTTACTTTATAAAGCATTTAAATAAGTTGAAATTTATCCTTTTTGAAGTCAATTTTTTTCAAATTCTTTTAAAAATAGTGATAAATTTAGGGTTTTGGCTGCATAAATTGCAACCAAATTTTAAAAGCCGTGCAGCTCTTTTATCTTCTCATCTATCGGTTTTTTGTGTCCGTCTTTTGTCACACTGACATAGGTCGCAGTCGCGCTTGTGACGTGTATAGTCTCTCTAAAACCACCGTCATTTAGCCTAAGTGCAGTCACTTCTATCTGCGTTGTTATCGATGTTTTGCCAACTGCGATGATCTTTGCATAGCAGCTTAGCACGTCGCCAACAAAGACAGGTTGCTTAAATATGATCTCTTTCATCGAAATTGTCACAACTCGCTCAGGCGAAATTTCTCTAGCTGCCTGAGCACCTGCAAGGTCGATCTGACTCATTATCCAGCCGCCAAAGATATTTCCAGCTGAGTTTGTATCTTTTGGCAGCATCACTTGCTTGATGCGTGGCTCGCCAAAGTCCTTTAAAATGTCCATTTTTTGCCTTTTAGATTTTAAATTTTTGGTAAATTGTAGCAAATTTTAATGGCTTTATGCTAAAATCCTGCAACTTTAAGGGATGAAAAGATGAATGATTTTAAAAGACTAAATGAACTTACAAAAGAGCAAAAATCCAAGCTAAACGCGATTTATAAAAATTTAGACAACGAGCTTATAAATGAGGCTGTGAAAATTTGTGATCTTACTGGCACACCAAGCCAAAAGCTAGCCCTTGCAAGAAGGATAGTTGATCTTAAAGTTGATCCACTTCAAAATGAGCTAAAAAAGCTAAATTTAGGCGAGGACGAGCAAAAACGCGTGCTAAATTTGATCTATGGCTACGTTAGAAATTTATATGAAAATCTGCATGCCCAGCTTATAAAAAAGGCACGTGATGAGCAAATTTTAGACCCATTTTATCAAGCCTTTGTAGAGGCTATGCACGAGCTTGGGCTTAGTCTAAATGCGTGGCAAATTTCATGGCAAGATAAGATAATAGATACTACAAATAAAGAGTTTGAAGCTAAATTTAAAGATTTAAGCCAGGCAAATGAGTTTATCACTAAAAACGGCTTATTTCAGTGTGACGCTAACGGCGTAAGGGCTGATAGAACGTATGGTGCTGTTTGCAAAGAGGGCGAGAAATTTAGCTTTTTGCCTTACGCGCTTGCCTTTAAAGATGAGGTTAGAGAGCTTAAAAAAGTATTTGTAAAAAATCTTGAAAATTTAAGAAATTTAGCCCAAAATGACGAGCAAAAATCCTACGTAAAATACCTTGAAAAGCTGCAAAACGCCTTTTGTGAGGAGGATAATGCTAAAGTGATAAACGCTTGGCAAGAGGCCGAGATAGCGTGGATGGAGGTAAAAGGAGCACTTCAGCCAGGCCATCCGCTGGAGTACTACGAGGATGCCTACACGCACGCAGTCGCACTTGAGTGGGACATCAGGCTGGTTGATAGCGAGGGCATTGACGAGCTTAAATTTAAAGAAAAAGTAGCAAAAACTTACAAAAGAGTTTGCGAAAAGATCAAATTTGATAACGCCGAGACAAACAAGGCAGTTAGCGAAAATATCGCTAGAACGCAGCTTTATATAAGCGTGCCGATGATCTATTACGCAGCGGAGCTAAACGGGCTTTTTAGCGCTCAAGTCGTGCCAAATGACGAGAGTGTGAGCGCAAAATGCGGCAAGAAAATTTTTGCCTTTGTAAATCACGTCTATGAAGGCGCAAAGGCAAAGCCTTTTATGAAGCTTGGGGCTGAAATTTTTAGTAAGGAATTTTTGGATTTTGGTAGGGAAATTTTATTTTTAAAGCCAAAAATTTGGAAAAAAGTATATGAAATTTCAACGATCGGCCATGAGTTTGGCCACATCCTCTTTATCGGACTTGATACTGAGATGAGCATGAATAAAAGTGGCGTCTTTAAATTTATAGAAGAGTACAAGGCGACGACTGGTGGGCTGGTAAATTTTTTCTTGCACGAAGAGGCGGAGTACAAAATGGCCGTCTTTCATGAGCTAATAGCTCGCGCGGTTGGTCTTATCGCGTGGCGAAAGGTCGATGAGGTGAGGGCTTATTACTGCGAGGGGCTCATACATCTTAGCTTGCTTTTTAGGGCTGGAGTGCTTAAATTTGACGGCAAACTAAGCGTGGATATGAGCGAGCAAGCCTACGCTAAATTTAAAGAAATTTGCTTACAAAACTACTTCGATCTAGCGCAAACATACGCCAAAAAAGCTGATGCGAGCACGTTTTTGGAGAAATTTTGTCAAAAAGATGAGCAGAGCTATCTGCCAAAAGATGAAGAGTGCAAGAAATTTGTTGAGCATTTTTACGCTAGGTACGAGGCTATCGGTAACGACGTCGATGATAGCGGCGAGTGGCAAAGGTGGCAGCTAAGAGCTGAAAACAATAGGTAAATGGACATGATAAATAAAATAAGCAACGAAAACCAAGTATCATTTTTGTTTGTTGTTGCACTTTTTTGTGCATATATAGCTAGCTATTTATTTAATGGCGGTTTTTATGCAGATATAACATCTTGCGTGTTTGATTTTATGATTATGGCATTTATTTTTTTTAAACTAAGAGAAACTAAAAATTTAAAAACTTATTGGATTTACATAATACTTGGGCTTGCTTGTTGGATAGTGGCTGATATTATTTGGATAGTATATGATAAGCTTGATATTGCTAGTCAGTTTATGTCCAAGACTGATTTGATACAAGACTCATATATTGTGTCATTTTTTATGTTTGCATTTTGTGCTTTTTATATTCTGATTAAAAATTTTAAAAATTTGTTCGTTTCGCAAGCACTAATAGATTCTGCTGCAATTATTATAATTTATTTAAGTTTTGTATGGTTTGTGGTTCTTGATGAAAGTTTTAGTCGAATTTTAACACAAAGAGAATTTTTTAATTTACTCTACATTGTTGTGGATATAGTGATGTTTTGTGCATTATTTGTTATATTTTTCTCTATCAATTTTTCAAAAAGAAGAGCATCACTTTTTTTGTGTCTTTTATCTCTTTTTGTGATAAGCACATATGATGTATTTTTTACCGTTATGAGTTTTTGGGGAAATGATACATCTTTTTTCGGATATGACATTGCATTTAAAATTTCATTTTTTATTTTATTTACAGCATCTCTTCATCTAAGAGAAGGCGAAGCAAATTTAAAATTTAGAGCACATAGAGAAGATTTTGAAAAAATTCTAAGGCAAAAACTTGCTGTTTTAATTATATTCTTGATAGGTATGATTTTATTCTCTGCGAAGATAGATATTATGTGGTGGCTCTTTGTTATGATTACATTACTTGCATATGGGGCATTAACTTATACCGTTTCTAGCACTAGAAAAATGGATATTTTGATCAAGCATGAAAGATACATCAAAAAAAAGCTAAACGATCAGATAGAAGACAATGTGAAAAAACTAGAAGAGACAAATAGGCACCTACTAAAGATTAGCAAATATGACTATTTAACAAATGCTTTAAACCGTCAATATTTTATCGCGAGACTCGAAGAGATGGTAAAGTCTAAAGCACTTGGAGAAAAAATAGATATTTATAGTATTGATATCAACCACTTTAAGGTAATAAATGACTCATATGGGCACTATGTTGGTGATGATGTACTAGTGAAACTCGCTTTAAATATTAGCTCTATATTGCCACAAGAGAATTCACTTTTTGCAAGATCTGGTGGAGATGATTTTATAGTGGTTATAAAACAAAATGAAGATGTGCATTATAGGGAATTCTTATATTATTTGTTAAAAGCTATATCTGAACCAATTGTAGTTGACGACTATAAAATAGTCTTAGATGCAAAAATCGGTATTAGCTCAACGCTTACTAGCGAAATTTTAGCAGATGATTTTATTATGCAAGCAGAAGCAGCTCTTGATGCTGCCAAAAAGGATGCTTCACAAAAATATATTTTTTATGGCGATATAAAAAATATTATTCAAGATAGAAACTATATAGAGTTGCTATTAAATTCTATAAAATTTGATGACGAGTTTGAGCTGAAATTTCAGCCTCAATACACGATAGAGGATAAAAGAATAGTTGGAGCAGAAGCGCTTATTAGGTGGAATTCTCCTATTAAAGGACTAGTTGATCAAGCCAAGTTTATCCCGATAGCTGAGCAGAGTTCTATCATAAATGACATAGGAAAATGGGTTGCAAGAGAAGCTATAAAGCAAATGGCTTTTTGGAATAAAAAGTACAATACAAAATTAAAAATAGGTATAAACATCTCACCAAAACAGATAGACAATGTAAATTTTGCCTCTGAAATTATAAAATTTATAGATGAGTATGGTATCGAGGCATCTTGTGTGGATGTAGAGATAACTGAAGCAAGCCTTGTTAATGCAGAAGAAATGATGCAAGATGCACTTTCTCGGTTTTCAAATAAAGGCATTGGCATCTCTATTGATGATTTTGGTACCGGTTTTTCATCGATGAGCTATATTAAAAAATATCCTATGAAATGCTTGAAAATCGCTAAAGAACTGATAGATAATATCGCTAAAAACGATATAGATAAAGATGTAGTAAAAAGTGTTATAACTTTAGCTAAAAATGTTGAACTAAGGACTATTGCAGAAGGCGTAGAGGATGAAACTCAGCTTGAAATTTTAAAAGAGCTAGGATGTGATGAAGTGCAGGGATACCTTTGGGGTAAGCCAATGGGTGCAAATGATTTTGAGGAGCTAATAAAAAGCACTATTGAAGTATAGTTTGTGAGCTAAAGTCCTCAAATTTTAAGATGTACTTATTGCAAAATTTTGCTAAGTTATTTATCGACTTTGAAGTTATGTCATCCTTTGGAATGATAAGGTGGATTTTTTCAGATAAAAATACTATGAAAATATTTTTTAGTTCATAAATTTCACTCACCTTATCTAAACTAAATTTTTCGTTTTCTTTTGGCTCGTTTTCATAATAAGCTATAAAATCTTCATTTACCTCAAAAACCATCTGTTTTTCTAGGTCCGAAACTTCAATTTTTTTTAAAGCAGCAATTCGAGTTTTTTTTAAAAAAATTGGATAAAAAATGATCCAAAATATGCCAAAAATAACTCCAATAATTGTAAAAATTTTACTTTTTAATAGCATATCTACAACGAAGCCAGCTATGATAGCTTCAGTAAAAATCATAAATGTATTTATGAAATATTGCTTTCTTGCTGCTTTTGAAAAAAATAAAATAAATGATTTATAATCTATTAAATTTTGGCCATTTATGACGATATTACATTTCATGATACACCTTTGCTTGTTTGCTTTTTTCAAGGATTATAGCTAAAAGCAAAGTCGTTTCTTGTATAATTTGGACTATATTTATATAAGGGGATACTATTTTTCTGATATCACGATCATCTATGACTGGCATACGAAAATGGATTTTGATTTTGGTTGTAGCATTGTTTATATTGGCTCAATTGTCATCTTTGCTAAACTACAACATGGCTGAGAAAGCTTTCATATTGATTAGCTTTTTTGTAGTTACTTTTGGAATTTATATATCTATGGATAGAGTAAAAACCAAGATGATTCATTGGCTAGCTATTTGTTTTGGTGTATTTTTATGGTCAGTTTGTGATGCGCTGCGCGTGATGAATCAAGATGTATTATCACGGGATCATACCAGCTATGCTTATCTTGATGTGTTCTTTATGATACCTATGATTGCTATTTTGGCTGGAGTTAGTATATTCTTGTATTCAAAATTTGCAGATAGCAAAGAGAAATTAGCAATTGTCACTGATAGTGTAAGTGTTTTTTTATTAATTGGTATTTTAGTATATGGTGCCATAGAAAAAATAGATATTTTACTAATGATACAAGACGAGTCAAATATTGTTTTGATTTCAATTTTGGCAATAAATTTTCTTATACTTTTTGTAACTTTAAGCGAACTCTTTACAAGCAACTTACTTCGCATCAGAATTAGCGGTTTTTATTTAATAGCAGCAAGCATCTTATTCACGATGCTAAATTTATTTATTTTTTATAATCAAATTTCAAATACCGACTTTAGTTTTGAAATGGATTACTTGTATCTTGTACCGTTTGGCCTTTTAATGATAGGCGCTTTTCATCTAAAAAAAGAAAATAAATATGTCATGAGTGATGACAAAGGTATATCAATGGGTTCAAAATGGTTACCCTTGATAGCTGTTTTACCTTTGCTTGTTCATGGAAATTTTGCATCTTTTAGTACGCTTATAACATTATTTGTTTTAGTTGTGAATGCTTTGGTTAATTATTATATTAAAAGCTCTCTTGCTAGTAAAAAAATACTTGATTACGAAAAAAATCTTCATAAAGAGATGGAAAAATCAATGCATGAGCGAACAAACGAGCTTATGCTTGCGAATTTGAGACTTCAAGATATTTCAGAAAAAGATTATTTAACAGATCTTGGCAATAGAAATTTTATAGCAAATGAGCTTGATAAAATCTGCAAAAGGATTCATAGTAAAGAAGAGATTGCGATTTACTATATAGACATAAGTCATTTCAAAAACATAAATACATCTTATGGCCATGAGATGGGAGATAAAATTTTAAAATTAGTTGCAAAAAGGATACTTGAAGTTTGTAACAGGCAAGAGACTATCGCAAGAATTAGTGCTGATGAGTTTATAGTATTAGCAAGGATGGAATTAAACAGTCATACAAAACGTATGAATCTTGGTATTGCACTAAAAGATGCCATAGAAAAGCCAATTGAGCTAGAAAGATACCATTTTAGCATTAAGTGCGCTATAGGCATTCATGTTGTTACAAAAGAAAATGTCGCGAGTCCAAGAAGTATTATAAAAAATGCTGATATGGCAATGTATTACGCCAAGAAAAATCCGACATTAAATCCTATGATGTATAGCGACAAAATTAGTAAGGAAACGCATCTAAGCTCTAGCATTGAACTGGCCCTTAAAAAGTCAAATTTGCAAGAAGACTATCACATTTATTTTCAACCTATATTTGACATAAAAAATTCAAAGATGGTATGCGCTGAGGCACTTTTGAGATGGCAATCACAAGAATATGGACTAATGGATGCAAGAGATTTTATGAGCATAGCTAGCCTAAATAGTGAGATATTAGGCGATATCTGTACACTTGCTGTTTCAAAAACAATAGAACAAGCTGTTATGTGGAAAAGTAGTGGTCTAACGATTCCAAAAATAAGTATAAACGTAGCTCAAATCCAAAGCACCTCTGACAAATTTGTGAACGATTTTATGATCGCGTTACATTCTCACCATTTAAATCCAAAGCAATTTGAGCTAGAATTTAGTGAAGAAATCTGGAAAAACAATGAAGATACTCTTGATAAAATTTTCACTATTTTAAAGAAAAATGGTGTTGATGTTTGTATAGATGATTTTGGCTCTGGATATACGTCTTTTGTCTATATCAGAAAATATGGTATTAACCGAATAAAAATAGCAAGCGAATTTGTTACCCAAGCGCTTAATAGTAAAATTGATGCTCAGATCGTTGCAGCAATTATAAATTTGGCGAGATCTATGAAGATAAAAGTTAGCGCAAAAGGTGTAGAAAGGTCTGAAGATATAGAATTCTTAAAGAGACTTGAATGTAATGAGATGCAGGGATATTTCTTGTCATATCCAATGAGCACAGCTAATTTTGAGGATTTTATAAAACAAAATCCTCACATGGTGGCCGATATTTAAATTTCAGCCTTTATCTCTTCGTTTGATTTTACGACCATGCCTGAGCCATGTATCACGCTTGGGATACAGCTTGTGCAGATATCAACCTCTTCGCCGTTTTTGTGAGCGTGGATGAAAACTGCATTTTTATCATCGCTGCTTTTTAGTCCGCAAACGTTGCAAACTACTAGATCTTTCTCTCTCATCTTTTCTCCTTTGAAATTTTGGGTGATTTTACATCTTGTAAGCTTGCATTAAGATGATTTGGGTCAAGCTTGTCGCTTAAGCATTAATTGTTTTTTGTTATAATCATTTAAAATTTAAAAGGTTTAAAAATGGATGAAAGAACTATTGTTTTAGAGATGTTAAAGATGCAACAAAGCCTAAATGACGAGACAAACGGGCTTGGTTGGGAAAATGGCTATACAAATAAAAATAAACTCATAAGCTGGAGGCGCTGCATATATATGGAGTGCGCTGAGCTCATTGATAGCTTTGCTTGGAAGCACTGGAAGAGCATAGATGCTAAGACTGATGAGCAAAATTTACGTATCGAGGTTGTCGATATCTGGCACTTTATAATGAGCCTAGCGCTACAAATTTACAAGGCAAAACAGCTTGGTGATGTTGAGACATTAGCTGAGGATATCTGCCAGTCAAGTGGCTTTAGCGACTATTGCAAAGAGCCATTAAAGGTCGAAGATGAGAGCATTTATGAGATCATGAACGACGTTGAGATGCTCATACATGAGTGCAGTGGCTTTGACTATGACATCTTTGATATTTTTAAAATTTATTTCTCAATGTCTTTAAAATGTGGCGTAAATTTATACTCACTTTATGAGTGCTACATCGCTAAAAACGTACTAAATCGCTTCCGTCAAAATAATGGCTACAAAGAGGGTAGCTATAAGAAAATTTGGAACGGACGCGAAGATAACGAAGTAATGAGCGAAATTTTATCAAACGGCGTTAGTAAGATTGATGAAATTTACGCCGCACTTGAGCGTGAGTACAAAAAGGTAAAATGATAAATCTTCTTCGTCTTGGCTTTAAAGACTTTTTTACAGCCAAATTTATAACGCTATCTATATTACCGCTTTTTCTTAGCATTTGTAGCCTTGCGTGGCTTACGATCTGGGGCGGCGGCGAGATATTTGACTTTTTAAGTGACGGCGCTAAAAACGAAAATTTCGCCTTTTTAGAGTCAAACTCGACGCTATCTTTTATAGCTATTAAAATTTTAAGCTTTAGCGCTACAAAGTGGATAGTTAGCATACTTTTTTATGTTCTAAGCACCTTTTTAACGATCATCATTAGCATCGTGATCGCTCTAATCGTGGCTGGCTTTTTAACGCCAGTTGTAGCTAAAGAGATAAACAAAAGGCACTACAACTACGTGCTTAAAAGTGAGGCTAGCACGGCTAGAGTGCTAAAGGTGATGATGGTTGAGATCATGAAATTTCTTGGGATCTTGCTCGTTTGCTTGCCACTTTTGTTTGTACCGGTCTTAAATTTCTTCATCATCAACGTGCCGTTTTATTACATATACTATAAACTTTTACTCATAGACGTTGGCTCAAACACGCTTGATAGCGATAAATTTGAGCTAGCACTGCTTGAGGGTGGCGGGGTTAAATTTATAGTTTTTACGCTTTTATTTTATCTGATCTCGCTTGTGCCGCTTGTGGGGTTATTTTTTCAGCTTTATTTTGTGATAGTCTTGTCGCACCTCTTTTATCAAAGAGAGGCGCTAGTTAAAATTTAGAGCCAAAAAGCTCTAAATTTATGCGTAGTAAGATACTTTTTTGCTCTCATCAAGCAATGTGTCAAATAGCCTTTTTGTCGCACTTAGTAGATTTTTATTGGCATCATTTTTAGCTAAAAGTTCGTCAAACATTTTTAGCATATTGTCATTTATGAAATTTTTGTGATCCATATCTTTTGCGTCAGGCAACATCTGCTTGATCTTGTTTGAAAGCTCGCTTATGCTTTGGCTACTACCTGCGATCTTGTCGCCCTCTTTGACATTTTTCATAAACTCATCAACCTGTGGGCGAATTTGCTTCATCGCCTCTTCGATCTCTTTCATATCTTGCTTGTCTATACCGTTGCCTTTATAGGCAAACTCATAGCCGTATTCGTGCGTGAGAGTTAAGCTCCTTTGGCTTGAACTGCCATTTTTCTGGCTTGAAAACTCCAAACTTTTGTTGTCATACATAGAAAAACTTATCTCATCGCCTGAGCTAGTCTTCATCGAAAAGCTCATATTGTTGTAGCTTCCTTGAGAGTAAAAATTTGTTTGCATTTTAAATCCTTTTGAGGCTAAATCGGCAAATTTTTAATTTCATAAAGCAAAATTTTGTAAAATGTGTCAAAAAAGGACGGGCGATGTGTTGTTTTGGGACTAGGATCTTTTTGCTGATGCTTATCACTGTTTTAAGCTTTGTTTTTGCTAAGCTTTGCCCAGTTTTGCCAGTCGTTGGCTACTACTTGATACTTGCAAATTTGCTTGCCATTTTGATGTTTTCACTATTTTTTAAAGGGCTTTTGCCAAGCTTTGTAAAGGTAAATGCGATCCACTATTTTTCGCTAATTGGTGGCTTTTTTGGAGCATTTTTAACAATGCTTGCCTTCAAAAAGGTTGCAAAAGATAAATTTACTTTAATAGAGCTCATTATTTTTACGCTTTGGGTGCTGATAATCGCCATAGTCATCTTTAAATTTCAAACCATTCTTGACATTTTTAGGGGAATTTAGATGGATGAGAGGATAGTTAAATTTTTAAAAAAGATGCATCTTGCAAGTGTCAGCGCCATTGATGATGATGGGCAGCCTTACGCTTTTAGCGCGTTTTACGCCTTTGATGAGCTAAATTTTTGCCTTTTGCTAGCTAGCTGTGATGAGAGCTCGCATGTTAAATTTTTAAAAAACTCAAAGCTCGTTGCTGGCACGGTCGCTCTTGATACAAAGATCGTTGGTAAGATAGAGGGCGTGCAGTTTCAAGGAGCGATGAGTGAGGCTAGCGAAAGTGAGCGAGAAATTTACTTTAAAAGATTTTTTTATGCAAAAGCGATGGATCCAAAAATTTGGTCTATAAGCCTTGAAAAGGTTAAATTTACTAGCAACACTCTAGGTTTTGGCAAGAAAATAAAGTGGGAAAGAGGTGATAAAATTTAGACGTTAAGCTTACATAAGCTACAATCAGTTTAAAAACAAAAACCAAGGAGAATCTATGAAATTTAGCGGAAAAAACGTGCTAATAACAGGTGCAAGCAGAGGTATTGGCGCACAGATCGCAAAGACGCTTGCAAATATGGGCTTAAAAGTGTGGATAAACTACCGCTCAAAGCCTGAGATAGCAGACGCTTTGCAGGCTGAGATCGAGCAAAATGGCGGCAAGGCTGCGGTGATAAAATTTGACGCAACAGACGAAGATGAGTTTATAAAAGGTATAAATTTGATAGTCGATAGCGACGGCGAGCTAAGCTACCTCGTAAATAACGCCGGCATCACAAATGACAAGCTAGCGCTTCGCATGAAAACTAGCGAATTTACAGATGTGATAAATGCAAATTTAACTTCAGCTTTCATAGGATGTAGAGAGGCTTTAAAGGTGATGAGTAAAAAGCGCTTTGGAGCGGTCGTAAATGTCGCATCTATCGTTGGTGAGATGGGAAATGCTGGACAGGTGAATTATTCAGCCAGCAAGGGCGGACTAATCGCTATGAGTAAGAGCTTTGCAAAAGAGGGCGCAAGTAGAAATATCCGCTTTAACAGCGTAACTCCAGGCTTTATCGAGACTGATATGACGCATGGGCTAAGTGATGAGGTGAAAAAAACTTATAGCGATAATATCCCGCTAAAACGCTTTGGTAGCGCTAGCGAGGTGGCCGAGGCTGTGGCATTTTTACTAAGTGATCACGCAAGCTATGTGACTGGCGAGACGCTAAAAATAAACGGCGGACTTTATATGTAATGAAATTTCAACAAGTTTTGAAATTTAAAATAAATAAAAGCGTAAATATTATAAGATAACAGACATTTTTTATAAGGAGACCTTAAATGGCAGTATTTGAAGACGTAAGAGACGTAGTTGTAGAGCAACTAAGCGTAGATCCACAAGCGGTAAAACTAGAGTCTAAAATCATCGAAGATTTGGGCGCTGATTCACTTGACGTTGTAGAGCTAGTTATGGCTTTAGAAGAGAAATTTGAAGTAGAAATTCCTGATAGCGAAGCAGAGAAATTAGTAAGCATTCAAGACGTTGTAAATTATATAGAAAAACTAGGCAAATAATTTAAATTTGCATAGTTTGATTTAAGGAGATGTATTGAAACGAGTCGTTGTAACTGGTATTGGCATGATAAACGCACTTGGTCTTGATAAAGAGAGCTCTTTTAAGGCTATTTGCGAGGGTAAAACAGGTGTGAAAGAGATCACGAGCTTTGATGTAAGCGAATTCCCTGTTAAAATTGCTGCCGAGATAACTGATTTTGATCCAAATAGCATTTTAGACGGCAAAGAGGTGAAAAAAGTAGATCGTTTCATACAGCTTGGCATAAAAGCATCTAACGAAGCTATGGCTGATGCGAATTTTAAGGAGTTTGATGCTCATAAATTTGGTGTTAGCTCAGCTGCTGGTATAGGTGGTTTGCCAAATATTGAGAAAAACTCAATCACATATTTTGAAAAAGGTGTAAAGAGAATTTCGCCATTTTTCATCCCATCTGCACTTGTAAATATGCTAGGTGGCATAGTTTCAATAAATCACGGACTAAAAGGCCCAAATTTATCAAGCGTAACAGCTTGTGCAGCAAGCACTCATGCGATATCACAAGCTGCAAAATGCATAATGATCGGTCAAGCAACAAATATGCTAGTTATCGGTGCTGAGTCTACTATCTGTGGCGTTGGCATAGGTGGTTTTGCAGCGATGAAAGCACTCTCAACTAGAAATGATGAGCCAAGTAAGGCATCAAGGCCATTTGATGCAAACCGCGACGGCTTTGTAATGGGTGAGGGCGCTGGCGCACTTGTGCTTGAAGAGTACGAGTCGGCTGTCGCAAGAGGTGCTAAAATTTACGCTGAAGTAGTTGGATTTGGTGAGAGCGGAGATGCACACCACATCACATCACCAACACTTGAAGGTCCATTAAGCGCGATGAAACAAGCACTTGATATGGCAAAAGGTGTAAAGATAGACTATGTCAATGCACATGGTACTTCAACGCCAGTAAATGATAAAAACGAAACAGCTGCGTTAAAGGCTGTTTTTGGCGATAAGTGCCCACCAGTTAGCTCAACCAAAGGTCAGACTGGACACTGTTTAGGCGGTGCTGGTGCGATCGAAGCTGTCATATCTATAATGGCAATGAGAGATGGCATCATCCCTCCAACGATAAACTACGAAACGCCAGATCCAGATTGCGATCTAGACTACGTTCCAAATAAAGCCAGAAAAGCTGATATAAAAGCTGTTATGAGCAACTCATTTGGCTTTGGTGGAACAAACGGCGTCGTGATATTTAAAAAGTTGGATTAAGATGTCAAATTATTTAGATTTTGAAAAGAGCATAAAGCAAATTGATGAAGATATAGCAAATGCTAAGATCAGAGGCGATGAACATGCTGTTGAAATTTTAAATAAGAACCTATCTAAAGAGATATCAAAAGTATATAAAAATTTAAACGAATATCAACGTTTGCAACTTGCTCGTCACCCAGATAGACCATACGCTATTGATTATATAAATTCATTTTTAGTTGATGGCTATGAGATCCATGGCGATAGGGCATTTCGCGATGACCCAGCAATAGTCTGCTACATCGGCTATATCGGAGGCAAAAAGACTGTCGTTATAGGCGAGCAAAAAGGTCGTGGCACTAAAAATAAACTAAAAAGAAATTTTGGTATGCCTCATCCGGAGGGTTACCGAAAGGCTTTACGCGTAGCAAAATTGGCTGAGAAATTTAATCTACCTATCTTATTTTTGATAGACACTCCGGGCGCATATCCTGGCGTTGGTGCTGAAGAGCGAGGTCAAAGCGAAGCCATAGCTAGAAATTTATTTGAATTTGCAAATTTAAAAACTCCAATAATAGCTGTCGTTATCGGCGAAGGCGGAAGCGGTGGTGCTTTAGCTATTGGCGTGGCTGATAGACTTGCTATGATGAAAAACTCTGTCTTTTCAGTCATTTCACCAGAGGGTTGTGCTGCGATACTTTGGAATGACCCAGCTAAACAAGAGCAAGCTACAAAATCTATGAAGATAACGGCTGATGACTTAAAAAATTTATCGCTTATAGATGACGTGATAAACGAGCCGATAAATGGAGCTCATAGAGATAAAGACGGTGCTGCAAAGGCACTTGCAAACTACTTCATCTCAGAGCTAGCCGAGCTTGAGAAGCTTGATATAAACGAGCTTGTCGCAAAAAGAATAGACAAAATCCTCTCTATCGGGGCTTATGAAGAGTAAAATTTATAGTCGCAAGTGAGTTGAAAGTTTAAGTAAATTCGCTTGTGGCTCTCCTTTACGCTAAATTTAATGTGCCTTTTTTTTAAATTTTAAAAATTAAACAATTTTATATTTTTATCCCGCTCTTTTAAATTTTAATAACTCATCTATGCGACTTTTAAGTCTTTAAAGCTAAAATTCTTAGCAAATTTCATAAAGGCTATTTGTGGATAAATTTCAAGAAAAATATATAAAGCTTTCAAAAGATTACTACAAAAATAATGGCAATGCTACAAGCGTGGAGGCTTTGTATCAGTTCAAAGAAGAGCTTGAGGTAAGCGAGGATATGCAGGCAAAGAGCGTTTTAGTAGATCTTTATCAGCTTTTGTCTATGCAAAAGAGCGCTTACGAGCTACTTTTAAAGATACACGATAAAAACGACAAAAAGCAGCTAAAAACGCTTGGCTACCTTGTGCAGTTTGTGGATGAGGGCGACAAATGGGCGGTGCCAAGGCCAAAGAGCAAAGAGCAAATTTTATCCCAAAAGGCAAAGGCTGCCACCTTGCCAAAGTTTCGCTATCACCCAGAGCCATTAAAAACTGGCGCATTTAAAGATGATATGAGTGTCATCTGCGAGTGTTGCGGTAAAAACACAGAAATTTATTACAACAATGGCGTCTATAGTGAGCAAGACGTCACCTATCTTTGCCCAGTCTGCATCGCAAATGGTGAAGCTGCCAAGAAATTTGACGCTACCTTTGTGCAGGACGCCGACAAACTCGCCACTGAGGATGCTAAAAAAAATGACGAGCTTTTTAATAGAACACCTGGCTATGAGAGCTGGCAGGGCGAGCACTGGGTGGTGTGCTGTGATGATTATTGCGCATTTTTGGGCGATGTGGGCACGAAGGAGCTTTTAGAGCTTGGCATCGCAGACGAGGTTTTTGATGACTACGCAAAAAGAGATGAATATGACGTCAAAATGGCGCGCGAGGTGCTTGTAGCGGGCGGCAACTTTGCTGGATATTTGTTTCGTTGCTTGCACTGCAAAAAGTATCACATCTACATTGATGCTTGCTAGAAAGGTAAAATATGGATCTAAATGAAATTTATAAAGGCTGCAAAGAGCGCGGTCTGGAGGGACTTTTTGAGTTTTTAAAGCCAATGGCTAAAAATGCTATAAAGATAGATACGCAGGCTAAAGATGACGGTGATACCTCCGTTGGAGCGTCTAAATTTGGCGGACAGCCTGATCTGCCAGCTAGCGTACCTTGGCCGTCAAATGAAAACGGCGCGCTTAGCTTTGTGGCGCAGATAAATTTTGCTGAAGTTAGCAAATTTGACACCGATGGGTTACTACCAAAAAGTGGCATGCTCTATCTTTTTTATGATATAAATTTACGCATTTGGGGCTACGACCCTGCTGATAAAAAGGGCTTTGCCGTGATCTTTAGTGAGGCAGCTAAAGACCAGCTTGTTCGACAAAACATGGAGGGCGGAAATTTCACATTTGGCGCACGCTCTCTTAGCTTTAAAAACGAGCTAAATTTGCCAAGTTTGCAAAGCTCGCTCGTACCGTTTGGTAAATTTAGCGAGGAGGAGTGGGAGGCATATCACGAGGTCATCGAGCCAAGCTGGCAGGCCAAAGAAAACAAGCTACTTGGTCACTCTGACAACATTCAAGACGGCATGGAGCTAGAGTGTGAGCTCGTGGCAAATGGCCTTGACTGCGGCGATGGTAGCGCTTATCACCACCAAAATATCGCGGAGTTTGAGAAAAATGCCGCCCAGTGGCAGCTGCTTTTGCAGATAGATAGTGACTGGGATAGCGATATGGACTGGGACGGAGAGGGTAGAGTTTATCTGTGGATAAAGAGGGATGACCTGGCGGCGCGCGACTTTAGCAAGACGTGGCTAGTTTTGCAGACAAGCTAATTATGAAAATTTATTAAGATCGCTTGTTTTTTGTATCATTGACAATCCTTTTAAAGGGATTTATACCTAAAATTTCATCACGTAGGCACTTTCTTGCTACGACTGCTTTGCTTGCAGTAAGTGCCATTTTGCCTACTTTTGCTCACACATCGCCCACAAAAGGTCAAAACCAAACAAATTTAAAAAAGATGATTAAAAATATCGTTTTAGTTCATGGCACATTTGTCGATGGCTCTTGCTACGCTGAGTTGATCCGCCACTTGCAAGAAGCTGGCATTAACGCCGTTGCTGTGCAAAAAGCACCGATGAAAGGTCTTAGCCCAGAAGCAAATGGCGAGATCATCTTGCCAGTAAAGCCACGTTTTAGCAGCGCTTCAAACGCCTATGAATGCAGCTGCATTTAGCGATAAGATAGGCACGGCTGCTTGGCACAAAAGCCATCTCTTTATCTTTTAACTAAAAACGATCACGCTTTGGCGTATGAGGTGCAGCAGCGTTTTACAAAGCAGATAAATGCAAAGCCAAAAGAGCTTGATAGCGGACATCTTTTGATGATCTCAAAGCCAAAAGGGCTGGCAAACTGGCTCATTGAGATTGCGGATTTGATCTAAATTTATACCAAGCAAGCCACTTTAAATGAGTGGCTTGAGGCTAAATTTTGCTAGAATTTTTACTCATCAAAGCTTTAAATTTATATTTTCTTTTTATAAAATACCAAGCTTATCGATGCCCAAATTTAGGCAAAATTTAGTAAAATCCTTAAAAAATTTAAAGGCAAAATATGTTTAATGGCTTAATCAGAGAGCTTGCCGAGGTCATTAGCTACTCGCAAAATGTTTTACGCCTAAAGGCTAAATTTCGCCCAAATTTAGGCGACAGCATCGCAGTAAATGGCGCTTGCCTAAGTGTCATAAAACTATATGATGATGGCTTTAGCGTGGAGCTAAGCGCAGAGAGCAGGGCAAATGTCGCGGTTGAAAATTTAACTGGCGTGGTGCATATCGAGCCTGCGATGAAGCTTGGAGAGCGAGTAGATGGGCATTTGATGCAAGGCCACATCGACTTTATCGGCGTGATCTCAGCTATAAAAAAGCATGAAAACGGCGTTGATTTCTACATCGATCTACCGCGCGAGGCGATGGCTCTTATGGCAAATAAGGGCTCGGTGGGCGTTGAGGGTGTGAGCCTTACGATAAATGAAATTTTGCCAAAGGGCATCAGGCTAACTATCATTCCCATCACATTTAGAGATAGCCTTTTTGGCACTTTCAAGATCGGCAGACGCGTAAATATCGAGAGCGACCTGCTGGCTCGCTACGTGGCTAGAATGCTTGAAGCTAAGCAAAATGGCGGCCTTAGCTGGGATGAGGTCGAGAGAATTTCGAGCCTTTACTAAGCGAGCGAATATGCGTGAAAATTTAGAGATCGTTTTTGATAAAAATGGCATCACTGCTGGCTTTACAAACAGGTTTGGCGGCGTGAGTGAGGGTAAATTTAGCTCGCTAAATTTAGGCGATCATGTGGGTGACAACCCAGCAGATGTCATCAAAAATAGAGAAATTTTAGCTCAAAATTTAGGCGTGAAAAAGCTTAAATTTATGAAGCAGGTTCATTCAGACAAGGTTTTTGTCCTTGAAAACGAGGACGACGAGCTGCCAGAGTGCGACGCTGTGATCACAAATTTAAGCGATGTTGGTATCTGCGTTTTGGTGGCGGACTGCTCGCCAGTTGTGATGATAGATGAGAGGCAGGGCGCTATCTGCGTGGCTCATGCGGGCAGAGCTGGCGTGACGCTAAAAATTTGCACAAAAGCAGTTATGCTCATGGGCGAGAAATTTGGCTCAAGAGCAGATGAAATGAGCGTCTTTGTCGGAGCAAATATAAAAGGTGGCTGCTACGAGGTGGGTGAGCTTGATCTTGGGGAATTTAACACATATAAGATAGGCAGAAATTTTGATATGAACGCAGCCTTGAGAGATGAATTTAAGGCGCTTGGGGTTAGAAATTTAAACTTTAGCGAGGTCTGCACGCACTGCGATGAGAGATATTTTTCGTACCGAAGAGACGGCGTGTGCGGTAGATTTTGCGGATTTGCGGTGAAATTTAAGGATAAAAATGGGATATGAGAGCATTAAAAATCCACTAGCGGCAAAAATAGCTCAAAATGCTAGAAATTTGGGCTTTGAGCAGCTTATGAATGAAGAGTTTGTGCAGATGCTTCTTAGCTCAAAAAAGATGGAGCTAAGTGCCGTGGATAGGGAAAATTTGGAGCAAATTTTTATAAAACTGATGGAGATAGAAGAAAAAGTACAACTTAGCAAATAAAGGAGAAAATATGCTTTTGCTTAAAAATGCTAATCTATACACGCCAAAATTTCTTGGCAAATGCGATATTTTGGTAGGTGGTGGTAAAATTTTAGCTATCGGCGAGGGGCTAAGCTTTAGTGCAGAAGGGCTAGAAATTTACGACCTAAAAGGCAAAATTTTAGCTCCAGGCCTCATTGATCAGCACGTGCATATCACGGGTGGCGGCGGCGAGGCTGGATATCACTCAAGAACGCCTGAGATCACGCTTAGCCAGATCGTAAAATACGGCACTACGACGCTTGTTGGCGTTTTGGGGACTGATGGAGTGACTAGAAGCTTGGAAAATCTCTACTCCAAAGCAAAAGCGCTCGAGTTTGAGGGCATCTCGACCTTCATCCACACCGGCTCATACGCAAGCCCCTGTGTGACATTTACCGGCGACATCGCAAAGGATCTCATACTAATCGACAAAGTGATCGGCGTAAAGATCGCTCTGACCGATAACCGCGGCAGCTACGTCTCAAAAGAGGAGCTCATCAAAATTCTAAGCAAGATACGCATAGGCGGCATGGTCTCTAAAAAAGGCGGCGTGCTTCACATGCACATGGGCGGACTAAGCGAGAAATTTGACAACGTATTTAAGGTGATAAAAGACTACGAATTCCCAGTTCATTACTTCTCGCCGACGCACTGCGCTAGGACGAAAGACTTGTTTAACGAGGCTTTGAAATTTCAAAAAATGGGCGGAAACGTCGATATCACAAGTGGTGGGAGTAAATTTGCCCCACTTCACGAGGTGGTGGCTTACGGCCTTGAAAATGGGCTAAATTTAGAGCGCCTAACGATGAGCTCAGATGGCAACGGCAGCGTGCCTAAATTTAACGAAAATGGCGAGCTAGTGGGATATGGCTGCGCCTCATGTGCATCAAATTTAGAGGTATTGCAAGCTTTGGTGAGAAATAAAATTTTAAAGATAGAAGATGCCTTGGCTTTGATGAGTAAAAACGTGGCGAGATATCTAAATTTAAGCCAAAAAGGCGAAGTGAAAGTTGGCAACGACGCTGATCTTTGCGTCTTTGACGAGGAGCTAAATTTATGCGACGTGATCGCAAAAGGCGAGTTTTGCGTCAAGGATGAAAAGGTCGTTAAAAAAGGCTTTTTCGAGTAAATTTAAAGAAATTTGAGCTTTATTTGTAGCTAAAGAAATCTTTAAATTTAGCTTCAATAAAGCCAAGTTTCAATATAATCCAAGCTTTATTTCACACACGACAATCCTAAATTTGGTTGTGCGAAAGCATTAATGGTCGTGGAGGATAAAACTAAATTCAAGGCAAAATGCCTAAAACAAGGAGAAACTCATGGTAACTATGAGAGATTTATTAGAGTGTGGCGTACATTTTGGTCACCAAACACGCCGCTGGAACCCAAAGATGAAAAAATTTATCTTTGGTGAGAGAAAAGGTATCTATATTATAGATCTACAAAAGACTATCCGCTACTTCCGCTACACTTACAACATCGTTCGTGATGCAGCTGCTGAAGGCAAGTCAGTGCTATTTGTCGGTACTAAAAAACAAGCTATCGATGCTATCAAAGAGTACGCTGAAAAATGTGGAATGCCTTATGTAAATCACCGCTGGTTAGGTGGTATGATGACAAACTTCGGTACTATCCGCCAGTCTATCCGCAAATTAGAAGTTATCGAGACTATGGAAGAAGATGGTTCGATAAATTTACTAACTAAAAAAGAGGCTTTGATGCTTCGCCGCAAAAAAGAGAAACTTATCGCAACTCTTGGCGGTATCCGCAATATGAAAAGCCTACCTGATATGATATTTGTTGTTGATACAGTTAAAGAAAAGATCGCTGTTCAAGAGGCAAATCGCCTAAAAATCCCAGTTGTAGCACCGATCGATACAAACTGCGATCCTGACGTTGTTGATTATCCGATCCCAGGAAATGATGACGCGATCCGCTCTGTTCAGCTTTTCTGCCAAGAGATGGCTGAGGCGATCAATGAAGGTAAATCACTTCTTGAGCAAGATGGTGGCGAGCAAGCTGCTGGCGAAGAAGTAAGCCAAGATGAGAAAGACGCAGTTGTAGCTGAGGCTATGAGCGAAGAAGACTTTGGCGAGGACGAAGAGTAATGGAAATAACTGCACAAATGGTAAAAGAGCTCCGCGAATCAACCGGAGCTGGCATGATGGACTGCAAAAAGGCACTTGGCGAAGCAAATGGCGACATGGAAAAAGCTGTTGATATCCTTCGCGAAAAAGGTCTAGGTCAAGCTGCTAAAAAGGCTGACCGCCTTGCAAGCGAGGGCTTAGTAAGCGTTGAAGTTTGCTCAAAATGCAAAAAAGCAACTATCAGCGAGATCAACTCTGAGACTGACTTTGTTGCTAGAAACCCACAGTTTCAAGCACTTGCAAAAGACGCAACAGCTCACATCCAATCAAGTGGCATAAAAACAGTTGAAGAGCTAAACGCGAGCACTTTAAATGGTGTTAAATTTGAAGAATACTTCAAAACTCAGATCGCAACTATCGGTGAAAACCTTGTAGTTCGCCGCTTTGAGACTATTAGCGCTGATGATAAGGGCGTGGTAAACGGCTATGTTCACTCAAATGGCCGTGTTGGCGTGCTTATCGGTGCAGCTTGCGAAAGTGCTGAAGTTGCAAACAAAGCAGCCGAATTTATAAGAAATTTATGTATGCATGCAGCTGCTATGAAGCCAAGTGTTATAAGCTACAAAGACCTTGATAAAGATTTTGTTGAGAAAGAATTTATCGCACTTCGCGCTGAGCTTGAAAAAGAAAATGAAGAGCTAAAACGCCTAGGCAAACCACTTCACCACATCCCTGAGTATGCTAGCCGCTGCCAGATAGGTGAGGCTGAACTTGCAAAAGCTACAAAAGCGATCGAAGAAGAGCTAAAAGCTGAGGGCAAACCTGAGAAAATTTGGGACAAGATCATTCCTGGTAAGATCGAGAGATTTTACGCTGATAACACAGTGCTTGATCAACGCCTCACACTTTTAGGTCAGTTTTATGTAATGGACGATAAAAAGACTATCGAACAAGTTATCGAAGAGAAGAGCAAAGAGCTTGGCGGCAAGATCGAGATCGTAAAATACGTTCGTTTCGAGCTTGGTGAAGGCTTAGAGAAAAAAGTAGATGACTTTGCTGCAGAAGTTGCTGCTCAAATAGGCTAATGGAAATTTTAAGAGCGTCTAATCTAGGCTTTGCGTATGATTATACGCTCTTTAACAATATAAATTTAACTCTCAATCAAAAACAAAGCATCGCGATAACCGGCGTTAGCGGTTGTGGCAAATCAACACTTTTACACATACTTTCAACACTTTTAAAGCCAAATTTTGGCGAGGTCATCTACCAAGATAGATCGATCTATGAGCTTTCTCAAAACGAGCTTTTGGCCATTAGAAGGCTTCATTTTGGCATTATTTTTCAGTCGCACTATCTTTTTAAAGGCTTTAGCGCTTATGAAAATATCGAGCTTGCAAGCATCTTATCTGGCGAAAATATAGAAAAAAATGATCTTGAAGCGCTAAAAATTTCAAGTGTGATAAATCAAAAAGTTGGCGAGCTAAGCGGCGGTCAGCAGCAGCGCGTCAGCATCGCTAGAGTGCTTACCAAAAAGCCAAAGATCATCTTTGCAGACGAGCCAACGGGCAACCTTGATAAGCAAACAGCAAATGAAGTGATGCAAGTTTTATTTGACTATATAAATGAAAATAATGCTGCCCTTGTTCTAGTCACTCACGACAACGACCTAGCCGCAAAATGCAACAACTCATACAAGCTTGAGAACAAAGAGCTTGTGCAAATTTCTTAAATTTTTAGAAATAGTCCTATCTTTATAATGCAAAAATTTTTAATGTTAAAAATTTATATGTGGAATAAAAATAAAAATTAGAGAAGCCTTAACGTTTATATATTTTAAAAGTTTTTAGCCAGCCATTCGCACTCGCCACATATAGCTGTTTTTATCTTAATCCTCTTTTTGATTACTACACTATCGTAAATTTTATATATGATGATCTCAACTTTCAATGAGTTATAATCAAATGCTATAACATGTGCTATAGCGGTAACCTACACAAAATTTTATCTCTACTAGTCTCATTAAGCCTCTAACAACTGATCAAATGACTCGAAAAAACGTCTTTAATCTTTTATTTGGAACACCTGATTAATTAGATAAATAACTTCAAAATGCAATATAAAAAGAATAAATGGTGCGATAAATTTAAATTATATTATTTTAAATTTCATCTTTTATTTTTTTATAAAGCTCTAGAATTTCATCCTTTTTAATTATAAAACTATTTTTATTTGCGATCAGATAGGCTGAGCTTTGCATGATGTCACCAGCTACTTTTAGCCCATTTTGCTTCATGGTTGAGCCAGTTTCGACCACATCGACAATCGCGTCGCTTAGTCCAACAAGTGGTGCTAGCTCGATCGAGCCATAGAGTTTGATGATCTTCACGCCAACGGCAAGCTTTGCAAAGTAGTTTCTAGTGATATTTGGCATCTTAGTAGCGATCTTTAGCTCAGACCTTGAAAAATCAAGCTCATCTTCGTTTTTTATGCCGATGCAGACCTTGCACTTGCCTATTTGTAGATCAAGCAACCTCACTACATTTGGTTTATGCTCTTCAAGCACGTCAAGGCCGACCACGCCGATATCTGCAGCGCCTTCGGTGACGTATGTTGGAATATCTTGGTTGCGAACCATTAAAAATCTAAAATTTCCCTCTTCAAGGATGAGTTTTCTATCCTCAAACATAAAGCTCGAACCAAAAATTTTTTTAAAAATTTCAAGTGTATCTTCTGCTATTCTGCCTTTTGGTAGTGCTATTGTTAACATATTATTTCATCTCTCTTTTCGGTTATTAATTTTTGCATTGAACGAAAGATTAACATCTTATCTGAAATGGCATTTTTAAAAAATTTAGACAAAAAATCTCCATCTCCGCCCGTAAAATACACTTTTTTATCGCCTGCAAGTTTGTGTAAAAGAGTAATTATAGGTTTAATGATGCCATAACTTACCGCATCGCTTGTTTTTTGTGGTAGAGCATCAATATCTATTTGAGAATTTATAGTTATATCAAGACGCGGAGAAATGCTTTTATAGGCATTTAACATGCTAGATATCCCTGGCAAGATATAGCCTCCAAGATGGATTGAGTTTGCCATTATATCAACTGTTATAGCGCTTCCAGCATCAACTATCACACCGTTTTTTATGGAATAACATGCTGCAATCCTATCTATACCAAGTCCTTGATATATTGTATCTATCGCAAAATAAGGCTCTAAGTTTATAAACATTTTATTATTTTTTAGAAAAGATAAAACTTCATCATTCACAGATATAAAGAATACTTTTTCTTCTGGTTTGTAGTTTTTGAAATCAGATATTTTTAAACGAGTGATTACCCCATCTTTTAAAAATGTAGCATTGGTGTTGCCTATATTACATAAAGTCATAACATCGCCAATTGCTATTTTGTAGCTCTTTTAATGCCTTAGAGCAGATTTCTGAACTATAAAATATTATTTTTTTCTTCAAGCTTATTTGAAATTTTGTTTCTATTTTTTTACAAATTTCTTCAAGTTCTAGGGCTTCTTTACGCAATAATCTACTTTTTGCTGTTCTCAAAAAGATGAGATTATAAAATTTTTTTTCATCAACTCCCCAAAAGATCTCAAGCGTTTTTTTGGAACAAAATTCTTTCGTATCTATTGTCTTGAGATCCCTTAGCAAGATCTTTTTAGCTTCAAAAAGCTCCCAAATTTTTTGGTTCATTGCCCTAGATTAACATACTCGTTATCGTAGTAAAATGCGCCATTACCCATGAAGCTTTTATCTTTTATCTCGTCGCTAAATTCATAAATTTCAGCTCCGCTAAGGTCTAAATTTGTCTTTATAACATAGCCTGTTTTTTCGATGACATAGAGCTTATTGTTGATGATAGTAGCCGCTGAGAAGATAGCAAATTTAAAATTTACCTTATTTTGCTCTTTTAGCATGAGGTCTGTTCTTACTATCGTGCCATCTTTTTTAAAGATGTAAATTTCATCGTTATGAACTAGCACGTCTTTGATCTCGCCGTCATAATAGACTGTCTGACTTGGGTTGATGACGATTAGTTTTTTGGCTGTTGCTGCGATTAGGTTATCGCCCTCAACGCCTAAAAATATGATATTGTTAAAGAAATTTTCAGAGCTTACGACAACGTCGCGTAAAATTCTACCAGTCTCTTTTTGTACGATATAAATTTTACCATCAAGCGCTGGATAGACGATGAGTGAGCTCATAAAGTAAGGTGCCACAACTCTTGAATCAACCGCTGCGATGTCAGATGAGCTATACTCCATTAGTGTCGTAGCTGTGTTGATATCGATAAGGTAAATGTGGTTTGATGCGCTGATAGCTGCAAGTTGGTTTTGATCAAGTGAGGCTGCTACGATCGCAGTTGGGAATTTACCACTATAAACGCTGTGACCGCTAGGATCAGTCACGTTTAGATCGCCATTTATGCTAGCTGAGATGACAAAGCCGTTGTTTTCGTTTAAGAAGTTGAAATTTTCAGGCAAAGTAACGCTTTTGTTTAGCCCATTTTTAGTGATGATGTTGCCATTATCCAGCGTTGCGCCATTTGCATTTGCTGATTTGATGTAAGAAGGAAGATCTTTTGATAAAGATATCTCACCAGAAGTTTGTGCAGGCTCAAAATATTGTCTTTTTGTGCCGCATCCGCTTAGAACTAAAGCCAAGGCAAAAGCCAAGAATAGTGTAAGTTTTTTCATTATTTTATTCCCTGATAGTGTTTTAAATTTTTAACTAAAGTTTGTAGTTGTGAGTCAAGTGCGATCTTGTCAAATTCCACATTTGCCTCTTTGATTTTATTTTGTTTTAAAAGCTCAAAACCTTTTAAAAGTGCGTTATATTCGCTTAAAATTTGAGTATTTGCGTCGCCAGTTTGTGAAAGGATGATATCTTTTACGATCGGATTTACCTTTAAATTTGCAAGCTCGCTAATGCCTTTTGTATCGTTTTTATCAAGCATTTGCCCAAGTGAAAAAAGTGCATATAAGCTTGGCTCTTTCTCCTTTAAAACATTTAAAGCACTTGCATCATTTGGATTTAAGATAAGCTTTGAATAGGCTAAATTTGCCTCCTCAACTCTGTTGTCGTTTAAAACCTTACTAGCGTAAAACCCGATGAGTGCGACGATAGCTGCCACGCAGAGCACGATCAGCAAAGTTTTGTATTTCCTAAAAAAACGCTCTCCCTTTATCATACTCTCAAGAAACTGTTCCTGGGCGTCGATCTCTTTTTTTATCTCGGTTAAGTCTTCTTTTATAGCCAACGTTTTTCCTTGCTTTTGAAAAATTTTAATTCGCAGATTTTAGCATAATTAAATTAAAAGTAGCCCAAAATTAAAGCTTGAATGTGATATAATGCCTCAAAATCAATTAAAAGGTTGCTTAATAATGCAAATAGACGACACTCTCTTAAATAAACTAGAAAAACTCTCAGCATTACAAATTAATGATGAAAAAAGAGAAGAGATCAAGAAGCAATTAAGTGAAATCGTATCTTTTGTCGATATTTTAAACGAGCTTGATCTAAGCAGCGATGAGGCCGTAGTCAGCTCTATAAAAGGTGGCACTCCATTAAGAGAAGATGAGCCACATTTAAGTGACGTTGTCGATGAAATTTTAAAGCACGCCCCTTCACGCGAAGGACACTTTTTTGCTGTGCCAAAGATCATAGAGTAAAATATGGATCTAATCGAACAACTAAGAGCGCAAAGCTCGGATGCCCAAACCAAAGCATCAGAGAGCAATCTCTCTGGTGACATCCAAACGCTTTTAAAAACCGTTGTTTTTAATAAAGCCAGTGACCTCCACCTAGTCTCAAGGTCTGAGCCTCAAATAAGGATAGATGGCACTTTAAGGCCGCTTGAATTTGGCGTGCTAAGTGGCAAAGATATAGAAAATTTATGCTACGCTCTAATCACAGACGCCCAAAAGAGTGAGCTTGAAAATAATAAAGAGCTTGACTTTGCTATTGAGCTTCCAAATATCGGACGCTTTCGTGGTAACTACTACTACACGATGAATGGCGATCTAGCCGCAGCTTTTCGTATCATACCTATCGACATCCCTTCGCTTGATGATCTAAATGCACCACAAATTTTTAAATATATCATCAAACGAGAAAAGGGTCTTATCCTGGTTACTGGACCAACAGGCAGTGGTAAATCAACGACGCTTGCTGCGATGCTTAATGAGATAAATTTAAATTATAGAAAGCACATTATCACCGTTGAGGACCCAGTCGAGTTTGTGCATAACAACAAAAAAGCCCTATTTTCACATAGAAATATCGGCACCGACACGCACTCTTACTCAAAGGCGCTAAAATTTGCACTTCGTGAGGATCCAGATATTATACTTGTGGGCGAGATGAGGGATAGAGAGACGATCTCTACGGCTATTACAGCAGCTGAGACTGGGCACCTAGTCTTTGGCACTCTTCACACAAACTCAGCTATACAAACTATAAATAGGATCGTTGATAGCTTTGATGGAAGCGAGCAGCTTCAAGTAAGAAATATGCTTAGCGTTTCGCTAACTGCTGTCATCTCACAAAGTCTGATCCCAAAAATAGGCGGCGGAAGGTGCGCTGTGCATGAAATTTTGATAAATAACATGGCAATTTCAAACTTGATACGCGAAAACAAAGTGCATCAAATTTACTCTCAAATGCAGCTAAATCAGCAACAAACTGGCATGAGCACGCAGACTCAAGCCCTGATGAAAGCGCTAAAAGAGGGCTTGATCACAAAAGAAAACGCGCTAGCCTACTCAACTAGCCAACAAGAACTTCAAAATTTAATAGGAACTGTATGATGGATTTAGTAACTTGGTTTGACATTATCGTCATCGCCCTTGTCCTGATACTTGGTGTAAAAGGCATAATAAACGGGCTTATAAAAGAGACTTTTGGACTTATCGGACTTATCGGCGGTCTAGTTGTCGCTAGTAGATTTTCAGATGTAGCTGAGAGCTTCATAAGCAAAAATATCTATAAATTTGAAAATCCTTCATTTTTACAATTTGTCGCATTTATCGGACTTTGGCTAGTCTTTTGGCTAGTTTGTCTGCTAGTTGGCAAATTTTTATCAAAGATGGTTTCAGTAAGCGGGCTTGGCTTTTTAGATAGGCTTGGTGGATTTGTCATGGGAAGTGGCAAAATTTTCCTCACATTTTCAGCAGTAGTCGCCGTGATGTCAGGCACTTCGCTAAATAAAATGATCGAGCCATACTTCACAAACAGCAAAGTCTATCCGCTCCTACTTGAAACTGGTAGATGGATAACAAATATTGATGTGAAAAACATCAAAAATGAGCTAGATGAGATGGTAGTAAGACCAAAGGATACAAACAAGAGTGATGCATTTATATCAATGGATGCAAATGCAAGCACAAACACCGACACAAACGTCACTAAAGGGGAAGAAAAATGATAGAAAATTTAGAATATGATGCCTTGCTTGAGAAATTTAAAAGAGTTCTTCGCGACAACGGTTTAAAATATACAAAACAGCGTGAAATTTTACTAAAAACGCTTTATAACAACGACGAGCACTTTACGCCAGAGAGGCTATATCTTTTCATAAAAGAGACCTATCCTGAGCTAAATATCGGCATCGCAACTGTTTATAGAACGCTAAATTTACTAGAAGAATCAGAGATGGTAACATCTATCAGCTTTGGCTCGCAGGGCAAGAAATTTGAGCTTGCCACAAAGCCACACCACGACCACATGATATGTAGAAAGTGCGGCCTTATCATAGAATTTGAAGATCCTATGATAGAAAAAAGGCAGATAAGCATCGCAAAAGAGCATGGCTTTAAACTAACTGGTCACATGATGCAGCTTTATGGAATTTGCGAAAAATGTTCAAAAAATAATATAAAGGGAAAGTAAGGTGATATTTGACAACCAACACGAAATTCAAAGATTAGAAAGCATAGATGAGCTTAGAAATTTAGGTATAAATCCATATCCACATTTTCTTAGAAGAGATATGAATATCTCTAAATTTAGACTTAAATTTAACTATATAAAAGATACAGAAGAGAAAAAAGCAGAGGGGCAGCTAGTTGGCCTTGCAGGCAGGATAAAGCTGATCCGTGACGCTGGTAAAGCGGTCTTTGCAAACATAGAAGACGAAAATGGAAATTTACAAATTTATTTTAGCAACAAGACACTTGACCCAGAGTGGTTTAAAATCGTTAAAAAATATGTAGAAATAGGCGACATCGTCTATGTTAGAGGCTACGCTTTTATAACAAAAACTGGCGAATTTTCAATGCATGTAAATGAGCTTAGCTTAGCTACAAAATCAATTAGTCCGCTTCCAGAGAAGTACCACGGGCTAGTTGATGTTGAGACAAGATACCGCCAAAGATACCTTGATATGATAATGAACCCTGAAGTTAGGGCTGATTTTAAAAAGCGCTCGGTGATTATAAGCACGATTAGAAGATTTTTTGAAGAAAAGGGCTTTTTAGAGGTTGAAACTCCGATGCTTCACCCAATAGCTGGAGGCGCAAATGCAAAACCATTTGTGACATTTCACAACGCCCTTGGAGTTGAGAGATACCTAAGGATCGCTCCTGAGCTATATCTAAAACGCCTTGTAGTTGGTGGTTTTGAAGCTGTTTATGAGATGAACAGAAACTTCAGAAATGAGGGCATGGATCTAACCCACAATCCTGAATTTACAAGTATTGAGTTTTACTGGGCATATCACAACTACCACGATCTAATGGGCATTACAGAGGATCTATTTAATGTCATTTTAGAAAAACTTGGCATGGAGAAAGTGATAAATTTTGATGGCATGGAGATTGATTTTAGTAAGCCATTTAAACGCATAAGCTATAAAAAAGCCCTAGTCGAGATAGGCGGACTTGCTGAAGATATCGTAAGCGATAAGGCTAAAATTTTAGCAAAACTAAGAGCTGATGGCTTTGAAGCAAACGAGAAGCTTGACCTTGGTCACTTGCAGGCTGAACTCTTTGACAACTACGTAGAGAGTAAGCTCATCCACCCAACTTTTGTCATCGACTATCCGATCTCTATAAGCCCACTTTCAAGAAGAAGCGACACAAATCCTGATGTGGCAGAGAGATTTGAGCTATTTATCGCTGGTCGTGAGCTAGCAAATGGCTTTAACGAGCTAAATGATCCAATCGATCAATACAACCGCTTTAAAGCGCAAATCGATGCTAAAAATGCAGGAGATGATGAGGCTCACGAGATGGATGAAGACTATGTAAAAGCCCTAGGATACGGCATGCCGCCAGTTGCAGGAGAAGGCATAGGTATAGATAGACTTGTGATGCTTTTAACAGATAAAAAATCAATCCGCGATGTTGTTCTCTTCCCAGCGATGAGACCACTAAAAACTGAGACAAAGGAGAATGAAAAATGAGTTTGCAAAGCTACGATAAAGAAATTTTTGACCTAGTAAATTTAGAGTTAAAGCGCCAGTGCGACCATCTAGAAATGATCGCTAGTGAAAATTTCACTTATCCAGATGTTATGGAGGTTATGGGCTCAATCCTAACAAACAAATACGCTGAGGGCTACCCTGGCAAGAGGTATTATGGTGGCTGTGAATTTGTCGATGAGATCGAGCAAATCGCGATTGATAGATGCAAAGAGCTCTTTGGATGCGAATTTGCAAACGTTCAACCAAACTCAGGCTCTCAGGCAAACCAAGGCGTTTATGGTGCTTTGCTTAATCCAGGTGATAAAATTTTAGGCATGGATCTAAGTCACGGCGGACACCTAACTCACGGCGCAAAGGTAAGCAGCTCTGGCAAGATGTATGAGAGCTTTTTTTATGGCGTCGAGCTTGATGGTCGCATAAACTACGATAGAGTTATGGATATCGCAAAGATAGTAAAACCAAAAATGATCGTTTGTGGCGCTAGCGCATACACAAGAGAGATCGAGTTTAAGAAATTTAGAGAGATAGCTGACGCTGTTGGCGCGATACTCTTTGCAGACGTTGCTCACATAGCGGGTCTTGTGGTAGCCGGTGAGCATCAAAATCCTTTCCCGCACTGCGACGTCGTAAGCTCAACTACGCATAAAACTCTAAGAGGCCCAAGAGGCGGCATCATCATGACAAACAACGAAGAGTACGCTAAAAAGATAAACTCTTCTATCTTCCCAGGCATCCAGGGCGGACCACTAGTTCATGTCATCGCTGCAAAGGCAGTTGGCTTTAAGCACAACCTTAGCCCTGAGTGGAAAATTTACGCCAAACAAGTAAAAGCAAACGCTAAAAAACTTGGCGAAGTGCTAATAAGCAGAGGCTTTGATCTAGTAAGCGGTGGCACTGACAACCACCTTATATTAATGAGCTTCTTAAACCGCGAATTTAGCGGAAAAGACGCGGACATCGCTCTTGGAAATGCTGGCATAACTGTAAATAAAAACACAGTCCCAGGCGAGACAAGAAGTCCGTTTATCACAAGCGGCATACGTGTAGGCAGCCCAGCTCTAACAGCTCGTGGCATGAAAGAATCTGAGTTTGAGCTAATAGCAAACAAGATCGCTGACGTGCTAAGCGACATCAACAACGCATCTTTACAAGAGAAGATCAAGGGCGAGTTAAAAGAGCTAGCTCATAAATTTATAATCTACGATAAAGCGACATTTTGATGCAAAGTATTGATACATCTCTTATAAAAATCATCACGACACACTACTACATCAAGCGTGATACGATAGTAAATAAGATAGAGTACAAGGGTAAAATTTTCTTTGATAAATTTGAAAAGATCAACGAACCACTAACGTATAGCGTCATGAAGGACCACGAGGATGGCAAGTCTATCATCGCCCACTCGCTAATCAATGCAAGTGACAAGGTCGAAAATATAGTCTTTGACTACAATGGCAGAACTCCAGATAGATTTTGGCATAGAGCGCAGCTTCTTTTAAGAGAAGAAGGCTTTATAAATTTCACAGCCTACGAGACCAAGACGCCAGGACATTTACACCTTTATGTGCATAAAGGTCACACTACGCTAAATGAAGCTTGCACGCTTGCAAATATGCTAAGTGCAAAGCTCTCACAAAAGCTAGCCAAAGAGTGGAGAATGTTCCCAAATCAAGATATGCCAAAAGAATTTAACATCCTAACTTTGCCATATAACCTCTATCAAAAAGAGCGTGGGGCAAGTTGGTCAAAATATATGTAAGGAGAGATAATGGAAAACGAAGAGTTAAAAGATATACTTTTAGAAAAGGATGATGAGGCAAAGGGTGCTAAACTAAAGAAACTTCTTATGTTTATAGCAGCTCTTGTTATACTATTTTTAATCATCATCGTAGCCATGAAGATTATAAACTCAGGCGACTCGACACAAGCACAAAATGAAGCTGACTCAAGACTAGTTCTGCCTCCAGTGCCAGCAGAGCAGCCAGTCGATACTCAGGTGCCTGCACAAGATACAAATTCAGATGTTAAAAAAGGCGATACCCAGCTTTTCGAGCAAGTGCCTATCGTGCCTGAAAATAAGCAACAAGATGATTTTGAAGATATGATCAAAAAGCTAAAAGATAAAGAAGGCGCAAAATCAGCTCCTAAAACTGAAGAGCCAAAAGAGGCGGTAAAAGCTGTCGAGCATCCAGCTGAAGCACCTAAAAAAGCTGAAACAAAGGTAGAGGCTTCAGCTAAAAAAGCTGAAACTAAGAGCGAAGCTAAAGCAGAGAAAAAAGCTGAAGCAAAGCCAGCTAAAACTGAGGCAAAAACAGAGAAGAAAGCTGAAACTAAAGCTGAGAAAAAACCTGAAACAAAGGTAGAGAAAAAGGCTGAAGCTCCTGCAAAAGCAGAAAAAGTAGAGAAAAAAGCTGAAACTCCAGCAAAAGCTGAGAGCGTCGCAAAAGGCTCTTATGTTCAAGTATTTGCAACTAGTAAATTTAACCCAAATGCCGACTATATGAAAAAAATAGCAGCCAAAGGCTATAGCTACAAAACTATAAAAGCTGGCGAGCTAACTAAAATTTTAGTTGGTCCATTTGATGAAAAAGGGCTACAAAAAGCTGTAAATGACATAAGAAAAGATGTCAATAAAGACGCTTTTATCTTTAGAGCAAAATGAAAACCTTCGCAGTTTTTGGAGATCCGATAGCTCACTCGGTATCTCCAAGACTACACAACAAAGCCATTGCCGATCTAGCTCTTGATGCCCTATATACTAGGGTTTTGCTAAAAGATGGCAATGAGCTAATCAATAAATTTAAATCCTTAAAACTAAACGGCGCAAATGTCACGCTCCCACATAAAGAATTTGCTCTAAATTTAGCCGATGAGCGCTCAGAAGCAGCCCAAAAAATAGGCTCTGCAAACACTTTGGTGCTAAAAAATGAAAAAATTTATGCCTACAACACTGACGCACCTGGCTTTTTAAAAGCGATAGCAAATTTCAAAGAGGCAAAAAGCGCCATCATTCTTGGAGCTGGAGGCACAGCAAACGCCCTAGCCTACGCACTTAGATCGCAAAACATAGATGTTTGCATACTAAATAGAAGCAAGGCAAGACTTGATAAATTTAAAGATCATTATGAGTGCTTTAGCTGGGATGATTATAAAGAGCATAAATTTGATCTGGTGGTAAATTCAACCTCAGCAGGGCTAAAAGATGACCTTTTGCCAGCACCAAAAGTGATTTTAGATGGCATTTTAAAAAGCGCTAAATTTGCATTTGATGTTATTTACGGCAAGCAAACGCCATTTTTAAAAGAGGCAAAAAGGCAAAATTTAGCATGTAAAGACGGAGCTGATATGCTCTTGTATCAAGCGGTCTTGGCGTTAAATTTATTTTATAACAGCAGCCTTGATGAGAAAAGGATAGAAATTTCCATGCGAGAGGCTCTTAGTTTATAAAGCTCGCAAGACCACATCGTTTAAAATCAAAATGGATAAATCATCAAGCTTAATAAATAATGCTCTAAAGCTTAGCGATATAAATTTTAACTCCTTTAGCCACTCTAAAAACTGGATCGGCTTTTTTGAGATAGAGGATGAAAGCTGGGCTTCTGGTGTAGATACCGCGCTAAAGCTTTTTGATAAATATTTTAATAAATTTAAAAATGAAGTATTTGTCATAAGCGCCTTAAACTACGATGATACTAACTTGAGTAATGAAACGCTTGAAGTAAAAACTTTGCACGATAAATTTAAAAAGCTAGGCATCTTGCAAGAGCCAAATGAGCACTTTGATCTTGGTTTAAATAGTGAAATTTTGCTGCCTGCCATCTGCCTTAGGATAGATGCTTTGAGATTTAATGAGATCAAAGATCTGGCTAAACTACTTATGCTTTATACATACTCCTTAAACGAGTGGTGCTTTTTTATCTTTCCAAGCCTAAATTTAGCGCTTTATCCACATGATGAGAAGGGCTTTGGCTGCATCGGACTAAATGACGATACAAAAAATGGGAGAGAATTTCTGAAATTTTGTAAAAAAGAGAAAAATGCAAAGGTTGTTTTAAGAGAGCAAAATACCAACTAAATTTTAAGATCACACAAAACCAAAAAGCCCTCCCTTGCCGAAGCAAAGGAGGAAAATTTTTATTTCTCAAACGCTTTTTGCAAGCTAAATGGAAACGCCTGATAGCCCATAACAGTTATATTAGTCTGTACTAGCATTAGATCTTTTTTGATAATGTTCTTGACAAGAAAAAAGAAAATTCTATGCAAGAAGTTCTTAATTTATAGTTTTAAATTTTAAAAAGCAGGGAGAGCTCCCTGCTGTGGTTATTTCTCTTCGTTTGTTTTGATGTAAGCGTAGTCAGAAATTTTAGTCCACTCTCTTGCTTTTTTGAGGAAAGCTCTTTGAGACTCGACGATCTCTTTAAATAGTGGATCTTTTGCGCTCTCTTCATCAAGTAGCTCGTTTGTAGCCTTTTTAAGAGCTGCTATGACCTCTGGTGGGAAAGATTTTACTTGGATGTCTGGGTACTCAGCCTTCATCTTGTCCCAGTACTCTACGTTTGCGTAAAATACCTTAGTATTCACATCTCTTGCCACCTCAGCAGCAGCCGCTTCAAAGATAGCTTTTAGATCATCTGGAAGTTTTTCATACGCATTTTTGTTGAAGAAAAACTGAGTTTCGCCGTTTGGCTCTTGCCAGCCTGTGTAGTAGTATTTTGCCACTTTGTGGAAGCCAAGTGCCATGTCATAAGCTGGGCTTACCCACTCGACTGAGTCGATCGTGCCCATCTCAAGCGCCATGTAAAGCTCGCCAGTTGGGATAGTGTTGATATTTGCGCCAAGTTTAGCGTAAATTTCGCCGCCAAAGCCTGGAATTCTGATCTTTAAGCCTTTGATATCATCAACTGACTTGATCTCTTTTTTAAACCAGCCGCCCATTTGCATGCCAGTGTTGCCAGCTCTAAAAATTTTGATGTTATATGGGTCAAAAACTTTCGCCTCTAGCTCTTTGCCGCCGCCAAATTCATACCAAGCTGTTTGCTCGTCGGTATTCATCATAAATGGTGTCGCTGTAAAGAACATTGTCTTAGGGTCTTTGCCTTTGTAGTAGTAGCTAGCTGTGTAGCCGATGTCGTATTGACCGCTCTTTGCAAAGTCAAGCATCGCAAAAGGCGACTTGTGTTTTGATGGGTAGTCGATCCTGATCTCGATGCGGCCGTTACTCATCTTTTCGACCTTCTCTTTTAGCTCTTTTGGCACGTCACCAAGCACTGGCATAGTGCTTTCCCATGAGGTTGCAAGCTTGAGCTTATAGACTTTGTCATCTCCCATGGCAGCGCAAGCAAGAGCTGCTAGACCAAGAGACGCTAATAAAAATTTATTCATACTCTCTCCTTTAAAAATTTTGCATATTATACAAAAAATTTACATTATTAAAATGTGTTATAATCGCAAAAATCAAATTACAGGGCATAAAAATGATAAAAAAGACGAAAATTGTAGCGACTTTAGGGCCAGCAAGTGACAACGAAGAGACGATGGAGGCGATGGTTAAAGCAGGGGTTAATGTTTTTCGTTTAAATTTTAGCCACGGAACACACGAATACCACAAATCAAACATCGACAAGATAAGAAACATCGAAAAAAGACTAAACAAACGCATAGGCATCTTGCAAGATATCTGCGGTCCAAAGATCAGAGTTGGCAAGCTTAGCGAGCCATTTTACTTAAAAGCTGGCGACGAGCTTAGCATTTATGCCGAGGATATCGTGGGCGAAAAGATCGAAAAGGGCGTTTATAGAGTGAGCCTAAATCAGCCTCAAATTTTACCTATGCTAAAGGCTGGCGAGTACGTCTATCTCTACGATGGCTCGATCAGAGCACGAGTTACAGGCGAGGGCAAAGAGGTGGTAAAAACCATCATCGAAAATGACGGGATTTTAAACTCAAACAAAGGGGTAAATTTCCCAAATACCGCCCTTGGCATCGACATTATCACGCCAAAAGATAAAGAAGATATGGAATTTGGCGCAAAGCAGGGCGTAAATTTCGTTGCTATTAGCTTCGTGCAAGACGCAAATGACGTGATAAAAGCGAGAAATATCTTAAAAGAATTTGGCTCCAAAGCGGCTATCTTGTCTAAGATCGAGAAATTTGACGCGGTCGAAAACATAGACGACATCATCGCAAAGAGTGATGGCATCATGGTAGCTCGTGGCGATCTTGGCATAGAAGTGCCATTTTACAAAGTTCCAACCATACAAAAGCTTATCATCAAAAAGGCAAATGCAGCCAGCAAACCAGTCATCACAGCAACTCAGATGATGCTAAGCATGGCAGAGCATGAAACTGCCACAAGAGCGGAGATCAGCGACGTGGCAAATGCCGTGCTAGACGGCACTGATGCGGTTATGCTAAGTGAGGAGAGCGCGATCGGCAAAAACCCAGTCGCAGTCGTAGAGGCGATGAGCAAAACGATCATCCAGACGCAAAGCATCTATCCATACAATAAATTTGACGAATTTGACTTTTTTGACGAGACTGACATGGTCGCAAATAGCGCAGCTTCGCTAGCCGTGCGTATCAAGGCCAATGCGATACTCTCTATCACAGGCTCAGGCAAATCAGCCATAAAACTAGCTAGAAACCGCACAAATATCGATATCATCGCTATCGCGCACGACGAGCAGACAGCTCACATGCTGACTCTTGCTTGGGGCGTGACGCCAGCGCTCGTGCTTGAAAAAACAAAGCTAAATGTCTTACTTGCAAATGTCATCAAAAAGGCTTACGACGCTGGATATGTCGAGCATGACAAGACCTACCTCGTCACGGCTGGCCACCCAACAGGCGTAGAGGGCAGCACAAACCTCATACGTATCATCAGACGCGACCAGCTTGATTATTACCTAGACCTTGCAACTGAGTAAATTTATGGATTTTAGTGCCTGATATTTTGGGCACTAAAATTTCTTTTAAATTTATACGCTTTTATGCACTCGCCTTGAAAATCTACCGAATTACTAAATTTAGAGCCTGATATGCCAGATCTAAATTTGAAATTTAAACTATGTGCTTTAAAATGAAACTACTACTTTTTTGTAAATTTTAAAAATCCATTCACTCCCAAGAATTGACTACTAAAATTTGGCTTCGCTTACAGCTTAGCTCAATTTTAGAGCGGAAATTACTCGTTCGTGAAATTTTAAAATTTGCTTGACACCTATCTAATTTAACTAAGTTATTCTGAAAATTTTAAAATCTTATTCACTCGCCTTAGCAACTTACTAAATTTAGGGCTCATAACTATTCGCCACTAAATTTAGAAGCGTGATATGCTCGCTCATAAATTTTAAAATTTGTCTGACACTTGTTTGATGATAAACCGCATGCAGTGCGAAGCACTGAAGCATGCACTTCTAACGTCGTAGGGGTTAGGGGATTGTTAAGGGGGAAGGGAGCGACTTCGTAATTCAAGCCTCTTCCCCCTTAACAAAGAAGAAAAAACTTTAAATTTCTAAAAAACTATTTTGCAAATTTTAAAATTCCATTCACCCCTAAGAATTGACTACTAAAATTTGGCTTCGCTTACAGCTTAGCTCAAATTTTAGAGCCGAAATTACTCGTTCATGAAATTTTAAAATTTGACATTTTTCTTTGTAGAACAAAGGATTATTTTGTGCATTTTATACTCGGCATTTGCATATAAAAGCTAAATTTCTTAAAATATGCCAAAAAATTAGGAGCAAAAATGCTATCAGGTGAGCTACTTAAAAGCCATTTTGCTAAATTTGATCTAGTGGCAATGCTTAGTGAGTTTTTTGAGCAAAGTTGTTTTGATAAAGAAAAATTTAAAGTACTTAGGCGAGATGGTTTTAAAAGCTTAGATAAGAGCCAAAGATATGAGCTTCTTAAAATAGCGGACTTTAAGGCGCATCTTGACGCCAAATTTCAGGGCTTTTTGCGTGAGCTGATGCGAAGCAAGATCCTCGTTGTAAGCGGCGTGGAGTATAAATTTGGCGAGCTTGAAATTTACACCTGCTTTGATGCTAACACCTACAAAAGATCGTGCGAGGCGGGCGAAATTTACTTTCACAACTTTGGTTTTGACATCTCTTTTAAGAGCGAGCCAGCGCTTTATGGCGGCATTTTGGTAAGGAGTTTAAAGCCATTAAAAGAGCGAAATTTCATCTTTGGACCAAGAAAATGTGCCTTGCATATCTTAAATAGCAAAATAAGTAATTTAAATTTTGATCTAAAAGAGGCTGATTTTAGAGAGGATGAGGTCGCTTTTACGCCAAGGATTAGATCGTTTAAAGATGAGAGTAAGCTTCAAAATGACGCTTTAAGGGCGGTTAGTGGCGAGTTTATAGAGGCACTTGAAAGTGTAAAAGAGTATAAAAAAAGAGTTGAAAATGCCTATAAAAAGGGGTGAAATTTATCTTTTTGTTGGCTTTGAGGCTGAGAAATTTAGCCAAAAGATGCTAGATAGAAAAGATCGCATGAAGCTAAAAAAATATCCAAATTTAGCAAATTCAAACTCATTTAAACTCTCTAGATATTTAAAATTTAGAGCAAAAAAACGGGGCAAAATTTGCCTATCTCACAAAGAAAATATCGCCGTTTTGGCTATCTCAAAAGAAAAAGTTGGCATTGATGTGGAGGAGCTAAAAGAGCGAAATTTTGACGGAGTGATCAAATTTTGCTTTAGCAAAAAAGAGAGCGAAATTTACGCGAGTGCCAAAGATAAAATGCAAAAATTTTATGAAATTTATACCGCAAAAGAGGCTGTGATAAAAGCCAAAAATTTAGCCTTTAGCGACCTTGCTAGCGTTAAATTTGACGAGATGGAGAGAAGATACTTGATTATTAATAATCTATTTATCATTTGCCTTGCATTTAAGCATTGCAAAGATATAATTGTTAAATTTTTATGATTATTAAACACTAAAAAGGCAAAAAGTGCTTGTAAAAAAGATAGCTATGATCCTTGCAGTAACGCTTCTAGTTCTTGGCTGTGCGAAGAAATTTGATGCGCCAAAGCTGGCGGATTTTAGCTTAAAGGCATTTGAGGTTAGTTCATCAAAAGGGCCGCTAATGCTTTACGTGCAAAATAGTGAGAATGAGTATAAATTTAGCCTTGTAAACGCACTTGGCGCGCCAGAAGCTAGGCGAGTTTTAAAGGACGGCACGTTTGCAAATTTGGGCTTCTTGCCACCAAATAGCGCCTACAACGAGCTTTTTATCAAGGTGCTTGAGATGATAAAAGATGAAAAAAATGAGCAAAAATTTATGATAGATGATCAAATTTATGAGGTAAAAAGCGTTGATATACGTTAGCAAACCAGCCATTATCAGCGCCGCAGGTAGCAGTAGTGATGAAAATTTAAGCTCGCTTTTAAGTGGCAAGAGATTTTTAAGCAAAAGCTCTGAATTTCACCCGCAAAATGAGTTTTTGGTGGGTAAATTTAATGGCGTTTTGCCTAGCTTTTTAAGCAAAACCAAAGAGCACTTCAAAACTCGCACCAACGCCTTGCTTTTAAGCACGATGCTAGAGATTGGTGATGAGATAAAAAGAGCGATAAAAAAATATGGCAAAAGCCGTGTGGGAGTAGTTCTTGGCACTACAACAAGCGGTGTTGAGGAGAATTTCGAGCCATTTAAAGGCTATATCGCGACTGGATTTTTTGATAAAAGCAGGTTTGGCATAAACAGAAACTGCCTTGCAAATGTGGCTGAATTCGTAAGTGACTTTTACGAGCTTAGCGGCCCAAGCTACTGCGTATCGACTGCGTGTACCTCGGGCGTTAAGGCGGTTATTGAGGCAAAAAGGCTAATTGAAAGCGAGCTTTGTGATGCGGTCATTTGTGGCGGAGTAGACAGCCTAAATACGCTTACGATAAACGGCTTTAACTCGCTTAGCATCCTAAGTAGCGCCCCAAGTCAGGCCTTTTCTAAAAATAGAGAGGGGATAAATATCGGCGAGGGTGCTGGGCTATTTTTGCTAAGCAGTGATGAAATTTCAAATGTCGCAGTCGCTAGCTCTGCCTCAAACTGCGACGCTTTTCATATGACGCAGCCTGATTTTAGTGCGAAAATGGCGGTAAATTGCATAGAGAGCGCGCTAAAAAGAGCTGGCATGCGCGGTGTGGATTATGTAAATTTGCATGGCACCGGCACGCAGGCAAATGATAAAATGGAGGCAAAAGCTGTAAATTTAACGCTTAATGCCACATATGCAAGCACGCTAAAGCCACAGATTGGTCACACGCTTGGGGCTGCTGGAGCAATAGAAAGCGCCATTTGTGCCATGCTTTGCATGGAGGAAAATAGCACCTTGCCGCCACACGTTTATGACGGCGAGTATGATGAGAGCTTGGAGGCTATAAATTTAGTAAAAAGTGGCACGAAATTTGACGTAAAAACAGCGATGTCGCTATCTTTTGCCTTTGGCGGAGATAACGCCGCGATAATATTTAAAAGAGTGAGATGATGATAAGTGATTATTTGCCGCACAGCAGCGCCATAACCTTGATCGATGAAATTTTGGAATTTATCCCTTGCGAGAGCATAAAAGTAAGAAGCGTGATAAATGATCAAAATCCATTTTTAGAAGATGGTAAATTTATGACGCAAAAGGCAATAGAGATGATGGCTCAAAGTCTTGGCATCTACGACTCCAAGATGCGTGAGCTAAGGGGCGAGAAGGCGATATTTGGCTTTTTGCTTGGCAGTAGAAAATTTGAAATTTTTAGGCCGTATTTTAAAGTGGGCGATGAGATAGTGATCGTCTCAAAGTGCTCCATTCAAGATGAGAGTGGATTTGGCGTTTATGACAGCGAGCTTTTTGTAAATGGCGAGCTTGGCGCAAGGGCGGTTTTAAACGTGATGAGCCCTGATGAAGAATTTGTAAAAAAGGCACTTAGTGAGTAAGAGAGTATTGATAACTGGATCAAGTAGAGGTATAGGAGCTAGCATCGCTAGGCGCCTTGCTGGTGAATACGAAGTGGTTCTTCATGCAAGAAGTAAGAGTGATGAGCTTTTAAAGATGGCTAGCGAGCTTGGGGTTAAATTTATGACATTTGATGTGGCTGACACTGCTGCGGCAAAAGAGGCCATAGAGGCTGATATGGAGGCAAATGGCGTCTATTATGGCGTTATTTTAAACGCTGGTATAACAAGGGATAATACCTTTGTGGGGCTAAGCGATGAAGAGTGGTTTGACGTGATAGATGTAAATTTAAATGGCTTTTACAACGTCCTAAGACCAGCGCTAATGCCCATGATAAGGGCTAGAAAGCCAGCTAGGATAGTGACGCTAAGCTCTGTTTCAGGGGTTATTGGCAATAGGGGTCAGGTGAATTACTCAGCTAGCAAAGCAGGCATCATAGGAGCTAGCAAAGCCCTTGCAGTCGAGCTTGCAAGCAGAGGCATAACAGTAAACTGCGTGGCACCTGGGCTTATAAAGACAGATATGAGCGAAGAAATTTTAAATAGTGACTTTTTAGACGAAGTGCTAAAGGCCATACCTGCAAAAAGAGCTGGCGAGGCAGACGAGGTGGCTGGACTTGTTAAATTTCTACTAAGCGACGAGGCTAGCTACATCACAAGACAGGTCGTCGGCGTAAATGGAGGACTTTGCTAATGCGTGTATTTGTCACAGGTATCGGCGCAGTCAGTGCTTTTGGCAACAGCTGGGATGAGATGAGGGCTAAATTTCTTGCAGGCAAAAACGCCGTGAGATATATGAGCGAGTGGGAGGACTATAAGGAGCTAAACACACGCCTAGCAGCACCTATCATAGACTACAAACACCCGCAGGAGTGGGACAGAAAACAGCTAAGAAGCCTCGGCAAGGTCTCAACTTATAGCGTACACGCGGCCGGACTTGCCTTAAAAGATGCTGGTTTGCTAAATGGCGAAGGCTTGCAAGCTGCAAATTTAGACCCAAGCGTGCAAGATGGCAGAATGGGTGTGGCAAGTGGCTCAAGCACTGGTAGCACCGACTCTATACTCGACATGGCAAAGCTAGTTTTGGATATGGATAGCGGCTTTAACGCAAATACCTACATAAAAATGATGCCTCACACCACAGCGGCAAATATCGCGCTATTTTACTCGCTAAAAGGGCGCATCATCCCTACATCTTCGGCATGTACGAGCGGTTCGCACGCCATTGGCTACGCGTACGAGAGCATAAAAAGTGGCAGCATAGATATGATGCTAGCAGGAGGCGCTGAGGAGCTTTGCGTGAGCGAGGCGTACGTTTTTGACAAACTTTACGCTACAAGTGTGAAAAACAGCACGCCAAATTTGACCCCAACGCCGTTTGAAAAAGATAGAGATGGCTTGGTGCTTGGCGAGGGGGCTGGATTTTTAGTGCTTGAAAGCGAAGAGAGCGCCTTAAAAAGAGGAGCTAAAATTTACGCTGAGGTCGTTGGCTTTGGCTCTACGTGTGACGGCACGCACATCACTAGACCACAAAGTGCTACGATGAAGGCGGCGATGAGCCTAGCACTTCGCGATGCAAAACTAGAGCCAAAAAGCATAGGCTACGTAAATGCCCATGCGACTGCGACAAAACATGGCGATATAGCTGAAAGTATCGCTACAAACGAGCTTTTTGGGGAGGACATCGCCATTAGCTCACTTAAAAGCTATCTAGGTCACACGCTTGGCGCTTGTGGCGGGCTGGAGGCGATCGCTAGCATAATGATGATGAGAGAAGAGCTATTTTTCCCAACTATAAATTTAAACCTAACTGATCCTGAGTGTGCAAAGCTAAACTACTTAAAGGAGCCAACGCCGATAAAGACGGACTTTGTGATGAGTAACAACTTTGCATTTGGCGGTGTAAATACATCTTTGATATTTAAAAGAGTAGATAACAAATTTTAAAAAGGATAGAAAATGAAAAGATTAGTTTCATTAGTTGCCGTTTTGGCATTTGCCTCAAGCCTTAGCGCGAGAGATGACGTGAAGTACCACTCACTAGACTTCTTAAATGGCCCAAAGGCTAAAGAATTTTTGCTACCAAACGTTAGCATCAGTTTTGGCACAGGTTACACTGGCAAGGTGATCGTAAAAGACCTAACGTCAAACAAAAAGACAAATGGCTTTAACAAAAGCGACGAAGAGGCATGCCAGATCGCACTTCTCTCTGCTCTAAAGTCATTTCAAGAAAGAGCGGTGAAAGAGGGCGGCACAAAGGTTGTAAATTTGACTGGATATTACAAAAAACAGCCATTTAACTCTAAAACTCAGTTTCAGTGCGGCAGCGGTTCTTTGATGTCTGGCGTCACACTAAGAGGCGACATCGCGAAATAATGAAATTTCAAGTTGATTTTTATGACGCTATAGCCTATGGCGAGATCAGCGAGGATCTGGCTAGATATAAAAAAGAATTTGATCTAGCAAAGATCCCGCCCATGCAAAGAAGAAGGCTAAGTAGTGCCGCAAAGTGCGCTTTTAGCCTACTTAGTAGTTTTGAGAGCATCGACATGCCAGTCATTTTTAGCTCTTATGAGGGCGAGATAAATCGCTGTTTTGAGCTAGAAACTGCGCTTGCAAAGGCTGAGCCAGTATCGCCAACGTCGTTTTCGCTCTCTGTGCATAACGCTATCTCGTCGCTTCTTAGCATCGAAGCTAAAAATCACAATGAAATTCTAGCCATTTCTTCTTTTAGCCCAGTAGAAGACGCGCTGCAAGCTGCGTTTTTAAGGCTAAATGACGGATATGAAAAGGTGCTCATCCTTGCCTATCATGAGTCTATATCGCAGAGCTATTTTGATGAGAAAAAGCCATCATTTATGCTAGCTCTTGTCGTCTCAAAGGCAAAAGATAAGAGTGTTTTAACTCTAAAAAGAGTGGAAAAAGAAGAAGAAATTTCAGAAAATTTACTGCAAAGCTTCATCGTAAATTTTGACCCAAATGTGGCAAAAACGTGGCAAAGTAGCAGTCATTTCGCGTCTTGGAATTTTAGCTATGAGCCTTAAAATTTTAAGAGCTGGATTTTTATTTTTCTTTTTTGCGCTAATTTGCATAAGCGGCGACCTTTTGCTAGTGCCAGTCGTGCTTTTGGGGCTAAATAAATTTAAATTTGTGCAAAATTTATGCCGAGATCTTGTTAGAGTTTCTTGGGGATTTTTTATAAAAGTTACTAAAATTTGTGGGTATCTGGACTATAAATTTGAGCTTAGCAAGCTAAATGGCGGCTCAAATTTAGTCATCGCAAACCACCCTTCGCTGCTTGATGTGGTCTTTTTGGTCTCAAAATTTAAAAGGATAAACTGCATCGTAAAGGGCGAGCTTGGCAAAAATATATTTTTATTTGCGGCTATTAGGGCGTGCAATTACATACCAAACACAAATAACGAGGAATTTTTACAAAAAAGCGTAGATGTTTTAAAAAGCGGCGAAAATTTGCTCATTTTCCCAGAGGGTACGCGCACGAAAGAGGAGATCATCTTTCATAAAGCAGCCGCATACATGGGCATAAAAGGCGCGTCTAATGTGGTTTGCGTTGGCATAAATATGGCTCCAAGAAGCCTTAGAAAAAATGAGCCATGGTACAAAACGCCAGATGAAAAGATAAAGTACGTCTTTAAGGAGCTAAAGAAATTTGAAGTTGGTGAGTTTTTAAAAGATAGGCCAAGCCCCGTAAGGGCCAGGGCGCTACACGAAGAGATAAGTAAAATTTATAAGGAGGAATTTAGTGAAAGAACTAGTTAATGAGATAAAAGAGCTGATCATCACAAGCTTAAATTTAGAGGATATGAAACCAAGCGATATCGACGAGAACGCACCGCTTTTTAGCGAGGGGCTCGGGCTTGACAGCGTCGATGCGCTAGAGCTTGGGCTTGCTGTGCAGAAAAAATATGGTCTCGTGCTTGACTCAAAGACAGCAAATTTAAAAGAGATATTTTTTAGCGTATCTTCTCTTGCAAAATACATTTACGAAAATAGGAAATAACAATGAGCGAAGTAGAAATTTTTGAAATTTTAAAGAAGGCTTTGATCGAGCTTTTTGAGATAGATGAGAGCAAGATAAAGCCTGAAACTAGGATATATGAGGACTTACAGATAGATAGCATAGATGCTATTGATATGATTGATTACATCAAGCGCCAAACTGGTTATAGACTGATGCCAGAGGACTTTAAAAACGTAAAAACGCTTGATGATATCGTAAAAGCCGTAGCAAAGAAATTTGAAGCATAAAATAGTAAAAGTAGCGCTAGTTTTAGCAAGCATCGCCTACCCTTTGGTGCTATTTTTTTGGCAAAAGGGTGCAACATTTATCTTTTGCGTGTTATGCGCTCTTTGGCTGGCTAGGGCTTATTTTGAAAGCGCTAAAACAAGGCAGGTTTGCTTAGCAGCTGGGCTATTTTTTGCAGTTTGTGCTATTTTTAGAAGTGTAAATTTGGCGCTTTTATACCCAAGTATCGTAAGTCTTGGCTTTTTGGCGGTATTTTTTTATAGTTTAAAGGGCGAGGCGGTCATAACAAAGCTTGCTAGGCTAAAAGAGAAAAAGATAGATGAAAAAGTCGTTAGCTACACAAGAGGGCTAACTAAAATTTGGTGCTGGTTTTTCGTTTTTAACGCAGTTTTTGCATTTGTTTTGGCGCAGTTTGAAGATAAAATTTACTGGAGCATTTACTGCTCATTTGTATCTTATATCTTGATGGGAGTTTTGTTTTTTGGCGAAATTTTATATCGTAAAATTTTTATTTTAAAGAGGGAAAATGGATTTTAAAAAGAGCCTAAAGGCATTTAAATTTGTAGATATTAACAAGGACCTTTACGAGTATGCAGCTACTTTTGGGGCAAATTTAAAAGAGAAAAATTTAAGCGAGATAGAAATTTATTTAAGCCAGAGCTTTGACTTTTGCACAGCTTTTTTTGGAGCGCTAGCTATTGGCGTAAAACCTATCTTGCTTGCAAAGCCGATATATAGCGGGGATAAATTTGTCATTAATGATGAAAATTTTGGTGATTTTTTAGACTTTAGTAAGAGCATGGAGCTAAAATTTGATCAAAATTCTACATTTTTTCTCCAGACCTCAGGCTCAAGTGGAGCTAGTAAAAATATCCAAAAAAGCCTTGGCGCGATGATAGATGAGGGACTATTTTTAAAAGATGAGCTGGGATTTAGCAGGGAGGATAAATTTTTTGCTAGCGTCTCGCACCAGCACATGTTTGGCCTTACATTTAAGATCTTTTTGCCGCTTATATCTGGAGCAAAGGCTGTTAGCAAGGAGCTAAACTACCCAGAAGCGATCTTTGAGCTTGATCTTACAAATTTAAGCTTTGTAACAAGCCCAGTCTTGCTTCAAACGCTAGTTTCTAGCCCAAGAGCAGCTGAAATTTCAGGGCTAAAAAACATCATCTGCGCAGGTTCAGCACTAAAGAGCGAGCTAAGAGCAAAGATAGAAAGCTTAAGTAGCGCTAGGATAATTGAAATTTATGGTAGCACCGAAACAGGCATAGTTGCTAGAAATTTAGGCGATGAGCTTTTACTTTTTAGCAAGGTAAAAGCGGGTCTTAGCGAGGACGAGGCGTTAAATGTGAGCTCGCCTTGGTGCGAGTTTTTCCAAACTAGCGACTGGGCACAGATAGATGGCAGCAGGCTCACGCTAAAAGGCAGGATCGATAGGATCGTTAAGCTAAACGACAAAAGGGTCAATCTAATAAGTATCGAAAATAAGATGTTTGAAAGTGGTCTTTTAAAAGATTGCTACTGCGACACGCATCCTAAATTTAAGCGTCTAGTTGCGCTTTTGGAGCTTAGCGAAGATGGCGTGAGGCTCTTTAGAGATAGCGGCAAAAAGGGCGTTGTAGCAAGGCTAAATGAGCTTTTAAGACCTGAGTTTAAAAATAGCGTTAGATATTTTAAGATAGTTAGTTCGCTTTGCAAAAACGCTCAGGGCAAGTTTTTAAAGGCAAATTTCAAGCTGCTTTTAGAAAAAAACGAGGAGCTTTCTTGGGATAAAAGTAGCGAAGAGGGCGTTTATAAATTTAAGACAAAGCTTAGCCCAGCACTTGGCATTTTTATGGAGCATTTTCCAAATTTGCCGCTTTTGCCTGGCTTTGTGCAGCTTGATTTTGTATTTAAATTTGCAAGAGAGCTTGGCGCAGAAATAGGCGATCAATGCGTGGTGGAGAATTTGAAATTTTTAAAATTTGTAAGGCCAAATGACGAGCTTTGTATAGAAATTTCACAAAAAGATGAGAAGATTTACTTTGAGATATTTTGCAACGGCACCAAGAGTGCTGGCGGTAGGATAAAGCTGGGCTTATGAAGACGCTCTTTCTCATACCATTTTACAACCATCCAGAAAAGATAAAAGCCCTTTGTGAGGCGCTTGCAAGATATGATCTACACATTTTGATAGTCGATGATGGCTCAGATGAAGCTTCAAAAAAAGCTTTGCAAAATTTGAGCGAATTTGGTGTAGAAATTTTAACTAGAGCGCAAAATGGCGGCAAGGGAGCTGCGCTAAAAGATGGTTTTAGGCACGCTTTGCAAAATGGCTACACGCACGCGTTTCAGATCGACGCTGACTTTCAGCACGACATAAGCGAGGTATCGGAGTTTTTGGAGCTTAGCAAAAGATATCCAAGTGATCTAATAATGGCTGATCCAATTTACGGCGAAGACGCGCCAAAGTCGAGGTTTTATGGCAGAAAGATCACAAATTTTTGGGTCAAGATCAACACTTTAAATTTTGACATCAAAGACGCGATGTGTGGCTTTAGAATTTATCCTCTAAAAGAGCTTGAGAGTGCGACCCTCCAAAGTAGCTCAAATAGAATGGAATTTGACATGGAGATCTTGGTAAATGCCATAAGATCTGGCGTAGAGATCAAGTGGATAGCGCTAAAAGTGAGCTACGAAGCTGGCGGCGTTTCGCACTTTAAAATGCTAAAAGATAACGCGCTAATAAGCCTAATGCACGCAAGATATTTTTTTACTTTAGCGCCATTTTTGCTTGGCAAAGCCTTTAAAGGACAAAAATATGCATGGTGGCAAAAGGGTGAGAGATCAAACGAATTTTTCCTGCGAGTTAGCCTATTTTTAACTAGAAATTTGCCTATATTTCTCATAAAACCTATCGTTATTATCGTCGTTTGCTTTTACTATCTCTTTTCAAAAGTTGAGAGAGAAAATATAAGAGAATTTCTTTTAAATGTAGAAAAATTTAGCGCTAAAAAGCCGGCAACTGGCGTTTTTAGTAACTTTTATGACTTTGGCATAGCAATATGTGATAAATTTCGCATCTGGCAAAATGGCGTGCTTGAAAGCGAGCTAGAGCTTAGTAAATTTAACAGCATCAAAGATGAGTTTGAAGCTTCAAAGCGTGGTAGGATCGTGCTTACAAGCCATCTTGGAAATGTAGAAATTTGCAAGGCGCTCTCACTTAGATCGCCAAATTTTCGCATGATCATCTTGGTTTATAGCAAGGGTAGTGAGAATTTTTATAAAATTTTAGAGCAGATAAGCAAGGGGCAGATCAAACTAATAAGCGTTGAAAAGCTTGATGCGGCTGCGATGATGCAGCTAAAAGAGGCGGTTGAAGATGGCGTAAATATCGGCATAATGGGCGATAGGACACCGTTTAATGGAGATAAATTTATAAGGCTTAGCTTCCTTGGCAAGGAGGCTAAATTTAACTACGGCCCATACTTGCTAGCTGGCATTTTGGGAGTAAAAATGAGCGCGCTTTGGTGCATAAAAAAGGGCGATAAATTTGACATTGAACTAAGTGATATCGCTGATGAGATAAAGCTTAGCAGAGACCGCAAGGCAAGCGTCATGCCATACGTGCAAAGCTATGTAAGGCAGCTTGAAATAAGAGCGTGCAAGAGCCCATCGCAGTGGTTTAACTTTTTTGATTTTTGGAGATGAGAGTGGAAATTTCACACGTTAGCACATTTAAAGTGGCGTTTTTTGACGTTGATAGCATGGAGGTGATGTGGCATGGCAACTACGTCAAGTACCTAGAAATGGCGCGTTGCGAGCTACTTGACAAGCTAGGATACAACTACATCGCTATGAAAAAAGATGGTTACGCCTTTCCTATCGTAAAACTTGACGTAAAGTACGTACGCCCAGCCTTTTTTAACGACGTCATAAAGGTCACGACGACGCTTAGCGAGTGCGAAACGTTTTTGAAATTTCACTACCTTATAGAAAATGAAAAGGGCGAAAAACTAAGCGAGGCAAATACCGCCCAAGCTGTCATCGAGATGAAAAATTTACAAACTTGCTTTGAGATGCCAGAAGCCCTAAAAAAGGCGCTTAAAGCCTACAATGAAAAGGAGAAAAGATGAGAAAAATAGCTCTTTTTTTAGCCATTTTTATATCTTGCTTTGGCTATGAGCTGGATGAGCTTAAAAATATAGTAAAAACAGATAAAGTAAGCGGAAATTTCACACAGACAAAGAGTCTGGCTGGCTTTAACAAAAGTATAAAAAGCACGGGCGAGTTTAGGCTCGAAAATGGCGGTCTTTACTGGGATACGCTTGAGCCTGTTACTTCAAAGGTTTTTATAAATAAAGATGGCATTTTTAAAAACGAAAATGGCAAGCTTGAAAAGACGAGCGCAAATTTTGATGAAAAGCTCTTTTTAGCTATTATCAGCCTCGATGAAAACGAGCTTAGGAAAGAATTTGACATAAAGACAAGTGGCAGCCTAAAAGAGTGGAGCATAGAGCTAAGCCCTAAAAATTTACTCTTTAAACAAATTTTTAAATCCATAAAGATAAGTGGCGATGAGGCGGTAAAAAAGATCGAGCTTGACGAGGTAAGCGGCGATAAAACGCTAAATGAGTTTAGTATAAAATGAAAAAACTAGCCACGATCTTGGCTTTTATCTTTGTTTTTTTAGCCTCGCTTGGATATTCGCTTGCGAGCCTAAAAAACGTCCAAACTGATATATTTTCACTGATAAATTTCAAAGACGCCAAGGAGGCAAAGGTGCTAAAAGAGGTGCAAGATGAGATAGCATCAAATTTTTTGGTACTGGTAAATTCTAAAGAGCTAGCCAATGACGTGCAAAGCTTGGCGCTTAAAAGCTCGCTTTTTAAGAGCTTTGAGGCGAACATCGACGTAAATTTAAATGATATAAAAAGTGACATCAACCGCTCAAAGATCGCGCTTTTAAGTAGGGGTGATTTAGAGCTTTTAAAAAGCGATAAAAACGCCTTTTTCAAAAAGCGCGCAGAGGAAATTTTTAATAGCTTTAGCTTTAGGCTTTTAAATGTAAATGATGATTTTTTCTCGCTAAGTAGCGGCTTTAGCGCAAAAAATGGCAACGTAAGCTTAAATTTAGCAGATCTCATGCTTGAGGTAAAGGACGGTAAAAAGAGCTTTTTCTTGCTAAAAGGCGAGCTGAAAAAGGGAGCTTCGAGCGAGGGGTTAATAAAATTTTATAACGAGCTAAATGCGCTAAAAGTTGAGCAAAACGAGCTTTTTGTGCATTCAAGTGCGCTTTATCAGGCATTTTCAAAGCAAAAAAACGAGAGTGAGAGCCTTTATATGAGTGTGGTTTCGTTAAGCCTAACTGCTATATTTTTGATGCTTGCTTTTAGAAATTTGCGAATTTTTTATGTGATATTTATAGCTGCATTTGGCTTTAGCGTGGCATTTGCAGGCACTTTGCTCTGTCTAAATGAACTAAATATCCTTACTATTTTAATAAGCACGAGCCTCATTGGCCTTATGTTTGACTATGTCTTGCACTGGCTTAGCAAAAACGAGGGCGAAGCGATCAGGGCCAGCAGCATAAAAAATATGCTAAAAATTTTCTTGCTAGGCCTACTTATCACGCTTAGTGGCTATCTGGCTTTTACTTTTTCTGATCTTAGGCTGCTTAAAGAGGTGGCGCTATTTTCGGCATTTGCGCTAGTTGCTGCGTTTTTAGCTAGCTACTTTTTCATGCCTTTAGTCTTTGAAGGGGTGAAATTTTATAGATCAAAGGTTTTTGATAGGTTTTTAACTAAATTTTGTGATCTCTCAGGCGCGGCTGCTAGGCATTTGGGGGTTAAATTTCTAACTATCTCACTTATTTTGCTAGCTATTTTTCTTGTTTTTGATCTTAAAAATTTATCAAAAAGCGAAAACGTAAAAGACTACTCAAATATGCCAAAGAGCCTGCTAGCGGACTCTTCTTATATCTTAAGTCTAACTGGCAACAACCAAAACACGATGATAGTGACAAGATCTAATGGCGACATTTTGGGAGGTGAAAAGAGCCTTTTAGATGAGCTAAAAAAGAGAAATTTGATAAAAGATGAGAGCTCGTTAAGTGATATGTTTTTAAGTAAAAGCGAGCAGAGCGAGCTAAAAGAGGCCTTTAAAAAGGCGCTTGATGATGAGCAAATTTACGCGATTTATGAGAAATTTGGCTTTAGCAAAGATGAAGTGCGAAGTGAAATTTTAAAGGTTTTGGGAGAAAAAGAGCTTAGCGTGAGTGAAATTTTGGCTCTAAAATCGATGAAGGATTTTAAGAAATTTGTGCTTGATGAAAATGCAAGTGTGGCTTACGTGAGTGGCTTTGTAAAAGGGGCAGCAAGTGATGAGGTGCTAGAGCGCCACAACGCTTTTAGTCTAAATTTCGCTAGCTCGCTAAATGAGAGCCTAACTCAGGCAAAAGAGCTTGCACTAAAGCTGAAAATAGCAGCGCTTGTGGTCGCGTTTTTGCTGCTTTGGTTTTATTTTAGTGCGCTTATCTCGGCACTTGTGATGGGCGTCATCATCTTTGGCGTGCTTCTTACGCTCTTTATCTTTGCCGTTTTTGGTGTAAATTTAAGCATTTTTGGCGTCTTTGGGCTCATCCTTGCAAGCGCTGTTGGGATTGATTACATGATATTTGCGCTAAATGAGAGCCTTAGCGAAAAAGAGCGAATTTATGGGATATTTTGTGCATTTATCACGAGTTTTATCTCGTTTTTTACGCTCTCTTTTAGCCAGACCGCCGCTCTTAGCGTCTTTGGGCTAAGCGTTAGCCTTTGCGTACTGATATATGGGCTATGTGCTAGCATTTTGGCTTGTAAAAATATAAAAATTTAGCTTTGTTTTCACGCCCCAAGCGTTTTGGCTAGCTCGGGGCTTTGGTTTTACTTTATAACGGCTAGTTTGCCTGTGCCTGCGTTTTTATTTACTTCGTTTTGGACGCTTAAAGCTTCGAGGAGCTCAAATTTATATGGAGGCTCAAATGGCGGCTTGGTTAGCTTTTCGCAAACGCTGCCCTTTTTAGAAAGGTCTATGTTGCCGCTTTCAAAAATGGTGCCTTTGTTACATTTGTAGCTTATCTTGACGCCATTTGTAAAGTAGTTGTTTTGAGCGTATATTAGCGAGCCAAAGCGCACGCCAATGGCGTATTTTTGGTCATAAAAGCCATCTTTTGAGTCGTAAAAGTTGTTATAGACGTGCACCTTTGCATTGCGTGCCATAGGTAGGCGTTGCGCGCAGTTATTAAAAATATTATGAGCGACCGTTATGGTCCTCGTTTCGCTGCTGCCGTCTGAGTCTCTTGAGCCTATTAGCATCGTTTTGTCGTGATTTTCAAAGATGTTGTGCGAGATCGTGATAGCTGCACTATCTCTCGCACAGTTCCGTCGTAAGTCTGCCATTTGGTAAGCTCTCCGCCTGCTAAATTCACATGGCTAAGCTCAACAGTATCCTTAAAATGGCAGTGATCTATCCAGATGTTTTTACTTGACTCTATGCTAACGCCGTCATATTGCGCATTAAAGCCGTCATTTTTTTGTACATCTGGAAATGGATCAAAAGTATCTTCGATCAATATGTTGCGGATCGCGATATTTTGGACATTTTTTAGCAAAAGTGAGCCACCTTTTATGCCTGAGTTTTCGCCTAGGCCGATTATCGTGGTATTGCTAGCTACCGGCACTACGATGAGCTTTTTGTACTCATTAGCTAAATTTTTGCGAAGCGCTACTAGCTTTGGATCTTGCGAACCATCTAAAAATGCACGGCACGAAGCGCCGTAAGCCTGCATAAATTTGGTATAAGAGCTAAACTCGCCACCGCTAATCTCACTTATAAATTTATCTAGCCCATCGCTATTGCCATTTTGCGGGATCTTGCCTTCACTAAGGTCTATGAGCCCATCCACATAGATGGCGTAACCACCCATTTTGGCGTATTTTACGAGCTCTTGTCTCTCTTTTACGGTGACCTCTTTACTCTCTTTACCGGCATATCCGCCAAAATTTTGCTCTGCACCAATGCTAGCGTAACCAAAGGGCGAGTCACTTGCTTTTATCTCGCCCGCTTGTGCCTCAGCGCCAAATGCAAATAACGCACTAATGGCGAACAACAATATCTTTTTAAACATCTTTAGCCTCCTAAATTTGGCTTTTTATTTTTGATATTTTATTGCAAATGTCGCCGTTAAATTTAGTGCAATTTAAAAAGATAAAATTTACGCGAAAAATATCTCGCTTTTTAGACGAAGCAAACATAGATAGGCGCTTAGCACGCTTTGCTCTCTAACGTAGTTGCGATCCCCTTTTAAAAGTAGCCTCTCAACCTCGATGTTGCCGTTTCTATCGCCAGCTGCGACATATACCGTGCCAACTGGCTTGCTAGCTGTGCCACCACCTGGTCCAGCGATGCCACTAATGGCAAGTGCAAAGTCCGCATTTGTCGTGCTTAGCGTGCCTTTTACCATCGCTTTTACGCAAGGCTCGCTCACGGCTCCGTAAGTATCTAAAATTTCATCCTCAACGCCCAGCCACTCATGCTTTATGTGATTTGCGTAGGTCACTAGCGAGCCATCAAAGCTAGCCGAGACGCCTCCATATCTTGCAAATTTAGCCGCCGCAAGCCCAGCCGTGCAAGACTCAGCAAATGAAATTTTAAGCCCCTTTTGCATGAGCCTATTTGCTACAAATTTGATCACATCTTTTTGCGGGATAAATTTTTGTGAAAATAGCGTTTTTACACCTTGTAAAAAGCTCTCGATCTGGCCAAATTTATTGCTTTTTGCTCTTACTAGTATCAAATTTGGCAGGATCTGCGCAAGAGTGATATCGACCTCGTAAGTTTTAGCAAGTGGCAGCATAAGGATCTTAGCACTATCTGCGTCGATGTCTATTAGATGAAAGTAGCTAAAATCAGGCTCGTACTCGGTGAGAAACTCGCCTAGCTCTTCATTTGGATTAGCTTTTATGAGATTTATCTGGGCGTTATTTAGACTGGTTAAAAAGCTATTTTTTGAGTAGTCTAAGCTATCTTTAAGTGCAAGTGTCGTGCTATCTTTTAGCTCAAGCGAGCCCCCTGTTAGCGTCGCTACGATCTTTGCGGCGATGGCAAAATTTTCATCCGAGCCAAAAATGCTTACAAAGTCGTAATCTTTTGATAAATTTTCGATGATAAAAGGTAGCTCTTTGCTATTTTTTGGAGCAAAACTGACAACTCCAAGCTCGCCAAAATGATCCTCGTAGCTTTGAAAAATGTAGTTTAGAAATTCTCTATTTATCTCAAGATCTTCGCCTATTATCAAGATACTTTGTCTCATTTTTAAGCTCCTTTTTTTGCCTCATTATACTATTTTTCAGTGTGATTTAACCAGCACAGGTGTAAAATTAGCAAATTTTAAAATCAAGGTAAAAAATGGACTACAAAGAGACACTTTTACTCCCAGAGACAAATTTTCCGATGCGCGGAAATCTCCCACAAAATGAACCACAAAGACTAAAATCATGGTACGAAGACCGCAAGGTTTACGAAAAAATGAAGAAAAACCGCCAAAATGCGGCTAAAAGTTTCAACATCCACGACGGCCCTCCGTATGCAAACGGACACCTTCACATCGGCCACGCGTTAAATAAAATTTTAAAAGATATCATTACAAAAACGCACTATTTTTATGGCGAAAACGTCCGCTACGTGCCAGGCTGGGACTGCCACGGCTTGCCGATCGAGCAGCAAGTAGAAGTAAAGCTTGGCGATAAGAAAAAAGAGCTTAGTAAGGTCGAGATCAGAGAGTTTTGCAGGCAGCACGCGAGAGAATTTATAGATATCCAGCGCGATGAGTTTAAAAGCCTTGGCATCATCGGCGACTTTGAAAATCCATACATGACGATGAAATTTGAGTTTGAGGCTGACATCTACAAAGCGCTTTGCGAGATCGCTAAAAAAGGCCTTTTGGTAGAGAGAAGCAAGCCAGTTTATTGGAGCTGGGCGGCTAGATCAGCGCTAGCTGAAGCTGAGGTTGAGTATGAGGAAAAAGAGGACTACTCGATATATGTAGCCTTTGGCCTTGACGCAGACGCGCTAGAAAAGCTTGGCGTAAAAGAGGCGAGCGCTGTCATCTGGACGACCACGCCTTGGACACTTCCAGCAAATCAAGCTATTAGCCTAAATCCAGATGAAATTTACGTGCTAACAGCTGAAAATTTGATCTTTGCAAAGCCTCTGCTTGAGAGTATCATGCAGAGCGGCCTAAGCAAGGGCGAGATCAAAAAAGAGTTTAAATCAAGCCTACTTGAAAACACTCACGCGATAAATCCACTAAACGGTAGAAAGTCGCGATTTTTACTAGGCGACCACGTCATGATGGACGGCGGTACTGGACTTGTTCACACAGCTCCAGGACACGGCGAGGACGACTACTACGTATGTTTGAAATATGGCTTTAGTGAAATTTTGATGCCAGTTGATGACGGTGGCTGCTACGATGAGAGCATAAAACATCACGGACTATTTAGAAGTGACGTGGTAGACGAGTTTGTCGGTATGCACATCTTTAAAGCAAATGAGAAAATTTTAGAGCTACTTGGCAAAAGCTTGCTTAGCGTCTCTAAATTTAGACACTCTTATCCATTTTGCTGGAGAACGCACAAGCCTGTCATTTATAGAGCCACAAAGCAGTGGTTTATAGCTATGGACGAGGCTAAACTAGGTGGAAAAACGCTTAGGCAAACAGCGCTAAAAGAGCTTGAAAAGGTTAAATTCTACCCAAGCGTTGGCATAAAAAGAATAGGCTCGATGATAGAAAATCGCCCAGACTGGTGTATCTCTCGTCAGCGTGACTGGGGCGTGCCGATCGCGTTTTTTAGAGATAAAGCGACAAAAGAAGTTATATTTGATAGTGAAATTTTAGACCACATCGCAGGCATTTTCAAAGAAAAAGGCGCTGATGCGTGGTGGGCGTTAAGCATAGACGAGCTTTTACCAACGGGCTCAAAATACAAGGCTGAAAATTTAGAAAAAGTGATGGACATTCTTGACGTTTGGTTTGATAGCGGCTCGACATGGCATGCGGTCTTGCAAAGCGACAACTACGACGCTGGCAAATACCCTGCAAGCATGTATCTAGAAGGCTCAGATCAGCACCGCGGCTGGTTTCAAAGCTCGCTTCTAGTAAGCACAGCTATAAATTCTCACGCACCTTACGAGAGCATACTAACTCACGGCTTTACTGTCGATGCCAAGGGCGAGAAGATGAGCAAAAGTAAGGGCAACGTCATCGCTCCACAAGACGTGGCCAAAACTCACGGCGTGGAAATTTTACGCCTTTGGGTTGGTATGAGTGATTACTCAAGTGACCTAAAAATAAGCGAAGATATATTAAAACAAATCAGCGAGCAATACCGCAAAATCCGCAACACTATCCGCTTTTTACTAGCAAACGTAAATGACCTTGAGAGCCTAAATACAGAGTTTAACATCCTTGATAAATGGATACTAGCACGCGCTAAAAAGGTCTTTGACGATGCGAGCGCTTGCTTTAGAAACTATGACTTTTCAAAAGGCTTTAACATCCTTTTAAATTTCTTATCAGCCGATCTTAGCGGCGTATATCTTGACATTTGCAAAGATAGACTTTACTGCGACGCAAAAGACGCTCCAAGAAGAAGATCGGCTCAAAGCGCGATGGCGATCATCACAAAGGCACTTTTGCCACTCATCGCTCCAACGCTTACTTACACCGTCGATGAGGTGATGGACTACGCTCCAAATATCATCAAAGGCGAGGCAAAAGACGCGTTTGACCTAGTCTATGAGCCTATCAAATTTGACCTTAGCTTTGAAGATGAGCTGCTTTTTGCCAGCAGGGAGAAATTTAACGAGATCGTGGATGTTCTTAAAAAAGAGAAAAAGATAAAATCAACCCTAGAGCTAAGCCTAGAGACAACTAACCACAACATCACAGGCTACGACGAGCGCGAAGTGGCCGATCTTTACATGGTAAGCTCAGTTAAAGCTTATGATGATAGCGAGCCACTAGCCGAGTTTGAGCTAGAGGGCGATAAATTTAAGATCATAGCAAGCAACCTTCACAAATGCCCAAGATGCTGGAAATTTAACGCTAGCAAAGAAGATGCGCTATGTCCAAGATGTGAAGAGGTCATAAGTGCTAAGTGAGCCAGTAAGCGCAACTATCATAATAGCAACGATCGCTGCGGTGGTCGTTGTTAGCTTGTTTGGCATATTTTTGGTTAATAAATTTAAAGGATAAAAATAGTGGTAACTTTAAAAGAAGCTTTGAAATTTTCAGCTGAAGAGATAAAAAATTTAAGAGCCGAGCTTGAGGCGAAGATCATAAAAGAAAAAGAGCTTGGCGCTTATGTCGAGCAGCTAGCAAATTTAGAGATCGCAAAACTAGGCGAGGGCGTGCCTATCGCTATAAAAGACAACATCCAAGTAAAAGGCTGGAGCGTCACAAGTGCTTCTAAAATTTTACAAGGCTACGTAGCACCTTATAATGCAACCGTTATCGAGAAGCTACTTAGCAAAAATTTAGCTCCATTTGGCCGCACAAATATGGATGAATTTGCGATGGGAAGCACGACTGAGAGCTCATTTTATGGCAAAACACTAAACCCACTAAATCACGCTCACGTCCCAGGTGGCAGTAGCGGTGGCTCGGCAGCAGCAGTCGCAGCTGGTCTTGCAGTAGCAGCACTTGGTAGCGACACTGGTGGCTCGATCCGCCAGCCAGCGGCATTTTGCGGATGCGTAGGACTTAAGCCAACTTATGGCAGAGTGAGCAGATATGGCCTTGGTGCCTACTCAAGCAGCCTTGATCAGATAGGTCCGATCGCTCAAAACGTAGAAGATGCAGCCATTTTATATGACGCGATCGCTGGACACGATCCAAAAGATAGCACGAGCGCAGATGTGCCATTTGTGAGCGTTAGCGACAAGATAGATGGCAACAAAAAACTAAAAATTTGTGTCATCAAAAACTACGTCGAAAACGCAAGCGAGCAGACAAAAGCTGCTTTAAATTTAGCTATAGAGAAGCTAAAATCACACGGCCACAGCGTAACTTACACAAATTTTGAAGACTCAAAATATGACGTCGCAGCTTACTACATCATCGCAACCGCAGAGGCAAGCGCAAATTTAAGCCGCTACGATGGCGTAAGATATGGCAGACGCGCAGATGCTAAAAATTTAAAAGAGCTATATGTAAATTCGCGATCTGAGGGCTTTGGCGAAGAGGTAAAAAGGAGAATTTTGCTTGGTACATTTGTACTAAGTAGCGGATACTACGATGCTTACTACATCAAAGCGCAAAAAGCAAGAGCGCATATAAAAGCTCAGTACGAGAAAATTTTAGAAGAAAATGACCTTATCTTCATGCCAGTTGCTCCAAGTACAGCTTATAAATTTGGAGCACACAGCGATCCGCTTCAAGCCTATCTAAGCGACATCTACACGATCAGCGTAAATTTAGCAGGCCTACCAGCTATCTCTGTGCCAGTTGGCAAAGATGATCAAAATTTAAACGTGAGCGCCCAGCTCATCGCAAAAGCGTGGGACGAACAGACCTTGATAAATGGTGCTAAGAGCCTAGAAAATTTAATAAAAGGATAAAAATATGAAGATAGTAAAGAGAGCTTTAACATTTGAGGATGTGCTTCTTGTACCGCAATACTCTGAAATTTTGCCAAAGCAAGTTGATGTCAAAACCAGGATCAGCAAAAATGTCACGCTAAATATCCCGATCGTCTCTGCTGCGATGGATACGGTGACTGAGCATAGAACTGCTATCATGATGGCAAGGCTTGGCGGTATCGGCGTCATCCACAAAAATATGGACGTCGAAAGCCAAGCAAAAGAGGTCAAACGCGTCAAAAAAAGCGAAAGTGGTGTCATTATCGATCCTATTTTTATAAATCCAGAAGCGACCGTGGCTGAAGCTCTAAGCCTTATGTCAGATCTTCATATTTCAGGCGTTCCAGTCATCGACAAAGACCGCAAACTAATAGGAATTTTAACAAACCGCGATTTGAGATTTGAGACAAATATGAGCACTTTGGTAAAAGACCGCATGACAAAAGCACCGCTAATTACTGCACCAAAGGGCTGCACACTTGATGATGCGGAGAAAATTTTCTCTCAAAATAGGGTTGAGAAGCTACCTATCGTCGATAAAGATGGCAGACTTGACGGACTTATCACCATAAAAGATCTAAAAAAACGTAAAGAGTATCCAAATGCAAACAAAGACAGCTACGGCAGACTTCGCGTGGCTGCGGCTATTGGCGTGGGTCAGATAGACCGCGCTAAAGCGCTAGTTGATGCTGGCGTAGATGTCATCGTCATCGACTCAGCTCACGGCCACTCAAAGGGCATTATCGACACTTTAAGAGAGGTAAAAGCAAATTTTAATGTCGATGTCGTAGCTGGCAATATCGCAAATCCAGCAGCCGTAAAAGACCTAGCAGAAGCAGGAGCTGACGGCATAAAAGTAGGCATCGGACCAGGATCAATATGCACCACAAGGATCGTTGCTGGCGTTGGCGTGCCTCAAATTTCAGCTATTGATGACTGCGCAAGTGAAGCAGCAAAATATGGCATCCCAGTTATCGCAGACGGTGGTTTAAAATACTCAGGCGACGTAGCAAAAGCCCTTGCAGCAGGCGCTGCTTGCGTTATGGCAGGTAGCTTGCTTGCAGGTTGCGAAGAGAGCCCAGGTGAGCTTATAACATTCCAAGGTCGCCAGTACAAAGTATATCGTGGTATGGGCTCAATAGGCGCTATGACAAAGGGTAGCTCAGACCGCTACTTCCAAGAGGGTACAGCTCAAGATAAGCTAGTTCCTGAAGGCATCGAGGGTCGTGTGCCATTTGCTGGTAGCATAAAAGATGTGATCCATCAGCTAATAGGCGGCCTAAGAAGCGCTATGGGCTATGTTGGCGCAAAAGATATCCCGACTCTTCAAGAAAGAGCTGAATTTGTCGAGATAACAAGCGCTGGACTAAAAGAGAGCCACGTCCACGACGTAGTTATCACTCACGAGGCACCAAACTACAAAGTTAATTAGTGTTAGAGCTGCAAACTAGAACTATTAAATTTAACGAGCCACTCTATCTTGAGAGTGGCCGTATGCTATCAAATTTCAAGCTTATTTATGAGACTTACGGCACGCTAAATGCTGATAAAAGCAACGTTATCGTGATCTGTCACGCCCTAACTGGCTCGCACCACGCTGCTGGCACTTACGCAGGTGATGAGAAAGCTGGCTGGTGGGACGGGCTAATAGGCAGCAAAAAGGCGGTTGATACGGATAAATTTTACGTTATTTGCGTAAATATCTTAGGCTCGTGCTTTGGCTCGACCTCGCCGCTAAGCGTTGATCGAAGTAGCGGCAAAGAGTATAGGCTAAATTTCCCAGTCCTTGCCATAAGTGACGTGGTAAAGGCGCAGATGAGGCTATTTAGCGAGCTTGGCATCACAAGGGCAAGAGCCGTGATAGGCGGCAGTCTTGGCGGTATGCAAGCACTTTGCTACGCTATCGAGTTTCCAGAATTTGCGCAAGATATCATAATGCTTGCGAGCACCTATCAGACTAAGCCCTGGGCGATAGCGTTTAATAAAATCGCCATTGAAGCCATTTTAAACGATGAAAATTTCAAAAATGGCGAATATGACGCGGAATTTATAAGAAAAAATGGACTAAAAGGCATGGCTTACGGCAGGATGGCAGGGCACATCAGCTTCTTAAGCCCTGATAGCATGGATAAAAAATTTGGACGCAACTACGTCGAAACTGACGGCCTTTACGATCTTTTTGGGCATTTTCAGGTCGATCGCTACATGGAGTATAACGGCTACAACTTCCCAAAGAGGTTTGACCCGCTAAGCTACCTATACATCGTAAAGATGATGAATATCTTTGACTGCACAAGGCACTACGATAGCCTAAAAGACGCCCTTGCGCCGATCAAAGCAAATTTGCATCTAGTCGCTTTCAAAGGTGATCTACTCTTTCCGCCAAGCTGCATGAGAGAAATTTATGACGCACTTTGCGAGATGGGCAGAGGCGCAAAGACAAATTTTGTTGAGATAGATAGCAACTACGGCCACGACGCCTTTTTGGTCGAGATAGAAAAATTTGATGGATATATAAAAAATATATTAAAAGGATAGAAAATGGAGCAAAAAGAGCAAAGTTTTGAAGAAAAATTAGCCCTAGCTGATAAAATTTTAAACGATCTAAATAAAGATGATGTGAGCTTAGAAAACAGCATAAAGCTGCACGAGCAGGGCAAAAAGCTCTTAAACGAGGCAAGAGAAATTTTAGAAAACGCAAAACTTAGCATAAAGCAGGTGGATGATGAGTAAAATTTGCGCCCTTCAGCTACCAACGCAGCCTTTAAGCGAGGCGAGGCTTGATTATTACCTTAAAATTTGTGCTGATGAAAACGCAAGGCTGGTTGTCCTTGGCGAATACGTGCTAAATAGCTTTTTTAAAGAGCTTGCTAGCATGCCAAAAAGCCTCATAAAAGAGCAGAGCGAGCGCAAAAAAGAGGCACTCTTTGCGATGGCAAAAAAGTATGATCTAAACATCATCGCACCTATCATAAATTTAAAAGGCAAAGAAATTTTTAAAAGCCTAGCCAAATTTAGCCCTACGCAAGTAAAGCTATATGATCAGCAGATCCTCATGCCTTACGCGCACTGGAACGAGGCGAAGTTTTTTAGCAACGCAAGCGAGGAGCTAAATTTGCCTATCTTTACATACGATAAATTTAAGGTTGGTGTCATGTTTGGCTTCGAGGCGCATTTTGACGTGTGCTGGGCCTATATGAGTGCTAAAAAGGTCGATATCGTGCTTGTGCCAACGGCTTGCACGTTTTTCTCGCAGGCGCGCTGGGAGGAGCTTTTAAAGGTTAGAGCCTTTACAAACAACGTTTATGTGCTTCGTGTAAATCGCGTGGGAAGCCACAAAAGTGAGGACGAGCAGTGGAGTTTTTACGGCGACTCGATGCTTATTAGCCCATTTGGCGAGGTCAAAAACAGGCTTGGCAAAAATGAAGAGATGATGATCGATGAGCTTAGCAAAAAGGAGCTTAGCGAGGCTAGAAGCACCTGGGGCTTTATGCAGATAGAGGCTAAATTTAAAAGATGAAGCGCTGCTCCTGGGCCAAAAAGAGCGAATTTAGCAAGAGCTATCATGACTATGAGTGGGGCAGGGCGGTCAAAGATGATAAGAAATTCTTTGAAATGCTCATTTTAGAGGGCTTTCAAGCAGGGCTTAGCTGGGACTATGTGCTACGAAAAAGAGCTGGGCTTGCTCAAATTTTAGATGGTTTTGATGCAAAAAAGATCGCACTTTATGATGAAAATAAGCTTCAAAGCCTTTTAAGAGATGATAGAGCGATCAAAAACCGCCTTAAAATTTACTCCTTGCCAAAAAATGCCAAAGCTTTTTTAGAGCTTTGTGCTGAATTTGGCTCGTTTTATAACTACATCTATAAATTTACAAATGGCAAGCGCGTGATAAATGACATAAAAAGCGCCAAAGATATGCCAGCAAGCAGTGAGCTCTCAGAGCGCATCTCAAAAGATATGAAAAAGCGTGGCTTTAAATTTGTAGGTGCTGTGATCATCTACTCGTTTTTACAAGGTGTTGGCGTCATCGATGATCACGAAAATGAGTGCTTTTGTAAAGGCAAAATTTAAACTCATCACTAGAGCAAATCTTAATACAAAATAAATAATTTTAAGTAATCTTTATCATAAATAATCCTATAATTTTAGTAATCACAAAGGGTTTAAACTAAGGTGTAAATTTAAAATTTACAGGCTTTGGCGTAATACTAAAAAGGAGACGCTATGAGTAAAGTTTCTAGACGTGATTTTATAAAATTTGGTGCTGTTTCGGCTCTTGCTGCAAGCGGAGTTTATGCGAGCGATATGCCAGTCTTTAGAGATAAAGATGTCAAATTTGACGAGGAGTGGGATGTCGTTATCATCGGTAGCGGTTTTGCTGGTCTTGCAGCTGGTATCAAGGCAAATGAGCGAGGCAACAAGGTTCTTATCTTAGAGAAAATGGGGCGAGTTGGCGGCAACTCTGTGATAAATGGCGGAATTTTTGCCGTGCCAAATAGCGAGCTTCAAAAGAAAAACGGAGTCAAAGACTCAAAAGAACTCTTCATCTCAGACTGCGTCAAAGCTGGGCTTGGGCTAAACCACGTGGAGCTTCTTGGCATCCTTGCTGATAGAGCGGTCGATACTTTTAACTTCACCGTAAAACACGGCGCAAAATACCTAGATAAGCTACTTCTTGAGGGCGGTCACAGCGTGCCAAGGACTTATTACACCGAAAACACAAGTGGCTCTGGCATAGTCCAGCCTCTAGCTGAGACATTTAAAAATTTACAAGGCTGCGAGCTAAGAACAAGGTGCAAATTTGATGAGTTTGTGACTGATGAAAATGGCGCAATAGTAGGCGTTGCGGTGCGAAATGACTATAAATTTGATAAAAATCTATTTAGCGATGACAAAGAGAATAAAAGCGGCGAGCGTAAATTTATAAAGGCTAAAAAAGGCGTAGTGCTAGCAAGCGGCGGCTTTTGCAGTGATAAATTTTTTAGAAAGCTTCAAGACCCACGCGCGGTGCCTGAATTTGACACCACAAACCACCCAGGAGCGACTGCAGGTGCTTTGATCTCAGCCCTAAAAATAGGCGCTTTGCCTGTTCAAATCGGCTGGATACAATACATCCCATATAAATGCCCTGACGAAAAAGGCAACGGCATCACAAGTAAATTTGCCTCACAAGCTGCCTTTAGATACGGCATCTCAGTCGATCCAAAGACCGGCAAACGCTATATGAACGAGCTTGCTGACCGCAAGATAAGAGCTGATGCGATGTTTAGGATAATTGACGCTAAAAGCGACAGCTATCCTATAAATTTATGCGACTCAGTAGCTGCTGCAAAGCTAGTCGAGAGCGACCTTGCAAATCCTATGAAAAACGGCGTCATAATGAAATTTGACACGCTAGCAGATCTTGCTAAATACTACAAAATGCCAGCTGGCGAGCTAGAAAAAACGGTTGAGAGATACAACGAATTTGTTAAAAAAGGCAAGGATGAGGATTTTGATAAGCCAATCAAGCTAACTGATGGCATCACTATCTCACAAGCTCCATTTTACGCTATGCGTGGCGCTCCAAAGCTTCACCATACAATGGGCGGCGTAAAGATCAACACCAAAGCTCAGGTGCTAAACATCGACGATGAGCCGATCAAAGGACTTTACGCTGCTGGGGAGGTCACTGGCGGCACGCACGGAGCTAGCAGACTTGGTAGCTGCGCGATACTTGACTGCTTGACATTTGGCATGATAGCTGGGGAGAATATCTAAATTTACTTTCTTACTTAAAACTCTAAGGTAAATTTGATATAAGGGGGAAGGGACTTGAATTACGAAGTCGTACCCTTCCCCCTTAACAACCCCCAACCCTTACGACGTTAGAGGTGCATGCTTCAGTGCTTCGCACCGCATGAATTTACAATTTGTAAATTTAGCCTTTCGGAGTGAAATTTGAAACGAAGCGACGTTGAAAAATATGTAAAAGAGAAATTTGATGTTTTGGGTGAGCAACTTTTCCCAAAGTATCCAAAATCTAGTGTCTTTCGTCACAAGAAAAACAAGAAGTGGTTTGCGCTACTTATGCAGCTAAGCGCTAGCAAGCTAGGTCTTGAAAGTGACGAAGTGATAGAGGTTTTAAATCTAAAATGCAGCCCAGATCTAGCCATGGTACTAGTTGATGAGCGGCAAATTTTTAAAGCCTATCACATGAATAAAAAGCACTGGATAAGCGTAAATTTAAACTCCAAAATCTCACAAAAAACACTTTTTGACCTGATAGAAGAGAGCTTTAGCTTAAGCAAATAAAAGCCATTTTTCAGCCTTAAATTTAGTAGTTTTTGTTAAAATCACGAAAAACTTAAGGATAAAATTTGCAAGAGCTAAACAATGAGATCAGAAAAGTCCATTTCATAGGCATCGGCGGCATCGGCATCTCAGCCATCGCTAGGTTTTTACACGAAAAAGGCCACAAGATAAGCGGCAGCGACATCAAAGAGAGCAAGACGACGCTAGAGCTTCAAAGTGAAGGCATCGAGGTCATCACGCCGCACTGCAAAGAGGCGATAAAAGATCAAGACTTTGTGGTTTATTCAGCTGCGATAAAAGAGGACAACATCGAGCTAGTGGAGGCCAGAAACAAGGGCATAAAGTGCTTTTCAAGAAAAGAAATTTTGCCTTATGTGCTTGAAGATAAGTGCGTTTTTGCAGTTGCTGGCGCACACGGCAAAAGTACCACTTCAGCGATGCTAGCAAGCCTTATTGAAGGCTCAGTCATCATCGGCGCCATCTCAAAGCAGTTTGGCTCAAATATGCGCTACGCCAAAAGCGACAACGTCGTATTTGAGGCTGATGAGAGCGATTCTAGCTTTCTAAACTCAAACCCATATCTAGCCATCGTCACAAACGCAGAGCCAGAGCATATGGAGCACTATGACTACGATCTAGCTAAATTTTACGCAGCATACAAGGGCTTTTTGGAGCGAGCCAAGGTTAGGGTGATAAACGCTGAGGACGAGTTTTTAAGCACGCTTAAGCTTGATGCGATCAGGCTTTATCCAAGCAGTGATATCACAGAGCTTACGATGGTGGTAAGAGACTATCAGCCATACACCAGCTTTAACCTTAAAAATTTAGGCAAATTTGAAGCCTTTGGCATGGGCGAGCACATCGCCATAGACGCATCTTTGGCCATTCTTGCAGCGATGCACGAGACGCCGCTAAAAGACATAAGAGAAAATTTACTAAATTTTAAAGGCATCAAAAAGCGTTTTGACATACTTAGCGCAAATAAAAATTTCGTCCTAATAGACGACTACGCGCACCATCCAACCGAGATAAAAGCGACGCTAAAATCAGTCTTTGAATACGCTAAAATTTTAGGTATAAAGAGCGTCACAGCGATATTTCAGCCACACCGCTACACAAGACTTAGCACAAATTTACCTGGCTTTAAAGAGTGCTTTAAGGGCGTTGATGAGCTTGTCATCTTGCCAGTTTATGCAGCCGGAGAAAATCCGATCGAAGTTGATATGAAGAGCGAATTTAGCGAGTATAATCCGATCTTTACCGACAAGGTCGAGAGGGTTGAAGAGGGGATAGAATTTACAGATGAATTTGGCGTGAAAAACCGCCTAAGTGACGGCATCGTAGTTGGCTTTGGAGCGGGCGATATCAGCGTGCAACTAAGAGGCGGATATTAATGGATCTAAGTAGTTTCAAGCCTCAAGATGAAAATGAAATTTTAAAAGAGATAAAAGAAAAAGAGCTTAGCGAAGAAGAAATTTCAAGCCTTATAAATTTAGGTAAAAAAGATATCTTGATCGCGCTTGCAAGGTCACAAAAGCTAAATAGCGTCCAGATAAAAGAGATGCTGCCAAATGCCCCCTATCTAGCCGTTTGTTTGCTGGTTGAAAAGCAAGATATCAGCGAGGTTAGGGCTGAAATTTTAGAAAAGATCAAGCCTCATGCTGAGCTTTACAAAGAGCTCATCGCAAAATATAAAGGCGTGAAATGGTAAGAAATTTGATAATAATCGCCGGCGTGATGCTACTTTTTGGAGCGATCTGGGCGATAAAAGATGAAAAGATCAGCAAAGGCGTTAAAGCGCTCGTTAGCGCGGTGCTTGTAGTGATCCTTGTTTGCGTCTATTTTTACGAAGAGAATTTATCAAAAAACGAGGACGCCATCTCAAAGCTAGTTAGCGATTTTAAACAGGGCAAAACACTAAAATGTGGCGAATACAACGTGAGCGCTGAGAAATTTAACTACGAATTTGGCACGGCGTCATTTTTGCCAAAACGAGAATTTAGTGATCTCTCAGGCGTCATCGTGCCTATAAAAAGTTGTGAGCAATGACTGAAGAGATATTTTTAAAGCTCGATCTGGGCGAGTATCTGGATAAATTTAACTCCTTTTTAGCAAGGCAAAAACCGCTATTTTTACAAGGCGACAGCAAAATCCACTTTGAAAACATTAGCGAGCTTTCAAAGTATGATTTTAAGGTACCTGACGAGATAAAAGAGCTTGATGATGCGCTTATGAGACTTAGCAAGCAAGCAGTGCTTCACATCAGCGAAATTTACGAGTTTGCAAAGATTATTAAGTATTTTTCATATCTAAAAAAGCAAAAATTTGAAGGCAGGCTTGGCGAGTGGATAGCAAAGGTTGAAATCCCTGAAGCGATGAGCCAGATGGCAAACAGCTTTGATGAAAACGGCGAGTTTAGCGACAGCGTGGATGAGAGATTTGCTGCGATAAAGCAGGCATTTAGCGAGAAAAAGCGCCAGATCGACGCTGAGCTTAAAAAGCTCATCTATTCAAAGCACATCACGCCCTATCTAGTCGATACCCAGACGCACTACATCAACTCGCAAGAGGCACTTTTGGTGCGTGGCGGCTTTAATCACGCCCTAAAAGGCACCGTGATCGCTAGAAGCTCGGGTGGCTACTTCTACGTCGCACCTGCAAGCACCGAGCGCCTAAAAAAGGAGCAAAGCGAGCTACTTGATAGAAAAGAGGAGATCATTTTTGAGCACTGCAAGAAATTTAGCCTGCAGATGAGCAAGAGCCTGCTCTTTTTGAAATTTATAAATAACGCTTTTGATCAGTTTGACGCATATCAGGCTCGTGTAAATTTGGCTAGGTCACGTGACTATGAGTTTGTTTTGCCAAATAGCTCGCATGTTATAAAGCTTGAAAAGTTTGCCCATCCAGCGCTAAAAAATCCAAAAAGCGTGAGTGTGGATTTTAGTAAAAAGGTGCTTTTAATAACCGGCGTAAATGCTGGCGGTAAGTCAATGCTTTTAAAATCAATCATCTCAGCCACGCTGCTTGCAAAGTATCTGCTGCCTATGCGTATCGACGTAAACCGCTCAAGCATCGGCTCTTTTAAAGAATTTGACGCGATCATAGAAGATCCGCAAAGCGTGAAAAACGACATCTCGACCTTTGCTGGCAGGATGGTGCACTTTGCAAAGCTTTTTACTAAAAAATCGATCATCATCGGTATCGACGAGATCGAGCTTGGCACCGATTTTGAGGAGGCTGCGAGCTTGTATGGCGTCATGATAGAGCGCCTCATCACTCAAGATATCAAAATGATCATCACGACCCACCACAAGCGCCTTGCGATGCTATTAGCTAAAAATCCAGAGGTTGAGCTAGTGGCAGCACTTTACGATGAGGCGGCTCAAAGGCCTAAATTTGAGTTTTTAAAGGGCACGATCGGCAAGTCTTACGCCTTTGAAACTGCGGCAAGATACGGCATATCTCAAAATTTAGTGGCGCAGGCAAAGAAAATTTACGGCGAAGATAAAGAGAATTTAAACGAGATCATCACAAAGACGCTAAATTTACAAACCAAGCTTGATGAGGGCATAAAAGAGGTCACGGCAAAAGAGGAGCGGCTGGAGCGCTTGCTTGAGGAGCAAAAAGAGCTAAAAGAGAAAAATGAGATCAGGCTAAATGCGACTATTTCGCGCCTCGAAAAAGAGTATTATGAAGCGATAAATGCGGCAAAAGCTGTTATAAATTTCAAGGATATAAAAGACAAGCAAAGAGCGCTAAACGTGGCAAATGAGAAAAAAGCCGCCATCGTTAAGCCTAAAAAAACTGAGCGTGAGAGCCTAAAAGTAGGCGATAGGGTGAAGTATGAAAATATAAAAGGCACGGTTTTAAGCATCTCTAAAAATGACGCGATGATCGAGTCAAATGGCATAAATTTGCGCGTGCCACTCGAGCTTTTAAGAAAAAATGGCAACGAGGTAGTTTTACCTAAAAAAGGCGGCGTAAGTTTAAGTGTCGATAAGCCAAAAACGGCCTCGCTCTCGCTTGATCTACACGGCATGAGAGCTGACGAGGCGATAGCTAAGCTTGATAAATTTATCTCAGATAGTCTTGTTATGGGGTTTGATGAGGTTAGCGTATTTCACGGTATCGGCACTGGTAAGCTTGCCTTTGCGGTTAAAAATTTCTTAAAAGAGCATCCAAGCGTGAAAGAATTTCATGATGCACCGGCAAATCAAGGCGGATACGGTGCAAAGATCGTTAAGCTTTAGCAGGTTGCTTTTTATAGTAAAAGTTAAATTTTATTTAAAGATGGCTATAATCATCTCAAACACACAAAGGAAAGTTGCTTTTGAAGAACAAGGACGAACTAGAAGTTAAATATCCAAATATTGCTAAGACGGTTATTATTTTAATCTTTATTCTAGGTGGCGTTTTTTTAGCTGGAAATTTGATTGTTTTTTATTATAAATACACAAGTGCTTCTTCTGAGAACAATTACGACCTCAGAAAAAAAGTTGATTATTTAACATATCAATATGTTAATTATTTCAAAAATGTTAGCAAATATGATGTTGCTGATTTTCAATCTTACATAAACGATAGCGCTATTGGTGATATATTTTTGCTAAAAGATGATAATAAAAATGGCTACAAGATCGCAGCATCTTCAAAAAAAAGAATGATAAATCAAGATTTTGAAGATAAGAGCTGTGGGAATATCTTTACTCACAATTTTCAAAAGGATTATTTCTGGGCAAAAATTTTACCAGAGAACACTGCCCAAGTTTGTATGTTTGTACCAGTTGGTGAGTATATACTTGGCCTAAAAACAAAGGTGGATCATCGCATTACAGGCACACATGACGAATATTTTTTTGAGTGGCTTGTAAACAATATGGCTTTAACCGTTTTGTTGAGTCTTTTCGGCGTGATTATTGCATTGGCTATTTGCATCTTTTATGCAGTGAAATATATAAAAGAAAAATTTGAATATAACACTTTAAAAATAAATAGTTCCGAGCAATTAGCAGAACTAGGCGAAAAACTTTATATAGATCCTATGACGGGCCTTTTTAACAAATCAGCTCTTATACGCGATGTTAGTAGCTATAAAAATCCAAAGGTAGTGCTTATAGACATAGATGATTTTGGTAGGATGAATGATTATTATGGCAAATTTGCCTGTGATCAGATTTTAGTCAAGATGGCTGATTTGATTAGCGAATTTGCTAAAAATGAGAATATGAAAGCATATTGTATCGAGGCGGATAGATTTGCTTTAGTAGAAGATAGTGAGAGCTTTATAGATAGATATGAAGATATGGTTGCGGATCTTATTGATGTTTTTAAAGGTCATATGTTAAGTGTTACAGATGAGGATGGTAAAGATATAGAGGGTATCGAGATACATAGTACTATAGGTTTTGCGCTTGATAATGACCAGACTTTAAGAAAGGCAACTATTGCTTTAAAAACAGCAAAAGAGCTGGACAAAGACTATGTTTGTTACTTTAAAGGACTTAATCAAAAAGATGAATATGCCGCCCAGATCGAGCGATCTAAACTTATACAATATGCAACAATAAATAACAATATCGTGCCTTATTATCAACCAATAGTCGATGGTAAAAAATCAATCATAAAATATGAATGTTTGATTAGGATTCTAGATAGAGGCGATGTTATTTCTCCTAACACTTTTTTGGATATTTCAAAACGTATTAAACGTTATGCTGATCTGGAAAAACAGCTTATTAAGAAGTGTTTTGATGAACTTATGGCTAAAGACGATTTGATGCTTTCTATAAATTTAAGTGGCAGGGATATGGTCGATGGCGATGTCAGTGCACTTGTTTTAAATTTGCTTAATAAAAACAATATTGCAAGTAGAGTTGTCTTTGAGATCGTAGAAGATGAAGAACTTAAAAATGTCGAAAGAGTCTCAAATTTTATAGAGCGTGTAAAAAGTATGGGTGCAAAGATCGCGATCGATGACTTTGGCTCTGGCTACTCGAACTTCTCTTACATTATAAAGATCAAGCCAGACTATGTAAAGATTGATGGCTCTATTATTAAAGATATAGATATTAATAAGGATTCGTACTCAATCGCAAGTGCAATCGTAGCATTTGCAAAAGATCTTGGCATAAAGACGATAGCTGAATATGTACATTCAAAAGAGATATTTGAGATATGCAAAGAGATAGGCATAGATGAATTTCAAGGATTTTATATCGGTGTGCCAAAAGATAGGGTGCTTTAAGTGGTAGTTAGCTTTTTAAAAGAGCTTTTAAAATTTCGTTCTATCACGCCAGATGATGCAGGCAGCTTAGAGTTTATCGCTAAATTTTTGCCTAATTTTGAAGCTAAATTTATAGAAAAAAACGGCACAAAAAATCTCATACTTTCTAAAATTTATGGAGACGGCGAACATCTAGCCTTTGCAGGGCACGTTGATGTCGTGCCTCCAGGAGATGGCTGGGATAGCGAGCCATTTACTCCGCTAGAAAAAGATGGCTACATCTACGCAAGGGGTGCGCAGGATATGAAAAGCGGCGTGGCTGCCTTTGTTTGTGCTGCTAAAGATGCAAAATTTAATGGCAAACTAAGCCTCATCTTAACAAGTGACGAAGAGGGCGATGGCACTTATGGCACGCCTTTGGCACTTGAATATCTGCGTGAAATAGGGGATCTGCCCAAATTTTGTGTCGTGGCTGAGCCAACTTGTGATAAAAAATTTGGCGATAGCATAAAGGTCGGCAGACGTGGCTCGATAAATGGCAAGATCGTGATAAAGGGCGTTCAAGGTCACGTGGCATACCCGGAAAAATGCATAAATCCAGTAAATTTAATAGCTCCACTTTTAAGTAAGATAGCTGACCACGATATGGACGGAGGGAGCGAGTTTTTTAGCCCAAGCAAGATCGTGGTGACGGACATTCGTGGCGGCATGCAGGTTTGCAACGTCACGCCAAGCGAGCTTAGCATAATGTTTAACGTTAGAAACTCAAATTTAACCGATGTAAATGACGTTGAGAGCTATCTTAGAAGCGTTTTAGATGGGCTTAGCTACGAGCTTAGTATAAAGCAAAGCTCGAAGAGATTTTTAACGAACAAAGATAGCAAGATCGTAAGAAATTTAATGACATCTGTCACAAAGATCACCGGTGTTACGCCACTTTTAAATACAAAGGGCGGCACGAGCGATGCTAGGCACTTTGCTGAATTTGGCGTAGATGCGATAGAATTTGGCGTCATAAATGACCGCATACACGCCAAAAACGAACGAGTTAGCGTTGATGAAATAAATAAACTTTATGAAGTTTTTAAAGATCTCATAGAAAATTTTAAATCCTAATATTCACAAATTTCACTACTTCAAAACAAAAATGCATATCTTTTTATAAGATGACTTTTTAGCCGGTTATGTTAAATTTCTATTGGAATTTTTTAAAAATAAAATCTGCAAAGGTTTGCTATGAATAGCTCAAAAGTAGATATTGAAAAAAGACTAGAAGAAATACTAAAACGTAAAGTTGGCACATGCATTGTTCTAGATGGTGAATGGGGCGTAGGGAAAACAACTTTTTGGAAAAATTTTTCTGATGCAAAATTTAATGAAAAATCTGTTTATGTCTCCTTGTTCGGTAAGGAAAGCATCCAAGAAATAAAGCAAGAGATAAGTTTAAGATTTTATCAAAAGAATAAAATTTTATCAAAGATATTAGAAAAATGTAAAAAGTTTAATCCTACAGGTTTTTTTAGTTTCTTTACAAAAAGATTTGTCGATAACAAAATTGCAGAATTTAGTTTAATTATGCTGGATCTCCTGTACACGGATAAGTACAAAGACGCAATAATTTGTTTTGATGACTTCGAAAGAATCTCTGATAAATTAAATTTAAAAGATATTCTAGGGCTGATTTCAGAATATAAAGAGCAACAAAATTGTCATATAGTAATGATTTTAAATAGATCAAAAATGACCACCTTTGTCAAAAATAATCAAAATGAGTGCGGTGGAGATATTGAAGATCAAGAGTCTGGAAACAATATTCAAGAAGATAACAGCAAAATGGAACTAGAAAAAATTTTATCAGAACACAAAGATAAAATTATGGATTATGAATTTTATTATAATCCAACTCCTGAAGAATCTTTTAGTATTGTTTCAGGTGAGTTAGTTGGAAATTACCAAGAAGTGGCACGACAATATTTTAAAAAACATGAGATAAATAATATTAGGGTAATTAGACGAGCTATAAATGCTTTAAATGATTATCATAAATATTTAGAGAATGTAGAAGAAAATCATAAAAAAACAAAGGATTGTATTTTGATGTTTATTTTGGGAATATCTGTTATAAACTCTATGAATTCTCTAAGTAAGCTTGAGCAATTCTTTGGTATAAGAAATTTTTATGGTGAATTGGAAGACATATATGGCTTGTTTAAAAACAAAGGATATCTCAGTAATGTAGATGCATTAATATTCTCTAAAGATGTAGACTATCATCAATTAAGTTTAAATATATTTTCTTATGTAAAAAGATCGATTATAGATGCTGATGAATTTAAGAAAATAGTTGGGAGGCTAATAGAGAGGGAGCAATTTGAAGAAGTAAAAAATAGCATTATAAATGAATACTTTAATGGTATATATGATTTGCAATACAAAAATTCTGACTTTACAAATAAACTTTTTGGTTATTTAGAAGAAAATAAGGAAAGAATATTAGATATAGTAGAATTTGATTCTTTTTTATTGTATATAGAAAAACTAGGAGAATTTGACGAAAAGCATAAAGAAAAATATCATAAATTTGCTATCGAAGTATTACTAAAACATTTAAAATCTATATTTGATAATAAACAATATGAATATTTTGATACAGAGATTATCAATAAAATGAATGGTTTTGATGACCAAATTAAAGATTTATACAATAAACTTATGTATGAAAAAGAGTTTTTTAAAATATCTACTGCAGAAGGTATAATAGAAAATATTCTCAAGAGTAAGAGTCCAATACCAGAAGTATTGTCATCTAAAATAAAGAGTGAAGACTTAGAAAAATATTGCTATGCGAATAAAGATTTTGTATATAGTGCAGTAAAATTTTTACGTCCTGATAGGCATCCGGAAGCCAATGAGCTTAAAAATAAAATCCTAGAGGTGTTTAATAAGATATCAAAAAATGGAAATGAAAGCCAAAAACTACAAATGACTTTATTACTTGAGTTTTTAGAAAAAGAAAAGGGTAAGCCAAGCATGGAGTTACTTTAACTCACCCCAGTTTTTGGCGATATTTAGCGATGTTTTAAGTGGCACGTTTAGCGTGTAAATTTCCTCCATCGTCTTTTGCGTCGCCCTGCCAAATTCCTGCGCAAACTCGTCTTTTACTTCAAAGATCAGCTCGTCATGTATCTGAAGCAACATTTTTGCGTTCTCATCTAAATTTGCTCTAACTTTTACCATCGCCATCTTAACTAGATCTGCCGCTGAGCCTTGAAAGACCGTATTTACCGCTTCGCGCTCAAACATGGCTATTTGCATAGGTGTAGCACTTTTAAAGTCAAAGTAGCGCTTTCTGCCAAGTAGTGTCTGCACAAAGCCATCGTTTTTGGCTGAAATTTTTATGCTCTCTAAAAACTCTTTGATCGTCGCAAACGCCTTAAAATAGCGCTCTATATACTCTTTTGCCTCAGCTCTTGTGATATTTACTTGATTTGCTAGTTTGCTTGAGCCCATGCCGTAAATGAGACCAAAATTTATACTCTTTGCCACGGCTCTATTTTGCCTGTCGCTGCTACCAAATATGCTAATAGCCGTCCTTGCGTGGATATCCTCGTCATTTTTAAACGCCTCAAGCAGCGCAGGATCACGGCTAAAGTGAGCTAGCAGTCTAAGCTCGATCTGACTGTAGTCAAGCCCCACAAAGCTATATCCCTCGCGCGCCTCAAAGCACTCTCTGACGTCCTTTGCGAGGCTGCCACGAGCTGGGATATTTTGTAAATTTGGATTTTTACTTGAAAGCCTGCCAGTACTCGTGCCAGTTTGCAAAAAGCTCGTGTAAATTCGTGAGCCCTCATCCTTTTTCGCAAGTGCTAAAAGTGGCTCGCAGTAGGTGCTTTGCAGTTTGTAAAGCTCTCTGTAAGCCAAAATTTTCTCTATCACTGGATGGGCGTCCGTAAGCTCAGCTAGCACGCTCTCATCGGTGCTATATCCTGTTTTTGTCTTCTTTTTGGTAGGGAGTTTTAAGTGCTCAAAAAGTATGACGCCAAGCTGTTTTACGGAGTTTATGTTGAAATTTTCGCCGCTTAGCTCGTAAATTTCACTTGTTAGCGCCTTTAGTTTGGTGTCGTTTTCAAGGATGAGCTTTTGCATCTTAGCTTCATTTATCTTGATGCCGTTTTGCTCCATGTCAAAGAGTGTGAGGATAAAAGGAAACTCGTGTGTATCGGCAAGGGTTAGTAAATTTTTATCAAGTGTGTTTAAAAAAGTTTTATAAAATTTAAGCGTTATCCAAGCGTCCTCGCTCGCGTATTTAGCGGCATTTTCTAGTGGCACATCGCCAAAAGTCTGTCCCTTTTTGACCACATCTTCAAATTTGATCGTGTCGTAGTCATAAAGCCTCTTTGCTAGCGCGTCCATGCCGACACTTGAGTTTGGATCGCTAAGCCAAGCAAGTATCATCGTGTCTTTGAAATTTGCTGGAGGATTAAGACCAAGGTTGTTTTTCACGATCTCAAAGTCATATTTTAAATTTTGTCCGATCACGCAACCTTTATAAATTTGCCCTACCGCCCAAGTGGCAAATTTTAGGTCGATTTGCTTTGGCGCGCCTAGGTAGTTGTGAGCCACTGGCACGTAGTAGGCGTCCTCGTCGTTAAAGCAAAAGCTAAAACCAACGATCTTTGCGCTCTTGCTATCAACGCCCGTGGTCTCGGTGTCAAAGGCGACGATGGTCTCTGGTGTGACGCTAGAGAGTAGCTTTTCAATGCTTGCCTCATCAAGTAGTAAATTTGCTCTAAAGCCAAGCTTAAATTCAGCATTTTCCTCTTTTTGCAAGCTCTTAAGAAGCCTGTTTAGATCGTATTCTTTTAAAATTTCTGAGATATTTATCAAAGGATTTTGCTCTGGAAATTTAGAGTGCTCTAGATCAAGCGAAGTGATCGCGTCATCAAAGAGTGTCGCTAGCTTTTTGCTCAAAAATGCCTCGTCTCTTGCGGCTGCTAGCATATTTTTGGTGCGCTCGTTTCTAAGAAGGGCTAAATTTTCATAAATTCCCTCTAAGCTGCCATACTCGGCTAAAAGCTTCTTAGCTCCCACTGCGCCGATACCTTTGACGCCTGGGATGTTATCTGAGCTGTCGCCAGCGATGGCTAAAAAGTCCCTCACCTGAGCTGGATAGACGCCATATTTTTCAAAGCAGCTAGCGCTATCGTGATCGATCTTGCTTTGTGGGCTGTAGATGCTTACTTTGCCGTCCTCTATGAGCTGGTAAAGGTCCTTATCATGCGTGACTATTCGCACAAATATATCTTTATCTTTGCAAATTTTAACCGCACTTGCGATGATGTCATCAGCCTCGTAGCCCTCGCGGCTAAGGCTATAAAGTCCCATTTTTTCTATCATATCTATACAAACTGGCAGCTGCTCTTTTAGCTGAGCTGGCGGCTCGCTCCTGTTTGCCTTGTATTCGCCCAAAATTTCATGGCGCAGGGTCTTGCCCTTGCTATCAAGTGCGAAGATGAGGTAGTCGCTTTGGTACTCATCTTTTAGGCTCGCTATGAAATTTGCAAAGCCGCTTATCATGCCACTTGGTTTGCCCTCCCTGTTTTTAAGCCCGCTCATAGCGTAGTAAAGCCTAAAAAAGAAGCCAAAAGTATCAATAATCGTAAGTGTTTTCATTCTCTATCCTTTTGCGCCATTTTATGAAATTTAGGCAAAAAATAGGCTGATTTATAAAAATTTTTGATATTATGGCAAAGAACACAAGTAAATTTACAAAAACAAAAAGCTTTGAGGTTATGAAAAAAATAGTTTTTTTACGTATCAATCCAAATGCAGTCGGCGGTGCTGAGCGCTATCTAAGAAGGCTTGCTAAAGCCTTAAAAGACGTGGGCATAGAAACATCTGTGCGATCGTATCTAGGTGAAACTAGTGTCTCATCATGGAAAAAAGCCTTGAGATTTAACGCGCAAGTAAGACGTCAAAAACAAAGTGATGAGCTATATTTTAGTTTAGAGCGGGTGAGCTGCGCGGATATTTATAGAGCAGGGGATGGAGTACATAAAATTTATCGTGCAACAAAGCCTTTTTGGTGGGTAAATCCTCTAAATTTCGTCTATCCGTATTTAGAAAAACGTTGCTTTAAAAACTCTAAAAAGATCATCGCCAACTCAAACTACGTAAGAGAGCAAATCATCTTGGCTTATGGTATCGATGAGTCGAAGATCGTTACTATTTATAACGGCATAAATTTGCCGCAAAAAGTAGAAAAAGGTGAGGCAAAACTTAGTGTTTGTGAGGAATTTGGACTTGATTATAGCCTGCCGATCTTGCTTTTTGTGGGAAATGGCTTTAAAAGAAAGGGCGTAAAAGATTTTTTACGTTTAGTCTCGAAGCTAAAAACACCTGTGAATGCTTTAATAGTTGGCAAAGATAAAAACATAAACTCATATAAAAGATTTGCAAAAAAGCTAAAAATAAAAGCCTTTTTTGTGGGTGAGCAAAAAACAACTGCTAAATTTTATGAAGCGAGCGATATTTTTATATTTCCAACACATTATGAGCCATTTTCAAATGTTGTTTTGGAAGCACTTAGCTTTAAAAATATCGTCTTTACAACTGCGCAAAATGGAGCATCTGAAATTTTAGAAAGACGTTTTGTGATGAGTGAGCCAGGCGATGAGAGCGTGCTGGGGCTGATAGATGAGATACTAAATAGTCATGAGATGTTGCAGGAGCTACAAGAAAAGTCATTTTTGCTGTCACAAAAATTTAGCATCGAAGAAAATGCAAGCAAAACGCTCGAAGTTATAAATGAAGTGCTAAATTTGGAGCAAAAGTGAGAGTTTTTATTGAGCTTCCGACCTGGCTTGGCGATGCTGTGATGGCAAGTGCGGCGGTTGAAAATTTAAGTGGTAAAGCAGATAGTATTGTATTTTTTGGCTCTTACGCAGCTTGTGAGCTTTATAAAGCAAATCCAAAGTGTGAAAAAGTAGTCGTTGATGATAGCAAAAAACAAGGTTTTAGATATCTAAACCTAATAAAAACGGCCCGTTTGCTTGGCAAATTTGATCTTGCTATTAGCTTTAGAAGCTCACTTGCTAGTAAATTTTTGTTATTTTGCTTAAAATCAAAGCAGAAATTTTGCTTTAAAAAGAGTAGTGAGAGTTTGCATCAGGTGCAAAAGTACATAAATTTTATACAGCAAAGCTTGCATTTGAAAGAGATTTCAAATGAGCTAAAAATTTACTATGAAGCTAAAAAGAGCGAGCAAAAACTACTAGTACTAAATCCAGGAGCTAGCTATGGAAGTGCCAAAAGATGGTATCCGCAGTATTTTGCGCAGGTTGCGCTACACTTTAAAGATGAGTTTAGTGTAAAGATAACTGGCTCAAAAGCGGAGCTAGAAATTTGCGATGAGATCGAGCAGATGCTTGCACAAAATGGTGTAGAATGTGAAAATTTAGCTGGAAAAACTGACATAAAAAAACTTTGCGAAGTCATAGGATCTATAAAAAATGGCATCTTTTTAACAAATGACAGCGGTCCTATGCACATTGCAGCTGCTTATAAAGTGCCGCTTGTGGCGCTTTTTGGACCGACTAAATTTAAAGAGACTAGCCCTTGGCAAGATCAAGATGCAAAAATCGTTCGTCTAAATTTAGAATGCATGCCCTGTATGAAGCGAGTTTGTCCTATAAAAACGCACGCATGCATGAAAGAACTCACTCCAAAAATGGTCATTAATGAGATAGATTTTCTAAGAGCAAATTTGGGATTTTAACTTTTAGTCCCAAAGTACGCTATATACGAAAAATAGCACAAAAAATATAACTCCTCTAAATATATTTAAAAGAAAGATTGAGATAAAATCCTAAAAGCAAATAACTAATAGTTAAATTTAAGGAGAGAAGCATGCAAATCCCTATCGCTTATGGTAAAGATGACCATATAAATTTAAAAATAGACGAAAAAAATCTGCTTGGTGTTTTTGATCCAAACAAGGTCGCTAAATTTGACGAAGCAGTGCTTATCGCAAAGGCTTTAGCAAATCCGATAAATCAAAAGAGCTTTGATGAGTTTATCGCTGGCGATGAAAAGATCGTTATCATCGTAAATGACGGCACAAGACCTACGCCAACTGCTAAAATTTTAAAGCAAATTTACCCAAAGCTTCGCGATAAAAATAAAATTTTCATCATCGCCACTGGCTGTCACAGAGAGGGCACGCTAGATGAATATAACATGATATTTTCTAAAGAAATTTACCCAGAGATCAGAGCTAAAAACGAGGTTCACGACCACGACTCAAAGCACGATGAGATGGTCTTTTTAGGCGAGAGCAAAAACGGTACGCAGATGTATTTAAACAAGATCGTGGCTGAAGCTAAAAAAGTGATCGTCATAGGTTCAGTCGAACCCCACTATTTCGCAGGCTACACCGGCGGTAGAAAGGCCTTTTTGCCAGGCACTGCCTCATACGAAAGCATCACGCAAAACCACAAACTAGCACTTAGTCCTGACGCTCAGGCGCTGCGCCTTGAGGGCAACCCTGTGCATGAAGATATGATCGATGCGATGAAAGTTCTTTCAAATATCGACGTATTTTCTATACAAACCGTGCTTGATAGCGAGCACGGCGTCTATTATGCGAGTGCTGGCGATCTGAACGATAGCTTTTATGACTGCGTAAAAAAGGCCGATGAGGTATTTTGCGTAAATATCCCACAAAAGGCTGACATCGTGATCTCTGTGGCACCATATCCTATGGATGTCGATCTTTATCAGGCGCAAAAAGCCCTAGATAACGGCAAACTAGCGCTTGCAAAGGATGGAATTTTAATAATGGTCGCAAAATGCCGCACAGGCATTGGCCCAAAACCTTTCTTTGATCTTATGGCATCTGCCGATACGCCGAAAAAAGTGCTAGAAAAGATAAATTCTGGCTTTAAACTTGGCTATCACAAGGCTGCAAAAATGGCTGAAATTTCGCTCTGGGCGCAGACTTGGGCTGTGACTGATCTAAGCGATGATGAGATGAAAGCTGTGCATCTAAAGCCGTATCGCGACCTACAAAAGGCTGTAGATGAGGCGCTAGCGCAAAAAGGCAAGGACGCAAAAATAATCATCTTGCCATTTGGCTCTATGACTGTGCCTAAGGTGTGAGTTTGGCTAAAATTTTATACTATGACGCAAGCTCTGGCATTAGTGGCGATATGAATTTAGCCGCTCTTGTCGGGCTTGGAGTGGATTTTAGCTATCTTTGCTCTGAGCTAGAGAAGCTAAATTTGAGCGGAGAATTTTACTTAGAGCAAAAAAACGTAGTAAAAAACGGCATCGCTGCGACCAAAATCGACGTCGTGCTACTAAAATCGCAGCCTCACGCTAGAAGCTACGCTGATATCAAGCAAATTTTGGCTAGCTCAAATTTGAGCGAGATTTGCAAGAAAAAGGCCGCTGCGATATTTCACGTGATCGCTCAGGCTGAAGCAAAGGTGCATGCAGTTAGTATAGATGAGGTGCATTTTCACGAGGTTGGAGCGCTTGATAGTATAGTAGATGTCGTTGGAGCGGCGATCTGCTTTGAGTATTTATCAGAAAATTTTGGCATTACCAAAGTCGTCAGCTCAAAAATCGAGCTTGGCGGCGGCGTAGTAAAGTGTGACCACGGCTATCTTAATGTCCCAGCGCCAGCGGTTTGTGAAATTTTAAAAGATGTGCCAGTTAGTCTTGGGCGAGCAAATTTTGAGATGACCACGCCAACAGGTGCTGCGATACTAAAAGCATGCGCAGATGAGTTTGTGGGTGAGATAAATTTCAAAATAGAAAAAGTAGCTTACGGAGCTGGCGAAAAAAATGCTCCAAATTTTGCAAATGCCCTTCGCGCGATGATCTGCGATGTGGATGAGAGCCAAAATTTAGTGCAAAAAATGATATCTACAAACATAGACGATATGGACGCAGAAAGCTTTGCCTTTGCATGTGAAATTTTACGTGAAAATGGCGCTCTAGACGTCTTTAGCCACTCTATATATATGAAAAAAGGACGCATCGGTTTTGAGCTAAGCGTCTTGTGCAAAAGTGAAGATGCGAAAAAGCTAAAAGAGCTTATATTTACGCATACGACGGCCATTGGCGTTCGTGAGATAGATGTCGTAAAAACCGAGCTAAAGCGAAAATTTGTAAGTGTTGAGACTAAATTTGGCGATATAAGACTAAAAATTTCAGGCGAGGATGAAAAGGCAAAGCCTGAATTTGACGAGTGTAAAAGCGCTGCACTTGCACATAAAACATCGATATTTCAGGTAAAAAAAGAAATTTTTAAAAAGTATGACGAAATTAGAAATTCTAAAAAATGATATAAAAAAGCTAGGAAATTTAGCCGTTGCATTTAGCGGCGGCGTGGATAGCTCACTACTGCTAAAGGTTGCTGCGGACGTGCTTGGCGAAAATGTGCTAGCACTCACGGTAAAATCGCCCTATATGTCTTTGCGCGAGATAGATGAGGCGGTAGAATTTGCTAAATTTTATGGCATCAGGCACGAGGTATTTGAGGTAGGCATCGCTGATGAGATAAAGCTCAATCCGCAAAATCGCTGTTATCTTTGCAAAAAAGCAGTTTTTTCAAGGCTTCTTGCTCGTGTAAAAGAGCTTGGATTTACAAATTTGGCTGACGGCACAAACAAAGACGATCTTGGCGAATATCGCCCAGGTTTAAAGGCAAAAGAGGAGCTTGGTGTGCTTTCGCCTCTAATAAATTTACGCAAATTTGAGATACGCGAGCTCTCACGTGAGCTAAATTTAGCAACAGCAGACAAGCCAAGCTACGCATGCTTGCTAACTCGTTTGCCGCATGAAAAAGAGATAAGTGTGAGCGATCTAAATTTAGTAGAGGCGGCTGAAAATTTACTGATAAAAAGCGGCTACGCAAATGTGCGAGCAAGGCTTGATGATAAAAAAATGAAACTGCAAATGCCGTTTTCTAGCATGCAAAGCTTTTTAGACGACGTGAAATTTAAGTCTATCGTTAAGGAGCTAGTTGCACTTGGCGCGGCAGAGGTGACGCTTGATCTAAAGGGGCTTAGAGAGGATGTTTTGGCATGAGCGAGGCTGAAATTTTAGAATTTATCGCCAGTATAAAAAATGGCAAGATGAGCGAGCAAGATGCGCTAAAGTATCTAAAAAACTATCCATTTAATGACATCGGATGTGCTAAGATCGACACTCAGCGTGCTTTACGAAATGGTACTGGTGAGGTGATATATGGGGCAAATAAAACAGATGATGAAATTTTGCAAATTGCTAGTGCGATCGGCGAAAAAAATGAAAATATTCTAATCACAAGAACAAATGAGAATGTTTTTGAACGCATACGTGAGATCTTTCCGCAGGCAGATTTTAATGCTCGTGGCAGGGTGATTAGCGTCAAATTTAAAGAACTAGCACCCACAAAAAGCTACATCTCGATAGTCTCTGCCGGAACTGCCGATGGTGCAGTCGTGGAGGAGGCCTATGAGACGGCAAAATTCTTAGGCAACGATGTGAGAAAATTTACCGATGTTGGTGTGGCAGGACTACATAGGCTGGTCGCAAAGCTCGATGAGATACGTGGTGCAAAGGTCGTCATCGCCGTTGCTGGTATGGAGGGCGCGCTAGCTAGCGTGTTAGCAGGCCTTGTAAGCTCTCTAGTGATCGCAGTGCCTACCAGCGTGGGATATGGGGCAAATTTTGGCGGAGTTGCGGCACTGCTAGCCATGCTAAATAGCTGTGCAAACGGCGTCAGCGTCGTAAATATCGACAACGGATACGGTGCTGCGTATAACGCTAGCCTGATAAATCATCTATAAATTTATGCTTGCGTAGCGGCGGATAAATGAGCTAAATTTAAGGAAAAAACGTTGCAAGAGATAAATTTAGGCGATCAAATAAAAACGCAAAGACAAAGCGTACGAACAAGACTAGCCTTTTTAGTCGCGGCTGGCGTGATCTTGGCGGTCGAAATTTACATCGCAGTTTGCGTAAAGGGCGGCTTCGTGCGCCATTATCTGGGCGATGTTTTGGCGGTTATCTTGCTTTACGCGTTTGTGAGAGCTATATTTAGCGCGCCGCCATCAAATTTAGCGCTTAAAATTTTTGCCTTTGCGGCAGCTTTGGAACTTGTGCAGTATTTTGGCGTCGTGCAAATTCTAGGCGTAGAAAATAAAATTTTAAAAGTAATAATCGGCGGAACGTTTGATCTTACCGATCTACTCTGCTACGCGGCTGGCTGTATTATAAATTATATGCTATTAGAAAAGCACCAAACCATATTTTAAGCAAAATCCTCATTGTGTGAAAATTGACTTTTTATAACAAAATTTTATACAATCGTTATACAAAATTTATAAGGAGATAAGATGAAAAAACTACTTACAGTGGTGTTATTTTTAAACATAGCATTGTATGGGCAAACCGAACTTACAATCGCAACAAAAGAGTGTTTAAAAAAGGCAAGTAATACGCAAGATATTGAGGAATGCATAAGTGCAAATCAGCCAAAAACAGAGGTACAAGAAATAATAGAAAATTTAAAGAAAAAAACACCAGCTTGTAAAGGAATTAGTACATTAGATATGGAGGAGTGTGCGTCAATAGAGGAAAAGGTTTATGATGAAATTTTAAATAAAGAATATAAAGAAGCAATGAATGGTTTAAAAGTACAAAAAATTAAAAATAATCTAAAAGATGCTCAACGTAAATGGATAGCATATAGAGATGCTAAGTGTATCGCAGAACATCCTCTACCTATGTACAATAATACTGAAACTCTTGGACATTCATATTGTCTTATAAACACCATTAAACAAAGAGCAGAAGAGTTAGCAAATATAGTAGAAAATTTAGAATACTACAACCGATTTACTTTTTTAGACAAAGAGTAAAAATAAATATTTTAATTACATAGAGAAAAGGAGCTATTGTCTCTCTTAAATATCTAAATAAGCTAATTAGATTTATGAAAATGCATTAAAATTATTAGATTATAAATTGTACTCCATAAAATAAATAGCTTTTTGATAAAATTTTATATAACTTGCTTGTTAAGGCTTAAGGAGTTGAAATGGATAAACAAAAAGCTGTGCAAAAGATGACTGAGGTCATGGCGAAATTCGTCGGCTACACGGGCAAAGTGCTGCCTGATGACGTGACTGCGAAGCTACTTGAGCTTAGCGAGCGTGAGACGCAGCCGCTGGCAAAGGAGATCTATAAAACGATGTTTGAAAACCAGCGCCTTGCAAAGGAGTTAAACCGCCCGTCCTGTCAGGATACTGGAGTGATCCAGTTTTTTGTAAGATGTGGCGCAAATTTTCCGCTTATCGGCGAGCTTGAAGAGCTACTGCGAGAAGCAGTACTACAGGCTACTCGTGAAGCTCCGCTGCGCCATAACAGCGTCGAGACATTTGACGAGTATAACACAGGCAAAAATGTCGGCAAGGGCACGCCGAGCGTGTTTTGGGAGATCGTGCCAAATAGCAGTGAGTGCGAGATACACACCTATATGGCAGGTGGTGGCTGCAGCCTGCCTGGCAAAGCGACCGTTTTGATGCCTGGCATGGGCTATGAGGGCGTCGTTAAATTCGTCATGGATATAATGACCAGCTACGGCATAAACGCCTGTCCGCCGCTACTAGTGGGTGTTGGCGTGGGCACTTCGATCGACGTGGCATCTTTGCTTTCTAAAAAGGCGCTTATGAGGCCTTTGGGCTCTAAAAATCAAAACGAACGAGCCGCACTAACCGAAAAATTGCTAGAAGATGGCATAAATAAAATCGGCCTTGGCCCACAAGGCATGAGCGGTGCAAGCTCTGTGATGGGCGTGCATATAGAAAACTGCGCCCGCCATCCAAGCGTAATCGCCGTTGCTGTAAATGTGGGGTGTTGGTCGCACCGCAAAGGGCACATCGTTTGGTATGCGGATCTAAATTTCGACGTAAAATCGCATAAGGAGTTCGCGCTATGAGTAAGAAAATTTTAACCACGCCAATAAGCGCCGAGGATCTTTTAAATATCAAAATCGGCGACGTGATCTATCTAACTGGACACATCGTCACTTGCCGCGACGTGCCGCATAGACGCGTAGTAGAGGAGGGTAAGGAGCTGCCACTAGATATCAAAGGTGGTGCGATCTTGCACGCAGGGCCGATCATCAGAAAAACTGGCGAAAAAAGTTTTGAGATGGTCTCAGTAGGACCTACAACTAGCATGAGAATGGAGAAATTTGAGCGAGAATTCATCGCAAAAACTGGCGTTCGTCTCATTGTGGGCAAAGGCGGTATGGGTGAGGGCACGATGAGTGGTTGCAGGGAGTTTGGCGCTATTCACTGCGTATTTCCAGCAGGCTGTGCGGTGGTGGCCGCAACGCAGGTTGAAGAGATAGAGAGTGCCGACTGGATGGAGCTTGGCATGCCAGAGACTCTTTGGAAGTGCCGCGTCAAGGAGTTTGGCCCGTTAATAGTCTCGATAGATGCGCATGGAAACAATCTTTTTGAGCAAAATAAGGTCAAATTTAACGAGAAAAAGGACGAGGCATTAGCTGAAATTTTACCGCAGGTAGGGTTTATAAAGTAGATAAATTTAGGCTTGATAGCTTATAAATGCGCTTTAAAATTTACGTTAATTTAAAGAGCATTATTTATCGCTGCTTCTAAAATCTCTCTAGTTTTTGCTGTGTGCTCGGCACTAAGTTCTACTAGTTTTTCTAAATCTTTATTTTTGTAAGCTTCAAGTATTTCTCTATGCTCGGTATTTGATAGCTCGATATGCTCTTTTTTATACATCAAAGATATTGAAACATAAGGGATGGCTGATGATATTAAATTTTCTACGATAGCAAATGTTCTGCCACCTGTCTCACTCTCCCAAAAACACCTATGAAATTCACTATTTAATATCGCCCACTCATTTAAATCTTTGCATTGTTCTATCTTTTTTTGAATGTTTGATGCTTTTTTATAACATTCATCGCTATATTTGCTAAATCCATCTCTTATTAGCTTGGATTCTAGTAAAATTCTTAAATCATAAATTTCTTTGGCATCTTTATAGCAAAGTCCTTTGACGATCGCACCTTTATAAGAGTCAAAGCTTATCAGCCCTTCTGTGGTAAGAATTTTTAAAGCTTCTCTTACTGGTGTTTGACTGACATTAAATTTTTTTGAAATTTCATTTTGTGTAAGCCTAGTTCCGGACTTTATTTTGCCATTTAGTATCTCTTGGCTTAGGCTGTGGACGATAAATTCTGTTGTGGTCATGGGGCGGCCTGAACTGCTATATGTCATTTACGTAGATCTCCCTTTTTTTGAGAATATTATACATAAAAATGACATATTGGTAGTCTAGGCACTAAAGATCTAAAAATTTTCAAATTCGTTCTTTATCTCTTTTAATGAGATTTTATTGGCTAGCAAAATTATTAAGAGCAATCTTGCTTTAACTGCCGGTAGCCATCCTGACATTATACATTTGTTATTTTGCAGGTCTATCTCTGAGCCTTTATATCCGTAGGTTTTTGTAGCGCACATTCCACTGCCAGTTTTAGACGAGACTATGACTGGTATTTTTAGTTTTTCTATCTCATCCATCATATCAAACGAGACGTGACCTGCGCCAAAGCCGTCTATAACCATGCCTTCAAATTTAGACTCGCCTATAAGTTTGATAATTGAGCCGTCATTGTCCAGATAGCTTTGAACAATGGCTATTTTTGGAAGAGGCTTGTCTGGTAATGGGTAAATTTTTCTCTTTACGGCACAAGTTATATATTTAGCCTCTCTTTCGACCACCATCCCCTGAACTCCGGCGTTTACAGATATGAAAGTTTGTAATGAGAAAGTGTTGCTTTTATGCACCCATTTAGCACTATGAATGGTATCGTTTAGTACTACTAGGACGCCTCTATTTCTACTCTCATCATCAAGTGCTGTAATGACAGAAGCATATATATTTCCAGCTCCGTCAGCACTAATATCATCAGCATTTCTCATAGCCCCAGTCATTACCAGTGGAGCTTCCTCATCCCATATTAAATTTAAAAAAAATGAGCTCTCCTCTAAAGTATCGGTTCCTTGCGTTATCACGACACCCTTTGCACCATTTTTTATTTGTTCTTTTGCCCATTTGTAAACTGAGATTATGTCGTTTAGTTTCAAACTACCACTCGGTAAAGCCAGGATGGTTTGAGCATGTATTGTAGCCATATCTTTTAATACAGGAACTGCTGCGATCAAATCATCAGCACTAAAACTAGGCTTTACGCCACCTTTTTTACCTCCTGCGCTCATGCATATAGTTCCACCCAATGCACCGATTGAAATCTTAGGTTTTGACATTTTTTCTCCTTTCTCCTTTATGTTTACAAAATTGTACCACTTTTTTAAAGATATATCAAATATTATATATAATATATTAAAAAAGACGCTATAATGCTATAAAAAATTTATTATGAAAGGAGAGAAAAAGATGTTAGTTGCTGCACAATGTATTATGGTATTAACACTGCTATTGATGATAAGTGGTAAAACTCCACTATACACAACCGCAATAGTTGGGTCAGCTATTAGTACGCTTGTGGCCGGTTTTCCTATTACTGGAGGCAAAGGTGTGATATCTTTGATGTCTTTAGTAAATGGTGGACTAAACCCTGTAATAGCTGATATGACAGGTATTTTGATGTTTATAGGTGTCATGCAGGCAAGTGGCTTTTTGGATGTTATAATTCGCAACATAGTAAAACTTGGTAACAAGCTAGGCGGTGGTGCTGGTGTTGCTACTGCTGGCGGTATAGCTGCAGGTGTCATAGGCATGCTTACTGGTTTTACTCAACCTGCAATTACAGCTGTTATCACAGGAACAGCATCTACTAAACTAGGTGTAGATCCACACAGATCAGCAGGTATACATGGACACGCTGGCATACTTGGCAACTATGGTGGCTTTACTCACCCAACACAAGTTGCTGTCATAGCTGTTACAAATATAGGCTTTGGTCTTATAAATGTAATCGGCACCCTAGTTTCTCTTTGTGTTTTTGCATGCGCGCTATTTAGGCTAAGAAGAATGCAAAAAAGAGAAGGAGTTTCTATTTCTAAAGAAGAGATGGAAAGAATTTCAAAGGAATTTGAAATAAATAACAGCGGAATTCCTGCATGGAAAGCATTTTTGCCTTTTGTAATGCTATTTGCAGGATTTATATTGGGCTATCCAGTATTTATAGTAGGCATAGCAAGTGCTATTTTTACGATGCTGTTATCTGCTTTAAGCTTGCAAGAGGGTGAACATAATATGCTCGAAGGAGTTAGCAAAATAGCAACCCCATTAGTTGCAACAATAGGCTTTTTGTTTATGAGCGGCGTTATTAAACAAATAGGGCTAGCTGCAGTTATCGGAGATATCTTTACACCTATGCTTACCCATGCTCCGCTTCAAAGTATGCTTTTGGTCTCTGCACTGGCAGGACTAGTCACACAAAGTAATGCAGCATCAGTGGCCATAACCATACCATTTTTGCAAGCTGCTCTTTCGCTGGGTACGGCAAGCCCACTATCTCTAGCTGTCATGGCCGCTGGTGGTAGTGCTATGTTGCAATATTATCTTACAGGTGGTCCAGTCGCTGCTCTTGCGACAGTTATCCCTGTTATTCCAAATTCTGAACTTAAAGCTGCAAATAAATTTCAACGTCCAAATATGTTGTTTGGTTTAGTAATATTGTTTATTTTGTCATTTGTTTTCTCTATTTTTTAATTCGATTATGAGCTATCATTTTTGATAGCTCATTTATACTATGTGACATTTTACTTTATATAATTTAAAGTATTAGATTTATTAAATTTTTGAAAATATTTTGAAAAAATATAACTATTTTATAACTAAAATAACTATTTTATGGTACTAGAGTACAATACACACCACCTTTAAAAGTGATATAATTTTCTTATAAAAAATGTAACGATGTGACAAAAATAAAGTTAAAGGTAATGTTATGGCTAATGAAGTTGCAATAGTAAAAAGTATAATCGGTGGCGCAAAAGCTATAAATAGATTTGGCGAGTCAAGAGAACTTCGCGTTGGTGAAATAGTCTATGTGGGTGAGAAGATAGTAACTGACAGTGATAGTTCAAAAGTAACGATAGCTAAACCAGATGGCAAAGATATAAATCTAATAGGTAAAGATAGTTTAAATTTAAATGAAACTACTTTAGGAGACGATCTAGTAGATGATAAAAAAATAGCAAGTATAGACGAGCTACAAAAAGCTATTTTAAATGGTAAAGATTTGAATGCACTTGAAGAAACTGCTGCTGGTGGTAATAATGGTGGAAGTGCCGGCGGAGATGGAGTTAGCCTAAGCTCTGTAAGTTTTGCAGAGGGCGGACATTATTCAAATATTAGTAGTGATTTTAGAAGCATAAATGACTCAAGTGTTTATCTGTTTCAAGGCGCTCCATCTAGCATTAGTGGAGCGAGTGCTGAAAATACAATTCAAGAAACAGCATCAACTCTAGATGTTTCAGGTGGTATAGAAATTCCATCATCATTTTATGATGACAGCATCTCTAGTGGATATTTTTCAAATTTAGGGATAGCTGCACACAATGCATGGCTAAGTAGTCCTGAAGCCTCTGCTCAGATAGATGATATGAAAGAGCAAATGAGAGCTGTTTTTGAAAGTATCAAAAAACCTTATCCTCACCATATGGAAAATGCTTTTACACATGATCAAATAGAAAATTTATTAAACGAATATACTGATATAAAAACTGCAAAAACACCAGTTGATGACTCACATAGTGCTGATCTAACAAATGCGAATAATCTCGCAAGACTTTTTGATATTTTTGGTACACAAGTTAGTATAGGACAAAAGACAGTCGAGATTGACGGACATTCGTTTCAAAAAGCTATTATAAATTTGCCAGAAGATAGCATAGAAAAGATAGGCGATAGCGGCTGGGGAATAGTAAAAAATGCGGCTGGTGAAGCAGTAGCCATAATGCCAATAGGAGAAGTAAAGACTGGGCTAAAACTCGAAGTTGGAAATGGTGAGATAGTTAAAGAAAATTTGATCACAGACGTTCAAGAGAGGGTATGTGTTGTCTCTCACGGAGATAAGCAAAGGGTTTTTTATAGCGGAAATGAAGAGCAACAGGAATATTTACAAGAAATAGGAGCGCATACTATTCCAAATCCTCTTTTTGATCCAACAAACTTAATGTCTTATGAGCAGTCTACAATCATGGTTGATAAAGATGGTAATAAAATAACTACAAATGATATATATAACAACAACGTAGTCCATCAAATAACGCCTTTAACTACTTTAAAGCTGCCAGCTTCTACTCTTGCAAATTTGAAGATATTTGGCAGTGATGGTGACGATACATTAGTTTTAAACGGCGTAACTGTAAAATCAGTGTACGGTGGCTCAGGGGCTGATAATATAACTATCAATAATTCTACTATTACAGAGTACATTTCAGGAGATGCCGGAAACGACAATATTACAGTAACAAATTCTACTATCAATGGAAAAACTATCACAAATAGCGATGGCTCATCATTACATGAAGCGATCACTGGAAATAGTGGAGAAGATACAATAATCGTAAAGAACTCTGTAATAACAGGCGATATAAACGCTGGAATAGATAATGATAAAGTTGTAATACAAGAAGGTAGTGTAGTAAATGGCAATGTAAAGGGTGAAGAAGGTAATGACTATCTAGTTGTAAATTCTTCAAATGTCACTGGCAATATAGATGCCGGAGAATCGTCTAATAGTGGCGTAATAGGGCATGTTGATGTAAGTAACCATACGCGATATGAGGATAGGATAAGTATAGGCTCTATTTATTATGCTGATCCTATCTTAGAAGTTGGTGGTGATGTAGTTCTTGGAGGACAAGGTGGAATAAGCATAGGAAAAGCTCACGTAAAAGGAAATGTTGTGGCTAATGGCACCTCAAATCAAAGTGCAGATATAATGATAGATGGAAATTCTGAAGTTGATGGAAATGTTATAGGTGGGCACGGAAAAGATTTTATCAATATTAGAGGATACTCTGACGGAACTAAAGACGCCATAATCCATGGCAAAGTCGATGCCAGAGAAGGTGATGACAGGATAGATGTTGCATGGGCTCATGTGGAAGGTTCGGTTGAAGGAGGTGAAGGAGACGATCTATATATTACTGGAGCTTATAATGAGCCAAGAAGTAACGCCTCTACAATAGGAGAAGTAAAAGATATCAGTGGTAAAAGTGATTTCAGGGTATATGGAGGTATTACGATAGATAAGGGTTTGGAGTTTAATGGAGATACCTCCATAGAGGTAATAGGAGGGGGAAAAATCACATCAGATATAAATTTAGATCATAATAACATCATTACAGTTAGTGGTAGTGGCTCTAAAATAACTGGCGATATAAATTTTAGTGGTAATGGCGATCAATTTGTAAAAGTATCTGATGGTGCTGAAGCTGGAACTATAAATTTATCTAACGGGCACAATGAAGTTATGGTAGGTGCTGAGTATAATTATCCAAATAATACTTCTATTATAGATACAATAAATGGCAGCGATGGAGTTGATTCTATCAAAGTATTTAGTAAAGGCAATATAAAAAATTTAAATATTCAAGATGGGCATAATGATGATACAGTATCCATATTTAGTTCTGAGATAACATATAGTAATGGCACCGGGATTACTAATGCTTCAGGTACGATAACAAATTTTAATAAAGACAGCGGAGACAATATTATACATGGTAAAATCGTAACGGATGCTAACTCTAAGAGCCACGTAGTTATAGATAGCTCGGACGACAGTACTATAAATCTATCAAATTTAATGGAGCATAGCGTAAATCAGAACTACACAGGTGTTTTTAATAATACATATAACACAGTAGATATATCTGGTATAAATAACGCCAAATTAAACATAAATATATCAGATGTGTTAAATGTTGCAAAATATAACAATGGCAATGATGATATAACTACCATGCTGCACATCAAAAGTGGCTCTGATGATCAAATAACACTTGAAAATAGTGGAACTAAAAATAATTGGAGAGAGACTACAAGTGATAGTGATGTCGGCTATAAGACATATACAGCAGAACAAGACTACAATGATACTACATATTCTGTAATTATAAAGGTTGATGATACGGCTAATTTAACTATTGTGTAGTTTTTTAATTCCACTATGAGAAATCGTAGTGGAATTCTCTAAGAATATCTTTTTATATCAATATTAAAAAAATAAGAAAATTTTGTAGTGATGTTTTTTATATTTTATTGTTTAGCCATCAATAATCGTTTTTATAAAATAACTACCACATCCCAAAATGATTAAGATAGATCATTAAATGGCACCAATACGACATATATACAAGTCTGAAGACTTTCTAAGACCGATAAAATGAGGATTTATGAAGAAATGGTGGTTAGAGGCAGAATCGAACTGCCGACACGCAGATTTTCAGTCTGCTGCTCTACCGACTGAGCTATCCAACCACCTTAATAAAAGAAATTGGATTATACATTTTAATTATTTAAAACAAGTTTAAAATTGATCTTTATATAACAAAAAGTAATTTACGAAGTCATAAATTTATTGTCATATAAATAAAGCCACAAAGATAAAATTTGTGACTTTATTTTAGTGTAAATGCTATAGGAAAGCGAAGATAGCGAGCTTCTTTTGGCTTTGGAAACTCAGAGCTTGCTTTTTTGACATTTTCTAAAGCGCCGTTGTCAAGCGACTCAAAGCCTGAACTTTTAGTAACCTTTAGCTCGTCTATGCTGCCATCCGTTTTAAGCAAAAATCTAACTTCAACAACGCCTTGATGCTTCATCCTTCTAGCGTTGTTTGGGTAGCTTTTATGCTTTTTCACAGCTGCTATGACCTTGCTAAAGTCCTCATCGCTTTGTGCGTTTGATAAATTTAGCTCTTGCGCTACTTTTTGAGCTGGAGCTGCGGCGATAGATTTGTTATTTGCTGGTAAATTTGAATTTACAGCAGGTGCTGGGGTCGCGGTAGGAGCTGGCGCAGTGATATCAGGTTTTGGCTCCACCTTTGGCTCGATTTTAGGCTCAGGGCGAGGCTCAGGCTTTGGCAGTGGCTTTTTCTCCACCTTTTTTGGCTCAGGTTTTGGTAGTGGCTTTGGCTCTACCTTTGGCTCAGGCTTAGGCTCTGGCTTTGGTGGCTCTGGCGGTGGCGGAGGAGCTGGGGGTGTTGGCTCTGGGATCATCACTTGTTCGCTTATCTGCGGAGCCGTAGTTTGCGGCACTGGGGTGAATGAATTTAGAGCTATTTTTATAGGTTTTTGCTCGCCTATCTTTATCTCACTAAAATTATGTGAAAGCAAGAAATAAGCAGCTGCCACGTGCACTATCGCTGATACCGCTAGGCCACTATAGTTTGAAATTTTACTCAGAGATTGTTTGGATTGCAAAGTTTTCGTGACCTTTTTCTTTTAAGATATCAATTACTTTGACAAAGCTGTCAAATTTAGCGTTTTTATCGCTTTTTAGCTCGATTAAGGTTTTTATATCCACAGCATTTAGCTTATCTTTTAGCTCATCTTCTGAAATTTCTGCATCATCTATAAAAAATTTATTATCTTTATCGATAACGACACTCACTTTTTTCTCATCCTCTTTATCCTGCTGTGCGCTTTTGGCGCTTGGTAGATCAACTGCGATCTTGCCCTGAGCGATGAAGGTCGAGATGCTTAACACGATGGCTAGCAAAACGAGCATGATATCGATAAATGGGACGATATTTAGCCCATCTTTTTTATTTAGACGCATTTTGAGCCTTGTATCTGTTTATTATGACATCGACTTTTCTAACAAAGCCATTGTAGATCATAAGCGTTGGGATCGCCACAAGTAGGCCAAATGCGGTCGCTTTTAGCGCCAAAGATAGACCGATCATGATACTTTTTGTATCGATGCCGCCAGCCATGCCCATGTCGTAAAATGTGATCATGATGCCAGCAACTGTGCCAAGAAGTCCGATATATGGGGCATTTGAGTAGATGATGTAAAGTGTGGTTAAATTTTTTGTTAGCGCCTCATCGAGCTTTCCGATGTTTTTGTAGCCATTTATATCAACACGTGAGTAAAAAATGATACGCTCGATCGTATACCAAAGCACAAAAAAGCTCATGACGCCCAAAATACCGATGATTATATAGTCAATGTTGTGTTTTAAAAGTTCCATAATGCCTCTTAATTTTAAAATTTGAGCGTAATTATAACTATATTGATAGTTAATGTCAATATAGTTATAAGAAAAATAATACATTTTTATTGTTAAAAGTTCGGTTTTGAAGTTTTTTATTGTTAAATAAAATCGTTATTAAACAAAATATTAAAATATACATATCTTTTTTAATTAGTATTTAATTTTAATATTTATATACTCCGCGTGTAATTTTTGAAAAGGGAGAAATCATGGAATTTCTTACAAGTTTGTCTGAGAGTACGCAGTTTTTCTTACAATTGATTGTCGTGCTCGGCTGTTTGTTCTACGGAGCAAAAAAAGGTGGTATGGCACTTGGTGTCCTTGGTGGCATCGGTCTTGTTATTTTGGTATTTGCATTTGATTTAAAACCAGGTAAGCCTGCTATTGATGTTATATTAACTATTCTTGCAGTTGTTGTAGCAAGTGCTACACTTCAAGCAGCTGGTGGTCTTGATGTTATGCTTCAGATCGCTGAAAGAGCGCTTAGAAAACATCCAAAAACAGTTTGTTATCTTGCGCCTATTTGTGGCTGGACACTAACAGTGCTTTGCGGTACAGGTCACACAGTTTATACACTTTTACCGATCATCTATGACGTATCAATGAAAAGTGGTATCCGTCCAGAACGTCCGATGGCAGCTACTACGATCTCATCACAACTTGCTATTATCGCAAGTCCAGTTTCAGTTGCTGGTGTATCTATGGTTGCTGTTCTTCTTGGTACTGGCACAGTTCATATTGAGGGCTTTACAAGCTATGTTGATCTATTAAAAGTTACCATTCCTTCTACATTTTTGGGTGTGCTTTGCATAGGAACTTACTCAGTATTTAGAGGTAAAGATCTTGATAAAGATCCAGAATTCCAAGCAAAAATAGCTGATCCAGAGCAAAGAAAATATATATATGGTTCTGATGAGGCACATTCATTAATCGGTGTGCATTTGCCAAAAAAACAATGGAATGTTATGTGGATATTCCTAGCTACAATCGCTGTTGTTGCGGTTTTGGGTTATTACAAACAACTTCGCCCAAGCTGGACAAGTGACGTTCCTGGTAAATCAATAGAAATAATCGTAGATAAAAAAACAGTTAAAAACATCACTGTTAAAGACGGACAAGTTGTTTCTATGGTTGGAGATAGCAAGATCGTTTCAAACGTAAAAGACAACAAAGTAAAAGACGCTACTAAATTTACAAGCGTTCAAGTGCTAGATAAAGACAATAAAGTAACACAAAGCATTGTTTCAAACGGCGCTGATGTTGTTATCACTGCAGGAGATAAAAGCGAAACTATCGCAAATGCGAGCATTGTAGTAAAAGATACTATGAAAAAGACTGCGCCACTTGGCATGGTTGATACGATCCAAATTTTCATGCTTTTAGCAGCATCTATCATGATGATCTACTCAGGCATTAAAGCAGCCAAAATTGGTCAAAATGAAATTTTCCACAGCGGCATGGTTGCACTTGTTGCGATTTATGGCATTAGCTGGATGGCTGAGACAATGTTCCACTCACACATTGATATGCTTAAAGGCTCACTTGGCGAGGTTATGAAAGCATATCCTTGGATGTATATCATAGTTGGTATGCTTATATCAAAATTCCTAAACTCTCAAGCTGCTGCAGCTGCTACATTTGTGCCACTCGCTGTTCAAATAGGCGTTCACCCAGGCGTTATTGTCGCGTTTGCTACTGCTTGCTATGGATACTTCATCCTTCCAACATATCCAAGCGACCTTGCAGCCGTGCAGTTTGACCGCTCAGGCACAACACATATTGGTAAATATGTAATCAATCACAGCTTTATCATCCCTGGCTTCATAGGTGTATTTAGCTCTTGTGCAGTTGGCTGGGTGCTAGCAAATATCTACGGATATCTTAACTAAGATTTTATTTCTGACAAGCTGTTCTAAAGGCAGCTTGTCTTTTTTCTACAAAATTTACTACTTTATAAAAATTTGGCTTAATGCTCTCAAAGCTTATCTTGAAATTTCTGCTTATCGCTCATATAAACAAAGCTTAGCACCTCAGCCACAGCCCTAAAAAGGTGCGCTGGTATCGTGTCATCGACCTCACAAACTCTATAAAGCTCCCTTGCAAGAGGTGGATTTTCATAAATTTGCACTCCATTTTCAACCGCTACCTTTTTTATCTGAAGCGCCAAGAAATCAACCCCTTTAGCAAGTATTATCGGTGCTTCGTCACGGCTTTTGTCGTATCTAATAGCCACAGCATAGTGAGTTGGGTTTGTGATGACGACGTCAGCTTGTGGGATGTTTTGCATCATTCGGCGTTTGGCTGCACGCATTTGCGCTTGGCGGATCCTGCCCTTAACCTGCGGGTCACCCTCCATCTGCTTGTACTCGTCCTTGATCTCTTGCTTGCTCATGCGAAGGTCTTTAAAATACTGAAAACGCACGATGAGCAGGTCAGCAAGACCGATCACAAAAAGTATAAAAAGCATGACGCTAACTAAAATGATGAGCTTCTCTTTTAGCCACGCAAGCTGGTCAAACATAGAGAAAAATAGCGTGTGAGGCAGCTCCTTGATAAACTGCAAGAAAAAGTAAAATCCAACGCCAAAGACGATGCTTACCTTAACGACGATCTTGACGCTCTCGATCGCCTTTTTCATAGAAAATAAATTTTTTAGCCCTTTTAGCGGATTTATCTTGCCAAAATTTGGCGTTATTGGCTTTGTGGTAAATATAAAGCCAAACTGCATTACATTTGCGATTATGCCAGCAACCGCGACGCAGATGCAAACTGGCAGGATCATCAGAAGTGCCCTGCCAAAGGTATTTACAACGATCATCTTTACCGTTGGCAAAGTCAGTGGCTGACCGATAAATTTAGAGTAGTAGATGTAAAGCGAGATGACCTGATCTTTCATGAAATTTAGCATCGCAAGCAGCACACCAATAGCAATAACTAGGGTCACAAAGCCTGATAGGTCCTGACTTTTGGGGACGTTGCCGTCCTTTTTGGCGTCTTCTATCTTTTTGGGGGTCGCTTCTTCGGTTTTTTCCTGATCTTCGCCTGCCATCTTTGTCCTAAGCTCGCTTAAATTTGGGGCGATTATAGCCAAAATGCGGTTAAACTATCCGCTAAATTTAATTTTTGCAATTCAAAAAAAACTAAGCCGTTTTAGGCATTTTTGGCTAAAATTAGCAAAATTAAGGAGCATGCAAAATGTCATTTTTAGAAAGCTTATTTAATATTTTCAAAGCTAAAAAACCGCCAAAAAGCGATGAAGAGCTACTTTTGGACGAGTATGCAAGCATTTACGCTGAGATAAAAGAGAAAAATTTAAACGAATACGACTTTTTATGTGAGCTCATACGATTACTCTCTTTTTCAAGAGCTAGACGCTACGACTTTTGCCTTGAAAAGTGCCTAGCTGATGGCGACGCCGAGGCACTAAATGATCTCATTTTTCAATACGCTAAGCTAAATTTACTCCCAGGATGCAGCGGCGGATATGATCAGTGCGAGAAGCTCATACCGGCATTTTTTGCTATCGCTTGTGGCGACACAGATAGTATGGCAAGCATCTTTCCAAAAGGCCTGCCACCTAGCAAAAACGGCTACAAATTTCTATGCGTCATGCATGATCTGCTCACGGCGATGCTTTGGCAAGATGAAAATTTACTCGCCCCTGCCCTAGAAAAAGCTCGCACTTTTGCAGAGTCCAAAAAGCCAGCAAATGAAAGAGAGGCGGTTAAATTTGTGCTTGCCTTGCATGAAAAAGATACGGCTGCTATGAGCGAGCATTTGCAGAAATTTTGCTCCACTTTTGGCAGGACGGAGGCGCCCAAATTTGAAAAACGCCTCTACATCTTCGCTCACGGACTTCACGCACTAGCGCGTTACTTTTTGCCATTTGAGCTCTTTAAAGAGATAAAGCTACCAAAAAATGAAAATTTCAGTAAATTTTACGCACAAAGGCTCTTTCAAAATGAAATTCCAAAGCCAAAACTCTATTTTACTTTGCCGCCTGAGTTTGAACTGATAAATGTGATATTAAATGCACCAGCAGCAAAGACGCTGATACACCAGCCGCATTTGCCAAACGATAAAACATTTTTCCTAGATCATAGCTCTATGATAAGAAATTTAGCCGATGAGATCATAAGATCAGGGGCATTAAAGTAGAATTTATAAACTTTTGGCTAATATTCACACCTTACAACCAACAAAGCTCCATAAATCTTTTGCAAAAAAGTGCTTTTTGGTCTTACCAAATTTTAGAAAGGTAGAGTATGTCAAAATACGCTATATTTAAGCATGGCGGTAAGCAATATCGTGTTAGCGAGGGCGAGTTCCTTAAGCTAGATCACTTTAGTGCTGAAGCTAAATCAACCGTTGAGATTACAGAAGTTTTAGCTGTAAACGACGGCGAAGTAAAGGTAGGTGCGCCATTTGTTAAGGGTGCAAAAGTTGTTCTTGAGGTCGTTAATGAAGGCAAAGACAAAAAAGTAGTTATCTACAAAAAACGCAGACGTAAAGACTCAAAACTAAAACGCGGCTTTAGAAGACAATTTACACGTGTAAAAGTCGTAAGTATCGCAGCTTAAGGAGATAAGATATGGCACACAAAAAAGGTCAAGGTTCAACCCAAAATAACCGTGATAGTATCGGACGCCGATTAGGTGTTAAGAAATTTGGTGGCGAGTTCGTTCGTGCTGGAAATATAATCATCCGCCAAAGAGGAACAGCAACTCACGCTGGAAATAACGTAGGTCTTGGCAAAGATCACACTATTTTTGCATTAGTCGATGGCTTTGTAAAATTTGAAAGACTTGATAAAAACAGAAAAAAAGTATCTGTTTATCCAGCTGCATAATCCCAGGGGCATTCGCCCCTTTTTCTTTTAAATTCACTCAAAAATTTAATTTATCTTTTCTAATTCTTTGATTATTTTTATAGCTCTATTTTTCCAAGTATTTTTACTCATACTTTCATAGGCATTTTTTGAAATTTTATTTAGCTCTTCATTACCTAAAGTCTTTATATAGTTAAATTTTTCTTCTAAACTTTTTTCATCACCCGCTTCATATAAAAAACCGTTTTCGCCATCTTTTACTACTTCAGCAACTGGTGGGAAATTTGGAGCTAAGACGACATTTGAATTTGCCATATATTCAAAAAGCTTTAATGGAGTGCTATAAAGCGAATAATCACTTTTTACACTAGGTATTATCAAAATAGTATTGTTATCAATAAGACTTTTTACAACTTCATTTTGAGGCAGCAGTCCTTTAAAACATACCAAATTTTCAATCTCTCTTTCTTTAAGAGTGTTTTTTAAAGTCATAAAACTATTTCCACTATTTTTGCCATAAAGTTCTAGTTTTATACTAGTTTTTAAGGCAAAATCTAGCATCAAATCAAGGCCTTTCCATAACAAGAATGAGCCATAATAGTTTATACTTGAAAAATCAAAATCTTTCTTCTTAAAATCAGAATCTTGCTTGCAACCGTTATAAACAACTGCCGAATTTACTATTTGTAAGCCGAAAAATTTTCTAAGCTCATTTAGCGTACTGCTATTGTGCGAAAATACAAAATCGGCATTTTGTAGTATCTCTTTTTCTATATCATAAAGTGCTTTGTTACCCAAAGTAAAACACTCATGCGCTTCAAATACAACCTTTTGATCGGGCATTTTATTTTCTAGTAAAAATTTAGCTATCTTTAAATGTCTCGTATAAAATATTGCGTCTTTATTTGAGTAGTTATTTATTATCTTTTTTAGAAAAAAATTAAAAATTTTATTACTTTTTAAAAATAGAATCTTTTTTCTTACAAACAATATATCATTAGCTTTTAGCTTTAAAGCGAATTTCTCATTTACCTCATTTAAATTTAAAGGAGACTGCGGTAAAACCAGCTTAGCATCGCACATATTACTAAGCTCAAAAAATGTATTTAGTATTGCTATCTCTCTTGCATTACCTTGCGGAATTTGTTCTGGATATATGTAAAACAGTTTCATAAATCACTCCTTGTTTTTGCACAAAAACACTATAAAAAGACCAAGCATTACATAAAGATGAGTAAAATACATAGTTTCAAATAATCCCCTAAATATATAAGTGCAAAGTATGCTTCCAAATATTGCTATATAAAATTTGTTGTTTGACAAATACCTTTTAAAAGAAACAAAAAGCATATAAAAAACAAGCGCAACAAAAAAAGCAGTACCTACTACACCGTAATGATAATACTGGCCAATAAATACTGGCTCGTCATGATGCGGATACTTAGTTCCATCAGCGCCTACACCAGTTGGGCCAAGGTCATCATTATTAACATTTTTGTCATTTAAAAATTTAGTATATTGTTTACCACCAAAGCCTATACCTATATAAGCTCTATCAGAGTTAAAAAGAAGCGGCAACCTCTTTGTTAAAATATCTCCTCTACCAGAAGTATAAAATCCTTGAGCAACTTTTAACTGCAAAAGCGTAGAGTTGTGATAGACGCAAGCAGAGACGGCAAGTAAAAATAGGCAAAATATCATGGATTTTTTATTTATAAGTTTAATTTTTTCATTTTTAAAAGTTAGAGCCAACATAACCATCAAACTTAGGGCAAGTGCAAGCCATGAGCCCCTAGCACCTGTAAGCAAAATAAAAATTAAACTAACAATAATGTTAAAAACTATGATAAAAAATTTGTAAAAATTATTTTTGATAAAAAATATTGAGACCAAAGAAAAAATAAATAAACTATCAAAAAAGCCTGCATAAAATCTATCTATAGGTTGCGTCCATTGGTCTTTTTCTTTTTTTAAATTTAAAAGAGTGCCATCTTCTATCCCTTTTATAAAAAAATGTATATTATCTATACTAAGTGCTGCAACCATAGCAAAAAATAACCATTTTGAGTTTTTATAGCTACCATCATGCCAAAGAAGAACAATAAAAATAAATATAAACGCTCTTTTAAATTCATTAAGCGCTGAAAGTGCTGCATTTTGCGTAGCATCATAAGGAAAAAATGATATGCCAAAAACATATAAATTTAAAAGCAAAAATAGCAATAAAATAGCTTTATTGTTCTTTGCATTGTTCTTTATATTTTGTACAACATTTTTAGTATCGACTGCAAAAAGAATCAATGTTAATAATAGAGCTAAATATATGGCTAAATTTTTAATAGCAGTTATGTGTTCGTTATACTGACCTATTAAAAATAAAGATAAAAATATTAAAATTGCTATATTTAAATATCTGGTAGTTTTTAGCTTTTCTTGGAAAAATCCTTTCATACCTCAACTAGCTCCTGTGCAAATTTTGACCACTCATACATGCCTTTTATACTCTCTCTTGGTCTTAAATTTTCTATATTTTCTAGCGTTAAATTTATCTTTTCTATCATGTCACTTTCATCAGAAATTTTAAATTTATACCCATTTACTCCGTCTTTTATGATCTCTTTCATGCCACCGTTTAAGCTAACTACGCAAGGCTTATTAGCTGCTAATGCCTCAATGACGGTTATACCAAAAGCTTCATGGCCAATGCTTGGTTGCAAGTAGACATCGCAAGCGTTATAGTACTCATTTAGCTCATCATGTCCGATAGCACCAACAAAAATGACCTTTTGCTCCAAGTTAAGCTTAGCTGCTAGCTCTTTTAGGCTTTGTAAATTTTCTCCATCACCAACTAGCATAAATTTGGCGTTTTTGATCTTGTCTATATTTTTTACCATCATGCCAAAGCCTTTCCAGCCAACTACTCTACCTACGCTTCCTATCAAAATTTCATCACTTTTTACACCAAATTTCTCTCTTGTCTTCTCTTTTAGTGATGCATCTAGATAAAACTTCTCTTTATCTACGCCATTATAAACGACTTTAACTTCTCTGCCATATCTTTCTCTTAAAATCTCCGCATTTGCGTCGCTAACGCTAATTATCTTATCTATAAATTTTATAAAAAATTTATCAAAAAAGTAAAAATCTTCGCCACCGCTTACAAAGACTGCTTTTAAATCCTTATCACGCCTCTTTAAAGCCCATGCAACAAAAAAATCAAATGGCTTATGCACAACTAAAATATCAAATTTCTCAGACTCTAAAAATTTTCTGGCATTAAAATAAAAACTAACTCTTTCGATAAATTTTCTAAATCTATTGCCTATTTTTACGACCTTTTCTCTAGGGCAAAAACCAAACATCTTTAGATCAATGCTACTGTCTTTTAAAAATGCTGGTATAAATTTACCTCTGCCAGTACAAATGGTCACCTCGTGTTCTTTGATAAGCTCCTTTGCTACTGAGTAGTAAAATGTCTCAACACCGCCAATTTTTAGTGCAGTTGTCACGTTATAAAGCAATATTTTCAAAAATTTATTCCTTGTATTGGTTGTAGTAAAACGTTATTTTAGCTTTTATTTTGTAAATCTTAATAAAAAACAAATTTTAATCATTTAAAAGATATAATCTCGCCTAAAATTCAAACTAAATAATAGATAAATTTAAGGTAAAAAATGTTTATAGATAGCGTGAAATTAACCCTAAGCTCAGGGCATGGCGGAGCTGGTGCAGTAAGCTTTCGCCGCGAAAAGCATGTAATTTTAGGCGGCCCAGACGGCGGTGACGGCGGTGACGGCGGAGATGTATATTTTGTCTGCGACAACAACACCCACACACTGGCAAACTACAAGGGCAAAAAGGCGATGAGAGCAAGCGACGGCGAGGCTGGCATGGGCAAAAGAATGACTGGCAAAAAGGGCGAGAGCTTAGAGCTCATCGTGCCACCAGGAACGGCGGTCTATGACGCACAGACAAATGAGCTACTTTGCGACATGGTGAGTGAGGGGCAAAGGACGCTATTTTTAAAAGGTGGCAAGGGCGGACTTGGAAATTTTCACTTTAAAAACTCTATCAACCAAGCTCCAGAGTACGCTCAAAAGGGCATGCCAGAAGAGAGTGTAGAAGTCAGGCTCGAGCTAAAGCTGATAGCTGACGTGGGCCTTGTTGGCTTTCCAAATGTTGGCAAATCAACCCTCATCTCAGCCGTCTCAAACGCCAAACCACAGATAGCAAACTACGAATTTACCACGCTTACGCCAAAGCTCGGACTTGTCGAGGTCGATGAGTTTAGCGGCTTTGTCATGGCTGACATCCCTGGCATCATCGAAGGAGCTAGCGATGGACGCGGCCTTGGCGTGCAGTTTTTAAAGCACATCGAGAGAAATAAAATTTTGCTTTTTATGATAGATAGTGCGAACTACAGAAGCATGAGCGAGCAGTTTAGCGTGCTAAAAGAGGAGGTGGCTAAATTTTCAAGTGTGCTTGCTAGCAGGGACTATGCGATCGCTATCACCAGAGTCGATGCGGCGGAAAATTTAGATGAAAATATAAAAGAATTTATGAAAAGCATAAATTTAGAGCCAAATCAAGTTGGTAAATTTGTCTATAAGCAAGACCTATACAGCTTTGACGCGAAAAAACCATACTTTGTCTTGCCGATTTCTTCAGCAACAAACGAGAATATCGACGAGCTTAAATTTGCACTGCTTGAGCTGCTTAAAAAGGAGCTTTGAGTTGCGAATTTTTAGTGCTTTGAACAGAGATTTTTAAGAGTATAAAATGAAGAAAGTTTTTTGCATTATGTTATTTTGCCTTGGTGCATATAGCTGTGATCCAGCGGATCCAATATATATGTTTTTGGATTTTAATGACATAGATCGCGACGGCACGCTAAATTTAGATGAGTGGAGAGCATGTAAGGCACCGTCTGAACTAAAAATAGCGCCAGATCTATGCACTAGTGAGGAATTTAAGAGCTTAGATGCCGATCAAAATGGCAAAGTTAGCGTTAATGAGCTAAGAAATTTGGTATTGCAAAAGATTAGCTGGCAGAAAGATCCATGCGCCTCTTGGCCGCCAAGCAGTAAAAACGCAGATCAAAATAAAAGTCGTTGAAATTTAAAGGAAAGTGATGAATGTAGTTTTTATGGGGACGCCTGATTATGCTGTTAGGATACTTAGGCATTTAAAAGAAGCTGGCTTTAACATAAAAGCGGTCTTTACCCAGCCTGATAAGCCAGTTGGCAGAAAGCAAATTTTAACCCCAAGCGAGGTTAAAATTTACGCGCAAAATGAGCTAGTAGGCGTGCCACTCTTTACACCAAATACGCTAAAAGATGAGGCGGTGGTTGCCGAGCTAAAGGCATTTGAGCCTAAATTTATTGTAGTGGCAGCTTTTGGCAAAATTTTGCCTGGGAGCGTGCTTGACGTGGCGACTTGTATAAATTTACACGCCTCGATCTTGCCAAAATATAGAGGTGCAAGCCCCATTCAAAGCGCGATCCTAGCAGGCGAGAAGCAAACTGGCGTCACAGCTATGCTAATGGACGCTGGCCTTGACACTGGCGATATGCTAGACTTCATCTACACGTCCTGCGAAAACAAGATGTCAAGCGAGCTTTTTAGTGAGCTAGGCGAGCTTGGCGGTGAGCTAATCGTAAAAGTGCTTAAGAATTTTGAAAATTTAAAGCCACAAAAACAAGACGACGCGCAGGCCTCGCACTGCAAAAAGATAAGCAAGAGCGACGGACTTTTTAGCTTTGATGAAGAGGCAGGGCAAATTTATAATAAATTTCGTGCGCTCACACCTTGGCCAGGGATTTATCTGGCAAGCGGGCTAAAAATTTTATCGCTTGAGCTAAGTGAAAAAAGTGGTAAAAGTGGAGAAATTTTAAGCATAGAAAAGGACCACGTTGTGGTTGCTTGCAAGGGTGGGGCGGTCAAAATTTACGAGCTTCAAGAGCCAAGCAAAAAGCCAACAAACGCAAAAGCATATATAAATGGTAAGCGCCTTAGCGTTGGCGATGAATTAAAATAAATTTAAAGGAGCGGTTATGAAAAATGCGCTAAGTATAGCAGGGGTTGATCCAAGTGGCGGAGCTGGAGTTTTAGCTGATATAAAGGTATTTATAGCACACGGCGTATATGCGATGGGAGCGATCACGGCGGTCACTGCTCAAAATACAAAGGGCATATTTGGCATGCAGTTAGTTGAGCCAAGGCTCATCGAGGATCAGATAAGAGCGATATTTGATGATATAAGGGTTGATGTGGTAAAAATAGGCGTTGTCCCAAGCGTTGAGATCATCAAAAGCGTCGCAAAAACGCTAAGAGAGATCAAAAATTTACCACCAGTCGTGCTTGATCCTGTCATGAGCTGTAAAAATGGCGACATCTGGCTAGAGGGCGCTGCAAAAGACGCGATCGTGGAGGAGCTTTTCCCGCTTGCAAGTGTGATCACACCAAATATCTTTGAAGCGCGCGAAATTTTAAAGCGTGAGCTAAAGGGCGAGAGCGAGCTAAAAGAGGCTTGCAAGGAGCTTTTGAAATTTGGCACAAAGAGCGTCTATCTAAAGTGTGGCGAGATAGAAGGCAAGTCGCTTGATATATTTTATGATGGCAGTGAATATGAAATTTTTAGCGATGAGCGCATAAAAACGACTGCGACACATGGCTCAGGCTGCTCGCTATCAAGTGCGATCGCTTCAAATTTAGCAAATGGACATAGTCTAAAAGAGAGCGTGAAAAATGCGCATGATTATATCTTTAATGCTATTAAAAACGCGGTCATCATCGGCGGCGGACAAAATCCAGTAAATCACTTCTATAAATTTAAGGTGTGATTTGAAGGTTGAGTTTATCCAAAGTCTGCCTTCGACGCAGGAATTTTTGATAGACGCCCTAAAAAACGGCGAGATAAAGCCACCACACATGATCGTAGCGCACAATCAAACTAAAGGGATCGGCAGTCGCGGCAACAGCTGGGAGGGGCTTGGCGGAAATTTATTTATGTCATTTTGCATAGGCGAAGATGAGCTGCCAAGCGACATACCTCCGCCATCGATCTCGATATATTTTTCTATGTTGATGCGTGAGGTCTTGAGCGAACTTGGCTCAAAGTGCTGGCTAAAATGGCCAAATGATTTTTACGTAGATGACCTTAAAATAGGCGGTACTTTGACAAATAAAGTGGATGAAATTTACATTTGCGGCATGGGGATAAATTTAGCTAGCGCGCCCGAAAATGCGGGCATTTTGGATATCAAAACTAGCGTAGATGAGCTAGTTTGGGGCTTTGTTAGCATGCTTGATAAAAAGATTTTATGGAAGCCAATTTTTAGCAAATTTAGGATAGACTTTTGCAAGTCAAAAAGTTTTATTACGCATATTGCAAATAGAGCTGTTTCGCTTCAGGATGCTGAAATTTGCGAGGATGGAGCGATATTATTAAACGGGGAAAAGGTATATTCGTTAAGATGAGCGAGATAATAACAATAGCTAACCAAAAAGGCGGCGTTGGCAAGACCACAACAGCCGTAAATTTAGCCGCATCACTGGCGGTTGCTGAGAAAAAAGTATTATTAATAGACATCGATCCACAGGCAAACGCGACGACTGGACTTGGTTTTAGCAGAAGCGATTATGAGTTTAACATCTATCACGTCTTAACAGATAGGAAAAAGCTCTCACAAATAGTGCTAAAAACTGAGATCCCAACGCTTTTTCTAGCTCCGTCAAACATCGGACTTGTCGGCATCGAGCAAGAATTTAACGATCAAAGCAAAGACTATAAGCTAATCCTTAAAAACAAAATCTCAGAAGTTGTAGACGACTATGATTTTATCATCATCGATAGTCCTCCAGCACTTGGCAGCATCACGATAAATGCTCTTAGTGCAAGCGATAGTGTGATCATACCGATCCAGTGCGAATTTTACGCACTTGAGGGCTTGGCGCAGATCCTAAACACAGTCAAGATCATCAAAAAAACGATAAATCCAAAGCTAAATATAAAGGGCTTTTTACCGACTATGTTTAGCTCGCAAAATAATCTCTCAAAAGAGACTATTGCAAATTTAAAGCAGCATTTTGAAAATAAGCTTTTTAAAAGCAAGGACGGCAAAGAAGAATTTGTGGTCGTCCCAAGAAATGTAAAACTTGCTGAAAGCCCAAGTTTTGGCAAGCCGGTGATACTTTATGATATAAAATCACCAGGCTCAATCGCATATCAAAATTTGGCATATTGTATTTTAAACTAAAAAATAAGGAAAAAAATGGCGAAAAAAGGTGGATTAGGGCGCGGACTTAGCGCGATACTTGAAGATGTAGAGCAGGCCTACAGCAAAGAGATCGCAAATTTAAACGACTCTGAGATAGTCGAAGAGATAAATATAGATGAAATTTTACCAAACCCTTACCAGCCAAGGACGCATTTTGACGAAGAGGCTTTAAAAGAGCTAAGTGCCAGCATCAAAAGGCATGGTCTCATACAACCAATAATCGTCATCAAAAAAGATGACGGCTATATGCTAATAGCTGGTGAGCGTAGATACCGTGCTACAAAAATGCTTGGAGCAAGCAAGATAAAGGCGATCATCGCTGATATCAAGTCTCAAAATTTAAGAGAGCTTGCGCTTATCGAAAACATACAACGTGAAAATTTAAATCCAATCGAACTTGCAAAGTCATATAAAGAGCTCATAAATGAGTATAAGATCACACAAGATGGCCTAGCAAACATCATCCATAAGAGCAGAACTCAGATAACAAATACAATGAGGCTCTTGCTGCTTAGCGACTACACGCAAAGACTTTTGCAAGAAGACAAGCTCACGCAAGGTCACGCTAAAGTCATCGTAGGACTTAGTAGTGAAGAAGAAAGAATGGTCGTTGATACGATCATCGGACAAAAGCTAAGTGTTAGAGATACAGAAATCTTAGTAAAAAAGATAAAAAATAAAGAAGAAGTAAAAGAGCCAAAGCCTCAGATTTCAGAGGAAATGAGCAAAAAGTTATCAAATTTACAAGAAATTTTTAAAAATTTAAAGATAAAAACAAAAGTAAAATCTAAAAATTTAATATTAGAATTTAGCGATATTTCGCAGGTAGAAGAATTTATCGCTAAGCTAAAATAGAATTACAAATTTATTTTTATTTTTAGTATTTTATTGTAAAATCAGACTTTGATTTGAATATTAAATAAAACTTAATAACAAAATAAGGAGAGTGGATGTTAGAAATAGATGTGCCATTGATGCTTTTAACGGCTATCGTTCTCTTTATCTTGATCGCCATTTTAAATCCTTTGCTATACAAGCCAATGCTTAAATTTATAGATGACAGAAATGCCTCTATAAAAAATGACGAAGAGAGCACTAGCAAAAATGCAAGCGACTTAAGCGTTCATGAAAAAGAGATCGAAGAGATCATACAAAATGCAAGATCCGAGGCTAACAAAATAAGACAAGAGGCCTTAAATTTGGCAAAAGAAGAGTCTTTAAAAGAGATAAATGCGGTAAAAAGCAGCTTAGAGGCTGATTATAATGAGTTTTTAAACGCTTTAAGCTCTCAAAAAGATAGCCTAAAGGCAGATCTATCAGCTAAACTACCTGAGCTTAGAGCAGCTTTAAACGCTAAGCTCTCTAAAATTTAAAGGAAATTTATGAAGATAAAAATTTTATTTTTTCTAGCACTTCCATTTCTAGCATACGCTAGCGAGCATGGTGGAACAAACTACGACATAGTCGAGAGAACGCTAAACTTCTTACTTTTTTTTGCTATCTTGGTCTATTTTGCTGCTAAGCCACTAAAAGCTCTTTATCAAAGTAGGATCGATAGGATCGCAAATAAGCTTGAGAGCATCCAAGAGAAGCTTCGTGAGTCAAAAGCCAAAAAAGATGACGTTTTAAAGCGTGTAGAAGAGGCTAAGCAAAATGCAAATGCTCTAATCGAAACTGCGAAAAAAGAGGCTGTAAATTTAGCTGCTAAAGTTAAAAAAGAGGCTCAAAACGATATCGCAAATATCGAAAAAGGCTACAAAGAGCAAAAAGAATTTGAAGAACGCAAGATGACAAAAGGCGTTGTAAATGAAATTTTGAGCGACATTTTCTCAAGTGATAGCCTAAAAGTCGATCAAAAAGAGCTTGTAAATATCATACTTAAAAAGGTTAGCTAATGAATGAAGTAGTAGCTAAAAAATACGTAAAGGCGATCTTAAGCGACGTAAAGTCCAATGAGCTTAATGCATTTGTTGAAAATTTATCAGAGCTAGCTGCTGCTTTTGCTAGCGATAAATTTAAAAGTATTATAAGTTTGCCGACATTAAAGGCTTCACAAAAGGTTGAATTTGTACTATCTTTGGTTAAAAATCAAGATGCTAAATTTGCAAATTTTATAAAGCTTCTTGGTGCAAACAAAAGACTAGAGCTTATACCTGCGATACTAGATGAGATGAAGATAGAGCAATCTTTGCTTGAAAATACATATCGCGGCGAGGTTGTTGGAAATTTTGATCTAAGCGCTGAGCAGCTAAAAGCTTTGGAAGAGAATTTCTCTAAGAAATTTAACTCTAAGATCAAGCTTGATGGCTCAAAGAGCGATTACAACGGTGTAAAAGTTGAGTTAGACGATTTAGGTGTCGAAGTAAATTTCTCTATCGACAGACTAAAAAGTCAAATGAGTGAATATATATTAAAAGCAATTTAAAAAGGAGTGAAAGCGTGAGTGCAAAAATTAAAGCTGACGAAATTAGCACGATAATCAAAGAGCGTATTGAAAATTTTGATTTAAGTGTTGATGTAGAAGAGACCGGTAAAGTCATCTCAGTCGCTGATGGCGTTGCTAACGTTTATGGTTTGAAAAACGTTATGGCTGGCGAGATGGTTGAATTTGAAAGCGGCGAAAAAGGTATGGCTCTTAACCTTGAAGAGAGCAGTGTTGGTATAGTTATCCTTGGAAAAACTAGCGGTATCACAGAAGGAAGCTCTGTAAAAAGACTTAAAAAACTTCTACGCGTTCCAGTTGGCGACGCATTGATCGGCCGTGTTGTGAATTCACTCGGTGAACCAATCGACGCAAAAGGACCAATCGAAGCCACTGAATCTCGCTTCGTCGAAGAAAAAGCAAAAGGTATCATGGCAAGAAAAAGTGTTCATGAGCCACTTCAAACAGGTATCAAAGCTATCGATGCACTTGTGCCAATCGGTAGAGGTCAAAGAGAGTTAATCATCGGCGACCGCCAAACTGGTAAAACAACAGTTGCTATCGATACTATCATCAACCAAAAAGGTCAAGATGTCATTTGTATCTATGTAGCTATCGGTCAAAAACAATCAACCGTTGCTCAAGTCGTTAAAAAACTTGAAGAGTATGGCGCTATGGATTACACGATAGTTGTAAACGCTGGCGCTAGTGACGCAGCTGCGCTTCAATACCTTGCACCATACGCTGGCGTAACAATGGGTGAATACTTTAGAGATAACTCTCGCCACGCGCTAATCATCTATGATGACTTGTCAAAACACGCGGTTGCTTACCGTGAGATGTCTTTGATCCTAAGAAGACCACCAGGTCGTGAAGCTTACCCAGGCGACGTTTTCTACCTTCACTCAAGACTTCTAGAAAGAGCAAGTAAGCTAAATGACGCGCTAGGTGCTGGATCTTTGACAGCTCTGCCTATTATCGAGACACAAGCAGGCGACGTTTCAGCTTATATTCCAACAAACGTTATTTCTATTACAGATGGTCAAATTTTCCTTGAAAGTGACCTATTTAACTCAGGTATCCGCCCAGCGATCAACGTCGGTCTTTCTGTCTCTCGTGTCGGTGGTGCAGCTCAGATCAAAGCTATCAAACAAGTTTCTGGTACGCTAAGACTAGACCTTGCACAGTACCGCGAACTACAAGCATTTGCTCAGTTTGCAAGTGACCTTGACGAGAGCTCAAGAAAACAACTAGAGCGCGGACAAAAGATGGTTGAAGTACTAAAACAACCTCCATATTCTCCGCTTCCAGTTGAGAATCAAGTAGTTATCATATTTGCTGGTGCTAAGGGCTATTTAGATGATGTTGCAACTGCAAATGTAACAAAATTTGAAGCAGAGCTATATCCATATATCGAGGCAAAATACCCTGAAATTTTTGAGCAGATCAGAACTAAAAAAGTTCTTGATAAAGAGGTAGAAGAAATTTTACATAAAGCGTTGAAAGATTTTAAAGCGACTTTTGCCGCTAACTAGGGCTAAGATATGTCAAATTTAAAAGATATAAAACGAAAGATCAAGAGCGTCCAGAACACTCAAAAGACGACGCGTGCTATGAAGCTTGTCTCTACAGCAAAGCTTCGCAAAGCTGAAGAGGCTGCACGCTACTCTAGAGTTTACGCACTTAAGATCAATGAGGTTTTATCGGAGATAGCTTATAAGATCAATCAATACGCTTCAGTTATGACTGAGAGTAAATTTTTTAACACAACAAAGAGTGTAGAAAAGGTTGATATTATATTTGTTACCGCTGATAAAGGGCTTTGCGGTGGCTTTAATGTCCAGACCATAAAGACAGTTAGGCGCATGATCGATGAGCTAAAAGCCAAAAAGATCAAAGTTAGACTAAGAGCTGTTGGTAAAAAAGGCATAGAATTTTTCAATTTCCAAGGCGTTGAACTACTCGAGACTTACGTCGGAGCTAGCTCTTCTCCTACTTATGAAAAAGCTCAAAAGATCATAAAAGACGCTATTGATGATTTTACAAACGGCATAACAGATAAGGTCGTGCTAATACACAATGGCTATAAAAATATGATTTCTCAAGAGATTAGAGTAAATGATATTGTGCCTATTGAGCCGTCTAAGATAGTTGCGGTTGAGACAAATTCTTTGATGGAATTTGAGCCAGAGGACAACTATACTAAGATTATGGATGAATTGCTCAATAAATATTTTGAGTATAGTATGTATTATGCTTTAGTTGACTCTTTGGCGGCTGAGCACAGCGCTAGAATGCAAGCTATGGATAATGCAACAAATAATGCTAAACAACGCGTCAAACAGTTAAATCTTGCTTACAACAAAGCAAGACAAGAGTCTATTACCACTGAGCTTATCGAGATCATCAGTGGTGTTGAATCAATGAAATAAAAGGAGTATGAATGAAGGGTGTTATTAGTCAAGTTATGGGCCCTGTGGTCGATGTTGACTTTAATGACTACTTGCCGAAGATCAATGAAGCTATCGAAGTTTTCTTTGAGGTTGAGGGCAAGAAACATAAACTAATATTAGAGGTTGCTGCTCACCTAGGTGATAATAGAGTTAGAACGATCGCTATGGATATGAGTGAGGGTCTGACTCGTGGCTTAGAGGCTAAAGCGCTTGGTGCACCTATAAGTGTGCCAGTTGGCGAAAAAGTTTTGGGTAGAATTTTTAACGTAGTTGGCGATTTGATCGACGAGGGCGAGGGTATAAATTTTGATAAGCACTGGTCTATCCACCGCGATCCTCCTCCATTTGAAGAGCAAAGTACAAAGAGTGAAATTTTCGAAACTGGTATCAAGGTAGTTGATCTTCTAGCTCCTTATGCAAAGGGTGGTAAAGTTGGTCTATTTGGTGGTGCTGGTGTTGGTAAAACAGTTATTATTATGGAGCTTATCCACAACGTTGCGTTTAAACATAGCGGTTACTCTGTATTTGCAGGCGTTGGTGAGAGAACTCGTGAAGGAAATGACCTTTATCACGAAATGAAAGAAAGTAATGTTTTGGATAAAGTTGCCTTGTGCTATGGCCAAATGAACGAGCCACCAGGAGCAAGAAACCGTATCGCGCTAACTGGTCTTACAATGGCTGAGTACTTCCGTGATGAGATGGGACTTGACGTTTTGATGTTTATCGATAACATCTTCCGTTTCTCTCAATCAGGTGCAGAGATGTCAGCTCTACTTGGACGTATTCCGTCAGCTGTTGGTTATCAGCCAACTCTTGCAAGTGAGATGGGTAAATTCCAAGAGAGAATTACATCAACCAAAAAAGGTTCGATCACCTCTGTTCAAGCTGTTTATGTTCCAGCTGATGACCTTACAGACCCAGCTCCTGCAACTGTTTTTGCTCACCTTGATGCTACGACAGTTCTTAACAGATCGATCGCAGAAAAAGGTATCTATCCAGCTGTTGATCCACTTGATTCAACATCAAGAATGCTAGATCCTCAAATTTTAGGAGCAGATCACTATAAGGTAGCTCGCGGCGTTCAAGCTGTGCTTCAAAAATATAAAGACCTTCAAGATATCATCGCTATCCTTGGTATGGACGAGCTTAGCGAAGAAGATAAGCTAACAGTTGATAGAGCAAGAAAGATAGAGAGATTTTTATCTCAGCCATTCTTCGTTGCTGAAGTATTTACAGGTAGCCCTGGCAAATATGTAAGTCTTGACGAAAATATCGCTGGCTTTAAGGGAATTTTAGAAGGTAAATACGATCATTTGCCAGAAAATGCATTTTATATGGTCGGAAATATAGATGAGGCTTTAGCTAAAGCTGAAAAACTTAAGGCTTAAATTTAAAAAGGAAGCGTAATGGATAAATTACATTTAGAGATCGTAACTCCTCAAGGTCAGATATTTAATGATGACGTGAGTAGTGTAGTGCTTCCAGGTAGCGAGGGTGAGTTTGGTGTTTTGCCAAACCACGCCTCATTAATATCTCTTTTAAAAGCAGGTATTATAGATATAGAAGATAAGCATAAAAAGCATGATGTAGTTGCTATTAACTGGGGCTATGCAAAGATCGATGAGGGCAAAGTAGTTATACTAGCTGACGGTGCGGTCTATGTCTCTGGCAATAGTGAAAGCGAGCTTGCAAATTCATTAGAAGCTGCTAGAAATTTGATAGAGAGTATGAGCAGTGATACAAATGCTTTTGCAGCAACTATATCAAAAATGGAAAATGTAGTGAGAGCAAGATAAGTGGGCGGAATAGATATATTTTTAAATTACATTCAAAGAAGTAGTTTTATTACAATTATAGTTTTAACTTGGTTGTCAATATATTTTATAGTTAGTTTTACAATTCTTTTTTCAAGAATGGCTGGTATAGGGGCTTGGCAAAAACGCGAACAAAATGCGCTTGAAGCATTACTTATGGGCGCTAAAAATATACCAAACGACTCATCTTTAAAGAAATGCGCAAGTGGTAGAATTTCGAAAGAAAAGCTAAATGTTTGCATAAGCATTGCCGAAAAAAATGCTACAAGTGGGCTTACATGGCTTAGTGTAATAGCTTCTACTTCTCCATTTATCGGTCTTTTTGGAACAGTCGTATCTATCTTGGAGACATTTTCACAGCTAGGAAATGGTGCAGGCTCATCTCTTGGAGTTATAGCCCCAGCTATCTCTGAAGCACTTGTTGCGACAGGTTGTGGAATTTTTGTTGCCATCCCAGCATATACATTTAACTTGCTTATAAAAAGAAAAGCTTATGAACTAATGAGCGTTATCGAGCGTCAAGCTGACGTTATGATAGCACTTAAAAAAGATGACGAGACGTTATAGATGGCTCTTAAATTTGACGACGAAACACCAGAGTTAAACATAACGCCTCTTGTTGATATCATGCTTGTTTTGTTGGCTATTTTAATGGTTACAATGCCAACTATAACATATCAAGAAGATATAACATTGCCAGATGGCTCAAAGGCAAAAACATCTACGTCTAAACAAAAAGATCTTATAGTGTCTATAAATGCACAAGGACAAGTTAGAATAGATCAAAGTACAATGAGCCTTGCTGAACTCCCAGATAACATTGCACTAATGAGTGCAAAATATGACAAAACCTCGCCTATATATATAAAGGCTGATAAAAATTTAAAATACGATGATGTTATGTTTGTATTAAAGACTTTAAAAGGTGCTGGTTTTAATAAAGTAGCTTTAGAGACAAACGGTTAAGATGCCTAATAAAGTTAAATTTCCAACGCTTAGTTCGTTTTTTGTAGCGTTTTGCATTTACATTATCATTGTGCTTGCTTTGTTTATAAAGCTTACTTTTTTTAGCGAACCTCCTAAAAAATATACTGATGACAAAGATGCTATTATGGATGTAGTTATGGTTGATAGAGAAGTTGATCAAACCATAAAAGCGCCAAAACAAGCAAAAGAGGTCGTAAAAGAGACAAAACCAGAGCCAAAAAAAGAGTCAGAAGAAGATAAACAAGAGACTACAAATAAACCTGTTGTGCCAGATGAGCCATTACCAACCCCAAGCTTGCCAACTCCTCCAAAAGAAGAGCCAAAGCCTGAGCCTAAAAAACCAGAACCAAAGCCTGAAATCCCAAAACCTAGTGAAGAGCCTAAAGAGGATGTTAAGCCAGAGCCAAAACCTGAGCCTAAACCTACGCCAAAGCCAGTTGAAAAGCCAAAACCAAAAGAGCCAAATATAAAAGATCTTTTTAGTGATATTGACTCAACTAAACTTAAAAAAGATGATGGTATAAAAAAGGTGGAAAATAAGGTACAAAGCCGCAAAAAAAGCGAGGCTTCTAGCTCAAAAGCTGCAAAAGAGGCTAGTGATATTATAAAAAGCCTAAAGATCGATCAAAATCCAACCGCACCAAAATCGCAAACTACTGGTACATATGATCCTTTTAAAGGTGCAATAACAAAACAAATAGAAAGAAGATGGCTAAGTTATAAAGCTGATTCTGATAATATAGCCAAAATTAAAATTATGATAGATCAAAGTGGAAATTTTAGCTATGAAATTTTAGAGCTATCGTACAATGAAGAATTTAATGCAAAGGTAAAAGAGTGCCTAGAAAAGCTTACAATGGAGAAATTTCCTTTCAATCCAGACAAAAGCACTACTTTTGATTTAAATTTAAAAGATAAAATAGATCAAAGATTATAAATTTACGGAGTAGAGATGAAGAAAATTTTTCTTTTTTTATGCGTTGCTCTAGGGCTTTATGCTGCTGATGCGACCATATCTGTTGTAAACCAAGGTGTTGCTTTGCCAAAGATAGCTTTGCAAGATGCAACTACGGCTGTTAGTGATATGAATTTTAAAGATAAATTCTTTAAAATCATGCTAGGTGACTTAAAAGTTAGCTCAGACTTTGAGGTTATCGAAGATCACGTGCCTTCAACCTACGAGGGAACAGCAGCTACAAATACAATGAGCGACAAAGGTGTTGAGCTTATCTTTAGATATGCTCTTGAAGGTTCTATGGGCTCACCTCTTACTTTAAGAGTAAAACTCATCGACGCAAAGACTGCAACTACAAGGTATGAGAGAGTTTATAACATGCCTGATGGTGCAAAGTATCCGTTTTTGGCACACAAAAGTATAGTTGAGCTAACAAATGAGCTAAATTTACCACCAGTTGGCTGGATGGAGAAATTTATCATCCTAGCAAAATACACTTCAGCTCGCCAAAGCTCTATTATAGTGGCTGATTACACACTTACATATCAAAAGACAATCGTAAGTGGCGGCCTAAATATCTTCCCTAAATGGGCAGGCGCTGATCAGAGTAAATTTTACTACACATCTTATGTAAATAACAGACCAACTTTGTTTAGATATGATCTAAATTCAGGCACTAAAACAAAGATAATAGATAGTATGGGTATGCTTATAGCATCTGATGTTAGCAAAGATGGAAGTAAAATTCTATTAACTATGGCTCCAAAAGATCAACCAGATATTTTCATCTATAATACAGGTAGCAAAAAATTAACTCAGATCACAAACTATCCAGGCATTGATGTAAATGGAAATTTCGTAGATAATGACAGCAGAATAGTTTTTGTCTCAGATAGACTTGGATATCCAAACATCTTTGCAACACCTGCAACTTCAGGCGGAAGTGTTGAGCAAATGGTATTTCATGGCAAAAATAATAACTCAGTAAGCACTTTTGAAAACTATGTAGTTTATTCAAGTAGAGAGGCTAGTGGTGGCTTTAATATCTATCTAATCTCAACTCAAACAGATTTTATCCGTCAGCTTACAGCAAATGGTAAAAATAACTATCCAAGATTTTCAAGTGACGGTCAAAGTGTTGTATTTATCAAAGAACTTGGCGGTCAAAGCTCGCTTGGCGTTGTTAGATTAAATGAAAACAGAAGTTTCCAATTTCCACTAAAAGTAGGTAAAATTCAATCTATTGATTGGTAATATTTAAAAAAAATATGTTATAATTCGACCAAATTTTTCAAAAAGGATAAGGAATGAAAAAAGTAGTTCTAGCAAGTGTTGCAGTTGCAACTTTATTGTTGAGCGGTTGTAGCTCTAAAAACCCTGAAGTTGATATGAATGCAAATTCAAATCAATCTGCAGATAACTCAGGTAGCATGAGTGATGCTGATAGATTAGCAGCTCTTATCGCTAACATCGAGAGCCAAGTTAAAAGCGTATACTTTGACTTTGATAAATTCAATATCAAAGCTGACCAACAAGGTGTTGTTAGCTCAAATGCATCAGTATTCAACCAAGCTGACGCTCAAGCTCTTTCTATAAAAGTAGAAGGTAACTGCGACGAGTGGGGTACAGATGAGTATAACTATGCTCTTGGTCTAAAACGTGCTAAAAGTGCTAAAGACGCTCTTGTAAGAAATGGCGTTAGCGCTGATAGAATCGCTGTAGTAAGCTTTGGCGAAAGCAACCCAGTTTGTACAGACAAAACAAAAGCTTGCGACGCTCAAAACAGACGTGCAGATTTCAAAGTACTTCCTTAATCTGTAAGTAATTAAGTAATAATGAATAAAAAAATAATCATTGCGGCTCTTCTTGGAGCCGCTTTCTCTATAGGTTCAGCTCAAGAAGTTTCGGCATTTGACGCAGGTAATATGGATAGCGCAAATCCATATGGACTAACAGATGATGAAAAGGCAACTCTAAGCAATAAAAGAAGTGTTCAAAATATTGAAGAAAACATGGATAATGTTTCAGAACAACTTCAAGGTTTGCAAAGCTTGATCGAGAGCATGAGTGCTAGGATGAACAAGCTTGAGCAAAGAATGAACGATATCGAAACCAAAGTCAATGGTGGTATAAGCGATTCTGGTGTAAGTTTGACATCATTAAAAGCTTATGTTGATGAGACTAGAGATATACAAGATAAAAACTATAAAAATATTACTGCTGCCTTAAATAAATTAGGCGCGATAATGGATAAGAACGCTGCTCAACCAAAGCAAAATGCAAATCCAAAACAACAAAATAAGCCAACTTCAAATTTTAGTGGCAAAAGCGACAAGGACATTTTAGCTGATGGCATTAAGCTTTTAAATTCTGGCAATAGCACAGAAGCAGCTGAGTATTTTGAATATTTAAACAAAAAAGGCTATAAAACTGGTGCTTCAAATTATTATCTAGGTGAAGTTGCTTATAGTCAAAAATCATACAGTACAGCCATACAATACTATAAAAAAAGTATACAAAGTGAAGATAAGGCTGACTACACTCCAAAACTTTTGTATCACACAGCTATAAGCTTTGATAAGATCGGTGATACTCAAAGTGCAAATAGGTTTTATAAGGCTTTAAAAGTAGGCTATCCAGATAGCAAAGAAGCCAAAGCCGCTCCTAACAGAAACTAAAATTTACTCTTTTTTAGATATAATCTCACATTAATCAAAACTAAATTCCAAGGAGATTATTGTGAGTAAAGATCAAGTTATAACAATGTTTTATGAGCTAAAAGACGCTAATACTGGCGAAATTTTAGAGTCAAATATGCAAGAAGGTGGTCAAATTTCTTTTATTACGAGACATGGTCACATTATAGAAAAGCTTGAAGAAGAAGTTAGCAAACTAAAATCAGGCGACAAAGCTACTATAAACATTAAGGCTGCTGAGGGTTGTGGCGAATACAATAAAGATGCCATCCAATCACTTCCAAAAGAGCAATTTGCTGGTATAGACCTACATGAAGGCATGGAACTTTTTGGTCAAAATGAAGATGGCTCAAGCGTTCGCGTCATCGTTAAAGAGATCAAAGATGACGAAGTAACAGTTGATTTTAACCACCCATACGCTGGCAAAGACTTGCTATTTAATGTTGAAATTTTAGAAGTTAGAGACGCAACTGAAGATGAAAAAGCAACTGGCATGGTAGCAGGCGCTCACACTTGCGGTTGTGGAGGACATGATCATGATCACGAGCATGAGTGCTGCGGTGGTCACGGACATGGCGAAGGTGGTTGCGGTTGCGGTGGTCACGGACATCACCACCACTAAGAAGCCAAAATGAAAAAATTTGCTTTTATTTTTGCGGGTCAAGGCTCGCAAAGTGTTGGCATGGGGAAAGATTTTTATGAAAATTTCTCTTCGGCAAAACTTCTATTAAATGACGCTTGCAACGATACAGGCATTGATTTTGAAGAGCTTTTATTTACGCAAAACGACAAGCTAGATAAGACAGAATTTACTCAGCCTGCCATCGTTTTAAACTCGCTTATGAGCTATCTAGCTTTTAGCGAGCACATAAAAGCTAAGCCAGAGTTTAGCCTAGGTCACTCGCTAGGAGAATTTACAGCCCTTGCGGTTAGTGGCGCATTTAGCTTTGTTGAAGCGATTAGACTTGTAAATTTACGTGGTAAATTTATGCAAGAGGCTTGTGTTGGTAAAGATGCTGGCATGATGGTAGTGCTAGGTCTTAGTGACGAGGTCGTTGAGGAAATTTGCAAAAACGCACAAAATGAGGGCTTAAAAATTTACGCTGCAAACTACAACTGCGACGGACAGATAGTAGTTGCCGGCGTGAGGGCTGATCTGGCAAGCTATGAGGCAAAATTTAAAGAAGCAGGTGCAAAAAGAGCGATGCTTTTAAATATGTCAGTAGCTAGCCACTGCCCGATACTTGAGCCAGCTAGCGTTAGGCTAGCAAACGAGCTTGAGGGCGTTTTGGCTGCGAATTTTGCCCCAGTCGTTTCAAACGTAAATGCAAAAATTTATACTGATAAAAATGAAGCGCTAGTTCTTTTAAAAGAGCAGCTAACGCATCCAGTTCGCTACAAGCAAAGCATCAAAAACTACGAAAACGAGGTTGATTGCTTTATCGAGCTAGGTGCTGCGACACTAAAAGGCATAAACAAAAAGATCACGGAAAAACCGACATATAGCGTCACTGATATGGCGAGCCTTGAAGAGGTTGTGAAGATTTTGGAGGAGAGATGATAGCGATACTTGGAGCGATGCAAGAGGAGATAACGCCGATCCTTGAGATGGTTGGCGAGTATAAAACTACCGAATATGCAAATAATAAATTTTATGAGGCAAACTACAAAGGCAAAGACCTAGTCATCGCCTACTCGAAGATCGGCAAGGTAAATGCGGCGATCACTGCGACCTTGATGATAGAGAAATTTAGGGCTTCAAAGCTGCTTTTTACTGGCGTTGCAGGCTCACTTGATGAGAACTTAAAGATAGGCGATATGCTATATGCCACTAGCCTTGTGCAGCATGACCTTGACATCACGGCTTTTGGACATCCATACGGCTTTGTGCCAGGGACAAGTATCTTTGTAAAAAGCGATGAGAGCCTAAATGAGCTAGCTAAAAATGTCGCTAGCAAAAAGGGCATGAGCTTAAATTCAGGTATCATCGCAACTGGTGATCAGTTCATCTGCGACAACGAGAAAAAAGAGTGGATCAAAAAGATATTTAACGCAAGTGCTACCGAGATGGAAGGTGCGAGCGTTGCGCTAGTTTGTGAGACGCTTGGCGTGCCATTTTTCATCCTTAGAGCCATCAGCGACGGAGCTGGTAATGAGGCTGAATTTGACTTTGATAAATTCTTACAAGACTCAGCAAACGTCAGCGCTAAATTTATCCTAGAAATGGTGGAGAGCTTATGATAGAGCTTAGTAAGAGACTGCTTAGGCAAGTTGGCCAGACAAACGCTAGATATAAGATGATAGAAGGTGGAGATAAGATCTTGCTTGGCCTTAGCGGCGGCAAGGATAGCCTCGCACTCGCTCACGTGCTAAAGCACATCCAAAACGTCACACCTGAGAAATTTGAATTTAAGGCGGTAACGCTAAGCTACGGCATGGGCGAAGACTACGCATATCTTACCAAGCACTGCAACGAGCATGGTATAGAGCACGAGGTGATCGATAGCTCGATATTTGAGATATCAAAGGAGAAGATACGTAAAAATTCTAGCTTTTGCAGCTTTTTCTCGCGCATGAGAAGAGGGTATCTTTACACCTATGCGCTAAAGCACGGCTTTAACAAGCTCGCGATCGCTCACCACTTGGACGACGCAGCAGAGAGCTTTTTTATGAATTTCACCTACAATGGCGCGCTAAGGACGCTTGCTCCAAAATACAAAGCAAAAAACGGCATCGTCGTGATCAGGCCATTTATCTTTGTGCGTGAGAGACAGCTTCGCGAAAATGCGATCAAAAATGAGCTAAGAGTTGTTGGCGATGAGGCGTGTCCTGCGATGAGATTTGACGTGAAGATGCCACACGCTAGATATGAGACTAAGCAGCTTCTAGCAAATTTAGAAAAAGAAAATCCAAAGCTCTTTACATCGCTTAAAGCAGCATTTGAAAACATCCACACAGATACATTTTTTGGTATCAATGAAGGCAGTGAAGAGTAAATTTAACTCTTCATTTTGCCCTTTAAAGTTAAATTTAAAACCAAATTTCTTACAACCACCCAAAAGTCACAACTCATTTTGAAGCTGGAACGCTCCTTGATTACTAAATATAAATTTGATAAGCAAGGATGAAAAATGAGCATTTTTAGTGTTAGCACGCAAAAGTATAGCTCAGTAGCGACTGAGGCAAAAGCAAGGAAACTTCAAAAAGAGCAGTCTGAAAGTGCCAAATTTCAAAACGCTCTTGCAAATAATGAAAAAACAAAAGACATTGCACAAAATTTACAAAGACTTGAGCTTACAAAAGATACACAGCAAAGCATTTATAGCGTGAAATTTAAAGATAAAAACGAGCTTGGCTATCAAAGTGACAATGCTGGCTTTATGGACGCTAGCTTTAATAAAGCAGCCGGCTTGCCACAGGACTTTAAGCTTCACAAAAGCACGATAAAAGAATTTCTAAACTTCGCAACAAAGCAAAATAACATAAATAGCGTCCTTTACAGCAACGCAAGCGGGAAGCTTTTTGACAATGACGTCTTTGAAAATATCGACATTGCAGACACGATAGGTCAGTATTACGCTATCTTTTCTCAAGTAATGGGCAAGAGTTTAAACAAAGATAGTTTTACAGATAGCGACCTAGCAAGCCTGCCAAAAGGCTACATCTCGCAAGGTATGAAAGGCATTGATTTTAATGCAGATTTGAGCGATAGATCAAATATTGACTTTTTAAATAGTCGCAAAAACGAGGTCGTGACAAACATCTTTAGCAGCGAAGATGAAATGAAGCTCGCATCAAATTTAAGCGAAGATCTAGCAAAGCTAGGCATAAAAACGAACCTCAAAAAGCTAAATTTTGCAAATTTAGAGCAGGAAAACACTGGTGGCTTTAGCCCAGATCTCTCTTACTATAAAACGGAGTCTGGTTACAAAAAAGAGGCTTTGTTTATTAGCTTTTTAAAGTCAGAAAACCCTGCGATCCTAGAGGGCGGAGAGACTACGCTAAAGCCTGAAGTCTTGCTAAACAACGCTTTCATCGCTGCCCAGACCAAAGATCATAGAAGCAAAAGCTTGAGCGATGTAGCTACTCTTAAAAAGCTAGCAGAAGATAGAGAAAATTTTAAAAATTTAGTGCTTGAGCTACTAAAAAACAGCACCGTAAAGCCAAGCGAAGATAATATAAATTTAGCTTTTAACAAGCTAAATCAAATTTATGCTTTAGGCAGGCAAAAGTAGCTAAATTTACTAGGTAAAACTTTTTACAAAAAAGACGATATCTTTGGTATGAAGCTAAAAGGATATTAGATGATAAACGCACTTGGTAGCTACCCTTTAAATTTAGAGCAGAACATAAAGGTATCAACCAAAGTTGCCACCAACCAAACTAGCTCTCTAGTTTTAGGCTACAAGGTAGATAAAGATGGCTACTTTATAGATGAGTTTAATAAGCAAGCTGGCATTCCAAGTGATTATAAAATTCACTCAAGCACTCTGGAGTCATTAGTCAGGATAGAGACGCAGTCTGACTATATGCAAAGGACTTTTGATAGCATCGACATACTAAAAACCGTAAATAATGCCTACAAAATCCTCTCACAAGTAGTTGGCGAAGACACACTAAACTCAAAAGATAGCTTTAGCTTAGATGAGATAAGAAATTTCCCTCAAGGCTTTTCTTATAACCGCCAAAGCATGCAAGTAACCAAGATCCATAACTCCATTCATGAATTTGGCTCGGCTGCGGCTGATTTTAACGGCAAAGAGTCAAATAAGCAGATGATAAGCGCGCTTTTTTTCAACCCAAGCTTTAAAGGAGGAGACGGCAGACAGCCACTAAAGCCAACAACAGATATCTTTAACAACAACAATGGCGGCAAGGAGAGTGTGGGAAGTGGTGTATTTATGGATCCGCATGGAGAGAAATACACTAATAAAGATGGCTCAATAACTAAAGGCGGACTTATAGCAGCCGTTATAAACAACAACCTTGATGTGAGAGAGGGCGAGACAACAGCACAAGGCAAAAGAGAAGGCTATGATAAGAGCATAGATAGTAAAGAATTTAATAGAGCTTTTGAGCTGTTTGAACTTATGGGCGAGATGAAATTTGGACCTGGCTTTATAAATGCTACCGATAACGATATAGCAGGTATGCCTAAATATATGCAAGACTACATTAGATCTAAAAGAGACTTTATCTATATCGACTTAGAAAGTGGCTTTGTCAGCACTCCTGAAGATAGACGTAGGGGATATGAAGAAGACGAACTATCATTTAAAAAGATGATGGAGCATAATCTAAAAATGTTAAAGCTTCTCTTTGGCGAGATAGACAAGGACGGCAAAAAGAGCAAGGATTTTATGGATAGCTTTTTGAAATTTAGCATGCCACCTTTAAATTTAGTAAAAGAGCTAAATGAAAACCCAGCTGGAAAATACCTAGTAGATATGCTTGGCATAAAAAGAGATGTTGATATAAAGGCGTAAGGGGAGCTGAAATGATAACTAGCATAAACGGACTTAGCAACACACCGATACAAGACAACACTATCCAAAAAGAAAATGTAGCCAAAGAAGGCAAGCAAGATAAAAGCGTCATCGAAGAAAAATTTGATTACTCAAAGTATATGTTTAGACCCTGGACTGATAATGTAAAAGAATTTATTGATATAGACCAAAGTAAAGAGGGCTGGATAACAGATACTATAAATCGAATAGATAGTATGCTGTCTGATTACCCCATGAAAGAAAGAAGAGCTTTAGCATCAAAATATCCTCCAGAAACTATGGAAGAATTTAGAGTTGGAGAGCTACAAAGCTATATGGATTGGCTACTTACCAACTCTGTTGATGGCAAGCCAACAATAATTGGCTTTATGATTGGTCTTGGCACAGCAGAAGAGGAGGCAGAACTAGAAGCCTTTGTAAAATCATTTCCAGAAGGCACTATGATGAGCAATGATGGTGCTGCTTTGTTTGTTAGAGCTGATCTAAGCATAGAAGAGTTTAAGAAGCTTTATAGAGAAGATGTAGAAAAAACTACAAAAGAGCATAAAGAATTTCTAGCCAAACTACACAAAGAAGAACAAGAATACAATGCAAATTTCGCCAAAGAGCAAAATGAGAAGAAATTTAAACCTATGCAGGTTAAGAAAAAGTATGAGACCTATGATATAAATAAGGATCAGAAATTTCTCTATGCAAGAGAGCTTTTAAATTTCAAAGAAAAAAGAGGCATAGATGTCTTAGAACTTATGCAAAAGATAGACAAGAAGCAAATTTTAAATAAGATGGTTTGATGGATTAAAGACAGCCACCTTTTAAATTTATCTATTTAGATTTTTGTCTCATTTTGAAGCTTTGTGGCATGAGCTAGCACACTATCTACTATCTCGCCAGCACTTTTGCCATCTTTTGAAGTGAGCAAATTTCTTTTTAGTAGCTCTTCTAATATGAATTTAATCATCTTCTCATTTTTCAAAAGCCTTGAGAGAGGCACTATATCATCAGCCAAGCTTTGCTCATTCATTAGCTTTGAGTAAGAGCTTGCTTCCGCACTAAGCTTCGTCTCACCACTATCACTAGCGATAGGGCTAAAACTCTTTAAAAATCCCACAAACACACCAGCATTGCTATAAGTATCATCTGCTTGATATACAGACATGTCAGGGTTAAATGTATATTCGTCACTGGCTCTTGCATCAAGATGCTCTTTGCTAAAATTTAGCTCATAGACCTCGTGGCTTACTCCAAAGCCTCTAAGCTCATCTCTAACGCTCTTTGCATCATTAACTTGATCAAATGTTTTATATATATTTGTAACGGATATTAGGCTCACATCTTTTAAGAAATTTGCATTTTTACCAAAGGTTTTTTGGTTGGTATCCAAGCTAAAGCCTTTTGGTAAATTTGCTAGATCAGCTTCGCCATATCTATCTTTCTCATCCCCTACAATGCTTTTAAAAAGTTTATAGTAGTGCTTTGTAGTATCAGCTACGTCTATCTTTTCAAAGGCAGCCTTGCTTCTATCTTGTGTGAAGAGATATGTTTTGTTGTTGTATCTAACTATCTCATCAAGCGTGCTTTTGTGGATTTTAAAGTCCTGCGGCAAGCCTGCTGCTTTGTTAAAATCAGCTCCCATAAAGCCAGCTTTATCCACTGTGTAGCCATAAGCTTGAAGATCATTAAAATTTAAAGAGACGAGGCTGTTTTGTGAAGAAGTAGTATAAGTAAATTTAGCTGGCTCTTGGCTTGGCTCGCTAATCTTTTCTTTGGCATTTTGCTTCAAAATATCACTAAAATTTGCAGATCTATCTTGCTTGTGTTGTTGCTTGGTGTATGAATTTACATTTGTGCCTAAGATACTAATATCATTCATGGTTTGACCTCCTAGCTTCTTTTATAGTTTAAAGCAAAAGGTGTTCCAGTGATATGATTTGCAAAAGATAGATAAGAAGAAAATTTACGGCACAACTTTTGCTTACTCTTTGAAGCTAAATTCAAGGAGTAAGCTATGAAAGTCTCTTATAACTCCATCTTAACAAAACAGCACTACCAAAAACATACAAAAAGCGAAGGCTTTGCAAATTTCTTGCCTAACACTCCAAATATAAATTCGATCAGCCAAGTCACTATTCCTAAGAATGATTTTGTTTCATCTAGCAGTATCGACTCTCTTTATCAGGCTAAATTTACTTCACAAGAGGGTTATGGATATAGTGTAGATGCTAAAGGATTTATGGGAGCTGACTTTAACAAAGCTGCAGGCTTGCCACAGGACTTTAAAATCCACAAAAGCACGCTTGATGCGATAGTGCTACACAATCAAAAACACCCAAATAGTATAAATTTTTCAATGGAAACAAAAAAAGATAACCAACTCTTTGGAGAGGATAGCTTTGCAAATATCGATCTAGCAGACACAATAAAGCAATACTATAAAATTTTTGATCAAATTTCAGCTGGAGTTATTAGTAAGGGTAAAGAATTTTACTCAAATGAAGATCTGGCAAAGATGCCAAAGGGCTACTTTTCAAAAGATAAAAAAATGGATCATTTTGAATATCTAATGGGTAGGATGACTAGCGATGAGCTAGATGGACTAACTGATAGGAGCAATGAGAAGGTAACTCATATCTTTAGGACAGCCCAAGACGCAGAAGATGCACATAAGTTATGGGATGATCTAAGCGATATAAATGTAGAAGTCAATGGAAATTTCCTTGACTTCTCTCCAGAAGTGATGACAACTGAGCATACTATCCCTTATATGTGGGTTAGTAGTGCTGGATATGACTTCAAGCCTGATATGTCTGTATATGACAATGAACAAGGCTATACTAAGGAGCAAATCTTTGTTGCATTTTTAAAAAACGAGCAAGGTCTTGTGTTACAAGGTGGCACAACAAGGATAACTGACGAGGCTCGCAATGTATATAGAGACACGCTTATACTTACAAAGCAAGATAGGAGTGAGATAGGCATACCAAAGGCTTATTATGATGAGATACTATCTGGTAAGAAAGATCTAAAAGATATACTAGCTAGGATTTTAAAGCTTAGAAATTTAGAGCTTAAAAAGGATCACACGCTTGAGGGGCTAGCAAGTAAGATAATGGATGTTTTAAAAGAATTTGATGAGAGGACAAAGGTAAGCCTAAAGCCCATCAAGTAAAATTTTATAAAGGCGGTTTATCTCATCGTCATTTAGCTCGATCGTGCTTTTTGTATCAAACAAATTTTTGATCTTGCTAGCGTCAAATTCGCTCCTGTCAAGGCAGTGCTTGTGAGAGGGCAAAAAGCCACGAGTTAAACAAAGCTCACTCTCTATCTCCTCGTCGCAGATAAAGCACTCAAGCTCGCTGTGAAGCCTGCCTTCATACTCTAAAATTTTGACGTAACTTTCGATGATAAGGCGCTTTGGATTTTGCAGCTGCATCTGTTTGGCACAGCGATCAAGCTCGTTAAAGTAAATTTCATCGAGCTGCTCGACCTCTTTTAAATGATCATAAAGTAGGCGCATGAACTGCTGCCAAATGATGAGTTTGTCGCGCTCTAGCAGCCATTTAAAGCCAAGGTGGAGTATGCTTCTAAGCTTTGGTAGAAATTTCGCCTCTTGCTCGAGCTCAAAGTCGATCTTGTAGCCAGTCATGATGTTTGAGTGGCGAGCGCCAAAAAATCTATACGATTTTACGAGCAAATTTGGCGTTAGCACAAAGACTAAAAGGTCCTCGTCTCTGACCTTTTGCACGCGCAGGATGTAGCCTTGCATCTAGGCAAAAAACTCCTTTATGCGCTCTCTCATCGCTGCCACGTCTTTGATGAAATTTACATCGTTTCTAAAGGTTGTTGCGCCGTCTATGCCCTTGCTGTATTGGTGGAGGTGCTTTCTAAATATGCAAAGTCCGTGCTCGCCGTAGTGCTCGATCATCGCATCAAAGTGAGCTAGTATGATCTTTTGCTTTAGCGCCTTATCCACGCTAGTTTTGGTCTTTATCTCGTGAAATATCCAAGGGTTGCCGATGCTTGCTCTGCCGATCATTAGGGCGTCGCATTTTGTGAGATTTAAAATTTCATCTGCATTTTGCGCGTTTATGTCGCCATTTGCAACGACTGGGATTTTCACGCTCGCCTTTACTCTAGCGATCGCTTCGTAATCAACCTTTGCAGTGTATCCGCCAGCTCTGGTGCGACCATGCACTGCGATGTAGTCTGCGCCAGCTTCTTCGCAGGCCTTTGCGATTTTCTCTTCATTTTTGTCGTTAAAGCCAAGTCTAAATTTAACGCTTAGGCTCTCTTTGTTTGAGACGCTTTTTATGGCTGAGATGATGCTTTGAAGTTTGTCAAGATCGTTTAACAAAGCCGATCCTGCGCCTTGTCTAACGACCTTTGGCACAGGGCAGCCGCAGTTTAGATCGAGCCCATAAATTCCATCAAATTTATTGACTATCTGCACGGCTTTTTTTAGATTTTCTATATCGCTACCAGCTATCTGGACGACGTAGGGCTCTTCATTTGGGGATTTTTTAAGCATTTCAAGGGTTTTGTCACTGCTCTCATAGACCAAGGCATTTGCGCTGATCATCTCGCTAACAGTAACGTCGCAGCCAAATTTCTTGACGACACTTCGTAACGGCAGGTCGGAAAAGCCAGCAAGTGGCGCTAAGAAAAGTGGCTTTTTACTAAAGTCTATCATTTAAAAAATAGCGAGCTAGGCACCATTTTGCCGTTATCTCGTAAAAATAGTAAAACCTTTATCTCTTTAAACTCATCAGGGTCGCTACCCTCGATAGCCTCTCTTACTTTATCAAGCATCTGAAGCTCAAATAGCGCATATACGTAGGCCTCATCAGCGTCAGCATGGATGCTTTTTAGCTTCTCAAAAATGCCGATAAACGCATCTGGTTTTAGCTTGTTTTTAAGCATTATGGCTGCTTTGTCGTATTGTGCTTTTGTCACTTTTGCGTTGTTTAGAAGACCAAAAATTTCATCGCTACTTAGGTCGATCTCATCATTTACGAAACGCGTGATAATGGTCATTATATCTTCGCTTGCTAGCTCTGGATCGATTTTTTTGATCTCACTAAATGAAGCTGTTTTTATGAGCTTGTTAAAGGCTGCCTTTTTAAGGCTCTCGTTTTGTTCTTGGTTTTTAAGCACGTCAAGATAGTAAGTAGGCAGCTGCTCGATCTTGTTTAGCTCGTTTAGGATGTTTAGCTTGCTATCTTTTGCTAGCCTAAATTTCTTTAGATCGACGATCTCTTTGTTTTTTATGCTTTTTATGGTTTGTAAGATGTTGTTTATCTCGCCGTCATCAACGCCAACATCTTTAAGCTCGCCTACCGGTGAGATAGAGCGAGTGAGCTGTGAGGCGATCTTGTAAGTATCAGTTTTAAAGTCTTTGTTGCTCTCAAAGCCAAGAAGCGTCTCTTTTGCAAGGTCTTTGTAGAGATGGCTATCTTTTTTTATCCATTTTTTATATCTATAAAAGGCGTATCCGTGATATGCGATGTGAAGTAGGGCAAGAAGCGCCAAAAGAGCTACTGGAAGTGCCACCCAGACAGCTACTGGCAAGGTTATGGCTTGACCTAAGAGCTCAAAGGTGAAGTCTGAACTATTAAGAGAATAGGTAAGTCCTGCAACAACTGCTGTGTAGATGATGCAGTAGACGAGAAATTTTCTGGTTTTCATATTTTCTCCTTAGTTTTTTGCTGTTTTTTCTATTATCTCACGACAAGCTATACAGTATTTTGCATGCGGTTTTACTTTTAGGCGAGGGATGCCGATCTCCTCTTCGCACATGTCACAAATTCCATAAGTCTTGTTTGCTATCTTCTCAAGCGCCTCGTCGATCTCGTGAAGCTCGGCTCTTTGCTGGGTTGATATAGACTGCTCTATAAGCTGGTCGGTATTTACTGAAGCGATGTCAAATTCATCGCTTACTCCACTATCTCTTAGACCGCTTACTTCAACTGATGAGTCATAAATATTTTTTTTGATTTGTAGCTTTCTATCTTCAAGTAGTTTTTTGAAAAAATTTAGCTCGTTTTGAGTCATTTTATATTCCTTTATTTGTGATATGGGTGGTTTGCATTGATACAAAGCCCTCTAAAAATTTGCTCAAAAAGTACGAGCTTGGCGACTTTGTGCGCCATAGTCATCTTGCTTAAGCTTACGACTTTTTGTGCCTTGTTTTTTAAATTTTGGCTAAGCCCATAAGCTCCACCTATGAAAAAATTGATCTGTGAATTTGAGTTTAAAATTTGAGCAAATTCTTGGCTGTCAAGCTGTGAGCCATTTTCATCAAGCATCACGCAAAAGCCTTTTAAATTTGGCTCGTAAATTTCATCATAAGCTCTTAGTGCATCGCTTCTGCCACTGCTTTGAGCCTTTGCTATCTTTTCATTAAATATTATTTTGTCGTTTATCTTGGCAAATTTTGCACTCATTTTTATATATTCTTGTATCTCGTTTTCAAAGTTGTCACGCGATGATTTTTGAATGCTAAAAACCGAAATTTCCAAACTTACCCTTTGGTTTTTAGCTTTAGCTCAAAGCCAGCTTCGTTTCTAGTCGTCACTTCGCTTTTAGAGATCATAGCTTTGTTATTTGTAAGAAATTTAACCATATCGCTTATATATTTTTTGTGCTCGCTTCTTGGCACGATGTCATCTATAAGACCATGTTCAAGCAAAAATTCAGCCCTTTGAAAGCCCTCTGGAAGATCAGCACCTATGGTTTGTTTAATAACCCTTTGCCCTGCAAAACCTATTAGCGCACCAGGTTCGGCGATTATTAGATCTCCAAGCCATGCAAATGATGCACTAACGCCACCCATCGTAGGATCTGTAAGGATAGAAATATATGGGAGCTTTGCTTCATCAAGAAGTTTTAGGGCTGCTGAGGTCTTTGACATCTGCATCAAAGAAAATGTGCTCTCTTGCATTCTAGCGCCGCCAGATGCGCTTACGATGATTAAGGCTTGGCGTTTTTCGATCGCGCGTTTTATCGCTCTTACGATCTTTTCGCCCTCGACCGAAGCTAGTGAGCCGCCCATAAAGCCAAAGTCAAAAACAACTAGCTGGATCTCTTGTCCGTTGCATTTGCCTTCGCCACATATCACTGAGCTTGTGCGTCCTGTTTTTTCTTTATTTTCTGTGATTCTTTTTTTGTATGATTTTTTATCGACAAAATTTAAAGGATCTACTGGTTTTAAATTTGCGTCAAATTCTATAAAGCTACCTTCATCGCAGATCAAATTTATGCGATCATCAGCTTTTAATCTCATGTGGTAGCCGCATTTTGGGCATACATTAAAACAAGCTTCAACTTCTTTGTAATACATCAGTGAGTGACAGTTGTCGCATTTTACCCAGTGTGTAGGTGCTTCTTCTGGACGAGGTTGAGCTTTTCTTATCTTTGAAAAAATGTCTGAGAAATTCATCTTTTTACCCACTTATATTAAAAATTGTGGGATTATATCTAATGTTAGCCTTGCTTTTTCTTATATGACTTAAAGTTTGTTTGTATGTGGGGGATTTAAGGGGCAAACTAGCCCCTTAAAAGTATCTTATTAGAAGCGTCTTCCGATAGTAAATTCAAACGTATTTGTATCATCGCCCTCTTTAGGTTTAAGAGCTTTTGCGAAGATTAGTTGAAGTGGTCCGATAGGTGTTATCCACTCGATACCTGTACCAACTGATGATCTTTTTATCTCATTTAGGCTATTTTCGCCGATCATACCATAGTCATAAAATACAACGCCACGCATTTTGACACGCTCTATTATAGGGAAGCTCATCTCAACTGAGTTGTTAAATGATGTTTCGCCGCCGTATTCATAGTAGTCGCCTTTGTATTTTACTTTTGGAGATACAGTTCTGCTCTCGTAACCACGTAAGCTTCTTATACCACCAAGGTAAAGTCTTTCGTTGATAGGAGTATAGCCTCTCTCCCAAATTTTGCCAAAGCTTGCTTTATATCTTAAGATAAGATCGTAGTCGATGTACTCTCTAAGACCTAGATAGTAGTTGAAATTTGTGCGGTTTTTAACAAAATCCATATCACCACCAAGTCCTGCTATCTCAAATGATGTACTAGCTATGATACCGCGTCTTGGCAAGTAGTAATCATCGGTGCTATTATATGTTAAAGCCGGAGTTATAGCGCTTTTTATAGCCTTGCCTTCTCTATAAATTTCTTTGCCTGTGTATCTATTTATATCTCTTAGCTCATCATCTTTTAGAGTAACTTTACTTTGCTCGATATTATAAGTAAGTGATGCGCTTAAATTTCTGGTTAATTTTCTACCAAGCGTTGTGCTAAAGCCATAGCTTCTCTCTTTATAAGTTCTCCAGTCATAGTCGTTTGCATAGAGTGTTCCGCCAAGGCTATACTCTGAGTCAAAAATTCTTGGATTTGTAAGACTTATCTGACCTGAAAGCTCTCTATCGCTCTTATCTACACTTACTTGTCCTTGAAGACCAGAGCCAAAGATGTTTGTGTCAGAAAGTGCAGCGTTTAGTAGCAAGCCATCGCTACTTCCGTATCCGATACCGCCACTTATTGAGCCAGTTGAGGCCTCTTTTACCTTTACTTTTAGATCGACTGTGTTTTTATCAACAGGATCTTCTTCTATCTCGACATCGTCAAAGTAGCTTGTTCTTTTTAATGCATCTTTTGAGTCTTGAAGGTCTGTTCTACTATATAAATTTCCCTCAGTTAGATATAGCTCACGTCTTACGACGCGATCAACTGTTCTATCGTTTCCTGAAATTTGAACATTTCTTATATATACTTTTTCGCCAGGATCAACTTCGTAGTCGATATCAACTGTTTTATTTTCATCAAATTTGTCAGTCTTTGGATAGACTTTGACAAATGCATAACCCTTGTCAGCGACCATATCGTCAAGCTTTTTCATATCTTGGCGAAGTCTTGCTGAGTTCATCGTATCGCCAGCTTCAAGTCTAAAGTCATCTATGATCTTTTTAGTATCAAGTCCTAGCTCTTCAGGTGCTGTGATGCTTACGTTTGAAACCTTATAAGGCTCGCCCTCGTGGATGTAGTATGTAAGATCAGCTGTGTAGTTATCAAATGACGCATTTAGATAAGGCGACGAAACTGTCGCATCTAGATAACCTTTTTGAAAATATTTATCTTGAATTCTTGCTGGGTCATTTTCAAGCTCGAAAAGTTTAACTTTTCCGTCGTTTCTACCCCAAAGCCAGCCCATAAATTCTCTACTTTTGTTTGCAACAACTGGCTCGATATCATCATAGTCAAACTCTTTTGCGCCGACTAAATTTACCTTTTTGATTATCATATTTTCGCCGCGGTTTATGTTTAGAGTGATGAAAAGTGAGCTGTCGTTGTCTGCAACTGGCTGTTTTTCTACATCAACAACTGTATCAAAATAGCCCTTTGACTCGTAGTACTGGCGAATTCTCTCTTTTGTTTTTTCGATAGTTAGCTCATCATACATATTGCCAGGTTTTATGTTGATTAGCGACTCGATCGCAGTTTTGTCGTTTGTCACAACACCCTTTAGATCGACTCTAGCTACGCTTGGCTTCTCTTTTACTTTTACTAAAAGATTGCCATTACCTGTATCTTCTATGTAGATATCATCAAAATAATTTTGCTTGTATAAATTTGTGATAGCCTTATCGCTAAGCTTTGGTGTTAGCTCTTGACCGACTTTTAGCCCCATTATCTGCGTGGCTACATCAGGTGAAAGGTGGATTAGACCTTTGAAATTTATTGACTGAATCGTTTGTGCATTTAGACCGCTTAAAGCTAGTGCTAGTAAAAATAATTTCTTTTTCATTAAATTTAACCTAGAGTTTTAGTATAAGTGCGTATAATATCATATTTTATTTTTAAAAAATTTAAATTTTATAATTTTAAAGGTTTTTTATGAAAATAGGTATCATCGGACTTGGTCTTATGGGTGGCTCGCTTGGTCTTGCATTAAAAGATGAGAAATTGATCTCGTGTGTCAGCGGATATGATAAAGATGAAAATCACAGCAAAAAAGCGCTAGAACTTGGCTTGGTGCATGAAATTTTAAGCATCGATGAGATGAAAAAGAAGTGTGACATCATCTTTTTGGCTGTGCCAGTAGAAGCCATCGCAAGCATCGTGCAAAATTTAACTGACATTAGCGAAGATACGACGATTATTGATTTTGGCTCGACAAAGCAAAAGATAATAGAAGCCGTGCCAGAAAAAATTCGTAAAAATTTCATCCCAGCTCACCCGATGGCAGGTACCGAGTACTCTGGTCCAGAAGCTGCTTTTAAGTCACTTTATACAGGGGCAACTGTCATAGTTTGCGACTTTGCTGAGAGTGCAGAAAAACATGTGAAAAGAAGCGTTGAGCTATTTTCTTGCCTTGGCATGAAGATCATTTTCATGAGTGCAAAAGAGCATGATCATCACGTGGGTCTTATCTCGCATCTGCCTCACGCTATTGCATTTTCGCTTGCTAGCGGGATCTTAAAAGAAGAGGATAAAAGGCACATCGTTGCACTTGGAGGGCCGACATTTAAGGGCATGATACGCGTTGCAAAGAGTTCGCCATTTATGTGGAGCGATATCTTTAAGCAAAATAAAAACAACGTCGTTGCTGCGATAAATATGTTTGAAAAAGAGCTAAATTTGTGCAAAGATCTCATAAAAGATGAGCGCTGGGACGAGCTTTTTGACTGGATGAGCGAAGCTAGAGCTGTAAGAGAAATTTTGTAATTAACTAAAAATTTATTGATAAAATGTAAAATTTCGCAAATAAAATTTAAGGTAATAATATATGTATAGACGTGGAATAGGCGGTTTTGGTATTGTTGTAGTTTTACTTGTTTTGATATTAGCTGGTGGCTTTGGATATGCTTTGATGTCGAAAGACTTTGAGCGAAATGAGCCAATTATCGGCGTTGCTGATAAGGTTTATTGGAACCTTCGCTCGCCTATGAATATCAAATTTAAAGATGACAGCGGTATAAAATTTGTGCGCATCAGCATAAATGACGGCAAAAATGACCTAAATTTACTAAATCAAATCATACAAAATCCAAGCACTGAGCTTGATGTAAATTTAACCTTCCCAAAAACTGGCTTTTTTGCTCAAAAAGATACTTATGAGATGAGCATAGAGGCGGTTGATACTAGCAAATGGGGCTTTTTTACAGGCAATAAAGCAAGCAAAAAAGTTGAAGTCGTACTTGATACCTCTAAGCCTGATCTTTACGTGCTTTCTCAGTCTTATTCTATCTCAAAAGGCGGTAGCGCGGTTGTTGTCTTTAGAGCGACTGATAATCAGCTAAAAGAGGTCTATGTCCAGACAAATTTTGGTAAGAAATTTAAGGCTGTGCCATTTTATAAAGAGGGCTTTTACGCAGCGCTTGTTGCTTGGCCAGTGCAGGTTGAAAACTTTAGCGCTGAGGTCATCGCAAGAGACTTTGCAGGCAATGAGAGCAAGTCTCACGTGAGATATTTTTATGAAAATGTAAAATACAAAACTTCAACTATTGCTTTAAATGATAGATTTTTAGATGGAAAGATCGTTGATCTAACAGATCAATATGCAAAAGATCCAAACGCTCTTTCAAGGCTTGAGAAGATGAAATTTGTCAATGAAACACTAAGAAATTCAAACGAAGAGAAGATAACAGCACTTACTTCAAATGTCGATACTGACATCACAAACGGCTTTAATATCATCCCATTTTACCCGCTTAGAAATGGCAAGAAAGTAGCTGATTTTGCCGACCACCGCTTCTATACATATAATAACGAGCAAGTAAGTGAGTCATGGCACATGGGTATAGATTTTGCAAGCGTGGCATCAGCTCCGATAATAGCCAGCAATGCAGGTCGCGTTGTGCTAGCATCTGAGAATGGAATTTATGGTTTAAACATTGTGATCGATCATGGATTTGGACTTTACTCACTTTACGGACACTGTTCAAGTGCGAAGGTAAAAGAGGGCGACATGGTTGCTGCTGGCGATCAAATAGGTACAACTGGAACGAGTGGGCTTGCTCTTGGAGATCACCTTCACTTTGGAATTTTGGTCCAAGGCGAAGAGGTAAGGCCTCAACAATGGATGGATAAAAAGTGGATAAAAGACAATGTGACAAGTGTCTTGGATGCCGCAAAGGCGATGATAGATAAGAATTAAATTTGCAAATTTGATTTTTTAGTGCTATCATAAGCGAACAAAAAAATATAAGGAAAATTTTTGAAACAAACTACTATCGCAAGACGCGTTGAGACCATTGGTATAGGGCTTCATAAGGGTGAGCCGATAAGACTTATACTAGAACCTCTTGATGCAAATTCAGGTATTATTTTGCACCGCGAAGATCTTGGTATTAGTTTTAAAGCTGAGCCTAAAAACGTTATAAATACGCAAATGGCAACCGTCGTTGGCAACGAAAAGGGCTTTATCAGTACGATAGAGCACCTAATGGCAGCTGTAAATGGATACGGCATTGATAATATTAGAATTTCGGTTGATGCAAATGAAATTCCTGTCATGGACGGCAGTGCGATAAGCTTTTGTATGTTGCTTGATGAAGCTGGCATAAGACATCTTGACGCTGGTAAAAAAGTCATCCTTGTCCGCCGTGAGGTCGAGGTGGTTGAGGGGTCAAAATTTGTGCGAACTTCGCCTTCAAGAAATCCAAAATTTGACTATACGATCAAATTTGACCACCCAGTTATCGGCGAGCAAAGATATCTTTTTGAATTTAGCAAGAGCTCATTTGTAAAAAATATCGCTCGTGCTAGAACTTTTGGCTTTTTAAAAGATTTGCAACGCTTGCAAGCTCAAAATTTAGCCCTTGGTGCATCGCTTGATAATGCCGTGGCTATCGATGATACGCATATTTTAAACCCAGAAGGTTTGAGATTTGAAAATGAGTTTGTAAGACATAAAATTTTAGACGCAGTTGGCGATTTGAGCTTGCTTGGAGCACCTTTACTAGGTGACTACACAGCATTTGCTGGCAGCCACGATCTAAACCACAAACTAACACTTGCTTTAATGGCAGATGAGAAAAATTATGAGATCGCAACGCTTAGTGGCGAGCTTTTAAAAGAGTATCAAAAGGTATTTGCATAAAAAATATTGAAATTTTAGTAGTCTCTTTATCGACTCCACTTTTAGTTGGAGTCTATAAAGATGGCGTAAAATTTGATGAGATCACAACTGACGAGCATGTCAGTGAAGCTCTGATAAAAATCCTAGAAAATTTATCCTCTAAATTTAACATCACAAAGATTATCTACGCAAACACGCCAGGCAGTTTTATGGGGCTAAAGGTGGCCTACGTCATCTTGAAAACTTTTTCTTTGGCAAAGGGCTGTGAATTTTACGCGGTAAGTGGCTTTAGTCTAAATGGCGGCGAAGCGATCAGAGCAAATAAAAATTTAAGCTTTGTGCTAAAAGAGGGCGAAATTTCGCTTGAAAAAGTTGAGCCAGTGAGATTTGTGTTGCCTTTAAATTTAGATGAATTAAAACTAAATTCAGATACACTTCCAAATTATATCATCCAAGCTGTTTAGGAGAAAATTTGAATATCTTAATCCCTGCCACAAGTGCAAATTTAGGACCTGGTTTTGACGCTTTAGGACTTAGTTTAAAGCTTTTTAATAGCGTAAAGATCGAACCATCTAAATTTAGCTCAGTTTCGATAAATGGCGAGGGAAGTGATAGCACAAATTTAAAAAGAAACAACATTTTTCTAAGCATTTTTAATGAAATTTTTTTAGAGCTAACCGGTAAAAATGAAAACTTCAGAATAGTTTTTGAAAACAATATCCCATTTTCAAGAGGACTTGGTAGCAGCTCCGCAGTGATCGTTGGAGCCATAGCCTCAGCTTACGAGATGGCTGGATTTAAGGCTAGCAAAAGCGTCGTTTTAAATAAAGCTATCATCTATGAAACACATCCAGATAATATCTCGCCGGCAGTTCATGGCGGATTTATCAGCGCGGTTGTAAAAAATGGCAATGTTTATGCAAATAAAATAAATTTAAGCGATGATATAAAAGCAGTCGTCGTCATCCCAAATAAGCCGATGAGCACTGCATCATCAAGGCAAATTTTGCCAAAAAACTACACTATAAAAGAGTGCGTAAATAACCTCTCTCACGCTGCATTTTTGACCTCTTGTTTCTATGAAAAAAGATATGATCTTTTAAGGGTAGCAAGCGAAGATATGATGCACGAAGAGCGCAGAATGAGCGCTTTAAAAGAGCTTTTTGAGGTGCGAAAGGTAGCTTATGAAAATGGAGCGCTAATGAGCACACTTTCAGGCTCAGGCTCAAGCTTTTTAAACATCGCTTACAAAGATGATGCTAAAAATTTACAAGATGTTTTAAAGAGTAAATTTAGTGATTTTAGAGTTGAAATTTTTTCATTTGATAACGATGGATACGAAATTACGCAAAGCTAAAAACAAGTTTAAAAAGGTATAATGAATAAAAATAATCCAGTAAGGACATGCGTCGCTTGCAAAGTTAAATTTTCTCAAAACTTGCTAAAAAGATACCGCTTGGTAGGCAAGAATTTAGAGTGCGGCAAAGGAGACGGTCGCAGTTTCTATCTATGTGATGGCTGTTTGCAAAAAGACGACAAAATTTTAAAAAAAATAATTGATAAACAAACTAAAGGTGCCCTCGGACTTGACGCACCGAAGTTAAAGGAGATACTCTTAAATGAGCAATGTTAGGATTTCAGAGATCGCAAATGAGCTTGGCTATCCAAGTAAAGAGATAGTCGAAAAAGCTCAAGAACTAGGCCTAAAGGTCAAAACTCACTCAAATGCTGTGAGCCTTGAAGAGGCTGAGGCAATATATGAATACGTTCAAACTGGCGTAATACCAGATAAATTTAAAAAGAAAAAGAGTGAGCCAAAGGCAAAAAAAGAGCCTAAAAAAGAGGCAGAAAAAGAGTCAGTAAAAAAAGAAGAAAAGTCTAAAACTGAGCCTAAAAAGACAGCTACTAAGGCTGAGCCAAAGCCTGAAAAGGTAAAGACTGAGCCTAAAAAAGAGGTGCAAATTTCAGAGGAAAAACCTAAAACTGAGCCTAAAAAAGAAGAGCCTGTAAAGGTCGAGCAAAAGCCAGCAGAAGCACCGAAACCAAAAGAGAGCTTGGCTGATGTGACTCAAAAAAGACGCGGTCTTGTGATAGTTAAAAAGAAAAAAGATTACGAGGCGCCAGCTCCTGTAAAAGAGGAGAAAAAGGCTGAGGCGACTGTTACTAACATTAGCGATTTTAAGAGTATGTTTTCTGCTAGCGATGAAAATTTGGCTAGAAAAAAGAAAAAAGAGAAAAAAGTAACAGTTGTAAGCAAAAAAGATAGCGCTGAGAAGATGGACTTGCTTGGCGGAAGCGACTTTGGTGACATCGTGCTTGAAGATGAGGATGTGGTGGTGCTACCTGATTTTAGCTTTAAAACCCCAGCTCCAGCTCCGATGCAAAGGACAAAACAGCCAAGTGCGATGAAGACAACCGTCAATAACACGATAAATTCGTTTGGCGAGGGTGGCATACAAAGAAGAGCTAGAAAAAAACACAAAAAGCCTGAAAATAAACAAAATAGCGAAGCTGTAACTTCGATAAATATCCCAAAAGAAATTCGTGTTTATGAATTTGCTGAAAAGCTAAATAAACAGCCAAGCGAGGTCATAGGTAAGCTATTTATGCTTGGTATGATGACAACTAAAAATGACTTTTTGGATGAGGATGCGATAGAAATTTTGGCCGATGAGTTTAACGTCGAGGTAAATATCATCGACGATCAAAAAGAATTTGACTACGTAGCAGCCTATGAAGAGGAGATAAAAGATGATGAAAATCTCCAGCTAAGAGCACCAGTCATAACCATCATGGGTCACGTCGACCACGGCAAAACCTCGCTACTTGACTACATAAGAAAGTCTCGCGTAGCTGCTGGCGAGGCTGGTGGCATCACTCAGCACGTGGGCGCTTATATGGTAAATAAAAATGGCAGAAACATCACATTTATCGACACTCCAGGTCACGAGGCATTTACAGCTATGCGTGCAAGGGGCGCTGGTGTAACTGATATAGTTATCATCGTTGTTGCAGCAGATGACGGCGTAAAACCACAGACAAAAGAGGCGGTTAGTCACGCAAAAGCCGCTGGTGTGCCAATAATCATCGCAATAAACAAAATGGATAAAGAGTCAGCAAATCCTGATCTAGTAAAAACTGGTCTTGCTGAGCTTGACATCATGCCAACAGAGTGGGGTGGCAAATATGAATTTGTGCCGATCTCTGCAAAAACAGGCATGGGCATAGATGATCTACTTGAGATCGTGCTTTTACAAGCTGATCTTTTGGAGCTAAAGGCAAATCCAAAGGCAAACGCAAAAGCTACTGTCATCGAGAGCTCACTTCAAAAAGGCCGTGGTCCAGTAGCTACCATCATAGTTGAAAACGGTACGCTTCATGTTGGAGATACTGTAGTAGCTGGCGTTGCATACGGTAAGATAAGAAGCTTGCTTGATGATCAGGGCAGGCCATTAAAAGAGATAAAACCAGGCGAATGTGGCGTGATAGTGGGTCTTAGCGAGATAGCAGAGGCTGGCGAGACACTAATAGGCGTAAAAACTGATAAAGAAGCTCGTGAGTACGCACAGAAAAAGGCTGAATATATCCGCCAAAAAGAGCTTAGCAAGAGTACAAAGGTTAGTATCGATGAGCTTAGCGCTAAGATCGCTGAGGGCGAGCTAAAGACACTTCCAGTCATCATCAAAGCTGACGTTGGCGGCTCACTTGAGGCGCTAAAAGCAAGCCTAGAAAAACTAGCAAATGATGAGATTAGAGTAAATGTGATCCACTCAGGTGTTGGCGGCATCACGCAAAGCGACGTTGCACTTGCAAGCGCAAGTAACGATTGTATCATCCTTGGCTTTAACATAAGGCCAACTGGCGAGATAAAAGAGAAGGCAAAAGAGAGCGGCGTCGAGATAAAAACTTATAACGTTATTTATAACTTAATAGACGACGTGAAGGCGATTTTGGGCGGACTAATGTCACCTATCATCAGAGAAGAGCAGCTTGGCCAAGCTCAGGTTCGCCAAGTGATCCACGTGCCAAAAGTTGGCACTATCGCTGGATGTATCGTCACTGAGGGTACGATAAACAGAGGGGCAAAAATTCGCCTTATTAGAGAAGGTGTGGTCGTTTATGAGGGCTTAGTTAGCTCACTAAAACGCTTCAAAGATGATGTCAAAGAGGTTGCTAAAGGCTACGAGTGTGGCGTTGGTATCGAGAATCTCAACGACATTAGAGAAAATGACTACATCGAAAGCTTCAAAGAAGTCAAGGAGAAAGCTACTCTATGAACGCTAACGAAATAAAGCGTATGAGAACAGAGAGCGTGCTAAAAGAGCTCATACCAGAGGCTCTAGCCACTCTTGAAGATAGCATTTTAAAGGGGCTTTGCGTCACTGACGTCGAATGCAAAAAGGGCAGATACGACGCTTTTGTCTATCTTGACAAGATGATGTTTGATGAGCGCGAGCAAGAGTATATTTTGGGGCATCTAAAGCGCGTTTGTAGGCACTTGCAAAACCACTGCATGGCGGCTGAGGGTTGGTATAGATGTCCAAATTTTCACTTTAAATTTGATGATAGATTAGAGTATCAAAACCATATGGATAAGTTGTTTGATAAAATTTCAAAGGATTTAAACAAAAATGGATAATTTAGACAAACTAGTACGCGAATGCGGCGTTGAGCTTTACGACAGTGAGATCGCAAATGAAAATGGCAGGGCTATTTTTAGAGTTTACATCACAAAAGATGGCGGAGTGAGCCTTGATGATTGCGAAAAAGTGAGCCGTCTGCTCTCGCCTATCTTTGACGTGACACCGCCAGTTAGCGGGGATTATAACCTTGAGGTTAGCTCACCTGGCCTTGAGAGAAAGCTTAGTAAGCCTTCGCATTTTAAAGCGAGTGTTGGTGAGCTTGTCAAAGTTCAAACCGAGGCTGAGAAATTTGCAGGAAGGCTCGTAAAAGCGGACGAAGAGAGCATTGCAGTAGAAAACGAAGAGGGAATTTTTGAGATCAACATCAGTGAGATAAAAAAAGCAAAAACATATTTGGAGTGGTAAAATGCTAAGCGACATCGAGATAACTCACCAAACGAAACTTGAACACATCAGTAAAGTTGCCGCAAAACTAGGCTTAAACGAAGACGAGCTTGAGCTTTACGGCAAATTTAAGGCTAAAATTTCTCCTAGACTTGAGCCATCAAACTCAAAGCTCATCTTAGTCACTGCGACTAATCCAACCCCATACGGCGAAGGCAAAACGACTATGTCGATCGGTCTAGCTGACGCACTAAATTCACTTAATAAAAAGGTCTGCCTAGCACTTCGCGAGCCATCTTTGGGACCAGTTTTTGGCATAAAGGGTGGAGCAGCAGGTGGTGGCTACTCGCAGCTTGCGCCGATGGAGGATCTAAATTTACACTTCACTGGTGATTTTCACGCGATAACATCGGCAAATAACCTGATTTCTGCCATGATAGATAACAGCCTCTATCAAGAGAACCCACTAAAAATAGAGAAAATTTTATGGAAGCGCTGTATGGATATGAACGACCGCGCGCTTAGATTTATCACTGTGGGTCAGGGTGGCAGAACGGACGGCGTGCCAAGAGAAGATGGCTTTAACATCACCGCCGCAAGCGAGATCATGGCTGTACTTTGTCTAGCAACAAGCTTATCAGATCTAAAAGAGCGCGTGGCAAACATCATGGTCGCTTACGATAGCGATAAAAAGCCTATCTACGTGCGTGATCTAGGCTGCCAAGACGCTGTTTGCATACTATTAAAAGATGCGATCAAGCCAAATTTATTTCAAACACTAGAGCACACACCTACGCTTGTGCATGGCGGTCCATTTGCAAACATCGCACACGGCTGCAACTCAGTTATCGCAACAAAAACAGCTCTAAATTTAGCCGACTACGTCATAACTGAAGCTGGCTTTGGCTCAGAGCTTGGAGCGGAGAAATTTTTAGATATAAAGTGCAGGGTTGCTGAGATTAAACCAAGCGCTGTGGTACTTGTAAGCACGATCAGATCGCTAAAATATAACGGTGAAGCAAATAAAGACGAGATCACAAAACCAGATATGAATGCACTTAAAAAAGGTATCGAAAACCTTGGCGGCCACATCGAAAATTTAAAAGTTAAATTTGGTCAAAACGTAGTTGTGGCGCTTAATAAATTTGGCTTTGACACCGATGAAGAGATAAATTTCGTAAAAGAGTATTGCCGTGAGCTTGGCGTAGAAGTAGCAGTTTGCGAGAATTTCTTAAAAGGTGGCAAAGGTGCGCTTGAGCTTGCCGAACTAGTTTTAAAAGCGTGCGATAAGCCAAGCAAGATAAATTTCACCTACGAGATGAGCGACGATACGAAAACCAAAATAGAAAAGGTCGCTAAGGAAATTTATGGAGCTGGCGAGGTGGTCTTTGAAGAGGCTGCTCTTAAAAAGCTTGAGATGATAAAAGAGCTAAATTTGAGCCATTTGCCAGTTTGTATCGCAAAAACTCAGTACTCATTTAGCGACGATGCGAAGCTTTTGGGCAAGGCAAAGGGCTTTACATTTAGCGTAAAAGACCTTGACATTAGAACAGGAGCTGGCTTTATCGTCGCGGTTTGCGGTAAGATCATGCTAATGCCAGGACTTCCAAAAGTGCCAGCTGCGGTCAATATGAGGATAGATTCAGACGGCAAGATCGACGGCTTGTCATAAATTTATGAAAACACACTGGCAAAGGCTGGTGTGTTTTTAAAGAGGCATGGATGAACGACGAATTTTACATGGGTCTTGCTTTAAGCGAGGCTTGGAAATTTCAGATCCTGACCTATCCAAACCCAGCTGTTGGGTGCCTTATCCTTGATGAAAATGGGCAAATTTTATCTTGCAAGGCTCATGAAAAGGCTGGATATTTACACGCTGAGCCGACAGCGATACTCTTTGCGCTTTGCAAAAAAAGTGAAAAATTTAAAGATGTTTTTATAAAAGCGTATAATGCTAAATTTAGCTCTAATATAAAAGAGGGCGAATTTGGCCTTTTAGAGCCAAAATTTACCTATGAATTTATACTAAACAACCACTCAAATTTACTAAAAAATGCAAAAGCCTATGTCACTCTTGAGCCTTGCTCGCATCACGGTAAAACGCCACCTTGTGCAAATTTGCTAAAAGAGCTTGGCTTTAGCGAGGTGATAATTGGTAGCCACGATGAAAATAAAATAGCAAGTGGCGGCGCTAATTTACTTAAAAGCGCTGGAGTGAAAGTTAAATTTGGCGTTTTAAAAGAGCGCTGCGATAAGCTGCTTGAGCCATTTTTGGCATATCAAAATGGTGGATTTAGCTTTTTAAAAATAGCTCTTAGCAAAAATGGCGTGGCAAGTGGTGGCATCATCACAAATGAGCTTAGCCGCACGCATGTGCATAAACTTAGAAGCGTCATAGATACATTGGTGATCGGTGGCAACACAGTGCGAATAGACCGACCAAGGCTTGATACCAGACTTATAAAAAATGGCAAAAACCCAGACGTCATAATATACTCAAGAGGCGATAAATTTGATGAAACATTGCCACTTTTTAGCGTGCCAGATAGAAAAGTCAGTATTCAAAAAGAGCTTGATCTAAAAGGTCTTACGATGTTTGAAGGAGCTGGCGAGTTTTTAAAACTTGCAAAAGAGGGCAAGCTGGCAAATGTAAAGTGGCTACTTATCTATCAAAGCTCAAATTTCAAAATGGGTGAAAATTTGAGCTTTGATCTAAATTTAAAACCACTTTTTAGTGGGAATTTCGGAGATGATAGCTACGGCTGGTTTGAAATTTTGGATTAAATATCTAGTCCAAAATAGTGTTTTACCAAGAAGCCGATGCCAAAAGATATGATCGCAACGCCAAAAGTTATCACACACATCTCAATCACTCTTGGTAAAAATTTAAGCTCCTTTGCCACGCTTATATAAAAGTTGTAAGTGATGATGGCAACCAGTGCAAAGAAAAACATCGACAAGACGGCGTAAAGACCGCTTGTAAAGATAAAAAATGGAAGTATCAAAAATGCCGTTGTTATGATGTATGAACCGCCTGTGTAGAGCGAGTAGGTAAGCGGTTTGATCTCGTCGCTTGGATTTTCTTTTGATTCAAGATATGCTGAGCCAGCCATAGAAAGTGCAGCTGCCACGCCCATGATAAGGCCTGTTGCGCCAACTGATTTTGTATTTGAAAATGCAAGCGCGATACCGCTAAGTGTGCCTGTTAGCTCAACTAACGCATCATTCATGCCAAGCACGATACCACCAGCATTTACGAGCTTTGTGTCTTTTAGCATGGAGATTAGACTATTTTCGTGGTTCATCTCCTCTTCGTAAATATCACGAGCTTCAGGATATTCATCTACGATGTCAAGATAAAATTTCTCTGCATTTTCTTCGCGTGACTCCATAAATTTCAGAGTAAAAGATGTGCCAAAAATTTTAACAAGTATCGTATAGAAGATGACTTTGAATAAATTTGCGCTTCTGCTTTCGCCAGTTATCTTTTGACAAAAAGCATAGTGGCGCCTCTCTTCGGTGATTAATTTGCGAAGTATTTTTTTATTCTCATCGTCTTTTTCGCTAGCTTCAAGAAGTGAGTATATAGCGGCATCGTCTGCTTCATTTTGTAATTGTTTTAAAGCACGCTTTTTGTCTAACATAAAATTTTCCTTTTTTACAGCTTAGAAATTTAAGATTTTGATTTAGAAAGAGAGATAAGATGGTGCGATCAGCGAGACTCGAACTCGCACACCTAACGGCACTACCCCCTCAAGATAGCGTGTCTACCAATTCCACCATGATCGCAAAAAAGAACAAAAGCCCCAAAAGAGGGGCTAAATTTAAGCTTTACGCTTAGCCAAGCATTGGGTTTGCGTAAAGAACGATAAGTGTAATAACAAGTGCGTAGATAACTTGTGCTTCGATCATCGCAAGAGCGATAAACATTGTAGTCATAAGTTTGCTACCTACACCTGGGTTTCTAGCTGTTCCGCTGATAGTTGCAGCAGCTGTGTTACCCATACCTATAGCACCGCCAAGAGCTGCAAGGCCAAGGCCGATACCGCCAGCGATAACTGAATATGATCTGATCATCTCGCCGTCAGCGCCAAATGCAAATGCAGCAAGACCAAGAATTAAAAACACGATCTTTTTCATCGTTGCTCCTTTAAATTTTTAAAGCTCTTTCGGATCTGTCCCCTACTTAAACTTTATGAGCCGTAATATTACAAAAACAAAACTTTGTTTCAAATAAAAACACTAAAAATTTAAATTGCCTATAAAAAATTCTTGGCTTAGAAAAATGAAAGTTTTTTTATGCTATCTTTGAAAGAATTTAATTTATTCTTAATCTTAGGTTTTCAATGATAAACGAGAAATTTTCAAAGATAGGCTTTGTCCTTGCTATGGCTGGTTCTGCTGTGGGTCTTGGCAATGCCTGGAAATTTCCTACGATGGTGGGAAATAACGGCGGTTCGGCATTTATTATTTTATATTTGCTTCTTACATTTGCTATCGCGTTTGTGGCGTTTTTGGCCGAGCTTAGCATCGGCAAACTTGGCGAAAGCGACATCGTAAGCTCACTTTACAAGCTTGCTCCAAAAAATAAAAAAGCTTGGTCGCTCTCTGGCTTTTTCATGATCGGAGCGATACTTATAGCTTCATTTTATATGGTTGTTATTGGCTGGATATTAAAGTATATCTATCTTGGTTTTTCGCCACTTTTATCTGACACAAAAGCTGCAGGCGAGCAGTTTAACACGCTTTTATCAAATGATCTAAGCAGTGCCGTGCTATGCTTTAGCTTAGTCTTTTTGATGGTCTTTTTTGCCGTTTCAAAAGGCGTAAAAAGTGGCATAGAAAAGCTAAATATATGGATGATGCCAAGCCTTTTTGTCTTGCTAGTTTGTATGCTTTTTTACGCGCTTAGTATGGGAGATGGCTTTGTGAAGGCGGCTAAATTTTTATTTGTACCAAATTTTAGTGCGATCACGCCAGATGTTATCTTGCAGGCTCTAGGCCTTGCGTTTTTCTCGCTATCTATGGGCGTTGGTGTCATACCAACATACGCTGCAAATTTACCAGAGCGCACAAATTTAATAAAATCAACTCTCTCTATCATCTTTATAAATATCTTAATAGGCATTATGATGGGGCTTGTTGTATTTACCTTTATATTTGCTTATGGGGCTGATAGCACGGCAAGTGGTCCGGGCCTTATCTTTATCTCGCTTGTCACGCTTTTTGCAAAGCTTGGCATCGTTGGCAACGTCATGGCGGTAGCATTTTTTGTATCGCTCTTGTTTGCTGGCATTACGAGCGCAGTTTCGATGATCGAGCCTTTTGCTTATTATTTGGTTAGGAAATTTGAAATTTCAAGAAAGATGGCGCTTCTTTACATCGGCGCCTTTGTCTATATCTTGGGCATCTTTTGCATACTTTCATATTATTCAGACACATCAAGTGCTTTTAGCGTTTGTGGTAAGCCATTTTTTGACGCGCTTGACTTTCTCACATCAAATATCATGATGCCAATAGGTGCTATCGTATTTAGCTTTTTTGTTGGCTATAAGCTTAAAAAAGAGAGTTTGTATCTGCTCTTTGGCGAATTTATGGGAAGAGCATTTTTTGAAATTTGGTACTTTTTCTTAAGATATGTCGTGCCAGTTGCCATTTGTGCGATAATGATCTACCAGATGGCAGGTAAATAATGGCAGAGAGATTTAGTAAAATTGGCTTTGTCTTATCGATAATTGGAGCGGCCATCGGCCTTGGTAATGCGTGGAAATTTCCATACATGGTTGGCAGTAACGGCGGTTCAGCATTTATCCTTATATATCTATTTTTTGCCTTTGCTGTTGGTCTTAGCATATTTTTTGCTGAGATGGCGATGGGTAAAATTTCACGCCTTGATACGGTTGGAGCGTTTAAAAGCCTAGCTACAAAAGGGGCAAGCTCTTGGAAATTTGCCGGTATTATCATGGTGACTGGGCTATTTATCGCTTCGTTTTACACGCTCATCATTGGCTGGGTTTTAAAATACGTCATTTTAAGTCTTAGCGAGCTGCCTAAAGATATGGCAAGCTCAGAGACGCTTTTTGTAAATTTCACTTCAAATGGCATAGGTGAGCAAATTTTATACTTTAGCATCGCATTTTTTGCCTACTTTTTCATACTTACAAAGGGTGTAAAAAGCGGCATCGAGCGCATAAATGTCTATCTTATACCAGCTCTTTTTATCTTGCTTTTGCTTATGCTTGGCTACTCTTTTGGCATGGAGGGCTTTGATAAGGCGGCTAAATTTCTACTAGTACCTGACTTTTCAAAGATAGATCAAGCAGCTGTTTTAAACGCTCTTGGACTTGCTTTTTTTACGATGTGCGTTGGTATCGGCTGCATCCTTACCTACTCATCAAGTCTAAGCGATGATACAAATTTATTTACCTCTTCGCTCTACGTCGTCTTTGCAAATATCATAATAAGCGTCATCATCGGCCTTATCGTCTTTACATTTACATTTGAGTTTGGCTCAGAGCCATCAAAAGGCGCAGGGCTTGCTTTCATCTCGCTACCAACGCTATTTGCTAAGCTTGGTTTGCTTGGAAATTTCTTGGCATTTACATTTTTTATATCACTATTTTTTGCTGGTATCACCTCGGTCATCTCGATGGTTGAACCGTTTATATTTTTCTTAAGCAAAAGCCTAAAATTTAGTAGAAACAAATCGATCTTTATCGTTGCTTGCGTGGTCTATATCTTAGGAATTTTATGCGCATTAAGTGGCACAAGCGAATTTAAAGATGCGCTTACATTTTTTGGTAAAGGCTTTTTTGACCTGCTTGATTATCTCAGCTCAAACATCATGCTCCCACTTGGTGGCATCTTGTTTGCTATCTTTGTTGGCTACTTTATGAAATTTGAGCTTTTAAAAGAGCTATTTGTGCCTTATATGGGCAAGGTTGTATTTAAAATTTGGTATTTTTTAATTAGATTTGTGGCTCCACTTTTAGTTCTGGTGGTGTTAATAAGGGAGATCTCATAATATGGCAAAAGAACAATTTTCTAAAATAGGCTATGTCCTAGCAGTCGCTGGATCGGCTGTCGGACTTGGCAATGCATGGAAATTTCCATACATGGTTGGTGAAAACGGCGGTTCGGCGTTTATTATCCTATATCTTTTGATAACTTTTCTAGTCGGCGTGCCTATTTTTATGGCAGAGCTTAGTATCGGCAAGCTTAGCGAGAGTGACAGTGTAAATGCTTTTAGAAAGCTAGCAGCTAAAAATAAAAATTTATGGCAGCTGGTTGGAATTTTAGCCATGGTGACAGCAGCCATCATCTCATCATACTATATCGTGATCATAGGCTGGGTCTTTAAATATTTCACGCTCTCATTTACTGGCCTCCCAAGCGATATAGATAGCTCAAAGGCGATATTTAACGAGCTGCTCACGCATGGCCTTGGCGAGCAGACACTTTACTTTGTTATAGCATTTGCAGCTTGCTTTTTCATCCTATCAAAAGGCGTAAAAAGTGGTATAGAGAAGCTAAATGTTTGGATGATGCCAAGCCTATTTATCATGGTTTTGATCATGCTTTTTTACTCTATGACGATGGATGGCTTTTCTAAATCAGCCGAGTTCTTACTCATCCCTGACTTTAGTAAAATTTCGTTTAACTCACTCTTGCTAGCTCTTGGACTTGCATTTTGGACGCTATCTCTTGGTATGGCAGCGATCATTACTTATTCAGCTAGCCTAAGCGACGATACAAATTTGGCCACTTCAACGCTTAGTATCGTTTTTATAAACATCGCGCTTGCTATTATGATAGGTCTTGTTATTTTTACCTTTATATTTGAATTTGGAGCTACTCCGTCTCAAGGTCCAGGACTTGTCTTTATCTCGCTACCAACGCTCTTTGCTAAGCTTGGTGTGATAGGTCAAATTTTAGCGGTGGCGTTTTTTGCTGCACTTATCTTTGCTGGTATCACTTCAGCGATCTCTATCGTTGAGCCATTTGTATTTTTCTTGATCAGAGAGTATGGCATGAGCAGGAAAAAAGCGCTTTGCATAGTTTGTGCTGGGATTTTTATATTAGGATTTTTATGTCTTTTATCAAATATAGAAAATGTTGGCGATAAATTTATGATATTTGGTAAAAATTTCTTTGACTTCCTAGACTTTACCGCTTCAAATATCTTGCTACCAATTAGCGGTATCGGCGGGGCGATATTTGTAGGATATTTTATGAAAAAAGATGCTTTATATGTGCTATTTAGCCCATATATGAGTGATTTTGTATTTAATGCTTGGTATTTTTTACTAAGATATGTAGCGCCAGTTTGCGTGCTCATCATAATGATAAATGAACTATTAAAGGTTTTTAATGGATAAGATTGAGAGATTTTTTGACAAGGCTGGCGATATAGTCGGCTATATTTGTATGTTTATTATGGCTTTGATGATAATAGACGTATTTTTTAACGTTGTGGCAAGATACTTTTTCTCTTACGGCAACGTTGCATTTCAGGAGCTTGAGTGGCATTTTTTTGCTGTGATATTTCTACTTGGCATGAGCTATGCCCTAAAAGAGGACGCACACGTCAGAGTTGATATCTTTTATGCTAAATTTTCGCCAAAAAACAAAGCACTTGTAAATATGCTTGGCACTGTATTTTTTGTCATACCATTTGCGCTTTTGGTTTCAAATTTATCATTTGGATTTGTAGGAGATGCTTATAGCTCCGCAGAAGCTAGTGCTGATCCAGGTGGTCTTACTCACAGATGGATCATAAAAGCGATGATCCCTTTTTCATTTTATGTGCTTGTGTTTTTTGCGATCGGCTTTTTTATAAGAAATTTCAATCTTTACAAAAAAGCTAAAAAGGGGGAATAATGGCTGGTTTGATAATGTTTATAGCCGCACTATTGATGCTTGGCATTGGCTTTCCAGTGGCATTTACCTTTGGTGCGGTCGCGATGATATTTGGCATGGTTGGCAGCGTTGTAGAGAGCCTTAGCGATGGCGACGGGCTACTTGGCAGTATAGAAGTATTTAAAGATATGTTTAACTTCATGCCATATAGGATTTTCTCTATCATGGAGAGTAGAATTTTCATAGCAGTTCCACTCTTTGTCTTTATGGGCGTCGTGCTTCAAAAGTCAAAGCTAGCTGAGAGACTACTTGAGAGCATGGGTATGCTATTTGGAGAAATCAGAGGCGGTATCGCTATTAGCACCATTTTGGTTGGCGCGCTTCTTGCAGCATCAACTGGCGTCGTAGGAGCTAGCGTCGTTGCTATGGGCGTTATAAGCTTACCTGTAATGCTAAAGTATAAATACGACCAATCCCTTGGTTGTGGCACGATATGCGCTGCTGGTACGCTTGGTCAGATCATCCCTCCCTCTATCGTGCTTATCATCTTGGGCGATATCTTTTCAGTGCCAGTTGGCGAGCTTTTTCACCAAGCTGTTGTGCCAGGACTTACGTTGGTTGGGGTTTATATAGTTTATATTTTGATAGTTGCTTATCTTAAACCAGAGGTCGCTCCTATTGTAAAAGATGAGAGCGGCGTTAGTAAATTTAAGCAGATCGTTAGAGCGCTAATTGCGATCTTTCCTCCACTTTTACTAGTTATTTGTGTGCTTGGCTCTATCTTTGCAGGTATCGCTACACCAACTGAAAGCTCAGCATTTGGCTGCGTGGGTGCTATCATCCTGGCAATGTTTTATAGGACATTTTCATTTTCTATGATGAAAGAGGCTTTGGCTGAGAGCGTGAAAACTACAGCTCTAGTCTTTGCCATACTTGTTGGCGCGACTGCCTTTTCTATGGTCTTTAGCTACACTGGAGGCGATGAGATAGTTGAAAATTTCATGACAAATTTACCAGGCGAGAAGTGGGGCTTTATCATCTTTAGTATGGCTGTTATCTTTGTGCTTGGCTTTTTTATCGATTTTGTTGAAATTTCATATATCGTGCTTCCTATCTTGGTGCCAATCGCCGCAAAACTAGGCATAAATCCAGTCTATCTAGCGATCCTAGTTGCTATGAATTTACAAACTTCATTCTTGACGCCGCCATTTGGATTTAGTCTATTTTTCTTAAGATCAGTCGCACCTGCTGAGATAAAAACAGCTGCTATTTATAAAGGCGTGGTGCCTTACATCATCATCCAAGTAGCAGTTTTAGTCTTTTTCTGCGTATTTTTAATGGAGATAAAGCCGGTGCTAGATGCGAGCCACGGCGGATTATTTAACTTCTTACTCTCACTTTTTAAATGATATAAAAGTTTTTGGTTGTAAAATACCAAAAGCAAGCGAAATGGCTAATTTGAGTTTCTGCCCAACTTAGCCATTTTTTATGACCGCTTTTTAGTAAATTTATAAATTTAATGAGGTGAAATATGGCAAAGAAATTTATCGATGTTATGGATACGACCTTTAGAGATGGCTTTCAGTCGGTTTATGGCGCTAGAGTGCTTATGAACGACTTTTTGCCCGCGCTTGAAGCAGCCAAAGAGGCTGGCATAGAGCATTTTGAATTTGGCGGAGGAGCGAGATTTCAAAGCCTTTATTTTTACCTAAATGAAGACGCTTTTGCGATGATGGATAAATTTAGAAGCATTGTAGGACCAAAAGCAAACCTTCAAACCCTAAGCAGGGGCGTAAATACCGTCACACTTGACACCGGTAGCCGCGAGCTGATCGACCTTCACGCAAAACTTTTCAAAAAACACGGAACTACTACTATTAGAAATTTTGACGCACTAAATGATGTTGAAAATTTAAAATATTCAGGCGAAAGGATCGCTCATCATGGGCTAAAACACGAAGTTGTCGTTACTATGATGGACCTGCCAAGTGGCTGTGTGGGAGCTCATGACGTTAAATTTTATGAGAAAATTTTAAGAGAAATTTTAGATGCAAATATCCCTTATCACAGCGTTTGCTTTAAAGATGCAAGTGGCACAAGCAGCCCACAAAAGGTCTATGAAACTATAAAAATGGCTAGAAAGCTACTCCCAGAAAAAACTCATATCAGACTTCACACACATGAAACCGCAGGCGTAAGTGTAGCTTGCTATCTTGCAGCGCTTGAGGCTGGTGTTGATGGCATAGATCTAGCCGCAAGCCCAGTAAGTGGTGGTACAAGTCAGCCAGATATCCTAACCATGCTTCACGCAGTAAAAGGCAAAAACTACGATCTTGGCGGACTTGACGTGGAGAAAATTTTAAAATACGAAAGCGTTTTGAATGATTGTTTAAAAGAGTATTTCTTACCGCCTGAAGCTGTGCAAGTAAGCCCGCTCATACCATTTTCACCGATGCCTGGTGGCGCGCTCACCGCAAATACCCAGATGATGAGAGATAACAACATCTTAGATAAATTCCCAGAAGTCATCCTTGCTATGCGCGAAGTGGTGCAAAAGGGCGGATACGGCACTTCAGTAACCCCTGTTAGTCAGTTTTACTTTCAACAAGCATTTAATAATGTAATGTTTGGCAAGTGGAAAAAGATCGCTGAGGGATACGGCAAAATGGTGCTTGGCTATTTTGGCAAGACCCCAGTTGCACCTGATAAAGAGATCATTAAGCTTGCTAGCGAGCAGCTAGGACTAAAACCAACTACAAAACACGCAGTTGATATAGCTGATAAAGATGAGAGCAAGTCGCTTGCACATGTAAAAGAAATTTTAAAACAAAATAAGATCAAAGTTACCGAAGAAAACGTCTTTATAGCAGCAGCTTGTAAAGAAAAGGGCATCGCGTTCTTAAAAGGCGAAGCCAAAGTAAATGTAAGAAAAATCGATCCAAATGCCAAAGCAAACGAGGGCAGACAAACTCAAAGTGGCAGATATAGCGTCGTCGTAAATGGTAGTCGCTACAATGTCGAAGTAAGCGAAGGTTTTAACGACAGCATCCAAGTAAAATCAATCACTGAAGTTGAAGGCAAGAGCGTAAAAAATGCCAAAAGCGCAGTAGCAGGCGCAACAGAAAACGATATCGTCGCAAGCTTGCCAGGCGCTGTGCATAAAATTTTAGTTAGCGTAGGAGACCATGTCAAAAAAGGTCAGGCCATAGTCGTGCTTGAAGCGATGAAGATGGAGATAGAGGTTAAAGCTCCAAAAGATGGCATCATAGGCTCTATTGAGGTTAGCAAAGGTCAAAGTGTCGCAAACAATCAAGTGGTGGCTAAATTTAAATAAATTTTGCCACTTTTAAAAAGATAGTGTTAAGCGAAATTTGATTAACATTTTGATGACTTTTAGGTCAGAATTTATAAAGAAACGAAAATTTAAAAGGAAACAACATGATAAATAAACTAGACGAGCTAGGTCTAAAAGAGATCAAAAAGATAAATCACAATCTAAGCTACGACGAGCTTTTTGAGCTTGAAAAGGCAAACAACGAGGGCAGAGTCTCAAGTAACGGCACATTTATGGTTGATACCGGCATTTTTACAGGTAGAAGCCCAAAAGATAAGTACTTTGTCAAGCAAGATCCAAGCCAAAAATACATCGCTTGGGGCAAGATAAATCAGCCTATCACAAAAGAGCTTTTTGACAAGCTTCTTAAAAAAGCAAAAGATCAGCTAAGTGGTAAAGAAATTTTCATCCAAGATGCATTTTGTGGAGCTAGCAAAAAGAGCCAAAAATCAGTCCGCTTTGTCACTGAAGTAGCGTGGCAAGCGCACTTTGTAAAAAATATGTTCATCCGCCCAAGTGAAGCGGAGCTGGCTAAATTTGAGCCTGATTTTGTAGTATATAACGCTTGCAAGACAAAAAATGAGGACTACAAGGCTGACGGGTTAAATTCAGAGGTCTTTGTCATCTTTAACGTCGAGGAAAATGTCGCGGTGATCGGCGGCACATGGTATGGCGGCGAGATGAAAAAGGGCATTTTTTCTATGATGAACTACTGGTTGCCACTTGAGGGCAAGCTAAGTATGCACTGCTCTGCAAACGTAGGCGAGAAGGGCGATACAGCGCTATTTTTTGGCCTATCTGGTACTGGTAAAACGACACTTTCAACCGATCCAAAACGCAAACTAATAGGCGATGACGAGCACGGCTGGGACGATGATGGGGTGTTTAACTTTGAGGGTGGCTGCTACGCAAAATGTATCAACCTTGATCCAAGCAGCGAGCCAGAAATTTACGCAGCGATCAGGCGTGATGCGCTACTTGAAAACGTTGTGGCTGACGAAAATGGCGTGGTTGATTATAAAGATGGCTCAAAGACTGAAAACACACGCGTGAGCTATCCGATCTATCACATCGACAACTACGAGCCAAGCTCAAGCGCTGGCCATCCAAAAAACATCATCTTTTTAAGTGCTGACGCTTTTGGCGTGCTTCCTCCAGTTGCAAAGCTTACAAAAGAGCAGGCGATGTATTATTTTTTAAGTGGCTACACAGCAAAAGTTGCTGGCACAGAGCGCGGTATAACTGAGCCTATCGCTACTTTTAGCGCTTGCTTTGGCGAGCCATTTATGCCACTTCACCCAACCGTCTATGCAAAACTGCTTGGCGAGAAGATCGATAAACACGGCGTTAATGTCTATCTTGTAAATACAGGCTGGAGCGGCGGTGCTTACGGCGTTGGCAAGCGTATGAGCATAAAAGCAACACGTGCTTGCATAAATGCGATCCTTGATGGCAGCATCACAAAATGCGAATTTGAAAATTTTGATAAATTTAACTTCGCTATCCCAAAAGAGCTTGATGGTGTAGAGACAAAACTGCTAAATCCTATAAACACATGGACACATCCAGCTGAGTACAATATTTCACGCGACAAGCTTGCTAAAATGTTTGTTGAAAATTTCAAACGCTATGAAGATGTAAAAGAGGGCGTTGAGTACGCAAAAGCTGGCCCAACAGCTTAATTTATAGCCTTGCGGGAACTTGCCTGCAAGGCTTTTTAAATTTAAACTATCAAATAGTAAAAATTTTAGAGCTATAAAATATAGCTCTTTTTCAAATTTCTAATATAAAATTTAAAACATTTTGCAAAATAGCTCGGTCAAATTTAACGAGACTTTCTAAAACTTTTTCATCAAAAAAATTACTCTTTATAAGCCTGAAAAATTTAATCGCCTGACATCAGAAATTTTAATACAAGTGGTCCTTTGTAGCTAGAGCTAAAATTTAGTCAAAATGCACCAGTTAAATTTAATGCAAAATAATCTATTTCACTAGACTTTCTAAAGCTTCTCGCTATAAAACCACACTTATTAAGCAGCTCTAAAAATCACCCATTAGATATCAAAAATTTTTAATATAAGCAATCTTTGTAGCTAGAGCTAAAATTTAGCCAGAACACTCCAGCTAAATTTGATATCAAATTTCTACTATAAAAGTCGCTGTTGTATTTAGTGTAAGTTGTAGTTAAAACAAAAATTTAGCCAGGTATCTGGCTAAATTTACATCAAAATACTCTCTTTTCTAGTCCAAATTCTACGCCAGCTTTTGCTAGCTCAAATGTCGCATCTATAAATTTATACTCGCTGCTGATAAATGGTAAAAATATCGGTATCTCGGTGCAACCTGCGATATAAACGTCAGCTTCAATATTTGAAAGCACTTCGTAAAATACTGGCACATACTCTTCTAGCTTGCCAGCTTTGACGCCTTTGTAGATGCACTCCATGATGACATCTTGCGTTTCTTTGCTAAAATCCACGCTCTTTAGCCCGCGCTCTTTTAAAATTTGATCATAAACGCCAGCCTTTTTTGTGCCACTTGTTGCGATGACAGCGATATTTTTAGCGTGCGGATATTTCTTTTGCAAGGCATCTACTGTAACTTTTGCAATGTGCAAAATTTTCACTCCAGCCTCTTTTTCGATGCTTGGAGCAAAGTAGTGAGCTGTGTTACAAGCCATTAGCATCGCCTCGCATCCTGCATTTTTTAAAAGTTTAGCACTTTGAATCAGCTTTGGAAGCGGACTTTCTCCCTCACCCATGATAAATTTTGTCCTATCTTCTATCTGTGCGTATGAGTCGATAACGATGTGTAGGTGCTCTTGATCGCAAGTTGCTGGGGTTATATCGATGATCTTCTTGTATAAATCAGCCGTGGCAAGTGGTCCCATGCCGCCTATGATGCCTAATGTCTTCATAACTCCTCCAAATTAAAATTTTCAATAATTATAATATTAGTTTCTATATTTAAAAATAAAATTTCTAAATTTTCATTGGGTATTGTAAAAATAGGGGGTAAGCACTTTAAGTTTTGAAGTAAATTTTAAGATAAAAAGGGGCGATTTGCCCCTTAAAAAATTCTATTATGAGTGGAAGTGAAATTCGTCTGGATGATCTAGTGCGTATCTAAATTTCTCCATATCGACCTTTTTATCCCAGATAGATACGATCATGCAGCCAACGGCATTACCGCAAAGGTTACCAACAGCACGCATCTCTGACATAAATTTATCAACGCCAAGTAGCACAGCCACGGTGACGACTGGTATGCCAGTGCTTGGGAGTGCGCTTAGTGTGCCAGCAAGGACGACAAAGCCAGATCCTGTAACGCCAACCGCGCCTTTACTTGTGATCATTAGCACGATTAAAATGCTTATTAGGTGCTCAAAGCTTAGCGGGATATTAAAGGCTTGCGCTAAGAAGATGACGCTTAAGCTTAGATAGATGTTGGTGCAGTCAAGGTTAAATGAGTAGCCAGTTGGGATGATAAGGCCAACTGCGCCTCTATTTATGCCAGCTGCTTCTAGCTTTTGCATAAGTGGTGCAAGAGCTGTCTCGCTCGAGCTTGTCGCAAAAACGACCAAGACCTCTTTTGAGATAAAGCGCATAAATTTAAAGACATTGACTTTAGCAAAGTAGCAAATGACACCAAGCACGACAAAGATGAAAAAGCAGCTTGCAAGCGCCATAACTACAAGAAGCTCCATCATGCCAAGAAGCGTTCCGATGCCAAATTTACCAATCAAGTAAGCCATCGCTGAAAAGGCCGCCACTGGGCTAAATAACATAAGCCAAGTAAGAAGCTTTAAGACGTAGTGCTGGATAAATTCAAGCGGTTTTAGACAAGCTTGCTTTTTATCATGAGCAAGTAGCGAAAGCACGATGGCAACGACTATCGCCATGAAAAGCACTTGAAGTGTGTTTGATTTTATAAATGGATCAAGTATATGCACGTAAGGGAAGATGTCATCCACTGGCACAGCGCCTCTTAAAAGATGAAGCGTATGTACTAAAAAGCCGCTATTTGCGTCCATGTTGCCAGCTTGAGATGTAAATTTAGCCACACTTGAGGCGTCAAGCTGGGTGTAGTCAAGGTTCATGCCATGTCCTGGACGAAGCGTCTCGCCAAAGATGATACCAACAGCAAGAGCAAGCGTGCTAACTATCTCAAAGTAGATAAATGCCTTAAGCCCGATGGTGCCAAGATCTTTTAGGCTCTCAAGTCCGACGATGCCTGAGACGATTGTTAAAAAGATGATAGGGCCGATTAAAATTTTAAGGGCTTTTATAAAATAATCAATACCTGGCTTGCTCGCTATGCCAAGCTCAGGTGCGACCATACCGACGATAACACCGCCAACTATACCTATCACGACCCAAATGGCGAGATTGGTAAATAGCCTCACAAAGAGACTTTTTTGCGTTTTTGCACTATCCATAAATTCCCCTTTTATAGGCTCTGCTTGATCTCTGCTGAGAGGATCTTGTCGCCTTGCCTGATAGCATCAAGTACCTTTAAGCCCTCATCGTCAGCGCACTTTCCAAAGACTGTATGCACGCCGTCAAGATGAGGTTGCTTGCTGTGGCAGATGAAAAACTGCGATCCGCCAGTGTCGCGACCTGCGTGAGCCATGCTAAGGCTGCCACGCTCATGCTTTACCTTTTGATTATCGCATTCGCATTTTATCCTCCAGCCAGGACCACCTGTGCCTGTGCCATTTGGGCAGCCACCTTGGATGACGAAATTTGGTATAACTCTGTGAAAATTTAGGCCATTATAAAAGCCTGTTTTTATCAAATGGACAAAATTTGCAACAGCTTGCGGTGCATCCTCGGCAAAAAGCTCAAGTTTGATATCGCCTTTTTCTGTCTTTAAAACCGCAAATTTATCTTTTTTTAGTTCGTCTAAATTTATATCATAAACTTTTAACTCATCAAAACACATGTTGCTCCTTTTTACTCGATATTTGTATAAACTGCTTGGACGTCATCGTCGTCTTCTAGCTTGTCAAGAAGTCTCTCGACCTCAAGCATTTGCTCTTCATCTAGGCTCACGGTTTGATTTGGCAAGTACTGAAGTGAAGCTTTTTTAACTACTAAATTTAGCTTCTCTATGCCTTCATGAAGTGTGCCAAAATTTGCGTAATCGCCATAAACAAATAGCGCATTTTCGTCTTCTTCGATGTCGCTTAGTCCGTAATCAATCAGTTCAAGCTCGATCTCTTCGATATTAGCACTTGGCTTTTCAAGCTCAAAAACGCTCTTTCTTGTAAACATAAAGCTAAGGCTACCACTTGGCAAAATTTCTCCGCCATTTTTGCTAAATATCGCCTTGACGTTTGCGACCGTTCTTGTTGGGTTGTCAGTCGCGCACTCAACGATGATTTGCACGCCGTGAGCTGCTTTGCCGTCATAAAAGATAGTCTTGATATCAGCACTATCTTTGCCATTTGCTCTTTTTATAGCCGCATCGATGTTATCTTTTGGCATATTTTCAGCTTTTGCTGCTGCGATGGCTGCACGAAGTTTTGGGTTCATATCTGGATCACATCCGCCATCTTTTGCCGCTACTGTTATAGCCTTTGCAAGTTTTGGAAATACCTTGCTCATCTTATCCCATCTAGCTTCTTTTGCTGCTCTTCGGTACTCAAATGCTCGTCCCATAAATATCCTTAAATAAATTTTTTACGGATTATAACTAAAAAAATTTTATACTTTTTTAAAACATTTTTAGTTTGCCTGCTAAAGCGCTTAATTTGTAAATTTGAAAAAATATTTGGTAAAAATTTAAGCTAAAGGCATATAATCATGCCATGATAAAAAATGCTCAAAAACAAGATGCAAAAATCTGCATAAAACTACTAAATTTAGCGATGGAGGATATCGCCTACAAGCTAAGTGGCTACGACGATCCTGCAAAAAGCGATGAAATTTTGGAGAATTTTTTTAAAAGCGAGACAAATAGACTTAGCTATAAAAATGTCTATGTCTATAAACGTGACGACGTGATCATCGCTGCGATGTGCGCTTACTTTGGCGGCGACACAGCTAAGCTTGATAGAGAAATTTCACAGCATCTAAAGGCACTTGGCAAAGACGCTAAGGTAGAAAAAGAGTGCTTTGATGATGAGTTTTATATAGATAGCATCGCTGTGGATGAGAAATTTAGAGGCCAAGGTCTTGCAAAAGAGCTTATCCTGCACTCATTTGCCAAAGCAAAAGAGCTAGGACATAAAAAGGTCTCGCTGATAGTTGATGTAAATAAGCCAAAAGTTCGTAAATTTTACGAGAGCCTTGGCTTTAAATTTAACACCAAAAAGATCATAAATTTACACGAATACGACCACATGATAAAGGAGATAATATGAAAACATTTGAGGTAAATAACGTGCATTGCCAAAACTGCGCAAATACTATAAAAAACGCACTTGAAGATGACTTTGGCGAGATAAAAGTCGATCTTAGCAAAGAGCCAAGGCAAGTAAGCCTTGATATAAAAGATGGCGATGTAGAGAAATTTAAATCAGAAATGGCTGATCTGGGATTTGACGTTATAAAGGAGCTTTGATATGCCTTTAAAAGTCAAGCTAAATATAGCGGGAATGAGCTGTGTAAATTGCTCAAACGCTATCGAGAAAGTTTCTAAAAAGATAGATGGCGTGCTTGAAGCAAATGTAAATTTCGCAAACGCAAGCGGTGAGTTTGTCCTAAAAGACGCCAGTGTGCGTGAAGTTTTAGAGCAAAAGATAAAGAAGCTTGGCTACTTTGTGGCGACAAATATCGATGAATTTGAAGCCAAAAGAGACGAGCATATAACCTCGATAAGAAACAAATTTATATTTGCATTTATAGCAAGCATCGTGATAATGGCGCTTGAGATGTTTGCACCTCACAATATGCTAGTAAATTTACTCATGCTAGTTTTAGCATTTTTGGTGCTAGTTTTTAGCGGCAAAGACTTCTTTGCTCACGCCATAGAGGCTGTCAAAAACAAAAACTATGATATGAACGTACTTGTAGCTCTTGGAAGCGGCAGTGCATTTTTATACTCGCTTTTTGTTGTGATCTTTTCAAATTTCATCCCAGATGATCTAAAAAACGTCTATGTCTCGGGCGTGGCGATGATCATAGCTTTTGTTTTGCTTGGCAAGTACCTTGAAGAGCGCTCAAAGGCAAAGGCTGGCGACTATCTAAAGACGCTACTTAAAATTTCACCAAAGACCGCCTTTTTGGTCATGCCAGACGGGCAGAGTAAAGAGGTAAATGTAAATGAGCTAAAAGTAGGCGATATCGTCATCGTAAAAAATGGCTACAACGTCCCAAGCGACGGTGTGATAGTCCAAGGTGGCGCCGAGATCGATGCTTCGATGCTTACAGGAGAGAGCTTGCCTGTTTATAAAGAGGTAGGAGATAGCGTATTTGCCGGCACTCTAAACACAAATGGCTACATAAGCGTCAAGGTGACAAAGAGTTCTTACGAGAGCTTACTATCTCAAATTTTAAGCTTGTTAAGCGACGCTAGCTCCAAAAAGATGCCTATCGGACGGCTGGCTGATAAGATAGCAAACATCTTTGTGCCAAGCGTCGTGGCGATATCTGTGCTTACATTTTTAATATGGATAATTTTTAGTGGAAATTTCGCCTATGCAATCTCTTGCGCGATCTGCGTGCTTATCATCTCATGCCCGTGCGCACTTGGTCTTGCCACGCCAATAGCAATAGTAAGCTCCCTCGCGCGTGGCGCGAAGGCTGGAATTTTGGTTAAAAACCCAGAAGTTTTAGAGCTTATAAAAGATGCTAAATTTGTAGCATTTGATAAAACTGGCACGCTAAGTAAGGGGCTAATCAGCGTCAAAAACTCAAATTTGAGTGAAAAAGAGTTAGAGCTAGTGGCATCTGCTGAAAATTTAAGCGAGCATCCGATCTCAAAAGCGATCGTAAGATATGCAAAACAAAATTGCATAAATTTACAAAAGCTAAATGGCAAATTTCAAAACGTAGTTGGTCAAGGCATCGTCTATGAAGATGAGAGTGAAAAGATAATAATAGGCAACGAAAAACTGCTCGCAGCAAACGATATCTTGCTAAATGAAGCTGATAGTAAAGCGATAAAAGAGGCTACAAGTGATGGAAGTGGCGTCATACTTTGCGCAGTCAATCAAAAATTTAGCGGCTTTTTAACGCTAAGCGATGAGCTAAAAAATGAAGCAAATAGCGTTATAAATGAGCTTTCAAGGTTAAATTTACAAAGCGTGATCCTATCAGGTGACGATAAAAAAGTAGTGGCAAATATCGCTAGCAAGCTAAATGTGAGCGAGTACTACGCAAACATGCTACCTGAGGATAAATTTAACAAAGTAAAAGAGCTAATGAGCCGAGGTGGCGTGATCTTCGTGGGAGATGGTATAAACGACTCGCCATCGCTTAAAGAAGCAAGCGTTGGCATCGCTATGAACTCAGGCTCAGACATCGCTAAAGGTGCTGGCGATATCGTGCTTGTAAAAAATGACTTGCGTGGCGTGAGCGGGCTTGTAAAGCTTGCAAATGCGACTATTGCCAACATAAAAGAGAATTTGTTTTGGGCATTTATGTATAACGCCATTTGCATACCAGTGGCTGCTGGCGTGCTCTATCCGGTATTTGGACTGCTTCTAAGTCCAGTTTATGGCTCGATGGCGATGTGCTTAAGCTCAGTTACTGTCGTGCTAAATGCGCTTAGACTTAGATATTTGAAGCTTAAGGATTAAATTTGAGACTTGGAGAGCTTTACAGCGTCGTAGCGGCTGCACTTGCTACAAATTTTAACGGTATCTTGGGTGTCTCATCTTTTATGCGTATCAAAAAGACAAATGCGTGGATAACGCAGACAAAGAGCGATGCGAACATAAAAGGAAATGAGCTTTACGCCAAATTTATCAAAGATGAGAGTAGTGCGGCCTTGTGTGATGATTTTGTCATTTTGAAGGCAAAATTTGAAGCAAGCTACTATTTCTCAAGCGCAAAAGATGATTTGGCGCAATTTTACAAGGCTATAAATTTTGAGCCAAAAATGGGTGAGGTTGATAGCATCTCAAATCAGCTCATTTTGATAGCAAATATCTTAAAAAAAGAGGCGACAAAAGAGTCTATGCGACTTCTTGCTGCTTTTAGCCTCTCATTTTTCTTACCTTATGCCGAGCAACTTGCAAAAGAGCTTGAACAAAACGCTAGCAGTAACTTCTATAAGTCAATGGGATACTTTTTAGAGGATTTTTGTTTGGTTTTAAAAACTATTATCGGTAAGGCTTAGTCTTAAGCCTGTACCATTTCTGTCATCTGAGTTTTAATACTTAAAATGTTATTCTGAATGCTTGATTGTTCTAAATTTAGATGATGAAGCATCTGCATAGAATCACGATCTTTCAGGTGCTGGATGCTTGAAATTTGATCAGCTATATCGCTTCTTTGATCTTGTAATTTTTCTAAATTTTTTTGTAACTCTGTGACATCTTCTTTTCTAATAATTGTAGGTTTTTGTCTAACCTCTTCTCTTTGTTCGACATGCACATCATTACTTCTAACGATATCTTTTGTACCATAGCCAGAAGATACTAATATGCTGGTTTTAGCGCTACTTGATGATATAGATGTGTAGCCATTATGATAGAAAACATTTGAGTTCATATTTGCATCTATTTGCATATCGTCCTTCCTTTTTAGTTTATTTCTTTATTTATAACTATATCGGCAATAAATCAAAAAACTTGAAATAGTTTTTAAAAAGTTGCTAGGCGAATTATATTTTAATAACCTTAAATGTAAATTATATATATAACTTTTTTAATACTCTAACATAATTTTTATATTACATTTCTCTTTTTTGATCAAAAAATTTTATTTTTTAAAATGCTTGTAAAAGCCTAGTTAAGCACCATTTTGTTAAAATCACACAAAATTAATCAAAGGCAAAGCTATGAAAAAGGATGAAAACGCACATAAAAAGATGTGGGAGGGCAGATTTAGCGAGGCTAGCTCGAAGTTGCTTGAGGAATTTAACGCTTCTATAAATTTTGATAAAAATCTTTTTGAAGAGGATATCGCTGGCAGTAAGGCGCATGCTAAAATGCTAGGAATTTGCGGAATTTTGAAAAAAGACGAGTCAGAAGCGATTATAAAGGGGCTTGATGAGGTTTTGGCTGAGATAAGAGCTGGTAAATTTGCTTTTAAGATAGAGGATGAGGATATACACATGGCGGTTGAAAAGCGCCTTAGCGAGATCATCGGAGCTGAGCTTGGCGGCAGGCTTCACACAGCTAGAAGCAGAAATGATCAGGTTGCGCTTGATTTTAAATTTTATGTTTTGAAGAAAAATTTAGAAATTTCATCTCTCATCAAAGAGCTCATCGCCACGCTTGCAAATTTGGCCAAAAACCATAAAGATACGCTAATGCCAGGCTACACACACCTTCAGCACGCCCAGCCAGTAAGCCTTAGCTACCATTTGCTAGCCTACGCGTTTATGTTTAAGAGGGATTTTGATCGATTTGTCAGCTCGTATGAGCGAAACAACCTAAGTCCTCTTGGCTCAGCAGCCCTTGCTGGTACGCCGCACAAGATAGATAGAACTATCGTTGCAAGCGAGCTTGGCTTTGCAGGTTGCACTCAAAATGCGATGGATAGCGTGAGCGACCGCGACTTTGCGCTTGAAATTTTATTTAACATTAGCGTTTTTATGACACACGCTTCTAGGTTTTGTGAGGAGCTCATACTTTGGAGCTCGCAGGAATTTGGCTTTGTAAGTATTAGCGACGCTTATAGCACGGGTAGCTCCATCATGCCTCAAAAGAAAAATCCAGACGTCGCTGAACTCATACGCGGCAAAACTGGGCGTGTAAATGGAAATTTAGTAGCGCTGCTAACTACGATGAAGGGCTTGCCACTTGCTTATAATAAAGATATGCAAGAAGATAAAGAGGGCGTTTTTGATAGTGTTGCGACCATTTTAAGCTCGGCTACTATCCTAAATGAGATGATAAAAACGGCTAAATTTAATGAAAAAAATATGTTAAAAGCGACAAAAACAGGGCATCTAAGTGCAACTGATCTAGCGGACTACTTAGTGCGTGAGAAAAATATCCCATTTAGAACGGCACATTTTATCACCGGTAAAGCTGTGGCAAAGGCTGAAAGCTTGGGACTTGATCTAAGTGAGCTAAACAAAGAGCAGCTAAAAAGTGTCGATGAAAATTTAGATGAAAATGTCATCAAATTTCTAGATCTGCACGCTTCAAAAGAGGCCCGCACTTCAAAAGGTGGCACGGCAAATAAAAGTGTTGAAGAGCAAATTCAAATTTTAGACGACTGGCTTAAGTAAAAAGAGTTATAATTACGCAAAATTTACAAATTTTAAAGGATGAAAAATGTTTTTTGACAGCAAAAATAGAGAGCTTGGTAGTAAAAATGAAGCTTTAGAGAGAGAAAATGAAGCTTTAAAGGCTGAGATTTTAGCACTTAAAAATGAGCTAAAAAATGCCAAAACTTGCGAGCCAAAAGAGCAAGCTAAGGATAAGCAAGAGGCTGTAAATTTGCTGCTTACTAGCTATCAAGATGGTATGAATTTCTTACAATCAACCATCGAAGAAAACCTAAAAATGCTTGAAAATATAAACCATTTAAATGAAAAAACCTTCAAAGAAACAGGCGAGCTAAAGTCTCAAACGGCTGAAATTTTAAGCTCGATCGAGCAAGTAAGCCAGATGAGCGGCGATCTCTCAAACGACGCCTCTTCGCTTGATGGAAGCGTAAATTCTATCGTTGAGATCATAAATCTCATAAAAGATATCTCAGATCAGACAAATTTGCTAGCGCTAAATGCTGCTATCGAGGCGGCTCGTGCGGGTGAGCATGGACGAGGCTTTGCAGTCGTTGCAGATGAGGTTAGAAAGCTTGCAGAGCGCACGCAAAAGGCTACACTTGAGGTTGAAGTAAATATAAATGGCCTTAAGCAAAGTGCAAACACAATGATCGAAATGAGCGAGAATTTCTCTAAAATTTCAGCAAATGCGATGCAAATTTTAGGCGGCTTTGAGGGCAACATCTCAAGCGTAAATGCAAACACGCAAAACATCCTAAATCAAGCCCTAAACGTAACAAACGAGGTCAATGTAAGTAACGGCAAGATAGATCACATCAACATGAAGCTAAATGGCTACCGAGGCGTCTTGCTTGGCGAGATAAATAAAATTCAAAGTGTGCATGAGTGTAGATTTGGCAAGTGGTATGAAAAAGATGTGAAAAATACCATCATCAAAGATCCAAGAACCCTCTCAAGCATAGCTGCGCACCACGAAAATGTTCATCACGGACTAGATAAGGCTATGGCGATTTTTGCTGACAAAGATAAGGGGTATTTAGCAGGTGTCGAGATACTAAAGGACGTCGAGCACTCAAGTAAAGCAGGCTTTGAAGAGCTACTTGAAGCGGTAAAAGCTGCTAGGAAATAAATTTATTTAATTTTAGATGTTTTAAAAAGTAAAAATTTGAAGTGAAATTTAGACTCAAAAAGAGTCTAAATTTTATTTTTAAAATGTGCTTTGTGGATCAGCTACGCCTTCGCTCCAGCCAAGTTTTGCGCCAGCAAGCAGGTGAAAGTGTAGGTGCATAACCTCTTGACCGCCGTTTTCGCCGCAGTTTGTTATGAGGCGGTAACCGCTCTTATCAACGCCCATTAAGCTCGCCACTTCTTGGATAAATTTAGTCATCTCACCCATCAAAACTGGATCCATCTCTTGGAAGTTTTTGTAGTGTTTTTTAGGGATGATGAGGATGTGGATCGGCGCTTTTGGGTTGATGTCGTTAAAAGCTAGAAAGTTCTCGCTTTCAAGCACTTTGTTACAAGGAATTTCACCAGCAACGATCTTTTCAAATATGGTCATTTTAGCTCCTTTGAAAGTTTGAGAAATTATATCAAAGTGTGCTTAAATTTCGCGCTTTTTATCTTGATTTTAACTCTTTTTCTATAAAATCGATGCAAAAATTCATAAAGGTAAAAAATTGCAAGATTTCATTAATAAAATCAAAAATGAAATTTCAACTCTTGATGATCTGGAGAAGGTCAGGGTAGAAATTTTTGGCAAAAAGGGTATCTTGGCGCAAGGCTTTGCAAAGCTAAAAGAGCTTGGCGAGGATGAGAAAAAGGAATTTGCAGCAAATTTAAACAAGCAAAGAGATGAGCTAAGCGCGCTTATAGAAGCTAAAAAGGCCGAGCTTAGCGAGCAAGAGATAGATAGTAAGATGAAAAAAGAGGCCGCTGATATCACGCTCTTTAACGAGCCTGTCGCTAGCGGGGCGCTGCACCCTGTGATGGCCACGATGGATAAGATAATTGAGTACTTTTTAGCTCTAAATTTCTCGCTCGAGACTGGGCCGCTTATAGAAGATGATTTTCACAACTTTGAGGCGCTAAATTTACCAAAATACCACCCAGCAAGGGATATGCAAGATACATTTTACCTAGATGATTTTAGACTTTTAAGGACGCATACGAGCCCAGTTCAGGTGCGAACTATGTTAAATCAAAAGCCACCTATCCGCATGATAGCGCCAGGCACGGTCTTTAGACGTGATATGGACTTAACGCATACACCGATGTTTCACCAGGTTGAGGGCCTTGTAGTGGAGGATGATGAGAAAGTTAGCTTTGCAAATTTAAAATCAATGCTTGAAGGCTTTTTAAAGCACATGTTTGGCGACGTTGAAGTGCGTTTTCGCCCTAGCTTCTTTCCATTTACGGAGCCTAGCGCAGAGGTTGATATTAGTTGTATATTCTGCCATGGCAAGGGCTGCAGGGTGTGCAAGCAGACTACTTGGCTTGAGGTGCTTGGATGCGGCGTTGTTGATCCAAATGTATTTAAGGCGGTTGGCTATAAAAATGTAAGTGGATATGCCTTTGGCCTTGGCGTTGAGAGATTTGCGATGTTGCTTCATAGAGTGCCTGATCTAAGGTCACTTTTTGAGGGAGATTTAAGATTGTTGGAGCAGTTTAAATGATAATTTCAAAGCATTGGTTAAACGAGTGGGTCGACCTTAGCGAGGTTAGCGGCGAGACACTTTCAAAGACATTAAATTCAATCGGTTTAGAAGTTGATAGCTATAAAGAGATAAATTTACCAAAGAGCATCGTAGTTGGCTACGTAAAAAGTAGAGAAAAGCACCCAGACGCCGATAAGCTAAGCGTTTGTCAAGTAGACGTTGGCAGCGAAACGCTTCAGATAGTGTGTGGGGCTAAAAACGTCGAGGCTGGTCAGTTTGTGCCAGTTGCGCTCATTGGCACGACGATGCCAAATGGTCTTGAGATCAAAAAGGCAAAGCTAAGAGGTATCGAGTCATGCGGCATGATCTGCTCTTCAACTGAGCTAGGGCTACCTAAGACAAATGACGGCATCTTGCCACTTGATGAGAGTATCGGCAAGCTAAAACTTGGCACAAGTCTTGGCGAATTTGAAGCGTTTAAAGATGTGATCATCGAGGTTGATGTCACAGCAAACAGAGGCGACTGCCAAAATTTACACGGCATCGCAAGAGAAATTTGCACCGCGCTTGATCTAAATATGAAAGATAGCCACGAAAATGAAGATAGCGAAAATTTACTAGGCATCGGCAGGATCGCATCTGTGCGAACCGAAGATAAGGTAAATGGCTCGTTTTTGTATAAGGCATTTGAGCTAAAAAGTGGGCTAAATGAAAATTTATTAACTCGCTTGCGCCTAGCTCTCATCGAATGCCAAAAGACAAATTTAGTAGAAAGACTGCTTGAGTACGCGACATTTTGCACTGGCGTCTTGTTTAGAGCTTATGATCACGCTAAGCTTGTGGGCGAGGGTGAAAAAGCAGTTTTTGACATCAAAAATGGCGAAAATGGCGAGTGCGTGGTCTTTTGTGAGGATAAAAATTTAGGCGTTGCTGGAATTTACCAAAGCGATGAGGCTAGGGTAGATGAGGGCTCAAAGGTGATCTTGGTAGAGGCTAGCTACGTAAAACCAGATGTTGTCTCAAAGGCCATTTTTGAAAATAAAAATTTACCAAAAGGTGATCAAGTTTATCGCTCAAGCCGTGGTAGCGAGCCAAATTTAGCTTATGGGGCGGACTATCTTTTCAAAAAACTAGCTGGCTTTAAAGATAGCTTAAGTCTTTTTGCTGGCTCACAGCAATCACTTCTAAACACCGAGCCTATCACGCTTAGTATCTCGCTTGGCGAGCTTAAAAATATGATAGGGCAAGAGGTTGCTAGAAACGATGTCGTTAAAATTTTAAAGAAACTTGGCTTTGAGATCGCGGTAAATGTCGAGCAAGAGAGCTTTAACGTAAAAGTGCCGTTATTTCGTCATGATATCGTAAATTCGCATGATATCTGCGAGGAGATCGTGAGGATAATAGGCATCGACAATATCGCCTCAACGCCGTTAAATTTCTCTGAGAAAAATAGGCTAAATAAGACATATTTTGACTATAAAAATGCTTTAAATTTAAGGCGCCGTGCAGCTAATAATGGCTTTTTTGAAAGCGTACACTACGTATTTGACAGCCTTGATGAGTTAAGTGAGCTAAATTTCAAGCCTTGCAAGATAAAGATACTAAATCCTATAAACAACGAGCTAAACACGCTTAGACCAGCACTTGTAAACCACCTTCTAAGCTCGAGCGAGAAAAATATCAAAAACTCAAAACGCTCAGTTAGGCTTTTTGAGCTTGGCGAAGTCTTTGACGAAAATGCAAATCAAGGCTTAAATTTAGGCTTTGTCGTATCAGGTCTCTTAAAAGAGCCAACACTCATAAACGGCGCAAAGGGTGAAGAGGCAAATTTCTACGCATTTGCAGCGATGGTGCAAAATGTCATAGGTAAATTTGAGCTAAAACCTTGCCGCGAAATATCGTATCTTAGCCCATACGAGCAGGCACACATCTATCAAAATGGCGAAAAGATCGGCTATATCGGCAGAGTCGATGCAAGAGTAGAGGTAAAAAGGGATCTGCCTAAAACTTATGTTTGTGAGATTGATTTTGCAAAGCTTAAATTTGAGCCGGTCTTAGCAGTGCCATACTCAAAATTTCAAAGCACGACAAGAGATCTTAGCCTCATCGTGCCTGAAAATTTCGAGGCAGGACGAATTTATGAGTGCATAAGAGGGCTAAATTTAAAAGAGCTAAAAGAGTTCTTGCCGGTTGATATCTATAAAGATGCGAAACTAAACGGCGCGATCAGTCTTAGCCTTAAATTTACATTTCAAGATATGGAAAAAACGCTCGAAGATGACGATATAAACGCGCTTATGGATAAAATTTTAAGCGAGCTAAAAGAGAAACTAAATATCGGAATAAGATGAGAATTTATCCACTAGAAAAAAGTCTAAATTTAACCATCGATGACATCGCAGCTGACAAGTCTATCTCGCATAGATGCGCGATGTTTTCGCTTTTAAGTGACAAGCCATCTCGCGTTAGAAACTACCTAAGAGCAGGCGACACGCTAAATACCTTAAAAATAGTCGAGCTCTTAGGCGCAAAGATCGAAGATAACGACGCTGAAATAACGATCACTCCGCCACAAAAGATAAAAGAGCCAAATGAAATTTTGGAGTGTGGCAACTCAGGCACAGCGATGAGGCTTTTTATGGGACTATTAGCCGCACAGGACGGCTTTTTTGTGCTAAGTGGCGATAAATATTTAAATTCTCGCCCGATGGCAAGGATAGCAAAGCCTCTAAATGAGATGGGGGCAAAGATAGATGGTGCAAACGATGCAAACAACGCTCCTATTTGCATAAGAGGGGCTAAATTTAAGAAATTTAGCTTTGAGAGTAAGATCGCCTCAGCTCAGGTAAAAAGCGCGCTTTTGCTGGCGGCTCTTTACTCAAATGGCTGCAAATTTAGCGAGCCAGAGCTAAGCAGAGACCACAGCGAGCGCATGTTAGCTGGTATGGGAGCTGATATAAAGCGAGATGGCTTAAAGATCACTCTAGAGCCTATGAAATCGCCACTTTCGCCACTTGATATAGACGTGCCAAATGACCCAAGCTCGGCATTTTTCTTTGCGGTTGCGGCTTTAATTATCCCAAATTCGCATATTGTTTTAAAAAATATCTTGCTAAATAAAACTCGCATCGAAGCTTACAGAGTTTTAGAAAAAATGGGCGCTGAGATAAAATTTCACAAAACCTCAAGCAAATACGAAGATATCGGCGATATTGAGGTTAGATACTCGCCAAATTTAAAAGGCGTAGAAGTTAGCGAAAATATCTCATGGCTCATCGATGAAGCCCCAGCTTTAGCCATCGCATTTGCCTGCGCCAAGGGCCAAAGCAAGCTAACAAACGCAAAAGAGCTTCGCGTAAAAGAGAGCGACAGGATAGCTGTCACGATAAATGCACTAAAGCAGTGCGGTGTCGATGCTATCGAGCTTGAAGATGGTTTTATCATAAATGGCTCTGAGGCTAAATTTGCCACGATAGATAGCCACGGAGATCACAGGATCGCCATGAGCTTTGCCATACTTGGACTAAAATGTGGTATGCAGATAGAAAAGAGCGAATTTATCGCCACTTCGTTTCCAAATTTTGCTGAAATTTTAAAGAAAATGGGAGCTAGAGTTGAAGATCGAGCTTGCTAGTAGTTATGGATTTTGCTTTGGCGTAAAAAGGGCGATAAAGATAGCTGAAAATGCTGGAGATGCCGCAACTATCGGCCCGCTCATACATAATAACGAAGAGATAAACAGGCTAGAGAAAAACTACAATGTAAAGACGCTTGAGGGTATAGATGAGCTAAAAGATGAGAAAAAGGCGATCATCCGCACTCATGGCATCACTAAAAACGACCTTGCAGAGCTAAAAAAGACCGATATAAAAGTGATCGACGCAACTTGTCCATTTGTGACAAAGCCACAACAAATTTGCGAAAAAATGAGCGAAGAGGGCTACGATGTGGTGATCTTTGGCGACATGCATCACCCAGAGGTAAAAGGGGTGAAGTCGTATGCCAAGGGTAATGTCTATGTCGTGCTTGAAGAGAGCGAGCTAGAGGGCGTTAAATTTAAGCAAAAGGTCGCGCTTGTTAGCCAAACTACTAGAAAAGTTGAGAAATTTATGCAGATCGCAAACTATCTCATGCTTCATGTAAAAGAGCTGCGCGTTTTTAACACGATCTGCAACGCGACATTTGAAAACCAAGAGGCTGCTAAAAATTTAGCAAAAAGAGCTGACGTGATGATAATCATCGGCGGAAAAAACAGCTCAAACACAAAGCAACTCTACCTAATATCTAAAAATTTCTGCGAAGATAGCTATCTAATAGAAAGCGAAGAAGAACTTGAGGGATCATGGTTTGATGGCAAAAATTTGTGTGGTATAAGTGCGGGTGCTAGCACACCTGACTGGATCATACAAAAAGTCGTTGACAGAATCAAAAAAGTATAAAATTTATCCTAGCTAAAGCCACAATTAACTATAATAAGCCAATTTGCCTCTACTGGCATAATAAAATTTAAAGGATCAAGATGGCTGTGAACAAAAGTGTTCAATTAGGAAAAGCAAAAGACGAAGATATCGAAGATATCGATTTTGCTGCGATGTTAGAGGAGTCTTTTAAAAAGACTGAAGAAGATAGTGACGCAAAGATCGTCAGTATCAATGGCGATGAGGTTTTAATCGACGTTGGCAAGAAGTCAGAAGGCATTTTAAATGTTTCTGAGATCACTGACGCAAACGGCAACCTGACGCATAAAGTTGGCGATACGATCAAAGTTGTAATAACTGGATCAAGAAATGGAAGACCTATAGTGTCGCACAAAAAAGCACTTAGAAAAGAGAAAGTTAAAGCTTTCATCGAAGCTTACGATCCTGAAAATTCTGGCGAAATCGACGTAAAAGTAGTTGGAAAAAATAAAGGTGGTTTTATCACTCAAGACGCAAATGGCGTAGAATTTTTCTTACCAAGAACGCACAGCGGATTTAAAAACGCTGAGGGCGTAGTTGGAAAATCATACAAAGTAAGAGTTATAAAAGTTGATAAAGAAGAGAACAGCATCGTTGTCTCAAGAAAGAAAATTTTAGATGACGACCGCAAAAAACGCAAAGAAGCTCTATCAAACATAGTAGAAAACGATAGCGTTATAGAGGGCACAGTTAAGAAAATCACAACTTATGGTATGTTTGTTGATGTTGGCGGTGTAGACGGACTTGTCCACTACAGCGAGATAAGCTATAAAGGCCCAGTAAATCCTAGCTCTTTATACAAAGAAGGCGATAAAGTTTTAGTTAAAGTTATCAGCTATGACAACGAAAAACGCCATCTATCTCTATCTATCAAGGCTGCTACTCCAGATCCTTGGGAAGAGATCATAAATGATGGTCTAGAAGTTGGCGACACTATAAAAGTAACAGTTAGCAATATCGAGCCTTATGGCGCATTTGTCGATCTTGGAAATGATATTGAAGGATTTTTACATATATCTGAAATTTCATGGGACAAAAATATCAAAAATCCAAAAGATCACATCAGCGAAGGTCAAGAGATCGATGTTGAGGTTATCGAAATAGACGCAAAAGGACACCGCTTAAGAGTGAGCCTTAAAAATTTACTTCCAAAGCCATTTGATGAATTTAAAGCTAAATTCAAAGAGGGCGACGTAGTAAAAGGCGTTGTGACAACTATCACAAATTTTGGCGCATTTGTTAGAGTAGGCTGCGTTGAGGGCTTGCTACACAACGAAGATGCATCTTGGGATAGAAATGACAAGTGCAAAGATATGTTTAAAGCTGGCGACGAACTTGAAGTAAAGATCATCAAAATCGACAGCGCTGAGCAAAAAATTTCTCTAAGCCTAAAAGATCTAAAACAAAGCCCAGTTCAAGCATTTGCTAATAAATTTAGTGTAGGCGACATCGTAAAAGGAACGATCCGTGACATTAAAGACTTTGGCGTGTTTGTTGAGCTTGGCGATAATGTCGATGCGTTAATCCGCAAAGAAGATCTAGGTAGCGTAGATGCTAGCACGCTAAAGATCGGCGATGAGATCGAAGCTGCTATAGCATTTATCGATGAGAAGAAAAATAGAATTCGCCTAAGTATACGCCGTTTAGCAAAACAAAAAGAGCGTGAAGTGTTAAATGAGATCAACGACAACGATGATAAAGTAACACTTGGCGACATCATAAAAGAACAATTACGCTAGTATAAATGGGCAGACGCACGCTTTTATTAGTAGTTGTTCTGCTCTTTGTGATGTTAGGTTTGGTTGGAGTTTATCTTGTTAAATTTGCAAGTGTAAATTTCAGCCAAACTACTGAAAGAAATATTACAAGTGAGCAAAATATAACCAAAAGCACAGCCGGCAGTGAAAACTGGATCAACGAGCTGGCAACTATTAAGAAAAAAGATTACGTATTGCCCGTAAATGAAATTTTTATAGAATACAACCGACCTAAGATAGAAAAGCCAAAGATCACAGCATACGAACTTATGATAGATAAAAACGACATCTACTCTATGTTCTGCTTGATGCAGACTTTGCGAAATAGCGAGGTTGATTTTACTGTAGTAAGAGATGGCACTAAGAGCCAGATCTTTTTAAATACCCAAGACTCAAGGCTTTTGCAAAATATCATTTTGCAGCTAAGAGTTTACGATATCCACTCAAGTGTGAGAGAGGTAAAATTATGAAAACTATCATTGTTTGCGATGCGATACACCCAGTAGGTTTTGAACTTTTAAAAAAAGAACAAGATATAAATGTAATAGACGCAGTTAATACCCCAAAAGGCGAGCTTTTAAAAATTTTAGGCGAGGCTGATGTAGCGATCACTAGAAGCTCGACTGAGGTAAATGAGGCGTTTTTAGAAGCTGGTAAGAAGCTAAAAGCTATCGTTAGAGCCGGTGTTGGCGTGGATAACGTTGATATAGATGGCTGTTCAAGAAGAGGCATCATCGCCATGAACGTCCCGACTGCAAATACTATCGCAGCAGTTGAGCTAACTATGGCGCACATGCTAGCGGCTGCAAGATCACTTGAATACGCTCACAACGATCTAAAACTAGATAGAATTTGGAAACGCGAGAAGTGGTATGGAGTTGAGCTTTTTAAGAAAAAGCTAGGTGTGATCGGTTTTGGTAACATCGGCTCAAGAGTAGCAGCTCGCGCAAAAGCTTTTGGCATGGACATCATCGCATACGATCCATATATCGATCCATCTAAAGTTATCGATATGGGCGGCACATATACTAAAAATTTTGATGACATCTTGGCATGCGACTTCATCACGATCCACACTCCAAAGACCAAAGAGACAACCGATATGATCGGCACTAAAGAGATAGCAAAGATGAAAGATGGCGTAAGGCTTATAAACTGCGCTAGAGGCGGTCTTTATAACGAAGAGGCACTTTATGAAGGGCTAAAAAGCGGCAAGATAGCATTTGCTGGTATTGATGTTTTTACAAAAGAGCCAGCGACAAGCCATCCGCTTCTTGATCTAAATAATGTAAGCGTCACACCGCATCTTGGGGCAAATACCCTTGAGTCGCAGCGAAATATCGCAGTTGAGGCGGTTGAGCAGGCTATCTTGGCAGCACGAGGTATAAGCTATCCAAATGCTTTAAATTTACCTATCAAAACAGAAGATCTACCGCCGTTTGTTGAGCCTTATATTGATCTTACAAGCAAGATGGCATTTCTTGCAGCTCAGATAAACAAAAGCGCCATCAAGGCTATCCGTATAGAGACTCACGGGCAGATTGGCGAGTATGCAAATTCAATGCTAACTTTTGCGATCGTGGGCGCTTTAAAAGAGAGTCTTGGCGATGCGATAAACTACGTAAATGCTAAATTTTTATGCGACGAAAAAGGCATAACTACCGAAACTAGCACAGGTGGAGATAGCATCTTTAAAAACAAGATCACAGTTCGTCTTACGACTGAAAACGGCATCGTAAGCGTTGGCGGCACGGTCTTTGGTGAAAATCAACAACGCATAGTAACCGTCAATGGCTTTAAGACTGACTTCAAGCCAAAAGGCAAGATGATCATCTTTAAAAACCACGACGTACCAGGTGTTATCGCTCAGATCAGTAAAATTTTAGCTGACGAGAAGATAAACATCGCAGACTTCCGTCTTGGTAGAGATGAGCACGGCATGGCGCTTGCGGTCATCTTGGTTGATGAACATATAAAAACAGAAACGCTAGAGAGATTAAACGCACTTGAAGCTTGTGTTTGGGCTCAATACGCAGTTATATAACAAATTACGAAAGGATAAAAAATGGCTTCATATTCAATGGGCGATCTAAAAAAGGGACTAAAGATCGAGATCGACGGCGTTCCTTATAAAATCGTAGAATATCAACACGTTAAACCGGGCAAGGGTGCAGCTTTTGTTCGTGCAAAGATCAAATCTTTTGTCGATGGAAAGGTTCTTGAAAAGACTTTTCACGCAGGTGACAAGTGTGAGCAGCCGCATCTTGAAGAAAAAGAGATGCAGTATCTCTATGATGATGGTGAGTTTTGCCAGTTTATGGATACGACTACTTACGAGCAAGTTGCGATCAGCGACGAGGACGTGGGTGATGTTAAAAAATGGATGATCGATGGCATGATGGTTGAAATTTTATTTCACAACGGCAACGCAATCGGCGTAGAAGTGCCACAAGTAGTCGAGCTCAAGATAGTTGAAACTCCACCAAATTTCAAGGGCGATACACAAGGCGGCAAAAAGCCAGCTACTCTTGAGAGTGGCGCGGTAGTTCAGATACCATTTCACGTACTAGAAGGCGAGGTCATCCGCGTTGATACCGTTCGTGGCGAGTACATCGAGCGCGCAAATAAATAACCATGCATCTGGCACGTTAAATTTATGAAAGAGAAATTTGACGAGCTTATTGCTCTGCTAAAGCCGCTATTTAAGGATAATGGCTTTAGCAAGAGCGCTTTAAATTTCTACAAAAATATTCCAAATTTTATCTATATTGTAAATTTTCAAAAAAGTAGTGGCAATAGCTCAGAGCGCACGAGATTTTATATAAATTGCGGCATTTATGCTCCTTTTATAGAGGCTACTCTTGGCAAAGAAGCGCTTAGCAAGCCAAAAGAGTATGAGTGCCACTTTAGAGCTAGAGTGCATGAAATCACTCGCACATCTGCTGCATACTACGAGCTAGAGCCAGATAGTGACGTGGCTAAAATTTATGAAAATGTGGCAAACGACCTTGGCTTTGTTTTTAAATTTTTTGAGCAAAATAGCTCTGAAGCAAAAAATTTAATAGAGCTAATGCTTGAACAAAATGGCTTAGCCGCGATAAATCAGCTCTACGAATATCTTTTGATAAAGGATAAAAGTGAAATTTTAGTCTCACATGCTAAAAAGCTCTATGCAAAGCATGGCAGTGAAGCAAGATGGGGCAAATTTCAAAAGCAGATAAACGAGCTACTTAGAAAATATAAAAAAGATGAGATAAATTTTAAAGAGTAAATTTGAGACAAAAGAACGAGGCAGTTGCCTGCCCCGCTAGTTAGCATTAAGCCGACTTTTCTTTGAGATATTTGTTTATAAGAGTTGTGATCTCTTCGCCGTGTGGGAACCTTGACTCATCGTTTCCAATGCGATCTTTTTTAGAAAAGATAACGTTTCCATCAACCTCGACGATGAAATTTCCACCATCTCCTACAACCAACTCGACTCTTGCATCACTAAAGTTCGCTTTTATTTCATCTTCTACACGAGAAGCTACCGGACGATAGTTTCAAGAGTTGCAGTAAATAATTTTTACTTGCATGCTCTGTCCTTTCTTGTGAAATAAGTTTTGATTATATAAAATTTATCCTAACAAACAGATAACACGAGAAAGGACGATTTTATGAAAAAGGTAGCCGTAATCCTAGCTGATGGTTTTGAGGAGATCGAGGCGCTAACCTCCGTCGATGTTTTACGCAGAGCAGGCGCGATAGCATCTATCGCTAGCTTGAAGGACGCGCAGATCAGAGGTGCTCACAATATAAATGTAAAAGCTGATGTCACACTTCGTGAGGTGGAGGAGCTAGGCTATGATGCGATCGTGCTTCCAGGAGGTCTGCCTGGTGCAGAAAATCTTGCAAATGACGCTAAGCTAAGAGAAATTTTGCAAGAATTTGACAAAAAAGGTAAGCTAATTTGTGCTATTTGTGCCGCTCCTATGGTGCTTGAGCGAGCTCGTGTGCTTAAAGAGCATTTTGTCTGCTATCCTGGATTTGAAGAGAACGTAAGAAGCGACAAAAGAGGCTACGTGAGCGATAAAAACGTGCTAAAAGATCAAAACATCATCACTGGCAAGGGACCTGCTTTTTCTATGGAATTTGCACTTTTTATAGTGAAAAATTTGCTTGGCGAAGAGGCTTACCATAAAGTAAAAAATGATTTACTTTATAAATAGTTTATAAAAAAATTGTAATTTTTTATTTAATTATTCTACTTAAACTTAAGGATAAATTTTGTTTATTGATAGATATTATAATGCCTTGCTGTTGCGATTTGTTGCATTTAAGGATATTTTTTAAAAATTTGTAATATTTTTCTTGGTTTTTACATCTTTTTGACGGAAATAAGCTATTATTTCTCTAATCGATCAGATCGATAATTTTTTTAAGGAACACTCCTGTGAACATTTATGTAGGAAATTTGTCGTATAGAACGACAGAGGCAGAGTTGAAGGAAGCTTTTGCACAATTTGGTGAAGTAAGGCGCGCAAAAATCGTAAAAGATAGAGAGACAGACCGCTCAAAGGGCTTTGGCTTTGTTGAAATGGACGACGCGAACGAGGGCCAAAAGGCGATCGACGCACTAAATGAAAAAGAACTTGGCGGACGCACTTTAAGAGTAAATGAGGCTAGACCAAGGGATTAATGACTATTTGCCACCATCTGGTGGCATAGTCTCTCGCATAGCTCCGACGCCAAGCGGCTATCTACACGCTGGCAACGCCTACAACTTCATCTTGACTTATCTTCTGACGCGCTCACTGGGCGGCGTTTTGCACTTAAGGATTGATGATTATGACCTTGGCAGATACCGGCGCGAATTTGTTCAAAATATCTTTGACATGTTAGAATTTCTGGGGCTAGATTACGACAAAGGTGCTAAAAACGTTAGCGACTTTGAGCAAAATTTTAGCTTCAAAACAAGAGCCAAAAGATATGAAAACGCACTTGAAAAGCTAGATAAAATTTACATTTGTGAATGCACAAGAGCTACCAAAGATGCCTATGAAAACGGCATTTACACTAAAATTTGCAAAGATAAAAAGCTAAATTTTACAAAAGATAAAACCGCTATCAGGCTAAGTGTCGATGAAAATGACGAGCTTGGCAGGCAAGTGGCAGCGCAGATGGGTGATTTTGTCATTTATAAAAAGGATTTTACTCCAGCTTACAACTTTGCAAGCGTCATTGACGATGAGGATATGGGGGTAAATTTGGTCGTTAGAGGCGAGGACTTGCTACCTTGTACGCTAGCTCAAAGATACCTTGCAAAAAGGCTAAATTTTAGCTTTTTAAATGCTAAATTTATCCACCACAAGCTACTTTTAGACGGAGCCAAAAAGCTTTCTAAAAGCTCCAAGTCACCACCTATTGATCTAAGCCAAAATCCTAAAATTTATTACAAAATGTTAGCAAACGATCTTGGACTAAATTTAAACTCATCGGATAAAATTTCAAACCTTTTGTATGAATTTAAGTTCAAAAATATGGCCGAGAAGCTGATGGGCTCTAAAATTTGATAAAAATTTAAAAAAAGCTTGAATTTTTGGCATAAATAGCATGTAGTGCGAAGCACTGAAACATGCCACCTTGAACGTGTGAGGGGATTGGGGGATATAAAGGGAGATAAGGGGACGGCTTCGTAATTCAAGTCCCCTTGTCTCCCTTTTGATAAATTTATATCGCAGAGCAAATTTTAAAATTCCACTCACTCGCAAGAATTGACTACCAAAATTTAGCTTCGCTTACCGCTTAGCTCAAATTTTAGAGCTGAAATTACTCGCTCATGAAATTTTAAAATTTGCTCGAGCCTCTTTGTTATAAAACGAACGCAGCGTGACAGCTTAACCATGCGCTTTGCTCTTGCCACATACTAAAAATCTCTAAATTTTAAAGCTATCATTAAGCTTTCATCAAGCGCCTTATTAGCCAAAATTTTGTAAAATCCGCTCATTAAAAAGGATAAAAAATGAGTGAAAATTCTGGCTTTACACACCTACATTTACACACCGAATACTCCCTACTAGACGGAGCTAACAAGATAGAAGAGCTAGCTCACATGCTCCATGACAGAGGCGACACAGCAGCAGCGATCACGGATCACGGCAACATGTTTGGCGCGATTGATTTTTACAAAAAGATGAAAAAAAATGGTATAAAACCGCTAATTGGCATCGAGGCTTACGTGCATAACGGCGAGCAGCTTGACGATAAGAGCACCAAACAGCGCTTTCACCTCATATTAATCGCCAAAAACGAGACTGGCTACAAAAATTTGATGTATCTTAGCTCCATGAGCTACATCGAGGGCTTTTACTACTATCCTCGTATCAATAAAAAAATCTTAAAAGAGCATAGCGAGGGGCTAGTTTGTAGCTCTGCTTGCTTGCAGGGAGAGGTTAGCTGGCATCTAAATTTAAGCGAGCGTAACGTTAAATTTGGCGCTAAAGGCTACGAGAGGGCAAAAGAGGTCGCGCTTGAGTATAAAGAAATTTTTGGAGATGACTTTTACCTTGAGATCATGCGCCACGGCATCGGCGATCAAAGGCGCATAGACGATGACATTTTGCGTATCGCAAAAGAGACTGGCATCAAGGTCATCGCCACAAACGACACCCACTACACTTTTAAAGAAAGAGCCGCTGCGCACGAGGTTTTCATGTGCATCGCGATGAACAAAACCTTAGATGATCCAAACCGACTTCGTCACAGCGTCCATGAGTTTTTTGTCAAAAGCAAAGAGCAGATGAACGAGCTATTTTTAGACATCCCTGAAGTGATAGAAAACACCCAAGAGATCGTGGATAAGTGCAACCTTGAGATCAAGCTTGGCAACCCAACTCCGCCAAATTTTAAATTTACTCTTGAGTGCGCTAAGGAGAGAAATTTGACCCTCCCAGAGCCAGAAAACAGATATAGCTTCAAAAATGACGCTGTTTTTTTCGAGCATGAGTGTAGAAAGGGTCTTGAAGAGAGGCTGAAATTTGTCCCTGAAAATTTACACGAAGAGTATAGAAAGCGCCTTGAGATAGAGATCGGCATCATCAATAAGATGAATTTCCCAGGATATATGATGATCGTTTGGGACTTCATCAACGAGGCCAAGCGCAGAGGCGTGCCAGTTGGCCCAGGACGTGGCTCTGCGGCTGGTAGTTTGGTCGCTTACTCGCTAAAGATAACCGACCTTGATCCTATCCCATACAACCTGCTTTTTGAGAGATTTCTAAACCCAGAGCGCGTTAGCATGCCAGATATCGACGTGGATTTTTGTCAAAGTAGACGTGGCGAGATCATCGACTACGTCACGCAAAAATACGGCAAATTTAACGTTGCTGGCGTTATTACATTTGGTAAATTGCTCGCAAAAGGTGTCATTAGGGATGTCGCTAGAGTCTGCGACATGCCTTATGCGGAGGCTGATGCGATGGCAAAGCTTATCCCTGATGAGCTTAACATCACGCTAAAAGACGCCTACGAGAAAGAGCCAAAGATAGCTGAGCTAATAAGTCAAAATCCAAAGGCGGCTAAAATTTGGAAATTTGCCCTTGATCTTGAGGGGCTAAACAGAAACGCTGGTCAGCACGCAGCGGGTGTTGTCATCTCAAACGAAGAGCTTTGGAACAAAACCCCGCTATTTCGCCAACCAAACAGCCCAGAAGATCGCTTTGTCACGCAGTATAGCCTGAAGTACCTTGAAGACGTTGATTTAATAAAATTTGACTTTCTTGGCCTTAAGACGCTAACGGTTATCGACAATGCGATAAAGCTCGTTAAACAGCGCACTGGCAAGGATATCATCTGGGAGCAGGTCGATAAAAACGACTCTGGCGTTTATAAGATGATACAAAGTGGCCAAGCCATCGGTATCTTCCAGATAGAGGGCGAGGGCATGAGAAAGCTAGGAACTAGCCTGCGCCCAGACTGCTTTGAGGATATCGTCGCGATGCTAGCACTCTACCGCCCAGGACCGATGGAGAGTGGTATGCTTGATGACTTCGTCAAGAGAAAACATGGCGAAGCGGCGATCACATACGCATTTAAGGAGCTTGAGCCGATCCTTGCGCCAACATACGGCGTCATCGTCTATCAAGAGCAAGTCATGCAGATCGTGCAGGCCATAGGCGGCTTTAGCCTTGGCGGGGCGGACCTTGTGCGCCGTGCGATGGGTAAAAAGATCAAAGAGGAGATGGACAGGCTAAAGGGCGAGTTTGTAAAAGGTGCTGAAGCCAAAGGGCTAAATGGACAAAAAGCGGACGATCTTTTTGAGCTGATCGTTAAATTTGCAGGATATGGCTTTAACAAGTCTCACTCCGCAGCATACGCTTATGTCACGTTTCAGACGGCGTATCTGAAGGCTTACTATCCGGCTGAATTTATGGCGGCACTTCTAACAAGCGAGGAGAGTAACGTCGATAAGATCGTTCGCTACATCGATGAGATAAAACGCATAAACATCGATACTTTGCCACCATCTATCAACAAATCAACCAAAGAATTTAGCGTCGTTAAAAATGAGGGTCACGATGGCATTATCTTTGGGCTTGGCGCGATTAAAGGCGTTGGTGGAGCGGCAATTGAGAACATCATCGCTGAGCGCGACGCAAAGGGCGAGTTTAAGAGCATGGACGACTTTGTCTCAAGGATCGATCCATTTAAGGTCAATAAAAAGGTCTTTGAAAGCCTTATAAAAGCTGGCTGCTTCGATGAGTTTGGCTTTAGTCGTAAGATGCTTTTACAAAATGTAGAAAATATCGTAGAAGCTTGCAAAAATGCAGCTCAGATACGTAAAAATGCGGCCGAGAGCCTCTTTGGCGAAGATGATAGCATGAATGATGTGAAGATAAATTTCGTCACTATAGATGATGAATTTGACATTAAACAGATCTTGAAATTTGAGCAAGAGAGCGTTGGCATCTACCTCTCAGGTCACCCGCTTGATGACTATAAGGACGAGATAAATAAGATCAAATACACGCTAAGCTCGGAGTTTGAGACCTTGCCGCAAAGTGCTGAAATTTTGGTGGTTGGCAAGATCGAGGACTTTAGCACGAGGATCACAAAAAGCGGTAAAAAAATGGGCACTATAAATGTGCTGGACTTTCACGGCAACATCGAGATCGCCGTCTTTGAAAGGGAGCTTGGCAACATCGAAGATATCGTAAAAGACGAGGCAAAACGCGATCTGCCTTATGCATTTAGGATAAATATCTCGCGCGACGATCAGTTTGTTAGGACAAATTTAAACGAGGTTTATAGCCTAGAAGATGCGCAAAATTTAGACTTTAAGACTAGAAAGCTAAAACAAAACTCTAAATTTAGCAAAAATGACGAGGCGAGCGCCCCTCAAAAAGTAAGAGAGTATGCCGAGCTAGAGGTGCTTTTAAGCCTTAGTGAGCTTAGCAGGCAAAAGCTGGAGCAAATTTACTCGCTAGTTTTTAGCAAAAATGCTCCAAATAATCAAAAACGGCTAATCTTGAAGATAAAAAATGAAGCAACTGGTGAAATTTTCATCTATAAGACTGAGTTTATCATAAGCGACGATGTGGGCGAAGAGATAGAAAAGCTCGCTGCATCGGCGTAAATTTAAGGACGAGAAATGTTTGATATTTTTAGAAAAAAGAGCCATTTTTTAGACGAGCTTGGCATAGATAAAAGTAACTGGAGTGAGCTTTTTAGCGCTTGCCTTGGCAGAGCGATGCTACTTCAAAAACGGCTTTTTAAGCAAGTGGTTGAGGCTAGTAAGTGGCAAGCTGACTTTGAAAGCGGCAAAATTTGCTTTGACAAGCAGGAGTTTGATATGCAGTTTATCGGCTCTGAGAGCTTTTCGTCTAACACTTGGCTTTGGGGCTATGAAAATGTAAATGGCTTTGATGAGCGCTTGCTTAGCCTTGCAAATAGAGCGCGTGAGTTTGGCGAGAAATTTGGGCATGAAGCGTTTAGCACGGCGCAGTTTGAGCTGGACGAAACTGTAAATGGTCATACGCTCAGCATGGTCGCTTGCGTGGCGCTTGGCGAGGAGCTAAGCTATTATAGGATCGATTACGACGGAGGTGCTGCATACGTGGCATTTAGGGCGGAGGCTATCTTTAAAGAGCCAGTTTTAGCAAGCGAAGTAGTAAGCGTAGTAAATGAGTGCATAAGCGCCTATGAGCTAGACCACAAGCTTTTTATAAAAGGACTTTTGCTGGGCTGCGAGATAAATTTTAGCGAAAACAAAGATGAGATAGTAGCTAAGTTTAAAGATAAACTTAGCTTTAAATTTGATGATCTTAATAGGCTCGTAAATATTTCAGGTGTGATCTAAAATTTAATATCTTTTACCACATCTGCGCCAAGTGCAAGTTTCATATGCATAGAAAAGACCTCATGGTAAAAGTCGCCATTGTGTCCTGGCACATCGTAGGTTTGAGTAAGATTAAATGGCACGATAACTCTTGCTTCTTGGTTGTACTCGTTTGCTCTTAGTTTTAGGTAGCTAACGCATTGATAGACGCACATATCAGTGCAGTTTCCAGTGACTATAAAAGTGTCAAGTTGCGGGTTTTGATCTAGAAAGTTATTAAATTCTTTATTGAACGCTATGCTTAAAGAATTTTTGTAAAAGGTTTTTATCTCTTTAAAAAAGCTTAGCTTTTTTATCTCTTCGATCGTTTCTGTTTCGCTTGTGCCCAAGAGTGCGTGAGGTAAAAATGATTCAAATTCTTTTGAATCTTTCGTGTGTCTATCTTCTATGAGGATAAAATTCTTAAAGTCAAGATCTTTGTAGGCTGTGCTAAAAAGTTTTGCTATGCCTTGTGAAATAGCACCCACTCTTTGACTAGCAAGTGCACCAGTTCCTGCAAAGGCCTCTATCATGTCAACGCTTATAAATGCCACATTTTGCGTACCGTGCTTTGAAATTTCTCTTAGATCAAGCGTTTGAAGTGAATTCTTAAACTCTTTAAGCTCATTTTCTATTGTCATTTTTTACTCCTTGATTGGTAAATTTATACAAAATGTTTTTGGATTTAATGTGATCTCTATGCTGCCATTATGCGCCTGCACGATCTGCAAGCAAAGGTGTAGGCCAAGGCCATTGCCTTTTAGCTTACTGCTTTTAAATGGTTCAAATATAATGGCTTCATCTTTGATAGGCTCGCCGCTATCATAAATAATAAATTTATGCTCATTTGGTGTCTTTTCGTAGCTTAAAACGATCTCGCCTTCGTCGTCGTCACTTTCTTCGATAGCATCAATGGCGTTAAATAAGATGTTTTGAAAGACGATGGCTAATAGGTCAAGATCACCCTTATATTCGCCTTTTGGAAAATTTAGACTAAATTTTATCTCTTTAGAATAATCATAAAAATTTATTGCTTCCTCACACTCTTTTTTTAGCTGAGAAAAGTCAAAAATTCGTGCATTTATGTTAAGTCCTTTTGTGAAAAGTAGAGTTGCTTTTATGATGCGCTCAACTCGCCATGTGGCCTTTTGTATTTGATTTACGATAGGTAGAGTGCGTTCATCTGCCCTCTTAAGCAATGTTGAGGCCAAAAGAGATATGGAACCAACTGGATTTCTTATCTCATGAGCTAAGTGAGCTGCCACTTGTCCCATCGACGCTAGACGCTCTGTACGTTTTTCGGCGGTTATATTTGTGGCAGATATAATGAGCTTATTATCTTTAGAATTTGTTTTAAAAAGATAAATTTGCCCATCGATGCTGATCTCGCCCTCCTTTTTTGGGATCTCTTGAAAAATCTTGCCAAGTCTTACAGCTTCTGAGTTTTGCAGGAAAATTTCATCTTTTTCGTCAAACACCCAGATGGCGTTTGGTAAAATTTCTACGATATCTTTTATGAAATTTTGCAAACTCATATAAGATGAGGTTAAATTTTTATACTCATTTTCTATCAAATAGGTCTGTTCTATCAGGCTTTTTAAGCCAGCTTGAATATCGTGCTCGTTCATTTTAAAAGCTCCTCAAAATCGCTCATTTCATAAAGTCTTAGCCGTTCATCTTTTAAATTTCTTAGCTCGCTGCTAAATCCACTCTTTGAAAAAAGTGCAATTATATCAGGTGTGATATTTAGCTTTTCACATTTTTTTAAAAGCAAATTTAACACGTTTTTGCACACTTTTCGCTCTTTGTATTTTGCCTCTCCGACAATGATTTTACCATCGATACTTAGTAGCATATCAAGTTCAACATCTCTGCTCCAGAAACTGCTTAAAAATATGCCATCTATTAAAAATTTCTTCGCCATAAGCTCACCACATAAAATTTCAAATCCAAGACTTGCGTATTCGTCAAATTCACTTTTTATGAGGGCTAAAATTTCATCTTTTTTACCCTCTTTAAGTATCTTTAAATTTGGCTCGATAAACCTAAACCAAAACCTTGAAAAATGGCTATTAAAGTGGATCTTGTCTTCCACTTTATACCCTCTGTCTCGTTTTTTTAGAGCTTGGCGTTTTGTTCTTTTTAATGGGATTTCTCTACTCTTTTCAAGCAGTAAAAAATTTTTTTCAAATAATTTTGCATAGACTTTACTCGCTAAATTTTGAGGCAAAATTTTATTCACACTAAATTTTTTTCTATCACTTCTTGCAAGTTTTATGAGAGCTGATTTTATAGCGTCGTTTGTGTCAGATTCGAAGTAAAATTTTGGCATTAAAGCTAAGAAGTCGTTTAAAATTTCAGTCTCGATCGCTTCAAAAACATCATAATATGAACGTTTTAAATCAAACTCATCAAAGACAAGATGAAATTTGATAAGTTCATGTATATCAAGGTGCTTCATCCGCTCAAATGTTGATTTTAGGGCTTTTATGCTGACTCCTTTGTCTTGGGATTGTAGCATATTTTTAGCTAAAGTAATCTATAATGCTAAGCAAAAAATAGGATAAATGATTTGGTAAATTTAGAGCACATTAGAAAAAATATAATTTTGAAAAATGGCATTCATTATTTTGATTTTACTGCTTCTGGACTGGCTTATAAGCCTATCGAAGATGAGATCATTAAGGTGCTTGAAACATATGCAAATACACACTCTATAAGCTCATCAAACGCCTTTAAAACTGCTGAAATTTATGAAAATTCAAGGCGTGAACTAAAGTATTTTTTAGATCTTGATGATAGCTTTTATCTTTTCGCTTGTGGGAGTGGAGCTACTAGTGCGATCAAGAAATTTCAAGAAATTTTAGGCATTTACGCACCACCAGCTCTTAAAAAAAGATATAAATTAAAGCCAGATGAAAATTCTCCGCTCGTTGTGCTTGGACCGTATGAGCATCATTCAAATGAAGTAAGCTTTAGGCAGGCACTATGTGAGGTTGAGCGCATAAGACTTGATAAAAATGGAGGAATTGATTTTAATCATTTGGAGCAAATTTTAAAGATAAATGTTGGGCGAGAGATCATCGCTAGCTTTAGTGTGGCTTCGAATGTGACTGGGATTTTGAGTGACTACCGCAAAATTTACACTCTTGTAAAATCTTATGGTGGCATTGTGGCATATGATGCGGCAAGTTTTAGTGCGTATGCAAACATAGATTGCGACTACTTTGACGCACTTTTTCTCTCGCCGCATAAGCTACTTGGCGGAGTAGGGAGTTGTGGGTTACTTGCTATAAAAAAGGTGCTTGCAAATGCTGATGAGCCAACCTTTGCTGGCGGGGGAACGGTAAGTTATGTCAGTAAAAATTATGTGGTATTTGCCAAAGATAGCGAACAGCTAGAAGAGGCTGGTACTCCACCTATTTTAGGCCTTATAAGGGCAAATTTAGCTTACAAACTAAGAAATGAAATAGGTTTTGAGACTATATATGAAAACGAAAGTGAGCTTGGAGTCTATTTTGAAGAGAGAATGGCTGAAATTCCTGAGCTTACATGCTACTGCTCAAATAGTTTAAAGCATCTGCCGATATTTGCTTTTAATGTAACTGGCGTTTCACCTTATGAACTAGCTAAGGTTTTAAGCAGGGAGTTTGGCATACAAACGCGTGCGGGATGCTCTTGTGCTGGACCATATGGACATGATTTGCTTCATCTAAAAGAAGATGCGCTCTTTACACATAAGCCTGGCTGGGTGAGGGCTGGCTTTCACTACACTCACACGCTAAAAGATGTGGACTATCTTATAGAGGCGATTAAGAGTAGCATCAAAAAGTATTCAGATAGTTGGAGAGTGGCTGATCCTTTTAGTGTTAGTGAAATTTCTGGTTGTATAGGAGAGAGATGAAAAATATATTAATCATTGCTGGAAGTGATAGTGTTGGTGGAGCTGGTGTGCAAGCTGATATAAAGACATGCGAGGCATTTTCTTGCTATGCAGCGACGGCTATTACGGCACTTACAGCACAAAATACAAATGGCGTTAGCAATGTCTTTGCCACAAATCCTCAAAATTTAAATGAACAGATAAAGATGGTGAACGAGGAGCTAGAGATTGATGCTATCAAAGTTGGTATGCTTTTTAACAAAGAGCTTATAGCCTGCGTTAGCCCTTGGCTTGAGAAATTTCATAAGCGAGGAGTTAGTGTAGTTATAGATCCTGTTTGCGTGGCAAAGTCAGGTTCAAAACTACTTGAAGATGATGCGATATTTGCATTAAAAGAGCTTTTTAATTTTGCTGATATTATCACTCCAAATATTGATGAGGCCAAGGTTTTAGAGCTTGATATTAAAAATTTGCCTTGTGATACGATATTAAAACGAAGTAAGGTTTCAGAAATTTGTGAAGACACGCTTTTTAAAAAAACTGGCGAGGTTGTTAAATTTAAAGAGCCACTCATAAAGCCAGAGATCATGCATGGAGCAGGTTGTAGCTTTGCTAGTGCGCTGGCTTGTTTGCTGGCTAATAGTCACAGCAAAGAAGAGGCGATAGAAATAGCTAAAAAATACATCTCAAACGCTATAAAAAGTGCGATAACTACTAAATTTGGTAAGCGCTTGCTAAATCACAAAGTGGGTATAAATGGCTGAAATTTATGCGATTAGTGATGATATGCTGATGCCTGAAAATTTAGCCTTACAATACACTAGAGAAATTTTAGAGTGTGGGGTTAAATTTTTTCAGTTTCGCTCAAAAAAAGAGCCTAAAAATGAGAAAATAGCTAGCGAGATTTTTAACCTATGTGAGAAATTTGGAGCGAGATTTATTGTAAATGATGACATTTCTTTTGCTGCACGTATCGGCGCAAAGTCTGTACATTTAGGAAAAGATGACGCGAGCATAAAAGAGGCATATGAAATTTTAGGAAATGACTCTTATGTGGGAGTTAGCTGTTATGATAGTTTAGATCTTGCCATTAAAGCTAAGCAAAATGGCGCTAGCTACGTGGCTTTTGGCGCGATGTTTAAAAGTCCTACAAAGCCAAATGCACCACTTTGTAGTCATGAAGCGGTCTTGCAGGCCAAAAAATTAGGAGCGTGTGTGTGCGTGATAGGCGGCATAAATGCTAGCAATATCTCAAATGTCGCTAGACTAAAACCAGATATGATCGCTATAATATCTGCGATCTATAAAGATGGCATGATAAAGAGAAATTTAGAAAATTTGCAAAGAAATTTATCTCTTTAAGAAATATGCTAAAAATGAATATATAAATATATTTAAAATAGTGATGTAAACGCATCTAAATGAGTTTAAGTTTTTGCTTTATTTAAGAAAGCTTTTACTACAATCTATAAAATTTTTTACGTTTATCACTAAGATGCTTTAAAACAAAAGGAGCAATATGCAACCTATTTTTACAACCAAAATAACAAAATTTAGGGGTGTAAATAAAGAAGTAGTTGATGATATCTTGGTGCGTGAGATCAAGCTTGAAATTTACATAAATGACAAAAAATTTGGTGCCGTTATGGCAACGCCTACCGATCAAAAGGCGCTTGCTGTGGGCTATTTGATCAGTGAAAACGTCATCACAAAGCCAGAGGACATAACAGAAGTTAGGCTCTCAAGCGACGAGCTAAGCGTCTATGTAAGCGCCAAAGTGAACGAAAAGCGCCTAGAGCAGTTTGACGAAGAAAAGGTCATAATAAGTGGCTGTGGCAGAAGCTCAACGGCAAACATCGACCCACAGGCGATGGCAGCAAGAGCCGTAAAAAGCGGAGCTAAATTTAACAAAGATATGATCCTTGCTCAAATGAGGGAGTTTTACACGCAGTGCGAGCTTTATGAGATGACTGGCTGCGTGCATACGGCAAAGCTCTTTGTGAGCGAAGATAAATTTTACATAGGCGAGGATATCGCTCAGCACAATACGATCGATAAAGCCGTTGGCAAGGCCGTTTTAGACGGAGCTAACTTAGCAAATTCATTTTTGATGGTGAGTGGCAGACTTAGCTCAGAGATGGTCGCAAAGGCCGTTATGCACGGGGTGCCAGCGCTTATCTCAAGGACAGCGCCAACTAGCCTTGGCGTGGTGATCGCTCGTAAATTTGAGCTAACACTTTGTGGTTTTGCAAGGGGCGAAAATATCAACGTTTATAGCGGCGAAGAGAGAATTTATGAGTAAAAATTTAGAAGAGCTAATAAAACAAACGCTAAATAAAAGCGGCAAACTTGACTGCGGCACGGCTTTTAAGATCGCAAACAAGCTTGGCATAGAGGTCGGCGAGGTAAGCGACGAGGCAACCAGGCTTGGCATCAAGATAGACAACTGCGAGCTTGGACAGTTTGGTGGCTTGGATAAAGACCGCGGTAAATTTACATTGTCGCTAAAACTAAAAGAAGTGAGCGACGAAAAGGGCAGAGTTTTTTGCAAAGATGCAAGAGAGATGGCGGCGGCTAACGGCGGGCTAAAGACCATGCGCTCGACGCTTAGAGACTACGGCTTTGATGTGAAGTACTGTCAGCTAGGCTGTTTTAAGGAAAAGAAAGGCAAAAAGATGAGAGTAAAGACAAAGACTTGGATAGAAAACGACGAGGGCGAGCTTATATTTGGCAAGGGCAAAACCGAGGTTTTAGACGTTATAGCCGAGGTTGGCTCGATATCAAAGGCAGCTGAAATTTTAGGTATGAACTATAAAAAATGCTGGTCGCATCTACAAATTTTGCAAAAAAATTTAAAAGAAGATCTCTTTACGACCAAGCAAGGTGGCGGAGATAGCGCTGGCACTACGCTAAATGATAGAGCACACGAGCTTATAAACGCCTATAAACAGCTTCAAAACGACATCGAAGACTACGCAAATAAGCGCTTTAAAGAGCTATTTTTAAAACAAGACGAGAAGAAAAACGATAAAAAATAAACCAAATTTTTAAAAGGAGAAAAACATGTATGTAAAACTAAATGACAGGACTTATCTAAACAAAGATAAGATCACTAGAATCAAGATCGATAGCGTTCAAGACGGCATTCGTATCCGTTTTTATGAGGGTGCAAACCAAGTTGCTAAGAGCCAAAGATTTGAGAGTGAAGCAAAAGCTAACGAGTGGTTAGAGAAAAACTTCTTAAACAAATAAACAGACGCGAGTGGGCGCCCTGCCCGCTTGTAACCTCACTTTATACAAAATTTCATTATAATCGCGCTTTTAACCAAAAGGAAAATCGTGCCAACCATAGATGAAGTAAGAAAAAATATCATTTTAAAAGATGGAATTTACTATTTTGACTACACAGCTTCAGGACTTGCCTATGCGCCTATCGAAGATGAAATTTCAAAATTTTTAAAAACCTACGCAAACACTCACTCAGACAGCAGTTCAAGCGCCGTGCTAACGCAAAAACGCTATGAAAACGCAAGAGCCGAGCTAAAGGAGCTTTTGGGGCTTGATGATAGCTTTTATCTAATAGCAACAGGTCAAGGCGCAACGGCTGCGATAAAGAAATTTCAGGAGATAATGGGAATTTATCTGCCGCCAGCAACAAGAGAGCTTATTGGTACACAAAATTTAAGAAATGTAAAGGTGCCGCTTGCCATCATTTCGCCATATGAACATCACTCTGTTGAAGTTAGCTTAAGGGAGGGACTTTGCGATATAGAGCGTATAGGACTTGATGAAAGCGGCAAGATAGACATTCTTAATTTAAAACAAATTTTAAAGTTAAACTCAAAAAGAAAGATCATAGCTTGCTTTAGTGCCGCTTCAAACGTAACCGGCATAAAGAGTGACTATAAAGAAATTTACAGACTAGTTAAAGAACATGGCGGAATTTTTGCACTTGATGCTGCTACACTTAGTGCTTATGAAAATATTGATTGCAAGTATTTTGATGCATTGTTTCTCTCGCCTCATAAGCTACTTGGTGGAGTGGGCAGCTGCGGTCTTTTGGTGATCAAAAAAGAGCTCTGTAAAGATGTGCCAACATTTGCAGCTGGTGGCACAGTCAAATATGTAAGTAGAACATCACATCTTTTTGTAAATGAATTTGAGCATTTAGAAGAGGGTGGGACGCCGCCGATAATACAGCTAATACGTGCAAATTTAGCTTATAAACTAAGAAATGAGATTGGATTTGAGGTGATAAAAAAGGCCGAATATGAGCTTGGAAGCCTCTTTTGCGAGGAACTAAAAAATATAGATGAAGTTATAAATTATTGTCCTAAAAATGTAGAAAGATTGCCTATATTTGCTTTTAATATAAAAGATGTATCGCCTTATGATTTTGCGGCTAGTTTAAGCAATGACTTTGGTGTCCAAACACGTGCAGGCTGTGACTGTGCTGGTCCATATGGGCATGATTTGCTTCATTTAAAAGATAATGCTGTCTTTGACGTAAAACCTGGCTGGGTGCGCGTTAGTATACATTACACTCACACTAAAGAAGATATCAAATATCTTGTAAATGCCATAAAGTCTTGCATTAAAAAACATAAAGAGATGTGGGGAGAAGAAAAAGCGATGTACTCTATGTTTGGAGATAAATTTTAAATACTAAAAATTTGGTTTAGAAGCGAAATTTTATCAAGCTATATGTTCTATCAAACCTAAAAGTTAGCAGATTTTGCAGTATCCCAAAAAGTACCATGAAGGTGACGAAGCTGCTTCCGCCGTAGCTAAAAAACGGCAGCGGCACGCCCACAACCGGCGCAAAGCCGATCGTCATCGAGACATTTACCCCCACATAAACAAAGATGAGCGCGGCTATGCCAGTGGAGGTCACCTGCGTGAAATAATCATTCTTAAGCCCATAATTTAGGCTAAGTAAGTGCGTTATAAGCGCTCCATAAAGCCCCAGCAAAAGAAGCGCCCCATAAAAGCCAAAACGCTCGATATTGTAGGCAAAGATGAAGTCACTTGTGGCGATTGGCAAAAATTTAAAGTGCGTTTGCGTCGCCTCGTCCTTTGGCTTACCTTTTAGCCCGCCGCTACCTATGGCGATGATACTTTGTTTGACGTGGTAGCTTGGCTCTTCGGCGATGAAGTCGTGGATCCTCTTTTTTTGATAATCATGTAAATTTTCATATAAAACTGGCGCCGAAAATCCTATGGCAAGGATGATGCAGATCCAAATTTTCTTATTTACGCCGATGACAAAAAGGATGGTGTAGCCAACTATCAAAAGTATGAGCGCGGTGCCAAGATCAGGCTCTTTCATGATGAGCGCAAATGGCAAAAGTATGTAAAAACTAAGCCTTAAAAAGTCTTTTAGCCCATATCCATCGACTTCTGGCGGGCGCTGCTTAACTAGATAGGCCAGCATCAGCAAAAAGGCTGGCTTCATGAGCTCTGAGGGCTGAAGTGTGAAGTGAACGAAGGGAATTTCAAGCCAGCGCCTAGCTCCAAGCTTGCTAACGCCAAAGATATCAACGCTTAAAAGCAGCACGATGCAGACCCAGTAAAACATCGGGATGATCCAGTCAATGCGTCTAATAGGCAGTAAAAATGCGATGCAAAATGAGACAAATCCGATGCCAAAATATACAAGCTGTTTGTTCGCCAAAATATCGTTTGCTTCGGAAACTAGGATGTATGAGATGGCTATGATTGGGATGATCAAAAACGGCTGAATAAAATCAAAATGTGTTAAAATACGCCGATCTAGTTTTATCAAGAAGCAAACCTTAATTTTTGGGCTAGATTATATCACAAACAAGGCTTTGATTTTGGTTAAATTTAATGTTTTAAATAGCTCAAGACTCGACGTTGCAGTGGCCAAAGAGCTTCAAATTTCACGTAATCAAGCTTTAAATTTGATAAAAGACTCCCTTGTAAGCGTAAATTTAAAGCCTATCTCAAAACCAAGCTTTTTGTTAAATGAAAACGATGAAATTTGCGTAAATTTTGCCCCAAAAAAAGAGGTACAAAACGAGTACGAAGTAAATTTCGATATCCCGATTATATATGAAGACGACGATCTCATAGTGCTAAACAAACCCCCGCAAATCGTCGTTCACCAAGCCCCAAGCGTCAAAGAGGCGACACTTGTCGAGTGGCTAAACAAAAAAGGCTTTATGCTCTCAAATTTAAACGGTGACGTAAGAGCTGGCATCGTCCACCGCCTAGATAAGGGCACGAGTGGCGCTATCGTCGTCGCTAAAAACAACTTCGCCCATGCAAAACTAAGCGAGCAGCTAAGCGATAAGAGCATGGGACGAATTTATCTAGCGCTCACCGACCTACCCCTAAAAGAGGACGTCATCATCGACAAGCCAATCGGCAGAAATCCAAACAACCGCCTAAAAAAAGCGATCGTCGCAGACGCTAAATTTGCAAAAAGTGCCTTTGTAAATTTGCTAAGCGAAGGTGGAGTAAATTTGATAGCAGCAAAGCTTTTTACAGGCAGGACGCACCAGATAAGAGTGCATCTTGCAAGCATAAATCGCCACATTTTAGGCGATGATTTATACGGATTTAAGAGCCAAGGCGATAAAATAAGCAGGGTTATGCTTCACGCTTATATGCTCTATTTTATCCATCCGCGAACTGGCAAAAGGGTAGAATTTACCGCAAAAACGTATGATGACTTTAACCAAATAATTTACAAAAAAATTCCCAAGGAGATTTTTGATGAAAAAATTTGCCCTACGCATATTGACACCATTTTTAGTAGCTTTCTTAGCGGGATGCGGCTCTAGCGTACCGACTCAGCAAAGCACGTCACTACCAACGATTACAAGCTTAAAAACTATTTCAGATATGACAGAAGTTGGCTTTGAGTGGAACCCAGTGACCGATGAGAGCGTCGTTGGCTACTACCTTTACCGCTCAAATCCAAACGATGCAAACTCAAAAATGCAACTAGTTGCAAACATAAAAGACCGCTTTGCTACGCACTATGTGGATCGTGACCTAGCTCCAGAGACCACTTACTCATACCAAATGAGAACCTACTCAAGCAACGCCATCTCTCAACCAGGTGCGATCGCAACTGCGACAACTAAGCCACTACTTGACTCTGTACCATTTGCACAAGCTATCACAGGGCTTCCAGGCCGCGTAAAAGTGATCTGGAGACCACATCCTGATAGCACAGTAGCTAGCTACATCATCCAAAGAAGCGATGCAGGAGCTAATAAATTTAGCCAGATCGCAGAGGTAAATGGCAGACTAAATGCCGAGTATATCGACACTGAGGTAAAACCTGGCAGGTCTTATGAGTATAGGATCTTAGTTAAAACTTCTTCTGGCGTCATCTCAAAACCAAGCCAAAACATAAGCGCCACAACAAAGGAGTTACCCTAAAACAGTAACGAATGTCCAAGCGACCAAAAATGCACCAAAAAAGATCATCTTAACGTGGGATTACGCGCCGGCTGAGGATTTTGCTTATTTTAAGGTTTATAGAACGACAAGTAAAATTTTACCTTACACATACCTAGCAAAAACGACTAGCAACACCTATGAGGATCTCATAAATACAAACGCAGCGACAAGGTATTATAGAGTCACAGCAGTCGATAAAGACGGTCTTGAGAGCTTGAAGCAAGAAGAGCCGATCGTTGGTAGCACACTTGGCGCACCAAAAACTCCAAGCATAAGCGCTAGCTACGATGGTAGCGGCGTAAATGTAAGCTGGAGTGCAGTTGATAGAGCTAGCTCATATACAGTTTATAGAAGTGGCGCTAGCGAGAAAGTCTTTAGCGGCATAAGTGATACTGGGCTTAGAGATGACAGCGTCCAAGCGGGCGCTAGCTACTCTTACAGCGTCGTAGCAGTCGATGAATACGGCATCGCCTCTGATAAGTCATCAAAAGTAGAAGTTAGCATAAAATAATGCCAAATTTCATCGCTTCGTCCTTAAAAGAGCTCTCGTTTCCATTTGGTAACGACAAGATCAAATTTCTTTGGCAGGCAAATGGCCGAAACGAGAGGCTCATCTACACAAAAAATGAAGATGAAGGCTTTTTTCTAGCCGTAAAGCCAGGCAAAAATGGCGTCGTCGTAAAGGGAGAAAAGCTTACAAAGCCTGCTAAAGTTGGCCTTTTACAAGAAGCACTTGAGCTTTTTAAAGAGCAAAGTTGTAACGGCGTCATCAGTCAAGCATTTGCTGTGAAAAAGACAAATTTGACCAAAAAAGTGAGTGAAATTTTAAGTCTTGAAGAGTTTGCGCCAGCTTTTTGCGAGCTAAAAGATAAATTTAAAGAGATTTTTATCGAGATAGGCTTTGGCTCTGGCAGGCACTTGCTCTATCAGGCTAAAAACAACCCAAATGCCCTAGTTATCGGCATAGAGGTCTATAAGCCAAGCATCGAGCAAGTAGCCAAGCTTGCTAAGGTAAATGCCCTAGAAAACGTGCGGCTGATAAACACAGACGCAAGGCTCTTACTCTCGCTAGTTGGATCAAATTTAGTTAATAGGGTATTTTTACACTTCCCAGTGCCGTGGGACAAGGCAGAGCATAGACGCGTGGTCTCATCGGCGTTTGCGCTTGAGTGCGAGAGGATACTAAAGCTTGGTGGTAAATTTGAGCTACGGACTGATAGCAAGGAGTATTGCGACTTTAGTTTGAGTAAATTTTTAGAACCCACAAACTCAAAGATAGAGGCTTTTAAAAATAGAAATTTAGAAGTAACAAGCAAGTATGAAGACCGCTGGAGACGCCAAGATAAGGATATCTACGATGTTATTTATACTTGTGAGGTTGAAAGTGGCGAGAGCGTTTTGACTGGGGATTTTAGCTTTAAAGAAAAGACAAGCGTAAAAAATATCATTAAAAATTTCAAAAATTTCATCATAAAAAAAGAGGATCATTTTTTACATTTTGAAGAAATTTACACCATAAAAGAGGGTGAAATTTTGCTAAAAGTCGCTTTTGGAGCGTTTAACAAACCTGAGCAGTGTTTCATCAAAATAAGCGATGAAAAAAGCGAATATTTTATAAAAAAACCGATCTTAATACGTGAAAATTTAGCAGCACACGAGCTTTTGAAGGAGTATTTGGCTGATGCAAGAGATAATTAGCGCAAGAAATTTAAGCCTAGCTTATGAGCGCAACGAGGTTGTGATCAATAGCGTAAATTTAGACATCTACGCAAATGACTTTGTCTTTATCACAGGCAAGAGTGGAAGCGGAAAAAGCACGCTTTTAAAGTCATTTTACGGAGAAATTTCGCCCCTAGCTGGCGAGCTAAATGTCTGCATGACGCAAATGGACGACATCGATGACAAAAGACTTTGCGAGCTTAGGCAGCGAGTTGGCATTATATTTCAAAACTACCGCTTGATAAATGAGTGGAATGTCGAAAAAAACGTCATGCTGCCACTTATCATCAAAGGCGTCAATCAAAATGTGAGCAAAAAGCAGGTGGCTAAACTTTTAAAACATGTAAATATGCTTCACAAAGCCGATAAATACCCTATGGAGCTAAGTGGTGGCGAACAGCAAAGAGTTGCCATGGCAAGAGCACTCGCGCACAATCCAAATTTGCTCTTATGTGACGAGCCAACGGGAAATTTAGACGAATACTCAAGCGATGTCATCTGGTCGCTTCTAAAATCAGCCAGAGAATTTCTAGGCACAAGCGTCGTCGTGGTGACGCATCACATCCCATCAACGCTTCGCATCCCATACCGCCACTTTGTAATAGAAAATGGAGGCGTGCATGAGATCGCTTAAAAATCACCTTGGATTTATATTGCCGCTGATCGCACTTTTATTTTCAGTGCAGTTTAGCCTCACAGCGGACAAGATCGTAAGAGAGTATGAGAGGCTTATGGGAAATGACTACAACATCGTGGTGGTCTCAAACAAAGAGCTAAGCGAGCCAGTGCTAAAGCCAGTGGTTAGCACGCTAGCTAGCATTGAGCCACTAAGCCCGCAAAAGATCATCGACCGCCTATCAAACGACATCTCGGCTAAAAATTTATCCATCCTTCAAAACGCTTTGCCTAAATTTTACTCGCTAAGATTAAGTGAATTTCCATCGCCAGAATATATGGAGGAGATAAAGCAAAAGCTTTTGAAATTTGATGGTATAAGCAAGGTCGAGACATTTTCAAAGACCCATGACAAGGTCTTTAAGATGCTAAATTTAGCTAAAAGCATATCGTATGCATTTATGGCGATACTTTGTGTCGTTGGGCTTATGCTTATGCTTAAGCAGACTAAAATTTGGCTATTTGAGCATAGAGAGCGCATCGAGATCATGACGCTTTTTGGCGCGCCATTTTGGCTAAAATCAGCCATGCTCTATAAATCAGCCATGGTTGATAGCATAGTTGCGACCATTGCTGTTGGTGCATTTTTCTTTTTCTTGCCTAGTATTGAAATTTTTAGAGAAAATGCCGCAAGCATCGATGTAGTCTTGCCTAGCCTTGATCTTTCAAGAGATATTTTTATCTTATTTGGCGTGGCTGTGGTTTTAAGCATTTTTGCTGTTAGTTTAGTGATGAGCAAGGCTAGAAAAAGCACGATATGAAAAAAGGAATTTTTACACTTTTGCTAGCATTTAGTCTAGCTTTTGCATCAAATACTAAAGAGAAGATAAAAGACTCCAAAAACTCGCTAAGATCGACGCAGGCTATGAGCGAGCAGCTTAGCAAAAAGCTTGATGACTTGGCCGGCGATATCGTAAATGGCGAGAAAAAACTGCGCGGCATAAGCGGCGATATCACAAATTTAAAAGGTCAAATTTCAGTTCTTGAGACAAATGCTTCAAAAGCGCTTCTTGAGCTTGATGATCTAACAAAGCAAAACAAAGAGCTAGAGCGCACTCAAAAAGAGCTAGAGCAAAATATGATAAGGATCATCGCAGAAGACCTCTCATTTGATCTCATGATGTCAGCAAGCGAGGGCAAACAAAGCGAAGAGAGCATCATCTCATCGCAAATTTTAACCAAGCTAAACGCCATAGCTAAAGAGGACTTTAAAAGACTTAGTGAGAACTACGAAGATACGATAGAGAAGATAAAAAACAAATCAAGTAAGATAAATGAGATAAACTCAAGCATAAAAAACTATAGGCGCAAGCAAAATGATCTACAAAGCCTAGAGAGCACGCAGAAAAATACAATAAACGGGCTAAAACGTGATAAAGAAATTTACAGCAAAAAGCTAGCCAAGCTTCAAGCGCAGCAAGATGAGCTAAGAAAGACACTAGAACAGCTTGCTATCATGCAAAAACAAGAGGATGAAGCCGCACGTGCAGCCAGAGAAAAGCAAGAAAGAGCAGCTAGCAAAGGTGACAAAAAAGGGTTAAAGAGCCAGCCAATGGGTGGGGGCTATCAAACAAGCTCAGTTAAGAGATACTCAGGCGCAAGGACGATCGCTCCACTTGATAGCTACTCTGTAAAGCAAAAATTTGGCAATTACGTAGATCCGATATATAACATCAAAATTTTCAATGAGTCAGTCGTGCTTCGCTCAAGCACGCCAGATGCGAAGGTAAAAAGCGTGCTAAATGGCAAGGTCGTATTTGCAAAAGCGACTCCGATGCTTGAAAATGTCGTCATTATAGAAAACGAAAATGGCATCCACACGATCTACGCTCACCTAAGCCAGATCGCGCCAACTGTAAAAGTAGGCTCAGTCGTGCAAAAAGGCTATGTCATAGGCCGAGTTAGAAACGATCTAACCTTTGAAGTAACGCAAAAAAACTACCATATCGACCCGCTTGAAATGATCTCAAAATAGTCACTTTGTAAGCGTTATTAGCTAAATTTAAAGCCTTTTTGGCTAAAATGCGTGAATTTCAAGGAGCATGACAATGAGTAAGAGAAAACGCGTATTGGTCAAATTTTCAGGCGAGGCCTTGGCTGGAGAAAATGGTTTTGGCATAGACACAGCTGTGCTTAAATTTATAGCAAGCGAGATAAAAGAACTCATCGATGGTGGGATCGAAGTTGGCATCGTAATAGGCGGTGGTAACATAGTGCGTGGTGTGAGCGCTGCAAAAGATGGTATCATCAAGCGAACAAGTGGCGATCACATGGGCATGCTAGCAACTGTCATCAACTCGATCGCGATGCGTGAAGCTTTGGAGAGAAGCGGCCTTGAGGTAAGAGTGCAAAGCGCGATCAAGATGGAGGCGATCTGCGAGACTTTCATCGTGGGACGTGCGCAGCGCCATTTGGAAAAGGGCAGAGTTGTTATCTTTGCTGCAGGCACGGGCAATCCATTCTTCACAACAGATACAGCAGCCACGCTAAGAGCTATCGAGATCGGCTCAGATATGATCATAAAAGCGACAAAAGTTGATGGCGTTTATGACAAAGATCCTAAAAAATTCAAAGATGCAAAACTTCTAAAATCACTGAACTACGAAAAGGCGATGAGCGATGACATCAAGGTTATGGACGACACTGCCATAGCTTTAGCAAAGGATAACGCACTGCCGATCTTAGTTTGTAATATGTTTAAGGCTGGAAATTTATTAAAAATAATAAATGAAGAAGAAGCAGCCCTATACTCAGTTGTAAAATAAATTTCAAAAAGGATAAAAATGAGAACAGAACAAATCACAGCAAGAGCGCTAAAACAAGTAGGAGATGACAGATATAAGCTTTCACTTATCGTTGCAAAGCGTGCAGAAGCGCTAGCAAATGGCGCCATAGCTTTAGTTGATGCTGATACTTCAAAGATGAAATTTGCTGACATCGCACTACTTGAAGTGGCTGAGGGCAAAATAGGCTTAGAGGCAATAGTTGAAGGAAAATAGTCTTTTTTTAGAGCAGTTAATAGAGCAAATTTTAGCTTGTAAAAACGTTTCAGAAGCGATAAAACTGCTCTTTTCTCTTTGTGAAAGAAGTGAAATTTTAGACAAAGCTATCGATAGCTGCGTCACATCTCACGCTGGACAATACCGCAAAAGTGGCGAACCATACGCCATCCACCCCATCTTAGTAGCCTCTATCGTAGCAAACATGGGCGGCGATGAGAGTATGGTTATAGCTGCACTTCTTCATGACGTGGTTGAAGATACCGACGTAACGTTAGGTGAGCTTCAGGCTGAATTTGGCGATGAGGTTGCAAAGCTAGTTGAAGGGCTTACAAAGATAGTTGCCATTAGAGAAAATAAGCTTGCAAGCTCAGATAGCAACGAAAAACTTGCAAGTTCGGCGCTAACTTTTAGAAAGATGCTCTTAATCTCCATAGAAGACGTCAGAGTCCTTGTCGTAAAGCTTTGCGACAGACTTCACAACATGCTAACGCTTGAAGCGCTAAGGCCTGAAAAGCAAAAACGCATAGCTGAAGAGACGCTTATGGTCTATGCTCCGATCGCTCATAGGCTAGGAATTTCATCGATCAAAAACATGCTTGAAGATCTAAGCTTTAAGTATGCGATGCCAGAAGAATACGCAAAGATCGATAGCTACCTAAACAAAAACAAGCAACAACTTAGCCTAAAACTAAATGCTTTTCACGAAAAGGTAAGCCAAATTTTGCTTGAAAATGGCTTTATCGAGGGCACTTTTGAGATACAAAAACGCATAAAACACTACTACTCGATCTATCTAAAGATGCAAAGAAAGGGCATTTCTATCGAAGAGGTGCTTGACTTGCTTGCTATTAGAATTCTCGTGGAAAAGCCGCTTGATTGCTACCTGGCACTTGGAAATTTACATATAAATTTTAACCCTCTCATCTCGAGGTTTAAAGACTATATTGCACTTCCAAAGCAAAATGGCTATCAAACGATACACACAACCATTTTTGATAACAAAAGCATCTTTGAGGCGCAAGTTCGCACTTATGATATGCATAAAACCGCTGAATACGGTGTCGCCGCTCACTGGAAATATAAAAACGGCGAGGGCAGCCTCTTAAATCCAAAGCTTGACTGGCTAAATGACATCAGCATGCAAAATAGCGAGAACGAGGGCAACGTCGAAGAGCTTTATGAATATGCAAAAGATAGCCTTTATATCGAAGATATCGCAGTTTATTCTCCAAAGGGAGAGGTCTTTACATTGCCACGCGGTGCTACGGCGCTTGATTATGCTTATGAGATTCACTCAGAGATCGGACTTTACGCAAAAGAAGCTTATATAAACCGCGTTAGGATGCCGCTTCTAACAGAGCTAAAAAATGGCGACATCGTTAGGATAGTAACTGGCGAAGAGGCTAAATTTCGCTGTTCGTGGATAAATAGTGTGCGAACAGGCAAGGCAAAGGCGACGATAAGGTCATTTTGTAAGCAAAAGATAAGAGATATAAACTACAAAATGGCGATAGATATCTTAAAATCAGTATTTAACGTCTCAAAAGATAGAATTTTAGAGTGGATAGAGAGCGAAAATTTAGGCAAAAAGGTCTTTCGCGCGGCAACTGATAGCGAGTATCTACAAGAAGTGGCAAATATGCTTAAAAAATACATCAGAAAAGAGCGTCCATTTATGATCTCTTTGGGCGACAAATACCAGATCAAAAAGCAAAAATTTGAAAACATAGTGATCTACTCAAATCACAAAATTTCAAATGTCGAGTTTGATTATTGTTGCAATCCAAAAAGGGGCGATAGCATAGTTGGCTTTAAAAATGGTCACACCGTGACAGTGCATCACAAGCTTTGCGAGCGCGCTGGTAAGCTCATGGATAAAGGCGATGAGATCATCTTTGTCAAATGGACGAGAAATGCTCCACATAGGTATAAAATTTTATTAAATTTAGAAAATAGAAAAGGTGCGTTGGCTGAATTTTTAACATATCTTGCTAGACTTGATATAAATTTAGCTACAATCTCGCTAAACGAAGCAAATGATCTTAGCGGAGATAAGTTTGAAATAAGCGTCGAAATAGCAGAAAACATCGATGCAAACGAGATCAAAGAGAAGATCAAAGATAGATATAAGATTATTGATTTTGTTTCGCAAAGTGACCCATATCATAATTAGGAGAGAAAAATGGTTCAAGATATAGATGATATTTTACAAGAGATAAACCGCGGCGTTGCCGAGATGATCGATGCTGAGAGAGTTGAAAATTTAGTTAAAAATTATTATGAAAAAGGTGAAAATTTCTACGTAAAAGCAGGCTTTGACCCAACAGCTCCAGACCTTCACCTAGGTCACACAGTCGTTTTAAACAAGATGGCTTTGCTTCAAAAACACGGCGCTATCGTGCAGTTTTTAATAGGCGATTTTACCGCTCAAATAGGCGATCCAACAGGCAAGTCAGCCACTAGAAAAAAGCTAGATCAAGAGACCGTTTTAAAAAATGCTAAAACCTACGAAGAGCAAGTTTTTAAAATTTTAGATCCTAAAAAAACTGTGATAATGTTTAACTCAAAATGGTCAAATGAGCTTGGCGCTGCTGGCATAATCGAGCTAACTAGCACATTTTCAGTAGCTAGAATGCTAGAGCGAGATGACTTTGAAAAGAGGATAAAAGTGGGCAATCCTATATCAATCTCTGAGTTTATGTATCCGCTTCTTCAAGGATATGATAGCGTTGCTATGAAGTGCGACATCGAGATGGGTGGCACAGATCAGAAATTTAACCTTCTAATGGGCAGAACTTTGCAGCGAACATATAATATCGGCAAAGAGCAAGCTGTCATCATGATGCCACTTCTTGAGGGGCTTGATGGCGTAAATAAGATGAGTAAGAGCCTTGGCAACTACATAGGCGTAACTGAAAATGCAAATGATATGTTTGCAAAAACGCTTAGCATAAGTGACGAGCTTATGTGGCGCTGGTACGAGCTACTAAGCACAAAAACACTTGGCGAGATAGAAGAGCTGATGAATGACGTAAATAGTGGCAAATATCATCCAAAAAAGGCAAAAGAGGATCTTGCATACGAGATAACAGCGAGGTATCACGGTGAGGAGGCTGCTAAGGCTGCTATGGCTGAATTTAACAGCGTGCACTCTCAAAATCAGCTCCCAACTGATATGAAAGAATTTAGCTTAAAAGCGCCGATTTGGATAGTTGAAGCCTTGTCGCAGTGCGGGCTAAGTGAGTCAAACTCTCAAGCAAGGCGAGATATAAAAGCAAATGCAGTTAGCGTCAATCAAGAAAAAATTAGTGATGAGCAGTTAAAATTAGGAGCAGGCGAGTATATCTTGCAGGTTGGTAAGCGTAAATTTGCGAAGATAAAGGTTGAATAAATGGAGTTAAAGCCGTTAAAAATAGGTAAATACGAGATAAAATACCCGATATTTCAAGGTGGTATGGGGCTTGGCATCAGCTGGGACAAACTAGCTGGCAATGTGAGCTTAGAAGGCGGTCTTGGCATAATTAGCTCAGTTGGCACAGGCTACTATGAAAACCGCAAATTTATAGATAAAGAGCTAAATGCAAAGCCTTTTGGAAGCGAAAATTTCTACTCCACAAGAGGCCTTCGAGCAGTCATAGAAAATGCACGTAAAATTTGTGGCGACTTGCCACTTGGCGTAAATATAATGTATGCTGCAAACGACTACGCAAGGGTAGTAAAAGATGCTTGCGAGGCTGGCATAAATATCATAGTCTCAGGCGCAGGCTTGCCTACAAATTTACCTGAATTTACACAAAATTTTAAAGAGATCGCATTAGTGCCGATCGTCTCAAGCGCAAAAGCACTAAAGATCATCTGTAAGCGCTGGCTTCAAAGATATGAGCGCTTGCCAGATGCTGTTGTGCTTGAAGGACCGCTAAGTGGCGGACATCAGGGCTTTACATACGAGCAGTGCCTTGACCCTGAGTTTTCACTATTTAATCTCATCCCACAGGTAAAAGCTGAGATCAAAGAGTGGGGCGACTTCCCTCTCATCGCAGCTGGTGGAATTTGGGATAAAAATGACATCGAAAAGGCGATATCGCTTGGAGCAAATGGCGTTCAGATGGGCACACGCTTCATCGGCACTCACGAGTGCGACGCTGATATTGGCTTTAAAGAGGTCTTGCTAGCAGCTGAAGAGAAAGACATCGAGCTTATAAAGAGTCCAGTTGGCTATCCAGCTCGCGGGATAAGAACAAATTTGATAAATTTAGTCGATAAAAGAATGGGTCCAAAGATCCAGTGCATAAGCAACTGCGTAAGCCCTTGTCAAAGAGGCAAAGAGGCAAAGCAGGTTGGGTATTGCATCGCAGATAGGCTATTTGACGCATATAGCGGCAAAAAAGAGAGTGGGCTATTTTTCACGGGAGCAAATGGCTACAAACTAAAAGAGCTAATAAGCGTAAAAGAGCTAATGCATAAGCTGGTACATGGTGAATGAAACGGGTTTTAATATCTCTTTTTCTAGCGTTTAGCTTTCTTTTTGCGGCGACAAATTCGGAGACTTTTGCCAAATTTGATAGAAATTTTATGGGCCTAAATAGAAGCGCTAAGATCAAGCTTCACAACGATATAAAAAATATCTATGTCGATGCGATCATCAAAAATGATAAAAACACGAAAAAGCAGGCACTTACTAGGCTAATAACCAGTTCAAAGGCGCTTGGTTTTGATTCAAGCGCATATATAAGAGACCTAAATACGATAAACGGCGTAAAAGGTGCTAGCGCGCCAGCGGTTTCGCCAGCTTTAACGCTACTAAGTGCCACAAAGGTAAATGACACCTTGGTGCTTAAATTTAACACAAAGCTAGATACCGAAAGGCTAAAAACATCGTTTGCCAAACAGCAAAATGCCTACAAAAATATCATGGACATCGATGGCAGGCTAAATGGCAACCCACTAACTTATAAAAATTTCATCTCAGACTACATCCACATCTCTCAGTATGACAAAAACACCGTCAGGATCATCTTTTCTGACAAAGTGCAAAAGACGATAAAAGCAAATGCGACTGGGGATTTGCTAATAATCAGCGCTCAAAATTTCATCTCAAATGAAAACGTAAGAGCACCGCTTCATAAGCTTAAAAATAAAAACGAAAAGCCAGCGCAAAGCGCAGTAGAGCCAAATTTAAAGTCTGAGCCAGCACAAAGTGAGCCAGTAGAAGAGCCTTTGCCTCCAGTTGCGGCGGGTAAGTTTTCACGCAACAAAACGATCGTCATCGACCCAGGGCATGGCGGCACAGACCCTGGTGCTGTAAATGGCAGTTTAAAAGAAAAAACAGCCGTTTTAGGTGTAGCCAAAAAGCTTGGCGAGATACTAAAATCTCGTGGCTACAAGGTCTATTTCACTAGATCAACTGACGTTTTTATAAATTTAAGATCAAGAACAAAATTTGCAAACGACAAGATGGCAGACCTCTTTGTCTCCATCCACGCAAACGCCGCTCCAAACGCTGCTAAAGCAAAGAGCATGCACGGCATCGAAACCTTTTTCTTATCGCCTGCAAGGAGCGAGCGCAGCAAAAACGCAGCCGCACTTGAAAACAAATCAGACATCGAAGAGATGAATTATTTTTCGCAGCAGACATTTTTAAACGTGTTAAACCGCGAGAAGATCATCGCCTCAAACAAGCTTGGTATCGACATCCAAAAAGAAATTTTAGCAAGCGCTAGAAAGGTCTATGCAGCCAGCGACGGCAGCGTGCGAGAAGCGCCATTTTGGGTGCTCGTTGGCGCTCTTATGCCAGCGGTTCTTGTCGAGATCGGCTACATCACACATCCAGTAGAAGGCGAAAAACTCTTTGACGATGCTTATCAAAAAGCCCTTGCAAATGGCATCGCAAATGGCATAGATGGATATTTCGCAAAAAATAGATGAAAAATGCAAATTTGAGCTTTAAAGGGCAAATTCCATTTAACGAAGAGTTTGGCGATATCTACTTTAACACCGAAAAACCCTGGCTTGAGAGCGAATTTGTCTTTGCAAGCGCACTTGATGAAATTTGGCAGAGCAAAGATAGCTTTATAGTCGCCGAGACTGGCTTTGGCGCTGGGCTAAATTTCTTCACACTTTGTAAGAAATTTAAAGCTAGCTCCAAAAAACTTCACTTCGTTAGCATCGAAAAAAGCCCTATCAAAAAAGAATATCTTTTAAAAATTTATGAAAATTTAGGCCTTTTTAAAGCCTATGCTAAAAAGCTAGTTTTGCTCTATCCGCCGCTGATTTCTGGCATACATCGCATAAATTTTGCGCCAAATATCACTCTTGATCTTTGCTACGGTGAGGCAGATCAAATTTTGTCTGAGCTTGATTTTAGTGCTGATATCTGGTTTTTAGACGGCTTTGCCCCAAGTAAAAATGGCTCGATCTGGAGCGAAGATGTCTTTAAACAAATCGCAAGGCTAAGCAGGATTGGCACCATAGTTAGAACCTACTCGTGCGCAAAAATGGTAAAAGATGGGCTAAAAAATGCTGGCTTTTTACTGAGCCTAAAAGAGGGCTACGCTAGAAAACGCCAGATGAGTAGCGCCGTACTAGAAAAAAAGGATGAAAATTTAAAGGATGCTTGGTTTGCCAGGTGCGAGCCAGTCGCCAGCGTAAAAGGCAAAACAGCGCTTGTTATAGGAGCAGGCGTGGCTGGGCTTGCCACAGCTGGTGAGCTAGCTAAAAATGGCTTTAAAGTGGTGATCGCCGAGGCAAAGAGCGAGGTCGCGACAAATGGCTCAGGCAACCACTGCGGCGCCTTGATGCCATTAGTTACGAAGCCTGGGGTAAATTTAGGCCGCATGCACATAAATGCGTTTTTGCAAGCAGTGAGATTTTACAAGGCAAATTTGCCAAAAAGCCTCATTAAATTTAATGGCTGCATCGACTATGCGTTTGATGATGAGCTTGTTAAAAGATACGCATCGTGGCAGGATCAAAATGCGGAGGATGTTTTTAAATTTGATGAGAGCTTAAAGCCATATCCTGGGATATTTATAAAAGATGCGGCTTATGCTAGACCAAGAGAAATTTGTAAATTTCTATCAAGCAACTTTGAAGTTTTATTTAACCACGAGTATGAGAGCAGGACGCATCTGCAAAATGGCAAGATAAGCGTTAAATTTAAAAATAAAAAAAGCTTGGAGGCTGATATCTTAGTCTTTTGTACAGGTAGCAAGAGTAGTGAAATTTTTAAAGACTATGACATGCAAATAAGTAGCGTCAGAGGTCAAGTCACGCACCTAAAACCAGTGCTAAAAAACACTCTGCCACTAAGCGCAAAAGGCTACATCTGCCCAGCTGTAAAAGGCGTGCAAGTCATCGGCGCAACCTACGCTAGAAATGAAATTTGCGACACGCCTAAAGATGAGGATAATGCTAAAAATTTAAGCGACGTGAGCGAGTTTTTTGATACGTCAAAAGCTATCATCATCGGCTCACGTGTGGGATATAGAAGTTATAGCGGAGATAGGTTTCCGATAATTGGCGCTTTGCACGATGAGGAGTTTTACAAGCAAAATTATAAGGGGCTATTTTGGAGTAAAAATAAAGATAGTAACCCAAAAGCAAGCTACGAAAAAAATCTCTTTGTAAATTTCGCTCATGGCTCACGTGGCCTTGGTACGGCGATACTTGGAGCAAATTTGATAACAGATCTTGTGCTTGCTCGCCCACTTTGCATAGAAAGATCGCTATTTTACGAGCTTCATCCTGCTAGATTTTTGATAAGAAAGCTAAAAAAAGGACTAAAATAGTCAAATTCCTTAACATAAGTTAAGAACTATTATCAAAACTTGCATTATAATCCTTCACAAAAAAAAGGATAGAAAATGAGTCAAATTTACAATCTCAACAAAGACACAAAGATAGTTGAAAAAAGCGTCGTTAGTAAAAGGCTCTTTCAAAACAAAAACGCAAGTGTCGATATATACGCATTTGACGAGGGCGAGGAGCTTGATCACGAGATGCTTTTTATAGACAGCCTTGCCTTCGTCATTGATGGCGAAGCGCAGCTTGAGTATGGCGAAAAGCAGATGAAGCTTGGACGCGATGAGGCCTGCCTTATCGAGGCAAAAACCTGGCGAAAGCTCAAATTTACAAAGAAAACAAAATATTTACTAATAGATTTTAAGGAGAATGTTATGATAGATCATTTAGACAAAGCGAGTGTCTTTAGTCTCGCAGATGCCGTTAGCTACGAGAGTGGCAAGATAGTTAGCAAAACGCTTGTCAAAAACGAAAATGGCTCAATGTCACTACTTAGTTTTGACAAAGACCAAGAGCTCTCAACCCACGCTGCCCCTGGCGATGCGCTACTTATCGCGCTTGATGGTGAGCTTGATTTAAAGATAGCTGATGAGAGCTTTCATCTAGTAAAGGGCGATAGTATCGTGCTTCCAGGCAAGATCCCACACGGCCTAAAAGTGAAAGACAAATTCAAAATGCTTCTAATCGTCACAAAAGACAAAATGTAAAATAAGCCCTATTTTAGGGCTTTTCTCTTTTATAAATCACATTAAATTTACCCTTAATAACCCAAAAAGCAAAGTCATAATATAATCCCTTTAAAATTTAAAGAAGAGCTATGAAAAAAGAAAATTCCAAACTATTTTTACTACTATTTTTGGGTGCGCTTTCAGCATTTGGCCCATTTGTCACAGACCTTTACCTGCCAGCACTGCCAGCCATAACTGAGTGGTTTGGCACAAGCGTTTCAGCAACCCAGCTAACCCTTACGACCTCGATGGCAGGACTTGCGATAGGACAGCTAATAGTTGGCCCAATCAGCGATAAATTTGGCCGAAAAACGCCACTTACCATCTCGCTCATCATCTACACGATAAGCACGATTTTTATATTTTTTGCGCAAAATATCCAGTTTTTTATCTTTATGCGCATCATCCAAGGGCTTGCAAGTGCGGGCAGTCTGGTTATCTCAAGAGCCGTTGTAAGCGACCTTTACAAGGGTCATGAGATGACTAAATTTTTTAGTCTTATGATGGTTGTAAATGGTCTTGCTCCGATATTTTCGCCCATAGGCGGCAGCTTACTGCTTAAATTTACCGACTGGCGTGGCATCTTTATGGCGCTAACGATCATCGGCATTTTGCTATTTATCGCAAATTTTTACTTCAAAGAGAGCCTAAGCCCTGCTAACCGCCTAAAAGTGCCTTTGCTAGAGACTTACAGCGTCTTTGGCAAAATTTTAAGAAAAAAGAAATTTATGCTCTTTATCGCGATCCAGACATTTACGATGGCTGCGATGTTTGCCTATATCGCGGCATCTTCTTTTATCTTGCAAGAGTTTTACCTGCTAAGCCCAGTAAGCTACAGCTTTTGCTTTGGGGCAAATGGCCTAGCCATCGTCATAGGAGCTAGGCTTGCAAGCTTGCTAAACGAGAGAAAAGCACTAAAAACTGGGCTTTTTGGTACCTTGTTTGCTAGTATTTTTATAGCGTTTGTGCTTTGCTTTAAATTTGAAGTGATCGGCGTTATCATCGCATTTTTCTTGCTTTTACTCTTTACTGGCTTTATCTTACCAACGGCCTCATCACTTGCGATGAATGAGGGCAGAGAGTACGCTGGCTCGGCCTCAGCGGTGCTTGGATTTTGCCCATTTTTCTTAGGCGGCATCATCTCGCCACTGGTTGGTCTTGGCGACATTTTTTACTCTACGTCAATAGCTATTTTAGCTTGCAGCGTGCTTGCTTTTATCTCATTTTTAGGGCTAAAAAGAGTTGCGTAAAATTTATCTTGTCTCAAACACAAAAACGGCTGATGAGAGCGTTGTAAATTTAAGTGTTAGTAGGATTGAGTTTTTGAAATTTGAGATAAATTTAAGCGAATTTGACGCGCTTGTGGCAACCTCCAAAAATGCCTTTAAGGCTTTAAAATTTAATAGCATTTTGCCTATAAATTTACCAGTTTTTGCTATCGCAAATAGTTGCGCAGCGGCGGCAAGAGAGTTTGGTTTTAGTGAAATTTACACTGGACAAAATGCTCATGGAGATGACTTTGCAAGAGAAATTTTGCCACTTTTAAAAGGCAAAAAGGTGCTTTATCTAAAGGGCAAAGATAGCGCTTCAAATTTCTTAGAAATTTTGCAAGATGGCGGCGTAAATATAAAGGCGGTCATCGCTTATGAAAATGTCTTAAACCCTTGCAAAATGGAGCTAAAACCACCAAAAAATAGCATTTTGATCTTCGCATCTCCGATAAATGTTAGAAATTTTCTTACTAATTTTGGCTGGGACGAGAGCTATCAGACGATAAGCATCGGAAAGGTGACTGCAAAAGAGCTAAAATTTAGCACGCCAATAGTGAGCCAAAATCAAGATATAAACGCTTGTATCGCACTTGCCAAAACGTTACTTTAAGCAAAGAATTTATATAATTTTATTGCCTGAGTGAAGCGAGTCAGCATTTTACGGGGTCCAACACTTTTTTGTTAGCGAAAAGGTATGGGTGCCTTGCGATGTGGCTTCGTTTGAGCCTTAAACAGCGAGAAGTTGCAACCTTTTGGTATCCATCTATTTGCAAGATTGGCTTTGTTTATGGGCCACTCTTCTATGCGACGCCCACTTGGGTTTTTAAATTTACGGAGATAATATGAACATTCTCATAATAGGAAGTGGCGGCCGCGAATACGCCATTGCTCTAAAACTAAAAAGCGAAAAAAATATAAATTTATACTTTGCGCCTGGAAATGGTGCGACCTCACGCCTTGGTGAGAATTTAAATATAAAAGACTTTTATGAGCTAGCAAATTTTGCCAAAAAAAATAGTATCGAGCTAACTATCGTGGGACCTGAAGCACCTCTTAGTGAAGGCGTGGTAGATATCTTTAAAAAAGAGGGTTTGCTCATCTTTGGACCAAGCAAAGCAGCTGCTAGACTTGAGGCTAGCAAGGCCTATATGAAGGACTTTTTAGCTAGAAATAATATAAAAACTGCAAAATATTTAAACACAGACGACAAAGAAAAAGCATTTAAATTTATTGATACTCTAAGCGCTCCGATGGTTGTAAAGGCTGATGGACTTTGCGCTGGCAAAGGCGTGATCATCGCAAATTCCAAAGAAGAAGCCAAAGAGGCAGTTAGTGACATGCTAAGTGGGGCTAGCTTTGGTGATGCTGGTAAATTTGTGGTGGTTGAAGAGTTTTTGGATGGCTTTGAGCTTAGCTTTTTTGCCATTTGTGACGGTGAAAATTTTGTAAGCTTGCCAGTTGCGCAAGACCACAAACGCCTACTCGATAACGACGAGGGTCCAAATACTGGTGGCATGGGCGCTTACGCTCCAAGTCCGCTTGCTTCAAAAGAGCTGATAAAAAGGGTCGAAGAAGAGGTGGTAAAACCTACGCTAAAAGGGATGAAAAACGAGGGCAGTCCGTTTTGTGGAGTGCTTTTTGTGGGGCTGATGATCGTGAAAAATGAGCCTTATGTGCTTGAGTTTAACGTGAGATTTGGCGATCCTGAGTGCGAGGTCTTGATGCCATTAATAGATGGAAATTTGAGTGAAATTTTACTAAATGCTGCAAAAGGTGAGCTAAAGCCTATCAGCTTAAAAGATGAATTTGCTGTTGGCGTCGTGATGTCTAGCAAAAATTATCCTTATAAAAGTAGCCCAAAGGCTAAAATTTCAGTTTTAAATGATGTAAAAGATGCCCATATAGCTTACGCAGGCGTGAGCAAAGATGGTGATGAAATTTACGCAGATGGCGGCAGAGTGCTAGTCTGCGTGGCGACTGCAAAGAGCATAAAAGAGGCACGTGATAAGGCCTATGAGCTTTGCGAAAATGTCAAATTTGACGGAGCGCACTTTAGAAAAGATATCGCGTGGCAGGCTTTAAAATGAGCATGCAGATAGAAGAGAAGCTTCAAAACGAAGAAATTTCACTTGCCCCTTTTGCTAAGAGGATCATGGCGTTTTCTATCGATGAGATCATAGTTTCGTTTCTTTTTATGATCATCTATTGGGAGCCTCTTTCTACTAGCACTAACTATGATGACGCTAGAAATTTAGTATTAAATTTATTTTGGCAAGTGGTCGCTTTAAAAGTCATCTATCACACATTTTTCGTTTGGTATTATGGCGCAAGCCTCGGGCAGATGATAACAAAGACGATGTGTATAAATGTAGAAATTTTAGATAAGCCAAATTTAACTCAAAGTCTTGTTAGGGCGATATTTAGGATAGTTAGTGAAGCTTGTTTTTATCTTGGCTTTGCTTGGGCACTTTCAAACCCTGCAAGGCAGACGTGGCAAGACAAAATAGCAAAAACAGTGGTGATAAATGCGTAAAATTTTATTTTTAATTCCGGTTTGTGTTTTTAGTTTAAGTGCAGCAGTGCAAGATGTGCAGCTATTAGCTGATGATGTGAAGCAAGATAAGGGCATCGTAACGGCAAACAAAAACGTCGTTGTATATTCGCAAGAGTATCTTGTGACGGCTGATTGCGCTGTTTATGATCAAAACAACTCCGTCATTGAGCTCTTTGGCAATGTCAATATGATGAAGGGCAAAGATGAGGTCTCTCGCTCAAACTACGCTAAGCTAAATTTAAAAAACAACAACGCTGCTTTTGAGTCACTTTTTATGATGAACAAAGACATGGAAGTGTGGATGAGAAGCGATGAGAGCAGCTCTGATAGTGAGTACTACAGAGTAAGAAAGGCGATGGTTTCAAGCTGCAACGTCCAAGATCCTGACTGGAGCATCACCTCAAGCTCAGCCATGCTAAACAAACAGAGCAAATTTTTGCACCTTTTTAACCCAGTCTTTCGCATAGCAAACGTGCCAGTCTTTTACTTGCCATACTTTGGCTTTTCAACTGATACTACAAGAAGGACAGGCCTTTTGCCGCCAGAGCTAGGATACGGCAAGTCAGAGGGCTTTTACTACAAGCAGCCAGTATATTTTGCACCTTATAATGAGTGGGATCTGGAGTTTGATCCGCAGATAAGAACAAACAGGGGCGCTGGAATTTACGGTGCTTTTAGATTTACTGATTCGCCTGATTCAAGAGGTGAGATCAGCTTTGGTTCATTTACTGATAAAAACAGCTACCGAGCCAAGCAAAAAAGCGAGACTTCAAACAGAGCTGAGCTAAAAAATAAAACTCACAAAGGTGTCGGGCTAAAATATGAAAGAGATAAACTCATAAAATACCTTAGCGAGGCCGATCTGCAAGAGGGCATGTGGATAGATGCAACCAAGCTAAATGACATAGACTATCTAAATTTAAAGGGCAGAGATGATGACTATGACTCGCTTGTCACCTCTAAATTTAACTACTTCATAGCAAATGACGATCACTACTTTGGCGCCTATGCGAAATACTACATAGATACCGAAAAGATCGGCTCAAAGAATGAAAACAAAGATACGCTTCAAGAGCTTCCATCGCTTCAGTATCATAAATTTACAGACGATATAGTCTTGCCAAATATCTTATATTCAATCGATCTTCAATCACACAGATATGATAGAAAGATAGGCGTTAGAGCAACCCAGTATGAATTTACGCTGCCAGCTTCAGTGCATGTGCCACTGTTTGATGATAGTTTAACGTTTTCATTTTACGAGTACCTTTACGCTTCAAGGATAAACTACGAAAACAAGATAAATTCATTTGATGACAAAAGAGAAGACAAACACGCAAATTTTGTAAATAACTACCATAAATTTGCCCTTCACACAGACCTTGCAAAGGCGTATGAGAGCTTTTATCACACTTTAAATTTTGGTGCTGAGTACTTGCTGCCAGGCTATAGAAAAGGAAATTTAGACGATGAGTTTATCTACGATAAAGATCTAAATGAGTATGAAAATTTCTTAGCTCAAGATCAGAGCAAAGAGGAAGTTTCTGGATATTTGACGCAGTATTTCTTTAACGGCAGTGGCAGAAAGGTCGTCAAACACAGCATCTCACAAGGTTACTACACAAAAGATGATGAGTATTCAAATTTAAAAAATGCCATCTACCTATATCCGTTTGAGAATTTTAGCCTTTATAATAAGCTAGAGTACTCACACAAAGATAGAGAGCTTAAAAAGGTGCAAAACGGACTTTACTATACGCATGATCTATTTTGGATAAATATGCTCCATACGATGAAAAAGAGCGATAGCCTTGCTAAAAACAGCGCAACAAAAGATAGCTACTTTACAAGCAGCGCTGGCGTGAAGCTCCCTCATCAATATAGCCTAATTGGCGGCTGGCAATACGACGTTGAGAGAAGCTACACAAAAAGCTGGAGAGTTGGCGTGCTTCATCAAAGAAAGTGCTGGAACTACGGGCTAATTTATCAACACGATGTTGAGCCGACAACAACGACAAATGGCTCAGCCTCAACTAAGAAAAGTGGCATCTACTTTACTATAAATTTCTATCCGATGGGCGGCTTGCACTATGACTTTTCACAAAGCAGCACCACTTCATCAAGTAGCAAATAAGATGGCTAGATAATGGCAAGCGTTAAATTTAAAGATCAACTAGATGCAGCTAACAAGCTCATCGAGATATTGCCAAAAAAAGAGCTAAATGACGCTAAGACAATAGTTCTTTGCATGTCGCTTGAGTCAGTTATCCTGACTGATGTGGTCTGCAGGGGGCTAAATTTGAGCTACGAGATGCTCTTTAGCGAGCCAATCCCTGCGCCAAACAACAGCGAATGCGACGTAGCGATAGTTAGTGAAACTGAGGATATCGTGCTAAACGATCCTCTCATAAAAGCTTTTAACATAAGCTATGACTACATCTACGGCGAAGCGCATAGAAAATATGAAGAGAAAATTTTAAAAAATGTCTATAAATACAGAAAAGGAAATTTGATAGGAGAGCTAAAGGGCAAGAATATTTTACTGATCGATGAGGGGTGTGAGACTGGCATGACGGCACTCATTTGCATAAAGACGCTGCTTGATGTGAAGGTAAAATCCATCTCATACGCAACGCCGATGATAGCCACTGATGTCTTTGCAAATTTAAATGATATGGTCGATGAAATTTACACGATAAATAAGATCGTTGATTTTATCGATGTGGATTCGTATTACGAGAAAAAGATCGAGGCTACGAGCGAGCGCATCATGTCGATATTAGAAGAGAGCCCTCACTATTTACCGTTACAAAAACAACAAGGAGATAAAAATAATGCAATATAGTATAGAAGTCAATAATCAGGTCGAAATTTTTGACCTTAATAAAGTAGCTAAACAAGCTAGTGGGGCAGTGCTTTTAAGGGTGAAAAACACCGTAGTTTTAGCAACTGTGGCAAGAGAAGATGTACAAGTTGAAGAGGACTTTTTGCCTCTAACGGTGCAATACATCGAAAAAGCTTACGCAGCTGGCAAAATCCCAGGTGGTTACGTCAAGCGCGAGACCAAGCCAGGCGACTTTGAGACGCTAACAGCTCGCATCATAGATAGATCGCTTCGCCCGCTTTTCCCAAAAGGCTACGCATACCCAACACAGATCGTTGTCATGGTGCTTTCAGCTGATCCTGAGGTTGATTTGCAAGTTGTGAGCCTAAATGCGGCTTCAGTTGCACTTTACCTTAGCGACATCCCTGTAAATCGCCCAGTTTGTGGTGTAAGAGTTGGCTATATAGATGATAAATTTGTTATTAACCCAAGCAACTCTGAGCTAAAACAAAGCGCGATCGATCTTTATGTTGCTGGCACAAAAGATGAGCTTTTGATGATCGAGATGAGAAGCTTGCCTCAGCAAACTACGCAACTCATACCGATGGTAGCGATCGAGCCAATGATAGATCCTAGCCTAAGCGATAGCATGGCGCAAAAGCAAGTGATGAATGAATTTAGTGAAGATAAGATGGTTGAGGCGATCGACTTTGCTGGCAAGGCTATACTAAGAGCTAGCAGCGCTTATGAAGAGGCGTTTAAAGAGCATAAAAAAGAGGACGCTGCACTTGAGCTAAAACCAGAGATAGAAAACGAAAATATCGCTATTTACATCGATAAATTTTATAAAGCAGAGGTTAAAAACGCGATCAATCAAATGGCAAAGAGCGAGCGTGCAAGCGAGCTTGGCAAGATCGCTAAACAAATTTCAAGCGATGAGGTAGCTCAAAAAGAGGGCTGGGACGAGGCTGTTATCTCAAATGTCCTTGGTAAATATAAAAAGAAAATAGTAAGAGAGCAGATCATAAACGAGGGCGTTAGAGCCGATGGACGTGGGCTTGAAGAGGTTAGACCTATTAGCATCGAGACAAATGTCCTTCCAAACGCTCACGGCTCATGCCTCTTTACAAGAGGGCAAACTCAGGCGCTAGTTGTCGCCACTCTTGGCACAGATAGCGACGCTCAGATGTATGACATCCTAACTGAAAAAGCTCCTTTGATTGAGAAATTTATGTTTAACTACAACTTCCCAGGCTTTAGCGTCGGCGAAGCAAGCCCACTTAAAGCTCCTGGCAGACGTGAGCTTGGACATGGAAATTTGGCTAAGCGTGCCCTTGCACCAAGCATTGATCTAGCTTCTCCATATACGATAAGAGTTGTTTCGGAAATTTTAGAGAGCAACGGCTCAAGCTCGATGGCTAGCGTTTGCGGTGGTTCGCTCGCACTTAGAGCAGCTGGGGTCAATACCCAAAAACTAGTTGCAGGTGTTGCGATGGGTCTTATATTTGAAGGCGATAAACACGCTGTTTTAACCGATATCATGGGTCTTGAGGATCACGACGGCGATATGGACTTTAAAGTTGCTGGTACGAGCGATGGTATCACAGCGCTTCAGATGGACATCAAGCTTGGAGGCATCAGCTTAGAGGTGCTAAAAGAGGCGCTTTATCAAGCAAAACGCGGCAGAGAGCACATCCTTGCTCTAATGACACAGGCTGATAAAAATATAGAGATAAACGAGGATGTATTGCCAAAACTTGAACTATTTAACGTCGATCCAAGCAAGATCGTAGATATCATCGGTCAAGCTGGCAAGACCATAAAAGAGATCATCGAGAAATTTGAAGTTTCGATCGACCTTGATAGAGAAAAAGGCGAGGTCAAAATCGCAGGTGGCGCTAAGAAAAACGTCGATGCAGCAAAAGACTACATCATCTCTATCACTTCAAAAGAGAACTCTCGCTCGTTTGGCAAAAAGCCGTTTAAACACGACAAAGAGCGTGTAAAACCGACATTTAATATCGGAGATGAGTTTGTTGGAAGCGTAAAAAGCGTGGTTGATTTTGGAGTATTTATCGAGCTAAAAGACGGTATTGATGGTCTGCTTCATATCTCAAAGATAAAGAGCCCATTAAACGTAGGCGATCAGGTAAAAGTGTGTGTGAGCGAGCAAAAAGGAAACAAAATTTCGCTCTCTTTGGTTGAATAAATTTTTAAAGGATAGATGATGAAATACAAAAAGTTGCTTTTTCCAATAGGAGCAGGGGACGATATCGAGCCAAGAATTTACGGTGCTTTAAAGGTTGCACAATGGTTTAAAGCTCACATGGAGATCCTCACTTGCCAACTAGATCCAAGCGTGGTTTATAATATGAAAATGACGCTTCGTGGTGGAGTGCTTTTTGAGGAATTTTTAAAATCAGCCAAGTCTGAGCTTGCGGTTGAACACGAAGAGAACGAAAAGCTTTTTAATAAAATTTGCGCCGAGCTTGGCATAAAGGTGAGCGATGAGGTCATAGAAGATGTCTGCACTGCAAATTTCACGATTCACAATGGAAAAAGAAGCGCCATAGTCGAGCAAGAGAGTAAATTTTGCGATCTAGTCGTAGCTGCAGTGCCACTTGATGGCAAGATCACTGGCACATTTGAGTCAGCTGTTTTAAAAAGTGGCAAAAATGCGATCGTTATCCCTAGAAAGATGCGTGAATTTAGGGCTGACAATATCCTTGTAAGCTGGACAGGAACTACTCAAAGCTCAAGAGCCCTAACTGGCGCGATCGATCTTTTAAAGAGCGCTAAAAAGGTTCAGTGCATCACTTCAAAAGCAAGCCTTGGCGATAACGCCGAGCTAAATCTTAAAAAACTTGAAGAGTATTTTAAGGTTCATAATATCAGTGCTAGTTTTGAAGTTATAGCAACTACAACGATACCTGGCGAGGCACTTTTAAAAGCTGCAAATGATAGAAATGCAGATCTCATCGTAGCCAGCAGATACGGCGAAAACGGACTAATGGAGATGGTCCTTGGCGGAACATCAAGATTTTTCTTAGAACACACAAATATCCCAGTTTATCTATAATGGATTGCGGCTTAGTCCGCGATCTAATTTTTTTAAATTCATCTTTTCTTTTTACAAATTTTTTAACTTTCACTCACTCGCAAGAATTGACTACTAAAATTTGACTTCGCTTACAGCTTAGCTCAAATTTTAGAGCCGAAATTACTCGTTCATGAAATTTTAAAATTTGCCTGACTTTCTATTACACAAAACGCATGCAGTGCAAAGCACTAAAGCATGCTACCTCTAACGTGCGATGGGTTTGAGGGATCTAAAGGGAGATAAGGGGACGGCTTCGTAATTCAAGTCCCCTTATCTCCCTTTTGGATAAAAGAATTTATAAATTTAAAGTTGAGATTTCAAAAATAGAAATTTACTATCGCACAAATTTTAAAATTCTATTCACTCGCAAGAATTGACTACTAAAATTTGGCTTCGCTTATCGCTTAGCTCAAATTTTAGAGCCGTGATATGCTAGCTCATAAAATTTTAAAATTTACTAGAAGCTTCTTGGGTGTTAAATTTAAAATTTAGAATTTAAAAATATAAAATCCAAACCCAGCCTAAACCAGGTTGAAATTTATAAAGATTTATGAAGCAGTTTGATTAAAATTTATTCTTTCTTACTTCACTTACTATTGTCTTAGCCATGTTATCAACATCGCTTGTTACTTCATTAGCTCTATTAGCAATTACAACATTTTCTTTTGTTAAGTGATCTATTTGAGCAACTGATTGATTTATCATATTGATGCCTTCACTTTGCTCTTTGATTGATTCACTCATCTCATTTATTGATTGAGCTAGGACATTTGTATTTGCTTCTATCTCACCAAGAGATTTTTGAGTACGTTCAGCTAGTTTTCTAACTTCATCAGCCACGACGGCAAATCCTCTGCCGTGTTCTCCTGCACGTGCAGCTTCAATTGCAGCATTAAGAGCTAGAAGGTTTGTTTGATCTGCTATATCTCTAATGATAGTTATAATGTTTTTGATCTCATCACTTTGTCTTATGACATCAGCTGTCTTTTGAGAGATGGCATTCATTGAGCTAGACATTTGCTCAACTGCAGCTGCTGATTCTTGAAGTGAGCTTGCTTGAGTGCTAGCACCTTGTGTAAGCTCTTTCATAGCTGAAGCCAAGGTTGTAGCCTTTTCTTCAAGCATCTTGGCATCATTTAAATTTGAGTTTAGCATAGAGCAAATTACTTCACCCATATTAGATACTCCAAGTATCATAGCCTTTAGATCGGCCTCTAGCTCATCATTTATCTCAACCTTTGCCGTAAAGTCATTTTTAGTATATGAGCTAAGAACGTTTGTTATGCCCTTTAAATTTGCTGAGATAGATGTAAAGAATTTATTTAGTAGCTCTTTTAGCTCATTTAGCGATGGGTTGTTTGGAGTTGAGCCTATCTTTGCTCCAAGGTTGCCTTTGATCATTAAATTTGCTACCTTATTTAGCTCATCTATCATAGTGCTATCTTTTTTGATACCAGCTACGACTTTATCGATGTTTTCATTTATAGCTTTACTCATCTCACCAAATTCATCATTTGATCTTACCTCTAGCTTGCTTGGTGCTTTTGCTTCGTAAGTTACAAATCTAAATAGATCATCAAGCTTAGACTGGATAGTTTTTATAGGGTTAAGAGACTTTTTAAGTAAGAAATAGACAAATGCTGAGAGGATAACGATAAATAGCACTGCTAGGATTAGCTGGATCTTTAGGAGGGGCATAGTCTGACTCGTGAAAGTATCGGCATTTATCGCAGCAACTGCGAGCCAGCCGTCGTCGTTTATAGGTAAAATTTTAGCAGTTACATTTTCGCCTTTTTCGTTTGTATAGGATATGAGACCATTCTCATCAAAATCTTTATTTGCATATTTTTGAGCTAAAAGTTTTGTGGATTTTACAGCTTTGCCAAGTAGATCTAATGTATCATGAACTAAAACTACGCCATCTTTGTTCATAAAATATATATAACCAAACTCAGTCTTTCCCATGTTAAGCAGTTTTTCAGCAATGCTTTGACTATCGACATCTATACCGCTTACACCAACTACTTTACCATTTTTATAAAGTGCAGTGGAGAATGTGATGACTAACCTATTTGTTGTTGCATCTACATAAGGTTCTGAAAAGACTGTTTTGCCACTATCTTTAGCTTCCTTATACCAGTCTCTTGTCCTAGCGTCATAATCATCTTTTTCCTTAGTTAGTATTTCACCGGTGCTTACATATAGTTTAGGCTCGCTTTCTATGCCATAATAGATATCGCCAACGATATCATTGGAGTTTTCTTTTTCTACTTTTAGTTTAGATATAAATTCATTATCGCTATTTAAATTTGTCAAATTTTTAGTAAGCCTCTTTGAAGCATCGCTATAATCAGCAATAAAACTTTGTGCTACTGATTTTGCATCTTTTAAAATTTGATCTTGATTTTGACTAACTAGTTTGATAACTTTGTCTTTTGCATTATTGTAGCTTACAACTGACATAGCTATAAAACAAATGCTAAGAAGAATAATAAGTGTCAAGGCGATCTTATTGGTTATTGATCTCATAATTTCCCTTTAAATTTTTGTATAAATTAATTATTCTCTAAATCGACATATTTAATAATTTTTAAATATTTCTTTGGGAAAATTTTTAGATATTTTGTCAAAAATAGCTATTACGCTTGTTGATACCAATTAGCTATTTATCTAAGCTTTGTCTCGAAAAATGCGTTAAAAAGCGAGTTTATGCCTTGCTTTGTAAATTTCTCCATTATCTTTTCGAGCTGCGGTTTTTCTTGCCAGACGGGCTCATCTACGAGGCTCATTTTTGCTAGCTCATTTTGAGCGTCTATGTAGCTACCAAGGCTGTCTATTAGCCCCATTTTTAGGGCATTGTGCGCCAAAAAGACCCTTGCGTTTGCCCACTCGTCTTTTTTATTGATGTCTAAATTTCTAGCCTCCGCCACGTCACTTACAAAGAGCATGTAAGCGTCATTTACGAGCTCTTGCAGGCTCTCGCGCTCTTGCTTGCTCCAGCTCCTCATAAAGGTGCCAGCCTCTTTAAACTCGCCAGCCTTCACCACCTGCTCGCTCACGCCTAAATTTTTGGCTAAATTTTCGATGTTTGCCCCTTGCATGATGACGCCGATCGAGCCGATGAAAGCGCCCGGGTTTGCTACGATAGCATCAGCATTTACGCCAGCGTAGTAGCTGCCACTTGCCATGTTGCCGGCTGCGTATGCGAGCACTTTTTTACTCTCTTTTAGCCGCTTGACCGCCATAGCTAGCTCCACGCTAGGACTTAGCGCGCCGCCTGGGCTGTCGATGTAGAGCAGCACGCCTTTGATGTTGTTATCAAGCCTTGCTTTTTCTAGAGCTTCTAAAATTTCGCTTGTGTCCATTATCGTGCCGGTGATGTCTATGCGGGCTAAATTTGGCTCTTTCATCTTGCCATCTGGCGCGAAAATAAAAAATAAGATGAGTAAAAATATGAGCGCCTTAAAGTAGTTATTGATAAATTTAAAAATTCCCAAAATTCCTCTAAAAATAAGCCTTAAAATTTGCAAATTTTGCCTCCGATATATAGTTTTTTAGCCTCATTTGTATGAAGTATGAGCTGAAGTATTAGCTCGCTATCATCGCACTCTAGGTCGTTATAGATTGCGATATCAGCTGCGCGTCCTGCCTTTATCTCGCCGTTATTTGTCCTAAGCGCCTTTGCGCCCCCATGCGTTGCAGCGACAAAAAGCCTAGTGGCAAGCTCGTTTAGATCAAGGCTAGCGTGGGTAAAAAGGGCGGCTCGTAGTTCATGCCAGAAATTTAGGCTGATATTTGAGCTAAGGCCGTCTGTGCCGATGTTTAGACTGACGTTGTTTTTGAAAATTTCTTTTAAATTTAGCGCTTTTTTGCCAAGTAGCCTATTTGAAACGGCGCAGTGTGTCACGCTGTGATGAGGCTTAAATTTAGCAAAATCACCCACATAAACGCAGTGCGTAAATAGCGTATTTATCTCACGAAACATCGCAAAGTAGCCCTGCGCGTCATACATCGGCTTAGGATCTTGGCTAAATCTTAAAAGATGCTTTTTAAAGCCACCGCTACCGTGCTCTAGCCACTGCTTTTCAGCCTTGCTCTCTAAAAAGTGTGTGCTAACTAGAAGACCATCCTTTTTAGCTATCTCAAGGGCGGCTTTGGCGAGCTTTGGATGCACAGAGTAGGGCGAGTGCAGCGATATGGCTGGGGTGAAATTTTTACTTTTATAGCCCTTTGTTTTTTCAAATTTAGCTAAGAAATTTTGTAAATTTTGGTTAGTCATCTGCTCATTTGAGCCTAAAATTTCACTAAAAAGCACGACTTTTAGCGGACTAGCGGCTAAAATTTCAAGCTCCGAGCCAAAGCTAGATATCTCGCCAATGGCACAAACTCCGCTTTTTAACAGCGAATTTATAGCTTCATTCATCGCTTTTTTAGCGTCCATTTTAGCTAGCTCGCCGCCTTTATCGACGATAGAGCCAAGCCATTTTATAAAGTCGCCATATTTTAGAGTGCTAACGTTTGAGCTAAACTCCAAATGAACGTGCGTATTTACGAACGCTGGGGCGATCACGCTATCACCAAAGTCGCAAATTTTGGCCTCTTTAAATTTCTTTTGCACCTCTTTTTCGCTTGTAATTTCTAAAATTTTATCATCATCGATGACTAGACAAGAATTGCTTAAAATTTTTGGATTTTCTCCGCCAGTGATGATCTTTTTTGCTTTTAAAATTTCCATTTCTAGCCTTAAATTTTTGTTATTGTAGCGAAAATTTAGGAACGAAAATGTATAATTTAGGCTATTTAATCAAAAAGGAGTGACATGGATAAGAAGCTAAAAATAATGGTTATCCAAGGCCCAAATATCAACATGCTTGGCGCTAGAGAGCCAGGAATTTACGGCGTTATGAAGATGGAGGATATCCACTCTCAAATGAAGATCGTTGCCGATCAAAATGACGTTGAGATCGAGTTTTTTCAAAGCAACCTTGAGGGCGAGCTAGTCGATAAGATCCAAGAGTGCTTGGGTGAGGCTGATGGCATCATCATAAATCCAGCCGCTTACACTCACACATCTATTGCTATCCGTGACGCGCTAAGTGCGGTTGCGCTGCCAGTTATCGAGGTGCATATCAGCAACGTTTATAGAAGAGAAGAGTTCCGCCACAAAAGCCTCATCGCACCAGTTGCAGCAGGTCAGATCGTGGGCTTTGGACCAGTTGGCTATCATTTGGCGATGATAGGCATGCTTCAAATTTTTGAGCAAATCAAAGCAGTAAGAGCAAATCAAAAAGCACAATGAATTTCATCTTAAAGGACGAAAACGCCGTATTTTACGAGTGCGGATATAGTTGCGACAATGAGTTTTTGCTATACCTTGACGACGTGAAATACTTTTTCACGGACGCTAGGTATTATTTTGAGGCAAAAAGCTGTGTAAATGCAGGCGTGGTCGTTCTTTTGGCGAAGAGAAATTTAATAAGCGAGGTTAGAGCATTTTTAAGAAAGATGAAGCCAAACAGCCTTGTTTTTAACCCTGATGAGCTAAGTCTAAGCGAGTTTAACGCGCTTAGCAAGGGCTTTAAGATAAATTTCAAACCAAAGGCAAATTTCTCTAGGCTAAAGAGAATTTGCAAAAGCGAAGATGAGATAAAGATTTTAAAAAAAGCTAGCGAATTTGGAGCAAAATGCTTTGATGAATTTGCTAAATTTGTGCGTGAAAATGGCGAAGGGATGAGCGAAAAAGAGCTTCATTTCAACGCCTCGCTCATCTTTAGGCAAAAAAATGAGCTAGGTCTTAGCTTTGATCCGATCGTAGCGATAAATGAAAATGCCGCAAAGGCGCATGCGCTACCTGGGGATAAAATTTTAAAAAAGGGCGATTTGCTGCTACTTGATGCTGGGGTTAAATTTAATCACTACTGCTCTGATCGCACCAGAACTGCTTGCTTTGATGAAAATTTTAACTTCTCAAAGGAGCAAAAATTTAAAAACGCCAAAATGCAAGAAATTTACGAAATCGTAAAAGAGGCTCAGGCTGCTGCGATAAAGGTCGCAAGAGCTGGCGTTAGGGCGTGCGAGATAGACCTTGCTGCAAGAAACGTGATAGCAAGGGCTGGATATGAAAAGGCCTTTTTTCACTCGACAGGACACGGCGTGGGTGTTGATATACACGAGCTTCCAGTCATCTCAGCAAGGAGCGAGACGCTCATAAAAGAGGGCATGGTCTTTAGCATAGAGCCTGGAATTTATTTAGAAAATGAATTTGGCGTGCGTATCGAAGACGTCGTGGTCGCAAGAAAAGGTGGGTGCGAGATCTTATGAGGCTAGCTGGAGCAAGAAAGATCGTAAAAAGCCGTTTTTGCCCTAGTTTTTTTCATAAACGAGATGAGTTTAAGTATGAGGCGCTAGTTGGCATGGGTGGCAACATCGGCGATAGCGCAAAGAGGTTTGATAAATTTATAAGAGCGATTAGTGAAGATAGGCGTTTTCACGTAGTTGAAGTCTCGCCGATCCTTATAAATGCGGCGTTTGGCTACGAAGCGCAGGATGATTTTAGTAACGCTGTTATAAATTTACAAACATCTATGAGCCCTAGAAATTTGCTAAAAATTTTGGGGCATTATGAGAGTAAATTTAAGCGCGTGAGGACGTTTAAAAATGCGCCACGAACGCTTGATCTGGATATTTTGTATTTTAGTAAAAAAGTCTATAAGACGCCGCGCCTTATCGTCCCGCACCCAGGGGCTAGCAAGAGGCTTAGCGTGATCGTGCCACTAGGGCTTATGAGAGGTTAAAGGATATAAATGGCTACAAAATTTCATACTTTTACAGGCGAGAGCACCATCGAGGCTTTGAAAAAGGCTCAAGAGGCGTGCGGCGAGAAGGCCATACTCGTCACCACAAAGCAAATTCAAGCCAAAACGATAAACAAAAAGCCGCTTTATGAAATTTTAGTAAGCGTCGAAGAGGACGAGGTAAAACAGCCACCAAAGCCAAATGCAAAAGCAATAAACTATGAAAATGCCTACTCTAAATTTAGCAAAAACTATGAGCCACCAAAGCCAAAATTTGAGATAAAAGAGGAGCCTGCTAAATTTAAAGCAAAGACGACGTCGCCTGAGCCTTACGATCCAAATGAGAGCGTGCTTTTAAATATCTCAGACGTTGCAAAAGAGATAAGCGCGATCGCAAATGTCGATATGAACGAGATAAAAGAGCCAAATACAAATGGCATGAATAAAAAAATAGACGATGTAGCAAAGCAAGTAAGCGTGCTAAGTGAGAAAATAGGGCTGATAACTGACATGATCTGGGACGAAAAAGCCCCAAATCGCAACAATCTCTCGATCCCGCCAGAGTTTGCTAGCATCTATAAGCTCGCAAAACAAAGTGGCATGAAAGAGGAGCATTTAGAGGCGATCATGCAAACGACGCTTGAAAATTTGCCAGTTTCTATGAAAAGTAACCCAACCGCGGTAAAAAGGTACTTTTACTCACTTTTAAGAAATATGCTGCCATGCAGAAAAGAGCTAAGTGATAAAAAACAGCGCATAATGATGCTAGTTGGTCCAACTGGAGTTGGCAAGACGACAACTCTTGCAAAGCTTGCGGCTCGTTTTGCATACGGCAATGAAAAGCGCTATAAAACTGGCATCATCACGCTTGATACATACCGTATCGGAGCGGTCGAGCAGCTATTTCAATACGCTAAGATGATGAAGCTGCCGATCCTTGATGTCATAGAGGTCGAGGACTTTCAAAACGCCATAAAGCAGCTTAGCTACTGCGACGTGATACTAATTGACACCACTGGAAATTCGCAGTATGACAAAGAAAAGCTTGAAAGACTTGATAAATTTCTAAAGCATAGCGGCGCAAAGATCGATGTAAATTTAGTCCTTTCGGCTGGCTCAAAGGTCGAGGATCTGATAGAAATTTATAATGGATTTTCATTTTTGGAGATCGACACTTTAATAATCACTAAATTTGACGAGACCAAAATTTTTGGCAACGTCTTTTCGCTGATATATGAGACAAACACGCCAGTTAGCTACTTTAGCGTGGGTCAAGAGGTGCCTGATGATCTTGTGGAGGCAAAGAGCGAATTTTTAGTAGAGTGCGTGTTTGACGGCTTTACAAAGCAAAAGGCTAGCGATGAATAACCAAGCGCAAAAACTACAAAATTTAGTCCAGTCTCAAAATAAGGCTAAAAATACGCATTTTATAGCGATTACAAGCGGCAAAGGCGGCGTTGGCAAGAGCACGATAAGTGCAAATTTAGCAAATGTCTTGTCGCAAAATGGCTATAAAGTAGGGCTTTTTGACGCTGATATCGGCCTTGCAAACCTTGATGTTATCTTAAACGTTAAAATGGGCAAAAACTTACTTCACGTGCTAAAGGGCGAGTGCAGCTTAAAAGATATCTTGATACCTATAAATAAAAATCTCATCCTCATCCCTGGTGAGAGCGGCGATGAAATTTTGAAATTTAATAATCAATTTTTATTTGAGAGATTTTTAGATGAGGCGAGCGAACTTGATCAGCTTGACTTTTTGATCATTGATACCGGTGCTGGCATAGGTGGCAGTACGCAGCTCTTTTTAGAGGCGGCTGATGAGGTTGTCGTGGTAACCGTGCCTGACCCTGCGGCGATAACCGATGCGTATGCGGTCATAAAGATTGTTTCAAGGTTTAAAAATAACGAGCTTTTGCTACTAAATATGGTAAAAAACGAGGCTGAGGCCACAAGAATTTATGAAAATGTAAAGCGAGTGGCAAATGCAAATATCGGACCAAATTTAAATTTAGAGTTAATTGGCTACGTGGCTTCTGATAAGAGCGTGGCAAGGAGCATAAAGCAAAGGACACTCTTTACAGATGATGAAGCTTACGGCTCTGCTAGCGTGCAGATCAAGCAGATAGCTTCGAATTTGCTTTATAGGTTGGAACGAAAAGTGCTTAAGGATGAGCAAAGCAGGAGCTTCGGGGGCTTCTTTAAGCGTTTGATAGAACAATTTTAATGGAGATTGAGCTTTGCGTGCAGAAAATTTTATAGCATTTTTTACGGTTTGTGGATTTTTCATAGGCATAGTTTTTACCTTGCTAAAGGTGAGCGAGCCTATCGAAATGCTCGTTTATACGCTAGTTATTACTTTATTTTTTTATCTTATAATTCACATCGTGATAATGAACTACGTCGATGTAAAAAGGACTTTGAAGAAATTTTTTGACAAGCAAAGACATGAGGAGATCGCAGACTATCTCATCTCTGAGCTAAACGTTAGGGAAAAACGGATGGAAAATATCATGCTAAAAGTAACCACCGAAAATTTAGACTCTGGTAAGCAAAATGTACGAACTAAAGCAAAAGCAGCTTAACGCTTATAAAAGTACCATTAAAAAAGAGCAAGACGAGATCGTCTTAAAATACATGCCAGCTCTTCGCGCGATGGCGTTTAGGCTAAAGGAGCGCTTGCCTTCAAGCATCGACGTAAACGACCTTATAAGCGTTGGCGTTGAAGAGATGATAAAGCTTAGCAGGAAGTATGACAAAGAGCAAAACGACTCATTTTGGGGATATGGCAAAAAGAGAATTTATGGCTCGATGCTTGACTACCTAAGAGCGCTTGATGTCGTTAGTAGAAGCGACAGAAAGCTAGTAAAGAGTATAAATACCGAGATAGATAACTACTTTAACACGCACGAAGAAGAGCCAAGCGACGAGTATCTGGCTGAAAAACTAAATGAAGATATCGAAAAGATAAGAGAGGCAAGGGGTGTTAGCGGTATCATCACCATCTTGCCAATAGATGAGCAAATGGAGCTAATCGGTCAAAGCGATGTTGAAAAAAGCGTAGAAAAAGAGGATCTTATCTTAAAGATCGAAAGTGCGTTAAAAGACTTTGACGAGCGTGATCAGATGATCGTTCAGCTTTACTACTATGAAGAGCTAAATTTAAAAGAGATCAGTGAGATAATGAACATTAGCGAGAGTAGAATTTCACAAATTCATAAACGTTTGCTTGATCGCATCAGACGCAGCTTGGGGGTTTAATGGCTGATATTTTAAGTCAAGAAGAGATAGATGCGCTACTTGAAGTCGTCGACGAAGACGGCGATACGAGTAGTATCGATGTTGAAGAGAACCAACAGAGCGAGCAAAGACAAATTATCGTTTATGATTTTAAACGCCCAAACCGCGTCAGTAAAGAGCAACTCCGTGCGATAAAAGGCATCCATGATAAGCTTGCTAGAAATTTAGCTAGTCAAATTTCAAGCGTAATGAGAAGTATTGTTGAGATCAGACTTCACAGCGTCGATCAGATGACATATGGCGAGTTTTTGATGAGTTTGCCAAGTCCAACGAGCTTTAACGTCTTTTCTATAAAGCCGCTTGATGGCAACTGTGTTTTGGAGATAAATCCGAGTATTGCATTTCCTATGATAGATCGTTTGCTTGGCGGAACTGGTGAAAATTTTGAAACAAATAGAGAACTGACTGACATCGAGGTAAATTTGCTTGATGCAGTACTTAGAATGATCATGCAGCGCTTAAAAGAGAGTTGGGCGATGATAACTGATATGTATCCAAACGTCGAGGCAAAAGAGAGTAGCCCAAACGTAGTTCAGATCGTATCTCAAAATGAGATCGTCATCATGGTCGTCATGGAGATCATCGTTGGCAACTCAAGTGGTATGATAAATTTATGCTATCCAGTAATCTACCTAGAGCCGATTCTATCGCGCCTTGCGAACAGGGACATCATGCTCGGCGAAACTAGCGCTAAGAAGAGTAGAAATAAAGAGTTAAAAACGCTTATCGGAAGAGCTGAAATTCTATATGAAGCGATATTAGGAAAATCAATCGTTAGTGTAAATGAGTTTTTAAATTTAAAAGAGGGCGACATTTTAAGGCTTGATAGAGGTGCTGATGATAAGGCGATCGTTTGCATCGATAAAAAAGAGGTATTTTTGGCTGAAGTTGGACTTCATAGATTTAGGAAGTCGATAAGAATCGAACAGCTAATACGCTCTGATAAAGACGAGATCAAAAATATTCTAGAAAAATACGAAGAAGAGCGAAAAGCGAAACTAATGGCTTACGAAGCTAACGAACACAATATGGAAGAAGAGACCGAAGAAGATGATGAATGAGTTTTTTAATATATTCTCCAACGAATTAAAAGCGACCATCGAAGGATTAACAGGCAGAGCGCCAGAGATCGGCGAGAGAAACGAATTTGATGCCCCTACTCAAAATGGTATAAAGCCACCAGTTGTTATGGCTAGTGTTGCCTTAAGCGGTGACATTAGTGCTAAAGTTGAGATAGTATGTACGCCAGTGCTAGTCAGCGCTGTTAGCGAATGGATGGTGGGCGAAGAGGAAATCTCACGTAATGAAAATCTTGGAAATGACGAGCTTGACGCCGCCAAAGAGATCTTTTCAAACCTCTTTAGCGCCTTTAGCACCTCTCTTGGTGCGCAAAAAGGTATGCCAAAAATCAACTTTGAGGTGATAAATGTAAATTTCTTAGATGAAAATTCCCCTCTTGATTTTAGTGTTTATGAAAAGCTTTTTTTATTTAACGTAAAGATAGAGGATCTAAACGAGCATATTGGCTTTGCTTGCGATCATGCGCTGATGAGATTTTTTGAACCAACTAAAACTGAAGCATCAGCAGCCCCTGCTAGCGCACCTCATAACTCCAAAAATGAATTTAGCGCAGAAGAGATGAGAAATATCGGCCTTATTATGGATGTTAGGCTACCTATTCGCGTGAGAATCGGCTCAAAAAGGATGCTCTTAAAAGATGTGCTCACTATGGATATAGGCTCAGTCATCGAGCTAAATCAACTCGCAAACGACCCGCTTGAAATTTTGATAGGAGATAAGGTGATAGCTCTTGGCGAAGTTGTCATAATAGACGGAAATTTTGGCATCCAGATCACGCAGATAGGCTCAAAACGCGAGAGGCTTCAGCAGTTAAAATAATGAATGAATTAGTAAATGATCTCTTAAAATTTCCAAGCGTTTTAAAGTATAAAAACAAAAATGTAACCTTCTTTGGCTCGGCTAGGTTTGATGAAGAAAATTTCTACTGCAAAAAGGCATACGAGCTAGCTTACAAGCTAAATGAGCTAGGTTTTGCCATCTTAACTGGCGGTGGGGACGGCATAATGAGAGCGGCAAACAAGGGTGCATTTGATAGCGCAAAGTCCCCTAGCGTCGCACTAAACGTGAGGCTTCCGTTTGAGCAAAATACAAATCCATACGTCACCGCAAAATATCTCTTTTCAAATTTAAGCCCAAGAAAATTTGCCCTAACTGACAGCTCTATCGCATTTGTCGTCTTTCCTGGCGGCTTTGGGACGCTTGATGAGCTATTTGAAATTTTGGTGCTTGCTCATGTTGGTAGCAAAAAAGTGAAAATTTTTCTTTATGGATGTGAGTTTTGGCAAGGGCTTGATGAGTTTATACGAAAGACGCTGATCCCTCAAAAAACGATAAACGAAGAAGACCTAAGCTTATATAAAATCACCGATGATCTGGAGCTTATCGTAAGCGAAATTTTGGCTATTTAAAAACAAGATATAAAATATCGCCTTTAAATTTAAAAAAGGTAAAAATATGAAAATAATGGTTGCAATGAGCGGCGGCGTAGATAGCACGATGACGGCTAAATTTCTGCAAGAGGCTGGACATGAGGTGCAAGGCTGCTACATGATGCTTCATCAAAAGCCAGGATACCACGAAGAAAACATCAGAAAAGTCAAAAAAGTGGGCGAATATCTTGGCATAAAGGTGCATATACTCGATCTGCAGGATAAATTTAACGAATATGTCTATGACCCATTTGTCAGGCTCTACAAAGAGGGTAAAACGCCCAATCCTTGCGCCTTGTGTAATAAATTTATAAAGCTTGGTGCGCTACTTGACTTTGCAAAGGCAAATGGCTGTGAGAAGCTTGCTACTGGGCATTACGTGCAGGTGGTTGATGGTTTTATAACCTGCGCCAAAGATCCTAGCAAAGATCAAAGCTACTTTTTAGCTCAGGTGCCAAAAGAGGTGCTAAAAGATGTCATTTTCCCACTTGGAGATAAATTTAAAAAAGATATAAAAGAGCTAGCAAGAGGCGTAAAAGTGCTTGAAGAGTTCGCTACGCAGGCAGAAAGCAGTGAAATTTGCTTTGTGGAAAATACCTATATAGAGGTTTTAAACAAGCACTACAACACAAATTTACCAGGCAATGTGGTCGATAAAGACGGCAATATCATCGGCCGCCACCAAGGCTACATGCACTACACTATCGGCAAACGCCGCGGCTTTGAGGTTTTTGGCGCTCACGAGCCACACTTTGTCATCAAGATAAATGCCGAAAAAAACGAGATTGTTGTAGGCACGAAGGATGACCTTGCTCAAAAGACGGTCGAGCTTGAAAATGTAAATTTATTTATAGACGAAGATAAATTTGAGTGCGAAACCAAGATAAGATATAGAAGCCCTAAACTTGAGGCTTTTGTAGAGGTTGATAAAGCTAACAAAACCGCAAAACTAACGCTAAATCAAAACGCACTTGGCGTGGCTCAAGGTCAGCTTTGTGTGATGTATGATGGTGATCGCGTCATCGCAAGTGGCTTTATAAAGGCTTAAGTTGAGTCTTTATAAACATTGTTTGTTATATTTATATATTTTTCATAGATTAAGCTAGAATTTATTGACAAAGTGTATCTTTTTATCTATAATACGACTTCTTTTAAGTGTTCCGGATTAGCTCAGCGGTAGAGTAGGTGACTGTTAATCACTTGGTCGCTGGTTCGAACCCAGCATCCGGAGCCATTCTTCTTTAAAAATCCTTTAAAATCCTGATTTTTAATAATTTTAAGTTTTCTTATTTTTGTATTTTTCCCTTTTATTTCCCCTCAGTTTTATTGCTATTTCAAAGTATATCACTTTTGCTTTGTTGTCAAAATATGATTATATGTTCGGCTTTTGGCGAAGTTAAAATATTTTTTTTCATTCATCCTAGCTTCATTTTAGGCTTTTATAATGCGCTCATCCAAACGAAAGTTGGAAATCAAAAATAAAAGGATCAAAAATGAAAAAGGCATTAGGTGCAGCAGTTTTAGCAGCAGTTTTAGGAGTGACAGGCTTGCAAGCAGCCATCACATCAAAAGAGGCTTTAAACATAGCTGAGAAAAACTTCCCAGGCTCAAGCGTCAAAGATATCGAGATGAACGTCAAAAAGGGCGTGACTTTTTACAAGATAGAGTCATTTAAAGATGGGGTCAAACAAGAGATCAAGATCGATGCTAACAGCGGTCAGATCGTTAAAGTAGATAATAAAAATAAAAAACATATCTTGCCGATCGAAGCGGTAGATTTTTCAAAATTTGCTCTTAGCATCGATGAGGCTGTGGCTAAAGCTCAAGCGCTCGAGGCTGGCTGGAGCCTTGATGAGGCAGAGCTTGATAATAAAAATGGTGCTTGGATATACAAAGTAGAGCTTAAGCGCGACAGGAGCGAGAAAAAAGTGATCATAAACGCTCAAACTGGCGAAATAATCGATACTTACACAAAGTGATCTAACGCCCTTTTTGGGCGTTAAATTTTATAAAGGTGAAAAAGATGAGTGAAAATTTAGATCAAAATTTAAACGAGAAAGTTAGCAAGCAAGTCTTAGAGAGAAATTTGAATAAAAATTTAAGCGAAAACGAGAGAGAAAATTTAAGTGAAAATGTTACTAATAAAAATAGTTACGAAAATTTAGGAGAGAGCGAGCAAAACCCTGAAAATTTAGATAAAAATTCAAGCGAGGCAAGCAGTAGCACAAAAAATTTAAGCCAAGCTGTCTCAAAATGCAAAGCTCAGAATTTCTTTAAAAAAGCGCTTGAACTCTCGCTTCAAGGTGCAGCGGATGCGCTCATCTACACTGGCAAGGTTGGAGCGTGGCTATCAAACGCTACAAACTGCCTAAAAGACGAGGCGCAAAGGGCGGAGCTATCAAAGATAAATGAAAAGCAGGCTAAATTTGAAAGAGTGGCTTGCATCTTGCCAGAAAAAGTCAAAGAGATCGTCATAGAGCGCCTAAAAACAAAGCCAGAAGAGGTGGAATTTGCACCGATCTATCTATTGAAAAAACAAAGTTTTGGCACATTTTGCACGGAGTATTTTTATGAGGCAAGGGCTAAATTTAACGGCTTTTTATATGATTTTAAGATAGGCGCAGCAAATGGCGAAATTTTAAATCTAAAAATAAAAAGCCAAATTTGATAAAATAGCTGGCAAAACCAAGTGAGGCAGGTAAGGCAGGGATGAAAATTTTAGTCGTAGAGGACGAAATGGACCTAAATAGCGTCATTACAAGGCACCTAAAGAAAAACGGATATAGCGTCGATAGCGCGTTTAACGGCGAGGAGGCGATGGACTTTACCGCCGTCGCGCACTACGATCTCATCGTGCTTGATCTTATGATGCCAGTGATGGACGGACTTACATTTTTGCAAAGATCGCGCGCCGCAAAGCTTGCCACGCCTGTGCTGATACTAACAGCAAAGGACGATGTGGACGACGTTGTAAAGGGGCTTGACGCGGGCGCGGATGACTACTTGGTCAAGCCATTTGACTTTAAGGAGCTGCTAGCTAGAGTGCGCACACTCATTCGCCGAAACAGTGGTAACGTGGCTAATGAAATTTGCGCAGGTGAGCTAAAGATCGACCTTTCTAAAAAGTCAGTCGAATTTAACGGCGAGCAGGTAGAGCTCACTGGCAAAGAGTATGAAATTTTAGAGTTTTTGATGCTAAACAAGGGCAGAATTTTAACTCGCGACCAGATCAAAGAGCACGTCTGGGACTTTGACTATACGGGCGGCTCAAACGTCATCGACGTGCTTATAAAAAACATAAGAAAAAAGCTAGGCGAGTGCGAGGTGATCCAGACTAAAAGAGGGCTTGGTTATGTTGTTAAGGATTAAACAAGCGCTTGCAAATATCCCAATAACGGCGCGCGTAACGCTTTGGTACTCGTTTTTTATCATCGTTATCGTGGCAGCTCTCATTGCTATCTCGGCGGTCGTGGCGGATGAGGTTTTTGAGGACGTGAGCCAAAAAAAGTTAGCCAAATCAGTCACCAAAATAGCCAATGACATGGATGAGTTTGAGCCATACGATGATGGGATATTTTTTATAAAATATAACGCAAAAGGCGATGTGATCGGTGGTTTAGCACCAAAACACTTTCAAATTTCACTTAAAATGAATAGCGGTGCAGTGCGCCTTTTTGAAAACGGCGAAAACCGCTTTTACTACTACGATATCGCAGCTAGAGGCAAAGGGGTCTGGGTCAGAGGCGTGATAAATGCGGAGAAATTTTTTAAAAAAGAGGGGCTATTTTTACTGGCTCTTGGCGTTTTTGTGCCGGTTTTGTTTCTCTTCGTGCTTTACGGCGGCTATAAAACGATAAAAAACGCGATGAAGCCAGTCGCCACGATGTCAAAAACTGCGCTTGAGATAGGTAAAAGCCTGGACTTTTCAAAGCGCATAGACCTGCCTGCTGGCAAAGACGAGCTGCACGCGCTTGCAAGCGTTTTTAACCAGATGCTCGACTCCCTAGAAAAGGTCTATCAAAGCGAGAAACAGCTCACCTCAGACGTCTCGCACGAGCTGCGAACGCCACTATCTGTCATCATGGCTGAGAGCGACTACGCTAAAAATTACTCACAAAATTTGGGTGAGGCCAAGGAGTCGCTGGAGGTCATCTTTAGACAGTCAAGAAAGATAACCTCGCTGATAGATCAAATTTTGGAGCTCTCAAGACTGGAAGCTGGCAGAAATTTGGAGCTAAAGCGCATAAATTTAAGCTCTATCTTGCAAAATTTAGCTACCGACTATGAGAAGTTAGCAAACGCTAGGGGGCTGAATTTTAGCTACTTGATAGCGTCAGATGTCCAAATTTTAGGCAATGAGCTGATGATATCAAGGCTGGTGGATAACTTTTTAAGTAACGCACTAAAATTTGCAGAAGCTAAGATCGAGCTAAATTTAACCCTCACAAAAACGCACGCACTTTTGTCTGTAAAAGACGATGGCTTAGGCATCTCTAAAAAAGATATCGAGCTAATCTGGAATAAATTTTATCAAGTTGAAAGCTCAAGAAACAAAAGCCAAAACAGAGGCAGCGGCCTTGGTCTTGCCATCGCTGCAAATATAGCTAAAATTCACGGCGCAAAGCTAGGTGTAAAAAGCGAAGCAGGAGCTGGAAGCGAATTTTGGGCTGAATTTGAGCTTGTAAATTTAAAGCAAGCATAAATTTAGGTGGTTTGCTAAGACAAAATTTATGCAAGAGCAAAACTAATATAAGAACGAATTTAAATTTCATACAAAACGGCGTCTATTCATAAGCATAAGACTATCAAAGATACAAGATAGATTAAGCTAAAGCATTAAGATGTGTAATTTAATGTCCATTTAAATGGCTTTTAAAAGAGTTTGTAAAATAATGTAAAGAAAATTTCGCTACCTTGTTTTTGAGCAAAACTCACTTCAATTACGAATTAACCACACTTTTCTATGCCTTTTTATAACTTTGCTATCCAACATAACTTTACAAAATTTAACCAAGAGCTGCAAGACACACAAGCCACGAGCCACACAAGAAAAACCAAAGGTCGAAAAACCAAAAAGACACTAAATTTAGTGTCTTTTATCGTTATCTTTCGCTAAGCTTCCCGCATGCATCAGCGCGGCACCTACTGCAGTGCGTCATCTGGTCTATATCGCTAGCTATTGATCTTCGTATGCGGTGGATCTCCTCGGTTGAGGGGGACTTTAAATTTTCAAAAGGGGTGTCATGCACCGGTATCATCGCCATGCAGTTCATTATGTCAGCTCCCCACTGCTTTGCCTTTGCTGAGATGCTTTGGACGTGGTCTATATTGACCCCAGGGATGACTACGGTGTTTATCTTTACTAGCATGCCAGCCTCTTTTAGCTTGCGGATGCCCTCGTCCTGGCGTGCTAGCAGTATCCTAGCAGCCTCTTCGCCGTAGTAGTTTTTACCCTCATATCTCACCCACGAATAGACCTTCGAGCCAACATCTGGCGTCACGGCATTGACCGTCACTGTCACGTGGCTCACGCCAAGGCGCACGATCTCATCCACATGCTCAGGCAGTGCTAGGCCATTAGTCGAGAGGCAAAGCAGGGCGTTTGGGAAGTGGGACTTGCACTTTTCAAAGGTCGCTAGCGTCTTGTCAGCATCGCACATCGGATCGCCAGGTCCAGCGATGCCGATGACTGAGATGTCTTGTCTAAATTTAAAGAGCTTTTCTAAAAATCTCACCGATTCATCTGGTGTTTGCACCTTTGCCGTTACGCCAGGGCGATTTTCATTAGCGCAGTCATATATGCGGTTGCAGAAGTTGCACTGGATGTTGCAGTGAGGTGCTACTGGCAGATGCACGCGTCCGTAGCTAGCGGAGGCCTTTTTGTTAAAGCATGGGTGGTTATCTAGATCAGCTTTAGTGCGAAAGATCATTAGCTCTTTTTCCTTCCAAATTTAATGGCATTTGCATGGCAGACATTGAGGCAGTCTCCGCAGTTTGTGCAGTTTATCTCATCAGGTCTTGTCCCCATTTCGCACTTGCGCAAGCATGCGTCACAGTCGTCACAGGCACTTGTTTTATAGACGCGAAAGATCGAAAATTTACGCAAAATTTCAAGCACGCCACCTGATGGGCAGACGAAGCGGCACCAAAGGTTGGCTATGATTAGCGAGGCTAGCATGACTGAGATGATGACTGCTGTGCGAGTGACCCACTCCCACTCGCCAAAGCGAAGTGACAAAGTAACGGCTGTTAGGTACTCATCGCTCGTTCTTATAGGTATCATCATGCGTGGATTGCCCCAGACGAAATATACCCAAAGGCTGAGCGCTATGGCAATTAGCATGCCTATTTGAGCGATTACCAGCTTTTTGCTGCGAATTTTTAGCTTGAAAAAGGCAAATTTACCAAGCATTTGATTGACAAAGCCTGCTGGACATACCCAGCCACAAAATGCCCTGCCAAAGAGGATGACAAGTGCTGGGATAAATAGCCAAAATCCAAAAAACAGCGATGTGATCCGCCCCCAACAGGTGATGATAGGGCAGTTTTGGCAATTCACAAAAGGCACTACAAAAGGGCATCTAAAAATGCCGTAATACGCCCATTGCCCGATGCCTGCTATAAAGATGAGCTGCACTAGGCGTCTTATCTTTGTTGTGGGTGAGTTTTTGCTTCTCTTTTTTAAATTTACATTGCCGCATGCACTGCTATTAGAGCATGCGCTATTACAGCTACTACACATCTTTTACACCAAACCTTTCTATAAGCTCTAGCCCACGCGCTGAATAAATGGAGGTAAAGCCATGTTTTTCAAAAATTTCTTGTCCTTCGGTGCCGCAAACAAAGTCTGCAAAGTCATTTGCTAGCCTTTCATCTTTTACATATTTCATTATATTTAGCGTAAAAGTGAGCGGTCCAGGTGGGATGAGCTTTTCATCGATGGGCATATACTCGATCTTGTCTTTAAACCTATCGTGCGTTGTTAGGCGCTTTTCGATGATCGAAGCGTCGCCCTTGCCATCAACTAGCTCGCACATCATATTTATGACGCATGATCCATTTGCGACCATGTTTTTCATCACAGCATCAGTTAGGTTTGAGTTTTTTAAGATCCCTTTGACTGGGCCACTGCCAGGGGGCGATGATCTAAGAGGCAGCATCACTCTAACACCTGGCTCTGCAAGGTCTTTTAAGTCACGAATGCCTGCTGGATTGCCTTTTGGCACGACTAGGACGTAGTCGGTAAAGCATAGCGGCCTAAAGTGGAGGCTAAGACCAGCTTTGCGAAGTTTTTTAGAAAGCTCTAAAACCCTTGCTCCAAAGAGCTCGGTCGTGCTTTGAAGTGCTAAAAGCGACTTGCCAAGAGCGCCAGCAAAAGCGCCTGTGTATTGGATGTTGTGCCCTGTTCTTGACTCGTAAATGGCATTTAGCTCGTTAAAAGCTTCAGATAGGCCACCACACGACCAAACTTGAAGCGAGTCAGACTTAAATGGCGTAAAGCCAGCCAGCATCGTTTGTGGCGTGGCAGCAGCAGCTGTGGCTAAAGCACCTTTTAAAAAGCCACGGCGTGATATACCGGTTTGTTTTAATTCCACGAAATCTCCTTTTGGGATTTAAGAAATGTAAATTTGATATTTTCGGCACGCGAAACTTGTGAAATTTGACTTTTGTAATTTGCAAAAATGGTAGTTGAAGATAAATTTATGCAAATGTAAATTGCGACCGCAATCTAGATTTGAGTGATTATAGCCAAATGCTAGCTTAAAAATCGAGATAAATTTAAAAAACGCAGGGGTAAATTTGCTAAAGTAAATTTATCGTTTAAAGAATAATTAAGATTTTAGTCGTCACAAGACTTAAAAAGGTATATAATGCCTTTTGCGATTTAAATGGAATTTATCTTAAAAATGGAGGTTTATCTTGAAAAATAATCTTAGCATTTCTCTTGTTTTATCTAGCATTTTATGTAGTTGCTTAGACGCTCAGGTCATGGATATAGGGACAAATTTTTATAGAGATTACCTTGATCTTGCGCAAAACAAAGGCATCTTTAAAGCCTCAGACGTTCCACTAGAATTTACGCAAAGAAACGGCACTAAATTTACGTTTGATAAGATCCCAAACAACAACGCAAGAAACAATAAAGGCAACTTTACTGCGCTTGGACGAAGTTTTGTAGTTACGGCAAATCACACACTTCTTGCCTCAGCTGCTACAAATTTTAATGAAAATAGAGGCTGGTTTGGCAACACACTTTATGAATACGCGACAAATTCTACGCAAAAGCTTTATGGCGCAGACACAACGTATCTTCGCACTTCAAAATACATAGTCGAAGGGCAGATCGATCCTTTGGATGTGCCAAATTTGGAGATATCTAGCCAAGATCAAGCAAAAGATGAAGCTAATGCAAACAAGATAGAAGATCGTTTTAGAGATATAAAAAATAGCGGCGGAGCTAGTGGCGAGAACATCCTTGCATACGAGGCTGGCACAGGCTCACTTGCCCTTGAAAAGCCAAAAAGCGATTCAGATGGCTTTGCTGAGGTGATGAGTGCTACTGAGTTTGAGAACCAAAATATAGTAAATAACGCACTTGGTGCAAGCGTAAATGAGATAGGAGTGGCGTACTCGGCAGTTTATAAGAGCCATTACTCAAGTGTAAGCAAACCCGGGGTTTATCTATTTATGACTTCAAACAGAGACTTTAGAAATAGGCTTTTGCCAGGAGATAGCGGCTCTGGGTTTTTTGTCTATGACACGGTAGCTCAAAAATGGGTCTTAGTAGGCGTTTTAACCGGAGTTGAGGACAATAAAAACTACGCTTCTATCGTTACTGCAAGAGATTTTAACGACTATAAAAAAGAGTATGAAAACTTAGTAAGTGGCGTAAATGTCCTAGGCAGCGCGCTAGTGCAAAATAAAGATAATATATTTAGCAGCGCAAATGGCTCAAACATCACGCTAAACTCTAATCTAGACTTAGGACATGGCGGTATCGTCGTAAATAGCGGAGATCTTACGCTAAATAGCACAAATGGTAGCAAGATAGCAAAATTTGCAGGTTTTGACATAGCTGGGGGTGCAAGTTTAAATTTAAACGTCGTTTCAGACACAAGCGTGCATAAGCTAGGCAAAGGCAGCTTGATAGTAAGCTCAAGTGGCAACAAACCACTAAGGCTAGGCGAGGGCGTGGTTGAGTTAAGAGCTTTAAATGCCTTTGATAAAATTTATCTAACAAGTGGCAGGGGGCTCTTAAGGCTTGGCGTGAATGAAAATTTAAATGACAAAATTTTCTTTGGCAATGGCGGTGGAGTGCTTGATCTAAATGGCTTTGATCAGACTTTTGACAACATATCAGCCAACTCAAGCGACGCTAAGATAACAAATGAAAACTCGCAAAGAGCGATCCTTAAAATAAACGGCGAGATTGGCAAAGATACGATATTTCACGCAAGCATCGATAAAAATATAGAGCTAAAACATAGCGGGCAGGGCAAGGAGCTTGTTTTTGACGGAGGATTTGACATTGATGGTGCTTTGAGCCTAGAAAATGCCAAAGTTACGCTCCAAGGACATCCAAAGACGCACGCCATTGGCGATGCTAGCGTTTTAACTTCCCTAGCAAAGAGCAAGATAGCCGCAGCTGGCCTAAGTGAGCCAGCCTATATGGATCTCGCTCGCCCATCCACACTCTATCAGCCTGACTGGGACGAGAGAAAATTTAGTGCAAAAGATGGCATAAAGCTTAAATCATCAGAGCTTACCATAGGTAAAGATGCTAAGCTAAATGGTGACATCACGGCTAAAAACTCGGTCATAAATTTAAGTGGCGAGCTAACTCACTATATCGATAAATTTGATGGCTCAAATACCTATGATGACGGCTTAAAGTATCGCCAGGATATTGAGAGTGGAAATTTGCTTGTTAAAGACGTTAAATTTGACAATAAAATCGTCATGGATAGCGATAGTCTGCTAAGAGTAGGAGGCGGCACAACTAAGCTAAAAGAGCTAGTAATAAATGGCAAAGATACGCCTTTAGCTAAAGATGTGCTCTTAGGGGATGGTAAATTTGAGGTAGAAAATTTAGAGATTAGTGGTGCGCAAAAGCTTGGCTTTGAGCCTGATAGTGTCGTAAAAAAGAGCCTAAAGATAAAGAGCTTTGGCAGTGAAAATGAGCCGGTGCTTGACTTTAAAAAGGTCTTAACCCTTGGTGCTGGGATGAAATTTGATGTTGATTTTACTGCGGCACTTAAAGGCGGCATGGCGCTTGATAAAACATATACCTTAGTAAGCGCGCAAAATATCATAAATGAGGGCGCTATCTTTAACAACGAGCAAAAACTTGGGGATTTGTTTATGACTTACGCCATAAGTGACGGCAAGATCGTGATGAAGCTAAGCGACAAAAAGGGAGAAAATCCAGCCGTTTCGTCCAATGTAGTGCAAGAGAGTGTTTCTAAATTTAGCCAAAGAGAAAATAAAATCCTAAGCATGCTAAAAGGCACGCCTGAATTTGTGCAAGCAATCTCAAGCGGTGACGATGAGGCGCTAAGAAAACTAGCACAAAAAGCAGATAAGGATATGAAAGAAATTTCTACTTCTTCGCTCAAAATGAGCATAAAAGCCTTGCAAAACAGCAATGAGCTGATGAACTCTAGGCTATTTCAGGTCACGCAGCTAAGGGCAAAGGCTGATATCTCGCAGTTTAAGCTAGCTGGACTTGAAAGTGACATCATGCCAAGCGCGAAGATGGCTTACGAAGCAGCAGAAGCTAGCAGGGAGAGAAACAACTTTTGGGCAAATGTAAATGGTGCTTATTTTAAAGATAAAAAAAGCGATGGCGACCTTAAATTTTATGGTACAAATATCGGCTATGACAGAGGTTATGACGAGTTTATCTTAGGCGTGAGCACTGGAGTAAGTAAGGCTAAATTTAGCTCAAATGTATTAAAAGATGATGCTAAAATTTATAGTTTTGGTGCGTATGGGCTTTTTGAAAGAGGAGCTCACGAGATACAAAGTAACTTAAATTTTGCCTTTATAAACTCAAAACGCAGCCTAGATGAGGCGCAAAAAGCTAGCGTAAAAGGCAGAGGCATCCTATCAAGCAACTACTATAAATATAAAATTTCACTCTCTAAAAGTGGTGAGTTTGAGCAAAGCATAAAGCCACTACTAGCACTAGAGCTTGGCGCTAACGGCATTGATGGATTTAAAAATGACCGATATGATCAAAAGAGCATCAATGACTTTAATGTGGCTGTAGCAGCGGGAGTAGAATACGCTTTATACAGCGATAAAAACGCATTTAGTGTGCAATTTTTAGTAAAGCAAAGTATATATAACTCAGAAGATAAATCTTATGTTTCGCTTAATAATTCAAGTGAGTATGTTGATTACAAACTTGATAACAATAAGCTAAGCTACAAGCTTACTTTAAACTCAGACACCAAGCTTAGCGAAAATTTAGTTCTCTCTTCTCAGCTAAGCGGGATGCTTGATAATGATAAAAACTACGGCATAAGTGGTGGTTTGAAGATCGAGTATAAATTTTAAATTTATGTCAAAGTGGATTTAAATTTCACTTTGACGTTGGTAAAAAACAGATTGTTTTAAATTTGGTAATTTTGAAATCTAATGAAAAATGGTGAAATTTAAACTTGAAAGTAGGTGGTGGGTTCACCAGGACTATTGTATCAATAATATTCAGCAAATAATAGAGCCTTATGATCTAAAGTAAATATATTATTACTCTATAAAATACTTTTTTATCATCTAATAGGTCTTTATGATATTTACTATATATTAATTATATAAGACTTATAATTAGTTGTTCATTATTGTTAAAAAATATATTACACTTACGAAAGTATAAAGGAAGGGATGCTATTGTCTTTTTGAAAAAAGAGCTAAAAACAATAGACAATAGGTAAACCAAATTTTGCTAAAGCAAAATTTGGACTTTTATTTAAAACATGGGGGCAAGCCCCCAAACCCCAGACAAATAAAGAGAAAATAATTTTTTAAAATCACTCTTCAATATATTTAGGTTGATAGTTCTTAAAAATGTTTATGACGTATCCTAAAATTTCTATTTTATTAAGTTCATTTTGAGAAAGTTCAATATTGGAGAAATCATCTTTGCTTGAAAAAAACTTAAGGTTTTGATTAAAAGGGTTTATACGGCAATACTTAATTAATACCTCATTATTAACTCTTAAAACCAAGAGGGCATTATCTCTTGGGATGTTATCTCTTACAATAATTAAAATATCTCCATCTGTTGCGAATGGAGCTGCCTTATTGTTTGTTACGGTAATAAAATTATAGTCATATGGCTTTGATAGATTAAATAGTTTTGAAAGAATTTTAATACTTTGTAAGTAAGGATCAATGCTTTCTTTTTGGTTTGCAAAATCGTATAGATCATCATAAATTGTGCAAATGCTTTCAGAATTAGCTCTTATTTGAAGCTTACCATTGTCAGTTTCAATATTATATTTGCTAATTGCAGTAGCTATATCGATATCTGTATCAAAGTAGTCAATTCCAAAACCAGTAGCTTCAGCAATCTTGTATTTGACTTGTATGGGAAGTGGGTTTATATTATTTTCATAAGAATTTACCCTAACTCTACTTATTCCGATCTTATCACCAAACTCACTCTGAGTAAGTCCATAGGCATTGCGTAATCTTCTTAGTTTGTCCCCGCATCCATTTGTTTTCATAAATTTCCTTTTTTTATTTATTTTAGCAAATCTAAAATTATTTGTTAATGTATTAAGAGTAGTATAAGGTTGTGAGATATAAAATGATATTAGATTTTTTAGGAGGTTATCTTTTTATGATTGATGTAGTAGATGAAAAAATAGAAAAAAAGAATGAATTTATTACTCCAGAGCAGTTCGAGGAATTATTTGGAATAAGCATAGATAAACAAACTAGGCTTAGATTTAGTGTAAATTATACTGAGAAACGTAAAGCAAAGATCCCTCCTTTACCATATATCAGAATAGGTAAAAGAATATTGTATAGACTAGAGAGTGTAAAAGAATGGTTAATAGAACAGGAAAGAAGATAATGATTTGCAGTAAAAGAAAAAAGGTTGTGATATGAAGCGGAACCACCACCATAGCCATAGCACAACCCACAAAAGCACTGATATTCTATCAAATAAAATCATAAATGTCAAGGAATTCACTGCTTTGGATATTGAAAATACTAATTTTGAATGGCTGATACCGAATTTCCTTTCAAAACAGAGCTTAAACATGGTATATGCTGGCGCTGGTGCAGGCAAGAGCATGTTTGCTATCCATCTTTGTAATTACTTAGTGAAAAACAATGTCAATCTAGATGAAATCGTTTATATGGATGCTGATAATGGCATTGATATATTACAGAGTAGACAAGTCGATAAAATTATGGATAATAGCAGTGGAAAAATAAAATATATTCTCTCTAACAGCTCGCATAGATTTACTATATTCAAAAAGTTAAATAGAGAATTTAAAGCAGGTGAAATAAAAAATCGACTTATTATTATAGATAGTATTAGAAATTTTATAAAAGGTAGTCTAAGTAAAGATGATAATATAACAAGATTTATGGCAGACCTGCAAGGATTGAGAGACAAGGGTGCTACCATTATATTCCTCCACCACCAACCTAAGCAGGGAATGGATAAAAACGATGAGAATTATAAAGGCGCTACAGCCTTTATGGATAGTGTAGATGAAGCTTACTATTTACAAAACGAAAGTGACAGCTCGATTTCTATCAACGACAATGAAATGATTGTTAGCTTAAAACCAAAGAAAAAGAGAAGCCATACAAAAGAGATGGTTGCTTTAATCGATACCAGGGAATTAGATCTAAAATTTATTGAAGATGATTTTATTGGGCTAAGCGACAAAGAAAAGATATCTTTGCAACTGGCACAAGAAATTATTGATCAAAAAGGTGAAATTTGTCAAAGCGATCTTGCAATAGCCATACAAAAACTTGCAAATAAAAACTACTATGAAACGGTTGGACGTAATACGCTTTGGAAATTATTTGACAAATTTGATGGAAAACTTTTTGATATTAAACGATTAAGAGGATATCAAAATTGTAATAAAAAGGTATTTGTGAGCAGAATAATGAATAAAACACCAAAATCAGAACAAGTAAATTTCGACGTTCATAAAGTCGAAGTATCAACCAATTATTTTGAAAGCGCAAAAGTAGCCAATAGCAACCAACTCTCTATAAACAAGAGCAATTTAAAGTTTTTAAACGCCATTCCTGTTAATATTGAGCCTATATCTAATGTTGATCAACATGGGTATTCAACGATACGAGCATCTGTAGGAAGCTATTGTGTAGATATTGAAATAATAAATAACGATCTTGATCCGCTCGTAAATGAGTTAAAACAATGTATAAAGGACTATGATAAGGAAAATTCGTATCCGACGTTTTTTGGCGGCGATGAACTATTAAATATTTTATTAAAGATTAAGACTATTAATGAATTAAAAATAGTTTTAAGAAGTGATGGCTAATGAATGATAGTTGATATCTTTTTTATTGGTTTTCTAATGGTCGTAATAGTATCGTTTTTAACCTTACTTACTTTGGGTTATTTTGATACAAGTAAAGAATAAATCAAGAAGGTTATTTAAAAATGATTAAAATTAGATATTTTTATAAAATATGCTCAACTATTTTATCCATTACTTATTCTTGTCTTGCAGTTTGTGGAATGTTTTTTCTTGTTCAAAAAACAATCAATATATTGGAGATTAAAAAGATATATCAAGAAACTGGACAATACCCTATTGAAGTTATTAATCCAGTAAGCTTGCAGCAGTTACACGATATAGTTAAGGATTTCAACGGAACAATCATATTTTCCGAAAAAGGAAAAATAGTTTTAAATAAATAGTGGATACTTATAAATTTTTTAACAACATTTTTCTTTAACTTCTAAATAATTTAAATTAAGTTCGTGGCATTTTTCAATTAAAGAACAAATCTTTATAATGATGCCTTTTAAATCTAGCATATTACTTATGGCGGTTTCATGGCTTACATTTAAATTTTCTTCTTCTCTCAAAATATTTTTTGCACACTCATTATTGATATTAGTTAGAATCATCTCCTTTTCTTTGTAGATTTTTTCTATATCATCAAAAACCTCTACATGACCTTTAGAAACATATCGCAATAAATAACCAAATTCATGCACAACAAGGTTGTTGACATTAAATCCTCCAAATCCATTAAAATCAATTCTATTATCAGATAGGAATTTTTTTATTTCTCTATATTTTAGAAAATTGTCGACAGAAGTTAACATTGACTCTCCTTTTATTCATTATTTTTTATTCTTTTATTTTTTTCATATTCTACTCTTTCCTTAATTATATCAGTGCATTCTATGAAAAAATTTCCATATGTATTTTTATTTAAATATTTTAAATCAAATAAATCATCTAGCATATAAGAAGGCTTGCTATTTTTCATAATGTTTCCAATATAATAATTTGATGAGTTTAATTTATCATAGTCTTTGCGTTCTAGAACCCTAAGTGATATTTTATGCTCATGTTTTATGTAAAATTTATACAATTCATAAAGATCATAACATTCTGGACCACTCATTATAAAATCTTCTCCTATGCAATAAACATTTTTAAAAATATCAAATTTACCTGTTTGATATTCAACGACTATTTCAGTATATGCTTTATTGTCACTACTATGGATAATGTAAATTTTCTTAAAATCTTCTACTTCTTCACTTAGCTCATCAAGAGTATTGGATTTTATAAACTTTACATCAAAAGGATATCTTTTACCAGTTTTAAGCCATTCGTTATTTATTGTAAAAGTGTTAGAAAATTTGTTCAAAAAGTCAAAATCAGGAATAATCTGTAATTTTAAAATTTTATATAATTTTTCAAAGCTTGTTTCGTTTAATTTTTCGCTTGCCGAAATAGTATTTAAATTAAATTCGTCTAAAATATATTTTATACGCTCAACCAGCATCATTTGGTCATCTTCCCATTTTGATATTATATGAGTGTTTTGGGTATTAAAGGTGCTAATTTTTGAAATTAGTTCGCTAATATCGGATAATAAACTTGATTTATAGTGATCGTCTAATATAAGTTCAAGAGCCAGACGAGTTTTCTTTGGCATTTTATTTTCATTAGCCCAACCATCCAAAGTGGCTTTTGAAATACCTAACATATTGGCAAGTTCGCACTTGGTAATTCCGTATATGTTACAAACATCTTGAAGTAAAGGCATTTTAATAAATCTCCTAAATTTTTTAATTTTACAAGTAAGTATAGTATAAAATTTAATATATTTATGTTTTTTTATATAACATCTTTAATAATTTGTAAAAATCAATAAAAGATTAAAAATATTTGAAAATCTTAACATTGATAAAAATTTAAAATTCTATTCCTATATTGTGTTCTTTGACAAGGTTTAAAAAATCAATTTTAAACTGCTCATTTGTTTCAACTGCTTTTATGATCTTTATACCTATGTCCTTAAATTTTTGCTCTTTTTCTTCTTTGATAGCATTTAATAATTGCTTTCTTTGCTCTGAAAGTTTCTTAAGTTGTTCTTCATTCTTTAGAAGTCTTTCTGCTGCTGTAAGTTTTGACATTGTATAGCTCCTTTTTATGCTTTGATAATTTTTGATGTTTATATTTAAAAACAGAATATCAAATTCATGTATAACCTTTTTCTTCTTATTGGTTATTTTATTTGTCTGATATTTTTTGTTATTATAACATATTCTTGGTATTTTTTGATAAAAGCTGTGTTATAATCTAAAATGAATAAAGAAATAAAAGCAAAAAAAGTTACATAAAATAGTAGATTGCAGGATAGCCTTTTTCTCCTATTTTGTAATACAAAATATTTGAGAAAAAGGCAAATACTCTGCGAGGCTCTTGTAATTTTTGCTTTGCAAAATTTTTGGTAAATAGGAAATGGAGGGTTTTTGAATTATGGCTAAAGAATTAAAAACTTTTAGATTAGATGTTGAGAATTTAAATTTTTTACAAACCTTAAAAGAAAAAATGGGGGTAAAATCATTAAATGAAGCAATCAATTTACTTTTGTTCTTTTTAGAGAGAGATAATAAAATTATTGATGCCGTAAAAGAAAATTATCCACTTTTAAAAATAAAAAGGTCTGAGCTTACTAGAGAAAATATCAAAGAGGTTAAAAATTTTTTTACCGATGTTGAATTTAAAAAATTAAAACAACTTGCAAAGGATAATGGTTTTTCTAGTGTAAATAAGTTTTCAAAATTTTTGGTTTTGAGCCACCTTTACGATGATAAAATTTTAAGTAACGATACAATAAATGAATTTGCAAAAATGAATTATTTGGTTAAACGCATTGGTATAAATTTAAATATTTTTGTAAAAGCAATTCAACAAAATACTTCTGCTTCTTTTGAAAAAGATGCTATTGATAATTTAATAAATAGAATAAATAAACAAGTTCAAGAGACTGACAATTTTATAAAAGAACAAAAAATGTTTTTACAGGCTAAATTAAAATGAGTCATAAATTAAAATCATATTTGGATGATGAAAATTTTTTAAAAGCTAAAAAAATCTGGAGCGAGTTTGAAAAAAAACAGAGAAAATATTTCGCTTCTCCTCAAAGTTTTAAAGATAAGATTTGGAATAAGTATCTTTTAAGCAAAGGTTTTATTTCTCAAAAATTTACTAAAAATGAAAGAGAGCATACAACTAAACTTTTAACTAAAAGACGTGGATATAATTCTCAAGTCTTGATAAAAATTACTGGCAAGGATCAAAATTTTAATCAACTTAAAAGCCATATAAAATATATTAGCCGAGACGGCTTACTTGATGTTTTTATTAATGATCCTTTAGAAAGTGATAATGAAATTTTTATTAATGATATAAATGAAATAGCTGCAACATTCCAAGATGGGGTTTATGATATTCCCAATAAACATGATGTTGAAAAACTAAAATTAAAAGAAAAAAACGAGGTAGTGCATATGGTTTTTTCTATGAAAGGTGAAAATAATATCCCTGTCGAGGAAATTAAAAATGCTGCAATAAAAACCATTAAAGAAAGATTTTTAAATAATCATTTTATATTAGCAGTCCATAATGACACAGATAATCCTCATTGCCATTTGGATTTAAAAAGTGTTGATTGTAATGGAAAAAGAATTAAAATTTCTCCAGCTGATTTGGATATGATGCGTGATGAGTTTGCAAAGAATTTAACCGATTTGGGATATAAAGCAACAAATTTTTCTTATAAAAATAAGAAATTTTCTAAGAATAAATTTCCAGACGTTTGGGATGGACATAAGCCGCATCATTACAAGATAACTGGATATGGTGAAGCAAAATATAATTTTTCACTAGATGAGCATACCGAAGAGTCGTATTATGTTAAATTTGAGACAAGTAAAGGGAAAGAAACTATTCTTTGGGGCAAGCATTTAAGGCAGTTAATGGAAGATTATAATATTACAAATGGAGATTATGCTAGGTTTGCAGTAACTGCTCAGGAACCGATTGTAAAGAAAATTTATGATAAAAAAACTAAACAATGGTGCGAAAAAACTCTTTATAGGAATGTGTGGGATTGTTCTGTAGAAGGAAAGAGAGAAGTTGAATTGACTCCCCTCAGTGAAGCTGAAAAGAAAAAGACTGAATATAAAATTCTTTCCAGAAGTGACACAAAAGTTGTTGCTCCATCCTCGCAAACAAAAGATGTTAATCCAAAACAAAATAAAACTGACTCAAGCAAAGCTCAAATTTTACAAGCCAAACAAAAGGTTGTGGAAAATACAACAAATATTGATAGCAAAAAAGCTAATAGTCTTAATAAAAAAGATTTTAACAGATAGACACATCTGCTTGTTATCTTTGGGGATTGTTTTAATTATCTCTATTTCTTTACGGTATAGCCATAACCTACATGTAGTCATGCTAAAATTTTCAATTTTAGATACCCAGACAAGCTCATAAACTGAGCTTTCGCTTCATTTTCTAGTCTTTCTTTTTCGCTTGGCATAAGATATATTGCAACCGATACCGGTTTTTCACCCACTTTTTTGGGACGTCCAGCATTGCTTTTTTTCTTTTCATTACTATCTGCAGCACCAGAGTTTATAAATTCTTCCACATTGCTACTTGCTGCAATGTTGGCATTGTTTACAAATGCAAATCCATTTTTCTTATCCAATATTCCCATTATCTTTCCTTTTCTTTTGTATTCTTGGTTTCTTTTATTTTTATGACTCCACTTTCTACTTTTTTGACATATGCTATACCAAGTCTAGACAGAACGGCTTTTGAACTATCATTTTGCTGTTTTTGAGATTGTGTTGCATCTCTTTGTATTACTGGCTCTAGTAGAGTATTGATACGCCTTAATACATCTTGAGTATAAGTATCAGTTATGTGAATTTTGTCTTGTGATATAAGTTTATGTTGCAAACTTTCATCTTTTAAAAGTAAATTTAGTTCATCCTCGCCACAGTAAAAGATCTTTTCTCGTATTCCAAAAAGATTTTCTTTGCTAAATTTGTCAGGATAAGTTTGTAGTAGATACCCTAGATCATAAAAATCTCGAATTTTATCTCTGCCACTAAAAGCAACTCCTTTCATTTTTATAAGCTCATCCACACAATAGACGTTAACACCATTTATATTTTCAAAATTTAAAGTCTTGGATCTCAGTAGGTCTTTGTTTCTGCTACTAACTTCTATTTTTAGTGGATAGCTGCCGTAATGAGAGGTTGCACCATAATCTATCATTGCTCTAAAAACAGTGTCGGTATCTTTTTTAATATTTATATTCCAATTACTAAAATCTTTATGGCGCTTTAGCTTGTTTATAAAATTCATATTGTTGGTTGTGCAATCCAAATCAATGTCTTCTGAATATCTATTTAGCCCATAATATAAACTAAGTGCCGTTCCACCTTTTAAAACAAAGGTATCCCCAAGATATGGCAAAATTTCTTTTATAAGTTTAATTCTATCTTTTTGATATTGCTCTAGCATCTTTTATCCTTAAAATATAGCTTTGTTAATTCAAATTTCATAAAATCATCAACTTTTTTGTTTTTATTTATAAGCTTTAAATAGTTGAAAAGTTCGCTTTCCTCGTTATCATCCAAGTAATCTTGCACGCAGTTCTTGAGACCAGCTGTTTCGCCTTTATAGACTAAATCAGCTATCGCTCTTGCATAATTTGCTACATACTCTTCTTTATCAAGCATCTTTACATATCGCCTTTGTATCCCCAAAGAACCTAAAATTTCATTATTCTCGTAAGTTTTTATATTGTTTTTATTGGCAAAATAAAGCAGTGGATGCCAGTCGGCGATTGAACCATCAAGCCTAGGTATATTTAAAGCTTCCCAGCCAGATATGTATGCCATTATTTTTTTCTTCCTTTGATTTTAGCCTTTTAATTCAATATATTATATTATTTTAAACTTTATAAAATAATATAATATTGTTTTTAATTATTAGCAAAATTGACAAGTTCGTTAAAGAAGCCTTCGAAATCAAGCTTTGCGTTTTCGTTATCTTTGCAATATTCGCTCACACCCATTCCTGCTGAAAAGGCATTTCTATATGCCTCACGTTCATAGATTATGCTATTTGCTAGAAAAATATCTTCTAACTTCTTTTCGCTAATATATTCACGTAGTGCTTCTACCTTTTTAGCTAGAAAAGGATTTGGTGAAGCTTTAGAGATAACTATTAGTGCTTTTGAATTCGGATTGTAAATTTTCGCTTGATTAAAAACTAGTATCATTTTGTTCAAAACGGCAATATCAAGATCGCTCGGAATAACTGGGATAATAGCAATATTGCAAACCGCTAACGCTTGTCTCATTTCTTGGCTATCACGTCCACCAGTATCAATTACTACACTATCATACTTTTGCTTTAAGCTTTGTATCTCTTTTAGCATCGATGATCCAAGTTTTGAGACAGCATTAAATAGTAGTGGTAAATTTGCATCAGCTCTAATATCAGTAAAAACATCTATACTTCTTTGAGGATCAGCGTCTACTAAAAGAGTGTCATCTTTCATAAGACCTAATTTTATGGCTAAATTTATAGCAATATTTGTTTTTCCGCTACCACCTTTTTCATTGCAGACTGCTATTACCATTTTTTATCCTTTAGACTATGCTTATTGTTTTTTAGTTCCGTATTTCTCGACTAATTTTTCCCATTTACTTGGTTCATTTCCCCATTTTTGAGTCAACCTTGATTTTCTGTCATATGCAGTTTGGCAGTTTTTCATTTGTGTTGTATTTAAATTTGCATTTTTGTTTAACTCACACCACTGAACCAATTCTACTAGCAATTGTTCATTATCCCTTAAATATTCAAATGTATATTCTTTATCGCCATACTTAGATCCTTCGCCACAACCAATAAGCATGATTGTTGCTGCTGCACCAAGTGCAATTTTGCCTAGTAATCTCATCTTTTTTTCCTTTGTATTAAATTATTTTTTACTATATTAAATTATTTTAAAATTTAATATATTAATAGTCACCATCTGTGACAAACTCATATTCTATTTGCCATTTTCCACCACCAAAGTGTAGATCGTTTTTAACTAATGGACAAGGTAAAAATGCTCCATCCCCTTGTGCTACCATTTCACTAAAACGAGGTAGTTTTTTTTCATCAAAACCATTCTCTAAAGCTTGATTTGAAAACATTAATCCCTCTCTTATTCTTTTTAAGAAATATTTATATCCCAACATATTGTTAAAGCCATGATGACTTAATACCTCATTTTTGGTAGCATTATTTTTTAGCCATTCAATGCTATCCTTTTTAACTAAAATTTGTAACTCAAAAAATTCTTGATACAAGATACCTTCATAAAGAAGTTGTTCTAAATCACTTTTTGCAATTTTTGCGACCTCTTTAAGCGAGTTAGCAAACTTACTGTCGGCAATTTGTCTAAACCATATTAGTGGAATTATCCTACGATTGCCTACGCCTAAAGACTCTTCAATGCCGCCATTACTGCTATAAAAAATTCCCCAAAATATTCTTTGACTAAAAAAATTAGCTAGTGCTTGATCTTGTTTTGCTACTAAGGCTTTTGTTGTGTCAAGCAGTCTTTCGTTTGGATAAAAGCCAAGCTTTTCGATAGCTTCTTCACCGATTTCTTCTATAAGGTGCGTATACCATACTCGAGCTGGAAAACTATTAGGATAATCTTGCGGTTTATTCGGCAGCATCTTTTCTCCTTTGTTTTAAATATAAAAGAATTCTAATATAAAAAAGTTTAAAATAATATTAAATAATATAATATAATTTAATATTGTATATAATTATTTACTTCTAGATTATTGAGAAATTTATTTTTTTTATTGTTTAATACTATATTAAATAATTTATAATTGTATTAAATTATTTAATACAATTATAAAATGTGCCATATTAAAGACTGATGCCAGTATCTATTGATCTGCTTTTTTCTTCTGTTTGTTTGGATAATTTATATTGTGGTTGCGTAAATGCTGGTCGTTCTACTTGATCATTATTGTTTCGCTCTTTTAGCTTTTCAAGCAACTTCTCTTTTTGAATTTTGTCCCAATTTTTATATTCCTCTAGTGCTGAACTTTTAAACTCACTTTTATACTGCCTGTCTACAATCATCTTCTCATTTTCGGAATTACAAATTTCAAGGTCTTTTTGAAGTTTGTTTAAAAGTTCTTGCTTTGGATAAACTTGGTTGCTTGCTAACCATTCTTTTAAAGTAATATTTGATTCTTTTAATTTTTCTAGATCATTTTTATTTTTCTCTAGCCTCTTTTGTAGGGCTTCATCACTTAGGACATTGTTTATTCTTGTAAAAAAGCCTCTAAGGCTAATTTGTTCTCTTGCGCTAATACCTTTTGATATATCGTCATTATATTCAAGAGATCTTGGTTCTAACTCTATATCGTATTCTTTGTTTACGAGCTTAAAAAATATAATATTTCCATTAAATGCTGTATTTGTAACTTCTCCAATAACTTTAAAGCCCTTATATTCTGCAACCTCTCTTGGCGTCTCTTTTTCTGCAAATAGTAAATTTATATTATCTTGCAAGATGTCTGCCATTTGATTTTGCTTTATTTCTATTTCGTTAGTATCTGTGCCATTTTTATCTTTTGGTATATTAAAGTCATGCACTATTGGCTCAAAACCACCAGTTGCAATAGAGGCTTTATATTTGTTCATTTTACAAGTAAAGTTTTCGCTTGTATTTTGTTTTACTATATCTTTAATGATATCTATTTTAGATATTTGTATCTCTATGTTAGCCATTCTAATGTTGTTTTTCTCTTGCTCCTCACCATTAGAAAAAACTTGTTCTTTATATCGTTTGAGCTCATTTCTCTCTTTTTTTATAGCTTCATTTAATTCAAACTCTGTAAAGATGAGAGGATTTTCGCTGGCGACCGCACGTGCCTCATTTGAATTTAATAAATCCTCCTCAAAGCCATTTAAACTACGTTCTCCGACGACACCTCTTCTGAAATTTAATATAGCCTCGTTCTTTTTGCTCTGCAACTCCCAGTTCCTTTCATCAAACGTTCCAGGAGTAATATGTCTAAATTCTTTGATTATAAAGTTTTCTGGGTCGTTCTCATAAAAGAGATTACCTTGTCTAATCGCCCTTCCATTGCTTTGTGTTATATCACTTGGTCTCCATGGACAATCTATGTGGTGAAGTGCTGTGATGCGTCTTTGGACATTTACTCCTGTTCCCATTTTTGCACGGCTGCCCAAAAGAACTCTAACTTCACCATCATTAACTTTTTTAAAAAGATCCGCTTTTTCTTCGTTGCTAACTGCATCATGTATAAATGCTATTTGTTCTCTTGGTATTCCTTTATCAACTAGCTTTTTATAAATATCTCCATAAAGAAAAAATCTACTATCATCAAATTCATCCTTTTTTAGAACCTCTCCATTTTCATCAAGATCATCTACTGATACCTCGCTGTTTTCTAAAGTATCATTTATATTCTCGAATTCATCAACATATTCTGTTTTTTGCTCTTCTCTAGCTAATATCTCGTCTAGTTTTAAGTTAAATGATTTATCACTAGTGCTTTTTGGTGTTCCAACATCTAAGAATACAAGCTGAGTCCCCTTTTTATCACCCCAAGTTTGCCATTCTTTAAATATCTCATCAACCGCGATATTTATTTTAGAATTTGGGTAATCAGGGGCTGTTGGATCTATTAGTCTAAAATCAATACTTGCTTTTTTTGCGTCGTTTGTTACTTTTAGTGGGTTATCGATGCTTGGATCATATCCTCCACCTTCCATACTAATAAGTCGCCCAGTAATTGAGTATCTAGGGTAAATTCCATTTTCATCAGCTTCCCCTATATAATCTGATATACGTTTAGATTTTTCACTTTTTACGTAAATCACTTCTTTATTTGGAACAAATGTCTTTGAAAAGGCTTTAATATCATCATTTGTGATAGTGTCTGTTGTTTGGCTTAGTATATTTGATAGCTCAGGTAAGTTTGTAAGTGATGAAAACCTTGCTTCCATTTTTATGCGACCGCTAGCATCTCTTACAGGGGCAATATCTATACCAGCAAAATTACTAGCCCAATTTGAAAAGCTATCTATGCCTAAATTTTCAAGCTCTTTTGGCTGCAAATATCTCTGCATATTATAAATTTCGCTAAGTGAGTTTGATACTGGAGTTCCAGTTAAAAACATTACTTTACCATCTTTTTTGTCGTTAATATAGGTAGTAAGTGCAAGCATATTTAATGCTCTCTTGCTTGAAGTATTAGCTCCTTTGCCTTTTGCATTCATCGGAGAGATTACGCCTAAATTTTTAAAGTTATGTGCCTCATCAACCACTATACTATCAACACCAAGCATTGAAAAATCCATTGTCTTGGATTTTGCTTTATCGTCAAATAGTTTTTCCACTTTTTTTTCAACTCTAGCTATCATTTTTTCAACTTGACGTGCAGAACGTCTGTTTGTTGATTCATCACGTTCCTCGTAATATCTAAGAGCTTCTTTTAGCTCATAAATTTCTTTGTCAAGTATCTTTTTTTGTGTTTCAAAAGGAACTGGTAGTTTTTCTACTTGTGTATATTTTATAACAACGGCATCCCAGTCATTATTTGCTACTTTAGCCAAAAACTCATCTCTTTCTTTTGGGCTTAAAGAGTTTTCGTCTGCCACTAGCACATTAGCATTAGGAAATGCATCAAAAATACTTTGATCCCATTGGGTTACAAGATTGTTTGGAACGATGATTAGAGGTTTTTTTACAAGCCCAAGCTCTTTTTGCTTCATAACAGCAGCTATTGCTGCATATGTTTTGCCAGCCCCAACTTCGTGATCAAGTAAAATATTTTTTTGAACCATGCTTCTAAAAATAGCATCTTTTTGGTGCTTTCTAAGTTTTATATTGCCATCAAGCCCTAAAATTTCTAAACCATCTCCATTAAATTTGGCTTTAACGTAGCAGTTAAATTTGTCGTTGTAAATACGTTCTAGTTCTTTTGCTCTAGCTCGGTCGCTATATATCCATTCATTAAATTTGCTTTTTAGCATTTCAACTTTCGCATTTGCTTCAGCTGTTTTTTCTGGATTTATTACTTGTTTAAAGACTATGTTACCTTCTTTATCTCTCTTAATATTACCTTCTTTATCTAGCAAAGGCTCATTTGTTTTTTCCATAATCTTTATAGGTGTATTATTTAGAGCACTTTCTATAATGTCATATACGCTTTTATTGTTACCTACATTTTGGTGTATTTCATAATTTCCATTAATTAGTCTTTGTGTGGTAAGTCCTTTGACTTCAACGGAATAGTTATAAGTTGCATATTGTGAAAGATGATATTTATCTCCGTCTATTTGCCAACCCATGGAACCTAAATTTTGAAGTTTCCATGCATCATTATTATAGTTTGATGTCTTTAGCTCGTTCTTTAAAAAATCATCATAGTATTTTATTGGTATCCAAGAACTGCCAAACCTCGTGTCTATATCAACAAAGCTAATATCTTGTGGTATGACCTTGCTAAGTTCTTCTATATTGTTTTGCATTAAGTCCGCATAAATGTCTTGTAGATTTTTTGCTGATTTTAATTTTTCCTTGACATTTCCACTAAGATAAATTGGAGTAAAAATTAGCTCTCTTTCGCCTTTTGATAATTTTTCTGGATCGTAAAAAGCCAGTTTTTCTGCAATAATTTGATCTTCGACTTCGATATTTGATTTTCCTAGTTTTTTTGAAATATAGTTTATATCGATCTTTCCAAACTGATACATGCTTACTAATGCACCATCCTTTTCATTGTCAAACAAAATTTCAGGAGTAAAGCCTATTGTTCGGCGAAGTAAAATATTAGCCTTTTCGCAGCTTTCCTTTATGGCTTCTTTGCCATCTCTTGCACGTTCAGGTTTTTTATAGTTTTTTTCTAGAGCTTTGACTTTGCTAAACTCTACATCTAGATTTTTAAATGATGCTGCCTTATTCCCAGATAAAAATCCTTCGCTAATATGATAGTTGTCTAGTAACAAATTAAGCTGTTCTCTTGTTTGCTTTAGTTTTATATCATCGTCTTTGATATCTGTCTGCTCTAGTGCAATGAGCTCTTTGAGTTTGTCTCTTAAAGGTATATACTTTTTAATTCTATTTTGGATGGTGGGGCTTAAATCTTCAATTTTTGATGCTCTTATTTCTCCGTTTATCGACGAGGTTATTTTGCAAATTTGATCATTATAGATTAAAAGGCTATTTTCTTTTAAATCCTTAACATAGTCATAGGCATCGTCGTAACTTTCTATTGCAAAGTCGATAATAGATGCCGGCTCTCTCCACTTATATACGTTAGCAGGAAGTTGATTTTCTATAAAATTTTCTATTGCTGTATCAAGACTAAAATTTATATCGTCTTTTGGATCATAAAAAATTGCTTTTCCAAATTGCCCATTTCTCAAGACAGGCTTAGCAAGTATGTTTTGGGGATTTTCAATAAAATAATGGTTTATGCTTTGATTTAATTCTGTGCCATCTTGTGCTACTTGAGTTGATTTAATATTGGATATTTCTTTGTTATACTCAGGATGCTTGCCTTTTTGTAGAAAAATGATATCTGTTTCAGCCTCTGTGTGCTTAAAAACATTGTTTGGCAAACGCACTGCACCTAAGAAAGTATGATTTTGCGCTATCTCATCTCTTGCTGAATTGTATTTAGCATCCATAAAGTGACGACTTACTACAAAAGCACTTATTCCATCTTCTTTTAAACTGTATTGTGTGGCTTTTTGTATAAAGAAATTATGGGCTGAACCATATAAATCTTGATGCTTATTATCAAAAAGTGGGACATCTAAAAATGGAGGATTGCCAACAACTGCGTCAAACTGCTCATCATAAGTAAATTTTTCGTAGCCAATGTTATTATTTTTTTGATTCGGATATAAAATTTTGTTCATTTTAATTGTAAGAGGTTCAATATCAAGACCAGTAAAATGAAAATTATCGTTTTTGTTAAACGTAATAAACGAACCATTTCCTACACTAGGCTCTAGAATTTCTTTGTTCAAATCTGCTCTATCGGCATTAATACCAAGTCTTTCGAGACCTTTATACATTGCCGAAACGATATTTTTAGGCGTATAATATGCAGTTAAATTTGAGCGTTTAGCAGCATCATATTCACTTTCGCTAAGTAGCTTCTTGAGCTCTTCTCTTTCATCTTTCCATTTTTCATTGCGTTCATCAAATAGTCCATTTATTCCTCCCCAGCCTGAAAAGTTAGCTATTGTTAGCTGTTGCTCTCTTGTAATATTTAGTTCTATTTCGCCTTTCTTAGCAAGATCTAATTTTGGGTAAATTTCGTTAGTAGTTTTAATTGCTGCAATATTTTTTCTAAATCTATCCTTTTCCCCACCTAGTTCTAGGGCATCGCTTAGTTTTAGGTCCTCAAAGGTATTATTGAATTTTTTTATAGGATTAATTATGGTTTCTTCATTTGGTGTAACATCTGTTGTGTTTATAGTTTCAAATAAGCTATTTTCTATCTCATTTATCTGTGTATCTATATCAATCGTTTTTTCTATAATTGAATTGAGATTACCTCCAAAGTATTCTGGATGAGCATCTGCCATACTAAATAGATCAAGACTATCATATAGATTATTATCATTTTTCTGTTTTGCCATTTAAAATCCTTACAAAAAAATAAAATTTTAAAATAAAATTTTATCTAAATTTATGGCAAATGCCGATTTTTACATACTTTTATAACAATATATTATTATGTGAAATATTAAATATTTTTATACAATATTAAAATATTTAATATTTTTAATAGCCATTCATTTCTTTGTCTTCATTAATAAGCATTCTAATATATGCGGCACGAGTTGGAAAGAATTTTTTATTATAGATATAGTCTAAATATTTTAATTCATCTTCTTCTAAATAAATTACAACCTGTCTTTTCTTTGGTTTATATTGGCTATTATCTTTTTCTTTGTTGTCTGTCATCTATTAATTCCTTGTTTTTTTCCCTCTCCTTGGCACTAAGTTTTAGAAAATCAGTGAAATCAAATCCTTTCTTTAGCTCTTTTTCTAATCCGTTTTGTTTGAGTATCTTTTCCCATTCTATTATTTCTACAACTTTACAAGAGTTATTTAACTGCTCTTTTAAAGCCTTTGCACCATTTTTCCCTGCCTCGTCATAATCATATGCTACAACAATGTAACTATCTTTTAACATATCAATTTGAATTTGTTTTAAATGAGTGGCAGCACTCCCAAAGCTTATAGCCTTATATCCACGTGACAACATATTTAAGCAGTCTTTTTCACCTTCAGCTATGAATATAGGACTATCATCTCTTGTATATTCTTTTAATGCTTGGATATTAAAGGCGCAGCGTGGTCTATTTTTGCTAAAAGTGTATTTGATATTTAAATTTGGATTATATTTCCAAAGCGTTACGATCTTGCCAGTCTCATTTCTTAATGGCATTACCAACCTATCTTCTTCTTTGGAGTAACCTATTTGAAATTTTTGAGCTATTTCTTTACGTTGATTATTGTCGCAAACTGGAAGCAGTTTATGTAAAAGTTCTTGATAGCGTGTAAAATTCTCACGCCTTTCATTTTCGTATTTTTTTACTATGTCGTCATCAAGATAATCTATTGTGGGTTCTTCTTTAATTGGTCTAGCATTTATAGCTTTTTTATGAATAGCAATATTTGTCTTTTGCCCATGATTTAGATCATGATCTATTTTTAAGTTGTCTAGAATGCCTGCTACTTCTAAAAATGCACTTCTTTCGTCGCAATTCTTTATTTCCTTATAAAATGCTATTATATCACCCCTAAAACCACTGCCAAAGTCTTTAATATAGCCATTCTTTGGATCAATAGAAGCAGAAGCGGTATGCTCATCTTCTCGCATCCTGAATTTATAGTGGCTATCCACGTCAAAACCAAGATATTCTAAAAAAGCCCTTGTATCATCTTTGTGTAAGTTCATTTAATTACTCTTCTTGCTTGTTTTAAAGTTCTTAAATTTGCAAAAACTTTACGAGAATATGGATTATTTTCAACTTTTCCGTTATAGCAGTTTAGTGCTTTATAATCCCAACCATGTTTATTAATGCAATTTCTTAGTATCATTGCTCCCATTTGAATGTTTGTTTCTGGCTTATATAGGTCATCAATGCTTAAATTTTTAGCTTTTAACGTTGTTTCATGAATTGAATTAATCTGCATCAACCCATAATCTATTGAGCCATTGTTGTTAATATTCTTTGCATTATTGGTAAAGTTACTCTCTGTTTTTGCTATAGCCCAAAGAAGTATCGGAGGGATATTAAACTCTTTGCCAAATTTATAAAAGAGCTTATTGTATCTACTTTCATTAGCATTGGGTATAGCTGAAACATTTGTCGCTATTATAGATAATGATAATATAATAATAAATAGTTTTTTATAGTATTTTATTATTTTAAATTGTTTTAAAAATTTCATCTATTAGCGCCTAAACTCTTTTGATTTGAGTGTTCCATAACTTTTTCTTTTGGAAGTTTTATTGCACCACTTTTGACCTTTTCTGTGTATGCCTTGCCTAATCTATTTATTACCTCTTTGTTATTTTGTGCTGATACAATATTATTTATATGTTTACCTATACCAGATATGCCAGCAACACGATTTAAATTTTGAGTAAAAGCTGTAATACTTTCATCTCCTATGCTTTCAGCCAATGCTGCAGTTGCTTCTATGCCACCTTTTAAACATTTTTCAAAATTATCAATTGTTGCAGGATTTTTAAAATTTAATCCTTTGCCCCTCTCTTTGCTTTGTTCTTCATTTTGATCTAAAATTAGATCGTTTGTTTCAGTGGATTTTATAAAAATTTTATTAGCTATTTTGCTGACACTACCTATACCACAATCATTGCAACCTATCTTTACCAAATGATCTAAGTCTTTTTGAAAGTGTCCTTCGCCAAGTCTTGCATTGATATGAATAGTTTTTCCATTAATATCAGTAAAGTTAAAGCCTATTTTTTCATGTATAGCTTTAAAATCCTTATTGTTTTCATCCATTAATGCTTTATCCATCATTTTTAGAGTTTGGAATAGGGCGATATTTTCATCTCCTCTAAACTCTTTGTTGGCAGCTAGCAACTTACTAAATTTATCTATTTGATAATTTCCATCTTTGTTTGTATCAATATCAATGCGTGAAGTTATATTTTTAGATAATGTTTTACTAAGAGCTAGTTCGGCTTCGTTGTATACTGATTCATGCTCTATTTTGTTGTAAAGTTCTCCATTGAGTTCTAGAAATTTACTAGCAACATTATCTATTATCTTATCATGAGGTGTATTCTTGTCAAAAATTTGATCATACTTTTCGAAAAAGCTCTCAAGTTGGTAGTTGCTTTGTGCTTTATTGTTCCTATCAATAATACTTGCGATTATGCCACCTTTTATATCCTTAAATTTTTCTTTATTTTCTTTTAAGTATTTTGGATCGAATTCATCCATGTTGTAATCAACATTTGAATACATTTCATTTAAAAATTCTGAAATTTGTTGGTTTTTATCCCCCATTTTTTCAATCTTCGACCTAACCTCATTATTGTAGAGTTCGTTTAGATTTTGATCTAGGTCACTGGCATATTGTTCTTGTAAATTGTTATCTAAATTACTTAATATTGAATTTTTGCTTTCATTGATATATTTTAAATTTTTGTAAGTTGGCATGTTATTCCTTTATTAAGACTCTATGGATGCTGACCTTTGGTGAGTGATACTCTTCTTCGTGATCATTCCAGTGTATACAAGCAAATTTTGTTTTATAGTTCGAGATGTGGTATTTTTTGTCGATAATATTTACAAGCTCTTCTAGTTTTTCGTATTCATCAGCATAGATGTATTGTGAATTTTTATCAAATGCATCAAAATAAATAACATTAGCTTTTATGTTTTCGCAGCCGCATTCATTTATTAATCGTTCTAAAGACAAACTAGCTTCTTCTCTAGTTTGTTCGTTCCTGCAAAGATCATATTTGGAATTTTTTTCTTCAATATTTTTTAGAATATTATTTTGTAATTTATAATAACTATTCCAAAAGCTGTGGCTGTTATCATGAATGCTATTTGGCTTATTGATTAAGAAATCACAATAACATTTGAAATCCTCTGGATCTTTAAAAGTTAATAAAATATCATTAAACCTTACCGTATTGATAATCTTTTTTAGGTCTTTTGCTTGCACTCTACTATCCTTATTTTTTCTCAAAAACCATCTCTTCAAGTTCGCCATTATCGTTTGTCTTAAATTTAGCATTGCACCAATTGCCATTTTTTAACTTGCCGTTACATGCAAAATAATTAAAACCTTTCGCACTGGTTCTAGGTAGTAGCTTACCACTCTTGCATTTTGGACATATAGGTGCATCACTTGGTATTTCTTGTTTTGGTTTGGTTTCAAGCTGTGGCTTGCCATCGTTATCGTAATAAAATGCTTTACAACCTTCACGCCATTGACTGCAACCCCACCAAAATACGCCTTTTTTATTTTGGCTTTCATGTCTTATTAAATATCCATTATTGCAAATAGGGCAAATTTGAGCATTATCTGGTTTTGTTTCAAAATTTCCCATATCGCTATCTTTTACCTTTGCTATCTCTTCCTTTATTTGTTGATTTATTTCTGTTAAAAAGTCATCCAAGCTTAAGTCGCGGCTTTCGATCATTTTTTGTTTTTCAAACCATAAAGCAGTCATATCAACGCAGGTTAAAATTTCAGGTGCAACTGAAATTAAGTCTTTACCTTTTTGTGTTGCATGTATTATTTGCTTTTTGTCATTGCTAACACTGATAAATTCATTATCTATCAAGCTTTTTATATGATTTGATCTAGTAGCTGGGGTTCCGATACCTCCATTTTCTCCTTTTTTGCCTTGATCTTTTTCAAGGAGTAATTTCTTAATGTTCGGATCTTTAGCATATTTGGCTACGCCAGTTAAGTCGGTGAGAAGTGTTGCCATGGTGTAAAATGGCTTTGGTTTAGTTTTTTTTGGCTCAAGTTTAATCTTTAAACACTCAGCCATAGAGCCTTCTATTAAATTATCCAACTTTGAAGTGTTTTCTATTTCATCATCATCATTACCATCTTTTTCATCTTTTTGCGGTTTAAGATAGAAAGTAAAACCTAGATCAGTTGTGGTATTTTGTGAGGCTGTAAATTTATATTCGTTAAGTTCCAAAACTATATTTGTTGACTCATATTCTCTTGCTTTAAAAAATTGCAATGCAAATCTTTTTGCTATAAGTGTAAAAATATTTAATTCATCCTTACTTAGTTCATTTAAACACGCTTTTGCTCCAGTTGGGACAATGCCATGGTGAGCCGAAATATTTGCTGAGTTAAATGCTGCACCTTTTATAGTAAGGTCAGCATTGTCCAAAATCCCTTTTAACTCAATATCGTCAGAATTTTTAAAAATTTCTTTTAGACTTTGTATAATAGCTGGCGACTCATCATACATTGTATCAGGTAGGTATTCGCAATCACTTCTGTTATAAGTTATTAAGTGAAATTTCTCTCTTAAGTTTTGAGTAATAGCAAGAACTTTATCAGGTTTTAAGCCAAATTCTTTTGCGCATTGAGCTTGAAGTTTTAATAAATTGTAAGGAAGTGGTGGTAGCTCTTTCTTTTTTTCGGTTTTCTTGATTGTAATTCTTGCGGATTTGTTTTCGCACTCTTTTAATATGTTTTGAGCTAAATCCTTATCTGTAATTTTATCATCAGTTTTTAGATTTGCACGAAAATCTATGCCATCAAAGCTTTTAAATTCACCACTAATTGCAAAGTATTCCAGACTTTTAAAATTTTCATTTTCTTTATCTCTATTTACCACTAAGGAGAGAATAGGGGTTTGGACACGTCCTAAATTTAAAACACCATTTTGATACCCTTTATTTCTAGCCACAACGGTAAATGCTCTAGTTAAATTTAGTCCGACTATCCAATCAGCCAAGCTTCTTGCAAAACCACGTTGAGAAAGCCCATAAAAGTCATCATTTGACTTTATATTATTTAACTCTTTCTTGATGCCAGCTTCACTAAGGTCATTTATTAACATTCTTTTTACTGGTAACTTATTATTTGCATAAGCTAAAATTTCATCAACTAAAATTTGTCCCTCATCGTCCGCATCACCACAATGAATAACTTCTGTTGTATCTTTTTCTTTTAATAAGTTTAAAATTATTTTAAGTTGATCTTTGCTCTTGTCAATAGGCTTATATTTAAATTTCTCTATTTCAAAGGGTAGATCTTCTAAATTCCATTTTTTATATTTTTCTGCATAATCGTCAGGCTTAAAAAGCTCCAAAATGTGTCCAAAAGCCCAAGTTATGGTATCGTTACCTTTTCTAATGAAGCCATTACCTTTACTTTCATTGCCAATAAGCCCTTTAGCTATTGCACGTGCAAGTTCAGGTTTTTCTGCTATAAATAATCTACCCATTTTGTATCCTTCATTAATTTTTTAAATTGTTTTAAATTGTTTTTTATATTTTTATACATTTTAAAATTATTTTTTATTATAATTTTTGAAGGGCTAAAAGTAGTAGTTTTAGCCCTAAATACAGCAAAAAAGTTGAAGTGAGACTATCTATCAAAACCTTGACTTTTTTGCTCTTGCTTTAATTCGCCATTTAAAATTTCAGCACCTTTGCTTACCGATTTTGTGACTGCTTTCATGGTTTCTGGCAATACGACTATGCCTTGTTGCTTAACAAAGTCATAATTCATTGTTACGGCTGATCTGTCTGGAATTTTATTAACGATTTCCATAAGTTTTGGATTTTTAGCCAATGTCTCATTTTTTTCAGCGACCAGACCCAAGTTAAAGCCTTTGGAAATATTGCTTAAAAATTCTTTCTCGAGGGCACTATCATTTGTAACGTCAAAAGAGTAACCTTTTACGCCATTTCTATTTTTTGTAGCAAAAATTCTCTCTTGCTGTTGAACTATTTCGCCAGCTTCGTTTTTAATCTCTGGGCGAATTGTGATTGCCATTTTATGAAGACTATAAGCTTGACCAGTCTTATCGTTTATGCCATTGTGTATCCAAGTAGATGCCGTATAGAAAGTGTGCTTTTCGTTTTGTAAGCCGCACTCTATTTTTACTGGGTGATTGCGACAATCAACACCATTGAGAAAATTTCTAGCATTTTCTATAGCATAAAATGCTTTTACTGCACCAAGTTCTATTTCTTTTCCATCTTTTTCGTATGGACGCTCCATGCCAAAGCCAATTAATGTTTTGTTTTGTTCTGGTAATTCAGTTTTGCTTATGAAAATTGTTGCAAGGTTCTTTTCGTTGCCGTTTTCTGTTCTGTCAAAATCTGCCATTGTTTTATCCTTTTAATTTAAAATTTTTATAACGCTATTTGATTAAGAAAATAGCGTAACCGATAATTCCACCAAGTGCCAAGCACATCATAAAAAGTAATCCTGTTAGTGCGTATCCTCCTTTTTTTAAATTTTTTAGTATTTTTGTTTCATTTTCTCTAATTTCTTTATACTCAGCTAGATTTACCTCAAAAACTTTTAACTGATTGTTTAAATTAGCGATCATATTCTCACTAAATCTTTTATATTCATCTCCAGTATCATTTAGCCTTATGTTTATCTTGTCCTTAAAAACCTCAATTTTATTTAGCTCTTCTTCAAAGAATTTGTTTTGATTTGCAGCAAAATTATTAAACTGCATAGTCATCTCGTTAAAAGCATTTTCTTGATCTTGCATGGTTACCTTGACTTTAGTGATGTCTGCGATGCTTTCAAATTCTTTATAGTCTTGAGCTATTTTCCTAATAGCAAGTGTATTATTCATAAGAGCCATAAATTCTTTACTAGGAGGATTTAGCATAAATTCATTTAGGTATTCAAAGAGTTGTTTAAGCTTTGCACTCTCATCCATAAGCGATTGAACCATTTTAACGTATCTACTGTAATCTGCATTATTTTCTGTTGCAAATCTTTCAAAGGCTTGTTGAACCAAATTTAGCTCACTATTAAACATGTTGAAACTCATGTCAACTCTTTTTTGGTAGTTGGAATAATCCAAGACAGAGACAACGCCTTTTTCGCTTATTTTCAATCCAGCTTTTTCAAATTTAGAATTTAGCTCTGCCACTTCATTCTTTAAAATATCAGCTGTTGTATTACGCTCATAAACTAGTCTTTCAAGTCTTTCTTGCAATTCTTTTTTGCCTTGCTCTACATCATCTAGCTCGTTTTTGGCATTTTCTGCCTCTTTTTGAAGCCTAGCTATGATTTCATCTTTGCTTTCGAGTTTTCTTATTGGTGCAACTTCAGATGAGCCAGTGCTATCAAATAGATTTTCATTTTCCATCAGTCTACCCAGCATGTTTTACTAAAATACTTCTTCTCAAAGAATAGGTATTGAGATATATGTTGACGACAACTCTGTCGCCAATGGTAACTTTTATTTATGTCGCCACATTTCGAAAATTCTGGATTTGGTTGAATTTCTTTTTTATCGCTACTTAAAGCGTTGTATTGAGCTTGACTTATAGTTTGTAGCTCATATCCTCTTTTCCATATACTCTCGTCATAAAACTTGGTGTCGCAAGTATATTTCAAGTCCTTAATATTTGTATAATTATGACGAGCAAGTCTTTTACAATATTCAGGCATGTTTGGGCTTATTCTAATTTGAGTTTGATATAGTCCTTTCTCACTATCCCAGACACGACGTTTGTCCAAATTCTTGTTAAGATCGCTAGCATCACATCCCCCACCTATCTCTGATATAGTATCAATCAAACTTGCGTAATCTTGGTCTGTTTTTATAGCAGTATCGGTTGGACAAAGCTTTAAGAAATTTTTCCTCTTTTTTGCCGTTTCATGTGCCTTTTTTGCTCTTATTGAAAAGTATTTACTTAAACTTGCCGAACACTCACTTGGTCTTTCGCTACTTGATAGGCACAAAATAGCTTCGCATGCTAGTTTTGTATCCCCAGTAAGCTCGTCAGCCCCATATACGGCACTATTAAAAATCAAACAAGTTAGTAAAGCTTTTGATATAATCTTCATCGTTTTTTCCTTTCATTCCAAAAAATAAGATATTTACGCGTTTTTTAGATTGTCCAATACTATCTACTGGATGAATAGCAATATTCTTACAACCATTGCTTGCCAAGTAATCTTTGTAGTCTTGGGCTATCTTTTTATTTCCAATAACTATGATCTTATCAGCATTGTGTGCTACATAGAATGTTTTAACAATCATATTATTTGGTATATACTCATCGCCACTTTTTTCAAACATTAAGTTATATGTCCAGTTGTTTTGTTTTAAGAATGGGTCTAACGGAATATTGTGCCTTTCTTGCCTAATTAGTTCTTGGTTGATAGTGATTTGGCTACTACTATCAAGTTCTATTGGCTTTGGTATGCTTGAACATCCAAAAAATAAAAAGGATATAGCCGCTATACTTGCTAAACTCGTAAATTTAATCATTTTGTCTCCTTAGAAATTACTTTTGTTCTATGTCTTCTAGCCATTGTTTGATGCTATCAATGTTGTATAAAATACGGTTGCCAATTTTTAAAAATGGCAAAGGTAAATGTTTTTGTCTATTCTCATCCGTATAGTTCTTTTGCATTCGTAACTTATTTTGAAGTCCTCTACTAATGCCAAACATCTCTTCCAGTTGTGCTGGTGTTATATATTTTTCATAAAAGCTTGTATCTTTCATTATCTACTCACTATAGTCTTGTCTTTCATCGTCTAATTCATCAAAATTTGGGCAACTAGCATTTTGAGCCATTAATTCTTCTATGCTATCGCTATCGTTGATTGTTTCTTCTGCTACCGGATCAGTATCGATATTTTCTACACTTTTATTTGCATTACTCGATTGTTCGACTATTTGTTGCTCGTAAAGCTTTTGAGTCTCTTCTTTTATTGCTTCATCTTTATCCCTTTGAAGTCTAAGTTTTTTTTCATATTCTTCTTGAGTCTCATCTATTTCATGAACTATTTCAGGTAAATTTTTATATCTAGAACTTTCATCATTATAAAGCTCTTTAAAGTATGCTTTTATATTTGCTATGTTTTGAATAGGGACTTCTATGTTTGTCTCACCATTTTGAATAGCTTTCTCTAATTGATTGCGATTTGGTATCTTTCCATTTTCTTTCACTTTTATCTTATATTTATCTCCATCGATCGCTCTAAGGCTTGGACTTACTTCTTTGAATTTGTTCATAAAGTAGCGATCTGAGTAGTAAAATGCCTTTTTTGCCATAATAGGCTTGCCATTATCAATCGTAATTAGCTCGTTTTCAAAAGGCATTTCTCGTAATTCTTGCGCAAGCATTAAGGCTCTACTTGTGTCACTTTCACTTCCTCCACCGCCTTGTCCCAGATTTCTACTCCTATTTTTAATGGTTTTTGTTCCTAAAATTTCGCTAATCTTTTTAGCATCCTCTTGTTCTCTTGGTGTATAAAAAATTTGACAAGCATGGTTTGTAAGCAGTGTTTTAGCGCCTTCTCTACCATATCCATCAGGTTGATTTGCTTCAAGTTGTGAGTTTGATTGATAGATCATTAGGCTTCTTAGCCAATATCCAGCTATAAAGCTAATTGACTTTAAATATATTCCTAAAAAGCCTGGTGCAGTAAATTCATCCATTACTAAAAGCACTTTATATTTTAAATCGGGATTAGCTTGCGGTAACTCTTTTGTATTTACCAAGATTAATTGCTGCCAAAATATGTTTAAAATTAGCTTCGCATTTGCCAATTGATCCGGAGTAATACCTACATAAATAGTCATTTTTTCTTTACGAAGATCTCTAAAATCAAAATCATTTGCTGAAGTAGCAAGCCTCATATTGTCATTTCTAAAAATCATCAAAGGAGCATTGAAGCTTGACATAACGCCACTTTTTGTGTTATCGCTATCAATCTTGAAATAGCTTTGGCAACGCATTTGAGCTTTTTTACCAATTAGTCCAAGCTCAGATAAAACATTATATGTATCATCAAATGCCTTGAATATAATTTTTCTATTGCCGTCTATATCAACTTCACCTTTAAAACCTTCGCTCATTTGCAAAATACCATATAGTGTAAAATCTATCTCCATATTTAGTGCTTTTAGGAGCGAAATGCCACCTTTTGAATTTAAAAGATCATGAACGATATAACAAATTCCTATAAATAAGTTTTGAGCTAGTTGGTTAAAAAACTGCGTAGTGCTATCGCCTGTCATGGGATATAAAATATTTGCAAAATCAGTTAGCTGTCCATCTGCATTATCGCTTGCCATATCAATATAAGCTAGTGGATTATATCTATGAGTGCGTTTATTGAACGGATCAAATAAATATACTTTTTGCCCTAGTATTTTTTCTCTATATCCGCTAGTAAAGTCAAAGCACTCTTGTTTAATATCTTGAACAACTGCACTCTCTCTCCAGTCAAGTAAATTTGGAATAACAATACCAACGCCTTTTCCGCTACGTGTTGGAGCGCCAAGCGATACGAACTGCTGACCGCCAAATCTTAAGAGGCGGTTTTGAAATTTACCAATGATTATTCCATCTCCATAAAGATCCATTTTCTTTACATCATTGGCATTTGCAAATCTTGCATCTCCGTGTAGGCTTTGTTTCTTTGGTAAAAATGGTAGTAAAAAAGCTAGAGTGAAACTTATTAAATTTGCAATAAAGTAAGCCAAATATGCTTTTGACCAGCCGTTTATCAGCATATCAAAAGTAAGCCCTAAATACCATATTTCTGGAAGCTTTTTAAAACTGTGATTTAGTCCAAAAAATAATACACTAGCCAAGAAATAGCCTATAATTAAGGCAATTGCAATTAAAAAACCAATCTGCATTTTTTTCATTGCTTAGCGTTCCTTAAGCTAGACTCAACAAAAGCATTACCTTCATTATTTCTTATGAAATATTCGCCATTAGCCAAGTATTCTGTAACTTGACGTTTCTTGCCAAGACGCTTAAAAACTACGATGTAGTCAATTGTATTTGAAACAATATCAAGCAACATATCTTTACCTAGAACTTGGGCTTGAGTATTTTGCATGCTCATCATTACAAGACGATCTATGGCTGACTTAACACTACCAGCATGACAACTTGTCATACTGCCATTATGACCACTTGAAATCACATTTAAAAAATCATATGTTTCACCACCCCTAACTTCTGCTAGTAGAATTCTGCTGGGTTTCATTCTCAAGCAGCTCTTTAAGAGAGTTGTGGCATTTACTAGACTATCGCTTTTTGCCTCACTTGGATAAAAGAGTTGAACAAAATTTTTATGATCCCAAAATTTAATTTCCTCAACATCTTCTATAGTAATAATTCTTTCATCTAATGGTATAAAATCGATAAGTGTTTTCATAAAAGTAGTTTTTCCGCTACCAGTTTCACCACAAATAATAATATTCTTGCCATTTTCGATAGCTATTTTTAGTTCATTTGCCATTTTTGCATCTATTGAACCATTATTAATGTAGTCATCTATCGTATAACGAACCTTACTAGGTTTTCTAATGGTGATTGATATATGATTTTCTTTTGTAGCATTTGGTATAACTATTTGCACTCTCTCTCCAGTTGAGAGAATGCATGATAAAATAGGTTTTTGTCTTTCTATCTTATCGTTTTTATAAGCGGCACATGCATTAGCAAAAGATTGGGCAGCATTAAAGTTTAATTCACTTTCGTGACTAGACCAATTACCGATTATATCTTCAGTCCAAATTAGATTTCCGCCGTTGTAAGCTATTTCATTTATACTTTCATCATCTAGATACTTGCCAAAATACTTTTTGACGTAGCCATCTAGCATAGCAGATTTGTCTAATCCCATTGTGCTCATTTTCTTCTACCTATTGTAAGCTTATACACCTTACTAAAGTCTATATCGCGATTGACGTAAACACCAACTATATCTCCTTGATTTCTATAAAGGACTGGTTTTATTTTTATAAATTCCTCAAGTGCAGTATTTGCCATTTGTTGTGTAGAGTCTCTTGTGTTTTCACTATAGTCATAGCTATTGTCACGTTTGCCATTTGCAGCATAATTAAAAACGTCATCTACCATTGAAAGCAATATGCTAGCACCAAATCTTTTTAGCCATTGATGATCAACGTATCCTTGTAGACCGCTACCGCCTAATTCATCACTAGCACCACTTTGAACTGGAATGTTAATATTGTTTGGTGTTCTGATCTCGCTCCAAATAACAAAAATTCTATTCATTCCATCATTCATCTCTCCGCTTCTGAAGCTGCCAAAGATTTTGCTTCCCTTTTCAATTAAGAGAGTTACGCCATCTTTGCTATATACGTCTTCGCTAGTTGTGCAAGATATTCCGCCTTTAATTTGAGACACAAGTCTAGTGTCGAGCGAACAACCAATATATGTGCCTTTTTGAAGCAAGAGACTAGGGTTAAATTTGTCTTTTACGGCAATTTTTGGAGTGTATGTATTGCCTTCATAATCCTGGTCTTCTTCAAAACGTTTGGCTTGTTCTGCCCAAGATATGTTTTGGTCGGCAACATATATATCTTTTTTGCTTGAACTACTTGTTGCAATCGCCAAACTACTACCAGTTTTAAAAACTTTAGGCTTAAAAATAGTTTTTTGAACTACCGTAATATTTGATAAAGGGTCTGGCTTGCTCGCTACTTGCACAGGCGTTTGTTGTGGTGCTGAAGCAGCTTGAAACTCTTGAAAATTCTTTTGAGACACTTCTTGCTGAGGCAACTCAAAATTTTTATTCTTTACTTCAGTTCCTATTTGTTGAACTTGTGATTTTACAGCATCATTTGCCTCTCTATTTTTCCCTAAAAAACTAAGACCAACCATAACAAAAACAACCAGACATAAAACCATGACCGCAATAACCATTAATTTTTTGCTTGGCTCATTTTCGACTTCTGGATGCTCATATTCAATTCTTTCAACTTGAGACTCTTGATTATTCATATTTTCATTACTTCTATTTTTGCTCATTGTCTATAATCTCTCTTTGAATATTGTCTTTATTAGTGCTGTAGGTTTTATCAAGTGGATTTTGACCATAGCCATTATTTATGATTCCGACTAACTTATTGCCACTTCTTAGTAAAATTTTTTTAGCTGTCTTGTGGATCACAACTACGTCATATTTGCCGTCTTTTTTGATATGAGTATTGAGGATGCTTTCTTTATTAGCATCATCAAAGAGAAAGACACTTGGTATAGTTTTAGTTGAGCTAAAACCAAGATATGTAAAGACACCATCATCATATGCATAATCAGGTGTTATAGTTTCACTATCTTTATTTACATGCATTGCAAAGTTCCAATTTCTAGGTATTGTATTTCTATCGATCTCTTTTTTATATAGTGCCTTTTCTTTTGCTGCTTTTTCGGCGAGTTCTTTTTCGGCTTTCTCTTTTTCTATCTTTTCTTTAGGGGTTGCATAATTAAAAGTTAGTTTGTAATTAATCTTGTTAGTCTCTCCTAGTTCCAAATCAAATGTATAAACTTTATCTTTATTTGTTGTGATGATTAGATTTGTCTTCCAATCAGCTGCATTTGGTTGAATAACCGAACTACCATAAAATTCTATTTGCTCACCACTTTCATTGGTCATATTTTGTTCTTCGGATTTTATGGTGTAACTCTTTGGTTTAATAAATAGATAGTTATCTTTATCCATTACTTCCCAACCATCGCTAAAACCAGTTGCTATATTTACGATGCGTTCATCTTTTTCAAATTCTATAATACTCACAAAACCCTCTTTACACTTAACTAAGACAACGTCATCGGCATTGTATGTTGCATACGTGATGCGTTTGTCAAATTTAGATAGCCTTGGAGTATTTACTGCGTGTAAATTTGCTATTGCTAAGAGTAAAATTATTGCAATATTAAATAATTTTTTATTATTTTTTATCATTTAAAATCTCCCAGTATTGTTTAAATATAAGCCACGATCTAGCTGTAATGTGTTGCTTTTTCTCGCCTTAGAACTTGTTTGTGGTGTTTGTGTAATGACTTGATTACTCTTCATGGGATAGCTTTTTCTTAAACCGTCTATTAGACTATCACAACGTGCTCTCATCGTTTCAAATTGTTTAATAGCTGTATTTATTCGCTCTAATGGCGCCATTTCCTTTAGATATGCTATAAATTCATCATTTTTGCTATCTATAAAAAAGTCATAAATTTCACTATTGCCAAAGACTCGTCTTTGTTTTTTGTCTAACTCATATTCTTCTTGTTGTGCAGTGCGTTGCATATCAAGGATCATGTTGTAAGAATTTTTTGCCATATCTTCTAAATGAAAAATTCTAGCCCTAAGGGCTTTTAGTTTTCTCTCTGCTTCTTGTCTATTTTTAGAACTATTGAAAATAAATTTTAAAAAGCTATGCGTGAGCTCCTTATCTGAGAAGCATTGTTCGGCTTGAGTAAGCAAATCGTGCGTATATGCTGTTTTAAAATCCATTTTTTACTCCGAAATGTCAAATTTTGGTGCAATGGAGTTTGCTGCTGCAATTTCTTCATCTGTTACAAAATCTGGAACAAATTTCTCATATACTTTCAAAACTTGATCACCGATATTTGAAGTCCCTACTACTTCAAACAGATCCTTCTGCTCATATAATGCGAGTTTTCTTTCTAAGGTTTCGACCTCTTGCACCAGTTCTGCAATGTCAGTATTTTTTTGAGCTAAAAGCTCAGTCATAACATCAATTAACTTTGTGAAATCATCATAAGTAATCATTTCTATCTCCTTATTTCGTCATCAACTCTATACGTGCTAACTTTAAATCCAAGTGGGTTTTTAATACGCTCTTCCTCTGTTGTGAGTGTATTTGGTTGGTAGTCATATGAAAGTGTCACAATCTTTGCTTTGTTTGATACAGCTATTTTTTCGCCTTTTTTTCTGGTAATTTGATTAAATCTGATAGTTGCAGTAGGTGCTCCAGCGCTATTTCCCAGTGTAACCGAAACAATATCAACCTCTACTTCGTAGTCATCTTTTAAAACTTTGTCTCTAGAATTTTCACCTTCATAAATTCTCAAATAATCACTGGCAACGCTTGGATAGCTTAAAATTTGAACTAATTCATAGTCGCTTTGCAAAATATCATAATAGTATCCCTCTCTCGCTTTTACATATGTTGTTGCAAAATACTTATCGAGTGCTTCATTACCTGTGAATTCGGCTTTATTTACGCTTGTTATTATGTCAACCATTCCGGTTGTATTATCAACCCTAATAACATAAGGCTCAACCGATTTTAATGGTGTCAATAAGCAAACAGCGATAACGCTGATGATAGCAATAAGTAGAGCCACACCTGATATAAAATAAGCCCTCTTGTTAGCTTGTTCTGCTATGTATCTAATGCTTGCTTCATAGCTAATTGCTACATCATCTGGATTATTAGAAGCCAAAAAATCATTTTTATCATTAGCTCTTTTCATTTTACATTGCCTTTTTTATGCTTTGTTTGAGATCTAAATTTTCTCTATTTTCATTTACTGGCTTGTATTCATTACTATCAAAATAATCTTCCCATTTTTGATTACTGCTATTTTCAAATTTAGGAGAATTATGAGCGGCACAACCGCTCATAAAGCTTGTGCCTACAAGTAAAGATAAAAATATTAAAATATAATTTAATATTTTTTTAAAATATTTTTTATAGTTTAAAATATTATTTAATTTCATTTTATTTCCAACCTTGACCTTTTGTAAAATTGTTAATTTTTGAACCTATGTTTTTCGCTTGGTTAAGTCGTGATCCAACGGCTTGGGCTGCTGAAGAATTTTTAATCGTGTTTATTCCAGAGTTGATGCTTTGACCGAGTTTTGAATTGCCAACTTCTTTTGCTGCAGATGTGGCTGCGCCTAAAAGACGAGAGCCTATAAAACCAGTTGCCTTGCCAGCACCCATTGCCTGAGCACCTCTTACCGCCAACATTGCACCACCTATTGCACCACCCCCAACAGCACCTGCAAGACCCATTGCACGTCCAACGCCTGTTCCTGCTAATCCATCAAGGCTAACATTAGTGAGTTTTTCGGCTATTCCAGTAGCCATACCGCACATTATATTTGCAAGAATTCCATAAAATACCATTGCTAGAGCCAATACAAATACTTCATCCTTAAAATCGTGACTGCTGTTGATTTTTGGAAACATGTAATCAAATAAAATATTTAAGAATAATGATAGGCAGAGCAACGCAATAATATTTGCTAAAACCATTTGGAACCACTGTGCAAATGAATTTTTAGTTGTTTTAAAGATTAAAAAATAAAATGCCAATGGAGCTAAAATCATAAGCAATAGAAATGATAGTGTATTTACAAACAGCGCTCTCAAAATAGGGACTGCACCAATAAAAAAGCCAATAAAAGCTATAATAATTATAAAGATAATGTATGCTAGCTCTAAAGTGCTTGACTGATCCCATACCACATCGTAGTAGTCACCCATAAATCCAGCCCATGTTGCGATTTTTGAGTATAAGCCTTTGCCGTCATATGACAAAAAGGTGTTTGCATATTCTTTTGCACCATTGAATGCTTCAAAAACAAGATTTATCCAGTTTCCAGCATTCATTGCTAAGACTATGAAGACAAACTTAATGGTTGCATCAAAAGCAAAATTTTGAAAAGTTTGTTTGCCATTACCCCAAAGAATTTTATATCCCTCGATCATTATCCAAGCGGTAAGATATACAGCTAGAATATTTCCAGTTGTATTAATTAACGATTGAAGTGCTCCCACTCCGTTTGAATAATTATTTTGAAAGAAACTATCAACATTCTCTGATATATCTATGACTAGATCGTGTAATCCTCGACCTGAATCAGTTGTTACTTTATACATACTATGAGCCTATTTTTGTAAAATTTTAAATGCCGCTCGCTGCCTATCTTTAGTCATCTTAAACTCTGCGTCTTGTAATCTTTTTCTTTCGTTTTCTAACTGATCCATGTCTCTTTGATAGGCACGCCAGTTATTCTCTTGTCTAGCACGCAATAGGGCTATTTGATTTGAAGTATCTATAGAACCTTTTAGATCCTCTTGTTTACCTTTATTTCTAGCTACTTCTTTGCTTATTTTGTCGAGATCGTTAATTTCGTGCTTAAGACGATCAAATTGTCTATTTACGACTTCAAATTCTTTAAAAGCACTTGTGGTATTCTTTTTGCAGATATTTCTATGTGTAATATCACTTATTGATGAACATTGGTCTGTTCCACCAAATTTTAAAAACAAATCCCATGCCCTTTCATCAAAGCTATCGAGACTAAAACCTGTTGCTTGTGTATATATTGAATAACCAGTATCGTAGACTTCATTATAAAGTTCGTTCATTTCTTTTGTAAAATTGACAATATCCCTAATGCCTGTTTTGGTATATAGGTCATTTGCCCATTGCACTCTTTCATCAGCCCATTTTTTAACTTCTTGGACTCTATGCGAAGCTTCTTCGCCCCATACTTTGACTTTTTCAGCGTAGTCCTTCAGTGTTTGCATCCATTCCATCGTAAATGTTGCTTGATTTTGTGCTATAGCAGCACCATCAACTACTGGAATACCAGAGGCTAATAGATTAGATGATAGAATTACTACAGAAGTAGCTATAACCGAAGCTTTCTTTGCTCTATAAACGAGACTATTTTTCATATGTCTTCTCCTTAAAATTTATATAATTTTTTGATGAGTTGGTATTTTTCTTCACGACTGATATCCAAGGCATTAATATTTGTAATTTCATCAACATAGACTTTGGCTGTTGATAAAACTTTTATCATGTTTCCCAGATGTGATAGATTGATCTTGGCAATCGCCCTATAATCAACGCCTTTTCGTATTAAAAATTCATATTTCTCTGGATCTGTTGTTTTAACGAATTGATATTCTGCTTCACTCATACCCAAGGAACCGCAAAAATCAGTTTCTTTTGCTTTTGGGTTGCTTAGTAGCAACACTGTTTCGCTTTGTTCCATGATTGCCGTGCCAATACTAGATTTTGCGATATCTTCGACACTTTGAGTGCCAAGAAACAAAAAGCCGTTTTCTTTTCTAATGGTCTTTTCTTTGTTGAAGACCTCTTTTGACACTACTGGATTTTTGAGCCAATCCCATGCTTCATCGACAAATAAGCCAAACCTGCGTCCATCAACCATATCGATAATTCGCCAAAGAATATAATATGCAACATATGGAGAAATTTCATCGTCTTTTAAGATCGTTGTGCCGTCTATACCATATACAAGAATACTCTCGTCGCTAAAATCTAAAGTATCCATTTCATTGTCGAATACCCATCCAAATTCATTACCGATAGTCCAAGCCATCAATCTAGATTTTAATGAATTTGACTCATTTTCGCCTTCTTGAAGCAATTGCCAAACCCTACTGATGCCATGAGTTCTTTCGCTTTTTTCCAGTCTCATGACGCTATCTACTGCTAGATTGAGTTGCTCTTCTTCTCTAGTTGTTAACATTAAATTATTTTGATTGCCTTTGGTGACTAACATTTTTAAAAGAACCTTCAAGCGACGTATATTTTCAGGTGTTGCGTCACAACTAAAAGGATTAAATCCGGTCGGTTCTCCACTTGTTATGGTTAAATACTTTCCGCCAATGGCAATAATATTGCCGATAGCTCCTTTATCCTTGTCTAAATAGAAATAGGTAGCCTTACGTTTTTCTTTTGGAGTGTTTTCTGCAAAAGTATCTGGCTCATTAAATTTGCAGAGCATATTTAGCGTGAAATTCATTAAAACAGTTTTGCCTCCACCGCTTTGACCTAAAACGAAGGTATTTGCTAAAACATCGTTTTTACCAAATTCGTCTTTATCGAAAATTGTTTGGTGTATGTTAAAAAAATATGGCTGCGCATTTGGCGTTTGCAATATTGCAATGGCATCTCCCCATGGATTGCCATATTGTTTTCCTCGTGGAAAGTTGTGAAGTGCTACAAAACTAGCAAAATTTTTACTCGAAATGGTGTGAAGTCTAGGGCGTAACGTGAAATTTGCTGGAAGCTGTGCAAAATATGTAGCTTCTAGAGCTATATTGGCTTGTGTTGCTAAAAATCCTAAATCTTGCAATACGACCGCAATTTGGTTTGCAATGTGCTCGCACTCGTTTTGTGTATCAGCGTATATGACAATAGAAAAGTGATACTCTCCAAAGATTATGTCATTTTGTAATTCATCTAGAGCGGTGCCAAGTTCTGCAATTTGACTCAATGCATCATCTTCTGCTGCTACTAATCTTTTTTGTTGCTTTGTAAGCTCATCTCTCGCCTCTTTTTTTGAAAGTGGCGTAAAGCTTTGAGTTATGGTATATTCGACATTAGCATACATTAGACTATCAAATATTCCACTAAAACTTACATTTGGATAGTCTTTTAATTCAATTGCTTTTACGAATTTCTTAGTTCCATCATTATAATTTAGCTGTAAAGTATGCTGTGAAGGAAAAATTTCATTTAAGTTACCATTAAGGTAAAAGTCTAGGGGTGCATTTGGAACACGAACTTTTGTAAATTTACCACCTATCAAATAGTTGTAAAATTCTAGTTGAGAGCTAAAAATTACACCATCTTGCTCATATATGCCAAGTCTATGTGGCTTAAAATGGTTTAAATTTTGTTCAATAGTTATGCATTTTTGGTGAAAACTTTTCAAATGAGCTTTGATCTGTTTCTTTTTCGTATCTATGTTTTGATTTCTAAAGTGTAGTTTCTCAGCCTTACTAAATGGTGAATATATCGCAGTTAGATAAAGTCTGTTTTCTTTTAAATTTTCAGAGCTAAAAATCTCATAATACTTTTTTGAGAAACTTTTTAAAAATTCATTTGAAAAATAATCGTTCAAGCCAACTTGTGTATTAATTCTAGCATTGTGAAAATAAAAACTAATATTTTCACCAGCAAATTGCCTAACAAGCATATTAAGCTTGTTTTTCGCAAGATCTATTAATTCGTCATCTTCTACTTCAAAAGCTATACCATCAACTCGCCATGTGGCTAAATAATCTCTATCTTTTGTGATGACAACATTATTTATATATGTTTGATACGGAATTAAATTCTCTAAATTTGCGAATTCACTTAGTCCAACAACGCTAAGTCTTGGATAAAAATTGCGCATAGATTGCTTGGTATATGTCGAATTCGCCATATAACTTTTCCGACCATTATAAAATTTATTAATGGCAGGGGATCTAAAAAATCTAAGTTTCAACCCCCAAAGCCTAAACGCCATATCGTCTTTTTTGACTATAAATTGGAAAACAAAGGTGGTAGGAATAATCATAACTGCTAAGAGCAAATATTCGTTTCCAAATAGCACTTTAGCAAAAATTGCAAATAAAGCCCAACTAAGTGCCATAATCATAAATGGCACCATAGGAACACCAAATACCATAGGAGGACGGGTCAAGGCTTTAAAGATAGGCTCAGGAGTTAACATTGAGTATCTTTTAAAGGAGCATGCCAGCGATCATCGCTGCACCGCCAATAAGAATACCACCAAGAACTATAGGTGTAACTTCCCTAATTGCTTGACCGCCGAACATTACTTTATAGCCTGCAACCATGATCGCACCAGTCATGATCAAGACACCAGCAGCACTCAGCCAACCATTCACAGTTGAAAAAAAGTTATCCACTTTGGTTAAGCCAGTTCCACCAGCAGCAAACAAAAAATTTGGGAAAAAGAATAAAAACAGAAAAGCAGAAAACTGCTTGAAATATGAGATTGAAGTAGAGCTAGATTTTAGAAAGCGATTTTTATTCTCTCTCTCTCTCTCTCTCTCTCTCTCTCTCGACGATTAGAGCGGAAATGTTGTTTGTCATTTTATGTCTCCTTTTAAATATTGACACGCAAGTGTAACATATTTTTGAATAAAATGATATAAAAATATGAAAACTCTAATCAATTTTTTATCAGTAGCCTACAATTCATCCTAGAGCATAGCTAATTTTTTTGAAATTTTGATTTTATGATTTGCAAAGCATTAAAAAACCGATAAAAAACCCATCAAGACGATATTTCAAAGTATTTTTTATCTTTTAGTAATATATTTTTTGCTTAAATGCTCTCTAAGCACCTAAAAATAGACTTTTTTAAGTTAAAAAACCAGTAAAAAACCGAAAGAAATTTTTATATTCTTAAGAGATTTTAGATAAAAATACCTCTTTTTAAACAAAAAATGGTCTTAAAATAGGTTTTTTACCTTAAATAAAAACATGAATTTTTACTTTTTTAATGCCTTAAAATATCGTTATTACCGAGCTTGGAAACGATTTAAGTTTTCTCATACACGCGCTGAAAAAGTTAAAAAACCGAAAAAAATAGCTATGCAAATGGCTATTTAAAGGGCTTTATCGGTTTTTTAAGCTGTATTAAAAAACCAGTAAAAAACCGATGAAATAGCATTAAAAAAACGATATAAATTTTTAAAAAACCGAACCTTTTACTGATGCTTTATATCGTATGACTTTAAGATATTAACTTTTAAACAAATTGAACTAGATTGTTTAGGTAATCTGCATACCATTGCATTAAAATTCTATTTTGATCAATAGTTGCTGTCTGTCTTTCGTAGGCATATTTAACTGCATTGCTTTCTGTGTGCGCTAGAGCATTTTCTATTGTTTTTTCGCTTATGCCCAATTGTGTCAGATCCGTAAGATGTAAAGAGCAAATTGTTTTAAACGTGGCTCTAAAACCATGAGCAGAAGCTTTAGAATTATATTTTTCTCTGCCACCTATATTTCTTATGGCATTACTAATGCTATCTCTGTTAATATGACCTGTTTTTGTAAGAGACGGAAATACAAAATTACTTTCTAATGGTGTATATTGTTTTTGCTCTAGTAAAACTGATAAAGCTTGCTTTGAGAGTGTTATTTGGTGTGCATGCCTCATTTTCATTTGGATAGGCGGAATAGTCCAAATTCCTTTTTTAAGATCTATATCTTTCCATTCAGCACTTACGGTGTTAATGGGACGATTAACGCATAAAATTTGGAGCATTACGGCTCTTTTGACTTGTAGATCTAATTTGCTGTCATTTCGTAAATCAGTCAAAAACTCCTTTAACTCATTTTCATCTGTAATAGCTGGGTATCTTGTGTCGATGCCATTTCTAAGGCTAAAGCTGTTGGAAGTTGGAAATTCATCGTGTAAAGCCTTGCAAGGGTTATAATCTATATATCTATCTTTAATGGCATTTTCATATAGCGAATTTAGCGTATTTATAATTCTGTGTATAGTCTCAAGTCTTGATTTCTTTGGATTATATGGATTAAATAATGGTGTTAATATGGTTTTTAGATCATTAAAATTTATATCTTTAATATCAACATTACCAAATTTAGGCAAGATGTATTTTTTTATCCTAGATTTAATTTTATCTATATAAACCTTGTCTAGCTGGTCTATTTTCTCTTTTTTGTCAATATATCTATCAAATAGCTCTGAAATTCGATATTTATCTTTGGATCTTACAAAACCACTTTCAAATTTTCTTATAATTTCTATCGCATCTCTTCTTGCCTCAGCAACTGAGTAAATTCCCTCCCTAAACTCTTTCAATTTAAAATGTGTAGTGTTTTTATATTGTATAAAAAATGTTTTCATACCACTTGGATACACTTTTATATAAAGTTCTTTTGGGTTGCCCACAGCCTTTTTATATACTTTATTGGCTGGCAACATTGCCCTTATATCTTTATCAAACAAATTTGCGGTAGAAACTCTTGGCATCTTTTACTCCTTTTTTAAAAGTTACCTTTATGCAGTAAGAATTACCTTATATGTAACTAGAATTATCTGGAAGTAATTGTATATAAAAAAGAAGTAAAAAGAATTAGATAGCTACTTTTAGCCCATGAAATCGGAATTATAAAGAAATAAAAAGAATTAAAAAGAAGTATAAGGAATTATAAAAAGCATAAAATGGTGGGTTCACCAGGACTCGAACCTGGGACCATCCGGTTATGAGCCGGATGCTCTAACCAACTGAGCTATGAACCCACAGTTGAAAGAAAATCGTATTATACAAGAAAAAGCTTATCTAAATATAAAAATAGCCTTTTTAGTATGGCGTATAAAACGAACAAAATTTAAAAAGAAAAAGCCCTAAAATAGGGCTTATAAATTATTTATAATTTTTTATCGCAGCGTCTAAAATCTCTTTTGCAGCGTTTGCGTCTTTAAATTCTTTCACCTTTACCCATTTGTTTGGCTCAAGAATTTTATAAGTTTCAAAGAAATTTTTGATCTTATTTAGTGTCGCAGTTGGCAAGTCTTCGTAGCTTTTTATCGCCTCATATCTTGGATCGATCTTTGTAACTGGCACAGCCAAAAGCTTCTCATCCATGCCTGCTTCATCCTCCATCACTAAAACGCCTATCAAACGGCAAGGGATGACGCTACCAGCTTGGAGTGGATACTCGTTTAACACCAAAATATCAGCTGGATCGCCGTCGGCTGCTAGTGTGTTTGGCACAAAGCCGTAGTTTGCTGGGTAGAACATCGCTGAGTAAAGCACGCGATCAACTACGACTGCGCCGCTATCTTTGTCGATCTCGTATTTGATATTTGAGCCATAAGGTATTTCGATTACGGCATTGATTTTATCTGGGTTTGAGCCAAATTTGATCTTTGAAACGTCCATATATTCGTCCTTTTTATTAGAAATTTTCGTGATTTTAGTATTTTTTGCATTAAATACTCGTAAATTTAACTACTTTACAACCTCTACCTCTACGCTATCTACGTCGATCTTCGTTTTTGTAAGGTCTTTATCCACCTCACCTATTATTCTTAAAGGCGTGTCCTCGTTAGCTATTACATTGCCCCACTTGTTATTGTCAATCTCAACAACGATAGTGTCGCCATTTTTATCGGCAAATTCATACTTATCTGATTTGATGTGTGACTTTATCTTGCCCTCAATCACGACTTTGGTGTCGTCATTCAGCTTTAATGCCTCTTTTACGCTTATAACATTTTCGCTTTTGTGCTTTGAGGCAAAGCCTCCAGCCATTGCGATGTTAGCAGCCAGTGAAGCGATGAAGATTTTTTCATTTTTATCCTTTTTGGTTGGTTGTTAAATTTAAAGGATATTACATTTTTGGTGTTAATAAATGGTAAGTTTTAAAACCTTGCACCTTTTGATGCAAGGTCTGTGAATTATATAAGTTTAGCTAGTAAATTTTTGATGTCAGCTACGATCTCGTCGATGCCGCGTTCGCCATTTACCACGTGAAGTAGCTCTTTTTCGCTGTAAAATTTGCGGATAGGTTTGATCGGATCTAGATATACTTTCATGCGGTTGTTAAAGACTTCGTTATTGTCGTCAGCGCCTCTTGCACGGCCAAGTACTCTAGCCCTTGCCACATCTTCGCTAACATCTACTTCGATGACGCCTTTTAGAGAAATTTCATCTTGCTCGCTTAAGACTTTGTCAAGCTCGGTCATTTGCTCAACGCTTCTTGGGTAGCCGTCGATTATGATGTTTGATTTATTTGAGCTTTTGATAGCTGAGACGATCGCATTTACGACAACGTCAAGTGGGACTAAATTTCCTTTTGATATAAAGCCGTCTATAAGCTTGCCAAGCTCGCTACCGCTAGCTACTTCAGCTCTTAAAAGATCGCCAGTTGAAAAGTGTGCAAATTTCTCATCTTGCTGTGCGATGAGTGATGCGTCTGTTGTTTTGCCGCTGCCTGGAGCGCCTATGATTAAAAATAAATTCTTCATTTTTTCCCTTTTATTGCCTTTGTCTTTTGAGCGCTTTTTGTGGAGCTAGTAAAATTTAGCTTGTTGAACTAAGTGTTCTATCTGCGCAAAATTTTACGTCGCAACCACAAAAATCATATCAAACTACTTAGGCAAGTTTTGATTTAATTAGCCACCAAGTCGGAGGCGTCTTTTTATAAATTTAAATTTAGGATGGAATTTTGTCTAAGAAAAATATCTAAAGACAAAATCCCATCTCTTTTTAAAGGCAAATTTTAAGCCTTTTGCTCTTTTTCTCTTATCCTTAGCCCTAGCTCTCTAAGTTGTTCGTTGCTAGCGTAGCTTGGTGCCTTTGTGAGTGGGCACTGAGCGCGCTGCGTTTTAGGGAAGGCTATGACGTCGCGGATCGAGCTTGCTTTATTTACAAGCATATTTAGTCTGTCAAAGCCGATCGCGATACCACCATGTGGAGGCGCACCAAATGTCAAGGCATCAAGCAAGAAACCAAATTTCTCACGCTGCTCGGCTTCATCTATGCCAAGAAGCTTAAAGACTTTTTGTTGGATGTCGTTTTTGTGAATTCTTATACTTCCGCCGCCAAGCTCAAAGCCGTTTAAGACGACGTCGTGAGCGATAGAGAGGATATCTTCAAGATCAGGCTCGTCTATATTTTTTGGCATTGTAAATGGATGGTGCATCGCAGAGTAGCTGCCATCGTCATTTTGCTCAAACATTGGGAAGTCAAGCACCCATAAGAACTCAAGTCTATCTTGATCGATGATACCCATTTGCTCAGCCAAGAAAATTCTAAATCGTCCCATATAATCAAGCACGATCTTTTTCTTGCCAGCACCGAAGAATACGACATCGCCAACTTTTAGCTCACATCTTGAGACGATCTCGTCAAGATCGCTTTGCTCGAAAAATTTGCAAAGTGGGCCTTTTAAGCCATCTTCTTTCATCTGGAAGTAGCCAAGACCTTGTGCGCCAAATTTACGCACAAATTCTTCAAATCTATTCATCTCGCGCTTACTAAAGATGTTGTCGCCATTTGGCACTTTTAGCGCTTTTATGCGGTTTTTCTTCTTATCTTTTGCGATAGAGCTAAAAATTTCATTGCTTGATCGCTCGAAAATATCGATCACATCGATCATTTTTAGATCATATCTGAGGTCTGGCTTGTCTGAGCCGTAAGTCTCAGTCGCCTCTTTGTAGCTCATGCGTCTAAATGGCGTTTTGATGTCGTGTCCGCAGGCTTTAAAGATATCTTTTAGCATCGTCTCAGCCATATTTATGATATCTTCTTGCTCAACAAAGCTCATTTCGATATCTATTTGAGTAAATTCTGGTTGGCGATCAGCCCTTAAGTCCTCGTCGCGGAAGCATTTTGCTATCTGAAAATACTTATCAAAGCCAGAACACATCAAAAGTTGTTTAAATAGCTGTGGGCTTTGTGGAAGCGCATAAAATTGGCCTGGATACACGCGGCTTGGTACTAGGTAGTCTCTCGCACCTTCTGGAGTTGCGCGTGTTAAAACTGGAGTTTCAAACTCGATAAAGCCCATTTTATCTAGGCTGTTTCTAGCTGCGATCGCCGCGCGAGAACGCATTTTAAAGATATTTTGCAAGCGCTCGCTTCTAAGGTCTAAAAAGCGGTATTTCAGCCTGATGTCCTCATTTACGCTCTCATCACCTATCATAAATGGTAGTGGCTCGCTTGGATTTTCGATGATGAGCTCGCTTACTATTACTTCTATCTCGCCAGTTTTTAGCTTTGGATTGGTTAGTCCTTCGCCTCTAGCCCTTACTTTTCCTTTTGCTTTTAAGACATATTCATCTCTTACTTTTGCAGCCACATCGTGTGCTTCTTTGCTGTCAGCAGGGTCACAAACTAATTGTATAAGCCCGCTAACGTCTCTTAAGTCGATGAAAACAACGCCACCGTGGTCTCTATATGTGTTTGCCCAGCCACAAAGTATTACTTCTTTGCCGATATCAGCTTTGCTAAGATCGGTGCAATAATGACTTCGCATAAAATGCTCCTTTGCAATGTTTTTTAGGCAATTATAATCGCTTTTTTCTTTTGAAAAGCTTTGTTAAAATAAAATATGTTACAATCATTTCTATGAAAAATGAACAAAAATTTAATACCACAAACGCCAAAAAAGTGGGACTTATCGCGAAAGATTATCCATTATTTAAGCAGGATTTAGCAAAGCTAGAAAAAATTTTAAAAAAGTATAACGCTGAAATTTTGCTTGAAAAAAACTGTGCAAAACAGGTAGAAAAAAGTGGCTTTGAGCTGATAAAACTAGCCAAAGAGTGCGAATTTCTTATTACGCTTGGCGGTGATGGCACGATCATTTCAACTTGCAGAAAGCTAGCTCACATCTCGCCACTCATCCTTGGCATACACGCTGGCAGACTCGGCTTTTTGACAGATATCACGATAAATGAGAGTGAGAAGTTTTTTAAAGACTTTTTTGATGATAAATTTGAGATAGAAACGCCTTTTATGCTTGATGTTACGCTTCACAAAAATGATGGCAAAACTGAGAAAAAGATAGCATTTAACGATGCAGTCATCGTTAGTAAAAATGGTGGCTCGATGACGCATATCGAGGCACTTTTAAATGAAAAGTATTTTAACTCATATTATGGCGATGGCGTCATAGTGGCAACTCCAGCTGGCACCACGGCATATAACATGAGCGCAAATGGCCCGATCATCTATCCGCTAAGCGAGGTCTTTGCGCTAACTCCCATCTGCTCACACTCGCTCACGCAGCGTCCAGTCGTGCTTACCAAAAATCACACGGTTAAATTTAGAACAAAAAGCGACGCCATTTTGGTTATAGACGGACAAGACCGCTTTGATATGAGTAAAATTTCAGCCGTTAGCATGAGTCTGAGCGAGAAAAAAGCGAGGCTGATACGCCATATTGGTAGGGATTATTTTCAAATTTTAAAAGAGAAACTTCACTGGGGTTATAATGATTGATCGAATTTTGATTAAGGATTATCTAAATTTTAAAAATGTCGAGCTAAATTTCAAAGAGGGTCTTAGCGTATTTACGGGCGTTAGCGGTGCTGGTAAATCGGTACTGATGAGCGCGATAATGGCTGTTTTTGGGCTAAAAGATAGCGAGGCAAGGCTGATAGAAGCTGACGTGGAGCATAAATTTGAGCTTGATGAGTTTGGCATAGAAAACGAAGAGGTCAATATTTTCAAGCTTTTAAAAGATAAGAGCACGAGGTATTTTATAAATCAACAAGCCATCTCAAAGAAAAATTTAGCCCAAGTGGCGCGCGAGCACATCAAATATCTCTCTGCAAAAGAGGCAAATGAATTTGAAAATGAGAAATTTCTAAATTTGCTTGACAGGCTTGAAATTTCAAAAAATGAGAAATTTAAAGAGATAAAGCAGGAATTTGAAGAGGCGTTTTTAGAATTTTCTAAAATTTCAAAAGAGCTAGCCACTATAAAAGAGGAAGAGAAAAAGGTCGAGGAGCTAAAGGAGCTTGCTAGCTTTGAGATCGAGAAGATAAGAAGTGTCGGGCCTAAAAAAGGCGAGTTTGAAGAGCTTATGGAGACTAAAAAAAGGCTTAGTAAAAAGGATAAGATAAATGAGGCGTGGGCTAGGGCTGAGCGGATATTTGAGCTAGAGCACAGCGTAAATGAGGCGCTAAGTATCAGCGATCTTGACAACGGCTTTTTTGAAGATGCGATGAATGAGCTAAGGGTCGCAAGAGATAGCCTAAATATGGAGGAGCTTGACGATATCGACGTGGAGAGCGTGCTTGATAGGATAGAAGCTCTTAATGCCATCATCAGGCGTTATGGCAGCGAAGAGGAGGCATTAGAAGCGCTTGATAAAAAGGAAAAAGAGCTTGCTAGATATGAAAATTTAAGCTTTGAAAAGAGCGAGCTTGAGAAGAAATTTGAAATTTTAAGCAAAAAGGCAAATGAGCTAGCCAGCACTTTAAGCAAGGCAAGGGGCGTAAATTTAAAAGAGCTTGAGGCGATGATAAATTTATACCTAAAAGAGCTTTATATGCCAGATATCACGCTAAGGATTGATGGCAAAAAGCTTGATATTTTGGGAGTTGATGAGGTTTGTTTAAATTTAAATGAGACCTCGCTTAAAAATTTAAGCTCAGGCGAGCTAAACCGCTTAAGGCTGGCCTTCATAGCTGCCTCTAGTGAGATCACAAAAACTGGCGGAGATGTCATCATTTTAGACGAAATAGATGCAAATTTAAGTGGAAAAGAGGCGATGAGTATCGCAAATGTCTTGCTTAAGCTTGCAAATTTCTATCAAATTTTTGCCATTTCGCACCAGCCGCAGCTTAGCTCAAAGGCAAATTCGCATTTTTTAGTAGAGCGTCACGGCGAGAGCTCAGTCGTAAGAGAGCTTGACAAAGAGGAGCGTGTAAATGAGCTTGCACGCATGATAAGCGGCGAGCATATCAGCGAAGAGGCAATAAATTTTGCAAAAGGACTTTTAAAATAGCTTGAAATTTAAGTTTTAAATTTAAGCTTTGTGATTAGGTTTATTTGTTAAAATCCGAGCTAGTTTAATAAAAAATCGCAGGAATAATATGGAAAGAATTCTAGTAGTTGATGATAATAAGGCACTTGCTAAGCTAATCGTCATGCAGATGGAAAAGAGCATTGAGGATATGGCGATCGACGTTGCGTACGATTTTGCCGAAGCCCAGATGCTAATTAGCGAGCACGGCAAAGATTATTTTATGACTATCTTGGATCTAAATTTACCTGACGCACCAAATGGTGAGATCGTTGATTATGTCCTTGCTCAAGGGCTCTGTGCTATCGTTTTAACTGGTAGTATCGATGATAAAACGAAAGAATTTTTTATAAACAAAGACATAGTTGATTACGTCTATAAGGGCAACATGGATGATATCAACTACATCTTTCAAATGATAAACAGACTAAGCAAAAATAGACAATACAAAGTCCTAGTCGTGGAGGATTCACTGCCTTTTAGAAATATGATAAAAAAAATCTTAACTAGCCTTCAGTTTAAGGTTTTAGCAGCGGCTCACGGCGAAGAGGCGATGAGCTATTTTGCTGATAATCCTGATATAAATTTAATCATAACTGACTATAGAATGCCTGTTAAAGATGGTTTAGAAGTCTTAAAAGAGGTGAGAAAAGAGAAAGATAAAAACCACCTTGGCGTGATCGTGATGACATCTCCTAGCGAAAAGACTGATGCTTCGATATTTTTAAAAAATGGAGCTAGCGACTTTATAGCAAAGCCATTTTCAAAAGAAGAGCTCATTTGCCGTGTAAATAACACCATTGAGGCGATGGAAAATATAAATAAGATAGCAAATTTTGCTAACCGCGACTTTTTAACTGGCGCTTACAATAGAAGATTTTTCTATCAAGATATAGAAGAGTACGTTCAAGCAGCTGAAGAGCTTGATGAGCCTTATGCGTTTGCTATGCTTGATATAGATCACTTTAAAAAGATAAATGACACATACGGGCATGATGGTGGTGACAAGATACTAAAATCACTCGCAAAGATACTAATTGACAATACAAAAGGAAGAGATGTAGTCGCTAGGTTTGGTGGTGAGGAATTTTGTGTTGTTCTTAAAAAGATAGCAAAAGAAGAGGCGATTAAATTTTTTGTAAATTTAAGAGCAAAAGTGGCTGAAAATGAGGTAATTATAAAAGATAAGATCATAAGAGTGACTGTCTCTATTGGAGTCTCTTTTGGAAAAGGTCACTGTGAGATAGATGATATGCTTGAAGCTTGTGATTCAGCGCTTTATGTCGCTAAAGAAAATGGTAGAAATAGGGTAGAAATAGCTTTATGATTATAGATACGCATTGTCATTTGGATAGCAAAGTTTATGATTTTGACCTAGAGCAAATTTTATCTGAAGCCAGAAATTTAGGGCTAAAAGGCTTTATTATCCCTGGAGCTGATATTAATGATTTACCAAAAGCGGCTAAAATAGCGCACGAAAAAAGTGATATTTTCTTTGCCGTTGGAGTTCATCCCTATGATAAAGAGAATTTTAATATAGAGACTTTAAGAGAATTTGCCAAAGATAAAAAGTGCGTGGCTATCGGTGAATGTGGGCTTGACTACTACCGCTTGCCAAAAGATGAAGAAGAAAAGCTAAGAGAAAAAGCTGATCAAAAACGTGTTTTTTTAGCTCAACTAGATTTGGCAGTTGAGTTAAAAAAACCCGTTATCCTCCACATCAGAGAGGCTAATGAGGACTCTTTTAACATCTTAAAAGAGTATGCGCCAAAGCTTGAAGCTGGAGCGGTTTTGCATTGTTATAATGCTTCGCCACTTCTTTTGGAGCTTTGCAAATTTGGGAATTTTTACTTTGGCATAGGTGGCGTTTTGACATTTAAAAACGCTAAGAATTTAGTTGAAATTCTGCCAAAAATTCCTTTTGATAGGGTATTGATAGAGACTGACGCCCCTTATCTCACGCCAGAACCAAATCGTGGCAAGAGAAATGAGCCGGCGTTTACGACATTTGTTGCTAAAAAGATAGCTGAAATTTTAAACCTTGAATTTGAAGTAGTTTGTAAAACGACTTCAGATAATGCCAAAAGGTTATTTAAGTGCTTTGCCTAAATTTTGGGCATTGTGCTTGCTTAAGATGCTAGCATCATTAAGCTTTGACACGAAAAAGGATAGAAATGAAAGCAATGCTTAAGATATTTTTATTATTTGCATGTAGCACCTTGCTACTAGCAAACGCCCCTGAGAAGAGCTCTTACGACACTCAGGTTAAAATTTTAAAGGAGCTAGACATCGATGCTAGCTTTATGAAAACTTCTCACTATGCAAAGATGAGACAAGGCATACAAAACTCACAGGTAAGAACATTTACAGATGCCTTGAAAAATGGCTATATGTATATACCAATGATAAAAGAGCAGATCAAAAAATCAGGCGTGCCTGAGTCGTTTTTCTATCTAGCGATGATAGAGTCAGGCTTTTCAAATCACACTGTCTCAAACGCTAAAGCTACTGGTATGTGGCAGTTTATGGAGCAAACAGCAAAAATTCACGGCCTAAAAGTAGGGCAATACACCGATGAGAGAAAAGATCCAGTCGAATCAACTGTCGCAGCTACAAACTATCTAAGATCACTTAAAAATCAATTTGGGAAATGGTACTTGGCGGCAATGGCATATAACTGCGGCGATGGTGCATTAAAAAAAGCTATACAAAAAGCTGGTACAGACGATCTTGTAACACTTCTTGATGCTGAGAAAAAATACCTCCCAGTTGAGACTAGAAATTTCATCATTAAAATTTTAAGAGCGGCATATATAGCAAAAGATGCGGACTTTTTGATATCTAAAGAGTCATCTTTGCTAAACATAAATGGCGGATTAAGACTTACGAAAGTAAAAGTGCCAGGCGGTACAAATTTAGCTCAGATAGGCGACAGCATCGGTCTTAGCACAAAAAAGATGAAAAGTAATAACCCACATTTAAAATTTGTATTTACACCTCCAACTTTAAAAGATTATTACGTTTATATCCCTGAAAATAAAAAGCAACTTTTCTCAGATAATTTCAAGCCATTTAATGGCAAAAATAACTTCTACGCATACACTGTAAAAAAAGGCGAAACCTTACTTTCTATCTCTAAAAAAACAGGCGTTAGCCACAGAGCGATCAAGGACTACAACGAGCTTAGCACAAATGCAGTAAGCTATAATCAAAAACTAATAATCCCTTTTTCTACTCAAAATAAATCTCACAACTACGTAGTTCAAACAGGCGATACAATCGCATCTTTATCAAAGAAATTTAATGTAAGTGAAAAAGATATAAAAGATGCAAATTCTTTGGCTAGTTCAAATTTAAATGTCGGAGCAAATATTGTCATACCGTAAGAGCCTAAATTTCTACTTAGGACTAAGTTTTACACTTCTAATCACTGGCTGTTCTTGGAGTGGGGCTCCATTTACTCCAAGTGGCCCAACTAATGTAAGAGGCAACAACTCCGCCTCAGTTCAAAAAGCAACAATGAGACCATACACCATAAATGGCAAAACATACTATCCGACCGTCGTAAGTGTCGGCGATAAGGCCAGCGGAACGGCAAGTTGGTATGGTCCAAATTTTCACGGCAAAACGACCTCAAATGGTGAAGTTTATAATATGTATAATATGACTGCGGCGCATAAGACTTTGCCGATGAATACAATACTTAAAGTAACAAATTTAAGAAATCAAAAAAGTGTTATCGTGCGCGTAAATGACAGAGGACCTTTTGTGGCTGACAGGGTGCTTGACCTTTCAAAAGCAGCTGCGATGAAGCTTGATGTCATCGGCACCGGCACAGCTCCAGTTAGTATGGAGGTTATCGGCTTTAATGAAGACATTAACGCTGTTACAACCGCTAGCGCGCAACCAACAAAACCAACAAGCACTGGCATAAAAGTGCCAAATCCAGTCTCTCCAACAGCTCCAGTTGGCGGCATCGTGATCTCATCAGAGCAACGCGTTGTGGGTGGAGATTTTATGGTACAAATTGGCTCGTTTAAGAACCTTGAAGGCGCAAATAGATACCAAAGAGAGCACAAAAGCATAGATGGTTATAGATCAGTCGTTAAGACATTTACGATAGATGGCTCAACCATTTATAGGGTATTTTTAAATGGCTTTAGAAGCGAGGACGAGGCTAGGGATTACGCAAGAAGCGGTAAATTCCAAGGTGCATTTATAGTAAGAGGTTAGGGCGTGAGAGAGGAAATTTTAGAACTAACTAGAAACACAAAAGAGACGCAAATTTCAATGAAGCTTAAAATTTACGGCTCTGGGGTTGCAAAGATAAGCACAGGCATTGGCTTTTTTGACCATATGCTTGAAGCTTTTACCAAGCACTCTTTGCTTGATCTTGAAATTTCATGCAAGGGCGACACGCATGTGGATTTTCACCACAGTGTCGAGGATGTAGGCATAGTTTTGGGACAGCTTTTAAAAGAGGCTTTATATCCATTAAGCGGTGTTGAGAGGTTTGGCGAGGCGAGCGTTGTTATGGATGAGGCGGCTGTTTTTTGCGCACTAGATCTTAGCAACAGAGCTTACCTCGTATATGAAAATTTTAATGAAAATGCCAAAGTTGGTGAGTTTGACACTGAGCTTGTGGAGGAGTTTTTTAGAGCAGTTGCCATAAATTCAGCCATCACTCTTCATCTAAATCAAATTCGTGGCAAAAATACTCATCACATCATCGAAGCAACGTTTAAATCATTTGCCGTAGCACTCCGCAGAGCGCTTGCTAAAAACGCAAGGATTGGCACTCCAAGCACTAAGGGCGTTTTATGATAGAAATTATATTTTTAGACGTTGATGGGTGCCTCACTGATGGCAAGATCATCTACAATGTAAACGGCGAAGAGCTTAAATTTTTTGATGTAAAAGATGGCTACGCGATAGAGAGCTGGCTAAAACTTGGCAAGAAAGTGGCTATCATCACTGGCAGAAAGTCGGCTATCGTTGAGCGAAGGGCTGAGGATCTAAAGATAAATCACGTCTATCAAGGCGTTGGCGATAAATTTGAAGTAGCAAGCGAGATATTAAAATTTGAAGGGCTTAGCTTTAAAAACGCAGCAGCTATCGGCGATGACTATAATGACTATAAAATTTTAGACGCAGTTGCTTGGAGCTTTAAGCCAAAAGATGCCATTAAAGAGCTTGATGTAAAGACAAAGCTAAAGCACAAAGGTGGCAATGGCGCTGTTAGAGAGATGATCGAGATGATCATAAAATCAGAAAATTTATATGACGAGTGGTCTAAGCGTTGGTTGTAAAAATTTTCTACTTCGTCGTGGCCATTTTTAGTGCTGTGATGATATTTTTAGCGGCTCAAGACCCATACTTAGCAAACGTGCTAAAGGTTGATACAAAGATATCAAATATGCAGGTAAATGATGTGGTTGATTACGAGATAAACTCGACTAAGATAAGCGGAATTTACGAGGCTGACGAGCTAAACAGATATAGCGACAGGGATGAATTTTTAGACTTTAAAGCGAGAATTTTAAGGGGAAATTTAAGACATTTTCTAAGCTCAGATAAGGCTATCTCGCAAAACGATGAGATAATCTTTCAAAAAAATGCAAACTATGAAAATAATGATAGTTTGAAATTTAAAAGCGATGAAGTTATATATAACACAAAGACAAAAATAGTAAGATCAGAGGCAAATTTCACCATCACTAGAAATGGCGACAAAGTACTAGGCGATAGTGGAAGCTACGATCTAAATAAAAAACAAACGCAGATAAAAGGGTTAAGGGCATGGGTAGAAGAAAAGCAGCGATTTTAGCGATGATTTTGGGCTTTACATTTTTAAATGCAGAGCAGGTTGAGATCACTTCAAACGATTTTTTTGCTGACGAAAACAAGCAGATCAGCGAATTTGTAGGCAATGTAAATATCAAAAAAGGCTCATACGATGAGCTAAAGGCAAACAAAGTCGTTGTGCATTTTGATAAAAAGCGCCAACCAGTAAAATATGTAGCCACAGGCAACGCTAGAGCTAAAATTTTCATGAAAGATAAGCACTATGAAGGCAAGGGCGATACGCTCACATATGAGCCTGCAAAGCAGATATACACAGTAACTGGCAACGGCTATTTGCACGAGGTAGAGACTGATAAAAATGTCTATGGTGACAAGATCGTGGTCAATCAAAAAGATGGCACATATAGCGTAAATAGCGATGAGAAAAAGCCGGTTAAATTTATCTTTCAAATAGAGGATAAAACCAAGTGATAAGAGCTTTGAGCGCTAAATTTATCACTTCAAGCCCAAGCATAAAGGAGGCTCCAAGCTTTGTGACAAGCGAAGTGGTCTTTTTGGGCAGGTCAAATGTGGGTAAAAGTAGCCTCATAAACGCACTTGTAAATCAAAAAAATTTAGCCAAAAGCTCATCAACTCCTGGCAAAACGCAGCTTATAAATTTCTTTGAGGCTGAGTTTTGTGAGGAAAAGGAAGAGAGTGAAAAAGAGAAATTTAAGCTCATCTTGGTCGATCTACCAGGCTTTGGCTACGCAAAAGTTGCAAAGTCAAAACATGACGAGTGGCGCAAAAATTTAGATGAGTTTTTGAAATTTAGAAGCGACATCAGACTTTTTATACATCTAATCGACGCTAGACATTTTGACTTAGACATCGACGTAAACGTGGATTCTTACCTAAAAAGCTTTTTAAGAGCTGATCAGAAAATCTTAAATTTATACACAAAAAGCGACAAGCTAAATCAAAGCCAAAAGAGTGCGATAATAAAATTTGACCCAAGTGGCATTTTGGTCTCGACACTCAGCAAAAGCGGCATCGACAAGGCACGGGAAGCTATCATAAACCACGCTCTTGGTAGGTAAAATGCAAACCATAAGCAGCTTAGACATTAAAATTTTTAAAGGCTTTTGGTGGGTCATTTTTTTGCTCTCTTACGAGATCGCAACTACGCAGTTTGGCTTCTTGCCGCCACTTATTGGCATCTTTTTTACATATATGATTTTGGAGTATTCAAGAAAGCAAAAGCAGTATAATGAGTTTAAGCCCTCGTGGTATTTTTCACTCGTTTTCTTGGTCTTTGCTGAGCAAATTCATGGCTTTTATCTCTTCTCAACCATCATTGCATTTTTGCTATTTTACAACTTCGTGCTGGACTGGCTCTACACGACGATGAAGTGGCGAAACTGCCTGCTTGTAATCTTTGTCGCCTCTGGCTATGTGTTAACCTTTCTTGTAAATAACCTTTTTGCCTACGTCTTAAACGAGCCAAATTTGACTTTTAGCGCAGAGTATCTGTTTTTCATAGCGCTTGAAAGTGTGCTTGCTATAGTGCTTTTTAGGGACAAAGTGCTATGAGGATGCGTATCGTTTTTGGCGTGATCGCTCTTTTTTGGATCATGCTTTTGGGGCGGATTTACCACCTAAGCGTTAATTCAAATACCTACTACAACGAGATCGCCGAGCAAAATGCGATAAAAACTATCTACATCCCGCCAGTTAGAGGCATCATCTTTGATGCGCACGACAAGCCTATGGCGGTCAATCGTCTTGGCTTTTCTATCTATGTAAAGCCGCACCTTAGCGCAAACAAAAAGGTGAAAATTTTAGACGATGAGCTAGCCTATATCGGCTCGCTATTTGGTGATCTAAACGTCACCAAGCTTAAAAATGAATATATCAAAAACGACTCAGCTTACAACCAAGACTTCATAAACGTGGTCGAATTTGTTGATTATGATAAATTTTTGCCATTTTTTGCGCCTCTTTCTCTGCGTGAAAATTTAGAGATAAGACCCGCTTCAAAACGCCACTATCCATACAACGACTTAGCTTCTCACATCATCGGCTATGTCGGCAGGGCAAACCAAAAAGATATGGAAAACGACCCTTTAACAAAGCTCACTAACTACATCGGTAGAAGCGGTGTTGAGCGCTTTTATAACCCGATCTTGCAAGGAATTCAAGGCTTTAAAAAGATCAAGGTAAATGCGCTAAATGAGGAGATCGAGCAGGTGAGCTATCAAGCGCCACAAAGTCAAAACATAAAGCTCGCCGTTGATCTTGAGCTTCAGCAGTTCGTTGCTGACGTCTTTGGTAAGGACGCAGGAAGCGTCATAGTTATGAGCTTAAAAGATGGCGCCATCATCGCAGCAGGAAGCTTTCCTGAGTATGATCTAAATCCGTTTGTGCTTGGAATTTCTCAGGCTGAGTGGGAAGAACTTGTAAAAAACGTCGATCACCCATTTACAAATAAGCTGATAAACGGCCTCTATCCGCCAGGATCTGTCGTAAAAATGGGTATGGCGCTTGCTTTTTTGGACAATGGCATGAACAAATATGATAGCTTTTTTTGTAGTGGATCTTATGAGCTTGGAGGGCGTAAATTTCGCTGCTGGAACTCGCATGGTCATGGCACAGTTAATATGAACACAGCTATTAGAGAGAGCTGTGATGATTATTTTTACAAGGGTAGCCAAAAGATCGGCATAGACGCCATTGTGCCGATACTTGAGCGTATGGGCTTTGGCAGAAAAACAGAGGTTGATTTGCCAAATGAATTTGTGGGGACCTTGCCAAGCAGGGAGTGGAAGATGAGGAAGTATGGCAAGGCGTGGTTTCAAGGCGAGACGCTCATCACCTCTATCGGACAGGGAAATTTCCTAGTCACGCCTATGCAGGTGGCTAAATACACAGCAGGCCTTGCAACTGGGCTAAATGTGACGCCGCATTTTTTAAAGAGCATCGATGGCAAGGATGTTGATTTTACGCCAACAGATGATGCTTTTACGCCGTTTGAGAAGTCGCAGCTACCTGCCATTAGACATGCGATGTATGAGGTGGCAAATCACCCAAGAGGCACGGCAAATAGGCACTTTGTGGGAAGTCTTGTAAAGGTTGCGGCAAAGACTGGAACAGCTCAGGTCGTTGGTATCTCGCAAACTGAAAAGAAGCGCATGAAAGAAGAAGATATGGCGTATCTGCAAAGATCTCATGCGTGGATGACGACCTATGCGCCTTTTGAGGATCCACAGTACGTCATAACGATGGTTGTCGAACACGGTGGTCACGGCGGTAGCGCTGCTGGACCAAAAATCTCTCAAATTTATAACAAGCTAGTTGAAATGGGATATATAAAGCTAGATAAAGTCCAGACTGAGAAAGATAAAAAAGAAGAAGAAAAGAAGTAATAAAATTTGATAAATATGCTAGCAAAGTCGCTAGCATATTATATCTACTCACCTAAGAAGTATTTTAGATCAGCTTGCGCGTCGCCGCTAATTGGTCTAACGTTAAATTTATCCACTAAGAAATTTATGATCTCTTCATTGAAAAATTTAGGCAAGCTAGGTCCTACGTTGATGTTTTTGATACCAAGGCTAAATAGCGCTAGCAAGATGATGACCGCTTTTTGCTCCATCCACATTAGCACGATAGAAACTGGTAGGTCATTTACTGCGATGCCTGTTGCCTCGCTTAGAGCAAGGGCTATTTTAACCGCGCCGTTACTGTCGTTGCACTGGCCAAGGTCGATGTAGCGTGGTAGCTCGGTGCCTGGGACGTTGCCAAAGTCGATGTCGTTAAATCTAAATTTACCGCAGCTTGAAGTAAGTATCACACAGTCTTTTGGAAGGCTAGCAGCTAGCTCTCTATAGTACTCACGTCCCTTGCCAGGCGCGTCACAGCCAGCTATCACGAAAAATCTGCGGATCTTACCAGTCTTAATCGCATCTAAAATTTGTGGGGCTAAAGTTAGTATAGTCTTGTAATGTCCGCCAGTTACTAGGCTCTCGTCGCTATCAAAGCCGCTAACATCGCCACAAGCTAGTGCGCACTCGATAAGTGGTGTGAAGTCGTCGTTTTCTATGTGTTTTACGCCGTTTGTGCCAGCGATCGAGTAGCCAAATAGCCTATCAGCATATGTGCAGTTTGAGCGTAGTGGCACGATGCAGTTTGTTGTCATTAGTATCGCGCCCTTAAATTCGTTAAATAGCTTAGTTTGGTCAAACCACGCCTTGCCGACGTTGCCTTTTAGGTGGCTATACTTGCGTAGTTCTGGGTATCCGTGAGCTGGGAGCATCTCTGAGTGAGTGTAGATGTTGATGCCTTTGTCTTTTGTCGCCTCAAGTAGCGCTTTTAGAGCGTGCAAGTTGTGACCACTTACCAAGATCGCCTTGCCCTCAACCTTATTTTGGCTCACTCTAACTGGTGTTGGGATGCCAAATTTAGCTGTGTGAGCCTCGCTTAATAGGTTCATCACCTCAACGCCAGCACCGCCTACTTCAAGAAGTTGTTTGATGTGCTCGTCGAAGTTAAAATTTGAGTTTGTAAGCGTAAAATAAAGCGTATCAGCCATAACGCGGTCGACATTACTAGTATCAGCGCCAAGCTCGTGTGCGTGATGGCGGTATGCGCTAAGGCCTTTTAAGCCAAAAACCATCGTATCTTGCAAAAGTGCTAGCGTGTCGCTCTTGCCACAGGTGCCCATAGGCTGGCCCTTTGCACCGCATCCATCCTCAGCGCTCATCTCGCACTGATGGCAAAACATCTTCATATCTTTCATCTTTTCTCCTTGTGAATTTAAAAATTTAAGCGGATTTTATCCTAGGTGGCTAGCCATTTTGGTTGATAGCAGTCAAGAAAAGTTAAATTTAAATTTTAGTTATTAAATTTAAGATTTTATGATTATGGATATCAAAATATAAATTTGAAATTTGTCATAAAGAGTTAAAAAAATTTACAAAAAAACGATTTACATTTGAAATTTATTTAAAAGGATGAAAATGAAAAATTTATTACTGGCGATATTTGCCGCCTTTATGCTTTGTGGCTGCGCTCCAAAGGGGGTATTTGTGAGTTTGCCAGACGAGCAAGCACCTTCAAGCATTAGCAAAAAGACAAAAATTTACATCGAAAGCGTCAAAGATGTGAGAGCCTTTGAAAACGACCCAAAACAAGCAAGCACCCCATCTTTATATAAGCACAATGTAAATGAAGTTAGCGCAAAAGAGAAGCAAAAATACATCGGCAGGACGAGAAATGGCTATGGCAAAGGGCTGTGGAACGTTATCTTAGAAAACAACCAAAACGTGAGCTCAGTGCTAAGGTCGCGCATAGAGGAGGCCTTTAAGGAAAACGGCTATCAAGTCGTAAAAGACAAAAGCCTAATCGATGAAAACACGCTCACCGCAAGCGCAAGGGTAGTCAAATTTTGGTCGTACATATCGCTTGGTTTTAGCAAGGTTGGGCTAAATATGGATATAGACACGCTTTTAAGCGTCAAAGACAAAGAGATAAAGACCGATCTTAAGCGCTCTGAGTTTTATTTTCTAGTGACAAATGATGACTTTTCAAACATCATAAAAACGTCTTTAAAAGAGTACAAAGAGAAGCTTGCAAAACAGATAAGCGAGCTAAATTTAGAGTAAATTTTAGGCTAGCTGCTAAATTTATAGTGGCTAGCTTTTAAATTTCAAGGCAAATTTCACTTTTTATAAGGGATCTTATCAACGGCGTTTGCTTTTTTAAAGCCATTTAGCCTTAGCCTGCAGCTATCACAAAGCCCGCACGCCTCATCCTCGCTCTCGTAGCAGCTCCATGTGAGCTCTATTGGTGAGCCAAGCTCAAGCGACTTTGAGACGATATCAGCCTTGCTTAAATTTACAAGCGGCGTGATGATCTCGCAAGAAAAATCAGCCGACGTGCCTAAATTTATTGCCTCATTTATGCTTTTTATAAAGCTCTCTTTGCAGTCAGGATACCCAGAGCTATCCTCCTCGACCACGCCTATGTAGATCGCCTGCGCCCCCTCTTTTTCGGCAAGCGCTGCGGCGATTGAGATAAATACGCCATTTCTAAACGGCACGTAGGTGTTTGGCACGTCCTTGCTAACGCCATCTTTTCTTATATGCATGCTCTTATCGGTTAGCGAATTTCCGCCTATTTGAGCGATGAAGCTAACGTCTAAATTTATCTTTTTAACCACGCCCAGTCGCTCACAGATCTCGTCAAACGCGCGCTTTTCTCGCTTCATAGTCCTTTGGTTATAGTCAAAATGAAGTGCGACCACATCATACCCAGCCCTCTTTGCCATCACAGCGCAAAGCGTGCTATCCATGCCACCGCTCATTATACAAACTGCTTTTTTCATATTTTGCCCTTTAAATTTGCTAAAATTATACAAAAATTTACTAAGGACAAGCCAAAAATGATACTTTGCGAAGAGAGTTATCCAGAAATTTTAGATCAAATTTGCTCATATCTAACGCCTGGAGAAGTTGAGCTTCTCTTTATCAATAAAGATGAGATGAGAGAGTTAAACAGCTCTGAGCGTGGCATAGACAAAACCACTGACGTCTTAAGCTTCCCCCTTGAGCTTGTTATCCACGCCCCACTTGGCTCGGTAGTCATAAACAAAGATATGGTAAAAGAAAAAGCAGCCGAGCTAAATCACAGCGAAGAGGCCGAAACTGCACTACTTTTCACACATGGCTTGCTGCATATCTTAGGATATGATCACGAAAAAGATGATGGACAGATGAGAGAAAAAGAGTGCGAAGTGATAGCTAAATTTGACCTGCCAAAGAGCCTAATTGTAAGAAGTGAAAATGTTAGGCTCATTGATCTAATAAATTCTAATAACAAAGATAATCTAAAAAAGTAAACTTTCTTCAGGTATTTTATGTAGTTCTTCTAAAAGTTCATTTTTTTGACATAGAACTAATATATATATGAAATTTTTTAGTTTTTTTATTTCGCTTAAATTTTTAAAATAGATCGCGTTTTCTATTTTAAGTAGAGAATTTTCTGGTAGACAAAATTTTATTTCACTATGGTTAAAGTTTTTTCTTAAAAATATACTTTGGCTTAGATATAAATCCTCGTCGCTTTCTGTGATTATAGCCCTAAAACTATTTCCAAAATTTGTAGGCATAAAGTTTTTATCTATAAATACTGGATCAAAATGCCCTTGAATTCTTCCTTCGTAGGGCTTAAATGAAATTTTATGAGTATCAAGAAATTTTAAAAGTCCATAAAACATACCAGCAAAAACACGTGGAATATTTAGGTTTTGATAGTAAGTTTGTTTAAAAACTGTGCTTGTGAAAAATATTGAACTCGGATTTATCTCATGGATTGAAGTGTCTGTATAGATCGTGTCAAATAGAGGAGATATGCGCTGGAGAGTCCTGATGTCTTCTCCAAAGAAAGTATCGAAAACTTTTGCATGAAATATTTGATTAAAAAGCTCCGTGATACTTTTTGACATAACGTGCGCATTGGATCCTAATTTTGATTTTTCTAAAAGATCGTTTATAAAAGGATTAACAGCGCAAAATTTCAAATCTTTATGTGTTGATTCAAACCTCATTAGTTTTATCATGGCAGTTTGAAGACTGCTTACTTTTAAAAAGGCTACCTCATTGTCGGTGATAGCCATTTCTTCTTCGCCAATGATGGCATAAGCACCTTGCTTGATCGCTGATTCTATGTCACTATCATTTGCGTTCAAACAGATATAGGCAAAACCTCGCCTCACATGCTTTAGCTCAAATACAAATTCGCTAACACTGGTTATTGTAGGTGTATTTAGCGCCTGAGCATTTATAAGGCGGGTTAAATTTTCTATCGTCATTTAGCCAACGATCGCGCCGTTTTTGACCTTGCCCTGCGTGCCAAGAAGCGTTAGCGAGCCGTCTGATGCGCTTAGAATCATGCCTTGTGAGACATATTTTTTCATCATCGTTCGCTCTTTTAAATTTGCTAAAACGCAAACTTGCTTGCCCACAAGTGAGCTAGGCTCGTAGTATTTGGCGATGCCTGATAAAATTTGACGTGGCTGCTCCTCGCCAAGATCTATCTTAAATTTAAGCAGCTTGTCGCTCCCCTCAACCCTCTCGCACTCGAGAACTTCGCCTACTTTTATCACAATTTTGGCAAAGTCATCGATGCTAATGATATCTTCTTCTTTTTTCTCATCTTTTGGCTCATCTTTTGCCTCTACTTTTGGCCCTTCTTTTAGGTCTCTTGCCTCGCCCATTAGCTCTTTTTCTATCCTTGGGAAGAGTGGCTCAGTAGCTTTTGCAGTAAAATTTGAAATTTCATTTTTTAATACAAGGCTCTCATAAGAGGCCGTATCTATGCTAAAGCCAAGCGTATCAGCTATCTTGGCGCAAGTTTTTGGCATAGCTGGGCTAAGCAGTATCGCCACTTTTGCAAGTAAATTTGCACAAAGTGCCACAAGTGCGTTTGCCTCGTCACTTTTACCAGCTTTTACAAGCGACCATGGCTCATACTTCGCAACGGCTGCGTTTGCAAGCGTTACAACCTTCCAAAGATCCTCTAAATAGCGGTTTGTGGCTAAATTTTCTAAATTTTTAATTGCCTCATCAAGATAGCCCTTCGCCTCATCAAGCTCGGCTTTATGAAATTTGATCACATCTTTTGAGTCGATCTTGTAGTCGCTATACTTTGCGCTCATGCCCACAATTCGGCTTAGTAAGTTGCCAAGTCCGTTGCCAAGCTCTGAGTTTATGCGCTCGATCAAGGCTTTTTGGCTGTAGTCGCCATCTTGTCCAAAAGGTACCTCTCTAAGCAAAAAGTATCTGAAATTTTCAAGTCCATAAGCGTTTGCGACCTCTCTTGGGTTTATGACGTTGCCCTTGCTTTTGCTCATCTTTTCGCCATCTATCGTCCACCAGCCGTGCGCTGCGACGTGTTTTGGTAGTGGCAAGCCAAGGCTCATCAAAAATGCCGGCCAATAAACTGCGTGAAAACGCAAAATGTCTTTGCCAACGATGTGCGTCGTATGCGGCCAAAAGTCCATTCTAGCGTTATCTCTTGAGTATCCTAGCGTTGTTAAGTAGTTTATGAGCGCGTCAAGCCAGACGTACATAACGTGTTTGTCATCGTTTGCGCTCTTTGGTAGCTTTATGCCCCAGTCAAAGCTCGTTCTTGTGACTGAGAGATCTTTTAATCCGCCTTTTACAAAGCTTACGACCTCATTTTTCTTGCCCTTTGGGATGACGCAAAGCTCGTCGTTTTCATACCATTTTAAAAGTGCGTCTTCGTATTTTGAAAGCTTAAAAAAGTAGCTCTCTTCTTTAACCAAAGATGTCACGCGGCCGCAGTCTGGACAGCGGTTGTCTTCAAGCAGGTCTCTTTGGTTGAAAAATGTCTCACAGCTAACGCAGTAAAAGCCCTCGTATTCGCCCTTGTAGATATCGCCGTTTGCTTGCATCTTTTCAAAGACATTTTGCACGGTTTGCTTGTGCTCTTCGTCGGTTGTCCTTATGAAGTGGTTGTAGCTTATCTCAAATTCATCCCAAAGCGATCTAAATTTCGCACTGATCTCGTCTGCGTACTCTTTTGGCGTCTTGCCTCTAGCGCGAGCTGCTTGCTCGATCTTTTGACCATGCTCGTCTGTGCCAGTCATGAAGTAGGTCTCTTTGCCTTGCAAGCGGTTAAATCTAGCAAGCGTATCAGCGATGATAGTCGTGTAGGCGTGGCCGATGTGTGGCACGTCATTTACGTAATAAATCGGAGTAGTTATATAAGCTTTTTCTTTCATATTTTTCCTTTAAATTTAAAAATCAAATCCGCCGTCACTGCCGGTGTTGCCTTTTGACATCGAGTTGTAGCAGCTATTTACATACTCTATCCTCGTCTCGCAGTCAAAAAATGCCTCGCAGTTAAAACAGCTTTTGCGACCTTTTTGCTCTTGGCACTCTTGCATGATTTTAGCCTTTTGTTTTAGGGCTAGCTCAAATGCGTCAAGTGGCTCGTTTACTTGTGCTTCTTGCATTATTTTTGCTCGTAAAATTTATGCAAAAGAGAAATTTCATCACGCGAACCAAAGAAGCATGGCGTAGTTTGGTGAATTTTTTCTATTTTTATATCAAAGAGTGTTTGGTTTTTGCCGTTTGAGGTTGCGCCCTTTGCGTTTTCATATATAAAGGCAAAAGGGAGCACCTCAAAGACAACCCTTAGTTTGCCATTTGGATGATCGCTCGTTGCTGGGTAGCTAAAAAGACCGCCGCCTTTTAGTAAAATTTGATGCAAGTCGCTCACCATCGCACCTGAGTATCTTAGCCTGTAACCCTCGTTAAATAGCTCGTTTATGAAATTTCTATGCGTTTGGCTCCAGCCTTTTTGTGTAGCTCCTGTGGCGTTTAGCTTGCCTTTTTCTTTTAGCTCAAGCTCTTTTACAAATTTAAACTCGCCATCTTTGCCAAGTCTATAAAATTTAGGCAAAGCGCCCTTTTTCTCAGCAATTACTAGCTCAAGCCTTGGACCATAGATGCTGTAAGCTGCGGCTATTAAATTTTCTGGTTTTACCTCGTCTTCGTAGATGCCAAAGATCGAGCCAACGGCGAAATTTACATCAACTAGGCTTGAGCCATCGAGTGGATCGTAAGCGATGATAAATTTAGCGTTTTTATTTATCTCAAGCTCGTCCTCTTTCTCTTCGCTAATTAGCGCTTTTACGCACTCTAAGTCGCTAAATTTAGCCGTAATGATCTCGTCGCTTTTAACATCAAGCTTTAGCTGGGTATCACCAGTCGCGTTTTCGTGAGTTGTGTAGCCAAGATCGGCGTATTTTATGACCTCGCTTATCTCTTTTGCGATATCTTTAATGGTGTTAAAAATTTGGTTTAGTTCTTGCATTATACAGCCTTTGCATTTTTGATTATCCACGCACAAATGGCGTCTATATCGTCTAAATTTAGATTTGTGATCTCGTAGGGGATCTGCTTTTTATAAGTGGCGATCGCGTCTGAAAAGCTAAGATAAGCTTCATCGATCTCGCCTCTAAAGACGCTTAGTCTTGGTAGTGGCAGTGTCTTTAGCCCCTCTACTAAGAGCATGTCAAACTCGCCGATCATCCTTATGACCTCGTCTATGCCTTGCGAGCTTTGTGAAAAATAAGTCGTTCTAGTAGGACTCATCACAACTACGTCAGCTCCTGCCTGAGAAAATTTAAAGCTATCCTTGCCTTCAACGTCAAATTTGGCCTTGTCGCCTGGGTCGTGCTTGACTACAACGACCTTTAGCCCATCATCTATAAATTTTTTTGCGACTTTTAAGATAAGCGTCGTTTTTCCGCTATTTGAAGGGCCAGAAAAAGCAATGGCAAGTCTTTTCATAAGAGCCTTTTTCGTTAAAATTTCTTGCGATTATAGCTCATATTGGCTTTAAAATTTATGAGTGAAATTTAAAAAATAAAATGCTAAAATGCGAGAAAATTTAATATTTTAAGAGTTTTTGATGAGAAAATTTACACTATTTTTTGCATTTATTTTGATGATATTTGGTTGTGCTGATCAAAAAGTGATCGTGCATGAGCCACTAAAAAATGAGCTTTTAGCCTACACAAGCAAGAGCGAGATCATCGATGGCACCGATAGAACGCTCATAATCGCAACCTATCTAAATCCAATATATAACTCAAATTTAGACGAGAGCAAAGAGCACTTTTTAGTAGCTATAAACCCAAAAGAGCATGCGCAAAATTTGAGCAATATAAAGGTAAATGGCGACTCAAATGCCACAAATGCAAGACTGCTTGATGAAAGTGACGAGATGCTTAAATTTGCTGGATTTTCTATGCCTTGGGCGGTCTATTATGAAGTGACCGCACCAAGTAAGCAAAGCGACGATCTCGCGCTTAGTTTCGAAATTTATCAGTCAAAGCCGGTTTTGTTAAATTTTCGAAAAGTTGCGAAATCTTTATACTGGAACCATTAAGCGCCATATAGATCACGTAGTTTGCAAGCACCTTCTTGCCGTAGTTTCTAGTCTCAGCCACTGGGACTAGCTCGATCGATAAAAATGGCTCAAATTTCCCCTCTTTAAACATATCATCTCTTGTGATGACTTTTTTGGTAAAGCCGATACCGCCGTTATACGCGTAGGCCGTAAAGAGCGGATGGTAAAGAAATTTATCAAGGTAGTTTAGGTGGTGATTTGCAAATTTAAAGGCGACATCAGTTTTAAAAAGATCGTCTTGGTCAAAATTTGGGATTTTTAGCTCTTTTTTGCCGATCGCATTTGCAAGAAATGGCATAAACTGCATCATACCAAGGGCGTAAGAGGTAGAAACGACACTTGGGATAAAGAGGCTCTCTTGTCTTGCTAGTGCGTAGATCATCGACTTTCGCTCAGTGCTGATGCCTTCAAGCTCAGGCGAGTTTGGCATCAAAAAGTACTGCTTCTCCCAGCCATGCGCCTTTTGCATGAAGTATGCGTATGCGCCGATGCTCTCGTTTGTGTAAAATTTCATCGCAAATTCGCTTGCTTGCGTGGCGTTCATATCTTTTGCAAGAGCTGCGGTTTTGTTCCATAAAAACGGATCGCTCACGTCAAAATTTTCGATATTTTGCTTGCTAGGTCTTGGCACGATCACCTCAAGTGGCTCGCCACCGACCAAATCTCTTGCGTAAAGTGAGTAGATATTTGCATCTTTGCTAGCACTTAGCTCTTTTAAAAAGCTCTCATCGCCGCTTAGCTCATACTGCCAAAAGGTCGCATTGTCCCTTTGCCAAGCCCTATCAAAGGTGTTTTTGGCTCTTGTGAAAAAGCTAAATGCAACGTCATTTTGACCAAGCAAGATGGCGTTTAGCCCAAGTATAAATGCGTCACTTTTTTCAGTGACAGCTGGGTTTATATTTAGTAAATTTCTTCTAAAGCTTTCGTATTTTTTATTAAATACGACATCGTTTAATAAATTTGTAAAGCCCTTTTGCATGTAGAGCTTGTTCATAAAATTTGCTTCAAAATTTACGCTAAAAAGCGCACTTTTACTTTGCGGGCTTGAAGCGTTAAAAAGCTCCAAAAAGCTCTTTGCATCGTTTGCATTTGCAAAGCTAAGAGCTGGGTTTGGCTCGTTTAAAGTGCGTAAAATTCTAGCTTTTTCTGGATTTGTATTTGCAAGATTTGCCGCTAAAATTTCACGAGTTTTGCTATCAAGTTTTAGAGAAAAGCTCATCGTTGTTAGTAAATTTTGGCAAGCCAAGCTAGCAGTTGTGATGTTGTTTGCGCTTATGCCAGGACACTTGCTAGGGGCTGCTTTGGGAGGTAAAATTTTATTGATTGATTTTTGAACTAAGCCACTTTTTCTAAAAACGTCGCGTGAAAGCTCAGCTATCTGCTCCTTTGTATAGCTGCCCTCGTTTATAAGGCGGTTTATGTAGTAGTCTTTTGCAAGGCTTTTTGGCTCGTTTTTTAGCTCCTCGTAGGTGTAAATTTTAGCTAAAAGAGCAACGCAGGCTAAAGAGAGGATACTAAAGTGACGCAGCAAAAACAAATAAAAGCCTTATTAAAAATTGATCTATGAGTTGAAGTGCTAAAAGCACGATGAGTGGGGCAAAGTCGATGCCGTTAAATTCTGTTTTGATGTAACGTCTGATAAAGCTATAAACAGGATCAGTCAGCCTATAAAGTAGCTGCACGACTGGCGAGCTAGGATCAGGCTTGACCCAGCTAATGAGAGCTGCTGCGATGACGATCCACGTATAGACCGTGATGATAAGGTGCAAAATGTTTGCGACCGCTGAAAATAGGGTGGAAAGTATCATTTTTGCTCCTAGATTAAAATTTTGCCTAGATCATCTTTGATGAGTGGATAGAGTTCGCTAAGCTCAGGGCCGTGAAGGTCGTTTGTAAGAAGCGCACGTAGCGGTATGAAAAAGTTTTTGCCTTTTAAATTTGTAGCACTCATAAGCTCTTTTTTAAACTCATCAAAGCTCTCGCACGGTTTTAAATTATGAGCTGCTTTTTTTATGATCTCAAATTCGCTCTTATACTCATCTGGAGCTATTTTTGGCGAATATATAGCCTCAACTTTTGCCTTTATCTCAGGCACTAGAGAGCTCTCTTGAGTGTAAAATTTAACTAGATCAACCTTGCTCTCATCCACGCCAAAGATCTCTTTTATGCGCTCTTTTGAAGCAAGCTTGATGTGCTCTCTATTTATCTGCTCAAGTTTTTTCACGTCAAATCTAGCAGGTGAGCGTGAAATTTTAGTTATATCAAACCACTTTACCGCATCTTCAATGGTAAAAATTTCAGTTGGAGTTTTGTTGCCAAGAAGTATCAGATAGTTTGCGATTGCCTCAGGTAAAAATCCCTGCTCAAAGAGCCATTTGACGCTTGATTCGTTCTCGCGTTTGCTCATTTTTTTGCCCTCTATATTTAAAAGGATAGGCAAATGCGCGTAGTTCATCTTGCCAGTGTAGCCAAGCCCCTCGCGTATGAGGTCTTGCTTTGGTGTGTTGCTCACGTGATCCTCGCCGCGTATGACAAAGGTCACGCCCTCAAGCATATCATCAACTGCGCAGGCGAAGTTGTAAGTCGGAGTCTTGTCTGCTCTCATGATGACAAAGCTATCAACAGCGTCTGGCTCAAAGCTTAGCTCGCCCTTGATCGCGTCTGTAAAGCTCATCGTGCGTGTTGGTTTTTTCATGCGGATGACAAATGGCTTCTCGCAGTTTAAAACTTCAGCGTCGCTTAGCCTCTCGCAGGTGCCGTCATATCTATATGCCACGCCTTGCTCTTTTGCTTTTTGTTTTTTTGCTTCGAGCTCTTCTTCGGTGCAAAAGCAAGCAAAGGCCTTTTTATCGATGAGAAGCTTTGATGCAAGCTGTCTGTGGAATTTTAAATTTTCACTTTGGATGTAAATTTGCTCTGGTTTTATGCCAAATTTGCTCAAAATTTCTAAGATATCTTTCTCTTTTCCCTCGATATTTCGCTCTTTGTCGGTATCTTCTATGCGTAAAATAAAGCCACTTTTATCTTGCAAAGAACAAATATAGTTAAAAATAGCAGCACGTAAATTTCCTATGTGCATATCTCCTGTTGGAGAGGGTGCAAAACGATACATAAGCTCATTCCTTACGTTAAATTTGAAGTTTGGATTATAACACTAGCTTGATAAATTTAAAGTTATGTAATTTTAAATTTTTAGGCCAAGCAAAGCATATTTTTTATAAAATCCGCACGAAAATTTAACTATTTATAGGAGAAAGAATGAGTTTTATCAGCGAATTTAAAGAATTTGCGATGCGCGGAAATGTCATAGATATGGCAGTTGGTGTTGTTATCGGTGGGGCATTTGGAAAGATCGTTTCATCGCTAGTTGGTGATATTATCATGCCAGTAGTTGGCGCTATAACAGGCGGTGTAAATTTCACTGATCTTAAGCTAACACTAAAAGAAGCAGTTGATAGTGCGCCTGCTGTTACGATAAACTATGGCTCATTTATACAAACAATGGTTGATTTTTTAATCATTGCGTTTTGTATTTTTTGCGTCATCAAAGCTTTAAATACACTTAAAAATAAACTACCAAAAGAAGAAGAGACAGCTCCTGCAGAGCCTGAAACTCCAGCTGATATAGCACTTCTGACTGAGATCAGAGATCTTCTAAAAAAATAAATTTTTTAATCAAAGGGAGAAAGCTCCCTTTGAAATCCGTTAAATTTTGTCCTATTTTTTATGCTAAAATGCTTTTTCATCTTAAAAGCGAGTGAAACATGATAGAACAAATCCCATTTTTTCAAGGTCTTAGCGCCGATGACCTAGCCAAACTTGAAGCCATAAGTGTTGTTAAAAAATATAAAAAAGGCGAGTTTTTATTTATAGAGGGCGAGGAGCCAAAGTGGCTTACATTTTTGATAACTGGCTCGGTTAAACTTTATAAAACTACGGCAAATGGTAAAGAAATTTTTATCCATCAGCTTGCACCTATGAATTTTGTAGCTGAAGTTGTAAATTTTGAAAATATCCCTTATCCAGCGAGCGCCATTTTTACTATCTCTGGCGAGGTTTTAAAGATAAATTATGAAAAATTTGAAGCACAATTTTTAACAAAGCCAGAAATTTGTATGAAATTTCTAAAATCAATGGCTCAAAAGATAAGAATAACTACAAATTTACTCCACCAGGAACTAATACTTAGCTCCGAAGAGAAGGTGGCTAGATTTATTTTAAATCACGAAGATCTATTTAATGAACTAAAGCATACAAAAATTTCATCGATACTCAATATGACTCCAGAAACTTTTTCGAGAATTTTAAATAAATTTAAAACAAATGGTTTGGTTAAACTTGATGAGAAGAACCAAATTTTGGAAAAAGATGTAGATGGCCTACAAGAAATTTATTCTTATTGAAAGTTAATATCAAATAAATATTTTCATTTACTTAAAGAAAAAATTTATATTTTTTTGGATAACATTCACCTAAAATTTTCGTAAAAATTTACGATATATTGATAAATTCAGGAGGAAATTTTGGCTGAAGTTAAGAAGAAATTTTTTGTTTGGTCATCTGTGATAATAGGCATCGTAATCGGCCTTATCGCTTCTATGGGTATAGCTGATGCACTTCATGCAACAGGTAGCGGCTACATCTGTACTATTTGTCACACGATGGATCCTATGAATGCTGCATATCATGAAGATGTACACGGCGGCAATAACAAGCTTGGCATAAAAGCTGAATGTTCAGCCTGTCACCTAAACCATACAAGTGCCTATACCTATGTACTTACAAAACTTAAAGTATCGATAAATGATGGTTATAAGACATTTTTTACAGATACAGACAAGATCGACTGGCGTAAAAAACGCGAGCATGCATCTCACTTTGTCTATGATAGTGGATGTTTGACTTGCCACTCAAATTTAAAAAATGTTATTCAAGCTGGTAAATCATTCTTGCCACATAGAGATTATTTCGTTCTTGGAAATCCTAATAAGAAATCATGTGTTGACTGCCACGAGCATGTTGGTCACAAGAATTTAGGACTACAAATCGATAAATTTGAAGCAATTAAAAAACAAGAAAACAATAAAACCAAGTAAGGAGGAGAGATGTTTAAAAAGTCGCTAATGTTATTAGCCTGTCTAATGTCTTTTGGCTTTGCCGCAAACATGGATGCAAATAAATCTGACGCTTTAAACCTTAATGTTGTAAAAAACATTAAAGTTGCTCACAAAATGTCAGACTTATCAAAAAGCTGTGTTGAGTGCCACGCTAAAGAGACACCCGGCATAGTTGCCGATTGGAAAAATAGTCGCCACGCTCACGTTGGCGTAAGTTGTATGGATTGCCACTCTGTAAATGCAGATAATCCTATGGCTTCAGTTAAGGTGCATCCAAAAGATTCTAACAACCATGTTTCAATGCTAGTTAGCCCAAAAACTTGTGCTAAGTGTCACGAAAATGAGGTTGAAGAATCTGTTAAGAGTGGTCACGCAAGAGGTGCTATGCAAATGTATGCTAACCCTGCGATGGTAAAACTAATGTATCACTATGAAGGTATGGATCATCCAGAATACAAAATGGCTCCAGACGCTACTGGTTGTACACAGTGCCACGGAACCGTCATCAAACTAGACGCTGATCACAAACCTACAAAAGAGACTTGGCCAAACTATGGTATAGGCAATGTTTATCCAGATGGTGGCGTAGGTAACTGTAAATCATGTCACAGCGCGCACACATTTAGCATAGCTGAGGCTAGAAAACCAGCTGCTTGTGCGTCTTGTCACCTTGGACCTGATCACCCAGATATTGAGATCTTTAACAACTCAATGCACGGACATATCTATAATAGCGAAGCTCACAAATGGAATTTTGATGCTGCTCCTGATACATGGGATGTACCAGACTTTAGAGCTCCAACTTGTGCAGCTTGCCACATGAGTGGTGTTGGTGAAACAACAACAACTCACAATGTTTCAAGAAGACTAAAATGGAACCTATGGGGCGTCAGCAGTAAGCTAAGAACAGCTGGTGATGAACAAGCTGCTGTTGTTTACGAAAAAACTGGCAAACTAACCATAGGAACGCCACTTGCAGGTCATCCAAATGGACCAGAAGCAGCAAGAGCTGAGATGAAGCTAGTTTGTAAAGTTTGCCATACATCAACTCATACAGATAACTTCTTCATTATGGGTGATAAGCAAGTAGAGCTTTATAACGTTTACAGTGCTGAAGCAACTAAGATGCTTGAAGAGTTGAAAGCTAAAAACCTACTACTAGAAGATGCTTGGTCAGATGAATTCCAAGATGTCTACTATCATATGTGGCACCATGAAGGTCGTCGTATGAGACAAGGCGCTCTAATGGGTGGTCCTGACTACTCACACTGGCATGGTGTATTCGAAGTTAAGAACGACATTAGAAAACTTCGCAAAATCTATAAAGAAAGAATTGAGTCTGGCAAAGTCCAGTAATTCTTTTTAAGGTGGGAGTTTTCCCACCTTTTTATTTTTAAATTTCAAATTTTATCTTTTAGTTATTATCCCAAAACAAACATTTTTAACGACCATTTCTATAAATTTAAATCATAAAATCATACGGCTTAGCACTACAAATTGTTCTAAATAATTAATAAAATCTATAATGTAAATTTAAAAATATAAAATATAATCTTTGTTTTTAAGGAGATATTTTGGGACTTTTTCGGATCATTATCGGGGCATTTATCTTTAGTGTTCTTACAAATTTATACTCATACAAACGTTTTATCAAAAAGGTATCGTTTTTTACACCGCATCTTAAAAAAATTCGTATATTTTTCTATATTATTAGTGTGCTTGAGTTTGTATTTGTTCTTCAGCTAAGATTTTCTTTTTTAAATATAGAGCTCTATCTGATAGCAGGAACGCTCATTGGTTTTTCACTATTTTTATTTGGCATTAGTTTGTTTTATGATGTTGTTAGATCCATTTGCTCAAAAGCTCATTTTAATCCCACAAGACGAAAATTTATTAAATTTTGCTTTGATGTGACATTTGTTGTTTTTATAGTTGCTTGCTTTTTGAAAGGAATTTTTAATGCACTTACTCCGCCAAAAATTAGACAAATTAGTATAAAAATAAAAAATTTACAAAATGATCTAAAAATAGCCATGATAACTGATGTGCACATTGGCGAGTTTTTGCAAAAGGATTTTGTGGCTGAGCTTGTGAAAGAGATAAATTTAGCTAGACCAGATCTGGTGGTGATAGTTGGCGACTTGGTTGATATGAGAGCTGAGCTTATAGGCGATTTTTTAGATCCATTAAAAAACCTTAAAAGCACCTATGGCACTTTTTATGTCCCTGGCAATCACGAATACTACCACGGAGTTGATGGGATACTAGAAAAAATTCGCACTCTTGGCATTAGGATACTTGGCAATAAAAATGAAAAAATAGCTGGTATAAATTTGGCAGGGGTTTATGATCTAGCTGGCATAAGGTTTAAAAATTTAGAGCCAAATTTAGACGAAGCACTAGCTGGACGCGACCCAAATTTGCCGACCATCCTACTATCTCATCAGCCAAAATTTATAAAAACTATGCAAAAAGATGTTGATCTAGTTCTTTGCGGACACACGCATGCTGGGCAAATTTTTCCTTTTAGTATCCTTGTTTTGCTGGATCAAGGTTTTTTACATGGGCTTTATAAGATTAATGATAAAATGCAAGCTTATGTTAGTAGCGGTGCAGGGTTTTGGGGGCCGCCGGTTAGGATATTTGCTCCAAGTGAGATCGCTATTTTAAATTTAAGCAAGGACTAAAATGAACAAGGACAATCTCTTTTCTCAAATTTTTGGCAAGGTTGCTAAATTAAACTTTTTCAAGCCGCTTCAAGAGCTTATCAACTCCTTTTATGTAAAGCTATTTAAGATCGATATGAGCGAGTTTAAGCCAGCAAGTGAGTATAAAAATTTAAACGAACTTTTCACCAGGGAGCTTTTGAAGCCAAGAGAATTTGACGCAGCAGATGAGATATTTATAAGTCCTGTTGATGGTACCTGCCTTAGTTTTGGCACCACAAAAGAGCTAGAAGCTTTTAGCATAAAAGGCATGAGCTACGGGCTAAAGGAGCTTTTAGGGCAGGGCGAGCTTGAGGGCGAGTTTGACTTTGCCAACATCTATCTTAGCCCAAAAGACTATCATCACTATCATGCGCCTTGTGATATTACGATAAAAAAAGCGGTCTATATCCCTGGCAAGCTTTACAGTGTGGCAGTAAAATGGCTTAGCAAGGTTGATAGTCTTTATACCAAAAACGAGCGTGTGGCGCTACTTTGTGAGATGAAAAATGGCAAAAAACTTTGGCTAGTCTTCGTGGGTGCGCTAAATGTTGGTAAGATGAAATTTTGCTTTGATGAGCGTATCCAGACAAATGCGATGGCAAATTTTACACAAATTTATGAGTATGAAAATTTACACATCAAAAAGGGCGAGCGTCTTGGAAATTTCGAGCTTGGCTCAACTATCGTCATACTTAGCGAAAAAGATGCGATCGAGTACAATCTCTTTGAAAACAAAGAGCTAAAATTTGCTGAAGCGATCGGCAGGATAAAAGAGTAATTATAAGAATTTTACAAGGTAAAAACCTTGTAAAATTTAGACATTAAACCTAAAGTGCATCACGTCGCCATCTTGCACGATGTAGTCTTTACCTTCAAGTCTCATCTTACCAGCCTCTTTGGCTCCGTTTTCGCCGCCATGTGCGATGTAGTCATCATAGCTTATCACTTCAGCTCTGATAAAGCCTCTCTCAAAGTCATTGTGTATGACGCTTGCTGCTTTTGGCGCTTTCCAGCCATTTGTGATCGTCCAAGCCCTTACTTCTACGACGCCAGCGGTGAAATAGCTTATCAAATTTAGCTTAGCAAAAGACGTTTTGATGATCTTCTCAAGTCCGCTCTCGCTCGTGCCAAGAGATGCCAAAAACTCGTGAGCCTCCTCATCGCTTAGACCTATTAGCTCCTCTTCAACCTTGGCGCAAAGCTTGATCACCTCGTGATCTGAGGCTTTAGCATACTCTTTTAACGCTTTTACAAATTTATTATCTTCGCTAAGTCCCTCTTCATCGACATTTGCGCCATAAACTACCTCTTTAGCACTTAGAAGCCTTAGCTCTTTGTTGAGTGCTAAAAACGCCTCACTATCTCTTTGCTCAAAGCTGCTTGCGCTTTTGCCATCATTTAGATGAGCTAAAAGCAAATTTGCTATCTCAAGCGCCTCTTTAGTGCCTTTTGCATTTGCTTTTGCCTCTCTTGTGAGCTTTTCTATCTTTTTATTTAGCTGCTCGATGTCAGCTAGTATCAGCTCGGTTTGGATGATCTCGATGTCTCTTACTGGATCGACGCTACCCTCGACGTGAGTGATGTTTTCGTCTTCAAAGCAGCGAACGATGTGTAAAATAAGCTCGGTTTCTCTGATGTTTGATAGAAATTTATTGCCAAGCCCCTCGCCAGAGCTAGCCCCTTTTACAAGACCTGCGATATCGACAAATTCGATGGTTGAGTATTGAATTTTATTAGGACTTACTATCTTTGCAAGCTCGTTTAGGCGTTTATCAGGCACTGGCACGATGGCTTTGTTTGGCTCGATAGTGCAAAATGGATAGTTCGCGCTCTCAGCATTTTGTGCCTTTGTAAGTGCGTTAAATGTTGTTGATTTGCCCACATTTGGTAGGCCTACTATTCCAACTGAAAGTCCCATCAATTCTCCTTGCTAAGTGCTTGTAAAAAGTATAAATTCATCCTCACACCAGCCCCGCTCGCACCTGCTTGGTTGTATCCCCAAGCCTTTTCGCGGTATGCTGGACCTGCGATATCAAGGTGTAGCCACTTGTCTTTATACTCATCTCTGATAAATTTGGCCAAAAACATGCCAGCTGTGATCGCGCCGCCATATCTGCTTGAGGCGCAGTTGCTAACGTCTGCGATCTGGCTTTTGATGAGCTCGCTAAGATAAGGGTTAAAATCAAGCGTTGTCGCTAGCTCGCCGCTATCTTTTATCTTGCTTTTAAACTCGCTTTTTAGGCTCTCGCTGTTGCCCATGATACCTGTTGTGTATTCGCCAAGTCCCACCACGCAAGCGCCAGTTAAGGTTGCCATGTCGATTAGGATGTCTGGCTTAAAGTCTTGTGCGTAGCTTAGGCAGTCAGCCAGCACCAAACGCCCCTCTGCATCGGTGTTTCTCACCTCTATGCTAACGCCGCTTCTTGAAATAAGCACGTCATCAGGCTTGTAGGCATTTCCACCGATCATATTTTCAGTGGCACCCAAAATGGCGTGAATTTCAAATGGTAAATTTAGCTCCGCTGCACCTTTTATGATGCCAAGAGCTGCTGCTGCGCCGCTTTTGTCTGATTTCATAGTAAGCATATAATCAGCCGGCTTTAAGCTAAGGCCGCCACTATCGTATGTTAGCCCTTTGCCAACAAAGATGATGCGTTTTTTAGATTTTTTAGGCTTGTAGGTTAGGTGGATGAGCCTTGGTTTATGCACGCTTGCGCGATTTACCGCCAAAAATGCATTCATATTCTCTTTAGCTAGAAATTTCTCGTCATAGACCTCGCACTTGATACTTGCGTGGCTTTTGGCTAAATTTTGCGCGTCCTCGGCCATCTTTTGTGGTGTGTAAATTTCTGGGATTTCATTTACGATATCTTTTGTGAAATTTGTAGCACTTGCTATTATCTCTGCCTCTTTAAAGCCCTCATTTGCAGCTTTTAGATCGACCTTTTTGCCAGCAAATTCTTCAGTAGAAAAGATGATCTCCTTAAGGGTGTATTTCTCTTTTTTTTCTTTATACTTGTTAAATTCATAGCTTCCAAGCAAAAAGCCCTCAGCTAGCGCTTCAAAGCCTAGTTTCTGGCACTGCGCTACGTAAGAAGCTAGCTTTATACTCTTAATATTTAGCGATTTTAGCGCATTATAAGCTTTAGCGGCTGCAACTCTGAGCTCGTCAAGATCAAGCTTAGAAAGTGGCACGTAAGCCCTTTTTGACTCGCTTAGGATAAGGACGCTCTCGCCTTTGTAATTGTTAAATTTAATAGCCTCTTTATCGCTTATAAATTTATGTTTTAAGTCCTTATCAACTACGAAAATTAGTTCAATATCAGCTTTTATATCTTTTAATTTTTTATCAACTATTTGAAACTGCATGTCTTCTGTCTCTCCTTTCGTTTAAAATTTTATTTTCGATGCGCTTAAATGCATAGATCAAAAGCCCCATAAATATAGCAACGACTGGGATAGCGACGTACCAGTGCTCTTTTGCTTCTTGCAAAAGCACAAGTATATGCTCGCCAAGTATCCAAGCAGGTATGGTAGTGATCGCCGCCCAGCACCAAGCGCTAATTAAATTTATAAAGGCGTATTTTTTAGCGTCATAGCCGGTAAGTCCTATGCAAAGCGGTATGATTACACGAAAGCCATACATATAGCGTTGCAAAAAGATGATCGGCCAGCCGTATTTTTTCAGCATTATGTGCGCCACTGCAAATTTTCTCCGCTGCGTGTGAAGCCTTTTTGCGATGTATTTTTTATTGTAACGGCCAAGGTAGAAGTAAATTTGATCTCCCACAAAGCCTCCAAGTCCAGCCACAAAGATAGCAAGTGCGATGTGCATGTGCGTGGTGTGAGCGAGAATTCCAGCCATTATTAAGGCCATCTCGCCCTCCATGATACACCAGACAAAAAGTATGATGTAGCCGTACTCTTTAAGCAGTTCTATAAAAAACTCTTCCATTCTAAACCTCTAAAACGCTGTAAATTTTAGTAAGCGACTTTAGCTTTTCGCTACCTTTTAGATCGACTAGATCTATGAGAAAGCACGCTTCTACGCAGGTTGCGTTAGTTTGATTGATAAGCTCAACTGAAGCCTTTGCAGTGCCTCCAGTAGCTATGAGATCGTCCATCAAAAGCACTCTAGCGCCCGCTTTTTCTCCAAAGGCATCGATGTGAATTTGCACTTCATCGACGCCATACTCTAGGCTATATTTTTGAGAAAGCGTGATAAAAGGCAGTTTTTTTGGCTTGCGAATAGGCACAAAAGGCAGCCTTAGCCTTGCTGCAAGCGCCGCGCCAAAGATGAAGCCACGAGACTCGATGCCAGCTATGTAGTCAATCTTTGCGTCCTCATATCTAGCCACCAAATGATCTATCAAAAAGTTAAATGCCTCTTTGTTATTTAGTAGCGTCGTGATGTCGCGAAAGACTATGCCAGGCTTTGGAAAGTCATTTATGCAGCGAATAGAGTTTAGTAAAAATTCTTTGCCTTTTTGATCTAAAATTTTCATAAATTTCCTTAAATTTGAGGTTATAGTAGCGCTTCGATCTTGCCTTCAAGCTCACGAATGCGTTGTCTTAGCTTGTCGTTTTCTAAGCGGTACTGGGAGTTTCTTGTGCGAAGTGAGGTTACGTCGTTTTTAGTTTTGTTTAGCTCGTCTGTCAAGATGTCGATGTTGCCTAGACTTCGTTGGAGTTGGATCTGAAATTTTCTTATGACGACCTCGGTATCTTGGAGATTATTTTTCATAAAATCTTTTGTCGCACGCTCTTTTTTTAGAAGCGTTTTGAAGTAAAAAACCATGACTGTTAGGTAGATCGCAGCACAAACAAGAGCGGTAAAAACGATCCACTCGCCTATCATTTGCCTGCCTCAAGCTCTATTTTTTTGACTCTTCTTTCGTGTCTGCCGCCTGCAAACTCAGTCTTTAAAAATGCTTCAACCGCCGAGATAGCTACACCTGCGCCAATAACCCTTGCGCCAAAAGCGATCACGTTTGCGTCGTTGTGCTCTCTTGCAAGTCTAGCGGTAAATTCGTCGTGGCAAAGGGCACATCTTACGTTTTCGTGCCTGTTTGCAGCTATTGATATGCCTATGCCTGTGCCACAAACTAGCACGCCGTAGCAGTTAGGCTCAAGCTTGCTCGCTAGCAAATGCGCATAATCAGGGTAATCAACGCTATTTTTATCGTTTGTGCCAAGATCAACTACTTCGTATCCAAGCCCTTTAATAGCCTCTTTAAGCTCGTTTTTTAGCTCAAAACCAGCGTGATCGCTAGCTAAGAAAACTTTGTCTATCTTCATGAAAAGTCCGTTAAATTTTTTGTTGATTATAGTCAAAGTTGCATTAAAATAAAATTTTACTCTCAGCCAAAATGAAGCTATAATTTACCAAAAATTTAAAGGAGAAAATGTGAAAAAAGTGCTCTTTTTAGTGGCTTCTACGCTAGCCTTTGCAAATGAAAATCTAATAGAGATCTACACAGATCAAACCATCATCACTCAAAAATTTAGCGACGCAAATAGCTCTTTTAGCGCCTTTGTGCCAGAGGGCGTGCAGAGTGAGAACATCACTATAAACGGGGATTGTGACGCGAATGCTTATCTAAAAAAGATCAGCGAAGAAAATAGCCCAAGTTACATAAAATGGAAGCAAGAAGTTGCAAATTTAAATAACAAGCTTGAGGCGCTAAATGCTAGAGGTAGGTTTATAGAGCAAGCTTTGGTAGGAGAAAATAAAAGTAACGATGTGACAAAAAGAGCTGATGAGTTTTATAAATTTAGCCTAGAAAATATCGAGAAAATTTCAGCTGCTAAAAGTGAGCTTGAAGCGCTTAAAGAAAATGAGCCAAAGAGCGAGATGGCTGGATTTTTGCAGCTTGATATGAAATTTGCTTGCGACCCAAAAGAGGCGACGCTTTCATATATGGATGATGAGGCCCCAAAGACGCTAAATGAAATTTATGCAGACACAAAAAACAAAAATATCTTGATAAAACAAGAAATTTTACTAACCAACCCATTTGCCAGCGATGTTAAAAATTTAAAGCTCGCCATCTATCCGACCAGATATCAAAAGGCGCTTGCTCCAAGCAAGTTTTACCCTTGGTACGAGGAGAGCGAGGCGGAGGCTGATGATGGTTACGGCGCTTCGAAAAATATGCTAAGAGCCGCGAAAGTCGCCGCTGAGGTCGCTGATATGCGTGTGCAAAGAGATGAGAATGAGTTTGCCAAAATTTGGAAGATAGATGGGATAAATTTAGCAAAAGGCGAGAGCAAATATATAACTTACGACACGCAAAAAATGGATGCAAATTTTAGCGTTTTTGCTGATTTTTACGGCTCGCTAAAGGCATATAACGTAGCTAGCTTTAAGCTAAATGATGATCTAACTCCAGCTAAAACGCAGTTTTATGTTAATGGTGTGAGTGTTGGCAGTCCAAGCGAATTTGAGATGAAAGCTAAAGATGAGCCCGTGCAGTTATTTTTAGGACAAAATGAGCTAATCGAGCTTAAAAAAGAGCGCTTAAATAAATTTAAAAAGAGCTCGTTTCTTGGCAAAGAGCGCATAAGCGAAGAGGGCTATGAGATAAGTGTCAAAAATAACTCAAGTAAAAGTGTCGATGTCACCTTGGTCGATCGCGTGCCAGTATCTGCCGACGAGGCAGTAAAGGTCGAGATAAAGGGCTTTGATAAAAAAGATATCGGCAAAGATGGCAAGGTGGAGCTTAAATTTAGCCTTGCGCCAAAAGAGGAATTTAAAAAAGAGTACTCTTATAAGATCACAAAGCCAAAAATTTAGAGCAAATTTGCTCTAAATTTAGCCATTTATAAAGGCGCTTGCGATATCTAAAACGTATCTTGTCGGATAAAAGATAGTATCTTTTAAAGGCGAGACGAGGATGATGATAAGGATGACAAAGCCATATCGCGAGATGCCCTCAAGCTTCTCTGCCAGTGCGTGAAAACCAAAATTTCTAAGCGCGTACTGGGTCGCGTGAAAGCCATCGAGTGGCGGTATCGGATAGAGGTTAAAGATAGCTAACATCAAATTTAAAAGCGCAAGCGTAAATAAAAACTGAAGTAAAATTTCAAAGGTTTCTATATTTAATAAAGCCTTTAGCACAAAAAGTGACAAGATGCCTAAGATGACGTTGTAGCAAATGCCAGCTAGACTTACGTAGATAGCTGCCTTATAGCCGCCATTTCGCACGACTGTGTAGGTATTTACAGGCACTGGTTTTGCCCAGCCAAACATCATACCAGTGCTTAGATAAAGCACCAGTGGCACGATGATAGTGCCAACAAGATCGATGTGTTTTATGGGATTTATGCTAAGTCTGCCAAGATTTTTTGCTGTGTTGTCGCCAAATTTATAAGCGACATATCCGTGCGCGATCTCGTGACCGACTATGGCGATTACTAAAGAGATGACGATAGTGGCGACTTTTATGGGATCAAAATTAGTGAAGTCCATCAACTTCTCCCTCTTTTAGAGCTTGTTTTGTGAAAAACTCATCATTTTCTATCGTATCTACAAAGCGTCCGATACGCTCCCAGCGCACATTGTAGTTATTGTCCCAGCTAAAATATATAAACCAAGGCTGACCGACTATGTCCTTGTAAGCCACGCTTCCCCAAAAACGGCTATCGTTTGAGTGGTCGCGGTTGTCGCCTATCATAAAGTACTCATCTTTTGGCACTTTGACGTAAAAAGCGTTAAAGTTAAAATTTGGATTTTGCGGTAGTGAGCTAATTAGCGCTGGCTTCATAAAGACGTTTGATTTGTTTGTATTTAGCATGAAAACCATCTGCTCAAATAAATTTACATTTTCATCGTAGTGGATGCCGCTAAATCTATATGGCTCTTTTATGAAAAGTTTGCCATCAAGCTCGGCTATATCGCTACATGAGTAACCAAATTTACTCTCTTTGCCATTTAAATTTTCACGGCAGTTTGCCTTTATGAAGCTATCTCCCTCTTTTGGGCGTAGATAGAGGGCTTTTTCAGTAAAAACGATCTCGTCCTCGCTAGTTGCAAAGCAGCGCTTTACAAAGTGAGTTTTATCATCGTTTGGATAGCGAAATACGACTATATCGCCCCTTGCAGGACCATCGCCTGTGATGAGATGCCCATTGTCATTTAGCTCAGGTAAAATTTTTACCTCAAGCCATGGAATTCTTGGTGTTGGTATGCCATAAACATACTTTTTAGCAAATAAAAAATCCCCAACCAAAAGCGTGTTTTTCATCGAACCAGACGGGATCACAAAGGCCTGAGCTACAAAGAAAATGACAAGCAAAACGATGATAACCGTGCCTGTCCAGCTCGAGCAAAAGTCATAAAATTTAGTAAAAGCTCTCTTCATTATCTCACTCTTTAATTTTTAGCTATCTTTGCTTGTGCAGCAAGGATTGTGTTGTTTAAAAGCATGGCTATGGTCATCGGACCAACGCCGCCAGGAACAGGCGTGATATATGAGCATTTTGGTGCGACCTCGTCAAAATCCACATCGCCCACAAGCCTGCCATCATCAAGTCTGTTTATGCCCACATCAACGACTACTGCGCCATCTTTTACCATATCAGCCTTTAAGAAAAATGGCTTACCGATGGCAGCAACGATGAGGTCGGCATTTTTGCAAATTTCTTTTAAATTTTTAGTCTTGCTATGTGTCACAGTAACCGTTGCAGAGGCATTTAGGAGTAAATTTGCCATAGGTTTGCCAACGATGTTGCTTCTGCCGATCACCACCGCATTTAGCCCAGCTACATCTATGCCATACTCTTTTAAAATCTCCATCACGCCAAGGGGTGTGCAAGGCACGAAGCCGTCAAGCCCGCTAACAAGCTTGCCAACATTTACAGCGTGAAAGCCATCTACATCTTTTCGTGGATCGATCGCTGCTAGCACGACGTTTGTGTCGATGTGCTTTGGCAGTGGCAATTGAACCAAGATGCCATGGATGCTATCGTCTAAATTTAGCACGTTTATAAGCGCAAGTAGCTCGTTTTGGGTTGTATTTTCACTTAGACGGTGAGCCACGCTTTTTATGCCGTATTCGTTGCAGGCTTTCTCTTTGGCTCTAACGTATGTTTGAGATGCCTTATCTTCACCGACCAAGACGACGGCTAAGGTTGGCTCGACACCAAATTTCTTTAGCTCATCAGCTCTTACTTTTACGCTTTCTTTGACCTTTAAAGATACGGCTTTTCCGTCTAAAATTTTCATATTCGATCCTTACTTAAAAGCTTTTTTAATCACAAGGGTGGTATCATACCTAAAAATAAATTAAATTTTTAAAAGAGAGGTTTATGAGGTCTGTTTTTTTGATTTTGTTTTTTTGCGTGGCGATTTTTGGAGCTGATTTTATCACAAAGACCGAGTACGCCAAGATGCTCTACCTAAATCCGCGTGGCATAGGCTGTGATAAATGTCACGGCGCAAAGGGCGAGGGCAGCCTAATCTCTAAATACAAGCACTTTGACAAAAAGGCAAACAAAACGGTCGATGATGAGCTTAGAGCGCCAAAGATAAATGATATAGATTTTGAAAGCTTTAAAGCAGCTCTTACAAAGCCAAAAGGCGTCATGCCAAGCTACTTTTTGACAGACGAGGAGACAACCATCCTTTATGAATACATCACAAATCAGATGAAACCTCCTGCAAAAGCGGCAAAAGTAGCACCAAAAAATTTAGCTAAGCCAGCTGCACCTGTCGCTACGCAAAAACAGCCAGAACCTGCCAAAACAGCCCCAAGCGCAAAAGCAGTAGAGCCAGCCAAGAGCGCTCCTGCAAAACCAGCTGAGCCAGCAAAGCCAGCTAGCACGCAGGCACCAAAACCGCCAGTAAAACCAGCAACAAATCAAAAAGATAATCAAAAGACAAATTTAAAAACACAAAATCAAAAGGATAAAAAATGACAAATAAAGAGGCATTTAGTGAAGCTAAAAAATATATCCCAGGCGGCGTAAATTCACCTGTTCGTGCATTTGGTAGCGTTGGAGGCGAGCCTGTGATGATAGATCATGCAAAGGGCGCTTATCTATACGACGTCGAGGGCAAAAAATACCTTGACTTCATCCAAAGCTGGGGTCCGCTCATCTTTGGTCACTGCGAAAAAGATATCGAAGAAGCGATCATCTCTGCTGTAAAACAAGGCGTTTCTTACGGCGCTCCCTCTCCAAAAGAGACCGCTCTAGCAAAGCTAATATGTGATGAGTTTAAACAAATAGATAAAATTCGCTTCGTTAGCTCTGGCACAGAGGCTACTATGAGCGCTATCAGAGTGGCTAGAGGATATGCCAAAAAAGACGGACTTATCAAATTTGAGGGCTGCTACCACGGACACAGCGACGCACTTCTTATCAAGGCAGGAAGTGGTGCTACTACATACGGCAACGCTTCAAGCGGCGGTGTGCCACAGGATGTTGTGAAAAATACATTTTTAGCTATCTACAATGATATAGAGAGTGTAAAAGCCATTTTTGAGAACAATAAAGACAAAATAGGCGTCGTCATAATCGAGCCAATCGCAGGAAATATGGGGCTTGTGCCAGCTGATAAGAAATTTTTACGTGAGCTTAGAGAGCTTTGCGATAAATTTGGCGCCGTACTTATACTTGATGAGGTTATGAGCGGTTTCAGGGCTTCTCGCCTTGGCTCATATCCATTTCACGAAGTAGATGCCGATCTTGTCACATTTGGCAAGGTCATAGGCGGAGGCATGAACGTCGCTGCATTTGGTGGCAAGGCCAAGATAATGGACTGCTTAAGCCCAGATGGTGCTGTCTATCAAGCAGGCACGCTAAGTGGCAACCCAGTGGCGATGAGCGCTGGCATAGCGGCAATTTCAAAGATAAATAGCGACGTAAATTTATACGCTAGACTTGAAAAACTAGCGAAAAGACTAATGGAGGGCTTCAAAGAGGCAGCAAAAAGCGCTGGCATCACTATCCAAACTGAGGTTCGCGGCTCTATGTTTGGCTACTTTTTTACTGATCATGCTGTAAAAAACTACGATGATGCGCTAAAGAGCGACACAAAACTCTTTGCTAAATTTCACCAAGCGATGCTTAGACGCGGAATTTATCTTGCACCTAGCCAGTTTGAGACTGGATTTATCTGCGATGCGATGAGTGAAGCGGATATCGATCTAGCGGTAAATGCAGCTAAAGAAGCATTTTTGGAGATAAAAGCTTAATGGCAAAATTTAAGATAAAAGATATCGTAGCAGGGGCTGAGCAGCTAAGCCTTGGCATTTCAATCGTAGTTGCGATCTTGCTTGGCACTGGGCTAGGCTATCTTGTAAAAAAGGCTACAAATTTCACGCCAGCACTTTGGATAGGCTTTGCTATTGGCATCGCAGCTGCTATTTTAAATGTCTATAAAGCCTATAAAGCGCAGGTTAAAAGCCTAGATGAGCTAAAGGACGAGACTAGATATAAAGGCTACACAAAAGACGATGATGACGAGGACGATTAGCAGGCTTTTTATTTGCTACTTTGCGCTTTGGCTAGCCCTTAGCGTGGTTGGCAAATTTATATCAAATCAATTTTTTATAAGCTCGCAAATTTCATTTTTTGCCTCGCTTATCATCCTAACGGCTAGCTTTTTTGCCTATAAAAATCGCATAAACTCAAGGCTAGAAAATGCAAGAGAGGAAATTTTAGCCAAGATAGAAGAGGACGAAGAAGATGAAGAAATTTTGCCCCAGAATGAGCCAAAAGAATTTAGCCTAAAAGATGAAAAAGCAAGGCTAAAAAAGCAGAAATTTTCATTTAAAGATAGGAGTTTTGTAGCGGCTTTTATGCCATATCGCTTGGTTGCGTATGCGATGCTTTTTTTTGGATTTATATTTTTAAAAAATGAAAATTTACTAAACGTGCCTGGCTTTTTAGTGGGGCTTGCTCCGATGCCAATTGGAGCTTTTATCTTTGGGATAATGCAAAATAATTTGAGAAAGGACGCAGATGGCAAGTAGCTTTAGGATCATTCGCTCGATGGGGCCGCTATTTTTAGGCATGAGCCTACTTTTTATAGGCAATGGCCTAGTCATCGCATCTTGTAGCGCGCTTCTTAAGCAAAATGGCGTAGGCGAGCTTGCGATTGGAGTAATTAACACTGGATTTTTCATAGGAGCGTTAATTAGCACGATCACAGCGCACAGGGTCATCTCAACCACTGGCCACATCAGAGCTTTTGCTATCTTTTCAGCTATATTTGCAGTCTCAGCCATGCTTCACGCCATAAGCCAAAATTTGATCTTTTGGGCGATACTGCGAGCCTTTTTGGGATACTGCTACTACGCACTTTTGATGGTTATAGAGAGCTGGCTAAATGCTAAAATTCCAAACAAGATAAGATCGCGCGTCATCGCCTTTTACGAGTGCGTTTTCTACACGAGCTTTGGACTTGGAATTTTGATCTTAGCGCTTGATCTTAGCGCATTTGAAATTTTCATCATCAGTGCAGCTTTTATCATGCTCTCAAGCATACCTTTAAATTTAATCCGCATCAACCAGCCTCAAATCCCGCAGCGCCAACCCATAAACATCCCTAAAATTTTTGGCATCGTCCCGCTAGCCCTTGTGGGAGCGCTTGTTGCGGGGTTAGCGATAAATGGCTTTTTTTCTATGGCAAGCCTCTTTGTCTTGCTTCAAGGATATAGTGCAAAAGAGGCGTCATTTTTCATGACTATAGCGATGGCTGGAGGCTTTTTGGCTCAAACATTTATCGGAGGCTTTTCAGATAGATATGGCAGACGCCCAGCGCTCTTGCTTTGCAGCGCTGTGGCATTAGTTAGCGCAGCACTCTTTTTGCTAAATGGCTCAAATTTGATCATTCAATACATACTTTCATTTTTCTTTGGCGGCGGAATTTTTTGCACATACGGACTTTCGCTTGCTAGGGCAAATGATGAGATCACAGACAAGACAAAGAGCGTCCAAGTGGCACGCGCGCTACTTTTTAGCTACTCTTTTGCCTCGCTTTTCTCGCCGCTTCTTATGAGCTATGCGATGAAAATTTTTGGCGCATTTGGCTTTATCTATGTCTATTTGGTGCTTTATGTTGGGCTTATTTTGTTTGCACTAACGCAAAAGACCATACCACAGCACATGAGGAAAGAGTACAACGACAGGCTCGTTGCAAGGACGGCTGGCATCGCGACTATTCAGCAAAATGGCAATTTTGCCGATAGAGAAAATAAAAAGTAGAAAATGGACGTAGTAAATTCTCTAAACATATCAAACACCTCGGTTCAAACTGGGCAAAACGCCGCTCAAAACGCGCCTGTCCGTAAAAACGAGGGTTCGCTTTTTAAAAATCAGCCAGCTCAGCCAGCTGGGACGCCAAGCGAGCAAACCGTCTCAAATGCCCTTGATAACGTTGGCAAGCTAGTTGCAAGGGTACTTGATGATCTAAAAAGTGCTTCAAGTCTTAGCAGGGCTGAGCAAATTTTATCTCAGGCAAAAGACACCAAGATCGCTCCAAATTTAGCTAGCGAGCTCTCTGACCTTGCCAAAAGCTTAGAGGCTGAAGCTGCGCAAAACGAAAGCCCTGAGATAAAGAGCCTTGCTCTAAAACTAAAAGAATTTCTAAAACCAATAGCTGATCTTAAAGCTGGCTCACTAAATGATCAGATCAAAAACTCTGGCGTCATGCTTGAAGCAAATTTAAAAGATGCACTTACTCCAGAGAAGCTGCCAAGCTCGATACAAAAGCTACTAAGCGATATAAAAAATCTCTCAAATCAAAATTTACTTAGTCAAATTTTAACCCTAAATGATGAGAGCTTGGATAATCAAAACTCATTTATGAAGCTTACTTCTATGCTTGAAAAAGCGAGCAGTGACGCTAAAAATGTCCTTGATAACTCAAGCATAAAAACACTTTTAAAAGATGTGGATAAGCTTGATAATGTGGCTAAATTTCTTGATAAAAACTTCTCAAAAGAGCAAAGCGGCGATATGATAAAAAACCAGATCGGCAAGATGGATAAATTTATCTCAAATTTAAGCGAGAAGGTAGCAAATTTAGCTAGCGAAAAGCTAAATCAAAGCACGGCTTTTAGCTCAAACCACAAGGAACTAAAAGCTATCCTTGACAGCCTAAAAAACGATCTAAAAATGCTAAATAACATAGGCGATGAAGCTGGGCTTGTAAAGGCGTTTAATGGGGTTAGTGACGTCTCAAAAGAGGGCAGCTTGCAAGATAAGCTCCAAAGTGCTGCAAGACGCCTAGCTCACAGCCTTAGCCTAGCAGACCCAGAAGCAAGCACAGCCAAAAGCGAGCTATCCGAGAGCAAGGCACTTTTAAAGCAGCTAAAACTAGCCACAAGCGACATAAATAACATCACGACAAAGAGCCAGAGTGAAATTTCAAAGGTGCTAAATCAAGATGTAAAAAGCACGCTTTTAAACATAAGCGAAAAGAGCCAAAACGCCCAGACCGTAAATGCTGCAAATAAGATGATCTCGCAAATAGAGATGCACCAGATGGTCTCAAGCTTGCAAGGAGGCATACAAACCTATATGCCTTATATCTGGGACGGCGTTGAGGGCGGAAATGTCGCATTTAAGCAGGGTAAAAAGGATAAATTTTATGCCCAGATCGATCTAAATTTTAAAAAATTTGGGCAGATAAATGTGATGGTTGGACTTGTTGATAAACGCTATATCGATCTATCGGTGGCAACGCAGACAAATGATTTTAAAGAGCTCATAATATCTAGCTCAAGCGAGCTAAAGCAAGCGATCTCAAAGCTTGGACTAATCGTTTCAAATTTTAACATCAAAACCTTGCCAAAGGTGAAGCTAAACGATAGATTTAAAAATTTTGGCGGCCTTGATGTGGGCTTTGATAAGAAAATTTGATGCAAGTAAATAAGAAAAAAGCCGTCGCTCTTGGCTACAACAGATCGCAAGATAACGCTCCAAAGGTGCTTGCAAGCGGTGCTGGCGAGATAGCAAATAAGATAATAAGCCTTGCAAAAGAGCATGACATACCGATCAAAGAGGATCCTGATCTCATTGAAATTTTAAGCAAGGTCGAGGTCGATCAAGAGATACCGCCAAATTTATATAAGGCGGTAGCTGAGATATTTAGCTTTTTATATAAGATCACAAATAAGAAATCATAAAAATACATTAAGCATTCATAAAAAAACACCATGCATTTGCTAATTATTATTGATATTTAGCAGTAAAAATTTATACAAAATAGACGATATAGTAAGCACAAAATAAAATAAAAGGTAATTTGTGGCACAAAAATTAATATTAATTGGTGCATCTACTGGCGGTCCTGGGCATATTAAGAAGCTATTAAAAGACATCAAACTAAATGGCGCTATCGTTGTGATAGCTCAGCATATGAACAAGATGTTTATACATTCTTTCGCAGTACAAATAGGAAAAGAGTGCAATATAAATGTTGAAATTTTGACCGAAAAAACAAATCTGAAAGAAAATATTGTCTATATATGTGAACAAAATACCTTAGTGGCGCCAACTTTGCCAATAAGTGCAAAACCTAATCCTGAAGAAAAGACAATATATACACCAAATGTAGATGTTTTGTTTAGCTCTGGAGTTGGAATTTGTAAAAGCGCAAATGTGCTAGCTATTTTACTAACTGGCATAGGAGATGATGGAGCGGCTGGACTTGATAAGCTTTATAAAGCAGGTGCAAAATGCATAGCTGAAAATGAAGAGAGTGCGATAGTTTATGGTATGCCAAAGCGTGCTAAAGAACTAAATCAAAATTTAAAATCGTTAAATCTAATGATGATAAGAAAAGAATTGGAGGATTTTTTAAATGCTTTTTAACAAAGATACAAAGGGAAGTGAAGCTTTGGAAGTAAAAGCACCAAGCGACATGGATGGATTTAACGAATTTATGAGTACTATAAAGACACTTTGTGGGGTCGATCTAGAGCCAAAGAGAGATATTACACTTCAAAGAATTAGCATTTTTGCTAAAAACCGCCAGATAAAGAGCTTTAAAGATCTAGTTTCGATGATAAGATATGACTCAAATTTGCGCCAAGATATCTTAAATCTAGTAACTGTAAATGAGACATATTTTTACAGAGAGCTGACACAGCTTAAAGATGTTATTTACTATGCTAAAGATCTCGGAGAGGCTAGAATTTTATGTGCGCCATGTTCAACTGGTGATGAGCCATATTCACTAGCTATGCTGGCCTATGAGCTAGGTTTTAAGCAAAATGAAATTTCAATCGTTGGCATCGATATAAACTCAGAAGCTATAACGAGCTGTCAAAAAGGTATTTTTAGTGAAAGAAGTCTAAATAGACTAAGCGATTTTCAAAAAGAGAGATTTTTTACAAAAATTGATGACAAATTCCAGATAAAAAAAGAAATTTTACCAAGGTGTGAGTTTAAAATTTTAAATGTTTTTGATGATGCGATATTTAATCTTGGAAAATTTGATATCGTCCTTTCAAGAAATATGATGATATATTTTGACGATGAATTTAGACTAAAGTGTGTCGAAAGGCTGCACAAGCTACTTAAACCAGAGGGCAGGCTCTACGCAGGACACGCTGATCTTGTGCCTTACACTCCGATTTATGAAAAGTGCTTTTCAAATGGTACCACGTACTATCAGAAAAAATAAAAGCCAATAAGTCGTCTTTAAACAAGGCGACTTAAATCAAATTTTACCTTATCTCATACCTTTTTGAAACTACGTGGTAGTAAAAGGCTCCAACGAAAAAGAGGCTTCCCATAAAGGCTGCGATCATCTCCACGCTTAGTCCAAGCTCGTATAAAAAGCCAATCGCAAATGAGATAAGCGCGCTAAATCCAAGAAAAATCATATCATTATACGCGATCACTCTGCCGTAAAACTCTTTTTGGCAGTTTTGCTGAAGTAGTGTGTAGGTGTAACTCCAAAGGCTTGACGTGCAAAAGCCTGCAAAGATGATGCCAATGAGCGAGAGATAAAAATTTCGCAAAGAGAGCGCCCAGATGATGATGCCAAGACCTTGACCGATGTAGATGTAGATGAGAGTTTTTTTATTCATAAATTTACTAAGCAAGGCCGGTGCAAACATAAGTGAGATCGACCTTGAGGCGTTTAGCAGGCCAATAACCAGCGAGGTTGAGAGTAAATTTGCGTATCTATAGTCAGCCAAAAGTGCGATCAATGCGTCATAGGCAGTGATACCAACAAAGGCGTGCAAAAATATAAGATGCACGATGAGCCTATTTTCTTTTAGGTATTTAAGCCCGTTTTTTAGCATTTTTAGAGGCTTTTCTATAAATTCTGGCTTTAGCTCGTCTAGCTTTAAAAGATATAAAAAGCCAAAACTGCAAAGATAAAGAGCTCCGTCGAGCAAAAAGGCGCTTTTGATGCCAAAAAAATGTATATAAACCCCAGCAAGCCCCATGCCAGCGGTGTATGAAACTGCCCAGATGATCGAGTGGATCTCGTTTGCAAGCTTTAGGTTCTCTTTGCTTAAAATTTTTGGTAGCACGCTCATCTCTACTTGAAAATACATCCCGCCAACGCCGTTTCTGATAAAAATGATAAGCAAAAGCAGCCATAAATAATCAAGCGAATTTATAAAAAGCAGCATAAAAACGCTTATGGTCTCAACCGCCATCATGATCACAAGCATCGGTTTTGGGCTAAATTTATCAACCAAAATGCCACTAAACGGAGCGATGACAACGCCTGGGATAAACGCCATCGCCGCACTTAGTGTAAGCGCCCAAACAGGAGCATCAAGCGAGATAAGTAGCGTAAAGATGCCGGTGTGCGAGAACCACACACCAAAGTAGCACATGAGCTGGACGGTGCTTAAAAGGCGGAAATTTCTCTCGTCCTTTAAAAGCTTAAGATACTCTTTCAAGCTACTGGTTCCACATCAGAGTTATCTGCTCTATTTGCGCCTCGTCTGGGATCTGGCTTAAGTTTGTTATCTCTTGTGCAAGCGGATTTTTAAGCTTTATTAGCATATCGTGGCTATCTATTTTTAGATAGATATTGTTTGCATCGCTTTGAAATTTAGAGATGACAAGGGCGTTTTTTATATCTTTGAAATTTGATTTTAGACTGATGTTTTCTGGAGTTTTAAACTCGTTTGAGTAAATTTCAATGCTTGTGATGATGCCATTTATCAAGGTGTATTCAAAAATTCTCTCGTTTTTGCTTGTGACGATGTAGCTATTTTCTTTTTTAGTATTATCTCTTTTTATGTTTTTTGCGCCATAAAATTTCATCACATCAGCATTTGCTGACTCGTTTGTAAGTTTCGCAAAAAAGCCCTTGCCAAAGAGGCTAGACCTGCCCTTTTCTCTTTTGTAGTGTCCGCTTATGTGAACATTTTTGCAAATTTTATCGTTTGCGATTATGAAGATGTCGTTAGCAGTTTTATGCACGCTTAAAGCCACACCTTTTTCATCCAAAAGGTAAAAAATGCCTTTGTCATAAAGCAGCTCTGAGTTAAATTTACAAAGTGGCGAGCCATCTTTTAGCGATGAGTAAAAGCTTATCTTTGCGCCGTTTTTGCTAGGCACAAGCACAAGCTCTAAAAAGCCATTTTTGTCTTTAAATTTAGAAAATCTAGCAAAAAAACTATCTTTATAAGCCTTATTTACTGGCTCGTAGTTATAAATTTGAGCTAGCACGCCAACTCGCTTATTTTTCTTATCATCAAGCTGAAGAAGTGAGTTTTTGTTTGGCACAAAGTAGCTAAGTGCGCCACTTTCATCTTTTAGCACGATAGCGCTCTCATCGACATCAAATGTGCCACCTTTTTCTACCAAAGTAGCAGCCTTATCCATCGTAAGCATAGTTTTTGTGTAGGTTTTGTCTTTATTTAGAGTTAAGATAGTCTTTATGCCCTCACAGTTTGAGCATGGCAAGGTGGTGTAGTAGCTCGTGTAGATAGAGTTTGAAAGTATTAGTTTTTCTGGTTTTTTGGGTTTTTCGTCTCTAAGAAGAGGTTTTTCTTCTTTTGATTTTTGTGTTTGCTCTTGGTTTTGTGGCTTTAAATTTTCATTTTTCGCGCAGCCAATGATAAAAAATGAGATAAGTATGGCAAAAAGATATTTCATTTGCAACTCCTTAAAAATTGCAAAATTATATCATTTTGCCTTTAAAATTTATTTTACGCGTTTGAAGATGTATTTGTCTTTTAGCTCGCCAGTGACCTCTTTTTGATCCATGTCAAGCATCTTTAGGCTCTCTCCCTCGATCTTATAAAAGCTCTTCTCTTTATACTCATCAACGGTTGTGATAACGCCGTTTTTGACTGAGTATTTGCCCTTGCTAACGGCTTTGTAGTTGTCTTTTGACTTGTAGTTCATTACACTTTCAAATGTGCCGTCTTTTTTAAGTGTAAGGGTTGAGTCTATGCCCATGCAACTAGCGCAAGGTAAAAACGCCTTGTAAGTGCCCTCGACGCTGCTTACTGGAGCCATGCAGCTACCTTTTACTTCACATTTGCCTTGTGGGACGCTTGCGCTTTGGTTTGACGTAGCGCAACCTGCTAAAAGTAGAGCCGCACTTAGTGCAAAGATAAAATTTTTCATGCTGATCCTTTTTGAAAATAAAATTTAAAATGTATTATAATACTTGAGAAAATAACAAATTATAAATTAAAGGAGAGAAGATGCAAGTTGAGACATTTGGCGTTTTAGTCGTTGTTTTGGTTATTTTTGCATTTTTGTTTTTAAAAGCTGGCATCAAGATCGTATCGCAAGCAGATAACTTGCTGATCGAGCGACTTGGTAAATTTCACAAGGTGCTTGACGGAGGATTTCACATTATCATCCCATTTGTCGATCAGATAAGGGCGATCATAACTATAAAAGAGCAGCTTGTTGATATCACAAAACAGCAAGTCATCACAAAAGATAATGTTAATATAAGTGTTGATGGTATCGTCTTTTTAAAGGTATTTGACGCAAAAATGGCGGTTTATAATGTCGATAACTACAAGCGCGCCATTGCAAATTTAGCCATGACAACGCTTCGTGGCGAGATAGGAGCGATGAACCTTGATGATACGCTAAGCTCACGTGACCGCCTAAATGCCGCACTTCAAGTAGCCCTTGGTGACGCTGCTGGCAACTGGGGCGTAAAGATCATGCGTGTGGAAATTTCTGAAATTTCTGTCCCGCTTGGCATCGAAGAGGCGATGAATATGCAGATGAAAGCCGAGCGTGAAAAGCGCGCGATCGAGCTAAAAGCCTTGGCTGAAAAAGAGGCACTAATCCGCAACGCAGAGGCGCTAAAACAAGAAAAAGTGCTTCAAGCAGAGGCGATCGAGCGTATGGCTGATGCGAAAAAATATGAGCAAATCGCCATCGCAACGGCTCAAAAAGAGGCTATGGATATGATAAATGACAGCATGAGTAAAAACGCAAATGCGGCTGAATTTTTGCTTGCGCGTGACAGGGTCGGGGCATTTAGCGAGCTAGCTAAAAATAGCTCAAAAGATAAAATTTTAGTCCCTTATGAGGCGGCTGAACTCATCGGCTCGCTTAGTGTTTTAAAAAATTTCTTAGCTAAGGATAAGGCGTGATAAGTCCTTTTATAATGATAGCCATAGGCGCGCTCTTGTGCGTGGCTGAGCTTATGCTATTTTCATTTTATCTGCTCTTTTTTGGCTTAGCTTTTATCATCGTTGGGGCGATAAATTTTGGCTTTAATTTTGAGTGGCCATATCAAATTTTAGGTGTTGCAGCACTTGCCATTATTTTGCTTGTGCTCTTAAAAGCGCCGTTAAAGAGTAAATTTATGGCTAAAAAAGAGAGCTTTAACGAAGAGTTTTTAGATGAGCCAGGCGTTGGTGAGATCAGAGAAAATATGGTCTATTTTAAAGGCACTCTTTGGAAGTATGACGGAGGGCTAAAAAATGGCGAGAAAGTGCAGGTTTTAGGCACTAAAGGCGACAAAGTTATATTAAAATAAAGTGCCATTTGGCACTTTATCTATTTTGCGTGGGCTGGGCAGCCTGCTGGCATTTGCCCATGCATCGCCCCTTGCATGCCGTGATGAGGGCAGTTTGGCATATTTCCTTGCATCATTTTTTGATGATGAACACATCCGTAGCTTGCACCTTGTGGCTCAGCTGGCTTTGGCTCATTTTTGGTACAACCCACTAAAAATAGGCCTACAACTACGGCTAAAACGATCTTTTTCATATTTACTCCTTCAAAAAAGTATCATATTTTATCTGCTAAAGGTTAAAATTTGGTAACGACATGATTTATCAGATTTAAAAGCATTTTTGGCTAAACTCTCGCCCAAAAATAAGCAAAATAAAAGGTTAAATTTGAAAAGACTTAGTGTAAATGAAGCCATCGATCTTATAGAAAATGCACCGCTTCACGAGCTTGGCAAGATGGCGCTAGCTAGAAAAAAAGAGCTTCATCCAGAAGGCATTACGACCTTTATCGTAGATCGCAACATCAACTATACAAACGTCTGCTGGGTGGATTGTAAATTTTGCGCATTTTACCGCCACGCAAAAGAAGAGGACGCTTATGTGCTAAGTTTTGAGGAGATCGGCAAGAAGATCGAGGAGCTTATAGCCATTGGCGGCACGCAAATTTTATTTCAAGGTGGCGTTCATCCAAAGCTAAAGATCGAGTGGTACGAGGAGCTAGTGAGCTACATCAGCAAGCACTATCCAAGCATCACGATACATGGCTTTTCTGCCGTTGAGATCGACTACATCGCAAGAGTTTCAAAAATTTCTACAAAAGAGGTCTTAAGACGCCTAAACGAAAAGGGCTTATACTCGATGCCAGGGGCTGGAGCGGAGATTTTAAGCGATAGAGTGCGTGACATCATCGCCCCTAAAAAGTGCGACACCGCAGACTGGCTTCGCATACACAAAGAGGCACACGAACTTGGTATGAAGACGACTGCTACGATGATGTTTGGCACGGTTGAGAGCACTCGCGAGATCGTGGAGCACTGGGAGCATATCAGAAATTTACAAGATGAAACGGCTGGATTTAGGGCATTTATACTTTGGAGCTTTCAAGGGCTAAACACAAAGCTCATGCAAGAATTCCCAGAGATCAAAAAGCAAAGCTCAAACGTCTATCTAAGGCTTCTTGCAGTTTCAAGGCTCTTTTTGGATAACTTTAAAAATATCCAAAGCAGCTGGGTCACGCAGGGCAGCTATGTAGGCCAGCTAGCGCTTCTTTTTGGCGCAAACGACCTTGGTAGCACAATGATGGAAGAAAACGTCGTAAAAGCCGCAGGCGCTAGCTTTAGGATGAATCAAGACCAGATGATCGAGCTTATAAAAGATGTCGGAGAAATTCCAGCTAAGCGCAACACAAACTACGATATTTTGGAGAAATTTTAGATGAAAATTTTAGATATCAATGTAAAAAATGTAAAAATCCCAGTCGTTTTTGAAAGCTCAAAAGCGATGCCAGTAGTGAGCCTAAAACTAGTTTTCAAAGCAGCTGGTAGCTCGCAAAATGGCAAGCTAGCAGGCCTTGCAAGGCTAAGTGCAAATTTGCTAAACGAGGGCGACATGAAGCTAGGCTCGGCTAAATTTGCCAAAGAGCTTGAAGTAAGGGCGATCAGCCTAAATGCAAGCTGCGGCTTTGAGACATTTTGCATCGATATAAATTGCTTAAAAGAGCACTTTGCCTTTGCGTGCGGCAAGCTAAAAGAGCTTATAAGCGCTCCAAATTTGACAGAAGAAATTCTAAATAGGTGCAAAACCGTCACACTTGGCGAGATCGCAGCAAATGAAAACGACTTTGACTACGTGGCAAGGCAGGGACTTTTTGAGCTTTTATATCCAAAAAGCGTGCTTTCAGAGCCTAGTATCGGCACTAAAAAGAGCATAAAATCTATCACGCTTGAAGATGTAAGCAAATTTTTAAACGAGCATTTAGACCTTTCAAATTTGCTTTGCGTGCTAGGTGGCGACATCGACGAGAAGCAGGCAAAAGAGCTTGCTAGTGTTTTGGAGATCCTAAAACCTGGCAAGGTGCGAAAACTAGAGCGCTTTAGCCCAAGCAACAAGTGCGAAAGCAGCGAGATCATCAGGCAAAGCGAGCAGGCCTACATCTATTTTGGCGCGCCATTTGATGTAAAACCTGAAGAAAAATACAAGGCCGCGGTGGCGACATTTATCTTAGGCGAGGGTGGCTTTGGCTCGAGGCTCATGGAGGAGATCCGCGTGAAAAGAGGGCTTGCATATAGCGCCTACGCTAGAAATTTGCTAAATCTCTCTTACAACCAGCTATACGGCTACATGCAGACAAAAAATGAGAAAAAAGATGAAGCGATCGCCGTTATAAAAGAGGAAATTTTAAAATTTAGTAAAAAAGGCGTTAGCAAGGCCGAGCTTGAGCAGGCGAAGAAATTTTTACTTGGCTCGTTGCCGCTTAGACTTGAGACGCTATTTAAGCGCCTTGATATCGCGCAGGGCGAGTTTTATGAGCATGGCGAGCTTGGGGCATTTTTGAAGGACCTTGATAAAATTTCAGCCCTTTCGCTAAGCGAGCTAAATAGCTTTATAAAAGCCCACGCAGAGATCAATCAGCTAAGTTTTTGCGTCTTAAAAAATGAAATTTGAAGCAAGCGACAGAGCAAAACTTCTAAAAATAGGCGTGCTTAGCCTGCTTGACCTTGCTCTCGTGCTACCAAAGGGCTTTGAGGATACGACGATCGCTAAGAGCCCAAGAGAGGGGCAGGTCTGCATAAATGTAAAGATCACCTCACTCGCCTCGCGCCCTGGCATGCTAACAGCGCTTGCCTTTTGCGAGCAGTGGCAAAGTAGCGTAAAGATCGTCATTTTTAACGCAAAGTCTTGGCACTACGGCGCTTTTAAGGTGGGCAAAGAGATGGCGATATATGGGCTTTGCTCCTACGCCTTTGGCTCGTGGCAGATCGTAAATCCAAAAATCACCACAAAAATAGGCCAGATCGTGCCTAAATTTAAGACCGAGCTAAAAGATGAGGAGCTAAAAAAACTCATCTTAAAATATCTAAATTTGCAAAATCTACTGGCCGAGGGCTTAAACGAAAAAGAGGCTAAATTTCTAGCTGATCTGCAAAGGCTAGATGAGCAAAGCGTGCAAATTTTATACCGCCTAAAAAACGAGGGCGAGGGCTTAGAAATCTTAAAATTTGTAGAAATTTTTAACTACATAAAAAAGCTAAGTGCTAAAAAAACCTACTTTAAAAGCCCAAAAATCAGGCTTTTTGACATAAGCTCTTGGCTTAATGGCTTGCCATTTACGCCGACAAACGACCAGCTAAACGCCATAAACGACATCAGAGACGACCTTAGCGCCGTGCAGGCAAAAAGGCGCGTCATAATGGGCGATGTGGGAAGTGGCAAGACGCTAGTGATCCTAGCAGCTGCGCTTAGCGTCTATCCGCAAAGTGCCATTTTGATGGCGCCAACAAGCATCTTGAGCGAGCAAATTTATAATGAAGCAAAGAGACTGCTGCCGCCTTTTATGAACGTGATGCTGGTGCGAAGCGGGGAGAAAAAGATAGACTTTAGCGGGGCAAATTTGATCGTTGGCACGCATGCGCTACTCTTTCACGAGCTGCCAAACTCGCCGCTTGTCATGGTCGATGAACAGCACCGCTTTGGCTCAAACCAGCGCAAAAAGATAGAGGAGCTGGCTTCAAGCGAGGACGAGCGAGCAAATTTCGTGCAGTTTTCAGCTACGCCAATACCAAGGACGCTAAGTTTAATCCAGTCTGAGATCGTAAATTTTAGCTTTTTAAAGCAGATGCCGTTTAAGAAAAATATAATGAGCCAAATTTTAGGCGCTAGCGAGTTTGGCTTTTTGCTAACTCACATCAAAAAGCAGCTTGCGGGCGGCTTTCAAGTAGCCATCATCTATCCGCTAGTTGAGAGCAGCGAGAGCTCAAACTACCAAAGTCTAAGCGAGGCGCAGGGCTTTTGGCTAAAGAATTTCAAAAATGTCTTCGTCACGCACGGCAAGGATAAAGAGAAAGAGGAAATTTTAAGGCGGTTTAGAGAAGAGGGCGAAATTTTGCTCTCAACCACCGTTGTTGAGGTGGGTATCTCGCTACCAAGGCTAAATACGATAGTGATCGTGGGCGCTGAGCGGCTAGGGCTTGCCACGCTTCATCAGCTGCGAGGTAGAGTGGGGCGAAATGGCGGCGATGGATACTGCTTTTTATTTACCAAGCTAAAAGAGGCGCCAGCTAGGCTAAAAGAATTTTGCGCGACAAATGACGGCTTTAAGGTGGCTGAACTTGATCTGAAAAACCGCCAAAGCGGCGATATACTAAATGGCTTTTTTCAGCACGGAGCGACCTTTAACTTCTACGACTACGAGGATGATATCACGCAGGCTGCAAAGGCCAGAGTGGCGGAATTTAAAAATAAAGCTCAAATTTGATCTTGTGGGTAGCATTTTAAATCTAGGGTGGATGATTGCTTTTGGCTAAGAGGATTTAAATTTGCGTCAAATTTAAGATGAGGGCGAAAGCTTTTATGGCTAGCTTTAAATTTGATAGAAAATGGCAACTATTATGCGGTTGATTTGGTTTTGTTGCGACTGATCTTGTTTTTTTTAATATCGCTGTTAAAAAAAGGTTGCTAACAAACTTGTCTAGGCTCTGTGGCAAAATGGCTCAGGGTTTTAAAAAGGTCTTTGCTTTTGCGCTATATCTAAATTTATCTTACCTAGCAAAATTTAACCTTTTGCAGGCTCTTTTTAAAATTTACATGAAAATTTGATATGGCAGGATAAATTTGCTCTTTTTATCGCTCACTCCCAAACTCCCATTTTCTCTCTTTTAAACCTTGCTACCATATCCTCATTTCCGCATCGCTCGCTAATGCAAATCCACTCTTTGATATTCTTTGTTAGCCATTCGTTCTCTACCGCGTATCTACACATAAACAGACCCAAATTTGCCAAGTCATTTTCATCACCTTTTGCGTGAAAGGTATTTTTATCAATCTTGATCAAGTTACACTGCTTGGCAAGCTTGTCTAGATATTCATAGATCACGTCTAGCTTATACTTTTTCTCCCTTATAACCTTTTCTTCATCGATCACGATCTTAGTGCCTAGTAGTGGGTAAGCCATTGTTATCCTTTTAAATTTATTTTGCATTTTAGCATTTATGGTTAGCAAATTTAAGTAGAATTTTTTAGATAAAACGAGTGATCTGCCCTTAAAAATTAAGAGCAGATAAATTTATAGTGGATAAGTGAGGCAGCAGTTTCTTTTTACTTCGTCGATGTAGCTCACGTTTAAATTTAGTCCGTAAAGCTTGCTTAAATTTTCGCTTCTAATGATCTCATCAACCGTGCCAAATCCAACCTCGCCATCACCTTTTACAAGTGCCACATATCCGCCAAGAAGCACGGCAAAATCAGGGTTATGAGTGGTTAGCACGACCGAGTAGCCAAGCTCTTTTAGCCATTTGACGGTGCGTAGGAATTTATACTGGTTGCCAAAATCAAGCGCGCTCGTTGGCTCGTCAAATATAATCATCTTTGGCTGCGCAGCCATCGCACGAGCGATCATACACATCTGCTTTTGACCGCCACTCATCTGCGTGATAAAGCGATCCTCAAGATACTCGATCTCAAGCTTTTTTGTGTAAATTCTAGCGATCTCTTCGTCTTCTTTGCTAGGTCTTGCAAAGATGCCAAGGTGCGCCGCGCGTCCCATCGTGATAAACTCAAGTCCGGTGTAGTCATACTCTGTAACCTCGCTTTGAGCCACGTACGCCATGATCTTAGCGCGCTCTTTGTTGCTTAGGCTATCTACGTTTTTGCCATCAAGAAAGATCTCTCCTGAAACTGGCTTTAGCGAGCCGCTTATCAAGCCTAAAGTTGTTGATTTGCCAGCTCCATTTCGACCAAGAATGGTTAAAATCTCACCTGCGCCTATCTTTAAATTTACATTTTCTAGTTTGCCAGCCCCATTTGGGTAGCTAAAGTTTAAATTTCTAACTTCAAGCATCATGCAACCTTTTTATTTCGCCATAAAACCCAGACGAAAAATACCGTGCCGATAAAGCCAGTAAGTACGCCAAGAGGCACTTCGCTCACGCTTATGCTACGCGCTAAGGTATCGACAAATAGCAAAAATATTGCACCCATAAATATGCTTGCAGGCATGCTTTTTATGTTATTTGCGCCAACTAGCATACGCGCTAAGTGAGGCATGAGAAGTCCCACCCAAGCGACTATGCCGCTTATGCAGACGCTGCATGCTGTAAGAAGCGTAGCGCAGATGATGATGACGGCGCGCTCAAAAGCCACATTTACGCCTAGTCTTGCCGCACTCTCGTCGCCAAGAGAGAGCAAATTTATACGCCAGCTCATGGCTATTAGCAAAATGGCGCAGATGATCATCACTGGGGCGATGTATTTTAAGTTGTCACTATCAAGCTTAGCAAGGCTACCAAGCTGCCAATAAACAATGTCAGGTAGCTTTGTCTCAGGGTCTGCGACATATTTTAAAAAGCCGATTATTGAGCCCATGAGGCCACTTACGATGATACCAGAAAGAACTAGCATAAGCGTGCTCGTGCGTCCCATCATCTTAGGTATGGCTAGTGTGATAGCAACGGCTGCTAGGCCAAAGCCAAAGGCAAAAGCCTGCACCCAAAATAGCGATAGATCAAAGATGATAGCAGTGGCTGCTCCCACGCAAGCGCCCGCTGAGACGCCAAGAAGATCAGGACTAACTAGCTGGTTTTTAAAGACGCCTTGATAGGCTGCACCACTCACGCTAAGAGCAGCTCCAACAAGGATGGCTGCGATGATGCGTGGGATGCGTAAATTTTCTATCACATTTGTGATGTTGCTAGCTGCGCCATCTCCAAAACCAAAGCTGTGAGCTAGCACGCTAAAGACGTCGTTAAAAGGTATGTAAAATCTACCAACGCCAAGTGCGACAAAGGCGCAAGCTAGCGTTAGCAAAGCTAAAAAGATAACAACTATTGAAAAATTTGCGTTTTTCATATCTTACTTGCTGCTACCGTCTGGATTTAGACCTTTTATGATATAGCCGTACTCTGTATCGCTAAGATCGTGATTTAAGAACTCTTTATAAAACTCTTTTGTTTTTGCTTTTATATCGACATCTTTAAATAGATCTGGTTGGATAGTCTTTGCTGCCCATAAAATTTGAAGCACGTTTTCAGCGCCGTATCTATCCCAGCTAAATACACCTTTTGGGTTGCCGTAAATTTTGCCGTTTTTAACAGCGTTTGAGCCAGAGAATGCAGGGTGCTCTTTTATCTTTTTGATCTGTGCATCTGTGTCATTGCCGCCAACGATGATGATATCAGGATTTGCATTGATGATCTCTTCTGCGCTAACTTCGATCATTGAACCTTCAGTTTGGATAGCATTTACACCGCCACCTAGCTTGATCCAAGTGTTTTGGATAGTGTTTGTACCATCAATTTTTAGCAAATTCGCTCCGCCAAGAAGGTGAAGTACTTTTGGACGTTTAGCGTCAGGGATGTTTTTTGTTCTTGCTGTTACAAACTCAGAGTTATCGTGGATTTTATTAGCAAGTTTTTCAGCTTTTTTTCTAGCGTCATCAGTGCCTATGACTTCGGCTGTTGCGTAGATGCTTTTCTCCATATCTGGATAGTCTCTAAAGATCAAATTTACCGCGCTAAAGCCGTTTTTGATAAGTTCATCTTGGTAGTTTTTGCTTGATACCACGATAACATCAGGAGCAAGTTTAACAAGCTCTTCGATCTGAAGGTCTTTGCCGTTTAGTGCAGCTGGTAAATTTTTAAGTTTTGGATAGACGTGCTCAAACCACTTGTTGGTTTTGATCAGATCAGTTGTGGCTACAACCTTATCCATACCGCCAAGTGCTAGGATGATCTCGTTGTTTGCATTCCATAATGCAGCGATCTTCTCAACCTTCTCAGGCACGCTTACTTTGACGCCTTTCATATCTGTGATGCTTCTAGCAGACTCAGCTGCGCTTAGGCTAAGAGCTGCAAAAAGTGAAGCAACAAGGCCTATTTTAGCCACTTTGTGCATGAAATTCATTTGCATATTTTTTCCTTTTTTCGTGTGAAATAGTTTGGTTGATATGTTACTGCTATTTACATTAATATTGTGTAAAATTTGCATGTTCATTGTGAAAAAATTGCATATTTTGTAAATTCATATAAAGCTAATAGGATAAATATTCTCCTTTTATTGACATATATCATTAGTCACTATTTTGAAATGAGATAAACTTTCTCCTAAATTTTAAAAAAGGAGAATCAATGCGTGAATACAAAAGATACTGGCTCGTACTTGTTGCTGTGCTGGTGGTTTGCTTTAGTATTTTAGGCTACTACGGCGTTGAGGTTTATAGAAATTCGCCTCCAGTTGTAAATTTCACTGACGAAAATGGCAAGGTCGTGATCGACAAAGAGAGTATCTATAAAGGTCAAGAGGCTTGGCAAAGCATAGGTGGTATGCAAGTTGGCTCTGTTTGGGGGCACGGGGCATATCAAGCGCCTGATTGGAGTGCGGACTGGCTTCACAAAGAGCTAGTTGCCTTTTTAGAGATCAAAGCTGATGAAATTTATCATCTAAAATACGCCGATCTAAACGACGAGCAAAAGGCAAATTTAAAGGTTTTACTTAAAAAAGAGTATAGAGAAAATAGCGTAAAGGACGATAAATTTGTGCTAAGCGCCGATAGGCTAAAAGCGATAAGCCAAGTAGCTAGCGAGTATGCTGCTCTTTTTGGAGATGATCCTAAGTTTAAATCTTTAAGAGAAGCTTATGCGATGAAAGAAAACACGCTCCCAGGTGCAAGCGACAGAGCTGATCTAAACAACTTCTTCTTCTGGTCAGCCTGGGCGACAGCGACAAACAGACCTGGTAGCGAGGCAACCTACACAAACAACTGGCCGCACGAGCCACTAATCGATAACGTGCCAACAAGCGAAAATATCTTTTGGTCGATCGCAAGCGTCGTGATACTTCTAACAGGAGTTGGACTTCTTGTTTGGTTTAGCTCATTTTACGGCAAAAAAGATGACGAAAAGCTTGAGCCTATCAGTGAAGATCCGCTTAAAAAGCTAAATTTAACACCGTCACAAAAGGCGCTTAAAAAGTATCTCTTTGTCACATTAGCTCTTTTTGCGTTTCAAATTTTAATAGGTGGCTTTACGGCTCACTACACAGTCGAAGGACAAGAATTTTATGGCATAAATTTATCAGCCTACATCCCTTATTCGCTTGCTAGAACGTGGCATATACAAGCTAGCATATTTTGGATAGCGACTGGATTTTTAGCGGCTGGACTATTTTTAGCTCCGATCATAAATGGCGGCAAGGATCCAAAATTTCAAAAGCTTGGCGTTGATCTGCTCTTTTATGCGCTACTTATCCTTGTAGTTGGCAGTTTTATGGGTGAGTATCTAGCTATCGCAAACATCATGCCTATAAATTTAAGCTTCTGGCTTGGACATCAAGGCTATGAATACATCGATCTTGGACGTGTTTGGCAGATAATTTTATTTGTCGGTCTTGTCATCTGGATGCTTCTGCTTCTTCGTGGATTTGCAGGTGGGTTTAAAAACAAAGGCGATAAAAATTTACTAGCTATCTTTGCTATGTCAGCGGTTGCAGTTGGCTTATTTTACGGAGCAGGACTATTTTATGGTCAAAGAAGTCCATTGCCAGTGATGGAGTACTGGCGCTGGTGGGTCGTGCATCTTTGGGTTGAGGGCTTTTTTGAGGTATTTGCGACGGCTTCGCTCGCCTTTGTCTTTGTCTCGCTGGGCCTTGTTTCAAAAAGATTTGCGACATTTTCAACGCTTGCAAGTGCGTCACTCTTTATGATAGGCGGCATCCCAGGCACATTTCACCACCTCTACTTTGCAGGCACCACAACTCCTATAATGGCTATTGGTGCAAGCTTTTCAGCGCTTGAGGTCGTGCCTTTGGTGCTTCTTGGCGCTGAGGCGTATGAGCACTACAAACTTCAGTTTGCTCAAAGCTGGGCTAAAACGCTTAAATGGCCGCTTTACTGCTTCATCGCAGTTGCCTTTTGGAATATGCTAGGCGCTGGCGTCTTTGGATTTTTGATAAATCCTCCGATCTCGCTATTTTACATCCAAGGACTAAATACAACGCCAGTTCACGGACACGCAGCGCTATTTGGCGTTTATGGATTTTTGGCACTTGGCTTTGTCTGGCTTGTGGCTACTTATCTATTTAAAGGGCAAGAATTTGATGAAAATTTGATGAAAGTTGGCTTTTGGGGGCTAAATGCAGGACTTATGCTAATGATCGTGCTTTCACTACTTCCAATAGGCATCTATCAGGCATTTGCAAGTCTAGATCAAGGTATGTGGTATGCTAGAAGCGCTGAGTTTTTACAACAGTCGCACTTGCAAAATTTAAGATGGCTAAGGATGCTTGGCGACATGATTTTGATAATCGGCGGCATCTGCTTCTTTGCTCAGCTTTTAAAATTTATGCTTAACAAAAAGGCTTAAATTTATGGGGGCGCTTTGCCCCTTTGTTTAAGCTATCTTTTCATAAAATAGCGCAAATTTAAAGGATAGAAATGATCACATTTATAAAAAGAATTTGCGTTAGTTTTGTCGTGCTTTTGCACCTGTTTTTAGCTCTTGTGGTTGATTATTCATTCCCACACTACGCAAGCGTGCAGATAACTGGTGGCGACGTAAAACGCATGGACAAAGATGGCATCATAGACGCTAAAAACCCAGCCGATGGGCCTGTTAGAGATGTCTATTTTATCTACGCAAAAGATGCGCAAAATGACCAAAAGGTGATGGCTTATAGAAACGAAGATACGGCGTGGGGCTTTCCATTTTATTTTAAATTTAACTCAGCCGACATCCAAGCCATGGCTCAAGGCTTTGCAAATAGCGATAACAACGTCACTATCAAGTACTACGGATATAGAATTTCTATGCTAAATGAGTTTAGAAACGTGATCTCGATAAAAGATAGCGGCACAAACACCAGCTGGCCTATCGCTAGTTACGTGCTTTACTTCATCTTATTTATCTCGCTTGTTATCTGGATAAGAAAGATAAATAAGATTTTTAAACCTAGAATAGATCAAAATAGTGCAGAAAATAAATAGGAAAATATTTTAAGAGAAGGGGTGGGCAAAAGCCCACCGTTTTAGTAAAGACCGAAAGTTCCGTCTGTTCTTTTGTAGATGACGCGCATTTTGGCATCGACATCGTTAAATACGTAAAATTGTTTATCGCTTGATTTTAGTTTATCAAGCGCTTCTTCTACCTCAAGAGGTTTGTAAATTTCAAGCTCCATAGGCACGATCTCTTCGACACCTTCGATCTTTTCTTCGCCTATTCTAGATCGAAATTCTTTATCATCAGCCTTACCTTTTACGGTAAATTTCTTATCGTGCTCTCTTCTTAAAACTTTTGAAGCCTTTTCAATAGCAAGATCGATCGCTGCATAGAGATCTTTATCTTTTTGGCGAACGACTATCGTGTCTTTATGTGCCATATTTAGAGAAAATTCTGCATTAAAGCCCTTTTTACCTTGCTTTTCATCTGCTCCTACTATGCATCTTGCTGAGATGATGTCAAGGTTGTACTTGCCAAGGGTGTCAAAAGCGTCTTGGATGTAGTTTTTGATGGGCTCTGTTAGCTCAAATTGTTTTCCTACAATGCTTATGTTCATCGCAATCTCCTTTATAGAAAGTAAGATGATTATAACACGACGAAACTAAAAGCAAATTAAAGTAAAATCTTTATAAAATTTTAAAGTTTCTGAAGAGTTCGTTTGTGAAAATTTATAGGATTTAGTGCTTTTCCTGGTTTTGATGTTACATAGACATCAAGCATAACATTACCAGTGCTTGCCATGCCACTAGTTCCAGGCATAACAGATGGAGGAGTGCATATGCCAATGTCTCCAAAATATGTTATCTCTACATCAAAATCAAACATATCATTAAACTCGCCGCTTACTTTATCTAAACATTTATTTGAAAAGTTTGTTCTAAAAATTTCATATATAGCGTATTCTGCTGCTGATTGAGCAATGAGTTGCGCTTGCTCTCTTAGATAAATTTCACTACTTTGTCTGGCTGACGTACTAGCTATTGAAAGAGCAAGAGTACCAATAGATGCTGCAACTACCAAAAAAAATATAGCCGCTAGTAATGTAAAACCTTTTCTCATTAGTACACCGCCTTTGATTTGCATATAGTTATCTCTGATTTTTCTGCTTTTACACAAAGTTTAAGTGCTATTACACCATTTTTTTCAGTAAAAACAAATCTAGTCACGCGCTTGGCTAGTGTCGCACTTTCGGCTGTGATGTCTTTAGGCGAGGATCCTCCAAAATTTTTAAAGCTTTCGTTTAGCCATGGTCTATAATTGTAGTAAATTTTAAGATCAAAAACACCATCTTTTTCATCTTGGGTGCTTTGATTGCCTGGTGCTATTGCTATGGCTGTATATGCGAGCTTATACTGCTCTGAGATTTTTTTGTGGGTAGCAAAGTTGCTTGAAATTTTAAGTGTATCGATTGATTTTATACCAACTTTTGCTATATCTAGGTCACTTTCGTGAAAAGTATCTTGATAACCAAAGCTAGAAGAAACTTTATAAAGTATGCCAGAAAATATCGCTACTAACCCGCTATTTTCGTTATTTGCATCTATGCATCTATCATTGCTGGTTATATTGTCATTATCATCGTTATCTTTTTTGCAAGTTAGATCTTTTACGCTATTTTTAAAAGCGTCATTAAATTTACTTCCTGGGCTTTTTAATCCATTTGCGACTGAGCTATTTGCAAGATCAACGTATCCGCTATATAAGCCTTCTTCTACGATATCATTTCCGCTTGCATCAGTCCCTTTATATTCACCTACGCCGTTAAATAGCTCATACGCAGCAGGAATAAACTCCAAAATTTCAAAATCATTGCTTAAATTTACACCACTATCGTTTAGTGCTAGATAGTCCCCATTTTGCTTTCTTGCTATGACACTTTGTTTTATTCTATGGCTAAGAAGTGAGGAAATTTGCTCTAGTGCGATCTCGCTTTGTGTCTCTATGTCGTTTACGGTTTTGCTTTGAAAGTAGTTTTGGTATAGATTCATAAGAGTATTAAAGCTCATAAGTGCGATGATACCAAGGACTGTTATAACTATTATTAGTTCAAGTAGTGTAAAAGCTTTTTTTACTTTTTTCATTGCCACTCTTTCACGCTTAAAGTTCCACTCTCGCCCACGTTAAATGCATATCCATAAAATACATTTTTGATCTCTTCATTGCCTGAGCCGTGTTTAAAAAGAGAAGTGGTGATCTTTATTTCATTTACATCTTTTTGATTTATTGGGTTTGCTGCGTTTATTATAAATTTGTCCGTACCCTCTTTTACTTCAGATTTCATACTTATATCTACGATAAAATCACGATTTTTACGGTCAGAGGTTGTTGAGTTTATAGTTTTAGTACGGCCATCATAGTAAGATTTTATAGTCTTAATGGCTAAATTTGCGCTGGTTGTAGCTTCTGGAAGTGTTGAGTTGGCTGGCTTTTGAGAACATGGAATAGGTGTTGAATGCTGATATGGATAGGCTAGTATCCTGTGTCCATCGCCTTTTATGCCACTGTCGTTAAAAAAATTTGGATTAGCTCCATTGGGCTCACATATGATAAGAGGGTAGGTTATCGCTTCTTCCATATGGGTTGCAGGATTTGCACTTCCTGCAACTAATACTTGCGGCGCAAAAGGCGCTTTTAATATGAGTGACATATATGTTTTTGCGCTCATTACGCCTTCTTGCATCAAGGCTTGCTCGCTTAAATTTGAAGTTGTTTTTATAGCTAGCGGCAGGCTCACACTTACTATGGCTACTACAAGTACTGATAAGATAAGCTCTATCAGTGAAAAGCCACTTCTTTTTACCACTCAATCCTCCTATTTGTCTTATCAACTACATCTAATTGACTGTTGCTATTATTTATCTTGCCTATAAAGCTACCTTCATTACTCTTAGTATTATCTTTATTTAATGTCTTACCAGCCCAGTCACCATTTGGCACTAAGAAATTTAAATTAAAGTTATTCGTTATAGCATTTTCATCAAATTCATTATAAAGTAGCCACTTTGGTGCTTTCATCTTAGTTACATCAGTAACTGCTGATGGATTGCTTACAAATATTATCTGTTCACCATTATTTATAGCACTTACATTATTTCTTAAAACAGTCATACTATAAGTGTTTGTAAAACTAAAATCATTAAATCCAAGAGCTCCTGCACTATGATTAGGATTAGTACTCCAAAAGATTGCGGCTGGGAAATCTTTCCAAAAAGCTCCACTACTATCTTTCATATAGATATTTTTGTTACATCCATCACAATATGCGCCATAGTAAATTTTAGCATTAAATCCACTATAAAGACCTTCATAAAATGGAGCATAAACTCTACCGTAGTAAAATTTAGCTGTTGTTTCATTTGGTGATTTAGTATATATCTTTGATATAGTTGAGTTATCTTCTATACTACTAAAAGCAAAGTCATTACTAGAAACTGTAAAAGGATTTTTAGCATGATTTATCTTTCTTGTAAAGTTGAAATTTACTTCACCCTTTGCTTTGCCATTTACAAAGGTTGATATGCCTACATAAAATCTATTTTTTGAAACACCAGGACCAGTTACTTTTTTAGTGTTTGAGCTAGGAATTTCAAAGAATAATAGCTCTTCATTTGCCTTTGCTAATGTACCAGCATTGCCATTATTATCAGTAAAATTTAAAGGTACTCTATCAAGCTTTATATCAAAGCTAGTGGCTCTTGCATAGCAGCCATCTTTATAGAGCCTTGCAGCTTGATTATTACCAAGCTTTGCTACTACATCAAATGTAAGTTTTGCCTTTTGTACACCTTCGCTATCAAGATATGTTACTTCATCATCTTTTTCTATCTTTAGATTACTTATTTGTATCTCTTTTGGTTTAAAAAGATAATCTTCAACATCTTCTATTTTTATATTACATCCAACTCTTCCTTCAGGATCTTGTGTAGGATCATTGCTGGTTGAACCTCTTACGCAGTCATCTTCTCTTGGAGATGTGTGCTGGTCAGTTGAAGTGTAGCTTTTATCTAATATATAAAAAGAGGTGTCTCCTATGTCTGAATATGAAAAACCTGATATTACACTTCCGCTTGATGTATGGCGTGAAATTTGACCAATTCCATCAGAAAAATTTACACTTAGCTTATTCTCGCTTGCTAAAAAGCTAGGATCACAAGTAGCAGTGCTTGCTGGCTTTAGTGCTATCTCTCCATTAGTACCATCTATATTATGAGTATAGCCTCTTGCTATATGAGTATCATCTGGCTTCATAGCAGCAATGGCTATGTTGTTATAAACTTCTCCGCCAACAAGAGTAAATGATCCAGTTCTTTTTGTGTTACTATCAGTATTCCATAGTCTAAAGTGATGTGGTCTAACTGCAAAGTCATCTAAGTCTTGACATGCTACTTTATTAGTGTTTGATGAAGGATCAAAGTGCGAAATTCTAAGTCTAACACTTTTATATGCTTTATCTATTTTAATATTTGGAATTAAAATTTCACTAATTCCATCAAATCTTATATCTTTAGTAAGTAAAACTTGATCTTGATCAGTAGCAGGAGCTGCACAACTAGTAACTACCTCTACTTTAACATCTACTGGAGTATCAGGTATTCTTTTATTACCATCTGGTCCATAGTTTGTGATATATAGGTTAAATGGCTTAGTAACTATTTGAGTTAAGAGCCTATTTTTATATTTGTTTTTAAAAGTAGGTGAGCCATCATCTTGTTTATTGCTTGGGATGAAGTCGTTGGTAGTGATTGTCGCAGGGATTTTAATGTCATAATTGTAATCACTGCATTTTTTTATAGTAGTATCGTATGGGGCTAGTCCTAGAGCAGAATTTGCAACAGTTGCTTCATAGCTATTTGGTTTATAGTCTGATAACAAAGTGGCTTCAAATGCGGCGTAAGCATAGTTTAGGTTGTTATGAAGCATATTACCGCCTTTATTTGTAGCTGCATTTTCACCTAGATAAAATGTTAAAGTATTTCCACTTAACTGCTGAAGACCAGTGTTGTCGTGATAGTCTTGATATTCAGACATTTCAAGAAGATTGCTAGATATTGAGTTTCTGTTTTGGACTATATAGGTTGTATTTGAGTTATATGTTTGGCTTGGATCGATGGTAGCTTTTAATGCAAAATTTTCAGCGTTTTCGTTTGTATCATTAGTTACTTGAACGACCGTTTTTAACACAGTGTTTTTGTTTAGTTTAACGCTCGTATTTCTTTTTACTTCTCTAAATATCTCCTCTTCTGGTTGTTTGTAGTAAAGAAATTCTTCGTAGCATGCACCTGGCTTATAAACTTCAGTAGAAAAGGCGATCATGCCGATGTTTATTCTATCTCCTTCGTATGTGCCTCCAGTAGGTCTAGAGCCAGTAGCTTCTAGTCGAAGCTCTACGGTCTTTTGTTTATTTGTTAAAAGGTTTGATATATCAAATATATCTAGATCCATTTGATTGTTGTACTTCTTGCTAGCATCAGCATATTGACCAAATCTAGTAATAGATGAGTTAAATTGTTTTCTATCCGGGTTGAGTGGATCTTTGTATACACTTTTAAAGCCATTTTTGTTGATGGCTATGTTTTCTCCTTCTACTTCAGATCTGCCACCAAAGCCAAGAAAACTTAGTGTTGATTTTACCTGGCCGCTTGTTGGAGTAAAAAAATTACTAAATGTTAAATAATAAATTTGCCTACTATCATCTTGTGTAGCTCCAAATTTAGGATTTATATTAACCATACCATCATATAAATTTATGGCCTTCGTTTTGACGCCGTTCGCCTCTCCTTCTTTGCCAAGATCATAAACTACAACTAGACTCCATCCACCAAACTGAGCTACGCCTAAAGCCGAGTTCCACTGCCCATCACCATAAAGCACAGATCCATAAGGCCAAGTAAAAGTTTTTGATGATGTTGGTGAAGCAAAATGTAATGTAAAAGAGTCTTTATATAATGTCTCTATGCTTGAAGCTATCTGACCTACAGTAAATTTACTTTGAGCGATTTTTTTATTAATAAGGCTTGCCTTTACTATCTGAGTTACATCAGCACTTGCTTGATAGACAAAATATAATCCAGCCCTACCACCAGTAGTATGGGAGCCTAATGGAGGAAGGCTATCGCTGGTTATTACATATTCATTTCCGCTAGAAAAGGAGCTGGTCCATTTGACATCATTTACATTGGCGTTTATACTGTGTATCAAGTTATCTGGAGTTTTAAATTTTACGCTTGAGTAACCAGATATTACATCTAAAAATTTATCTACTATTGTGTTTAAATTAGTTTCAGTCCATGGCTTGTATATGCTACCACCCCAATATAGCCTCGCATATACTATATGTTTGCCTTCTGTATCAGTCTGTTCGTGTGTGCTTTTATCATCAAGAGTAAATTTTGCACTTGATGAGTTTTGAAATTTTGATGTAGATGAAAAAAGGGACAGGTCTTCTTGAACAAATTCTTTTTTTGCTAATGGAGAGGCAGTGGTTGTTGGATCAAAGTTGTACCCACCTTGTGTATCTATAGGCTTTATGACACTAGCACCGATGACATCCATATCGCCAACAATGCTTTTGTAGTTTATTCTATTCCTAAGCTCGTTATTGCCTGTATTGTCATCTTTGTATCCTGTTACATTTTCTGTTTGCAGTGGATTTGAACTAGTTATATATAGCATACTTGCTGCTGCAGGGACTTCTTTTATGCAGTGTAAAAATCCATCCGCATCAGTCCTGCTGATATCTGATGGTGCGCATGATCCAAAAATAGATATAAAAGATATAAAAAGCAAGCAAAGCGATCTCAAACTACAATCTCCTTAATGTAACTAGCATAATGGCATCTTGCCAAGGACAAGCAAAGGAGAAAGTATATCCTTTTAGTGCTAAAGCTTTTCTTACTTCTTTTGTATTTTTTAGTGATACTTTTTTAGAGAAAATATCAAACAAAATAGTGCTTAAAGAGAGAGTTAGAGTGCTAGCTATCGCTACCACTCAATCCTCCTATTTGTCTTATCAACTACATCTAATTGACTGTTGCTATTATTTATCTTGCCTATAAAGCTACCTTCATTACTCTTAGTATTATCTTTATTTAATGTCTTACCAGCCCAGTCACCATTTGGCACTAAGAAATTTAAATTAAAGTTATTCGTTATAGCATTTTCATCAAATTCATTATAAAGTAGCCACTTTGGTGCTTTCATCTTAGTTACATCAGTAACTGCTGATGGATTGCTTACAAATATTATCTGTTCACCATTATTTATAGCACTTACATTATTTCTTAAAACAGTCATACTATAAGTGTTTGTAAAACTAAAATCATTAAATCCAAGAGCTCCTGCACTATGATTAGGATTAGTACTCCAAAAGATTGCGGCTGGGAAATCTTTCCAAAAAGCTCCACTACTATCTTTCATATAGATATTTTTGTTACATCCATCACAATATGCGCCATAGTAAATTTTAGCATTAAATCCACTATAAAGACCTTCATAAAATGGAGCATAAACTCTACCGTAGTAAAATTTAGCTGTTGTTTCATTTGGTGATTTAGTATATATCTTTGATATAGTTGAGTTATCTTCTATACTACTAAAAGCAAAGTCATTACTAGAAACTGTAAAAGGATTTTTAGCATGATTTATCTTTCTTGTAAAGTTGAAATTTACTTCACCCTTTGCTTTGCCATTTACAAAGGTTGATATGCCTACATAAAATCTATTTTTTGAAACACCAGGACCAGTTACTTTTTTAGTGTTTGAGCTAGGAATTTCAAAGAATAATAGCTCTTCATTTGCCTTTGCTAATGTACCAGCATTGCCATTATTATCAGTAAAATTTAAAGGTACTCTATCAAGCTTTATATCAAAGCTAGTGGCTCTTGCATAGCAGCCATCTTTATAGAGCCTTGCAGCTTGATTATTACCAAGCTTTGCTACTACATCAAATGTAAGTTTTGCCTTTTGTACACCTTCGCTATCAAGATATGTTACTTCATCATCTTTTTCTATCTTTAGATTACTTATTTGTATCTCTTTTGGTTTAAAAAGATAATCTTCAACATCTTCTATTTTTATATTACATCCAACTCTTCCTTCAGGATCTTGTGTAGGATCATTGCTGGTTGAACCTCTTACGCAGTCATCTTCTCTTGGAGATGTGTGCTGGTCAGTTGAAGTGTAGCTTTTATCTAATATATAAAAAGAGGTGTCTCCTATGTCTGAATATGAAAAACCTGATATTACACTTCCGCTTGATGTATGGCGTGAAATTTGACCAATTCCATCAGAAAAATTTACACTTAGCTTATTCTCGCTTGCTAAAAAGCTAGGATCACAAGTAGCAGTGCTTGCTGGCTTTAGTGCTATCTCTCCATTAGTACCATCTATATTATGAGTATAGCCTCTTGCTATATGAGTATCATCTGGCTTCATAGCAGCAATGGCTATGTTGTTATAAACTTCTCCGCCAACAAGAGTAAATGATCCAGTTCTTTTTGTGTTACTATCAGTATTCCATAGTCTAAAGTGATGTGGTCTAACTGCAAAGTCATCTAAGTCTTGACATGCTACTTTATTAGTGTTTGATGAAGGATCAAAGTGCGAAATTCTAAGTCTAACACTTTTATATGCTTTATCTATTTTAATATTTGGAATTAAAATTTCACTAATTCCATCAAATCTTATATCTTTAGTAAGTAAAACTTGATCTTGATCAGTAGCAGGAGCTGCACAACTAGTAACTACCTCTACTTTAACATCTACTGGAGTATCAGGTATTCTTTTATTACCATCTGGTCCATAGTTTGTGATATATAGGTTAAATGGCTTAGTAACTATTTGAGTTAAGAGCCTATTTTTATATTTGTTTTTAAAAGTAGGTGAGCCATCATCTTGTTTATTGCTTGGGATGAAGTCGTTGGGTCTTAACGGATCGACGCTTATATCATAGTAATAATCACTACACTTGTTAATGTAGGTATCATAAGAGGCTAGGTTTATACTAGAATTTACAATTGTTGCTTTATAACTGTTTTGCTCAAATTTTGATTTAAGAGCTGCTTCATATATAGCATATGCGTAGTTGCCTTTATTGTGTTTTAGCTTGCCACCTATGTTTGTATTGGCATTTTCACCTAGATAAAATGTTAAAGTATTTCCACTTAACTGCTGAAGACCTGTGTTGTCGTTATAGTCTTGTTGCCCAATCATAGTTTCGGAGTAGCTAGATATTGTTGTTGAGCTAATGATCTTTGTCGAATTTGGTTTATATGTTTGGCTTGGATTGATTGTGGTTTTTAGAGCAAATTCGTCAGCATCTTCATTTGTATTATTAACTGCTTGAATAACTGTTTTTAATATGGTATTTCTAGGTACGCTAATAGGCGTATTCTTAGCTACTAGTGTAAAATTGCTTTGTCCAGGCTCTTTTTTGTAGATGTATTCCATATAGCAAGCACCAGGTCTATAAATGCGTGTAGAAAAGCCAACCATAGCTAAATTTACACGGTCTGCGCTCACTATACTTGAGCTGGCATCTTTTTTTGTTGAAACTGTAAATTTCATCTTAATCTCAGCTTTTGTTTTATTAGGCTCTATATTGCTTGATATGTCAAATATGTCTAAGTCAACTTGCGTATTGAAGTCTCTGCCAGGATTTATATTTTGCCCAAATTTCGTCATAGTAGAGTTAAACTGTTCGCCTTGGGCATTATTTGCACTAGTTATGCTTTCATAGTTGGCACCCTTTTTTATCTGTATGTTTTCACCTTTTACTTCTTTCTTGCCGCCAAAAGATAATACTGTAAGTGCAGCATCCATATTCCCAGTCTTTGGAGTGTAGATATTGTCAAATGTGGTTTCTATAGTGGATGATTTTATGGTGCCAGGTGCTTCGTTGATTCTTATCAAGTCCGGGGCAAGCTTTTCGAGACCGTCAAAAATACTAACTAGCTTTGGCTCTATATTATTTGTTATAGCGGTTTCATCGTCAAAGTCATATATAATAACTAAACTCCATGCTGCGTATTGTCCTCCGATAGTTTGTAGCCAGTATCCATTGTTATAGACGTTACTATTTGTGGCTGGACCAAAAAGCAATGTACCCCACACTGGAGCTAGTGTTACATTTACACCGCCAGGTTTAGTAAAATATGCATCACTTGGATCTATAAAATCGGGTTTGGTTGGTATTGTGGTGGCTCTTATGTTTCCAGCATAAAACGTTCTATCTTGTGAAGTAGTGCCAAGAGTGTCTTTTACGATATCAGTTACATCTACACTTGCTGCATAGACGTAGTTTATACCAGCCTTTGCTGGAGTTTGGTGGTCTCCTGATTGGTTATATGCTTCTATTGTCATTGACTTTGGTCTATATTCGCTAAAAGAGCCTAGCCAAAAGACATCTTTTGGATCAGCATCTAGTGTCACAACAGGTCTTCCTGGTGCCTTAAAGTCTATCTTGCTATATCCTTTCATATATTCTAATGCAGTTTTGATAAAATTTGGTCCACTTTGTACTTTCCAATTTTGGTATATAGAGCCACCCCAGTAAAGTCTAGCATAGACTACATTTTCGCCTTTTAAGTGTCCTTGTATAAAAGAGCCTTTATCGCTAAAGTCAAATGTAGATGAGGCGGAATTTTTGCAGTAATTAATATTACTTGGATTATATACATAATCACTTTGGCAAAGAGTGTAATTACTTTGAGCAAAATTTCCATCATTTAAAAATCTTCTATCAGCTGTTACTGTCATTTTATACACATCAGATGAAGTTGGAACAAAGTTATATCCATTATACTTTGGTATCATAACAGTTGCGCCGATCGTTGCCATATCACCATTTACTCTTGTGTTTAGGTTGCCATTTATAACTCTTTGTTTTAACTTAGGTGTTTTGTCGTCTAATACAGTCGTTAATGGTAATGGCGTAGAACCTGAAACGTAGACATGGTAGTGGTCGTACCCTCTATTTACAGTATCTACTGTCCATGTTTTTTGAAATGTTTTTATACAGTGAGGGATATTTTTAGAAGAGCCGTCTTGATACTCTTCCGCATCTATATAACAAGAGTATTGTGCGCCACTACAACTAATAGCAGCAGCTTCGGCAGGAGTGCAATCTCTAGGTGCACAAAAACTAAATACAAAACCAAGACAAAATATAAGCAAATGCCTTAGCATAACTCACCTCCCCCAAAGCCATTGAAAAATGAGAAATGATTTTAAATTTCTTTAACTACTTTTGTATGAAATTTTCTATCATCTCGGCTTGTCCGTATTGTGGATACTTTGTAACGTCAAGCACTACTTGAGATAAAGTCATATTGTCCATATTGCAAACGATAGGAGCCACGAAATTCACGGTTGATTTCTCAAGAGGGAGGGCAACTACGATAATGTTGTAAATTCTAAGTTGTGAGCTCTCTTTAATGTCCATAAGCTCTTCGTAGTAGCTTGGGATGTCAAATTCATAACTTCTTAACGCAAAAGGATTTATCATTGTAAAAGATGTTTCGTCATCTTTACTTGCTAACTTAACAAAAAATTTATCGAGCTCAATCAGTTCCATCGTCTTGATATGCTCAAAGCCTAAAATAGGGCTTTTAACACTAAAAATCATACTAACTCCTGTTTTGTAAAATTGCCTTATTTTAGCATAGTTTTAAAAAATTTATACAAAAATAATGCCAAAAAATGTAAAATAAGCGAATTTAAAATTTTTAAGGAAAAGCATGAAAAAATTTTCTAAATTTCTAGCAGTTGTAGCTCTTTTAGGGCTTTTTAGTGGTTGTGCTGAAAAATACACCGAACTTTACAATCTAACTCCAGACGAGTGGTACGCTCAAGTTATCGCTGACATAAAAGATGGCGATCTGGAGTCAGCTGATAAACACTACGTTTCAATGGCTAGCGAGCACGTTGCAAGCCCGCTTTTGGAGCAAATTTTACTCATCCTTGCCCAAGCTCACGCAAATGACGAAGAGTATCTCATGGCAAATCACTATCTTGATGAATACATCAAAAGATACGGCGATAACGGCCCAAAAACAGAATTTGCTCAATATCTAAAGATAAAAGCAAATTTTGACTCATTTACCCAGCCAAACCGCAACCAAAAGCTAATGGAGGATAGCGTAACTGAAATCGAGAAATTTCTTTATATGTATCCAAATACCGAGTATAAGCCGCTTATTGAGACCATGCTTATCAAATTTAAGCTAGCCCTTTACTTCTTAGACATGCAAATAGCAGATCTTTACAAGAGAACTGGCCGTGACGTTTCGGCTAAAATTTACGAGCAAAAGCTAGAAGAGTCGCCGTTTAAAAACTCAGACCTTATCAAACCTGACGTGGCATGGTATAGAAAACTGTTTGAATAGGAGAAATTTTGCAAATAAACGAAAACAAAGGCTTCCCAACTGAGATACCTATCATAGTTGAGGACGAGCTATTTTTATATCCATTTATGATAACACCGCTTTTTTTAAGCGACGAAGAAAATTTAAAAGCGCTTGAGCTTGCCATACAAGGAGAAACGCCGATCCTTGTCGTGCCTACAAAGCCCCAGCAAGACGGCGCTAGAGACTTTGACGGCATCTATGATGCAGGCGTGATCGGCACGATAATGCGCCGTGTGCCGCTACCTGACGGACGCGTAAAAGTGCTATTTCAGGGCATCGACAAGGGTAAAATTTTAAAACAATCAGGCATAAACCCACTCCGTGGCATCGTCGATATGCTCCACGTAAAGCGCCCATCACAGGTCAAAACTGACGCTCTCATCGTAGTTTTAAGAGAAAAAGTAAGAGAACTTTCGCAGTTTAGCCACTTTTTCCCGCCTGATCTTTTAAAGACGATCGAAGAGAGTGCTGAGGCGATCAGAGTTTGCGACCTAGTCTCAAGCGCGCTTCGCCTAAAAAAACAGATCGCTTATAGCTTTTTTGTCGAAGAAAATTTAGAGCAGCGCCTACTAAAGCTCATCGACTACGTCATCGAAGAGATCGAGGCAAACAAGCTTCAAAAAGAGATCAAAAATAAGGTTCATTCAAAGATCGACAAGACAAACAAAGAGTACTTTTTAAAAGAGCAGCTAAAGCAAATTCAAGCTGAGCTTGGAGCGGATACGAGCCGTGAAGAGGAGCTTGAGGAGTACCGCAAAAAGCTTGATGCGAAGAAGAAATTTATGGCTGAGGACGCCTATAAAGAGATCAAAAAACAAATAGATAAGCTCTCTCGCATGCACCCAGACTCAGCAGACGCGAACACCTTGCAAAGCTACCTTGACTGGGTACTTGAAATTCCATTTGAGAATGTAACTAAGAAAAAGTCATCTATCGCCGAAGTGAGCAAGCACCTAAATGCCGATCACTACAGCTTAGAAAAGCCAAAAGAGCGCATAGAGGAGTATTTTGCCTTGCGTGAGCTTTTGGAGCTTAGAGGTGTTGGTGAAAAGGTAAATAACGGCGCCATTTTATGCTTTGCAGGACCCCCAGGCGTGGGTAAAACAAGCCTTGCAAACTCGATCGCAAAGGCGCTAAAGCGTGAGCTAGTCAGGATCGCTCTTGGCGGACTTGAGGACGTAAACGAGCTAAGAGGCCACCGCCGCACCTATATAGGCGCTATGCCAGGCCGCATCGTGCAAGGGCTCATAGAAGCCAAGCAGATGAATCCAGTGGTTGTTTTAGACGAGATTGACAAAGTTGGCAGAAGCTACAGAGGCGACCCGACTGCTGTTTTACTTGAGATTTTAGACCCAGAGCAAAATAATAAATTTAGAGACTATTACCTAAATTTCAACATTGATCTTAGCAAGATCATCTTCATCGCCACAGCAAATGACGTGAGCATGATACCAGCTGCACTTCGTGACAGGATGGAGTTTATCGAGCTTAGCTCATACACCCCACAAGAGAAATTTGAGATCGCTAAAAAATATCTCTTGCCTCAAGAGCTTAAAAAGCACGGGCTAAAACCAAGTGATGTGAGCATCAGTAAAGAGGCGCTTGAGCTAATCATCAGCGACTACACAAGAGAGAGTGGTGTGCGAAATTTACGCCGCAGGATCGCTGATATACTAAGAAAAGTCGCCAAAAACATCCTTACCAAAAAGAATGAAGGCAAAATCAGCGTCACGGCTAAAAATTTAAAAGAGTTTTTAGAGAAAAAGGTCTATGAGATCGAGCCAGCTGACAAGAAAGACCAGATCGGCTTGGTAAATGGCCTTGCGTGGACGAGTGTCGGTGGCGACGTGCTAAGGATCGAGGCTATCAGGATCCAAGGCAAAGGCAATATGCAGATCACCGGCCAGCTAGGCGACGTGATGAAAGAGAGCGCTCAGATCGCATTTAGCGTCGTAAAAGTGCTGATAGACAACAAAAAGCTAAAAGTGCCGATGGCTATCGTGCCAAAATTTGACGACGACAAGCACAAGCTCGAAGCCAGCGACGTTTATAGACGCTATGACCTTCACTTACACGTGCCAGAAGGTGCGGTGCCAAAAGATGGTCCAAGCGCTGGTATCACGATGGCAACTGCGATCGCATCGATACTAACTGATACAAAAGTCAAACACGACATCGCAATGACTGGCGAGATCACACTAACTGGTAGAGTTTTACCTATCGGAGGACTAAAAGAGAAGCTGATCGCCGCTCACAAAGCTGGCATCAAAACAGCTCTGATACCTCGTAAAAACTATGACCGTGACCTTGTCGATATCCCAGCCGAAGTAAAAGCTGATATGAAGATCATCGCCGTTGATACGATCGATGATGTGCTAAAAAACGCTCTTGTAGCTAAAAAATAATCCCTACTCTAGCCCCATTTTGTCTAACTTGGGGCTAGGAAAAATTTTTACATTTATAATATGTTTATACTAAAAATCAAAAATTAAGTTTATTTGTTTATCTTTTAAGTAAAAAGTTTAAATTTCTAAAAATCTTTTTTTCAAATTTTTATAACTTTACTAACTTACCTTAGTGGACTACTAAAATTAGGTTGCGCTATGTTTAGCGCTAAAATTAGAGCCGTGATATGCTCGCTCATAAATTTTAAAATTTAATGAAAACTTTTGAAGGTCAAATTTAAATTTATAGCTATTTATGCTTTGCTTCGTGCTCTAAAAGCCAAATTTTAGTTGGCAGGCCTTCGCCGCCTGAGTAGCCACCAAGGCCGCTGTGAGAGAGCACTCTGTGGCAAGGGATGATGATAGGCAGTAGGTTTTTGGCATTTGCAGATCCCGCTGCGCGGTAAGCGTTTTTATGACCTGCAGCAAGTGCAAGAGCTGCGTATGTGGTCGTTTCGCCGTATGGCACTTTTTGTAAAATTTCATAAATTTTGGCTCTAAATTTGGTCGTTTTTATATCAAGTCTAACGCTAAATTTTTTAAGCTCGCCTTTAAAATAAGCCTTTAGTTCATCTAAACACAGCTTTAAATTTTCATCTTTTACCGCTACTTTTTCAAATTTATCTACAAAATTTATCTCACAAATTCCATTTTCGCTAGCAACGATCTCTAAAATTCCAATGGGCGATTTTAGGTAGGCTTTTGACACATTTGCTCCTTGAAATTTGAAATTTTGGGCAAATTTTACTTTAGATTGTTTTGCTTTTTGATAAAATGCAAGCAAAATCAGCGATTTTAGACTAAAAACGAGCAAAATCACAAAGGAAATTTATGGGCTTTTTTACCGACTACGAAAAACACGTGAGTGAGCGAGAAAAAGAGGGCGTGCCACCGCTTGCGCTAAATGCCAAGCAAACAAGCGAAATTTGCGAGCTAATGAGACTTGCTGGCAACTCTAGTGGCGATGAGAAGGCGCAAAACGAGCTAAAATTTCTTATAAATTTGCTCACAAATCGCGTAAATCCAGGCGTTGATGACGCGGCAAAGATAAAGGCAGAATTTCTTGGCGAGGTGATAGAAGGTCTTAAGATAGACGGCCTTGACGCGGTTCGTGCCATTAAAATTTTAGGAAAGATGCTTGGCGGATATAACGTGGAAATTTTGGTGCGAGCACTAAAAAATAGCGATGATGTTATCGCGCAAGCTGCGGCAAATGAGCTAAAAAACATTATCTTGGTGCATGAACATTTTGACGAGATCACAAAGCTAGCAAATAGCAATAAATTTGCAAAAGAGGTGCTTGTTTCTTGGGCAAACGCCGAGTGGTTTACGCATAAAAAGCCGCTTGATGAGTGCATAAATGCAGTGGTTTTTAAGGTGCCTGGCGAGACAAATACAGATGATCTAAGTCCTGCAAGCGAAGCCTATACAAGGGCTGACATACCGCTTCACGCAAAGGCGATGCTCGTTAAAAAGATGCCTGAGGGTTTGAAAATTTTACAAGAGCTAAAAAGCCTTGGTAAGAGCGTGGCATATGTTGGCGACGTGGTCGGCACTGGTAGCAGCAGAAAGAGCGGTATAAACTCTATCCAGTGGCACCTTGGCGATGAAATCGAGGGCGTGCCAAACAAAAAAACCGGTGGCATCGTGATCGGCACGACCATAGCTCCGATATTTTTTAACACCGCTGAAGATAGCGGCGCACTGCCGATAGTTGCAAACGTAAATGAGCTAGAAATGGGCGATGAGATAGAAATTTATCCATTTAAAGGCGAAATTTACAAGCTCGCAGGCAACGAAAAAAAGCTCGTGGCAAATTTTAAACTTAGCCCAAACACTCTAAGCGACGAGATAAGAGCAGGCGGCAGGATACCTTTGATGATAGGTAGGCAAGTGACCAAAAAGGCTAGAGAGGCCTTGGGGCTTGGCGAAGAGCAAATTTTCATAAAGCCAGATCAGCCAAAAGAGCTAGGCGGTGGCTATACACTCGCTCAAAAGATGGTCGGCAAGGCTTGTGGCAAGGCTGGCGTGAGAGCTGGGGCATACGTGGAGCCTGAAATTTTGACCGTTGGCTCGCAAGACACTACAGGGCCCATGACTAGAGATGAGATAAAAGAGCTTGCTAGCCTTAGTTTTGGGGCGGATTTTGTCTTGCAAAGCTTTTGCCATACGGCTGCTTATCCAAAGCCAAGCGACCTCGAGATGCAAAAGAGTTTGCCTAAATTTATGACGCTTCGCGGTGGGGTTAGCTTAAAGCCAGGTGATGGCGTCATCCACTCGTGGCTAAACCGCATGGTCTTGCCTGACACGGTGGGCACTGGCGGCGATAGTCACACGAGATTTCCTATTGGCATTAGCTTTCCAGCAGGTAGCGGCCTAGTAGCGTTTGCAGCGGTACTTGGAATGATGCCGCTAAATATGCCAGAGTCAGTTTTGATCAAATTTAAAGGCGAGCTAAAAGAGGGCGTGACGCTTCGTGATCTTGTCAATGCGATACCTTATTTTGCTATCAAAAAAGGGCTTTTAAGCGTTGAAAAGAAAAACAAAAAGAACATTTTTGCGGGCAAAATTTTAGAGATAGAAGGGCTTGAGAGTCTAAAAGTGGAGCAGGCGTTTGAGCTAAGTGACGCTTCGGCTGAGCGCTCGGCGGCTGCTTGCGTGGTAAATTTAAGCATTGATAGCGTCGCGGAGTACGTTCGCTCAAATGTTGCGCTAATTGAGGCGATGATAAAAGCTGGGTATGAGAGCCGTGAAACGCTTGAGAGGCGAAAAGAGAAGATGCAAAAATGGCTAGAAAACCCAACTCTTTTAAGAGCTGACAAGGACGCAAGATATGCTGAAATTTTAGAGATTGATTTATCACAGATAGATGAGCCGATTTTGGCCTGTCCAAACGACCCAGACGACGTGGCGACACTGAGTGAAATTTTAGCTGATAGCAAAAGAGCACACAACATCGACGAGGTCTTTGTGGGTAGCTGTATGACAAATATCGGGCATTACAGGGCGCTTGCTAGAATTTTAGAGCGTGAGAGTAAGCTCACTACTAGACTTTGGATCGCTCCGCCAACAAAGATGGATAAAAAGACGCTTGAAGATGAGGGCGTTTATGAAATTTTTAAAAGGTTAAATGCTAGGACAGAGGTGCCAGGCTGCTCGCTTTGCATGGGTAATCAAGCAAGAGTAAATGACAATGCCGTCGTTTTTTCGACCTCGACTAGAAATTTTGACAACAGAATGGGCATGGGCGCAAAGGTCTATCTAGGAAGTGCCGAGCTAGCTGCTGTATGCGCGCTATTAGGGCGTTTGCCAAGCGTTAGCGAGTATAAAAAAATAGTAAGAGATAGTCTTAGTTTAAATAAAGATCAAATTTATAAATACCTAAATTTTAATGAAATAAGCGAGTTTAGTATATAAATTTGTTACAATATCGCGAAATTTTAAGGAGCTTTGATGAAAAAAGTAGCTTTTTTTCTCTTTTTTAGCAGTTTTCTTTTTGTAAATTTACATGCATTAGAGTGCAGTGACCTTGCTAAAAAAGAGAGCTTTAAAACTACTCCAAACGAGCTTGCTTATGCGAATGAGGGGCTATTTTATTGCGATGGCTCGCTTTTAAATTTAAAAGAGGTAAAAGAGCTTTTTGATGCGAGTGTGGCTGTTAGAAGCGAGTCTCAAAGCTGCGTTGGCGAGGGCGTTTATAGAGAAAATTTAAATAAATTTAGATGGATCTTGCTAAAAGCCTCGTTTGCTCCTGAAATCTACCAAAAAGAGCTTGCAAAGCCAGAAGCGGCCGAGGCTCAAAAAGACGCTCAGATGGAGTACTTTAGATACTGGGCGAATGAGAGCCTGTTTAATTTCTTAAAATATAAAAAATTCAGCGAAGCTTATAAAAACGCTCAAACTCCGCTGGTTAAATTTTATGAGGCTTTAGGTGTTGATAGTGCAAGTGCCGCTTACTACGCAACTAGCGTGATAAATGAGTTTTTAAGCTTTAGCGTTGGCAAAAAGGTAAATAAGGCTAAGGCCCTAACTTCTGAGCAAAAGATGATGGCTCAAAAGCTAAGCCAAGACGAGCTTGCAAATTTGCTTTATTCTAAAAATTTCACCACCGCAGAGCTTACAAATTTACTTGATATAGCGCTACTAAATGACAAAAGTAGCGAGATAATAGAAGAGATCATAAGGCGCGGGGCGGATCTAAATTTAGGCGATGAGACACCGCTATTTTTTGCTCTTAAAAATTTAGAAAATGTAAAAATTTTGCTTAAAAATAGAGCCGATGTAAATCACAAAAATTTCTTTGGCAAAAGTGCGCTTTTTTATGCTGTGCAGTTTGAGGATGCGCCTCTTTGCGAGCTTTTGCTAAAAAGCGGGGCAAATGCAAACGAGAGCTACATCGACGAGCAATCTAAGATGAATATGATAAATTTAGGCATGATGCAAGTAGAGGATACGTGTGGCCTAGAGCATACAAACAGAAGCGTTTTCATGCACGCAGCAGCTCACGCGACGCCTGAAATTTTAAAGCTTTTGATAGATAACGGCGCTGATATGAACGCCACTGATGATGCGGGATTTAACGCGCTTGATTATGCGATCAAAGATAAAAACGAAAAAAATATTAAATTTTTAGAAGAGTTTGGTTTAAAGCCAAATTTTAATTAGGAAGAGATATGAAAAAGACAGCTTTTGTGACAGGCGCGACATCTGGCTTTGGCGAGGCGATCGCTAGACGACTTTCTAAAGAGGGCTACAAGATAGTAGCTCTTGCAAGGCGCGAAGATAGGCTAAAAAAGCTAGCAAGTGAGCTTGGCGATACGCATATCATCGTAGCTGACATACGTGATAAAAAGGCTGTTTTTGACGCAGTTGATAGCCTGCCTGATAAATTTAAAGATATCGAAGTACTTGTAAATAACGCTGGACTTGCCTTAGGACAAGAAAAGACGATAGATGCGAAGGTAGAGGACTTTGAGACGATGATAGACACAAATGTAAAGGGTCTTATCTACTCTACAAAGGCCGTTTTGCCGCTACTTTACAAGCAAGAAAAGGGCTATATATTTAATCTTGGCTCAACAGCTGGCTCGTGGCCATATCCTGGTAGCAACGTTTATGGCGCTACAAAGGCCTTTGTAAAGCAGTTTAGTCTAAATTTGAGAAACGATCTAGTTGGCACAAATATCAGAGTGACAAACATCGAGCCAGGGCTTTGCAAGACTGAATTTAGCGAGGTTAGATTTAAGGGCGATAAGGCAAAGGCTGATAGCATCTATGATCATACAAATTTCATCACGTCTGAGGATATCGCGACTATTTTGGTAAATTGTCTAAATATGCCTGGAAGTGTCAATATAAACAGGGTCGAAGTCATGGCAAATACGCAGACTTGGGCTGGACTTGCGATAGAAAAATTTTAAGGAGTTTATGTGAGACAAATTTTATTGTTACTATTTTTTAGTGTCGCGCTTTTTGGCGTTGATCCAGAAGTCGCCAAAAGAAATGCACAAATTTACGGCGTTTTCACGCTGATACCGCCAGTTGTGGCCATAGCGCTTGCTTTTATCACAAAAGACGTTATATTGTCGCTATTTATCGGTGTTTTTAGCGGAACATTTCTTATAAATATCGTTAATGAAAATGTATTTATGGGCATCATCAAAGGCTTTACAGGCATCGTTTCAAGAGTGGTTGAGTCAATGGCTGATAGCACCGATGCTGGCATCTTGCTTCAAGTGCTTTGTATAGGCGGCGTGGTCGCACTTATCACAAAGATGGGCGGCACAAAAGCAGTTGCTCTTTGGCTTAGCAAAAAGGCAAAAACTGGCGTCTCAGCTCAAATTTCAACTTGGCTTATGGGTATCTTTGTATTTTTCGATGACTACGCAAACGCCCTAATCGTTGGTCCTATCATGAGACCAATAAGCGATAAATTTAAAATCAGCCGCGAAAAGCTAGCCTTCATCATCGACGCCACTGCAGCACCGATTGCAGGTATTGCTATCATCTCTACATGGGTCGGACTTGAGGTTTCGCTCATTGAAAAGGGCTACGAGCTTATCGGCGAGACTGGCATAAACGCTTATTCTATATTTATCGAGACCATTCCATATAGATTTTACAACCTCTTTATCTTGTTTTTCATCGTCTGCACAGCCTTGATGCAACGCGAGTATGGCCCTATGCTAGCAGCCGAAAGACGCGCTAGAAAGGGCGAGCTTCACTCTGGCAAAACTCAAATTCAAGACCTTGAAGACAAGACTCTTGAGCCAAAAGAGGGTGTAAAACTAAGCGCTTCAAATGCGATAGTGCCGCTTCTTGTGCTAGTTATCGGCGCATTTACTAGCTTTTATTTTAGTGGTCTTGCTGCACTTGAGGGCGATACTCTTAAAAATGCACTTGCAAATCCGCTTTCATTTTCAACATTTAAAGATACTTTTGGCGCAGCTGACTCTGCTACATCGCTATTTCAAGCAGCATTGCTCGCTAGCATAGTAGCTATCACGATGGGCGTTTGGCGCAAAATTTTTGATGTAAAAGAGGCTATTAGCACGTGGGTAAAAGGCTGGAAAACTATGATCATCACGGTCGTCATCTTGCTTCTTGCTTGGAGCCTTAGTGCGGTTATCAAAGAGCTTGGCACTTCAAGATATTTGGTTGATCTACTAAGTGATTCAACGCCTAAATTTATCTTGCCAGTGGCTGTTTTCATTCTTGGCTCATTTATTAGCTTCTCAACTGGCACCAGCTACGGCACGATGGGCATTTTGATGCCTCTTGCTATCCCACTAGCTTACGCAGTGGGCAAAAACTACGGCTTAGATGGCGATGCGATGCATGCTTATATGATCGTAAATATCTCAAGCGTTCTAACTGGCGCTATCTTTGGTGATCACTGCTCGCCGATATCAGACACTACAATACTTTCATCAATGGGCGCAGGATGTAGCCACATCGATCACGTCTCAACGCAGATGATCTACGCACTTAGCGTTTGTGCGGTTTGTGTGCTTGTTGGCTACTTGCCGGTCGCACTTGGTCTTAGCGTTTGGATCGCACTTCCTTGCGGATTTTTAGCGATCTGGGCTTTGGTTAGATTTGTCGGTAAAAAAGTAGAAGAGAAAGCGGCATAAATTTGGACTGCAAATACCTAAAAGAGTGCGGATCATGCACTCTTTTTACCCCTTATAGTGAGCAAATTTCATTTAAAACTGATCTTATCAAGCAAAATTTTTCCCACTTTTATGAGGGTAAATTTGATCTTTTTAGCTCAAGCCCAAAGCACTACCGCACGAGGGCTGAGTTTGGCATCTGGCACGAGGGTAGCAAGCTTAGCTATACGATGCACGCAAGCGAGAAGGGCAAAAAGGTCTTTATAGATGAGTGCCCAAAGGTTTGCGAGCAAATTTCACATCTCATGCCAAGGCTACTTGAGAGCTTGCAAGATGATGAAAATTTACGCACAAAGCTCTTTGGAGTGGAGTTTATAGCCTGTAAAAGCGGCACTTTAGTCACGCTTCTTTATCACAAAAAGCTTGGTAGTGAGTTTGAAACGGCTATGAAAATTATAGCTAGCAAGCTTGATGTGATGATCCTAGCTAGATCACGTGGTCAAAAGCTGCTAAGTGGTGAGCTAAATTTGGTTGATGAGCTAAATGTTGATGGGCAAATTTATAAATTTAGCCTAAGTGAAAATGCCTTTATCCAGCCAAATAAAGCGGTAAATGAGAAGATGATAGCTTGGGCAAAAGAGTGCGTTGAGGGTGGCGCTGACCTGCTGGAGCTCTACTGCGGACATGGGAATTTTACGATCCCACTTTCGTTTAAATTTAAAAACGTTCTTGCCACTGAAATTTCAAAAAGCTCGATCGCAAATGCCCTTAAAAACTGCGAGCTAAATGGGGCAGAAAATATCAAATTTTTGCGAATGGACGCTGATGAGCTGATGAGCGCATTTGCTGGCGTTAGGGAGTTTAATAGGCTAAAAGATATAAGCTTAAACGACTTTAATTTCTCGCACGTCCTTGTCGATCCGCCACGCGCTGGGCTAAGTGAAAGTGTCATAAATTTCATTAGAAATTTCAAAAACATCATCTACATCTCGTGCAACCCAGATACGCTAAAAGAAAATCTAAATGAGCTTACTAAAAGCCATAAAGTGATAAAATTTGCGCTCTTTGATCAGTTTGCCAACACTCATCACATCGAGTGTGGCGTGCTACTAGAGGCAAAAGATAAATTTTAAAAGGAAAGTTGAAAATGGTTTCATTAAACAAAATAATCCAAGCAAAGATAACGATCGGTCACTTTGTAAATAAAACTCCGTTTGCGCTAAGTGCAAAACTTAGCAAAATTTTGGGCGCAAATGTCTATCTAAAAGAAGAAAATTTACAACGAACCGGAGCTTACAAGATAAGAGGCGCTTACAATAAAATAGCTAGCCTAAGCGAGGAGGAGCGAAAACGTGGCGTCGTGGCTGCAAGCGCTGGCAATCACGCTCAAGGCGTGGCGATAAGCGCAAAAGAATTTGGCGTGCATGCTTGCATCGTCATGCCAGAATCAACCCCACTTCTAAAGGTAGCTGGCACGAAGGATCTTGGCGCTGAAGTGATCTTAAAAGGTGATAACTTTGATGAGGCGTATGAATTTGCAGTAAATTACGCCAAAGAAAAAGATATGACCTTTGTTCATCCATTTAACGATGAGTACGTCATGGCAGGGCAGGGCACTGTGGGTCTTGAGATGCTTGATGAGATAAGCGACCTTGATATGGTTGTAGTGCCAGTTGGCGGTGGTGGCTTAGCTAGCGGCGTGGCAAGCTGTATAAAGCAAGTCAATCCAAAAACCAAAGTCGTTTGCGTCGGTGCAAAGGGCGCTCCAGCGATGTTTAATAGCTATGGCGCTAAAAAGAGCATAAACTCAAAGTCGGTTCGCACCATAGCTGATGGTATCGCTGTGCGTGATGCGAGTGAGATCACGCTTAAAAATATTGTTGAGTGCGTGGATGAGTTTGTTCAGGTCGATGATGAGGAGATCGCAACTGCGATTTTGTTCTTGCTAGAGACGCAAAAGATCGTCGTTGAAGGAGCTGGCGCAGCTGGCGTGGCAGCACTTATGCATGATAAGATCAAATTTAAAAAAGGCGCAAAGATAGGCGTGGTGCTAAGTGGTGGAAATATCGATGTTCAGGTGCTTTCTATCATCATCGAAAAGGGTCTTATCAAGTCTCACCGCAAGATGACCTTACAAATCACACTTGTAGATAAGCCAGGAGCGCTCATGAGCCTAACTGATAGCTTAAAATCAGCAAATGCAAATATCGTCAAGATCGACTACGACCGCTTCTCTACTAAGCTTGACTACGGCGATGCAAGCATCACTATCACGCTTGAGACAAAGGGCCTTGAGCATCAAGAAAAGATCAAAGATACGCTTAATAAAAACGGCTTTTCTTTCACTCAACTCTTCTAAATTTACAAGCTCGCTACCTTTAAAGTAGCGAGCATTTCTAACTAAAACAATATCTCAAATTTAGCATTTACGCTGTTTGATCTTACATCTTTAGCAAAAGCTCCAGTGTAAGAAAGGCCTAAATTTACATTTTTATAGACATTTGCTTTTATGCCAAGGCTAGCTGTGCCAAGGTTTTTAACCTCTTTGCCCTCTAGCTCTAGATATCCAGCATTTGCGACATTTACGCCGATTGTTGGTTTTGTGTCGCCAACTAGTCTGTTGTATGCTAGATCAGCTTCAAATTTCATCTTAGTGCTACCTAGACTAAATGGTACGCTAGGGTTTAGACCAAGGCTAAAAATGCCTAAATTTCTAGTTTTTTCATCAACATCCATCTTAAAAATTCCTACATTTTGGCTTGTGCTATCAGTTTTCATGCGTAGATAGCTTGCACCCACATAAGGGTTTAGCGAGAAATTTTCTGTGTTAAAGCTAGTTAGGGCTAAATTTGCATAAGCATTAAGCGCTTTTTCTTTGCTTTTTATATGATCGTTTGAGTAAAAGCTTGCGATTGTTGCACCATTTTGAGTTTTGCGCTTAGCATCTGTGTATAGGACGCCAAGGTCTAGTTTTGTGCTAGCGATCTCACTTTTGCCGTAGATGCCGATGCTTTTGCCTTTTGTCTTATAGGCATCATCGCCGTCTTCTTTTACTTTTTCTGTGCTAGCACCAAGAACACCGCCAAGTACAAATGCGTCATTTACACTGCCGTCAAATCCAAAAAGCTGTGTCATAGAGTTTGTTTTGATGTCATTAAATTTCATAGCGTCAAACATGGTATTTGACCAAAATTTCATACCGTTTGAGTCGCTTGCTCTTATGCCAAATGGGTCAGATTCGTGGTTGATAACTGCATTTTTAAGAATGATATTTTCTAGTAAAAATGCATTGTGCTGAGCTAAATTTGCCTCATTTGCAAAGGTTTTTAGAGTTTGTTTTGCCTCTTTTGGTGTAGTGTAGATGAAGTGTCTATAAAGATCGCTTGTGATAACTGCTGGTCTGCTTCTAAATGGTGAAGGAAGTAGCGCTGGCTGGCTTGCTGTGCTTTCTATGAGCTGTGCAACTTTCTTTTGGTTGTCATTAGCTGCGATGCTTGTCATTGTATTTTTTGATTTTTTAAGGGTAAGCTCTAGCTTGTCATCACTATAGTTTTTTCCAAGATCAAAAAATGCATACTCTTTTGAAAGGGTATCTTCATAGCCTTTGAAATTTCCAGTTGCAGTAAATGTCTTTGATTTTGTGCTGTCGTTATAGAGCCTTTGCATGATCTCTAAGCTTGGCTCACTTATGTTTATAAATGAGTTTTTCTCAAAGTTTAGATCTAAATTTGAAGCGCCGTTTGAGACGATGTAGCTACCGCCTGATTTTATAGTGGCTTTTACTACGTCATTTGAGCTTTTTTTGGTCACTTCTCCTAAAGATAGTTGCAAGGTAAATTTATTTCTACTAACCTTTGGCACGCTCATTTGTTTTACAATTTCTAGTGCGCCGCCATTTTCTACTATCACATCGCTTGATTTTAAAGATTGATTAAGAGCTGTGATCTTGCCGCCTTTTATCATGGTCTTGCCAGTGTAAGAGTTGTCTCCTGCTAGGCTTAGTGTGCCTTGACCTCTTTTTATAAGAGTACCTTCATAGCCCTCGCTTGCTCTTAGCTCTCTTGCTCTTTCTCTAGCATTACCTATCTCAAGTTCAGCTTTTTGCTCTGGTGTTAAATTTGTTATTTTCTCTAGCTCAGCCTTGCGCTTGGTCCAAATTTTAGCCTCTGCATCATCTTCTGTTTTTCTAAATTTGATAGCCACATCGCTTATGTTGTTTGAGTAGATATCATCACTATTTAAATTTACATCAAATACTCCTAGAAGCTGACCTGGTCCAAACATCGCCTTATATAGATCCACTACGCCCCAGCCCCAGCGCTCATCAGGCACTCCAAGCGCAGCAGTAAAGCCTGAAATTTTTCTAGTATCAGCTGGCTCTTTGAAATCATCATGAATCTGCCTTGCAGTAGTTAGTAGCACCTCTCTTATCTGGGCGTTATTCATATATGGATATCTTTGCATGATGACACCAAGCGCGCCAGTGACGTGTGGAGCTGCCATTGATGTGCCGCCTTTTGTGCCGTAGTCTGCTTTGCCAGTTTTTAGATCAACGACGGTTGAGTATATAGGTTTTGCAGGTGCTGCCACGCTCCACCATTTTGAGTGGCCAGGTGTGTTGTAGCGCTGCGTGTCGCCCTCTAGCTGACCAGTGACATTTAGCCAGTACTTCTCAGCATCAGGTCTAAAGTATGGAAGCATCGCTCTTGTATATGACTCTTTCATCCCGTCTCTGTTGCCAGCAGTAAAAATTTGGATGACGCCATATCTTGTAGCGACCTCATAGGCTGCATCTAAGAAATTTTTGCCATTTACTACAAATGGATAGTAGCTTTTATAGGCAGCATCAAGATCTTTTATATCTAGGTTGTTGCCACCATCATATCCAGTAGCACCTTCATAGGCTTTGTAAAATTTGCGGTTTGAACCCCAGCTGTTATTTATCGCTCTAGCTCCACTCTTTGCTAGTCCTTCGTAGGATTTTAAAAAGAAGTTGTAGTCTTGATTTGGACCATATGTCATGCCGTCAGTGCCGCCAGTATTGCCCATTATAAGCCTTGAGTCAAATGCTACGCCGTGCATGCCAACGCCATCTCTTGAAGCAGCTATGCTGCCAGCTACGTGAGTGCCGTGAGAGTCATTTACTCCAGCTATCCAGTCACCATCTATGCTAAATTCCTCGCCTTTTTTAAAGTCACCAAAGTTTTTTTTATTTTTATCTCCGCTGCCTTTTCCAACTAATGGTGAGTTGCCATACTCGGTGTCAGGGTATCTTTGACCATCTTTGTAGTAGCTACCAGAAACCTTTAGCGCACTTACTCTGCCATCACTAAATTCTGGATGGCTAAGTAGCACTCCAGAGTCCATCACACCAAGCGTTACTCCTTTGCCAGTTGCTCCAAGAGCATACGCAACGGCTGCGTTCATACTCACTAAACCCCAGTCAGCTTTGTATTCATCGCTTTGCCAGCTTTTTATATCGCCAAATTTACCTCTGTTTTGCTCACTGGCACTTAGTTGATTAGCAAGCAAAAGAGTGCAGCAAGCAACGCTTAAAAGGATGCACTTTTTGCTTGAAACAGATCTTTTCATATCTCGTCCTTTACATAAAATTTAAACCAATTCTAAAATTCTTAAAATAAATTATTAATTAAAATAATAATAATTTAATAAAAAATCGTAGGCTAAATTTACGAAAATATACGTTATTTACGCTATTTTTACATTTAGCTAGATATTTTTATAAAAGAGTTCATCTAAAATTAGTTATTTAAATATAATTTTTTTTGTATCTATTTTTAAAACTATTATTTATATATTTTTTTAAAGGATTATTATTTTTCATTAAATTTACAGGACTAAAATTTCGCAAATTTATTCAAGGATGAGATATGAAAAAGAGTTTATTAAGCCTTGCGTTGTTTTGCACTTTAGCTTTTTGTGCCGATGATGAGGTGGTTGGCAAACAAAATGATCAAGTATGGATAGGAGCTATGGGCGGATGCAAGCTTTATGTATTTTCACTAAAGACGACTGACGCGCCAGTAGATAAGCTAATAGCCAAAGATGAGGCGCAAAAAGAGCTTGTGGCAAATACTAAAAATTTACCAAACAAACACAACGTAATGTTTGCAAAGTGCGAGGACTATACGGCACTCATAGATAGCGGCTATGAAGATAGCTTGAAAAATTTAAAGTATGATCTGCAAACTTTTGGCAATATAAAGCCAGAGGACCTAACCTACGTCATCATCACGCACGCTCATCCTGATCACATAGGTGGGCTCATAGATGGAGGCAAAAAGACATTTAAAAACGCCAAGCTTCTTATAGATGAAAAGGAGTGGGACTACTGGATGAAGGGCAAAGATGAGAGGATAAAAGAAATTTTATCGCTTTATAAGGATGATAAGAGCTTTTTTGATCATAAAAAGCCGCTATTTGACGGGGCGCTAAAGATCATGGCTATCCCAGCCTACGGCCACACTCCAGGGCACAACATGATAAGCTTTGAGTCAGATAACGACAAGATCATCTTTATAGCCGACCTTCTTCACGTCCTAGCAGTGCAAGAGGTCGAGCCAAGCATATCTATCACTTATGATATAGATCCAGTGCAAGCTGCTAAAACGAGAGAAAAGGTGCTTGATGGCTTGGAGGACGAGACTACAAAGATAGTGGGAGCTCACATGCCTTATAATAGCCCCATCACCTTGCCTGAGTGAGTAAATTTCTTTTGCTTTACAAATTTAGGATAAAATGCGGGCTTTAAAGGAGAAAATATGAGCGAATACGCAAATTTGATATTAGCTATCTTGCTAGCTATTTTGGCATTTGCATTTTATAGGTCAAACAAGGCGCTAAAAAAGGCAAAAGACGATAGCGAAAATGTCTCAGTCAGCACTGAAATTTCGCAGCTTAAAAGCATCGGTGAGCTATCTGTCTTTCAGGTCTATAGCAAAGAGATCGTCACAAAGACAGATCATGCGTTTGGAAATTTTGGCAAAGAGTATCTAAGGTGGCTAGTAAGCGAGAAGAAGCTTTCGATGATATTTGAATTTGAGATAAATTTCATCTACGATCTAACCAGCCCTAGACTTGAGATCATGCAGATCGCAAACTCTAGCTACAAGATAAAAATGCCTCCATGTAAGTATAAATTTTCAATCGCAGATATGAAATTTTATGACGAGAAAAATGGCAAATTTATACCATTTTTGCTGCCTGACTCGCTAAATGGCTTTTTTGGTAGCACTTTTACAGAAGAAGATAAAAATAGGCTAATAGAAGAGGCTAGAAACGAGGTTAAAAAGATGAGCGTTCGCCTTATCTCGCAGCTTCAAAGTAAAATCCACAAATCAGCTCGCGACACGCTTGAAGCGATAGCTAAGAGCTTTGGCGCAAACAAGGTCGAGTTTGTCTTTGACGATAGCGACGAGCAGATCAACGAGCAACTAAATTTAGAAAATATCGCATAAAAACAAAATTTAAAGGAGAAAAAATGAGTGTAAATTCACAAGAGGTCACACAAGCACCTGGCAACAACACAGTCTTTCAAACATGGGTTTTAAAAGGCGACAAAAAGGCATGTAAAGAGGGCTTTGCTAAGCTTTGTGCTTTGGTTGTAAATTTAAACAAAACTGCTAAAGTTAGATTTGGCGCAAATGAAAATGTAAATTGCGTCCTTGGCGTGGGTCATGATGCTTGGAAAAAGCTTGGAATTTCAAAAGAATTACCAAAAGAGCTTGTAAATTTTAAAGCGATCAAAGGCGACAAACACGAGGCTGTTAGCACAAAGGGCGATATCCACATCCACATCCGCGCGCTAAATGCGGCTGACTGCTTTGACATGGCGCAAAATATCAAAGAAGTTTTGTTTAAATTTGCAGAGCTTACAGATGAGACTCAAGGCTTTAAGTACCACGACGGCAGGGCTATCATCGGCTTTGTAGATGGCACTGAAAACCCTGATGGCGAAGATAGAGACCTTTTTGCAAAAGTCGGCAAAGAGGACGCTAAATTTAAAGGTGGTAGCTACGTTTTTGTCCAAAAATACTTCCACAAAATGAAAGAGTGGAACGCCACAAGCGTAAGCGAGCAAGAAAAGGTTATAGGCCGCTCAAAAGAGTATGACATCGAGATGGACGAGAGCGTAAAACCTACAAATTCACACTCAGCTGCTGCAAATGTCGGCGACGATAAAAAGGTCGTGCGCGGCAATATGCCATTTACTGAAGGCAGCAAAACAGGCACTTATTTCATCGCTTATGCAAGCACATTTTCAACGGTTGAGCTTATGCTTAAAAAGATGTTTATCGGCGAGCCAAAAGGCAACTCAGATAGACTACTTGACTTTAGTACGCCAGTAACTGGGGCTTTATATTTTGCTCCTACGCTTGATATGCTTGGTGACTACGAGGGATAAATTTAGCTTGGGGCGAAGCAAATTTGCCCCTTTAAATTTATAAGGATAAAGATGCCAGAGTGGTTTATCTACGCAGCTCTTTCGGCTGTTTTTGCTGCACTTACAGCGATCTTTGCAAAGCTAGGCGTAAAGGACATCGACAGCGATTTTGCGACATTTATAAGAACGGTCGTTGTCATTTTGATGCTTGTTTTGCTTTTAAGTGTGGCTAAAAAATGGCAACCGCTAAGCTCGCTAAGTCTCAAAAACTGGCTCTTTCTTATACTAAGTGGCATGGCGACTGGGCTTTCATGGCTTATGTATTTTAAAGCGATGCAAGCAGGCAAGGTCTATCAGGTAGCACTGGTTGATAAATTTAGTGTTGTGCTGGCTATCATTTTGGCTGTCATATTTCTTGGTGAGAGGCTAAATTTAAAAGAAATTTTAGCCGTTTGCCTTATCGTATCTGGCGTGTTTCTACTCATTTTTAAATAAATTTTTCTGCGTTATTCTTAAAGTATATTTTTAATTTTAATTTGTAATTAATCAAAAAGCCTCTAGAATTTGACAATTTCATTTTGAAGTGAGAAATATGAAAAAAATTATTCTATCAGCCATTGTGGCTTGTGCTGCATTTGGTGCAGGCATGAACTACACAGATGTCGTAAAGGACGTATATGCTGACGCAAACTCAGCTAAGAGCATAGGCAGGCTGCTACCAACCAACGCAGTTGAAATTTTACAAACTAGCGGCGACAGAGCGCAGATCAAAGTAAAAGGCTATCAAAACCCAGCCGTTAGCAACGTAGTTTATTTTGCTGATGGCGCGAGGATCATCTCAGTAGCATTTGCAAAAACTGCACCTTTTGATATCAAAGTGACAAAAGAGGGCAAAAACGGCAAATGGAACGAGGTAGAAACCACAGTTTTTGTTCAAAAAGATGGCTTTAGCACTGATGTAAATGCGATGTTTGCAAAAGCTGATAAGATGTATAAAGAGAGCTGTGGCGTTTGCCATGCGTTGCCTCAAACTACGCACTTTAACGCAAATCAATGGCCGTCACTTCTAAAATCAATGATCGGCAGAACCGCAATAGAGAAAAAAGACGAGTGGCTAGTTATCGAGTACCTACAAAAACACTCATCTGACGTAAATTTAGGCAAATAAGGAGAAAAAATGAACGAGAACAGACGAGATTTTCTAAAAAAAGGTGCAACAGCGATTGCAGCTACACCTTTGCTTTCAGGCGTAACAGCTTCAAATTTGTTTGCTGATGAGGTTAAAAAGGGCGTTGTAAAAAATGGCGAAACTCTTACAGCTGCTCACTGGGGCATGCTAAAAGTTACAACTAAAAACGGCATCGCTGTAAAGTCAGAGCCTATCCAAAAGACAAGTGAAATTTACAACCCACTTCAACACTACACACCAGATATGATCTATAAAAGTCGTATCAAGCACACAATGGTAAGAAAGAGCTACTTGCAAAACCCAGATAGCCCAAAACCAGAGCTTCGCGGCATCGATGAGTGGGTCGAAGTGCCTTACGAAGAAGCGATCAAACTAGTTGCTAAGGAGCTTAAAAAAACAAGAGCTCAAAAAGGTTTAGAGAGCGTTTTTGCAGGTAGCTACGGCTGGAAATCAAGCGGCAATGTGCATAACTCAATAATTTTACTTCATAGATTTATGAACCTTAGTGGCGGCTTTGTTGGCTCGCTAGGCGACTACTCAACAGGCGCTAGTCAGATCATCATGCCTCACGTTGTAGGTAGTATCGAGGTTTATGAGCAGCAAACTAGCTGGCCAGTCGTGCTAGAAAACTCAAAAGTCGTAGTCATCTGGGGCGCAAACCCACTTGCGACACTTCGCATAGCTTGGACAGCGACTGATGAGCAAGGCTTTAAATACTTTGAAGAGCTAAAAAACAAAAAAGATATCAAAGTAATCGTGATCGATCCTATCAGGTCTGAAACAGCGCAATACTTCGACAAAGCTCAGTGGATCGCTCCAGTGCCAAACACCGACACAGCGATGATGCTAGGCATGATGCACTACCTATATGAAAGCGGCAAATACGATAAAGAATTTATCGAAAACTACACTTATGGCTTTGATAAATTCCTCCCATATCTACTAGGCAAGACAGACAACACTCCTAAAAATTTAGAGTGGGCGAGCAAAATTTGTGGTATCGACAAAGATACTTTAAAAGAGCTAGCTGATACATTTGTAAGCAACCGCACGATGCTAATGAGTGGTTGGGGTATGCAGCGCGCTCACCACGGCGAGCAACCACACTGGGCGATGGTAACACTTGCTGCTATGATCGGTCAGATAGGCATACCAGGCGGAGGCTTTGGCTTAAGCTACCACTACTCAAACGGCGGCGCACCAACATGCAAAGGCGCAGTCATCGGCGGTGTAAATAGCGCAAGTGTGGGTAAATTTAACGAAAAAGGCGAGTTTATCGGCACCGATACAGGCGAGTTCGACAAACACGGTCGCTTCGTCGCAAAAGCAGCCGCAGTAGCAGGCACAGGTCAAAGCTGGCTACAAAAAGCAACCAACTACGCTTTCCCAGTAGCTCGTATCGCTGATGCGTTGCTTCACCCTGGCAAAGTGATCGATCACGACGGCAAAAAGATCACCTATCCAGACATCGACTTTATCTACTGGGTCGGCGGCAACCCACTTGTTCACCACCAAGATACTAATACAAATTTAAAAGCGTGGAGAAAGCCAAGAACCGTTGTCGTTCACGAAGCTTACTGGACACCGACAGCAAAGATGGCTGATATCGTCTTTCCAGTCACAACAGAGTATGAGAGAAACGACATCACGATGACTGGGGACTACTCAAACATGAACATCGTACCAATGAAGCAAGTCGTTGAAAAATACCGCGAAGCAAAAGATGACTATCAAATTTTCACTGACCTTTGCAAGGCTTATGCTAAAAATTTAGTCGTTGCCTACACAGATAACGGCAAAGACGAGTTTGACTGGATCAAAGAGTACTATGACGCAGCCTACGCTCAAGTAAAGGCAGTCCCTGAGCTTGCAAGCGACATGAAGCCATTTGAAGAGTTTTGGAGTGAAAACAAACCAGTCACATTTGCCTCATCTCAAGATAGTGATAGTTGGGTAAGACTTGGTGAGTTTAGAGAAGATCCTGTGCTAAACGCTCTTGGAACGCCTAGCGGTCTTATCGAAATTTACTCAGATACGATCGAGAAAATGGGCTATGATGACTGCAAAGCGCACCCAACTTGGTTTGAGCCGATCGAGTGGCTAGGCATGAAAGATAAACCTGCAAAATACCACATGATAAGCGCTCACCCAACTGACCGCTTGCACTCACAGCTAAGCCAAACTTCACTTCGTGAGAAGTATGCTATCGCTAACCGCGAGCCAGTGTGGATAAACGAAAATGATGCAAAAGAGCTTGGCGTAAAAACAGGCGATTTGGTGTGTGTATTTAACGCTCGTGGCGAGGTTTTGGCAGGTGCTTATGTGACTAAAAACATAAAAGAGGGCGTTGTAAAACTAGCTGAGGGCGCTTGGTATGACGGCTTTGACAGCGGCATCTGCAAAAACGGCTCTGCAAACGTGCTAACCATAGATATCCCAACAAGTAAGCTAGCAAACGGCAACATCAGCCATACAGCTCTTGTAAATATCAGAAAATATCAAGGTGATGAAGCACCAAAACTTACAGCGTTTTCTGAGCCAAAATTTTCTAAATAATTTCAAAGCAGGGGAGTGATCTCCTGCTTTCATACTTAAAATTCTAAAGTAAATTTTCTATTTACAAAAAGCTTAAATTTATATTTGAAGTCCTATAATTCCGTAAATTTTATTTCACAAGGAGTGTTGAGATGAGGTACAAGGCAAACTACAACTATTTAAAAGACAAGGTTGTCGAGCTAATTATTCAAAATCAAGACCATATTTCAAAAACATTATGTCGGTAATTTTACTGATCTAATTTGCAAAATTTATACAAAAATTAAAAACAGCAGGAAGGGACAAATTTAAGGGATGAACAGGTTAAGTATAAAATTTAAGATATCTTTGATATCTTTTTTAGGTTTAGTTTTTTTAGTAGTTGCAAGTGTATATATTCTAAATGGACTTTTAAACACTAGAAATGCAGCTTCAAAAAGTGTTGAAATGGTTGAGAATATTACTCTACAAGGAGAGTTTATACATGAACTTCAAAAGGAGCGTGGATATAGTGGAGGATTCATTAGCAAAGCACCAGGTTCAGCTGATGTTTTAAAAACTCAAAGAGAAAAAGTTGATGCTATTATGCCTAGGCTTATCAACAAAGATGAGGTAATGCAAAAAGTAGTTGATACAAGATCAAAAATAGATGCTGGTGGTGATGCTTCATTACTTAAAAATTTCAATGAAGTTATTGCACTTACACTTATAAATGCAAATGCTCAAAGTGAACAAGCACAACCCGATCTAAAAGATGAATTAACAAGAATTTTGACTATTTCAAAAATAAAAGAGTATTTTGGTATCACAAGAGCCATGATGAATGTAGTGTTTATCAAAAAAAGCATGAATGAAAATGCTTATGTAAATTTAGTTTCATATCATGCAATAATCTCTAACTTGATAAATGATTTCGAGAAATTTAATCCTAAGTCTTATCCGAAATTTAAAGAGAGTGTGCTTGATACAAATGAATATAAAAGCATTGATGACATAATCAGTAGTGCTATTGCAAATAAAGACGAAACTGTTGCAAAGATAGATGCAAAAGCTTGGTTTGGTACTATTACTACACTTATAGATGAATTTAGAGATTATGAACTTTATTTGTTAAATAATATGAAAGCCACAGCTATACAAGATAAAACAGCAGCTGAACAAAGAGCCGTATTTGTCGGTATTTTGCTTGGCATTGCTATTTTGATTTTGCTTGTTATATCATTTGTTGTTGGTAAAAATATAATAAGAGGCATTGACCTAACTAAAAATTCATTAAAAGATTTCTTTGACTTTTTAAATAATAAGACAAATAGTGCGCATCTTTTAAACATTAAAGGTAAAGATGAAATTTCTCAGATGGCAGCTTTAATAGATGAAAATATTGAAAAGATTAGAACAGCTAAAGAAAATGAAAATGCTTTCATCCAAAAAGCCAACACCTTTGTAAATGAGATAAAAGATGGCAACTATGAAGCAAGCTTAGAAGCAGATACTAATAACCCAGCTCTAAATCAACTAAAAAGCACATTTAAAGATCTACAACTTGCTCTTAAAAATGCAATCTCAAGTAACGGCAAAGATGTTCTTGATCTACTAAACACTTATAAAAACCAAGACTTTACAAAAAGACTTGATGATGAAGGTAAGATAGCAAGTGGTATAAACTCTCTAGGCATAGAGATATCTAAAATGCTAAATGACAATCTAAATAAAGCACAAATACTTGAAGAAAAAGCAAAACTTTTGTCTGACTCAGTCTCACAAGTAGCTAACTCAGCTAGCATCCAAGCAAATAGCTTGCAAGAATCAGCTGCTGCAGTAGAGCAAATGTCTAGCTCAATGAATGCAATAAGTCAAAAAGCAGAAGATGTAACAAGACAATCTGAAGAGATAAAAAATATCATCGTAATAATAAGAGATATAGCAGATCAAACAAATTTACTTGCTCTTAATGCTGCTATTGAAGCAGCACGTGCAGGAGAACATGGACGTGGCTTTGCAGTTGTTGCTGATGAAGTTAGAAAACTAGCTGAACGTACTCAAAAATCTCTAGGTGAGATAGAAGCAAATGCAAACGTACTTGCTCAATCAATAAATGAGATGAGTGAGTCTATAAGAGAGCAAACTGATGGAATTAATATGATCAATCAATCAGTTGCTCAAATAGATCACTTAACAAAAGAAAATGTATCCATAGCTAATCAAGCAAACGAAGTCACATCAGAGGTTGATAACATGGCTAAGACAATAGTAAGTGAAGTAAGAAAGAATAAATTTTAATCACTTTTTTTGAATAACCAATCCCTCAAGTTTATGCTTGAGGGAGACTTTAAATTTAATTTATAAAAATAATTAAGATATTTAATAAAATTTACTTCATTTACTAAATAAAACATAATTTCTATCCTATTACATGTGTTACTTTTCTACTCAACTATTTAAATAAATTTATAATTTATTTTTTTAAGATTTACTTGTAAAATCCCAATAAATATGCAAAAAAATTGCTTTAAACTATCGTATCATCTCTTTTATCAAGGGCTATTTATATAAATTTTCTTAAACTAATATGTAATTTTATGTTTTAAGTTTATTAAAAATTTTATCTATGTAAATCAGGGGTAAATAAGTTTAATGAGAGTAATATTTCTTAAATTTGTTTAAATCTTTTAAGGAGAAAAAATGAATCGACGAGATTTCATCAAAAGTGCTGCAGCTAGTGCTGCTTGTGCTAGTGCCGGTATCGCTGTGCCAAGCTCGCTAAGTGCGGCAAACGAAGCTGAAAAAGGCTGGCGTTGGGATAAGGCTGCCTGTAGATTTTGTGGAACTGGATGTGGCATCATGGTTGCTACAAAAGAGGGCAAGATAGTAGCTGTAAAAGGCGATCCAGAAGCACCAGTAAACCGCGGTCTAAACTGTATCAAAGGCTACTTTAACGCTAAGATCATGTACGGCGAAGATAGGATCACTCATCCACTTTTACGTGTAAATGAAAAGGGCGAATTTGACAAAAAAGGTAAATTTAAGCAAGTAAGCTGGAAACAAGCGTTTGACGTGATGGAAGCTCAGTTTAGAAAGACTTATGATGAGCTTGGACCTCACGGCGTTGGCGTGCTTGGCTCTGGTCAATACACAATCCCAGAGGGCTACGCAGCAGTTAAGCTTATGAAAGGTGGCTTTAGAAGCAACAGCATCGATCCAAACGCAAGACACTGTATGGCAAGTGCGGTTCTTGGCTTTATGCAAGTTTTTGGTATTGATGAGCCATCAGGCTGCTTTGATGACATCGAGCTAACAGATACTGTCATAGCTTGGGGCGCAAATATGGCTGAGATGCACCCGATCCTTTGGGCGCGCGTGAGCGATAGAAAGCTTAGTGATCCTGATAGAGTAAAGGTAGTAAATTTAAGCACCTACTCAACTAGAACATCAAATTTAGCCGATATCGAGATCATTTTTGCTCCGTCATCTGACCTTGCTATATGGAACTACATCGCTCGTGAGATAGTCTATAACCACCCTGAGATGATCGATGAAGAATTTGTTAAAAAACACTGCGTCTTCACAGCTGGCCCAGTTGATATCGGATATGGTCTTCGCCCAGACATCCATCACAAAAAATATGCTCCAAGCGAGCTAGACACAGCTGCGACTGAGAAGTCAAAGGTGTTAAGCGAGGCTGAGGGTGTTACGCTTTCTTATCTTGGTTTAAAAGCTGGTGATACACTTGAAAATAAAAACGCTGCAAAAGCTGGCGATCACTGGCAAATAACATTTGAAGAGTTTAAAAAAGCTCTTGCACCTTACACACTTGACTTTACAGCTAAGGTAGCAAAGGGCGATTCAAACGAAGATATCAATGAATTTAAGAAAAAACTAAAAGCACTTGCTGATCTTTACATCGAGAAAAACCGCAAAGTCGTTAGCTTCTGGACTATGGGCTTTAACCAACACCAACGCGGCACATGGGTAAATGAGCAAGCTTATATGGTGCATTTCTTGCTCGGCAAGCAAGCACTCCCAGGCTCAGGCGCCTTTTCTCTAACTGGCCAACCAAGTGCGTGCGGAACTGCAAGAGAGGTTGGAACATTCGTTCACCGCTTACCAGCTGATATGGTTGTCGGCAATCCAAAACACAGAGAGATCACTGAAAAACTTTGGAAACTACCTGCTGGCACGCTAAATGCTGTACCAGGCTCACACTACGTAAAGATGATGCGTGATCTTGAAGATGGCAAGGTTAAATTTATCTGGGTTCAAGTAAATAACCCATGGCAAAACACTGCAAACGCAAACCACTGGATCAAAGCAGCTCGCGAAATGGACAACTTCATCGTCGTAAGTGACCCTTATCCAGGAATTTCTGCAAAAGTAGCTGACCTTATTCTCCCAACTGCGATGATTTACGAAAAATGGGGCGCATACGGTAATGCCGAGAGAAGGACGCAGCACTGGAGACAGCAAGTGCTCCCTGTTGGCGAAGCGATGCCTGATATCTGGCAGATGCTTGAGTTTAGTAAGCGCTTTAAGCTAAAAGACGTTTGGGGCGAGAAAAAACTAAATGACAAAGTGACACTTCCAAGCGTGCTTGAAGCTGCAAAAGCTATGGGATATAGTGAAGAAGATACGCTATTTGACGTGCTTTTTGCAAATGAAGATGCTAAGAAATTTAGCGCAAACGATCCGATCATGGAAAACTATGACAATACAGAAGTCTTTGGCGACAGCAGAAAAGTTATCGGCTCTGATGGTAAAGAATTTAAAGGATATGGATTTTTCATCCACAAATATCTTTGGGAAGAGTATAGAAAATTTGGCGTTGGACACGGTCACGACCTAGCTGACTTTGACACTTACCACAGAGTAAGAGGTCTTAGATGGCCAGTTGTCGATGGTAAAGAGACTCAGTGGAGATTTAACACCAAATTTGACCCATACGCTAAAAAAGCTGCTCCAAATGATAAATTTGCATTCTACGGCAACAAAAACGCAGCCCTTCCAACAGGCGATCTAAAAGGCGTAAAAAATCAAGAGAAAACTCCTCTTGCAAACAAAGCAAAAATTTTCTTCCGCCCTTACATGGATCCATGCGAGATGCCAAGCAAAGATTATCCATTCTGGCTATGTACTGGCCGTGTCCTAGAGCACTGGCATACAGGTACGATGACTATGCGTGTTCCTGAGCTTTATAGAGCCGTCCCAGAGGCACTTTGCTACATGCATGAAGATGACGCTAAAAAACTTGGCGTGCTTCAAAATGAGATCGTTTGGGTCGAGTCACGCCGCGGCAAGGTAAAAGCAAGAGTAGATCTAAAAGGTAGAAATAAGCCGCCAGTAGGTCTTGTTTATGTGCCTTTCTTTGACGAAAACGTATTTATAAATAAAGTCTGCCTTGACGCTACTTGCCCGATCTCAAAAGAGACAGACTATAAAAAGTGCGCGGTTAAAATTTACAAGGCATAAAAGTGGCTGATATGGAATTTTCAAGTAGGCGTGAAGCTTTGAAATTTGGAGCTAAGGCGGCGATCTTAGCTCTTGGCGGAGGCTTTATATGGTCACTTAGTGCCAAAGCCTCACCGCTTGTACTTCTTAGACCGCCTGGTGCGAAAGCGGAGAAGCAGTTTTTAAAGAGCTGTATTAGATGCGGGCTTTGTGTAGAGGCCTGTCCATTTGATACGCTAAAACTCGCTACTCTTGAAGATGGTATAAGTGTCGGTACGCCTTATTTTGAGCCTAGAAAAATTCCTTGTCATATGTGCGAGCATATCCCTTGCGTGCCAGCCTGTCCGACTGGTGCGCTGGATGCAAATTTAGTAAGCACAGCTGGCAAACTAGACATAAATAAAGCCAAAATGGGCGTTGCAGTGGTCGATATGAAAAACTGCGTGGCATACTGGGGCATACAGTGCGATGCTTGCTACAGATCCTGTCCGCTCATAGATAAGGCCTTGTATCTTGAGTATCGCCGCAACGAAAGGACGCAAAAGCATGCGTTTTTACTCCCAGTAGTTGATAGCGATATCTGCACAGGATGCGGCGTGTGCGAGCGAGCCTGTATCACCGAAAAAGCAGCCATTACCGTGCTAAACCGCGAAGTTGTGCTTGGCAAAGTTGGCGATAACTACGTCAAAGGCTGGATAAAAGAAGATGAAAGGCGCGTGGATGATGCCGACAGCAAGATAAAGCTCGACATCAAAAAGGCGACTGACTATCTAAATGGTGGTGAGCTATGAAATTTTTAATCTTAAGACGAATAACTCAAATTTCTATCCTAGTGCTATTTATCCTAGGAAATGTTTATGGAGTTAAGATACTTAGCGGAAATTTAAGCTCATCTTTGCTTTTTGGACAAATTCCACTAAGCGATCCATTTGCGGTGCTTCAAATTTTACTAGCAGGCTTTAGCGTAGGCATAAATGCAATAATTGGCGCGATCATCGTCTTTGCATTCTACGCGCTCATCGCTCCTAGGGCATTTTGCTCGTGGGTTTGCCCAGTAAATTTACTAACCGACATTGCTTACAAGCTAAGAGAGAAATTTGGCTTTAAGGGTGAGAAAATTTTAAACGTAAGTAAAAATTTGCGCTACTACTTGCTAGCGCTTGCTCTTATCTTAAGCCTTGCTCTGTCAATGCCAGCTTTTGAGAGCATTAGCTTTGTTGGTATCATACAGCGTGGCATCATCTACGGCTCAGTTAGCGCCATTGGTATCGCCCTTGGCATAGTTGCCTTTGATATGTTCGTGCTAAAGCGCGGAATTTGCTCACATGTCTGCCCACTTGGTGCATTTTACGCGGTGATATCAAAATTTGCACTCATCAGAGTAAAGCACGACGCAAATGCCTGCACAAAGTGCATGAAGTGCAAGCTCGTCTGCCCAGAGGTGCAAGTGCTAGATATGATCGGTAAAGAGAGCCGCGCGGTTAGTTCAAGCGAGTGCATAAGCTGCGGTAGATGCATCGACGTTTGCGGCGACGGGGCGTTAAATTTTAGTATTAGAAATTTAAGGAGAGAAAAATGAAAATGAAAATAATGGCGCTTGGAGCACTATGCGCTGCCTTTTTAGCGGCATGTGCATTGAATAATCCAAGCATTAGTGATTCGCAAATCGGCCTTAGAAATGTTGATTTGTTAGATGATAAAGACGTTGTTTTAAAAGACATCAACTATACAAAAGAGCCAGCAGGTATGGCAAAGAGATTTGATAGATCTTTTGAAAATGCACCTCCATTTATCCCACACGACACTGAGGGTTTGGTGCCTATCACAAAAGATTCAAATATGTGCGTAACCTGCCACATGCCTGAGTTTGCAAAAGATAGCGGAGCAACTCCGATCCCTGCTTCTCACCTTTATGACATCAGAAACAAAAAAGATCTTGCAGGCAAGCTTGATGATGAGAGATATAACTGCACAACTTGCCACGTCGAGCAACAAAATGGCGTAACTCAGCTTGTTGGCAATAAATTTAAGCCTGACTTTAGAGATAAAAACGGCTCACATAAGTCAAATTTACTAGACGTTTTAAATGACGGCGTTAAGTAATGCAAAGCAGGCGAGAGCTAATTAGTAAAATTTTGGGGGCAAAACCTGCTCCCAAATTTATAGATCCACCATTTTTTAGTGGCGAATTTGACTGCGCAGGATGCGATGCTAGCTGCGTAAGTGCCTGTGAAAAAGAGCTTCTTAGCCTTGAAAATGAAAGAGTTGTTTTTAAAGTTAAAAAGCTAGGCTGCGACTTTTGCGAAGAGTGTGCGAAAGCTTGTCAAAGTAGCGCTCACGTGACACTAAGCTTAAACTCACCAAAGAGCATAAACGCTAAAGTTAGCATCAACGTCGCTAGCTGCCTAGCGTGGAATGACACGATTTGCTACAACTGTCTTGATGCTTGTAAATTTAAAGCAGTTGAGTTTCTTGGTGTTTTTCGCCCTATAATCAATCAAAATTGCGTCAGCTGCGGCGAGTGCTTTGATGTTTGTTTTAAAAATTCGCTTGAGATGGAGGCTTTATGAGAGTTTTATTTTTTCTTTTTTGCTTGTTAAATCTTGTCTTTGCAAATGAGATCACAACACCTATTAAAGAGATAGAAGCTAGTGCAAATGTGCTTGGCACCACGCTGATAAATGGCAAACTTTTTATCGCAACTGATGGTGGCACGGTTGAAATTTACGATCCAAAAGAGTCTAAATTTGATGAGATCATCAAAATGGATGATATAAAAACCTACGTTAGCGACCATGAAAGGCCAAAAATTTTAAATGTCGATGAACTAAATGGCAAGATACTCATCCTAAGCGAGGGCGACTACGCTACAAAGGTGCTTTATATAAGAGAAAATGGGCAGATGAGAAGCATAAAAATGGCTAATCAAGCGACAAAAAAGGCACTATTTTTAGATGATGAGCATATAGCACTTGCCTCAATCAGCAATGAAATTTACTTTTTAAACCTAAAAAGTGGCGAAATTTATGATAGTTTTAAGATCTCTATCGCAATGCTCTCAGACATGGAGATAAGCGAAGATAGAGGCACATTAGCGATCGCTTGTGAGAGTGGCAAGGTCTATTTTTACAACGTTCATACTAAAAAGATGGACAAAATTTTAGATATCCACACTGATAATATCTACGACATCGCCTATAAAAATGGCGTCATGATCAGCGGAGGCACCGACAGGATCGCTGGCATCTTCTCAGCTGGGACGCTAAAAAAGATAAATACTGGCTTTTTGGTTTATGGCGTGGGGCTTAGTAGTGACGGCAAGATCGCAGCTTATATGAGCGATGAGATGAGCGATGTAAATTTGGTTGATAGCGTCACTTTGGATAAGATCGCGATGCTAAAAACAGGTCAAAGCACGATAAATAGCATAGTTTTCATAAGCGACAACGAGGTCGTAACCTCTGCTTATGAGAAGAAAATTTTATTTTGGAGAGTTAGATGAATATTTCAAGCCTGATAGTCTATACAGATAATAAAAATGAGAGCGTAAAAGGCGAGATAAGCAAGCTAAAAGAGTGCGAGATCATCACTGACGCAGAAGATAGGATCGTGGTGGTCGTTAGCTCAGAGAGTATTGAAGATGAGATCAGAGTTTTTAAGATGATAGAGGGCATTAGCGGCGTGGTAAGCGTTGCGATGGTTTATAGCTATCAAGAAGACGCTCAAGAGAATAGAGAGAGGCTTGAAGCAAACGGCAAGATAAGTGAAATTTTAACAAGCGATGACGTAAAAGCCGAAGATATCGCATATGGTGGTAGCGTGCATTATAAGGTGAGATGAAATTTAACTCCATTTTGAATAAAAAAGAAATTTAAAAATTTAATCAAACTATATTTGCAAATTTTAAACTTTCATTCACTCCTAAGAATTGACTACTAAAATTTGGCTTCGCTTGCAGCTTAGCTCAAATTTTAGAGCCGAAATTACTCGCTCATAAAATTTTAAAATTTAATAGATAATTCTTGAGTATTAAATTTGAAATTTATAGATAAGCACAAAGATTAAATTTAAGACTTAGAATTTAAAAATATACAAATTCCAACCCAGTCTAAACCAGGTTGAAATTTATGAAGATTTATGAAGTAGTTTGATTAAAATTTATTCTTTCTTACTTCACTTACTATTGTCTTAGCCATGTTATCAACATCGCTTGTTACTTCATTAGCTCTATTAGCAATTACAACATTTTCTTTTGTTAAGTGATCTATTTGAGCAACTGATTGATTTATCATATTGATGCCTTCACTTTGCTCTTTGATTGATTCACTCATCTCATTTATTGATTGAGCTAGGACATTTGTATTTGCTTCTATCTCACCAAGAGATTTTTGAGTACGTTCAGCTAGTTTTCTAACTTCATCAGCCACGACGGCAAATCCTCTGCCGTGTTCTCCTGCACGTGCAGCTTCAATTGCAGCATTAAGAGCTAGAAGGTTTGTTTGATCTGCTATATCTCTAATGATAGTTATAATGTTTTTGATCTCATCACTTTGTCTTATGACATCAGCTGTCTTTTGAGAGATGGCATTCATTGAGCTAGACATTTGCTCAACTGCAGCTGCTGATTCTTGAAGTGAGCTTGCTTGAGTGCTAGCACCTTGTGTAAGCTCTTTCATAGCTGAAGCCAAGGTTGTAGCCTTTTCTTCAAGCATCTTGGCATCATTTAAATTTGAGTTTAGCATAGAGCAAATTACTTCACCCATATTAGATACTCCAAGTATCATAGCCTTTAGATCGGCCTCTAGCTCATCATTTATCTCAACCTTTGCCGTAAAGTCATTTTTAGTATATGAGCTAAGAACGTTTGTTATGCCCTTTAAATTTGCTGAGATAGATGTAAAGAATTTATTTAGTAGCTCTTTTAGCTCATTTAGCGATGGGTTGTTTGGAGTTGAGCCTATCTTTGCTCCAAGGTTGCCTTTGATCATTAAATTTGCTACCTTATTTAGCTCATCTATCATAGTGCTATCTTTTTTGATACCAGCTACGACTTTATCGATGTTTTCATTTATAGCTTTACTCATCTCACCAAATTCATCATTTGATCTTACCTCTAGCTTGCTTGGTGCTTTTGCTTCGTAAGTTACAAATCTAAATAGATCATCAAGCTTAGACTGGATAGTTTTTATAGGGTTAAGAGACTTTTTAAGTAAGAAATAGACAAATGCTGAGAGGATAACGATAAATAGCACTGCTAGGATTAGCTGGATCTTTAGGAGGGGCATAGTATTTGTGGTAAATACATCTTTTTGCATAGCAGATATAGCCAGCCAGCCACGATCATTTAGCTCTATAAAGTCAGCATATAAGTCTTCACCTTTTAAATTTTTATATAGTATAAGACCATTCTCGTCAAAATCCTTTGCTTTGTATCGCTCGATTAACTTTTTGGTTAGTTCAGGGGCTGTATTTATTATATTTTTATCAGGGTGGATGATGATCTTACCATCTTTATCTGCAACAAAAGCATAGCTATAATCAGTCTTGCTGATACTCATGATCTCTTTGCTTAGCTCTTCGATACTAACATTTGTAGCTGCAACGCCGGCATCTTTTATAGGAGCAACGAAGCTTATTACCATTTGTTTTAAAGAAGAAGATATATACGGATCAGTAAAGGTAATGCCATTTTTTTCTTTAGCTAGTTTATACCAGTCTCTAGCCCTTGGATCATAGCCATCTTTTGGGGTTTCGTTTTTGCCATTTGAGCGGTACATCGCACCGTCATTATAGCCAGCATAAACAAGTCCAACTTCTTTATTTGACATCGATTTGCCTTGAGCTAAGATGGCGTCGATACCGTTGCGGTTTTCATCTAGCTTAGACAGGATAGAAGACATACTATCCACGATATGAAGATTGTTATTAAAAAATATATCCATTGCATTTTTAACATCTTTTAGAATTTGGCGCTGAGCTTGTGTGACTAGCTCGGTTGTCTTGTTCTGAGCGGTGTAGTAACTAGCGGCTGACATAGCCACAAACGAAATACATAGAGCAACTATTAACATTAGCGCTATTTTATTGGTGATTGACTTCACACGAATTCCTTTACATATGATTTTATGTTGTCTATATCGGCTAGTTTAAAAAGAGCTATATAGCTTTTGAGATATTTTTAGCGGAAAAATGTAATTTTTTGTCTAAATTTAAGGTCGCTCTTTTATCAAATTTAAAAGATTTTCTCTGATATTTTCACTAGTTAAATTTGAAATTTCACTGTAAAAATTTCCCTCTTTATCTAGCAGATAGATAGCGGAGCTGTGAGCGACAGAGTAGCCCATAGCAGAGTTTTTAAGATGCACTTTTTGGTATTTTACGCCGTAGTTTTTAGCGACTTTTGGTAGATCATTCATCTTTAGTCCGTCTGCATCTTTGTAGAAATTTTTTGCCATTAGGGTTAAATTTTCAGGCGTGTCACGATCAGGATCAAGAGTGATGAAAAGTAGCTCAAAGTCGTCTCTTTTTAGTTTATTTAGCTCATCACCCACAAGAGAGAGCGTAGTAGGGCAGACATCGGGGCAGTAAAGATAACCAAAATATATCGCTTTATACTTGCCGTTATAGTTTTTAAGGCTCACTTCGCCATGCTCTGAAAGCGCCTTAAAATCATACTTGTTAGGCTTTATAAAAAGCATCGCAAGACCTGCGCATATTAAGATTATTATTAAGCCCCAAAGTGTCTTTTTCATCATTTGCCCTTACATTTTTAGATCAAGATCGACAAAAAATCCAGTCTCTTTTTCGCCATCAAGCAGCTTAAATCTATACCTCATAAGATCGACCACGCAAGCACTTAGCACGACTTGTGCTATTAGATTATCGCCTCTTTGATCAAGCCTTGCCTTTATAGAACCCATGTTCATGTTTATGCCATCGATTACAAGGTTTGGATCTTTTAGCCCTAAATTTTTGCCATTAATGATCTTAAAGCTAAACGGCCTCATCGCAAAGATCGGTCTTGGCGAGATGTCTATCTTTAGCTTAACGCCATTAAATTTCACCTCGCAAGCATCTTTGTTTAGATCACATTTTAGAGGATCAAGCGATGTATTTACATCGGCAAATTCAGGCGGATCCTCTTTGCTGACCATAAATTTATGACCTATCCAAAAAGCGCCTGCTACGATAAATATGAGTGAAAAAATGATTAGAATTTTTTTCATTATTTAAAGTTTTTAGTTACTCCGATATTATCAAGTTTGATGCTCTCGCCATTGCTAAATTTAAGCTCCAGATCAACCTTGTCGCCATCTTTTACGGGTTTGTTTAGATCCATAAGCATGATGTGAAGACCGCCAGGCGCTAGCTTTGTCTCACCATTTTTTGGGATAACAGCGTCCTCAACTTGAACCATAGCCATCATGCCATTTTCCATCTTGTGAGTGTGAATTTCAGTGCTTTTACAAACACTTGAATGAACGCCAACTAGCTTTACATCGGTATTTGAAGCATTTTTGATATTCATGAAAATAGCGCTGTTGTTTGTGCCAGGCTTTGTGTCTCTTGCTCTGACATTTTCTAGGCTGATGTCAGCTGCCATTAGTGTAGAAGCCGCAAGCAATGCACCAAAAACAAGTTTTTTCATATTTTTCCTTTATGGTAAATTAATAATGGTTTTCAGATTATACATATAAAGAAACTAAAATTCCCTTTAAAATTTAAAAATTGAAATTTTTTAGGTTATAATTACGCACTAAATTTTACTTTTTGGGACACTTCACTTGAAAAAGATACTATTTTTCTTCATCGCGTTAGCGCCTTGTCTTTTTGCCCAAAATTACGAAGAAATTTACTTAAAAAATGGCCCATCTGCTGTCATAGAAGCCATTGAGAAGAACATTTTAAGTAAGGACTACTGGCTAAACAAGCTCAAAGACAAGGACGTTAGATACGGATATTACGACAACGAGATACTTCTAAGCGTGGTTGATAAGACTGACAAAGAGCTTGAGGTCATCTCTTATAAAGACGGAGTTACAAAAAAACTCTTTAACTCAAGCGTCATCGTTGGCAAAAACGGCGACAAACTGCTTGAGGGCGACCTAAAAACGCCAGTTGGTGTCTATCAGCTCACACGTAGATTTACGCCAAATGACAGATATCTTGGCCCACTTGCTTTTTCTCTTTCATATCCAAATTTACTTGATAAACTTGCAAAACGTAATGGCAGCGGCATCTGGATACATGGCTATCCACTCGATGGTCAAAGGACAGATGAGCTAAAGACAAAAGGCTGCGTGGCTATGCAAAATGACATCTTGATGAAATTTGACGAAGTTATAGACCACAAAAGAACGCTCGCATTTATCTACGAGGACAAGCGCCCAGAAGCAAGCGTGAACGACATAGCGGTGATCATCTCTGGAATTCTTAACTGGAAGAAGACTTGGAGCGAGAGTGACATTGATAGCTATTTGAAATTTTATGATAAAGACTTTGAGCGATATGACGGTATGAGCTTAGAAAATTTTAAAAATATGAAACGAGCGATCTTTTCTAAAAAAGAGAAAAAACATATCGCATTTTCAAATTTTCTCATCACGCCTTATCCAAACCTTAAAAACGACAAGCTCTTTCGCGTGAGTTTTTATGAGGATTATGCTGCTGATACGCATAAATTTGCAGGTCAAAAGACCCTTTATGTCAAGCTTTATGGCGATGAGATGAAAATTTTTATAGAGGAGTAGAAGTGGAAAAATCTCAAGAAGTAAAAGAGAAGATAGAGAAAATTTTAGAGGCGAGGTCTGCATTTTTTGCTGAGCTAGACCGCCAAGTACCAAAGAAAAATGGCACTGACGTCTTTGACTTTAGCAAGGTCAAAGAGGCTGATCTAAAAGAAATTTACGCTAAATTTTATGCATTTGACTACAACGTAAGAAAGCTCTTGCCTGACGTTTATAAAGCTTATGATGTGAATTTCAATGTCTGAGATACGCTTAAACAAAGCAGCTTACATCCACAATCTAACTAAAATTTGTGATAAGGCTGGCGGAAAAGAAAAAGTGATCGTCGTGCTAAAAGATAACGCTTATGGACACGGCGCAAGGCTCATAGCTAGCGAGGCTAAGAAATTTGGCATAAAAAACTGCGCTGTAAAGAGCGAATTTGAAGCAAATGAGATCGCTGATATCTTTGAAAATATCTTGATCCTCTCACACATCCCAACAGGCGATGAGAGCGCTAAATTTATCTACGCTATAAACGACATAGACGCGCTTTTAAAGATAAAAGAAAATACAAAAATCAACCTCGCCATCGACACTGGCATGCATAGAAATGGGCTTGATATAAGCGAGCTTGATTATGCATTTGAAATTTTAGCCAGAAGAAATTTAGAGCTTCTTGGTGCTTATACTCACTTTCGCGCAAGTGATGAGCTAAATGCTGATTATTTCGTGCAAAGAGAAAACTTTAACGCCGCAAAAGAGAAAATTTTAGCTCTTTGCGATGAGTTTGGTATAAAAAAACCGATCTTTCACTCTCACAACTCAGCCGCCCTTGAAAGAGCTAGCGCGGTTGAAGATGAGATGGTGCGCGTGGGCATCGCTCAGTATGGATATGCTCAGTTTAACGGCTCATTGGAGCTAAAGCCAGTGCTTTCACTTTGGGCAAAGCGCGTTAGCAGACGCGTTTTAAAAAGTGGTCAAAGCGTGGGATATGGTGCTAAATTTATAGCAAAAGATGATATAAACGTCGCTACTTACGACCTTGGATATGGCGACGGACTGCTAAGATATAGTGGAGAGGGCGAGCTAAGGCTTGCAAGCGGCGAGCTGATACTTGGCAAAATTTCGATGGATAGCTTTAGCTGCAAAGATAGTGGCGAGTGGGTCTGTGTTTTTGAGGACGCAAATGTCTGGGCTAACTTTTTTGGCACGATAAACTACGACATCTTGGTCAAACTCTCGCCAAATATCACTAGAAAATTTATATAAAGGTAATATGTGAAAAAGATCGTTTTATTAGCTCTTGCAAGCCTTGCTTTTGGTGTGCAAGAGAGTGAGTTTAAAGTTTATGAGCAGATACTAAATCAGCTTGATACAAAGCAGATCCCAGCCTTTGTCGTCCAAACTGCAAAGCCAAATTTACCAAGCAGGGTCGATGAGATGATCACGCTAAAAGATGTAAGCAGTGACGGGCTAAACATACATGGCGAGTTTGTCTTAAATGAGACCAAGACAAAGAAACTAAAAGGCTATAACAAGGCTCAAATTTCGGCTTTAAAAGATGAATTTTATCAAAACGGAAAAGAGGCGCTTTGCAACTCAGGCATGACAAGAGCTGCGCTAAATCGCGGCATCACGCTAAGTGGTAGCTACGGCTTTGAGGGCAGACATCTTTTTGATTTGAAGCTGGATAAGAGTAGTTGCGAGTAGCCATTTTTGCTCTGGTTTTTTGCTCGCTTGCTCTGGCTCTTACGCCAGATATGGCAGCGAAAAGTCACGCAACATACTACAAAAAAAAGCTCCCATTTATCTGCACGCCGACGCTAACGCTTAACGATATCTTAAACGTTGGCGACACGCTCATCTACAGATACGCCGTTAAACACTCAAGAAAGCAAGAGATCAAAAGGCTTGAAGAAAAAGAGCTTTTGGAATTTATCGAGGCTATAAAAAAAGAGAATTTAAGAACCGCTTGCAAGGACAAAGAAATTTTAAATATGCTAAGCATCGGCGTTAGTTTGGATGAAATTTTCTACTCAGAAAACGGCGAACTAATCTTTGAATACACCATAGAAGATCGTGACTGTAGGATATTACAGTGATATGCTTCCAAATAAAACAATCCATTCTAATGTATAAGATATTTTTAAGCATCCAATAGCCAAAGAAGATTTATAATTTAACGCTACAAGATCGTTTTTAAAAGAAGGACTAAGATGAAAGTCTCAAATATCGCTTGTGCCTTACTTCTTGGCAGTTGTTTTATTGTTAGTGATCTGTTTGCTACGCCGTTAAGCGATTATGAAGATGCATTAAGAGCAAAAGAAGATGCAATAGCGCTTAATAAAAAGATACAAAGAAAAAAAGAAAATGCTCTAAATAGCGCAGTAGAGCAGATGAAATTTTTGCTAAGCGTTAAAGAGCTAAAAGAGTGGGATGGTTATGCTACAAATCCAGACCCTCAAAAGGCTAAAATTTATAAAAAGATGTATGATGCTTCACAAGAGATAGGTAATGCATTATATGTGCTAAAGCCAACTGGTAGCCCTATTGTTATAAAAGCAGATGATCAAGTCTCTATACTATCTGTACTTCCAACTGGAGATATTATGGTGAGCATAAAAAGCAATGGTGGTTCTCAGGTATATACTGGTGATATGTATATCAATCCTTTCTATCCAATGTTTATTACACCTAGTGATATGGCTTTTATATTTCACGATAAAAATATAAAAGTTTGGTGGCAATTTTTAAAAGGTTTTGATAAAAAGCATGCTGAGCTTGTAAATGAGCGCGAAAAAGCCCTAAGCGATAATATAAAGAATACACTTGATCCAGCCATAAAAGAGAAAGCTTTAGCTCTTGCAAATCTTGGCATAACAACTACTGATCCAAAATACAGCGAAGGTGTTGTAAAAAATTTTGACGCACTTGATGATACTCTGAGAAAAGATATTTCAGAGAAAGAAGATGCTCTTGATAGAGTAAATAAAAAAGTGGATCAAAAGATATCTGAGATAGATAGATCAAAAGTAATTTTAGAGAAAAAAGATCTTGAAGGCATAAAAGCACAAGAAGCAAAAATAGATGCAGCTAAGGCTAGAGTAGATAGTATTCTTACAACATCCTCTGATAAAAGAGAAGCATTGCTAGATGCCATAAAAGCTGGAATTCCAGTTGTTAAAGACGGCAAAAGATTGACGCAAGATGACGTCAAAGATAGTACAAAACTTGCTGATAGTGATCTAGACGGTGTGATCACTACTACAAGAAGTGCCGCAGCTGATGCCAAGAGTGAAGTATCGGCAGTAACAACCCTAGAGGCTAGCGATGTTCTACCTGCTAAAGCGGCATTAGAAAGCGCAAAAGAGACATTAGTAAATTTTGAAAAAAAGATAGCAAATGATACCAAAAAGATCGCTAAGGACGAGTTAAAAGCATATAAAGATAGTATCGATCCGCATAAAACAGGTAGTGAGGCCGAAGCAATAGCTAATGCTAAAGTAGCTAAAAAAGTGGCTGACCAGATATTTGCTACCAGTATAGATTCTTTTCAAATAGGTCCAGATAAGGATAAGGTGGTTCTTTTAGGTGCTAGCGCGGAGGCTATCGTAAAGCAGTTTTCAGATATAACTAATGCAAAAAATGCCTTATCCACAGCAGCATACGCTGGCAGTGATGCTAAAAGAGATGCTATAAAAAAGGCAATTGAAGCTGGCGTGCCAGTAGAGCATGCAGGCAAAAAGTTAAGTATAGGAGACGTAGAAAATCTTAGTATAGCTGATCTTAATGCGCTTATAACTACTTCTACATCAAAGGCAAATGACGCTCAAACAGCACTTAGTGCAGTAAATGCAAGTGCTGTTGTGGTGGTAGCACAAGATACTATTATAAAAAATGCTATAAAGGCTATCGCTGATCAAAGGGATAGAGTGAAGCAAACTTCAAATGTTAGAGCTAAATCCATCGCAAGATCAAATAGTTTTGGAAGTGGTGAGAGCGACGTACTAATAGCTCTATCTGATATATTAGATAGTAATGATAAAGTGGCTAATATCTTTATAAATGAAGATAGTGGTGAGATAGCTGGTGGAGCAAAAGATCTTCACTCAACACTTGAACATACAATAAAGTATTTAAATAGAGGAGATATTGCTGAAATTTTATTATTTAATGCCGACCTAGCCACAAATACTCGTCTCGCAAAACTTTCAAACCCATATAATGAAAATTTAGCCCTTGCTTATGCGATTAAAAATATGAACGGAGAGAAATTTGTGGATAACAGCGATGAAACGTTAAGCTCATTGGTAAAAGAGCATGCAAATAGCTATAAATACGACCATAATTTATGGGGTAGTACCTTTGGGGGTAAGGTTAAATCAAAAGATAGTGCAAACACTGATACTTACGGCTTTACACTCGGTTATGATAAAGCATTTGATAATGCGATTGTTGGTAGCTTTTTATTGATGGCAAGATCAAAATCCAACGAAGATAATATGAAAAATGATGCTAATAGCTATGGTTTTGGGGTATATGCTAGGAGATACCTTGACCAAAAAGAGCTAAACGCAAAATTTCTTTACGGATTTACAAGAAATACACTTGCTACAAGCTCAAGCTTAATAGGCGGCAATGATGGAAAATATGGCAACAAATTCTTTGATATTTCAGTTGATTATGGTTATGTGTTTGACCTTGAAGATGCTAAGTTTATAAAGCCAATGCTTGGGATAGAATGTACAAATCTTAAAAATGATAGTTTTACTACTGGTGGAGCTGTGGATATAAATTTTGCAAGAACAAATGTTAGGACACTTAGTGTTAAAGCTGCAACAGAATTTAGAGTTTATACTAATGAGGGTGATTATTTTTATATTACTCCTGGTATTCAGAGCGAGATAAACAAAAGTGCTGACGATGGTCTTATAAATTTTGCTGATTCAAGAGATGTTACCTTTGATATAGATAAAAGAAGATATACATATTTTACGCTAAAAACGGGTGCTGAGTTTAGACTAACTAATGCTCTTAATATAAATATAAATTTTGGAGCAAAGGCTGGTTCAAAAACTCAGCTGTATAATGGTGCTTTTGGGCTTTCATATAAATTTTAAATAATAAATTCTTAGCACTATTTGCTAAGAATTTAAAACTCTACATATCTCTTTTGATCTCGCGCTCTAGTCTTTGAAGTTCAGCGATCCTATCGCTAGTGCTAGGATGTGTTCTAAAAAGCACACCAAGCTTACTAGTTAGCGAACCAAATGGATTTACGATAAACATATGCGCGCTTTGCTCGCTTGCGTTTTGCATGACGTAAGAATTTGAGTAGTTTTCAAGCTTTCTTAGTGCGCTGGCTAGCCACTCTGGGTGCCCTGTTAGATAGGCTGCGCCTTTGTCTGCCTTGTACTCGCGCTCCCTTGAGATCGCCATTTGGATGATCGTAGCAGCTAGAGGCATCACAACGGCGATGATTAGCATAATTACTGGGTTGGCGTTTCGCTGCGAGTTTTGATTTTGCCCGGCTACGGTGCCTATCTTGGCAAAATTTGCGACCATCGCGATAGCCCCAGCTAGTATGGCAGCGACTGAGCCAGTTAGGATGTCGTAGTGCCTTACGTGACTTAGCTCGTGAGCTAGCACGCCCTCGATCTCGTTTTCATTTAAAATTTTTAAAAGCCCCTCGGTTACTGCAACGGCTGCGTGACTTGGGTTGCGGCCTGTGGCAAAGGCATTTGGTACCTCTTCTGGGATGATGTAAATTTTTGGCATCGGCAAATTCGCCTTTTGTGTGAGGCGAGAGACGATCTCGTAAAGGCCGTGAGCGTTGCTCTCATCGACTGGGATGGCGTTATATCTTTTTAGCACGAGCTTGTCGCTGAAAAAATAAGAAAATAGGTTCATGCCAGCTGCCATCAAAAAGGCGATCATCATGCCTTGCTCGCCACCCACGTAGCCGCCAACAGCGATAAAAACTAGCATTAAAGCAACCATTAAAAAAGCGGTTTTGAAAATTTCCATTTTTGTCCTTATTCTTTTATAGCATTTGGCAGGATCGCCGCGTCGATCTCAAATTTCGCAAGCTCGCAAAGGCTTGTTTCACTCTGGATCAAAACAGCGATAAGCGCGTCAAATAGGTAGTTTTGCGCAACTTTTGCCAGATCTTTTGCTAGCGTAATATCGGCAATAATAAATTTTGCTCCAGCGGCATTTGCGATGATAGCTTCGTTGATGTCATTTGCGATGATGCTAAAGCTTGCTCCAGCCTCTAACGCTCTTTTTATAAAATTTCTATCAAATTTAAAGAGATTTTGCCTGCCGTTTGAAATTTCATCTTCGCTTTTGCAAAGAAATAGCGGTTCAAATTTGATCAGCTCGTCACCCAAAATTTTCATCTCTCACCCTTTATGCATTCTTTACAGATGTATTTTCCGTCCCTTAGCACCATTTGGTCGATGTCGCTAAAGACACCGCATTTGCTGCACTCCTCGAAGTTGCTGGTGCTTATCTTGTCGCTTTTTTTTCTATTTTTAAAAAATATGATGTAAATAGCAACCAAAATCGCTACAAAAAGCAAGTATTTCAACGTATATCCCCTTGGTTTTTGAAATTAAAATATATGTAATTTCTGTTTTTATCATTATAAATTTGCGCGTCGATGCCTGAAATTTCCTCCATGACGCTTGAGCCCTTGTAGATGAGAAATTTAGTATTTTCATCATAAAATCCCTCACAAATTTTTATAAGCTCTTTTGTCTTGCTAAGCGCCCTTGAGGTGATGAGATCAGCTGTAAATTTATCTGCAAGCTCGATCTTTTGGCTATGAACTTCTAAATTTTGCAAGTCAAGCTCGATCTTAGCGTAGCTTAGAAATGATGACTTTTTGGCTATCGGCTCAAAAAGGTGCCACTTGGTTTGAGGCATCGCAAGGGCTAAAAATATAGCTGGAAAGCCAGCCCCACTGCCCACATCGATCGCCGTTTTGGCACTTAGGTCAAAAATCTCAAGCGGCTTTATGCTATCAAGCACCTGCTCGCTTATGTCTTTATAATTGCTTAAGCTATGAACCTTGTTAAATTTAGCAAAAATTTGAGCGTAAGCCTTTACTTTTTCGTCAAATTCTGCCGGCAAGCAAAGCTCATTTTTCATCACAAGATGTGCCCCATTTGCTCTTTTTTGACCTTTAAGTAGCCTTCGTTAAATTTGTTTGGTTTGATGACGATAGGCACGCGTTTTACGATCTTTACTGAGCTTAGTCCGTGAAGTTTTAAAGGGTTGTTTGTGAGTAAATTTACCTCTTTTATGCCGTAGTGATTTAGGATAAAATCAACCACTTCGTATGTCCTCTCATCAGCCTTAAAACCTAGCTGGTGATTGGCTTCTATCGTGTCAAAGCCCTTATCTTGGAGGCTATAAGCGTTTATCTTGTTTAAAAGCCCGATATTTCTACCCTCTTGACGCAGGTAGATGACCATACCGCCATTTTCTTCGATATATTTTAGGCTCGCTTCTAGCTGGTCGCGGCAGTCGCACTTTAGGCTCCCGATCGCATCGCCAGTTAGGCATTCGGAGTGAATTCTAAGATTTACGACTTCGCTTAGAGGCTCTTTGTAGATCACGAGGTGCTCTTTTGCCCCTTCTTTAAAGGCTTGAACCTTATAAGTGCCAAATCTTGAGGGTAGATTTGCGGCGTTTGAAATTTCTATTTTCATTTTAAATTTACTCCAACTGTGCTAAACTAGCTAAAAATCACGCATTTTAACAAAGAAAAGGCAAAAATATGTTTAAACGTTTTAGAAGATTAAGAATAAATCCAGCTTTAAGAGACATGGTAAGAGAGACTAGCCTTAGCGTAAATGACTTCATCTATCCGCTCTTTGTAGTCGAGGGCAAAGGCGTTAAAAACGAGATCGCTTCGATGCCAGGCGTCTATCAAATGAGTATCGATGAAATTTTAAAAGAGTGCGAAGAGATAGTAAATTTAGGCATAAAATCGATCATTTTATTTGGCATACCAAGCCTAAAAGATAGCGTTGGCAGCGACGCACTAAGCAACGACGGCATCATCGCAACTGCGCTTCGTGCCATAAAAGATAAATTCCCAAATTTAGTAGTCGTCACCGATCTTTGCTTTTGCGAATACACAGACCACGGCCACTGCGGCATAATCGACCACGTGCATAACACCATCGACAACGATGCAACGCTTGAAATTTCAGCCAAACAAGCCTTAGTGCACGCTCAAAATGGCGCCGACATGATCGCACCAAGCGGCATGATGGATGGCATCATCGCAACACTAAGAGAGGCGCTTGATAACAATGGCTTTGAAAATTTACCAGTGATGGCGTACTCGACTAAATTTGCCTCAGCCTACTACGGACCATTTCGTGACGTGGCGCAAAGCGCACCAAGCTTTGGCGATAGAAAGAGCTATCAAATGGACAGCGCAAACCGCTTGGAGGCTATAAATGAGAGCTTGCAAGACGAGGCGCAAGGCGCTGATATCTTGATGGTAAAGCCAGCGCTTGCTTATCTTGACGTCGTTAGAGAGCTAAGAAATTTAACACTTCTGCCGCTTTGCGTCTATAACGTAAGCGGCGAGTACGCACTGCTAAAAGCTGGCGCAAAAGCTGGCATCATCGACTACGAGCGCGTCATGATGGAGACATTAATCGGCTTTAAAAGAGCAGGGGCAAATTTGATCATCACCTATCATGCAAAAGAAGCAGCTAAAATTTTAAGGGGCTAAGATGAGGCACTTTTTGACGCTAAATGACTTTAGCAAAGATGAAATCGAGCAGATGATAAATTTAGCCCGCAAGATCAAAAAAGAGGCGAAGGCTAGAGATTTTAAGCCTTATCTAAAAGATCAAAAGCTTGCGATGATATTTGAAAAAAGCTCAACTAGAACTAGAGTGAGCTTTGATGTGGGCATGCATGAGCTTGGCGGATATGCGCTATTTTTAAGCAAAAATGATATACAAATAGGACGTGGTGAGCCTATACGTGACACTGCTAGAGTGATAAGCAGGATGTGTGATATGGCTATGCTAAGGGTCGATAAGCACGAGACGCTAGAAGAATTTGCTAAATTTTCAAGCGTACCAGTGATAAACGGCTTAAGCGATAAATTTCACCCAGTGCAGCTCATGGCGGACTATCTAACCATGCTTGAATTTAGCGCAGGCGAGAAGGTCGCGTACGTAGGAGATGGCAACAACATGACTCACTCGTGGCTCATGTTAGCTAGCAAGCTTGGCCTTGAGCTAAGGGTCGCCACGCCAAAAGGCTATGAGGTGGATGCTGAAATTTTAAAAATAGCTAATGAAAACGCAAAAATTTCAGGTGCGAAAATTTTTATCACAAATGATATAAAAGAAGCGGTAAATGGTGCCGATGTAGTGACTACGGACACTTGGGTATCGATGGGGCAAGAGGCCGAGAAAGAAAAGAGGCTAAAAGACTTTGCTGGATACTGCGTGGATGAAAATTTGATGAGTTTAGCTAAAAAAGATGCGATATTTTTGCACTGCTTGCCAGCTTACAGAGGCTACGAGGTAAGCGAGGCGGTCTTTGAGAGGCACGCGGATGAAATTTTTAGCGAGGCAGAAAATAGACTTCATGCACAAAAGGGCGTGATGGTCTGGCTGGATGAGAGAAGAAGATGAGTGAAGAGAAAAATATATATGATGAGATAGATGAGATCGGTAATAACCTTGGGCTAAGCGAGCCTGAAAAAACGGTCTTTGAGATAGTTTCAACGAAAAATCCAAACGAGCACATTTTAAATTTAAAAAGTGGCTCTTGGGACTCGAAAGAGCCGTGGTTTGGCATTGATGAAAATCAAAATTTACACACGGTCATTTCTGTACAATCGCTCTCAGCTTTGATAGAGGCCTTAAAAGAGTCGCAAAAAGAGAATTTTGACCTAAGGCTTGAAAAGACGATCTGGCAAAATATCCCAGTTGATTTTAGCGATGTTTGGGTGGTTGCGATGGATGAGATCAAAAAGATCGCTCACGATAAAAAGAGCAGGCAGTTTAACATCGACCTTGATAAGCTGGTAAAAAATATCAAAAAAGAGCATCCAAATTTATTTGTAGATATAAAAGAGATGATCCAAATGGCAAGGAGCAGGGCAGATGATTGATTTTAGTGCGTATGTGAAGTATTCAAGGCCAGGGCCAAGATATACGAGCTATCCGACAGCACCGGAGTTTAGCGATAAATTTAGCTACGAGGCTTATATAAAAGAGCTTGAAAACCGCGATAAAAAAAGGCCGCTTTCGCTTTATTTGCACTTGCCATTTTGCAGGAGTGCTTGCTATTTTTGTGGCTGTAACGTCATCTACACGAGCAAAGAGGACCGCAAAGAGAGATATATAAGATATATAGAAAAAGAGCTTGAAATTTTAGCTCGCCACCTAGATACAAGCACCGAGGTCTTGCAGATGCACTTTGGTGGCGGTACACCGACATTTTATAATGCCGAGCAACTTGATGAGATCATTAAACTTATCAAGGCTAAATTTAAAAATTTCTCAAAAGAGGCTGAGATAAGCTGCGAGATAGACCCGAGATTTTTGACAAATGAGCAGCTTGATGTGCTCATATCTCACGGCTTTAACCGTATAAGCTACGGCGTGCAAGACTTCGATGAGAAAGTGCAAAAAGAAATTCATAGAATTCAGCCCTACGAGATCACTCAAAATGCCGTAAAAATGGCCAGAGAAAAGGGCATAAAATCAATAAATATGGACCTGATCTACGGCCTGCCATATCAAAGTCTGGAGAGCTTTAAAAAGACGCTTGAGCTTGCTCTTACACTTGATCCAGATAGGCTTGCAGTATTTAATTACGCTCATGTGCCTTGGATAAAAAAGTCGATGCGTAAATTTGATGAGACAACCCTGCCAAATCCAGAAGTGAAGCTTGAAATTTTAAAATTTACAGCTGAGTTTTTAACTAAAAATGGCTACAAAATGATAGGAATGGATCACTTTGCAAAGCCAAATGATGAGCTTTTTGGCGCTTTGGCAAATGGCACTTTGCATAGAAATTTCCAAGGCTATACGACAAAAGGTGGCGCTGATCTTATCGGTATAGGCATTACAAGTATCGGTGAGTGCAAAAGACACTATGCGCAAAATCATAAAGATATGGATGAGTATGAAAAAGCGATCGATAGTGGAAAGTTGCCATACGCAAAGGGAATTTATCTAAGTGATGAAGACTTGCTTAGAAAAAGTGTGATCATGAGTTTGATGAGTAATTTTGGGCTTAATATCAAGGCAGTCGAGGATGAATTTCATATAAATTTCTTTGAACATTTCAAAAATGAGCTTGAAGAGCTAAAGAATTTAAGTGAATTTGTCGATGTTACGACAGATAAAATCAGTGTAAATGAGACAGGAACGCTGATAATACGAAATATTGCAATGTGTTTTGATGAGTATCTTAAGAAAATTCCTGAAAATTTAAGGCGATTTTCTAAGACAATATAAAAATTATTTTTTTGTCATAAGATATTTAAAATACGTTTAATATTTCTTGGTGTATAATTCGCACCAAAAGTCAAGCAAAAGTTTGGCAATAAAAGGTAAAAGGATCTAGTTATGAAAAAGATGTTAGCAATTAGTGCTTTGGCTGCAGCAACACTGTTGTCTGCTCAAGATGTCCCTTATAGGATTTTTCTAGCTTCATTCGCTCAAGATGATAGCGCTGCTAGAATCGATAGTGCTGTTAGTAAAGTAAACAGCAAAATATCAGATAGCAGACTAACTACTGGCGTTTATGAAGTTGGTGGAAGAAAGTTTTTATATGTTGATACAGCTCCAGTTTCTGAAAATGAAGCTAATGAGTTACTTGCAAAAGTTCAAAATGAGTCAGGTTATAAAGATGCTTTAATGAGAGCTAAGTCACCTGTAACAAATGCTCAGTCAGCTAAAAAATCTAATATAGAGCAAACTATATCAGCAGAGCCTAAAGCAGTAGCTACAGCACAAGCTGATGATAGCGTATTGACTTTGGATCAAGTTGTAAAAACTATTTTAAATGAAAACCCAAGCTTAAAAGCTACAGAATTTAACTACTTACAAGTAGGCAAAGACCTAAAAATAGCTAAAAATGCTTACTATCCAACACTTGATGCAGCTGCTAGAGTAGGATATGAGAGAAAACGTCTTGATGATGGTCTTACAACAAGAAGAGGTGATGGCAGAGTATCTGGCGCATCTTTAACTTTAGTTGAAAACCTCTATAATGGTGGTGCTGATAAAAACAGAATCAACTCTCAAAGTGCAAGACTTGACTCAGCTGCTTACACAGTAGCTCAAGCTGCAGATAGACTAACACTAAGCGCTGCAAATGCTTACCTACAAGTTCTTCAAACAAAGAGAATTCTTGACATTGAAGAAGAAAACGTAAAAAGCCATGAAGAAATTTATAGCCAAATCAAAGATAGAGCAAGATCAGGTTACGGCGTAGCTTCTGAAGAGAGACAAGCTGGATCACGTTATACTTTGGCTCAATCAAACTATATAGCTGCAAAAAATAACTATGAAGACGCACTTTCTACATTTGAAAAACTATATGGAAGAAAAGTTGCTGCTAAAAACCTAGTAATGCCTGAATTTAACCTGCCATTACCAAGCACTAAAGAGGCTGTTTATGACAAAGCTGTTCTTTGTAACCCAACACTTCTAGTTCAAAGATCAAACATTGCTATGGCAGAGTCTGTTGTAAAAGAGTCAAATGCGCCATTTTTGCCAAAACTAGATCTTGTTGTGTCAGGTGCTTATGATCACTCAAATGTTTTATATGATGATTATGAAGAGCAAACATTTGACGCTCTTTTAAGACTAAACTATAACCTTTACAACAAAGGCAATGATAAGCTAAATAAAGAGAAGAGCCAACTTGCTGTTCAACAAGAGCAACAAACTATGGACAACCTTGTAAGAGAGCTTAAAGAGTCTTTAGAATTCTCATGGCAAAACTATGTTCTTAACCAAGAGAAAATGGGATATCTAAATCAACACGTTGAGTATGCAAAAGCTACACTTGATGCTTACCAAGATGAGTTTAGAATCGGTCGCCGTGACCTTATCAACCTACTTGATGCAGAAAATGAGTACAACACAGCTTTAAAAGAGATCGCTACAACTGAGACTGCACTATCTTATGCAAAATATAGATTGCTAGATAACATGGGTATGGTTTCAGATAGTTTTGAGCCAGGCTTTGCTAAGAGATATATTCAAGGCGCTTGCAGTATTCAAAACGACTTAAGATAAAAATTTAAAAAGTGATGACCATGAGGGTCAAAGCAAAATTCTGGACGCTTACTTTAAGCGTCCTTTTTTCGTTATTAGCATTAAATGCTGTCGGGGATTTTATAAAACAAACAACGATAGCAAAGGTGGCTAAAATTTATGGAGAAGATGCAAGAAGAAGGGCATCGGCATTAAATTCTTTAATGACTTCATTGCAAGATGCAACCGAACAAGAGAAATTAATAAAAGTAAATGATTTTTTTAACTCTTTTAGGTGGGTTGATGATATGCAACTTTGGCATAAAAAAGATTACTGGGCTACCAGAATGGAATTTGTAGGAAAAGGCGCTGGTGACTGCGAAGACTACGTTATCGCAAAGTATTTCACCCTAAAGCAACTTGGAATTCCAACTCAAAAATTATACTTCACATACGTTAAAGCCTTAAGATACAACCAAGCACATATGGTTTTGGCATATTATGATACACCAAAGTCTATTCCATTAATTTTAGACAACATAAATGGTAAAATAAAAATCGCAACTCAAAGAACAGACCTTGTGCCAGTTTATAGTTTCAACGGTGATTCGCTATACTTGGCAAAACAAGAAGGTCTTGGTCAGGCAATACCAGGTGGAAATAAAAAACAAAATCCTAAGTGGATGGAACTAATAGATAGGATAGGAAAAGAGGATTTATGACGCTATTTAAACAGATTATGATCGCTGTGATAGCTTTTGGCATCGTGATTTTTATGGCTGTTGGCTACTTAAATTTTAAGAGCCTAAATGGATACATCAACGACCAGCTCGGTGAAAACGCAAGGCACACAGCAAACTCACTTGGACTTGCTTTAAAGCCGATAGTTGATCCTGAGGATATGTCTCTGGCACAAACGATGATAAATTCTATGTTTGATAGCGGCAGATACAAGCTCATTAAACTTGAAGATGTCGATGGTAAGGTGCTCATAGAAAATTCTCAACAAACTATCGTTAAAGATATCCCTGAGTGGTTTTATAAGATCGCTAAATTTGAAGCACCTGTTGCAACTAGCGAGATCATGACTGGCTGGGCTAAATTTGGCACACTCTATGTTCAAGGTAGCACAGCACTTGCTTACAACGAGCTTTACTCAAACTCAAAAAATATTTTTAACTTTCTAGCTTTAATGATCATCATCGCTCTTGTCGTGGCGTTTTTTGCTCTTAAGGCGATATTTAGACCACTTGTTAAGGTGCAGGATCAAGCTGAAGCGATACTTGATAATAAATTTATCATCCAAAAGAGAATTCCATTCACAACAGACCTTAAAAAGATGGTGCTCGCCATGAACTCGATGGTTAGCAAGGTTCAAGACATATTTGAAAGAGAGGCGGCTACGCTTAGCAAGTATCAAGAGCTTTTATATAAAGACTCTATGAGCGGTACTTACAATAGAAGATTTTTCCAAACTAAATTTAGCGAGTATTTAGCAAGTGAAGAGTATTCAAGCGGTGTTGCTTCGCTTGTTAGCTTTAAAGATCTAGCAGGGCTAAAAGGCGTTCTTGGCTTTGAAAAATGGCAAAGTGTCATCATAAAAATAGCCCAAATTTTACAAGAAAAATCAACCGAAAATGACCAAAATGCGATCGTTGCAAGGCTAAATGACAACGATTTTATCTTGCTTTCTTACGGTAAAAACTCATCAAATTTCTCAGCTTTAGACGATAAGATCATGGCTGAGTTTAAAAAACTCTATGCAAATTTCTCTATAAATGATAGCGAATGCCCAGTCAATGCTGCTATTGTCGAGTACTCGCCAAGCACTGACATGAGGACACTACTTACATCAGCTGACGTTACTTTGGCTAGCGCAAGACTAGCCGGCTGCTTTACTTGCAAAGAATTTAATGCAAATCAAAACACCTTAGTCATCGGCAAAGAGAAATACAAAGAGCTTATTTTTGACTCTATAAAAGAGGATAAATTTAAATTTGCAGCTCAAAAAGTAGTTGGTTTTGACTCAAACTTTGAGCAGTATGAACTTTATCTAAGGCTCGTTGATAGCGAGGGCAAATGGCGTATGGCATCATACTTTATGCCAATGGTAAATGAGCTAAATTTAGGTGCGATGCTCGATCTTCATATCCTAAATAGGATCGCTAGAATTTTGCCTGAAAATATCTTACCTCAAGGAAGCTTAGCGATAAATTTGGGTAAAGAGATACTAAGCTCGGATGAAAATTTCTCAAAACTTGAAGCTACTCTTAAGAAAATCGCTCAAATTTCAAAATCTAAAAACTATATAGAAATTCCAAACAAAGACGATATTAGTATCGAAAGTATAGTTAGACTTACTAAAAAATTAAAAGAACTCGGCTTTGGTTTTGGATTTGATCACTTTGATCTTAATGCAAAAGGCATTGAGAAGCTAAAAGAATTTAATCCAGACTACGTAAAGATCCAGTCAAGCGTCTTAATCGACTTTTTAAGTGATAAATCAGGAGCAAACACAAAACAATCACTAGATGTTGTTTTAAGCTCAAAAGATATCATTTTGATTGCGATTGGTGTTGAGAGTGAAGAGCAAAAGAGTAAGCTAATTGAGCTTGGCATTAAAAATATGCAAGGAATTTACATAGATGAAATCAAAAATATTGGATGATAGATGCATAGCGATAAGATAAAAGACGAACTGCTTCAATGTTTGGTGATCTTTACCAAACTTCATAACAACCCATATAGTGCCGATGCTTTGACTATCGGTCTGCCTGTAAAAGATGGCGAAGAGATCGAGCTTTTTTCACTAAAGAGCTCGAAGTCTTTATTTTCTCGTGCAGCTTCACGTGCTGGCTTTGCATCAACGCTTGTCAGAAAAGACCTTGATCAAATTTCGCCTTTAGTTTTGCCTTGTATCTTGATGCTTAGAGGCAAAAAAGCTTGCATCTTGCAATCTTTCAGCGAAGACAAAAAGATGGCAAACATCATCACGCCCGATCTTTCAACTGGTACTAGCACGATAGAAACAAGCAAGCTAAAAGATGAGTATCTAGGCTATGCTTACTACCTAAAACGTGAATTTGTCCCAGAAGATACAAGCTCGACAAAGCTTATCGACGCTGGTAATGATCACTGGTTTTGGGGCACTTTAAAGCGCTCTAAGAAAATTTACTTTGACGTCGTGATAGCAAGTTTTATCATAAACTTATTTGTCCTTGCAAGCCCACTCTTTACTATGAACGTCTATGACCGCGTTGTGCCAAATAACGCAGTTGAGACACTTTGGGTTCTAGCGCTTGGCGTGAGCGTCGTTTATGGCATCGATCTATTTTTAAAATTTGTTCGTTCGTATTTTCTTGAGATCGCAGGCAAGAAGAGCGATATCATTATGAGCTCGATCTTGTTTGAGCGCGTCATGGATATGAAATTTAGCAATAAGCCAAAGTCGGTTGGTTCATTTGCTAGCAACTTAAAAGAATTTGACACAGTTAGAAATTTCTTCTCATCTGCGTCACTTGCTGCCATTGTTGATCTACCATTTGCGTTAATCTTCTTGATAGTTACCTACTTTATAGGAAGCTACCTTGTGCTTGTGCCTATCGTTATCATGATAGCTATTTTGTGCTACACATTTTTTATAAAAGACCCACTTCAAAACGCGATCAAAAGCACATTTGAGGCTTCAGCTATGAAAAATGGAATTTTGATAGAGAGCCTTAGCAGCTTAGAGACCATTAAAACTCTTGGTGCTAGCGGACACGTGCAGTGGAACTGGGAGGAGGCGACTGGCGAGATAGCAAACAGAAGTATCAAATCAAAAATAATCACTACTTCGATCACAACCGTGACTTCATTTTTGGTGCAGTTAAACACTATCGCTATCATCGTTCTTGGCGTTTATATGATACAAGATACGCACCTTACTATGGGTGGTTTGATCGCTGCTGTTATGCTTAGTTCTCGTGCGATCGCCCCTATGGGTCAAGTAGCCTCACTAGCTGCAAATTTCGAGCAGACAAAGACAGCTTATCAAAGCCTTAGTAAGATCATGCAGATGCCAGTTGAAAGGCCTGAGGGCAAGAAATTTGTTAGAAGAAATTCTTTTGAGGGCAAGATAGAGTTTAAAAACGTTAGCTTTACATATCCAGATACTACAAAAGGCTCACTTGATAGGATAAATTTTGTCATTCAGCCAGGTGAGAAAGTAGGCATCATCGGTAGAAATGGCTCTGGTAAGACAACACTGCAAAAGATAATCCTAGGCCTTTATGCACCGACTGAAGGCTCAGTGCTAATCGATGGTATAGATATCAACCAGATCGACCCAGCTGACCTTAGAAGAAATATCGGCTACGTACCACAAGATGTTGTGCTATTTAAAGGAACAGTTAGAGAAAATATCGTGCAAAAAGCTCCATACGTTGATGATATGCAGATCATCAAGGCTGCAAAAGTGAGCGGCGTGGACGAGTATGTAAATGCTCACCCGCTTGGATTTGACATGCCAGTATTTGAAAGAGGCGATGGCATAAGTGGTGGTCAGCGCCAAAGTATAGCTGTGGCAAGGGCATTTTTGCTTGATAGTCCTATCATCTTGCTTGATGAGCCTACAAATTCACTAGACAACACAGTTGAGAGCAAGCTAAAAGCAAATTTAAAGGTAAATACCGTAAATAAAACTATGATTTTAGTAACTCACAGAACATCGATGCTCGATCTTGTTGATAGGCTCATAGTGATGGATAACGGCAAAATTTTACTAGATGGTCCAAGAGACGAAGTTTTAGCTAGACTTAGTGGGAAGTGATTATGCAAGAAGATATAAAAAATCAACAAAATGAAAATTTAAAGCCAGACGAAAAGCCAGTTCAAAAAAGCGACATAAAAGATCAAGAGAGCGCTGGAGATCAAATTTTAAATAGCGTAGATGGCATCAAGTCAAACATCCAAGCAAAAAACTACGATGCTTATGACTTGAAATTTATGTCAAGCCTCTCAGAAGCAGTTTTGGCAAAAGCTCCATCAACCTCAAAAAAGATACTTTATGCAGTTAGCATAACTGTATTTTGGCTACTTCTTTGGGCTTCGTGGGCGCAGATAGATGAGATAACAAGAGGTAGTGGCAAGATCATCCCATCAGGCAAAAACCAAGCGATACAAAACCTTGAGGGTGGTATCGTAGATCAAATTTTTGTAAAAGAGGGCGATGAGGTTAAAAAAGATCAAATTTTAATCAGGCTTGATAATAAAAACTTTACAAGTAGCTACGGCGAGTCAAAGCTAAGACTTGATGAGCTTCAGGCTAAATTTATGAGGCTTGATGCTGAAGCAAATGATAAAGAATTTGACTACAACGAAACAAGAGATGCGAACAATAGCAAGGCTGTAAGATACGAGATAAGCTTGCATAACTCAAACATCGATCACCTAAATGAGCAAATAGGAATTCTAACAGAGCAGATCCATCAACGCCAAAGTGAGCTAAATGAGCTTAGAAATAAAATTTCTCAAACTCAAAATAGCTACAACCTTGTTTTAAAAGAAAAAGCTATCATGGAGCCTATCTTTAAAAAAGGCCTTGTTAGTGAGGTCGAGTATATCCAGCTTCAAAGACGTGTAAATGACCTAAAGGGCGAGCTTGACGCATCTGTGCTTGCTGTACCAAGGGTCGAATCAACCATAAAAGAGGCAAAAAATAAGATAGAAGAGGCAAAGCTGGCATTTAAAAATAATGCAAAAAAAGAGCTGAACGAAGTCTCTGCTGAGATCGCAAGGATAAACGAGTCGCAAATCAGCCTAAGCGACAGGGTTGAAAGAACCTATGTAAGATCTCCGGTAAATGGTATCGTTAGTAAGATGATGGTGCATACAGTCTCTGGCGTTATCAAGCCTGGTGAAAACATAGCTGAGATCGTCCCACTAGAAGATAAGCTCATCGCTGAGGTAAAGGTCAAGCCAGCTGACGTTGCATTCTTAAGACCTGGACTTGATACGATGGTTAAATTTACGGCGTATGATTTTAGTATTTATGGCGGCTTAAAAGGCAAAGTAACGCAGATCAGTGCCGATACTGAGACAAATGAAAAAACAGGCGAGAGCTACTATCTAGTCAGGATAGAAACTGAGAAAAACTATCTTGGCAGCGAAGAGAAGCCACTTAGGATCAAGGTTGGTATGATAGTTTCAGCCGATATCATCACCGGTAAAAAGACAATACTTGACTATCTGCTAAAACCTATCTTAAAAGCAAAACAAAACGCTTTAACGGAGCGATAATGCAAAAATCAGCTAGCTTTGAGCGAAATTTTAGCGAATATCAAATTTCAAGAGCAAAGCTGGCTGAGGAATTTGTCATTTTAAATGATGGCAAAATATGCGATCTAATCGGAAGAGAGGTCGTTAAATTTCTCTTTAAAGACTGTGAAAAAAGCTTTGATGAGATGATAAATTTAAAAAAAGAAGAGCACATCAGCTTAGCTGGGCTAAAGATAGAGGATGAGCTAGTAAGCAGCATCAAGATATCAATTAGCGGCTACGATGAAAACAGCGACAGCTTGGACTTTGATCTAAATTTACTATCTCTTAGCGTGCCATATAGATACGCCATATCAAATGGTTGTTTTGAGATGAGTATCTTTTTAAAAGAAGACAAAGAAGTGGTTGAGAAATTCTTATCCACTTTTAGTTATAAATTTGAGGCAAATAGTGGCAAGGAACGCTACTTGATCGTTTTCGTAAATGAGTCAAAAATTTACGAGCAAACCTATATGTGACATAAGGAAATATGGTTATGAATGTGGTTTTTTTTACTCAAAATGGTTCGCTTAATAATCTTTGGCGAGGGTATTTTTCAGATGACGATGTGAAATTTACTCATAATAAAAAGGATTTTTTTGCAAATTTAAACGACGAGGTCGATATCGTCGGTATCGATACAAATGCTTTTAAAGATAGCCTTGATGAAAATATAAAAACCATTCATGAAAGTTTTCCAAATATAAAATGTCTAATCCTTGCAAACGAACCAAAATTTAGTGAAGGCAAACATCTGCTGGCTCTTGGTGTCAAAGGATATGCAAACTCACACATGAGAAAGACACACTTTGAAGATGCCTTTGAGACGATTTTAAATGGCAAAGTTTGGCTTTATCCAGAATTTATCCAAGCGATGATCGGAGAACTAACTGGCTCATATATAAATAATGAAAGTGAAACTTTAGAGAAAAAGTCTGATCTAAGCGAGCTTAGCTCACGCGAAAAAGAGATCGCAAACTTAATCTACCAAGGTCTAACAAACAATGAAATTTCAGAGCAAACAGGCATTACTTTAAGGACGGTAAAGGCGCACACTACGTCGATTTACAGCAAGCTAAATGTGAAAGATAGAATAGGTCTTGTGCTTTTAATGAAGCAGCTGCATGTGTAAAATTTTGCTTCTTTTCTTTTTTGTTTCTTCTCTTTTTGCAAATAATTTTGAAATTTCTCCAAAAAATATATCTCAATGTAAAAATCAAATTTGTAAAAATATCCTAAACCACTATGCAAATTTTATGAAAAAAATAGAACACGAAAGCTTTATAAGAAAGCTGGAGCTCATAAATTCATACCTAAATTCTTTGATGCCAAGATATGATGATTTTTACAATACAAATGTCGATGTGTGGAGCACTAGGGGTGAGTTTTTAAGGCGAGGTGGCGGAGACTGCGAAGAGTACGCGATATCAAAGCGCGATAGCCTAAAAGATCTTGGCGTGGATAATCAAAAATGCCTTCTGGTTGTTCAAGAAAAAAATACAAAAAAATATCATATGGTGCTAGCTGTTTGGGAAAATTTACACAAAGAGCCTTTGATACTAGATAATCTAAGCTTTAGAGTTTTGCCACTTTCGAAGCGCTATGACTTGGTGCCAGAGTATTGCTTGATGGATGGGAAATATTTTAAGATAAAAAAAGATGGTATAAATTTAGAGCCAGTGAATATAAGAATGCAAACTTACGAAAATTTGATAAAAAAGGAAAAAGAAGAGAAATTTTGGAAGAATTAATCTTCCAAGTCGATGTCTATTTTTTCAACATTTGTTGTAATATCTTTAGTATTTTTCTCAATGTTGTGTTTATTTTTCTCGATTAGTGATCTGTTTTGACCTATAAGGTCTCTATTTTCTTTAATACCATCACTGTTTTGCTCGATCATTTTGCTTAGCGTTGCTATCTTTTTTTCATAGCGGATCATTAAGAAATAGATCACGTAAATTAGCAGTAAAATTACCGCCCAAGGTAAAAATTGCATATTAAATCCTTTGTAATTTTTCGTAATTATAGAAATTTTAGCTTTTAAAAAAAATAAAACTATGAAAATATGAAATTTTGTATATGTAAAATTTATTTTTTATTTTTGTTAAAAATGGCTCAGTCTAGCGGGTGTTTTTGAAATTTTTTATAAATTCTATAGATTTTTGATTACAAAAAATTAGATAAAATATTTTTCAAAATCTCCTTGACTTTTATTTTATTTTGGGCTATAATTGCCACTTCACAAAACAGGTGCTGGTGTAGCTCAGTTGGTAGAGCTACTGCCTTGTAAGCAGTGGGTCGGCGGTTCAAGTCCGTTCACCAGCTCCATTTTGTAACAGTGTTTGACCAGAAAATACCAAAATAACTTATTAATGTTTAAGGTGAGATACTCAAGCGGCCAACGAGGGCAGACTGTAAATCTGCTGACTATGTCTTCCGTGGTTCGAATCCACGTCTCACCACCATGTTATGCGGGAGTAGCTCAGTTGGCTAGAGCATCAGCCTTCCAAGCTGAGGGTCGCGGGTTCGAGCCCCGTTTCCCGCTCCAAAATTTGGGAAAGTAAACTGGGAGCTGTATCTAGATTTTACTAAACACAGTTATTCCATCTTTATTTTCATGAATTTTTAGTTGTTTGTATGTTGATTAAAATCATCTCAGCCAAGCGTTTTTCGCTCATATGGCTCAGAGGTAGAGCACTTCCTTGGTAAGGAAGAGGTCGCGGGTTCAAGTCCCGCTATGAGCTCCACTGGTTTATATGATTTTATATTACTATACGAATTTGAATTTAGATAAAGACACATATCATAACGGAGGAAAAGATGGCTAAAGAAAAATTTTCACGCAACAAGCCACACGTAAACATAGGCACTATCGGTCACGTTGACCATGGTAAAACTACTTTAACAGCTGCAATATCTGCTGTTCTTTCACGCAAAGGTCTTGCTGAGCTAAAAGATTATGATAATATTGATAATGCTCCAGAAGAGAAAGAGCGTGGTATTACAATTGCTACTTCACACATTGAGTATGAGACAGAAAAACGTCACTATGCTCACGTTGACTGCCCAGGCCACGCCGACTATGTAAAAAACATGATTACTGGTGCTGCCCAAATGGACGGCGCTATTCTAGTTGTTTCTGCAGCAGACGGCCCAATGCCACAAACAAGAGAGCACATCTTGCTATCTCGCCAAGTTGGTGTTCCTTATATCGTTGTTTTCATGAACAAAGCAGATATGGTTGATGACGCTGAGTTACTTGAACTAGTTGAAATGGAAATTCGCGAACTACTTAACGAGTACAACTTCCCAGGTGATGATACTCCAATAGTTTCTGGTTCAGCACTTAAAGCTCTTGAAGAGGCAAAAGCTGGACAAGATGGTGAATGGTCAGCAAAAATTATGGAACTAATGGATGCGGTTGATAGCTATATCCCAACTCCAGTTCGTGCTACGGACAAAGATCTTCTTATGCCAATCGAAGATGTTTTCTCAATTTCAGGTCGTGGTACAGTTGTAACAGGTAGAATTGAGAAAGGTGTTGTTAAAGTTGGTGACACAATAGAAATCGTTGGTATCAAACCTACGCAAACAACAACAGTTACTGGTGTTGAGATGTTTAGAAAAGAGATGGATCAAGGTGAAGCTGGCGATAACGTTGGTGTTCTTCTTCGTGGTACTAAAAAAGAAGACGTTGAACGTGGTATGGTTCTTTGCAAACCTAAATCAATTACTCCTCACACAAAATTTGAGGGTGAGGTTTATATCCTAACTAAAGAAGAGGGCGGTCGCCATACTCCTTTCTTTAACAACTATAGACCACAATTCTATGTAAGAACAACTGACGTTACTGGTTCTATTACATTACCAGAAGGCACAGAGATGGTTATGCCAGGTGATAACGTAAGAATTTCTGTTGAGCTTATCGCTCCAGTTGCACTTGAAGAGGGTACTCGTTTTGCTATCCGTGAAGGTGGTAGAACTGTTGGTTCAGGTGTTGTTTCAAAAATACTTGGTTAATTTATAAAATTATGCCAAAGGGGAAAACCCTTTGGCTTTCTATAAGGAATATATATATGAGAATTAAAATCGGTTTAAAATGCTCTGAGTGTGGTGATATCAATTATACTACTACAAAAAACAGTAAAACCACTACAGATAAGGTTGAGCTCAAAAAATATTGCCCAAGATTAAAAAAACATACTGTTCATAAAGAAGTTAAGTTAAAAAGCTAATTAAGAATAAGTAGCTATTAGGGCAATAGCTCCAACGGTAGAGCGCTGGATTCCAAATCCAATGGTTGGGGGTTCGAATCCCTCTTGCCCTGCCACAATTAAGGTTAAGATTATGGAAAAATTTATAAATTATATAAAGCTATCTAAATTGGAAATAATGAAAGTTATCTTTCCTACTAAAGAACAAATTAGAAATGCTTTTATTGCAGTTTTTATCGTGGTCGCTGTTGTTTCACTTTTTTTAGCTCTTGTTGATGTTATTATGTCCTTTGTTCTTTCTAAAGTTATATAGGATAAGGAAAAATAATGTCACATAAATGGTATGCTATACAAACTTACGCTGGTAGCGAAATGGCAGTAAAAAGAGGAATTGAAAATTTAGTTAGAGATCATGGTATCGAAGATCAACTAAAAGAAGTTATCGTTCCTACAGAAGACGTAATAGAGATAAAAAACGGTAAGCAAAAAATTAATGAAAGAACTCTTTACCCTGGATATGCTTTTGCATGTTTAGATCTTGATACAGCTCTTTGGCATAAGATTCAGTCTTTGCCAAAGGTTGGACGTTTTATCGGTGAGGCTAAAAAGCCTACACCGTTGACTGAAAAAGATATAAATACTATCTTGGAGAAAGTTCAAAAAAGAGCGGCACCAAAACCTAAAATATTTTTTGAGGATGGTGAAAGCGTTCGCATAACAGAAGGTCCTTTTGCTAACTTTACAGGTATCGTTGAAGAATACGATATGATACATGGTAAGCTTAGACTCAATGTTTCTATTTTTGGTAGAAGTACCCCTGTTGATATTTTGTATTCACAAGTTGAGAAGATAATTTAAGGAGCAAGAAATGGCTAAAAAAGTTATAGGTGAAATAAAATTACAAATTGCCGCAACAAAAGCAAATCCTAGCCCGCCAGTTGGTCCAGCATTAGGACAAAAGGGCGTTAATATTATGGAATTTTGTAAAGCCTTTAATGAAAAAACAAAAGATATGGTTGGATTTAATATCCCAGTTGTTATTACTGTTTATGCTGATAAAAGTTTTACATTTATCACAAAGCAACCACCTGCTACGGACCTTATTAAAAAGGCTGCAGGTATAACAAAAGGAACAGATAATCCTTTAAAAAATAAGGTAGGTAAATTGACAAAAGCTCAAGTTTTAGAAATTGTTGAGAAAAAACTTGTTGATTTAAATACAAATGATAAAGAGCAAGCAGCTAAGATTATTGCTGGTTCAGCTCGTTCAATGGGTGTCGAAGTAGTAGACTAAAACCTTTACCGTCAGGTTGATTTTCAAAAGACGGAAGCAATTTATATGCGGAGAAATTTATGGGAAAAACTAGTAAGAGATTTCAAGAATTGCTCAAAAAAGTAGAGCAAGATAAAATTTATAACCTTAGCGAGGCTATCGATACAGTTAAAACTCTAGCTTCTGCTAAATTTAATGAGACAGTTGAGATTGCGTTAAAATTAAACGTTGATCCAAGACATGCAGATCAAATGGTTCGTGGTTCTGTTGTTTTGCCAGCTGGTACAGGCAAAGTTGTAAGAGTTGCTGTTATAGCAAAAGACGCTAAAGCTGATGAGGCAAAAGCTGCTGGAGCTGACATGGTTGGTGCTGATGATCTAGTTGAGGATATCCAAAAGGGTATAATGAACTTCGATGTTCTTATAGCTACTCCAAATTTAATGGGTCTTGTAGGTAAAGTTGGTAGAATTTTAGGACCTAAAGGTTTAATGCCAAATCCAAAAACTGGAACAGTTACAATGGATGTTGCACAAGCTGTTAATAATGCAAAAAGTGGACAAGTAAATTTCCGTGTTGATAAGCAAGGAAATATACATGCAGGTCTTGGCAAGGTCAATTTTACTAAAGAACAATTAAATGAAAATATTTCAACATTTATTAAAGCTATTAATAAACATAAACCTGCGACTGCAAAAGGTAGATATGTAAAAAATGCTTCATTGTCTTTAACAATGAGCCCTTCTGTAACTCTTGATACTCAAGAAGTTATGGATTTAAAATAATAATTTAGAGAAATTTATATCTTAGATTGGAGATAGCCGAGGCCATTGGGCTTAATTGATTCGACCCGCTCTGCTTGAAATTACCGGTCGGAAAGGAGAAAAAGTGACACGTAACGAAAAAACTGAAGTTGTTGCAAAATTAGAGAGTGAATTTAAAACTGCTGAAGCTATTGTAGTTTGTGACTATCGTGGTCTTTCAGTTAAAAAACTTGAAGTTTTAAGAAATTCTGCTAAAGAACAAAATGTAAAAGTTCAAGTTATTAAAAATACTCTTGCGAATATTGCTCTTAAAAATTCTGATAAAGTCGGAATGGAACTCAAAGATACAAACATCTATCTTTGGAGTGAAGATCAGTTAGCAGTAACTAAAGTAGCCGCAAAATTTGAAGAGTCAAATTCTGATCTTTTCAAAATTAAAACAGCTTATATTGATGGCGAAGTTGCAAGCGTTGATAAAGTTAAAGCTCTATCTAAAATGCCTAGCCGTGATGAGCTTATTGCGATGCTTTTGCAAGTTTGGAATGCGCCAATTCAAAATTTCACAATTGGTTTGAATGCGCTTAAAGAGAAAAAAGAACAATCAGCTTAATTAAATTAAAAAAATAATAAGGATTAAAAATGGCAATTACAAAAGAAGACGTATTAGAGTTTATATCTAATCTTTCTGTACTTGAACTTAGCGAACTTGTAAAAGAGTTTGAAGAGAAATTTGGTGTTAGCGCAGCTCCTGTAATGGTAGCTGGTGGTGCAGTTGCTGCTGGTGGTGCAGCTGCTGCTGAAGAGAAAACAGAATTTAACATCGTTCTTGTTGATTCTGGTGATAAGAAAATCAACGTTATTAAGGTTGTTAGAGCACTTACAGGTCTTGGTCTTAAAGAGGCTAAAGACGCAGTTGAAGGAACTCCATCTGTTCTTAAAGAAGGCGTTAGCAAAGACGAAGCTGAAGCAGCTAAAAAAGAGCTTGAAGAGGCTGGTGCTAAGGTTGAACTTAAATAATTTTTTATTATTTAGGCTTAATATTTCAAGAGAGAGCAGAGGCTCTCTCTTTTTTAAATTTTAGATGCCTTGTTAAAAGGCTATACTTTTCTTTCAAAATTACCACGAGGTAGATGCAATGTTAAATAGCTTATACTCAGGAAATCGTCTTAGAGTTGACTTCTCTAATGTCGTTAAAGAGATAGACGTTCCGAACCTACTACAACTACAAAAAAAGAGCTTTGATAATTTTTTAAATCTAAATAACAATCAGACAGAAAGCGGTATCGAAAAAGTTTTTAAGTCGATTTTCCCTATACATGATCCGCAAAATCGTTTGACTTTAGAATATGTTAGCTCAGAGATTGGAAAACCAAAATATACAATTAGAGAGTGTATAGAAAGAGGTCTTACATACTCTGTAAATTTAAAAATGAAAATACGCCTTATTGTCCATGAAAAAGACGATAAGACTGGTGATAAAGTTGGCGTTAAAGATATAAAAGAGCAAGAAATTTTTATACGTGAAATTCCGTTGATGACAGATAGAATTTCATTTATTATAAATGGCGTTGAGCGTGTTGTTGTAAATCAACTTCATAGAAGCCCTGGCGTTATCTTTAAACAAGAGGAGAGTGCAACTGTTGCAAATAAACTTATCTATACAGCTCAAATAATCCCAGATCGCGGATCTTGGTTGCACTTTGAATATGATACAAAAGATATTTTATATGTCAGGATAAATAAGCGCAGAAAAGTGCCTGTAACTATCTTGTTTAGGGCATTAGGATATAAAAAGCAAGACATTATTAAGCTATTTTATCCGATACAAAATTTGGTTATTAAAAATAATAAATTTTTAACTCTTTTCAATCCAGAGGATTATCTAGGAAGAGTTGAGTATGATATAAAAAATGAAGATGGAGAGATTCTTCACCAAGCTGGCAAGCGTCTAACAAAGAAAAAAGCTGATAAATTAATCGAAGATGGCGTTAAATTTGTCGAGTATCCGATCGAAGCACTTATAGGTAGATATTTGGCAAACCCTGTGATAAACACAGAAAGTGGCGAAATTTTATATGACACACTATCTGCTCTTGATGAGAATAAACTTGCAAAAATTTTAGCTGAGCATGAAAGTATCGAGATCATAAACAACTCTGCTGCCGGTGTTGACGACGCTATCATAAATTCATTTATCGCTGACAACGATATGCTTAAAGTTTTAAAACAAACTGAGGGCGTTGATGATGAAAATGATCTTGCTGCGATTAGAATTTACAAGGTCATGAGACCTGGCGAGCCGGTAGTTAAAGAGGCTGCAAAAAGCTTTGTAAATGATATATTGTTTAACCCTGAAAGATATGACCTAACAAAAGTTGGTCGTATGAAGATGAACCACAAGCTCTCGCTTGATGTGCCAGAGTATGTTACCTTGCTAACTAGTGAAGATATCATCAAAACTGCAAAATATCTTATAAAAGTTAAAAATGGACAAGGTCACATTGACGACCGCGATCACCTTGGTAACCGCCGTATAAGATCTATCGGTGAGCTACTTGCTAGTGAGCTACACCTTGGTTTTGTTAAGATGCAAAAGGCTATCCGTGATAAATTTACAAGCCTGAGCAACAATACTGACGAGATCATGCCGTATGATCTTATCAATCCAAAAATGATCACAGCGACAATTATGGAATTTTTCACTGGCGGTCAGCTAAGTCAGTTTATGGATCAGACAAACCCACTTAGTGAGGTTACACACAAGCGCCGTCTATCTGCACTTGGCGAGGGTGGCTTAGTAAAAGAGCGTGCCGGCTTTGAGGTGCGTGACGTTCACCCAACTCACTACGGCAGAATTTGTCCGGTTGAGACCCCAGAAGGTCAAAATATCGGTCTTATAAACACTCTTTCAACTTATGCAAAAGTAAATGACCTTGGCTTTGTTGAAGCGCCATATAAAAGGGTTGTCGATGGCAAGGTGACTGATGAGATAGTCTATCTAACTGCAACTCAAGAAGAGGGCAATGTTATCGCTCCAGCATCAACTAAACTTGATGAAAACGGACATATCGTTGAGGACTTGATCGAGGTTAGAAAAGAGGGCGAGATGATGCTTGCTCGTAGAGAAGATGTTACCTTGATCGACCTTTGCTCTGGTATGATAGCTGGTGTTGCAGCTTCACTTATCCCATTCCTAGAGCACGACGACGCTAACCGTGCGCTTATGGGTTCTAACATGCAGCGTCAAGCTGTGCCACTACTTCGTTCAACTGCCCCTATCGTTGGAACAGGTATGGAGAGTGTTATTGCAAGAGATGCTTGGGAGAGTGTAAAAGCAAAACGAGGCGGCGTGGTTGAAAAGGTTGATAATAAAAACATCTTTATCCTTGGTGAAGATGAAGCTGGTCCATATATCGATCACTACTCTTTAGAGAAAAATTTAAGAACAAACCAGAATACGACATTTTCACAACACCCGATCGTTAAAAAAGGTGATGAGATCGTTGCTAATCAAATCATAGCTGATGGTCCAAGTATGGAAAAAGGCGAGCTAGCTATCGGTAAAAACGCGCTAATCGCATTTATGCCTTGGAACGGATACAACTACGAGGACGCGATCGTTATTAGTGAAAAAATGATACGTGAAGATGCCTTTACAAGCGTTCATATCTACGAAAAAGAGATTGAGGCTCGTGAGCTAAAAGACGGCGTTGAAGAGATAACAAAAGATATACCAAACGTCAAAGAAGAGGAGCTTATGCACCTTGATGAAAGCGGTATCGTTAAAATCGGTACAGAGATCAAGCCTGGCATGATCCTTGTTGGCAAAGTATCTCCAAAAGGCGAGGTTAAGCCAACTCCAGAAGAAAGACTACTACGTGCGATCTTTGGTGAAAAAGCTGGTCACGTGGTAAATAAATCGCTCTATGCTTCTGCTTCAATGGAAGGCGTGGTTGTTGATGTTAAAATTTTCACTAAAAAAGGCTATGAAAAAGATAGCAGAACAAACAAGGCTTATGAAGAAGAGAAGACACTTTTAGAAAAAGAGCACCACGATAGACTGCTTATGCTAGACCGTGAAGAGATGCTAAAAGTTACAGCACTTCTTTCTAAAAACCCGCTAGCGAGCGATCAAGAGGTAAATAAAAAAGAGTATAAAAAAGGCTCAAAGATCAACAAAGCTGACTTTGAGAATATCAATAGATTTACCCTAAATGCTATCGTAAAGAGCTTTTCAAAAGATATTCAAAAGAAATATGATGAGCTAAAAAATTACTTCCAAAATGAGAAGAAAAAGCTCAAAGAAGAGCACGACGCTAAGATAGAAATTTTAGAAAAAGATGACATTTTACCAAGCGGCGTTGTAAAACTTGTAAAAGTTTATATAGCTACAAAACGCAAACTAAAAGTTGGCGATAAGATGGCTGGACGTCACGGTAACAAAGGTATCGTTTCAAATATAGTAAGAGAAGTCGATATGCCGTATCTTCCAAGCGGTCAGATCGTTGATATAGTGCTAAACCCACTAGGCGTTCCAAGCCGTATGAACATCGGTCAAATTTTGGAGAGCCACCTTGGTCTTGTTGGCTACCGCTTAGGCGAGCAGATCAATGAAATTTTTGAGACCAAAAAAGGCGAGTGGATAAAAGAGCTAAGAGCTAAGATGATAGAGATCGCAAGCGTCGCTAAGCTAATGGACGCTAAAAAAGCTCTTGGTAAGATGAGCGATGAGAAGCTTCTTGAGTATGCAAAAGATTGGAGCAATGGCGTAAGATTTGCAACTCCGATTTTTGAAGGCGTTAAAGCTGACGAATTTGCAAAACTATTTGAGATGGCAAAGATAGATAGCGACGGCAAAACTGAGCTATATGACGGACGCACAGGCTCAAAGATAAGAGAACGCGTTAATGTTGGTTGTATGTATATGCTAAAACTTCACCACTTGGTTGATGAAAAAGTTCACGCAAGAAGTACTGGACCATACAGCCTTGTTACACAACAACCAGTCGGTGGTAAGGCGCTATTTGGTGGTCAAAGGTTTGGTGAGATGGAGGTTTGGGCACTTGAGGCTTATGGTGCTGCTCATACACTAAGAGAGATGCTAACTGTAAAATCAGACGATGTTGAGGGAAGACTCTCTGCTTACAAAGCTTTAACAAGAGGTGAAAACGTTCCTGAGACTGGTATCCCTGAGACGTTCTTTGTTCTAACAAACGAGCTAAAATCACTAGCTCTTGATGTGGAAGTATATGATGAGGATGAGACAAATGAAACTAACTAATTTAAAACCAGTTGAGATAAAAGAAGAGCATAGACCTCGTGATTTTGAAGCTTTCCAACTTCGTTTAGCAAGTCCTGAGAAGATAAAATCTTGGAGTTATGGCGAGGTTAAAAAACCAGAAACTATCAACTACCGCACGCTAAAACCTGAGCGTGACGGCTTGTTTTGTGCCAAAATTTTCGGACCGATCCGTGATTATGAGTGTCTTTGTGGTAAATATAAAAAGATGCGCTACAAAGGTATCAAGTGCGAAAAGTGCGGCGTTGAAGTAACAACATCTAAAGTTCGTCGTTCTCGCATGGGTCACATCGAGCTTGTAACTCCAGTGGCTCATATCTGGTATGTAAATTTCTTGCCAAGCCGTATAGGTGCGCTTCTTGGTATCAAGATGAAAGACCTTGAACGCGTACTTTACTATGAAGCATACATTGTTGATAATGCTGGCGAGGCTTATTATGACAATGAAAATTCTAAAAAAGTTGAAAAATATGACGTTTTAAACGAGGAGCAATATCAAAGCCTAGCTTCAAGATATGAAGAAACTGGCTTTAGCGCTAGAATGGGTGGCGAGGTCATTTATGATATGCTAGCTGAGCTTGATCTAACTCAAATTTTAAATCAGCTACAAGAAGAGATGGAGGCTACAAATTCTGAGGCCAAGAAAAAGACTATCGTAAAACGTTTAAAGGTTATCGAGAGCTTTTTAAATTCAGGCAACCGCCCAGAATGGATGATGATAACAAATTTACCAGTTCTTCCGCCTGATCTTAGACCTCTTGTTAATCTTGATGGTGGTAAATTTGCTGTTTCAGACGTAAATGATCTATATCGCCGTGTAATAAATAGAAATAGCCGTCTAAAACGCTTACTTGAGCTTGACGCACCTGAGATCATTATCAGAAACGAAAAGAGAATGCTTCAAGAGGCTGTTGATGCGCTATTTGACAATGGCCGTAGAGCAAATGCGGTAAAAGGTGCAAATAAACGACCACTAAAATCACTAAGTGAGATCATCAAAGGTAAGCAAGGCCGCTTCCGTCAGAATTTGCTAGGCAAGCGTGTTGATTTCTCTGGACGTTCTGTTATCGTCGTTGGTCCAAAGCTTAAAATGGATCAGTGCGGTCTTCCAAAGAAGATGGCTTTAGAGCTATTTAAGCCACATTTGCTTGCTCGCCTTGAAGAAAAAGGCTATGCGACAACTGTTAAGCAAGCTAAAAAGATGATAGAAGATAAGACAAATGAGGTTTGGGAGTGCTTAGAAGAGGTCGTTAAAGACTATCCAGTTATGCTAAACCGTGCTCCGACACTTCACAAGCTTTCTATCCAGGCGTTTCACCCAGTTCTTGTTGAGGGCAAGGCGATCCAGCTTCACCCACTAGTTTGTGCGGCGTTCAACGCTGACTTCGACGGTGACCAAATGGCTGTTCACGTGCCACTATCTCAAGAGGCTATCGCTGAGTGCAAAATTTTGATGCTTAGCTCAATGAACATCTTGCTTCCTGCAAGTGGTAAGGCCATCACAGTCCCTTCACAAGATATGGTTTTAGGAATTTATTACCTAAGCTTAGAGAGAAACGATGAAAAAGGTGCAAATAAAATTTTCTCAAGCGTCGATGAAGTAATGATCGCTGAAGAGGCTAATACACTTGGCCTTCACGCTAAAATCAAAACAATGGTTGATAACAAGATCATCTTTACAACAGCTGGTCGCTTGATCTTAAGAGCGATACTTCCTGATTTTGTCCCTGAAAATATGTGGAATAAGATCATGAAGAAAAAAGATATTGCAAATTTGGTTGATTATGTTTATAGAAATGGCGGCCTTGAAGTAACGGCTGACTTCCTTGATAAGCTTAAAAATTTAGGCTTTAGATATGCTACAAAAGCGGGAATTTCTATCTCTATCGCAGACATCATCGTGCCAGATAGCAAGCAAAAATATATCGATGAAGCTAAGAAAAAAGTTCGTGAAATTCAAAAGCAATATGGCGCTGGTCTTTTAACAGATAGTGAGAGATACAACAAGATTATCGATATCTGGACAGATACAAACAATAGCGTTGCAAGCGAGATGATGAAGCTTATCCAAAGTGATAAAGGTGGATTTAACTCAATTTATATGATGGCAGACTCAGGTGCAAGAGGTAGTGCAGCGCAAATTCGCCAGCTAGCTGGTATGCGTGGTCTTATGGCAAAACCAGACGGCTCGATTATCGAAACACCGATCATTTCAAACTTCCGTGAAGGTCTAAACATAATGGAGTACTTCAACTCAACCCACGGAGCTAGAAAAGGTCTTGCTGATACCGCGCTAAAAACTGCCAACGCTGGTTACCTAACAAGAAAGCTAATCGACGTTGCTCAAAACGTTAAAGTCACAATGCACGACTGCGGTACGCACGAGGGTGTTGAGATCACAGATATCACAGAGAGCGGCGAGCTAATCGAAAGCCTTGAAGAGAGGGTACTAGGCCGTGTTTTAGCAGATGATGTGATCGATCCTATAACAAATGAAATTTTGTTTAGTGAAGGCACATTGCTTGATGAGGAGAAAGCTAAGGCAATAACAGAAGCTGGCATAAAATCAGTAAGCATTAGAACACCTATCACGTGCAAGGCGCCAAAAGGCGTTTGCGCAAAATGCTACGGCTTAAATTTGGGCGAGGGCAAACTTGTAAAACCAGGCGAGGCTGTCGGTATCATCTCAGCTCAATCAATCGGTGAGCCAGGTACTCAGCTAACGCTAAGAACGTTCCACATTGGTGGTACGGCTTCTACTGAGCAGCAAGATCGTCAAGTCATTGCTCAAAAAGAGGGCTTTATTAGGTATTACAACCTTAGTACATACGAGAACAACGGCAAGAAAATCGTTGCAAACAGAAGAAGTGCGGCTGTACTACTTGTTGAGCCAAAGATAAAATCAACAATCGATGGTAAAATCGAGATCGAATATGCTCACGAAGACGTAAATATCGTTATCAAGGGCAAAAAAGAAGAGATCAAATATACCATCAGAAGAAACGACCTTGCTAAGCCAAACGAACTAGCTGGCGTTAGCGGCAAGATCGAAGGCAAGATGTATATCCCTTATGCAAATGGCGATAAGGTAAAAGAGAATGAGAGTATCGTTGAGATAATAAAAGAGGGTTGGAACATTCCAAATCGTATCCCATATGCTAGTGAGCTTAAAATTTCAGATGGCGATCCAGTAACTAGAAAGATCACAGCAGATGCAAATGGTGTGGTTAAATTTTTCATACTAAAAGGTGACTTCCTTGATAGGCTAAAAGATATCAAAAAAGGTCACAAAGTAACTGAAAAAGGCTTCTTTGTTGTCGTTTCTGACAAGGATGGACGTGAGGCAGTTCGCCACTACATCCCAAGAAATTCTATCATCCAAGTATCAGACAATGATGCGGTAGAAAGAGCGACAGTAGTCTCACTACCTGAAAAAGATGACAAGCTAATAATCGCTGAGTGGGATCCATACTCAACTCCAACTATTGCAGAAGAGGCTGGTGTGGTTAGCTTTGAAGATGTCGAGCCAGGATATAGTGCGACTGAGCAAGCTGACGAGGCAACTGGTCAAAGACGTCTTGTTATCAACGAATATTTGCCAAGTGGCGTAAAACCAGCGATCATTATCACTACAAAGAGCGGACATTTGATCAAGTATCCACTTGATCCAAAAACTGCGATCTTTGTTTCAAGTGGCGATGAAGTAGCCCAAGCTGACATTTTGGCTAAGACTCCAAAAGCTGTTGCTAAGTCAAAAGATATCACCGGTGGTCTTCCAAGAGTTAGTGAGCTATTTGAGGCAAGACGCCCTAAAAATACAGCCATCGTTGCTGAGATCGACGGCGTTGTTAGATTTGACAAGCCACTTCGCTCAAAAGAGCGCATCATCATCCAAGCAGAAGATGGCACGACAGCTGAGTATTTGATCGAGAAGAGCCGCCAGATCCAAGTAAGAGACGGCGAATTTGTTCATGCTGGTGAGAAACTAACAGACGGACTTATCTCAAGCCATGATATCTTAAGAATTCTTGGTGAAAAGGCACTTCACTACTATTTGATCAGCGAAATTCAGCAAGTTTATCGTCGCCAAGGTGTTGCGATCGCTGATAAGCACATCGAGATCATCGTCTCTCAAATGCTTCGCCAAGTCAAAATCGTCGATAGCGGAAATACAAATTTCATCGTTGGCGACATGGTTTCAAGAAACAAATTTAAAGAAGAGAACGAGCGCATCATGAAAATGGGTGGCGAGCCAGCTATCGCTGAACCGATCCTTCTTGGTGTTACAAGAGCAGCTATCGGAAGTGATAGTGTGATCTCTGCTGCGTCATTCCAAGAGACAACTAAGGTCTTAACAGAAGCGTCAATCGCTGCTAAATTTGACTATCTTGAAGATCTAAAAGAGAACGTCATCCTTGGACGTATGATCCCAGTTGGTACTGGTTTTTACAAAGATAAAAAGATAAAGATCAAAGAAAACTAATATATTAAGCCCCGCATCTGGGGCTTAATTCTCTTATAAATTTACCCACTTAAATTTACAAAATTTCAAAATTTACAAGCCGTTAATCAATATTAAATAAAATCCATAACTAAAAATATGTAACGGAGATATTATGAAAAATGTCGATCTTGGACTTTTATTTCTGCGCTTAGGCCTTGGAATTTGCCTTTTTATGCACGGCTTTGGCAAAATTTTACACGGAGTTGGCGGCGTAAAGAGCATTTTAGTTGATGCTGGACTACCTAGTTTTCTGGCGTATTTTGCCTATCTTAGCGAGGTTTTAGCCCCTATAATGATTGCTGTTGGTTTTTACTCAAGGCTTGGCGCGCTCCTAGTTTTTGGCTCTAGTCTTGTCATTTTGTATTCATATTTTGGCTTGTCAAATTTACTTGAGCTAACTAATGTAAATGGCTTTAAAGCAGAGCTTATATATCTTTATATCGCTATGTCACTTTGCATCATCTCGACTGGTAGCGGTAAATACGCTATCAAACAAGATTGATCTAAATTTAGCACATATCAGATGTGCTAAATTTTCACACGTTTTATTTAAATTTTAATTTTATTTTATTTTTTTATAACAATTTAAGTTTGTAGCCTTTAAATTCAAAAATATCTCAAATTTAAAGGACACATGATGAACTCTATAAAAAAAGAGCCTTCGTTTCTGCTGGCCCTTACGCCTATCTTGGTTATGATCGTAGGCCTTGCGCTTGGCGTTGGTTATATGAAGCTAAAGGTTGAGCCGATCATTTTGATAGCAGCCCTTGTGGCTGGTGGCATCGCTTGGAGGCTAGGATATAGTTGGAGTGAGCTTCAAGAGGGAGTGATAGAGAAAATTTCAAGCTCATTGCCAGCGCTTATGATACTTTGGGCAGTCGGTCTGCTTATTGGCTCGTGGGTATTTTCAGGCACTATCCCTATGATCATCTACTACGGTGTAGATCTTATAAGTCCGCAGTATCTAGTCCTAACAGCTTTTGTCATCGCTGCTATCATCTCAACCGTGACTGGCACGTCTTGGGGTTCTGCTGGCACAGTCGGTGTCGCCATCATGGGTATAGCTCAAGGTCTTGATGTAAATTTAGCAGCAACTGCTGGTGCGGTAGTCGCAGGAGCATACTTTGGCGACAAGCTCTCTCCGCTCTCAGACACGACAAACCTAGCTCCAATAGCTGCTGGCTCAGAGCTTTATGAACACATCAGACATATGTTTTATACGACTATCCCAGCAACTATCGTTGCGATAGCAGCTTATCTATTTTTTGGTAGTGAGGCGGCAAGTAGTGGTGCAAATGTTTCAGAGTCGGTTTTGGCGCTTCAAGGTCAGCTTGATAAAATTTTTCACTGGAACATCATCTTGCTTTTGCCTGTGCTTTTTGTCTTGGCTGGCTCGGTGCTAAAGTGGCCAACGATACCTGTCATGATCATAGCCTCGCTATTTTCAGTGCTTCTTGGTGTTATAGTTCAAGATTTTAGCTTTAAAAATGGCTTTATCTCAGTGATGACTGGTTTTAACGTCACGATGAGTGGCATTAATATGGAGTTTTCAAAAGATATCACTAAGCTTCTAAATAGAGGCGGCGTGAGCTCTGTAAATTCAACCACTATCCTAGTCATCTGCGCTATGGGCTTTGCTGGCATCATCTCAAAAACTGGCATGCTTACAAAGGTACTTCACACCATCATGGCAAGGGTTAAATCAACAGCAGGCGTCATCATCTCGACTATCGGCTCATGCCTAACTGTCGCATTTGTCACAGGTAGCTCATATCTTTCCATCCTCATCCCTGGCGAGATGTTTAAAGACTTTTATAAAGAGAAAAATTTAGCAGCCAAAAACCTCTCAAGAACGCTTGAAGACTCTGGCACCGTGATCGTCCCACTCATCCCTTGGTCAGCAGCAGGCGCATATATGACAGCCACACTTGGTGTGCCAACGGTAGAGTACTTGCCATGGGCGATACTAAACTACATGGGCGTTGTCTTTGCTATCATTTTAGCTCTTACTGGCATCGGCATAGCTAAGATAAACAAGGATGCCAAATGATACTTATAAAAAATGCCAAAATTTACTCGCCAAAATTTCTTGGCAAAAAAGATATATTTATATGTAATGGCAAGATCGTCTGCATAGCTGAAAATTTAGAGCCAAATTTGCCAAATGTAAAGGTGATCGACGCTTCAAATTTAGTAGCCATACCAGGTCTTATTGATAAGCACGTGCATATCACTGGAGGCGGCGGAGAGGGTGGCTTTAAGACTAGAGTGCCTGAGATCATGCTTTCAAATTTAATAGAAGCTGGCATAACGACGGCTGTTGGCCTACTTGGAACTGACAGCACGACAAGAAGCGTTGAAAATTTAGTCGCAAAAGCACACGCGCTAAACGACGAGGGCATCACATGCTACGCTCACACCGGCGCATACAGCTCTAAAACGCCAACTATAACTGGAGAGATCGAAAAAGATATTGTCTTTGTTGATCCGATAATCGGCACCAAGCTAGCCATAAGCGACCACCGCTCATCAAGCGTGAGCAAAGATGAGCTCGCTCACATAGTCTCTGCTGGCAGGGTGGCTGGTATGATCAGCTCGAAGTCAGGACACACCACACTTCACATGGGCGACGGCAAAAAGGGCTTAAATTTGATCTATGAAGTGCTAAATGAGTATGACATGCCGATCACGCTATTTCAGCCAACGCACGTAAATAGAAACGAGGAGCTTTTTAAGCAAAGCTTTAAATTTATAAAAGATGGCGGCTATATCGACTTTACCTGTATGCCAGGACTTACGCCACTTGAGGCTGTAAAGCGTATCAAAAAAGAAAATTTACCGACAAATAAGATAACAATTAGCTCAGATGGCTTTGGTAGCTACTCTAGCTATGATAGTGACGGAAATTTACTAAAAATAGGCATTGCTAGCGTCAAGAGCTTATATGAAGAGTTTATAAATTTTGTAAAAGATGGTTTTAGTATCGAAGAGGCGTTGCCGTATTTTACGACAAATGTTGCAAGAAGTGTAGCCTTGCAAAATAAAAAAGGCGAGATAAAAGAAAATTTCGATGCAGATATTTTGCTAATCGATGATAAATTTGAGATTAAATTTGTCGTTGCAAAGGGTGAAATTTTAAAAGATGACAGCGGTTTTATAAAAAAAGGAACATATGAATAAATCTAACTTATTAACCGTTATTTAAGCTTTTTTTAAATAAAATTAGGTCTTTTTAATAAATTTAGTTGAAAGGAATTATTGTGCCAACCATAAATCAATTGGTCAGAAATGAACGCAAGAAAGTGACTGTTAAGTCAAAATCTCCAGCGTTAAAAGAGTGCCCTCAAAGAAGAGGAGTTTGCACTAGGGTTTATACTACAACTCCTAAAAAACCAAACTCAGCTTTGAGGAAAGTTGCCAAAGTTAGGCTTACAAGCGGTTTTGAAGTCATCAGCTATATCGGCGGTGAAGGTCACAACCTACAAGAACACAGTATCGTTTTAGTTCGCGGCGGTAGGGTTAAAGACTTACCAGGTGTTAAGTATCACATCGTTCGTGGTGCACTTGATACTGCTGGTGTTGCAAAAAGAACAGTTTCTCGTTCTAAATATGGTGCAAAACGCCCTAAAGCTGGCGCTGCTGCTCCAAAAAAGTAAAAAATTAGGTTCGCAGACGTTGCTTAAATTTGCAAACGTTTGAGTAAAATTTCATAAAAATTTGAAGGAAAAATCAAAATGAGAAGAAGAAAAGCTCCTGTAAGGGAAGTTTTACCTGATCCGATTTACGGAAATAAAATAATCACTAAATTTATTAATTCTCTTATGTATGATGGCAAAAAAAGCGTCGCTACAGAGATAATGTATGGTGCTATTAAAGCTATCGAAAAGAAAAATGCTGAGGTTAAAGGCATTGACGTTTTTAACGACGCTATTGAAAATGTAAAACCTATTTTAGAAGTTAAATCACGCCGTGTTGGTGGCGCTACTTATCAAGTACCAGTTGAGGTTCGCCCAGCTCGCCAACAAGCTCTTGCTATCCGCTGGCTTATAACTTTTGCTAGAAAAAGAAGCGAAAGAACAATGGTTGATAAACTAGCAAATGAGCTTTTAGATGCGGCAAATTCAAAAGGTGCATCTTTCAAGAAGAAGGAAGATACTTACAAGATGGCAGAGGCTAATAAAGCATTTGCTCACTACCGCTGGTAAGAAAGAATTAGTATGGCAGAGAGAAAAACGCCTTTACATAAGGTAAGAAATATCGGTATTGCGGCTCACATTGATGCTGGAAAAACAACTACTAGTGAGAGAATTTTGTTCTTCACTGGTATGAGCCATAAGATAGGTGAGGTTCATGATGGTGCTGCTACTATGGACTGGATGGAGCAAGAAAAAGAGCGTGGTATTACTATTACATCAGCTGCAACTACAGCGTTTTGGAAGGGCTACCAAGTAAACCTAATCGACACTCCGGGACACGTTGACTTCACTATTGAGGTTGAGCGTTCTATGCGTGTTCTTGACGGCGCTGTTGCGGTATTTTGTTCTGTTGGTGGTGTTCAGCCACAGTCTGAAACTGTTTGGAGACAAGCAAATAAATATCACGTACCAAGAATTGTTTTTGTTAATAAAATGGATAGAATTGGTGCAAATTTCTTTAGAGTTGAAGAGCAGATTAGAGAAAGATTAAAAGCAAATCCAGTGCCTATCCAAATTCCTATCGGTGCAGAGGATAACTTTAAAGGTGTGGTTGATCTTGTAAGAATGAAAGCATACGTTTGGAATGACGAGAAAAAGCCAACTGACTATGTAGAAGAAGAAATTCCAGCTGAAGTTAAAGATAAAGCTGAAGAATACCGCGCAAAACTAATCGAAGCTGTTTCTGAAACAGATGATAGTTTGATGGAGAAATTCTTTGCAGGCGAAGAACTAACTGAAGAAGAGATCAAAAAAGGTATAAAAGCAGGCTGCTTAAGAATGACTATCACACCTATGCTTTGCGGAACTGCGTTTAAAAACAAAGGTATCCAACCTCTGCTTGACGCAGTAGTTGATTATCTACCAGCTCCAGATGAGATTGCAGCGATAAATGGTGTTTATGAAGATGGCACTGAAGTGACTGTTGAAAGTACAGATGATGGCGAATTTGCCGCTCTTGCGTTTAAAATTATGACTGACCCATTTGTTGGACAGCTAACATTTATCCGTGTTTATAGAGGAAGCCTTGAAAGCGGTAGCTATGCTTACAACACAGTTCAAGACTGCAAAGAGAGAATCGGCCGCTTACTAAAAATGCACTCAAATAAACGTGAAGAGATTACTGAGCTTTTTGCTGGTGAAATTGGCGCTGTTGTTGGTCTAAAAAATACTCTAACAGGCGATACTCTTGCAAGTGAAAAAGATAAAGTTATCCTTGAGAGAATGGACTTCCCAGAGCCAGTTATCAGTGTTGCGGTTGAACCAAAAACAAAAGCAGATCAAGAAAAAATGGCGATCGCTCTTCAAAAACTAGCTCAAGAAGATCCAAGCTTTAGAGTTAGCACTGATGAAGAGAGCGGACAAACTATCATTAGTGGTATGGGTGAGCTTCACCTAGAGATCATTGTTGATCGTATGCTTCGTGAATTTAAAGTTGATGCTGAAGTTGGTCAGCCGCAAGTTGCATACCGTGAGACTATCCGTAAGGCAGTTGAACAAGAGTACAAGTATGCTAAACAATCAGGTGGTCGTGGTCAATATGGTCACGTGTTCTTACGCATCGAGCCACTTCCAGCTGCTAGCGGATTTGAATTCGTTAACGACATCAAAGGTGGTGTTGTTCCAAAAGAGTACATCCCAGCTGTTGAAAAAGGTTGTAAAGAAGCGCTTCAAAGCGGTGTTCTTGCAGGATACCCAGTTGAAGATGTTAAAGTTACACTTTTTGATGGTAGCTACCACGAAGTTGACTCATCTGAAATGGCATTTAAACTTGCTGCTTCAATGGGCTTTAAAGAGGGCGCTAGAAAAGCAGGTGCAGTTATACTTGAGCCTATGATGAAAGTTGAAGTTGAGACTCCAGAAGAGTATATGGGTGATGTTATTGGTGACCTTAATAAGCGCCGTGGCCAAGTAAATTCAATGGATGATAGAAATGGTGTAAAAATCATTGCTGCTTATTGTCCACTTGCTCAAATGTTTGGCTACTCAACAGATCTTCGCTCAATGACTCAAGGTCGTGCGACTTACTCTATGGAATTTGATCACTACGAAGAAGTTCCTAAAAACGTAAGTGAAGAGATTATTAAAAAGAGAAATGGCTAATTAGCCAAAATAGGGCAGAGTGATCTGCCCTTTAAAATTTAACTACTTGAGTAAAAATTTAAACTAACTTGTAAATTTGTCCTCATAGCTCAGCTGGATAGAGCGCAGAATTCCTAATTCTGAGGTCGTGAGTTCGAACCTCGCTGGGGACACCACTCCTGCTTTAAATACCGTGCAATAACAATCTTTTATAGAGTGCTTTTAATCATTTATATTTAGAATTCTTATTTTTATAAGTAGTTGTGTTTGATATATAAATAAATTTATTTTTTTAATGAATTATTTGTATGACCTCACTATCAATAAAATTTATCAACAAAAATTTTATATATTTAATAATCCATGCTAACATTTCAAAAATTTATTTAAGGAGAGTAGATGAAAAAAATTTTACTTTTAGGAGCCGTTTGTTGTATGTTGTCAGCTGATGTTAAAACTGTTAATATAAGCCCAGATGAGATCAAAAAATATGACCAGATTGTTGATATTAGAACTCCATCTGAATGGCAAGAGACTGGCATCATAACTGGTGCGAAGACCATCACTTTTGATCCAAGTAACAAGAGTGCATTTTTAGATGAGCTTTCAAAGGCGGTTGATATCAAAAAGCCTATCGCTCTTGTTTGTAGAAGTGGTAGAAGAAGCACAGCAGCAGCTGCAGCGATAGATAGCACAGATCTTAAGATTATAAATTTAGATGGTGGCATGAGTAGTTTGATCGAGCAAGGTTACAAAACTACACCTTATAAAAAATAGACAAATCTCTAAAATCTACATTTGACTACAAGATAAATTTATTTTGTAGTCAAAATTTATACTAAATAATAAATTTTATTATTTGATTAACCAGTGATTAACTCTAAGTCAATATAATTTCATCACATTTAAACAATAAAGAAGGAGACAAAATGTCAAAAGTTATTTTACAGTTAAACACAATTCAGGCTGATGCAAATGCACTTTATATCAAATTTCACGATCTTCACTGGAATGTAAAAGGCCTTCAGTTTTTTAGCGTCCACGAGTATACTGAAAAAGCTTATGAGGATATGAGTGAGATTTTTGATGACGCAGCTGAGAGAGCTCTTATGCTTGGTGGCAGACCTATTGTTAAGGCCGAAGAGTTAGCAAAAGTCGCTCACATAAAACACGAGCCAAAAGAGAGCTACACTCCGACTGAAGTTTTGGATATTGTTTTGGCTGATTACAAGCACCTTTTGGGCGAGTTTAAAAAGCTTGATGAGCTTGCAGAAGGCGACACAACAACTCAGATGTACGCACAAGATCAAATAGCTAAATTTGAAAAAGCCATCTGGATGCTAAACGCAACACTTGGCAAATAATTACAGCGGGAGCTCTCCCGCTTTACCCTAAATAAATTCCACCTTTTGGCGATATAGTTTTTATAAACTTATAGGAGCCAAATATGCAAATCAGTCAAATCGTAAGCTCATACAACACTTCAAGTATAAAAGAAAATGTAAAATCAGAAATTTCGCTTCATAAAGATGAAAAAGAGGTTTCTAAAAAGCAGCCCGAGATTTCAAATTTAAGCGCAAAAGAGATATCAAATAGCTACTTTTTGCAGTATCAAAAAGATATTACTCAAAATACTAGTTCAAATTTACTAGCTCAAGGTGGTCTAAGCTTTAGTGTGCCTGAAAATTTATCAGACATTTTAGCTGGACTTGATCTAGCAGGCATAGGCTACAACGGCAAAGCTCTAGGAGAGCTAAGTAGCGATGAGGCGAGCGAGCTAGTTAGTGAAAATGGCTTTTTTGGCATCGCAAATACAGCTGATAGGATAGCCGGCTTTGTGCTAAATGGTGCAGGCGATGATGTAGAGAAGCTAAAAGCTGGTAGAGATGGCGTGGCAAAGGGCTTTGAGGATGCAAAGAAAATTTGGGGTGGTGAACTTCCTGAAATTTCACAAAAGACTATCGAAAAGACCCTTGAGACGCTCGATAAAAAGATCGCCGAACTTGGCGGTAATGTTTTAAACGTATCAGCCTAAATTTCTTGGGGTCTCTCCCAAGAAATTTATATATTAATGTAAGTACAAAACTCAAATTTTAAAATTCGCAAATTTTATTTAATCTTAAAAGCTATACTTTGCTCTTTATATTAAGGAGAAAAGATGAAAGCTAAAATTTTACTTCCTCTAGCAGTAGCTACTATGTTTTTGGGATGCTCATTTTTTGATGACAATCCACCAGTCCGCAAGCAACCAAGGCAAGCTACTAAAACTATACCTGCAAAAAGCTCAATCAAAGGCTTCATAAAAGATGTTAGCTATAAAGATTCGAAATACTGCTACGAGATAGTAGCCAGCGATGCGAAAAATCACAAACTAAACAAAGCAAATTTTTGTGCAAACAGATATTATTACGATAAAGGCGATCTTGTCTATGCGACTTTTTACGCAGATAAGCTCATAGACATGCTTCTTATAAAAGAGGGCGGCTCTAGAGGCGCATATAATGGCATAAGAAAACCACAAAATGAAGTGGTTGTTAAAAGAAAAAATATAAAAACAAATATCGAAGTACCAAAAGAGGAGAAAATTTCTTTTTAGATTACCGTTGATTTACTGCTAGCGTATATAATTTCATCAGCAATCAAAACTAGAACTCCTTTTAAGGGGCAAAGCAACGGCCCCTTTTTCTTTTTACCCCCCCCCCTTTTTTTTTAAAGTCTCATTTGTAAAAGTTAAATTATCAAAATATACCTCTTTTTGGTCAAAATCGGTAAACGATCGGTAACAAAAATGCAAAATTTTATGATTTTTTAAGCTTCATCTTAAAATTTATTGATTATAATCGTCGACACAAAAACCTTAAAAGGAGAAAAAATGAAACTAACAAAAATTAGTTTAGCCGCTTTGGTTGCTTTAGGCGCATTCTCAAGTGTAGCAAGTGCTACTCCACTTGAAGAAGCTATAAAAAATGTTGATCTTTCTGGTATGGCAAGATATAGATATACTCATACGCATCAGTATAATAAGAAACAAAAAGACGTTTTTAAAGAAAATGGAACTAATGATGGTGATGGTCATGGCTTTAAAATGATCACAAATTTTAAAGCTGCTATCGACGATAACTTCTTTGGTGTTATCGGTTTAAGATATAGCAAAACTGATGGATCAGGTGATAATGCTGGTAATGGTACAGATAAGACAGATACAACTACAGGATTTGGTGTTCACCAATTCTATCTAGGCTATAAGATCGGTGGTACTACTATAACAGCTGGTAAACAAGAGATTGGCTCATACTTTACTGATGATGCTATCGGTACTGGTGTAAGAGTAGTAAATGAAGATATCGAAGGTCTTACTCTAACAGCTTTAGCTTTTGATGCTCTTGAAGGCAATGGCGAGAGCGATGGCAAATTATATGATGCAGCTGTAACTAATAAATTAAATAGCTATGACGTTGGTAACTTATATGCAGCTGGTATTGCTGGTTCATTTAATCCAGTTAGCTTCCAACTATGGTATGGCACATTAACTAATCTAGCTGATGTACTTGCAGCTGACGTTTCAGCTAAATTCGACATCACTAATGACTTTGCCCTAGGTGCAAGACTTAACTATGCAAATAGCATAGCTGATAAAGAAGCTAAAAACATCCTTGGCTACAATGATGGTAACTTCTATGCTGGCGAACTTTCAACTTCACTATTTGGTTTTGATCTAGCTGCTGGTTATATCGGCTGGAAAGCTCAAGATAAAGGTGTGTCAGCATTTACATTTGAAGATCAAGGTGGCCTAATAACTGCTGGTGAAGATGTATTTGACTGGACATATGCAGAGGGTAAAGGTAACTTCTTCTATGCAACAAGTGCATATACATTTGATAAATTCACAGTTGGTTTAGATTATGTTAAAGGTACTCAAAAAACTTCAGCTGGCGCTGGTAACCCAGATGTAAAAGATAAAGTTGAGGAATTTGTTCCAAGATTTGCTTACCAATACAACAAAAAGCTAACATTTAGCTCATTTTATTCTTTCCAAACTCACAAACTACCTAATGATGTGAAGACAAAAGATGACAAATTTAGATTTGAAGCTAAATACTCATTCTAATTCATAGCTCGTTAATCAACTTATGATATAATCCCGGGTCGGAGCAATCTGATCCGGGATTTTTAAATTTAGAGCAAAATTTCAAGGAAACTTATGAAAAATATCAAAATTTCTTTTTTGGCGTGTTTTTTGGTGGCAAATGCCTTTGCAGCTTCTCAGGTTTATTATATAGAAGCTCGTGGTGAGTTTGGTAAAGAGCTTGCTGAAATGGCAAAAAAGCAGGCTAATGACAGAAATGAAAAAGTAAATGTCTATGTCGATGAAGATCCAAGACGCTATAAAGACAATAGAATTTTAAAATTTGGCGTTGATAGAAAAGGTAGATATAGCGTCTCTTTAGGAAAAGAGCTTTATGAGAAACAATGCGCTAGCTGCCATGGTGAAAGTGCGGAGAAAAGACCATTTGGCTCAACACCACTTAAAAACATGGATGCTAAAGATATAGAAGATAGCATCATCTCTTATAGAAGTGACTCAAGCTTTGGTGGTAGTGGTAAAAACGTGATGCAAAACCAAGCTAAGATCGTTTCAAACAATGATCTAGGTGCAATACTTGCTTATCTAAAAGGTAAAGATGCACTTGCAGATCAAGATACAAACGAAAATAAACCAGTTTCAACCGAAACAAAGCAGGGCAGTTATTTAAGATAAATTTCACTTCGGTAGCTTTGCCACAATATAAATAAAAGGAAGCAGATGTTAAATCCAAAAACATTATTTTTAAGTATGGGCTCAGCTATCGTTTTGATGATAATCTTTGCCGTAGCTAGTGGAGCCGCCACAATAATTGAGAGCAAAACCAGCACTGAAGCAGCTTGGTACTATGTTTATGGTGCTAGCTGGTTTGCGCTCATCCAACTACTTCTTGGTATAAATTTAGCCTTCAATATCTTTAGATACAACCTAATCGATCCCAAAAAACTCCCATCTCTCATCTTTCACTTAGGTTTTATCGTCATCTTAATCGGTGCTGGCATCACAAGATATCTTGGTTTTGAAGCTGATATGCATATACGTGAAAACACCGCTTCAAACGTTGTTAGTACAAAGGTTTCGTATATAAATTTAACAGCGCTTAACGACAAAGGCGAAGAGATCAGCTCGGCTATGCCTTTGGGACTTGCTGATGTGAAGAAGGGCTTTGATCTAAAGCTAAAAACAGCAGACGGTGAGGCTAGTTTAAAATTTAAAGAATTTGTGCCAAATGCAAGTTATAAATTTGTAAATGATGATAGCGGAAAGCCTGTCGTTGAATTTGTAGTATCAAACGAGAGCGAAAGCGAAGAGATATTTTTACTTGAAGAAGAAGAGGCAAGGGTTGGAGATATCAGCTTTATCTTTAATGCAAAACCAGATGAAAATAAAAAATACGTTCTTTTTAGGCTAAATGATGGAAAATTCACTGTTACTTCAAATGCCGATCTTTCAAAATTTACTATGGCGGATAGCTCTAAAACTGAGCTAAAAGCTGGCAGTGTGAATGAATTTGGCACGGGCAGCTTATATACTATCTCAAATATAAATTTCGCTCCAAGACTAGTCTCAGCGCACGCTTCAAGAAAGCTAGTTAGCTCAAAGGATAGCGAGTTTAATGCGTTGATAGCTGAGCTAAACTACAAAGGTGAGAGTAAAGAGATGCATGTATTTTACAACCTAATGGAGCCTTCACGTATCGCCGTGGCTGGACAGAAATTTAATGCCTCATGGGGAGCTCAGCAGATAAAACTCCCATTTAGCCTCTATCTAAAAGACTTTGAGCTAAAAAGATATCCTGGCTCAAATTCGCCTATGAGCTACTCAAGTGAGGTTGTGGTAAAAGACGGCACGAATGATCCTGGGTTTGATTATAGAATTTATATGAACCACGTGCTTGATTATGATGGATATAGATTTTTCCAAAGCTCATACGATACTGACGAGAAAGGTACGATCCTCTCTGTCAATAAAGACCCAGGCAAGATCCCGACATATATCGGCTACTTTTTGCTAGGACTTGGCTTCTTGTTAAATGTCATAAACCCTAACAGCCGCTTTAGAAAGCTTGCAAAACTAATAGATAATGAATCAACAAAAGGCGGTAAAAAAGTGGCTGCGCTCATAGCGGTCTTACTTTTGGGCTTAAATTTTAGCTCGCTAAAGGCTGAGGACTTCTTGCCACATATCAGTAAAGAGCATGCTGACAAGCTTGCTAGACTCATCGTGCAAAGTCCAGATGGCAGGATGAAGCCATTTGATACGCTTAGTAAAGAGGTTTTAAACAAAATTCACAGAGGCGAGAGCATAGGTAGTCTAAATTCAAACCAAGCGATGCTTTCTATAATGGTAACGCCTGATTTTTGGCGAAATGAGAAGATCATCGCGCTTGGTCAGAGCAAGGAGCTAAAAAAAGAGCTAGGTGTCGATGAGAATGCAAGATACGCAAGCTTTGATGAATTTTTTAAAGCGACAAAAGATGGTGGAAGCGAGTATAAACTAACAAAATTTGCCGAGATAGCAAACCGCAAACACCCAGGCTCACGCAATACATTTGACAAAGATGTGATAAAGATCGACGAGAGACTAAATGTATTTTATATGATATTTATCGGTGAAATTTTCAAAATTTTCCCAAAACAAGATGATCCATCAAATTCTTGGTATTCGCCTGCTAGCGCGATGATGTACTTCTCGCCAAAAGAGGCTGAGCTAGTCGTTGGCATGATGAGAGATTACTTCTCAGCTGTTGATGCAGCCTCAAAGGATAATGACTGGAGCAAGGCAGATGCGGCGCTTGAGAAAATTTCAGCCTATCAACACAAATACGGTGCTGCAGTCATGCCAAGCGAGAAAAAGATAGATATAGAAATTTTATTTAATAAATTTCAAGTATTTGACCGCTTGACACCGATATATCTTTTGGCTGGACTTGCGCTTTTGCTATTTGTTTTTGTCAAGATGCTAGCGCCAAAAGTGCAGATAAATGGCATAGTTAAAGCTGTATATATTATAAATTTACTAGCTTTTCTTGCGCACACAGCTGGACTTGGTCTTCGCTGGTACATCGCTGAGCACGCCCCTTGGAGTAATGCCTACGAGTCGATGGTTTATATCGCTTGGGCGCTTGGTCTATCTGGCATCATCTTTGCAAAACGCAGTCCGATCGCACTTGCGCTTACATCTATATTAGCTGGTGTTACGCTATTTGTCGCGCACCTTAGCTGGATGGATCCGCAGATCACGACGCTTGTGCCTGTGCTTCAGAGCTACTGGCTAACTATCCACGTCTCTATCATAACTGCAAGTTATGGATTTTTAGGCCTTTGTGCGTTGCTTGGTGGATTTACTTTGCTGCTTATCATCTTGCAAAATAAGAAAAAGCCAAATGCAGAGATCGCACGCAATATCACTGAAGCGACACGTATAAATGAGATGGCGATGATACTTGGCCTTAGCTTACTTACGCTTGGAAACTTTTTAGGTGGCGTCTGGGCAAATGAGAGCTGGGGTAGATACTGGGGTTGGGACAGCAAGGAGACTTGGGCGCTAGTTTCGATCCTCGTCTATGCGGCAGTGCTTCACATGAGATTTATACCAAAGCTTAATAATCAATACGCATTTGCCGTTGCATCATTTTTTGCCTATTGGTCGATCATAATGACCTATTTTGGGGTAAATTTCTATCTAGCTGGCATGCACTCATACGCAGCTGGAGATCCGCTTCCGGTGCCTGATTTTGTCTGGATAAGCATCGTAGTGATGATAGCGATGAGCGTTCTTGCATTTACAAAACGCTCTCTTTGCACAAGGCTATAGATGCTTCTTAAAGGCTTGATAGTCTTTTTTGTCTTTTTGCTTATAGTAGCCATTTGCGCGCTAGTCTATCTTTTGCTAAAAAACAAAGATCATCAAGTCTTAACAAGAGGACTAGAAGCTGAGGGCGAAGAAGAGATCACGATCGAAAAGCTTGAAGAGCTTGCTAGCGATAAAACTCTAAGCAAAAACGAGCTTTTCGAGCTTATACAAATTTTTGGAGAGAAATTTATAATACCAGCGAAAAAAAATCAGGTCGCTCCAAAAGAAGCTAGCAACTACATAAATTTTATAATCCTCATCTGCTCTCACCAAAATGCCGATGCAAAGCTTATTAACTTTTTAGACAAAGAGGCTAAAAAGAAAAATCCAAGCTATGTTGCAGAGATCGAAGATAGCGAGAGGATAGGCATAGAAAACCGCAAAAATCGCAGGTAAATTATGCTACTCTGTTTAAGGATGTTATAAATATATTAATCTAACGCTGGTTTTTGCTTTGCTTTGTCGTTTTTGAGCTTATCTTTTTTAGCTTCAAACTCAGCTATGACATTAGGATCTGGGAATAAATAGCCATCTTCAACCATTAGATCAACGGCCTTTTTAAATGTCGGCAACGCACTTTGCGCACCAAAGTAGTAGTAAGGCTTTTTAGGATCTCTTGCTAAAACGCCTATGGTGTAGCTGTTGCCTCTTGTGTCGTTTACGAAACCAAAAAATGAGCCGTTATAGGTGTTGCTATATCCGCCTTTGCCAGAAGCGATGTGTGCGGTGCCAGTTTTACCGCCTATCTCAAGACCTGGCGTAAATGCCTTTAAACCAGTGCCTTTTTCAACTGTTTTTATCAAAATTCTCTTCATTATCTTTGCGGTCTCTTGCGAGATGACCTGTGCTGGCTCTGCTTTTGGCAGATCGTAGCGCTTGCCGTTTCGCTCAAGATATGCCACCATGTGCGGTGTCACCTCGATGCCTTTGTTATTAAAGGTGTTATAGGCTTTTAAAAGCTGCATAAATGTCGCTTGAAGGCCGTATCCGTAGCTAACTGTCGCTTTATAGGTCGATGAGTTTAGTTTGGTAACCGTTGGCATCATGCCTACTTGCTCGTATGGCAGGTCGATGCCAGTCTTTCTTGAAAAGCCAAAATTTAAAAGCCCTTGATAAATTTGCGGACCATTTAGGCGTTCTACTAGCTGGATCATGCCGATGTTTGAGCTGTGCACGATGATGTCTTCAGCGCTCATAAAAGGCTCTGGGTGGGTATCTTTGATGATTCTTTTGCCTAGCTGATAGCGGCCGTTATAGGTATTTACTAGCTCAAAAGGATTTACCTTTTTTTCTTGAAGTAGTATGGAGAAGATAAATGGTTTAAAAACCGATCCAACCTCGTATGCATACTCGCTTGCGCTTGAATTTAGCGCGCTGTAATCTTGCTTTCTTATATTTGATGGATCATATCTTGAGCTAGAAGCTAGGGCTAGAATTTCGCCATTTTTGCTATTCATTATGCAGATGATTAGCTCTTTTGCATCTAGAAATTCACGCTTTTCATCTAAAATTTGCTCTAGCTTGGTTTGAAATTTAAGCGGTACAGAAAGCACTGCGTTGTAGCCATCAACCCTCGTTGCTAAATTTGAATCGCTAGTTAAGATTATATTGTTGCCGATATCACGCGGGCCAAGGATTTTGGCGTTTTGTATCGGAGCTAAGTAGTCCTCGTAGTATCTCTCAAGCCCTTTTACGCCTTTGCTTTTGGTAAGTGCGTCGCTCTCTGTTTTGCTCACGTAGCCAATAGCTGGCGTTAGGGCGTCTTTTGACATAAATTTGCGGTTTTGACCGCTCTCCATTACGCGCATACCTTGAAATGAGGCAAGCCCAGTCTTTGGATCAAGGTATGAGATCAAAATGCCCTTGCGGTTTAGCTTTCTAGAGAGCTCCTGAAGATAGGTAGCGCCCTTTGCGTCGATGCTGTAAGAGAGCGTGACAAGGCCTTTTGTGCCATTTATGATCTTTCTTACTTTGTTTGGATCGTCGCCGCTGTAAAGCGAGTAGAGCTTAATGAACATCTCTTTTTTGTTTGGATCGATGTTTCTAGTGTCAAGCATCACTTTGTAGAGTTTTTGGCTTGATGAGATGCTAAAGCCGTCTTTCGTGACGATGTTGCCGCGGATTGCGGTATTTACGTCGCTTGTTTGAAGCTTAGGAAGCTTTCGCTCGATGCTTGCTCTGTAAAATATAACAAGCACAAAGATTGAAATTCCAAAAGTAATTAATAAAAAAAGTATGGTTATTTTTGATTTTCTGGAATTCATTCAATGGCTTAAATTTGCGTTCTTGAAATTTCTTTGTATGCGCTTAGCGCTTTGTTGCGAATTTCTAGCATAAGCTTCATGCTAGTCTCTGCCTTGCCTATCGCGATAGCTGCTTGGTGCAGGTCTTTTACCTCGCCAGTTGCAAGATCAGCTATGGCTTTATCGGCGTTTATTTGAACCTTGTTTAGCTCTTTTAAAGAGTCGTTTAGTGCGTTTTCAAAGCCGCCTTCTTCGCTCGCTTTTGCTATTTTGCTTGAATTTTCGTTTTTGTTTAACTTATCTAAATTTATGCTATTTATCATTATGCTTGTCCTGAAATGAGTGATATCGCACTTTGTGCTATTGTTTTTGCGTTTTGAAATGACGCTACATTTGCTTGATAAGCCCTTGTTGCCTCGAGCAAGTCAGCCATTTCGATGACTGGGTTTATATTTGGAAATGCGACGTAGCCATTTGCATTTGCGTCTGGGTGGCTTGGGTCGTATTTTAGCTGAAAGTCCTTGTCATCGCGCACTACTTTATCTACGATCACGCTAGTTAGGGCAGGGTGAGCGTTTTTAGGTGAGCTTGGATCATCGAGTGGATTTTCATACTCAAGCAGACTTTGTGAGTTTTTAAGCTGATCGTTTAAAATTTTATCAAAGTTCATCTCTTTAAAGATGACCTCTTGTCTTCTGTAAGGACCGCCCTCAGCCGTTCTTGTGGTTTGAGCGTTTGCTATGTTTGAGCTGATGACGTTCATCCTGAAGCGTTGTGCGCTTAGTCCGTATCCGCTAATATCAAAATCATTTAAGTATGACATCATCTCTCCTAGTTCTTAGCACTTGCGTCTATTACGCTTTTAAAGATATTGCCCTGAGCCTTGTAAGCGCTATCAAGGGCGTTTATCATAACTGTATTTTTGCCCATTTCTGTTGTCTCAACATCAAGATCGACTGTGTTTTCATCGTTTCTAGCCATGTGGCCATCGCGCAAGAAAATTTGAGCTGTGTCGCTTTTTGGAAAATCAACCGCAGCCATGTGTGCTTCGTTTGTTTTAGCTAAATTTAGTTTTTTGCTCTCTGAAACGTTGTAAATTTCATTTGCTTTTTCTCTTAAAACATCTTCAAATCTTACATCTCTAGCCTTGTAAAATGGCGTATCAACATTTGCAAGGTTACCAGAGATGAGCTTTTGGCGTAGTTCTCTGCCTGCAAGGGCTGATTCGACGAGTGGGCTAGATTTTGATCTATCTAAAACAAACATTTAAAGTCCTTATAAAATTTCACACATTTATAAGCAAATGATGTTCCAAATATAAGGCAAATTTATTTTGTTTCATAGATTTTTGCCAAATCTTCTTTCATTTTTGTGACTTTTATGCCGCCAAGATAGTATTTAACTCCGTATTGTCCGCTATCTACGTCTGTTAAAATTTGATATTCGCCGTTTTTTATTACCACTTTAAAAGGCAGTGCGATCTCATGTTTGTATTCGATATCTCTTACGATTTGCTCGGCAAGCCTGTCATTTATCTTTTGATCATTTGTTATGAAGTAGTAGGCATTAAATTTTTGCATAAATTCATGCAAAACATACTCATTTGTGACATTTTCAAAGTGAGTTAGTCCGATTAGCGTAAATTTATCTTTGTTTTCAAGCTGATATTTTGTAAGCTCGGCTGCCTCTTTTTGGCAAGGTGGGCAAAATGTGCCAAAAATGTCGATCATTAAAACCTTATTTTCATCATTTTTGATAGCAAAGCCATGATCTTTTCGAACTAAAGTAAGCTCCTTGCCGCTTACATCTACAAGCTTAATCTCTTCATTTGGACTAAATTCTTTAAAATTTGCACTGCTGCTCTCATCTTCGCCACAACCAAAAAAAGCAAATAAAGCGATTATTAAAACAAGTAAATTCTTCATCTTATCCCTTAAACATATCTTTTTATGGCAGCTCTTGCCTCTTTGTCTGCCTCGCGTCTTTTTAAAGTCTCGCGCTTATCGTGTAAATTTTTACCTTTTGCAAGGGCTAACCTTGCTTTTACGATGTTTTTATCGCTTAGATAAAGTGCTAAAACAACTAGAGCAAGCCCATCTTGTGAGACTTGACCGAAAATTTTATCGATCTGCTTTCTGTGCATCAAAAGTTTTCTGGCTGCTCGCTCGTTTGGACGAAATGCGCTGTGTGTGGTTTCAAGATAGCTAATATGGGCGTTTAGTAAGAAAAGCTCGCCCTTTATGACGCGCACAAAGCTATCTTTTAAATTTGCTCTGCCAGCCCTTAGAGCCTTGACCTCGCTACCTTTTAAAACGATACCAGCCTCAAAGGTCTCAAGTATGCTAAAGTCGTGCAAAGCTTTTTTGTTTTTTGCTAGATCTTTTATCAAAATTTTACCTTTTATTTTACGCTAAATACGCTACTGCCACTGCCGCTTAGAAATTTATCCCTAAACTCATTCATCTGTGGATAGAGCTTAAAGCATGGGGCAAAAAGATCGTTTAGCTCCTCGTTTTTATAAATTTCAAGTAACTCTTTGCTCTTTAAATTTTGCATCTTTTTTGCAGCATTAACGTCTATGTATTGTAAGAAATTGCTTCTAAATTCTTGATAAACCATCGGTGTGGAGCAAAAAACATTTGGCGTGAAGATATTTAAATTTGGTACTTCATCGTCAAATTCTTCTATGATCTCGCCTATGCCGCTTACATTTGCTGCCTTGTAACCACTTACAAAAAAGGCCACATCTGCGCCGATTTTGGAGGCTATTTGCATCAAATTTTCGCGTTTTATATTTAAATTTAGCTCGTCATTTACCATAAGTAAAAAGGTGGCAGCGTTTGAACTGCCTCCTCCTAGACCAGCACCTATTGGGATTTGTTTGTTGATGATGATTTTATGAGAGCTAAAAAACTCATCTAACTCGTTTGAAAAGCCAGCTCTTTTTAGCTCGTCCATCGCTTTTTGGATGATGTTTTCTTTTATCTCTTTGTTGTCGCATTCGATAGCAAAAGAATTTGATTTTTCAAAATAAATTTCATCAAAAAGCTGCTCGCAAAGAACAAAACGTGACAAAATTTCGTGGTAGTTGCCTCTGGTGCCAACTACCTTCAAAAATACGTTGATCTTTGCAAAGCTTTTCATTTCTCGATTTTTTTCGCAAGCTCGTGGATATCGGCTTCGCTTGCTTTTTTGGTGGCGTGGATATTTTCGTTTTTGATATCGTTTGCCAGCTCGCTTCTTAGTATCATTGTGTTGCGCGGGGCTTCGATACCAAGCTTAACGGTGCTTTTTGAGATACTTACTACGACGACTTTTATGTCGTTACCTAGTAAAATTTCTTCGTTTTCTTTTCTTGCTAAGATTAACATTTTTCTACCTTGTTTAAAGTGTAATTTATAGTATCATCCATGATTTGGATTACGCTCATAAATTTATCATAATTTAGCAAATAAATTCCTTGTGTTTGTGTTTCAAAATCGTTAATTTTTAATTTCTTACCATAAAGTATGTTATTAATATCCCCAAAATACGTATTTTGCTCAATATTTAAAAAATTGCAAATATTTAAAAATTTTTCATTTTCATAGCGAAATTTACCCTCGCTTACCCTCTTTAATGAGCTTAAAGTTACATTATAACCAACTTTTTGCCCAAAAATTTCTGCATAAGAGCGGATGTAACTCCCCTCACTTACACTTAAACGAAGTGTCAAAAAAGGGTGTGAATAATTCAAAATTTCACTCTCATAAATTTCCATTATCTCTGGCTTTAGCTCAAATTCTTCGCCGCTTCTTGCTAGCTTATAAGCTCTTGTGCCATTTACATGTTTGGCGCTAAATTTTGGCGGGATATAGCTTATCTTGCCAGTTAGCTCGCCTCTTATGGCTTCAAGTTTTTCTAAATTTAGCTCTTTTACATTTAAAATTTCAGTGATATTTTCATTATCCATGCTAGGACTGCTAGCCCCAAGCCAGATCGTCGCCTCATAGACCTTTGGGCTTTTGTCTAAAAATCTAAAAAATTTCGTATATGAGCCAAAAGCGACTATCAGACAGCCACTCGCAAATGGATCAAGCGTGCCCGAAAATCCAGCCTTTTTGACACCATATTTTCTCTTTAGTCGCCCTAAAAAGTGGTTTGAGCTCATGCCAGCTGGCTTGTTTGCCACGAAAATGGCGTTCATACGGCCTTTTCCACGAAGCTTGACATTATCTCTCTTACATTGCCACCAAAATTTATAGTCAGTTTAAACTCTTTTTTGATCTTGCTAACCGCGCTTACTCTGCCGATACCAAAAATTTTATGTTTAACAAGGTCGCCTTTTTTAAATTCATTGCTCTGTTCGATAACGAGCGAGCCATGCGTGATACCGCTCTCGCTTAAAAATCTACTCTTATTTAGCCTAGTGCGCTGACCTTTGTAAAAGCGAGAATTTGCAAAGCTTAGACTAAGTGTCCTTTTGGCCCTTGTTATCGCCACGTAAGCGAGCCTGCGCTCCTCTTCGATGTCGCTACCATCGCCAATGAGTGGGAAAAATCCCTCTTCAAGGCCGATCACAAAAAGGTGCTCAAACTCAAGACCCTTGCTCGCATGCACGCTCATGATGCTAATAGCCTCGTCGCTAATGCCGTCTTGCTCGCTTGTTAGCGTGATCTCGTTTAAAAACTCCTCCAGATCAAAGCTTGGATTTTGCTTGATCTGATCTTTTAAAACAGCGTAAAACTCGTCGATATTCGCCGCTCTTTCAGCACCATCTGGCAAGCTCTCGTAGTATTTTTTCACGCCAAATTTAGCTTCAAATTTATCTATGAGGTCAAAAACTGAGCTGCTTTCTTGAAGCTCTTTTAGGTTGTTTGCAAACTCAAGAAGGGCTGATTTTACCTTTTTACTAAAGGCTTCATCGTTATCAGAGATGTTTGAGATCGCCTCGAAAATGGAAATTTTGCCCTCAAATGCCATCTTTTCAAGCTTATCAAGGCTTACTTTACCAAGGCCGCGTTTTGGGCGGTTGATAATGCGTCTTATTGAAAAGTCATCGTTTGGATTGTTTATCAGCCTTAGGTAGCTTATGATATCTTTGATCTCGGCTCTTTCATAAAATTTAACGCCACCTACCATTTTATAGGCGATCTGCTCTTTGTTTAGCCCATCTTCAAGCGAGCGCGAGAGAGCGTTTATGCGGTATAAGATAGCGATATCTTTTGCCTGCACGCCTTTGCTTAAAAGCTCTTTTATATTCTTTGCGATCTTGCCAGCCTCGACGCTCTCATCAAAGCTTTCTATTAAATTTACAGCTTCGCCTTCGCCCTTTGTGCCTACAAGCTTCTTGCCAAGGCGGTTGCGGTTATGATCTATCAGCTCGTTTGCAGCCTTTAGTATCGCCTCGCTCGAGCGGTAGTTGTGCTCAAGTCTGATGATCTTTACGTTGCTAAACTGATCTTTGAAATTTAAGATATTATCGATCTTCGCACCGCGCCAGCCATAAATACTTTGGTCATCATCGCCCACCACGCAGATGTTTTCGTGGCATAGGCAGAGTTTTTTTAGGAGCTTATACTGAAGATCGTTTGTGTCTTGATACTCATCGACCATTATGTATTTGTAGCGGTTTGAAATTTCTCTAGCAAGATCTTCGTTTTCATCTAAAATTTTATATGTAAGTCCTAGTAAATCGTCAAAATCAACAAGGTTATTTGCCTTTAAATAGTCTTCATATTTTTCATAAATTTGCGCTGCTTGCTTATAAAAGTTGTCCTTGCTTTTGTCAAATGAAGAGAAATTTGCATTTTTATAGACCTCTTCGACGCTTAAAAGTGAGTTTTTGTAGTTTGAAATTTCACTTGACAAAATCGCCGTAGCGACTGGACTTTCAAAGCTTTTGATGATGCGTTTTTTATCGTCTGTGTCGATTATTACGAAGTTGTTTTTTCTGTCAAGCTTTTCTATGTAGAGCTTTAAAAACAAAAGTCCAAATTTGTGAAATGTGCAAAGCAGCGGCGAGTAGTTTTTGCCACTTTGGCTTAGCATCGCCATGGCTCTGCTGCGCATCTCGTTGGCGGCTTTGTTTGTAAAAGTAAGAGTTAGCGTGTTTGCCGCGTCTATGCCGACCTCGCCGATGAGATAGGCAAGCCTAGTCGTGATAGTCTTTGTCTTGCCGCTGCCAGCACCTGCTAGTATGAGCATTGCACCGTCTATGTGGGTGGCTGCTTCGCGCTGGGCTTCGTTTAAATTTGATAGTAAATTTTCCATTTTTCGCTTTTTAAATTTTCTTTTGATTTTAGCCAAAAATGCTTAAAATTACTATTTTTTCTTAAATATATCTTTATTTTTTGGGTTTTGTAAAAAGACTGAGGCTGATTTTTTAGCGTGATCGACTTGCTTCTCTTTTGGCTTGTAAATGGAGAAATTTACAAGGATCGGGCTATTTTCAACCAAAATTTGAACCACCGCGCCAAGCGGAAACGATACCACTGAGGCAAAATTCTCACTACCAAAGCCAGCCTCAAAACTTAGCTCATCTTGCGTTAGCCTAGCACTTTCAAGCGTGTAGCCACCAAGTGAGAACATAATGACTGGCATGCTAAAGCTGCCACTTATCTCATCTGGCAAGCTAGGCTCAAAGCTAACTAGCGGCAAATTTGCCATAACTGAGAAATTTAGCCCCTTTTCAAGTAAAAAATCAATGCACTCATAGACGTGCATCTTCATCAAAAGCGCAAATTTCTCATCGTCTAAAATTTCGTCTAACATCTTAATCCTTTGAAATTTCTAAAAACTCATCTACTAGCTTTATAACCTCGTTTATACCGATCTGCCAGAAATTTTTATCATCTATGTCAAAGCCAAATTTACCCACAAGCTCCCTTGGGCTAAGACTCCCGCCAAGGCTCAAAAACTCGGTGTAAATTTCAACGAAATTTTCGCATTTACCGCTTTTGTAAAGCCCAAAAAGTGCAAGCACAAGAAGCTGCGCGTAAGAGTAGGCGTAGCAGTAAAATGGCGTGTGGATGAAGTGCGGGATGTAGCTCCACCAAATTTTGTAGTAGTCATTTAGTGTGACGCTTTTGCCAAACATCTTTTTGCTCTCTCTTAGCCAAATTTTATTTAGCTCATCTAGGCTGATCTCGCCCTCGTGTGCGTGCACAGCCCTTTCAAAGGTGGTGAAATTTATCTGGCGGTAAAGCGTGGCAAATATATCCTCGATCTTGCCAGCGAGCAGTGAAATTTTCTCTTTTTTGCTAAGGCCATCTTTTACGTGGTCAAAAACTAGCATCTCGCAAAAGACTGAAGCCGTCTCAGCCGTGGTTAGTGGGGTGTCTGAGTTTAGGTAGCTTACATTATAAGAGAGCTTTTGATGCACAGCGTGGCCAAGCTCGTGGGCTAGCGTGAAAAGATCTCTTCGCTGGTTTGTGTGATTTAGCAAAACATAAGGATGTGTGTCGCTTGATCCTGAGTGAGAAAATGCTCCACCTCGCTTGTTTGGCGCTGGATAAACGTCGATCCAGCCGTCACTAAAAGCGCTTTTAGCTATATCTCCAAATTTAGGTGAAAATGTCCCAAACGCCTTTAAAACTATCTTTTTGCACTCATCAAATTTATACTCGCCCTCACTGCTAAGAGGCGCGTATCTATCGTAATCATAAAGCTTTTTAAGGCCTAAAATCTTTCTTTTTCGCTCGTAAAATTTAGAGACTAAATCGAAATTTTTCTCAGTTACAGCGATGAGCGAATCAACGCTTTTTTTAGTGATTTGATTTTCAAGGTGTCTTGGCTCTTCAGGAAGCTTGAAATTTCGTAGCTCGCAGCTTGTTTTTAGATCAGTTTTTATCATATTATATATGTAGCCAAGAAGGTGCTGGTGCTTGCTAAGCTCGTTTGAAAGGCTTTTAGCAGCCAGTTTTCGCACGCTTTGGTCGCTCTCATGAAGCTTGGCTAAAATCTCTTCTTCATTTAAAAGCTCGCCTTTAAATTTAAACCTCATCTTGCTCATGCTCTCATCAAAAAGCCTTGAAAAGCCCTCAGCTCCAGTGCTTGCTGTGCGAAGTAGCACTCTCTCTTCTGCAACGCTTAGCTGGTGCGGTTTTGCTTTGGCGAGGTTGCTTAGATAGTAGCCATATTTTTTAGAGCTTTTGATGATCTCTTCTTGTTTTTTAGGGCTAAATTCATTAAATTTGATCTCAAAAAATATCAAATTTTCATTTGCTTTTGTCGCTATCTCATCGATCTTTGCGTAAAATGCGCCCTTGCTTGTATCTTTGGCAAAATTTAAAAAAGCATAAGTCATTACTTTTGAAATTTTAGCTATCAAGCTTTCATATTCGCCAAATGCTTTTAAAAACTCGTCTGTTTTTAAATTTTCATAAATTTCAAGGTATTTATCTTTAAATTTCTCGCACTCTTTTTGTAAATTTAGTGCGTTTTGCTCGCACTCTTTTTCGTTTGCAAAAAGTGCTTTTAGATCCCAAATTTGCATATTTATCCTTTAAATTTTTGGGACATTTTACAAAAAAATGGATAAAAGTAAAATTTCAGCCAAAATTTAGCTGAAATTTTACTGAGGATTATTCTGAAGTCTCTGAGGCTACGGCTGTAAAAAGCACGTCTGATGAGCTATTTAACGCAGTTTCAACTGAATCTTGGATGACGCCTATCGTAAAGCCAACTGTTACAAATTGCATAGCGATGTCATTGCCGATACCAAAAAGTCCGCACGCTAATGGCACTAGAAGCAGTGAGCCGCCAGCCACGCCAGATGCGCCGCATGCGCCAAGGGCTGAGATGAAGCATAGAAGTAGTGCATCGCCAAATGTAACTGTGATAGATGGGATAGAATTTACCGCAGTAAGCGCTAAGATACTAATAGTAACTGCCGCACCGCCCATGTTTATGGTGGCTCCTAGTGGGATAGAGATCGAGTAGAGCTCCTCTTTTAGTCCAAGCTTTTTGCAAAGCGCCATATTTACTGGGATGTTTGCAGCTGAACTTCTTGTAAAAAACGCTGAGATCGCGCTCTCTTTTAGGCAGATCATAACAAGTGGATAAGGATTTTTCTTAGTTAGTGCAAAAACCATCGCTGGATAGACGATAAATGCCACAACAAGCATCGCTCCAACAAGAACTAAGATCAGTTTTAGATATCCTGCAAGTGCCTCAAATCCAGTATCATGAATGCTGATAGCAACCATACCAAAGATACCAAACGGAGCTAGTCTAATTATAAATTTAACGATATGAGTTACGCCGTCGCTTATATCTTTAAATACTTTTTTGGTCTCAGGTGTAGCATATCTCATAGCGATACCACCACCTATCGCCCAAGTGATGATGCCTATATAGTTTCCGTTTGCTAGAGCGGTTATCGGATTTTCGACCATTTTATAGATAAGGTCTTTTAGCACATTTGTGATGCCTTGAGGTGCTGACATATCAGCGCTTTGCAGACCTTTTAGCGGTATCTCGATAGGAAATAAAAAGCTTGCAATAACCGCCACAACAGCTGCTAAAAATGTGCCCACAAGATAGAGTGTGATGATCTTTTGCATGCCTTTTGTATGACCAAAATCTTTTAAAATGATAGAGGTTGCAACTAGGACAAAAACAAGAATAGGTGCGATCGCTTTTAAAGCGCCTTTAAACAAATCTCCTAAAACTGAGACTGAAGCAGCGATAGAATCAGCCGAACTAGCCTTTTCTTTGGCCTCATCAAGCTGTTTTGCTTCATCTTGGCTAAGGCGAGTTTTTATGACTTCATCTACGCTTAAGCCACTCTCTTTTTGGATGGTTTGAATTTTAGCTGAGATTTGGTTGTAAGGGGTTGCTTGATAATGTGTGTAAAAGCCAACTAGGGCACCTAGGATGATACCAACTAAAATTTGAACGATCAAATTTCCATCGGCGTATCTTCTTGCAATGTTTTTAAACATATTCATTTGACACCTTAATAAATTAGTTTTTTGTTGATTCTAGCTAAATGATTTTTAAATATAAAGAAATTTAAAAAGATTAATTCGCTTTTTATATAGATTTGTTACAATTGCACGAAAATTTAACCAAGGAAAAGGACGAAAATGTATCTATTTACTTCTGAAGTTGTAAGTCCAGGTCATCCAGATAAATGCGCTGATATTATTGCTGATAGTATTGTTGATACTATCTTAACGCAAGATCCAAATGGACGCGTCGCAAGCGAAGTTTTTGTAGCTGGAAAAAATATAGTAATAGGTGGAGAGATAAACTCAAAGGTAAAACTCTCTTATAAAGACTATGAAAAGATCGTAAAAGACGCTCTTGCGCATATTGGATATGACGGAAAGAGCAACTTTACAAAAGAGCAGTGCTTGCATCCAGACGATATCGAGGTCAAAGTTTGCTTAAATCAACAAAGTCCAGATATAAATCAAGGCGTTGATCAAAGTGACGGCGAGATCGGAGCAGGTGATCAAGGCATCATGTTTGGCTTTGCAAGTTGCGAGGCGAAAGAATTTATGCCAGCAGCTATAACTTACGCAAGAATGCTTTGTGAAAAAGTATATAAATTTGCCAAAGCAAACCCTGATAAACTTGGTGTTGATATAAAAACTCAAGTTACGATTGATTACGGCAGTAAAGACAACTTTGAAAACTGCAAACCTCAAAGCATCCACACTATCGTCGTATCTGCTCCTTGCGTGGAGAGCATGAAGATAGAAGAGCTTCGCGCACTAATACAAAATTTAATAGACGAAACTGGCCTTCCAAAAGAGCTATATAATAAAGAAAAAACGATCATCTATATAAATCCAACAGGCAGATATGTAAATCACAGCTCACTTCACGATAGTGGCCTAACAGGCAGAAAACTAATCGTCGATAGCTTTGGCGGATATAGCCCAATAGGTGGCGGCGCTCAGTCAAGTAAGGACTACACAAAGGTTGATCGCAGCGGACTTTACGCAGCGCGCTGGATAGCTAAAAACATAGTCGCAGCTGGCCTTGCTAAAAAATGTATCGTTCAGATAAGCTATGCAATAGGCGTTGCAAAGCCAACTTCAGTTAGTGTTGATACTATGGGAACTCACGCAAACGGCGTAAATGACGATATGCTTTCAAATTTTGTAAGCGAGCATTTTTCTCTAACACCTCGCTGGATAACAAATAAATTTGGTCTTGATAAACCAAGTAAAGAGACATTTTTATATGCAAAAGTAGCTGCAAAAGGTCAAGTGGGAAATGCAAAATACCCTTGGGAAAAGCTTGATGCGGTTGATACTTTCAAGGCTTTACTAAAAAAATAATCAAAAAAGTGGCTTTATCTAAAAGCCACTTTAAAATTTCTTTTAAAACTCATCCCAAAACGCTTTTTTAGGCTTTATGATCTCACTTTTTGAACCATTTACGCTGTGATAGACTGCTTTATTATACTTTGTAACAAGGTGTTTTATAAGTACTCTTTGAAGCACAGGCTCGCTACTTGGCACAAACCAGCCGTTGTTTGTGATAGCAACGACCACGTCAAATTCGCCCTTATAAAGCTCCTCTCTTGTTGCCTCGTAGCAGATGGCGTTTCTGATCTTAACTCTGTCTATCTCATAGTCACTAAAATTTTCAGCTTTTTTAAAGTCACTAGCTCCGCCAAAAAATAGCTTATTTACGGCATCTTGCATAAATTTTGGCAGAGGAATTTCTTCTCCAAATGGCACTAAAAATTTCTTATCCATTCGCCTTAGAGTGCCATCTTGAAACAAAAATGCAGAGTTATAAATTTGCTTATTTTCATAGGCAAGTGCGCCAGCTACGATGGTTATCTTTTTTGAAAGCTCTTTTAGCTCATCAACAAGCAGTGGCTCGTTTGTCATAAATAATGGAAATGCGCTCTCGGGCAGCACGATGAGGCGTTTTTGCTCGGCGATAGCACTATTGATGAGGTCTAAATTTTCATTTGTAAATTTCATACGCAAGCTTTTATCCCAGCGCACTCTTTGAGCGACATCGGTATTTACTAGCTCCACGTCAAATGGCAGAGTTTTTGCCTCGCTACTTTTAAACTGCAAAGCGGCGATCAGGCAGATAAAAGCTAGGATAAATTTAAAAATTTTGCCTTTTAAACTCAAAGAAATAGCCGTTAAAAATATAAATATAAGCCCTCTAGTATTTGGCTCAAAAGCCCCTAAAACAAGCGTTGCCTCAAGGTTAAACCAGTTAAAACCAAATGGATGCACGTAGCTTATTAAAAATAGTAAAACGGCTCTTAGTGCTACAAAGCTTGGAAAAGAGGCTATCCAAAATAAAAGCCCATAAACAAGGGCTATAAAGAGGATGACAAATGGTATAAGCCAGACTAGTTCGTAGTAGATAAAGCTAAAGCCGATCCAGTAAAACCACAAAATTCCAGTGAAAAATCCAGCCGCAAAAAAGCCAGCTCTGCTTAAATTTATGATGACGAAAATTCCAGCTAGCGTGAGAAAAGGTGAGATGAAATTTAAAATTTGATTTTCAGCCATAGCTAAAAAAATGAAATTAGAAAGCAAAAAAGCACCGACAAAGGCTTTTATTATAATTTTAGTGCTAAAATGTCCGTTTAAAAATCTTACAAATAAGGAAATCCATGCAAAACGCTGATTTTTTAACATCATTACTACCTCTTGTTGTGCTTTTCGCCATATTTTACTTTTTGGTTATCAGACCTCAACAAAAACAACAAAAAGCTCACGCAGCAATGCTTGCAGCTCTTGACAAAGGCGATAAGATAGTAACTAATGGCGGACTTATATGCGAAGTGATTAAAGCCGAAAATGATTTTATCAAAGTTAAACTTAACGATGATGTAATCGTTCGTATAGCACGTGAGTTTGTAGCTAAAAAGATCGAAGATAAATAATGCGTAACGCAAGAGTTACATATAGGCTGATTATTCTACTATTGGCCTTAGTTTTTGGTTTTGGCTTTTCGGTGCCATCTTTTTTTCAGACTCAAAGCGGAGCTAAAATTTCGCTAGGACTTGACCTTCAAGGTGGTCTTCATATGCTTCTTGGTGTTGAAACTAACGAAGCCATCCACTCTAAGATCAAGTCAATCGCTGGAAGCATAAATTATTATGCCAAAAAAGAAGATGTGCTCATTGATAAATTTAAGATAAAAGAAGATAGTGTTGATTTTGCGCTACTTGATAGTGACGAGGCTCCAAAGGTTGATAAGGCTTTGGCTGAGATAAAAGGGCTTGATATCAAAAAAGATGGTCTAAACTATCATATCACTCTTACAGAGCAAGAGAGGCTTGATACGATCGAGTATGCGATCTCACAAGCTGTTGAGACTATTAGAAATAGGCTTGATCAGTTTGGCCTAGCTGAACCAACAGTCGCTAGACAAGGCAAAGATAATATCCTAGTCGAGCTTCCTGGCATAAAGACTGAAGAAGACGAGCAAAGGGCGAGAGATCTTATCGCAAAGGCTGCTCACTTGCAGCTTATGGCAGTTGATGATAAAAGACAAGATCAAGCTAATACCATGAGCGAGGCCGAGGCCGAAAGCTATGGTGACGTGATCTTTAAAGATGCTAAAAATGACCGCGTAAAATACGTCGTTAAAAATATCCCTGTGCTTGATGGCTCGATGCTAACTGACGCAAAGGTCGCATTTTCTCAGCAAAATAACTTACCGATCATAAATTTCACACTAAATTCAGAAGGTGCTAGAATTTTTGGTGATTTTACTGGTGCAAATGTCGGCAAAAGGCTTGCTATCGTGCTTGATGGTAAGGTCTATTCAGCTCCAGTTATAAATGAAAGAATAGGTGGCGGCAGCGGTCAGATCAGCGGTGGCTTTACACTTGACGAGGCTCACGACGTAGCGATCGCGCTTAGAAGTGGCGCACTTTTAGCACCTGTTAAGATGCTAGAAAAAAGAAGTGTTGGTCCATCTCTAGGCCAAGAGAGTATAAACCAAAGCATGGTAGCTCTTGCTGCTGGATCTATTTTAGTAGTGCTATTTATGCTAGTTTATTATGGAATTTCTGGAATTTTTGCAAATATCGCGTTAGTTGCAGACGTTGTTATATTAGTAGCCGTCATGGCGCTTTTTGGAGCGACGCTTACCTTGCCTGGTATGGCTGGTATCGTGCTAACTATCGGTATGGCGGTTGATGCAAACGTCATCATAAATGAGCGTATACGTGAGCTTTTACGTGAAGGCGTGGCGATAAGAACGGCCGTGCAAAAGGGCTATGAACACGCTATGAGTGCGATCATCGACTCAAACTTAACTACTATTATCACAGTTGCAGTGCTTTATGCTTATGGTACTGGCCCAGTTAAAGGCTTTGCTGTGACAATGGCGATAGGTATCATGGCTTCGATGCTAACGGCCATTTTAGGCACACATGGCATGTTTGATGCAGTCATGGATAAGATAGAAAAAAGCGGAAATACCAGACTTTGGTTTGGTTATAAAAGGAGCTAGATATGCAAATTTTTACTAAGGCAAAAGTTTATGATTTTATGCGGTTTAGATTTGCTTCATTGGCACTTTCTATATTTTTATTTGTTGGTTCGATCTTTTTGCTTGCAACAAAGGGTCTAAACTACGGCATCGACTTCTCTGGCGGTACGCTTATCCAGTTAAAATACGACACCAAAGCGCCACTTGATAAAATTCGCGACGCTTTTGGCACAAATGAAGTGCTTAAAAACGCCTCTGTTACTGAGTTTGGAAGCGAAGATGAGGCTGTTATTAGATTTTCAGGATCAAGTTCAAATTTAACTGGTGACATCGGCACTGAGATAAAGCAAATTTTAAAAGATACTGGAAATTTTGAAGTAAGACGTGTTGATATCGTTGGTCCAAAGGTTGGTGACGAGCTTAGGCAAAAGGGCTTGATGGCTCTTGGAATTTCACTAATTGGCGTGCTTCTTTATATCACATTTAGATTTGAGTGGAGATTTGCGCTTGCTGCGATCGCAACTGAAATTCACGATATCGTTATAACTGTTGGTGCTATTTCACTATTTGACATTGATGTAAATTTGGACACGCTGGCGGCTGTATTAACGGTGCTTGGCTACTCGCTCAACGATACTATCATCATTTTTGATAGGATCAGAGAAGGCATAAAAGAGAGTAAGAGAACTGATATCGAGGGCGTTATCAACGAGTCAGTCTCAGCCACACTTTCAAGAACTATCCTGACTTCAGCCACTACGATGATGACTGTTGTTGTGTTGTTTTTATTCGGTGGAGATATGATACATGGATTTTCATTTATCCTTATCGTTGGTATCGTTATAGGAACGATCAGCTCGATCTACATCTCATCGCCATTTCTTATCTGGTTTAAATTTAGCATCGAGCATTTTAGAGCTAGAGAAGCTGAGAAGCAAAGGATCAAAAAAGAGCGTGATAAAGAGCGTGCTATGTTTGAAAAAGGCGTTGTGTAAGGAGGGATAATGAACTGGGGAAAAGTTATCTACATATTTTTTGCGCTGATGAGTCTTACGACTACGGCGGAGTTTTTATATGATAAAAACGAGATCGCCCTTTTTGTGGCAGCTAGTATAAATTTGGTTTCAACTTTACTTAAGATCGGTGTTAAAAATTTACTTTCAGCTGAGCTTTTTGCTAGCTCGCTGGTTGCTGATTTACACCTTATACCAGCTTTTGTTATTTTGCAAGTATCTGAAAATGCAACGCTTAGCTACTCTTTAGCTATTGGCGCAGTCATTGCAAATATATTTTCACTAGCCTTGGTACTAATAGAATCAAGCAAATCACAAGAAGAATTTTAGGAGAAAAAATGGCTGAGAAGAGAAAATATGAGCCTTTAAAGATAGAAAAAAAGTGGCAAGAAATTTGGGATAAAAATGAAGAATTTGAACCAAAAGACGATCTAAGCTTGCCAAAAAAATATATCCTAAGTATGTTTCCATATCCAAGCGGACGCATACATATGGGGCATGTGAGAAACTACTCTATCGGCGATGCGCTGGCTAGATCATATAGAAAAAGCGGCTACAACGTGCTTCATCCTATCGGATTTGATAGCTTTGGTATGCCAGCTGAAAACGCAGCCATAAAACATAAAATTCACCCTAAAATTTGGACTTACGAAAACATCGACTATATGAAAAAGGAGCTTGCAAGCCTTGGCTTTTCATTCTCTAAAAAGAGAATTTTAGCTACATCTGACCCGCTTTACACAAAGTGGGAGCAAAGCTTTTTTATAAAGATGTTTGAAAAAGGGCTTGTTTATAGAAAAAATGCCATCGTAAATTGGTGTGAATACGATCAAACTGTGCTTGCAAACGAGCAGGTTGAAGACGGTAAATGCTGGAGATGCGGTAATGATGTTGTGCAAAAAGAGCTTCCAGGATACTACTTCAATATCACAAAATACGCTAGCGAACTACTTGAAGATCTAAAACTTCTTGAAGGCAAATGGCCAAATCAAGTCATCACAATGCAAGAAAACTGGATCGGCAGAAGCTACGGCCTAGAGTTTAAATTTAACCTTGATGAGGCTTCAAAAGAGACTTTAGGTGGTAAATTTGATGGCTTTGAGGTATTTACTACAAGACCTGATACGATTTATGGCGTTAGCTACACAGCTCTTGCACCAGAGCATCCTATTGTAAAAGCTCTTCTTGAAAGTGATAAATTTGATGAAAGCAAAAAAACAAAGATAAAAACAATACTTAATCAAAGCCCAAGAGAGCGTCAAGCAAGCGATAAAGATGGAGAATTTTTAGGAATTTACATCGTTCATCCACTTACAAATGAAAAGATCCCAGTTTGGGTTGCAAATTTCATCCTAGCTGACTATGGCAGTGGCGCTATCATGGCTGTTCCTGCTCATGATCAAAGAGACTTCGAGTTTGCAAGTAAATTTAATCTACCTATAAAACCAGTTGTAAAGCCGCTTGAGGGTGAGAGTGACGACTCTAAAGCGTACTCAGAATACGGAGTTGCTATAAATTCTGAGCTTATAAATGGCCTTAGCTCAGAGGATGCCAAAAGCTTTATAATAGAGAAATTTGAAAAAGATGGTCTTGGCAAAAGGATCACAAACTACAAACTAAGAGACTGGGGAATCTCCCGCCAAAGATACTGGGGTGCTCCGATACCAGTCGTGCACTGCAAATGCTGCGGCGTAGTGCCAGAAAAAGAGGAAAATTTACCTATCGCACTGCCTGAAGATGTCAAGATCACAGGCGAGGGCAACCCTTTGGATAAACATCCAACTTGGAAATTTACAAAGTGTCCAAAATGCGGCAAAGACGCGATCAGAGAGACTGATACGATGGATACATTCGTAGAGAGTAGCTGGTATTTTGCTAGATTTGCAAGCGATGAGAAGAGTTGGGAGCAAAAAGCGCTTGATGAAAAAAGTGTGAATTATTGGATGAATGTAGATCAGTACATCGGCGGTATCGAGCATGCGATCTTGCACCTTTTGTATGCTAGATTTTTCCAAAAGGTCTTAAGAGACCTTGGCTATCTAAGAGACGATGAGCCGTTTGAAAATTTACTAACTCAAGGCATGGTCTTAAAAGATGGCAAAAAGATGAGTAAAAGTAAGGGCAATGTCGTAGATCCTGATGATATCATAAATAGATACGGCGCCGATACGGCAAGGCTTTTTATCCTTTTTGCTGCTCCTCCTCAAAAAGAGCTTGAGTGGAACGACAGCGCAGTTGAGGGTGCATTTAGGTTTTTAAATAGGCTTTGGGAGAAGGCGCAAACTATCAAAAAGATAGATAAATTGCCTGAGATAGATCACGAAAGCTTAAATAAAGATGAGAAATTTGCAAGGCTTAAAATTTATGAAGCACTTAAAAAATCAACCGAGGTTTTTGGCGATACATTTGCTTTTAACACTTTAATCGCTGCTTGTATGGAGGCACTAAACGCTATAAATGCGCAGGATAATGACGACGTAAATGCTGAGGGCTTTTTCATCATCTTAAATTTACTAGAGCCTATCGTGCCGCATATCGCAAATGAGCTTAGCGAAGAGCTTTTTGGCAGAAAAAATTTCACAAAGATAGCTGTGAAAGAAGAGGTATTTGTAAAAGATAGCATCGCTCTTGCAGTTACAGTAAATGGCAAGAAAAGGGCTGAGTTTGAAGTAGCAGCGAGTGAGAGTGAGAGTGAAATTTTAAAACAAGCTAAGCAAAATGTGGCTAAATGGCTTGAAGGAAAAGAAATTTTAAAAGAGATTTATATAAAAGGCAAATTAGTAAATTTTGTCATTAAAGGATAAATTTTGAGATATTTTTTAGCGTTTTTTATTGCTATATTTATCTGCGGATGTGGCTATAAACCAGTTTCAAAGATCTCGCAGGATTTGGTTGGAGATAGAGTTTATGTTGATGTTATCATCAGCAAAGAAGAGCCAAAAAATAGTGTCTGGATAAAAGATGCAGTAAAAGAGGGTATGGTCGCAAGGCTGCATAAATCACTATCAAGCAAAGATAGCGCTGATACTTCGATAATAGTTTCGGTAAAAAGCTTAAATTACGAGGCGATCATCTATGATGAATACGGCTATATCACATCTTATAAAGCTCTTTTAACTCTAAACTATAAAACCAAATTTAAAGATGGCCATGTCGTAGATATACCTGCTACTGGCGAGTATGATTTTAGTGTGGCAAGACGTCAAAAGAGCGTAAGATACGCAGATAGTATCATTAGCGATACTCAAAAGTATGAAGCTATAAAAGAGGCTTCAAAAGAGGCGTTTGATGAGTACATCGCAAATTTAGCTGTAAAAGGATATAAAAATGGCAGCAGTAACCGTTAGTCAAATAGTCAAGGAAGCCTTGAGCGAGATAAAAGATCGCCATTTGATGCTAACGCCAGAAAATTACACCGAAGTTTATAATGAAATTTCTAAAAAATATGGCTTTACAACTGAAGAGAGCAAAAAGATAGAAAAATATATCTCAAGGCTTGGTGATGACTATAAAGCGCAAGCTATAAGCCTTCATATAAAAACGGTTGATGAGTTTGTAGCTTTTATGACAGCTAGGCTCTCTCATGGTGCTAAAAATGGCACAGCCCAAGTGGTTGATGATAAAAAGTTAAAGTCACTAAATGCCTTTGCAAGAAGAATCCTCCAAGCCATCTCTATGCTTCACAACAAAGATGCAAAAGCTCTAGCAGAGCAGGGCATGCAGCTACTTGCTAGAAGATATGATGAGAAAAATCTTGAAGAGATGTGCCTTAAATGGTTTGATTTTGTAAGCTCTTACGATACTGAATTTTTGGACTTTTTGAAATATTATGGCGTGAGAGACTTTGACGATCTAAAGACTATGAGCGCTGAGCTTGAGAAATTCTTATCTCAAAAAAATGAAAATGCAGAAGAAAACGCTCTAGTAGAGCTTTTAAATTTTGCGCTTGAGCCTTCTATCACAAAGGAGCTTGGTGAAGAGCTTAGCAACATTAGAAGCGTTTTGAAACAAAATCCACAAAGCCTAAATAGCAAAGAATTTCAAGATAAGATAAAAGGTTTTGTTGATCGCAGGATCGAAGAAGATAGAACCGAGATCATCGAAAAGGTTGGCTCATTAAACAACATCTTGCAAAGCATAGGCGATAGGATTTCAGATATCGCAGCTAGCTCTCAAAGTAGCTCCGCTAAGGTGCAAAGCATCAAAAATGATCTTAAAAATGTAAATTTAAATGCAAATAGCATCGATCATGTAAAGAGCATGCTTATCGAGATCGCAGGTGCCTTGGAGATCGAGAGCAAGGAGCTTGGTCTTGAGATGAATAGTAAGCAAGCGACCATTTCTGAGCTTCAAAACAAGGTTATTAGCCTAGAAAAAGAGCTTGAAGCTGCTAAGCTTGAGAGCAAAGAGGACTTTTTAACAAAAGTGGCTACAAAAAGAGCTTTGATGAGTGAAATTCAGCGTATCGAAGAGGCTTATAAACGTTACGGCACGGACTATTCGATCTGCTTTGTTGATATTGATTTCTTTAAAAAGATAAACGACACCTACGGACACGAAGCTGGCGACGTGATCCTTTCAGCCGTGGCTCAGGTGCTTAAGAAAAATGCTAGAAAAGTTGATTTTGTCGGTAGATATGGTGGCGAGGAATTTGTCATTTTGCTACCAAGCACGAGCTTAAAAGATGGCGTGAGATTTGGCGAGAAGCTAAGAAGCATGATCGAAAATTTCAAATTTATCTATAAAAACGAGCGCATCAAAGTTACCATTAGCTCTGGTGTGGCGACAAGAAGTGCAAATTTAAGTGACACGATGACGCTTGAGGGTGCTGATAAGATGCTCTATCTTTCAAAAGAGGGCGGCAGAAACCAAGTCATGCCAAAGATAATCGAGGAAAAATGAGCCTAGCGAAATTTCTTGATGGCAAGCCACTTTACTACAAAGAGATCGACTATGGTAGGATCATAAGGGCTTATGATACGATCAAAGGCCATCTAAAGCCTTTTAAGATAATCCACATCATCGGCACAAATGGCAAAGGTAGCACAGGCCGCTTTTTAGCGCAAATTTTAAGCCAAAGGGGCGCAAAAGCAGGCCACTACACGAGCCCACATATATTTAAATTTAACGAGCGATTTTGGCTAAATGGCGAGGTCGCTAGCGATGAAATTTTAGAGGTGGCTCACGAGCGCTTACAAGCTCTTTTGAGTGATGAGTACAAGATAAAAACGAGCTATTTTGAGTATATGACGCTGCTTTCTGCGGTGCTTTTTGAGGGTTGTGACTACTTTGTCTGCGAGGCTGGCATGGGTGGCGTGCTGGATGCGACAAATGTCTTTGAAAAAGAGCTAAGTATCTTTACTCCGATCGGTTTTGATCACACGGCGATATTAGGCAACAGCTTAGAAGAAATTTCACGCACGAAATTTGAAGCCATGGGCAAAAGAGCTATCTTAAATGATGAGATGAATGAGATAAGTGTGGCTATCGCAAAAGAGATCGCAAGTGAAAAAGGTGCAACTCTGAGCTTTCCAAGAGAAATTTTAACCAAAGAAAATTTAAACGAGATCGCAAACTACGCAGATAAATTTAATCTACCAGAGTTTTTGCGCTCAAATTTAACTCTAGCCTACGCCGCAGCTAAAATTTTAGATAGTAGCATAGATATCAAAAAGCTTGGCGCTTTATCGCTTCGTGGTAGATGCGAAAAGATCGCTTCAAATTTATACGTTGATGTCGGTCACAACGAGCTTGGTGCAAATGCTGTGGCTAAGAAATTTAGTTCAAAAGAGTTTGGCGGTAAGAAGCTAACACTAATTTATAACTCGTTTTTAGATAAAGACTTTAAGGCAGTTTTAGCAGCTCTAAAGCCAGCCATTGAGGACGTGCTACTTTATCACTACCACTGCGAGGGCAGGGAGCTTGGCGGAGAGCTCATAAACAAAGCACTAAATGAGCTTGAAATTTCGCATAGGGAGTTTGAGTCAAGCGATATGAACGATATAAAAGAGGCAAAAAACGGCAAAATTTACCTAGCATTTGGCTCGTTTCACCTGGTCGAAGCCTTTTTAAAAGAGTACTATGCAAGCAAAGGTCTATGAGTATCTTTTAACACACGCCCCACAAATTCTCATCTGCGAAGATGACAAAGAGGCGGCACTCTGCGCTGACGCGGCCAGTTTTGCTGGCTTTAGCGCATTTAAACTACCTGATTTTAGAGCTAAAAAGGGCGATGATCTAAGAAGTTTTAACGAAGAGCTCTTTGAAATTTCATCCGTTCTTAGCAAATACTATAAATTTGATGGCAAAAAGATCATCATAAGCCCATTTAGCACGCTTTTAAACCCACTTCCAACGCAAAAAAACCTAGAAAGCTCAACGATCAAGCTAAAAGATAATCTAAATTTAAGCGAATTTGCCGACTTGCTCATACGATTTGGCTACGAGTGCGTCGATATCGTTGAGAGCGTTGGCGAGTTTAGCATTCGCGGCGAAGTGATCGACATTTATGGCGTAAATATGGACGATCCTGTTAGAATTTTGCTCTTTGGCGATGAGGTGGAGAGCATCAGAAACTACAACACCGCTACGCAAATTAGCAACAAAAATGAGCTAAGCGAAGCCGAGATCATGCCATTTATCGCAAATTTGAGCAAAGATGAGTTTGAAAAAGTTAGCCAAAAGATCGAGGATATGCAAAGCGATGCCTTGGTGAGTGATCTAAATTCGCTTGGATTTTGGGCGATAGATAGCTTTAGCGACTACTTGAAAGAATTTGACTCAAAGCTTGTTAAAAAGATCGATTTTGAAATTTATGATGTGCCTGAGGAGAAATTTAAGGGCATTGAAATTTTGCCTGAGCCAAAGGTCTATAAAGACTTAGAAGTTACTTTAAATTTTGACTTTTTTGAGCTAAATAAGAGCAAAAGCATAACCGTTCTTTCAAGAAATGAAGGGCTTTTTAAGGGTTATGAGCTTGATGGCTTTGCCAACGTAAAGCTTGAAATTTCGCCCCTTGTAGTAAATTTAACCTCAAGTGACAAGATAGTAGTCTCTTTAAATAAATTTGAGAAAAAAAGGCGAGTTAAGCGCTCAAGCCTAGTGGTCGATGAGCTAAAGGTAAATGACTACGTCGTGCATGAAGATTATGGTATAGGCAGATTTTTGGGGCTTGAAAAGATCAAGGTTTTGGGTGCGACGAAGGAATTTGTGGTTATTGCCTACCAAAATGACGACAAGCTTCTTTTGCCGGTTGAGCATCTAAATTTGATAGATCGCTACATCGCTCAAAATGGCTCTATGGCGGTGCTTGATCGCTTAGGCAAGGCAAATTTTGCCAAGATAAAAGAGAAGGTTAGAGAAAAACTCTTTGCCATCGCTTCAAAGATCGTAGCGATGGCGGCAAAAAGGGAGCTAATCGCTGGTAAAATTTTGCAAAAAGAGGATATCTCTTATCTAAATTTCGTCCAAGACGCTGGCTTTTCATACACGAGTGATCAGCAAAAGGCGGTAAATGATATAAAAGATGAGCTAAAAAGCGGCAGGGTGATGGATAGGCTGCTTAGCGGAGATGTTGGCTTTGGCAAGACTGAAGTTGCGATGAATGCCATATTTACCTGCATAAAATCAGGCTTTAGCGCATTTTTCTTCGTGCCAACGACGCTTCTTAGCTCGCAGCACTACAAGACACTAAGCCAGAGATTTAGCAAATTTGGCATAAAGGTCTTTAGGCTGGATCGCTTCTCAAGTGCCAAAGAGAAATCAAGCCTGCAAAAAGCGCTAAAAGAAAATGAGCCCATAGTTTGCGTGGGTACGCATGCGCTTCTTGGCGTAAAGGCTGAAAATTTAGGGCTTATAGTGGTTGATGAAGAGCATAAATTTGGCGTTAAGCAAAAAGAGCAGCTAAAAGAAATTTCTCAGCACTCACACATCTTAAGTATGAGCGCCACGCCGATACCAAGAAGCCTAAATATGGCGCTTAGCAAGATAAAAACATATAGCATTTTAGCCACTCCACCAAGTTCGAGGCTGGATGTGAGAACAAGCGTGAGAGAGTGGGACGAAAAGGTCGTCAAAGAGGCTATCATGCGTGAGCTAAGACGCGGAGGGCAGACCTTTTACATCCACAACCACATCGCAGACATCGAGCAGACGGCAAATGAGCTAAGAAAAATTTTGCCAAAGCTTAGAATTTTGATACTTCACTCAAAAGTAAATGCAAAAGTCGCTGAAGATGAGATGATGAAATTTGAGCGGGGCGAGTATGACTTGCTACTTTGCACTAGCATCGTTGAAAGCGGCATCCACTTGCCAAATGCAAACACTATAATCGTAGAAAATGCTAATAAATTTGGTATGGCTGACCTGCACCAGCTGCGCGGGCGAGTTGGCAGAAGCGACAAGCAGGCTTATTGCTACTTCTTGGTAGAAGATAAAGATGCCATTAGCAAAGACGCTCTAAAACGACTTGTCGCACTTGAAGGCAACTCATTTTTGGGTGCTGGCTCAGTGCTAGCTTATCACGATCTTGAGATAAGAGGTGGTGGCAACATCATCGGCGAGGCGCAAAGCGGTCACATCGAGGCTATCGGCTACTCGCTATATCTAAAGATGCTAGAAGATGAGATAAATAAGCTTCTTAATCAAGACTCCGCAAAGCTTGACAAGATCGATCTAAAGCTTAGTGTGAGTGCCTTTTTAAATCAAGAATTTATAAGAGAAGATAGGCTAAGGCTTGAAATTTACAGGCGCCTTAGCAAGTGCAAAGAGGTCGCTGAAGTCTATGAGATACAAAGCGAGCTTGAGGATAGATTTGGCAAGATAGATACATTTACAAAGCAGTTTTTAGACCTTATCATCATCAAAATTTTAGCTCTAAAAGCTGGCATAAAGACGATCTCAAATAGCGAGCAAAACATACTAATAACAAAAAATGATGACGAGAAGATCAGGCTAAAGTCACGTAGCAAGGACGATGACGATGTTTTGGCTGAAATTTTGGTCTATCTAAGAAAGGATAAGAAATGATAGATTGGGGTGTGAAGTACGCAGCGATTTATAAGAGTACAAAAGGGATGTTAAAGCCAGTTGAGGATATCGATTTTGTCGATATCGACTCACTTTATGGGCTTGAAAAACAAAAAGAAATTTTGCTAAAAAATACTAGAAATTTTATAGCTGGCGACGAGGCAAATCACGTGCTTCTTTGGGGTGAGAGAGGATGCGGCAAGTCAAGCCTTGTAAGGGCTGTTTTTACTAAATTTTATAAAGAGGGACTTCGTATCATTGAGATCGGCTGCGAGGATCTAAAATACCTTGGCGACATCATCGATGAGATCAGAAAGAGCGAGTTTAAATTTATCATTTTCTGCGACGATCTAAGCTTTGAAAATGGTAGCAATGAGTATAAATTTCTAAAGCCTATCATGGATGGCTCTATCCAAAAACCGCCAAAAAACGTCCTTTTATACGCCACTTCAAACCGCAGGCATCTAATAAGCGAGTTTAAAAGCGAAAATGAAAACTCAGAGCTAATAGACGGAGAAATCCACTATAGCGACGCAGCTCAGGAGAAAATTTCGCTCTCGGACCGCTTTGGTCTTTGGATCAGTTTTTATCAAGGCAACTACGACGAGTACCTAAAAATGGTTGATTTTTACTTTAAAGACTACACTGGCAACAAAGACGAGCTTCACACACTTGCTAAAAATTTCGCCACCCTAAGAGCTAGCAGAAGTGGCAGGACAGCAAAGCAGTTTTATCTAACTTTTAAAGAAAATTTAAAATGAGATCAACTGATCTGTTTTTAGCCCTACTAAATCACAAAAGTAGAAATTTTGACGAGCTAAAATGGCCAGGTGAGGGCACTTTTGAGGTTGTTTTGGGTGCTATTTTAGTGCAAAATACCAACTGGAGAAACGTTGAAAAAGCGCTAGATAATCTAAAAAATGCCAGCAAAGATAGCCTGCAAGGCATTTGCACGCTTGAAAACAGCGAGCTTGCCACACTCATAAAGCCAAGCGGCTTTTACAACACAAAGGCAAAACGGCTAAAGACGCTTTGCCTAGCTATAAAAAATGAATTTGAGAGCTTTGATAATTTTAAAGAAAACGCTAGCCGTGAGTGGCTCATAAACGTAAAAGGCGTTGGCGCTGAGACTTGTGATGCGATACTTGCTTACGCTTGCGGCAAGCCTTACATGGTCGTTGATGCTTATGCGCTTAGGATAATGGCATATTTTGACTACATTTTTGAGAGCTACGACGAGGCTGCTGAGTGGTTTAGCTCGCTTGATTATGATGAAATTTATAAATTTCTTGATAGCGAGAAATTTGACGAAACTGAGGTTTTAAAGCTCTATCATGCACTCATTTTGGAGTTTTGCAAAGAGAATTTCAAAGGTAAAATTTTAAGCCAAAGCGGACAAGAGGTGCTTGATAACATTAAAAATTAAAAATTTTATTTTAAATTTAGCGCAAATTAGGACTTTTTATGTTTTATTTTAAATTCTATGCTAAATTTACGTAAAATTTATATTAGGAGAGGCAATGATATACGACAATATCGTTAAAACGATCGGTAATACACCTATCGTAAAGGTTAAAACAGGTGCTGACGAGGCTGAAATTTACGTAAAATTAGAGTTTTTTAACCCAGGCGGCTCTGTAAAAGATAGAATCGCATTTAATATGATCACAAAAATGCTAGCTGATGGCACACTAAAACATGGCGACACTATCGTTGAGCCAACAAGCGGAAATACAGGTATCGGCGTAGCTATGTGCGGTGCTGCACTTGGCTTTAAAGTGATCCTTTGCATGCCTGAGAGCATGAGTATCGAAAGACGCAAGATCGTTGCAGCTTATGGCGCTCATCTTGAGCTAACTCCTGCAGCTGGCGGTATGAAAGCAGCGATCGCAAAAGCTACTGAGCTAGCTTCTCAGCCAAATCACGTAATGCTAAGCCAGTTTGAAAACAAGTACAACCCACAAGCTCACGAGCTAACAACAGCAGCTGAAATTGTGGCTGATTTTAGCAAGCTTGATGCCTTTGTAGCAGGCGTTGGCACAGGCGGCACTATAAGCGGCGTGGCAAAGGTTCTAAAAGAAAAAGGCTATGACACTAAGATCATCGCAGTAGAGCCTGAAGCATCACCAGTTTTAAGTGGCGGTAACCCAGGACCACATAAAATTCAAGGCATCGGAGCTGGATTTTTACCAAATACAATGGATATGAGCCTAGTTAGCGAAGTAGAAAAAGTAAGCAATGATGACGCACTAAACGCAGCTAGAGCGATCGCAAAGAGCGATGGCTTGATGATAGGCATAAGTGGCGGCGCTTCTTACGTGGCTGCAAAAAGGGTGGCTAAAAGACTTGGCGCTGGCAAAAAAGTGCTTTTCATAGCTCCAGATAACGGCGAGAGATACCTAAGTACAGAGCTTTACGGAGCGTAAAATATGTGGGAGAGTCTAAAAGAGCTAGTTCAAACCGTCCGTGAAAAAGACCCATCGGTGCATAGTTGTTGCTTTTTGGCGATACTTATAAACACTCCTGGCATCCATGCGGTTTTGTTTCACAAAATTTCTCATTTTTTATATGAGAAAAAGTGGTTTTTTCTAGCTAGACTCATCTCGCAAATAGCAAGATTTTTAACAGGCATCGAGATCCACCCGGGAGCGAAGATCGGTAGGAGATTTTTCATAGATCACGGCATGGGCGTGGTTATCGGTGAGACGGCTGAGGTCGGTAATGATGTGATGATGTATCATCAAGTGACACTTGGCGGCACTGGCAAAGAGTGTGGCAAGCGCCATCCAACCGTTAAGAATGGCGTGACTATCGCTGCTGGCTCAAAGATACTTGGTGCTATAACGATCGGTGAAAATGCTAAGATCGGTGCAAACTCAGTCGTGCTAAAAAACGTCCCAGCAAACGCAACTGTCGTTGGCATACCAGCAAGAGTTGTCAGAGTAAATGGGACGAAATTTGAGCCAGAATTTATCATTTAAACTGAAATTCTAAATAAAAATTATTTTTGCTCTTTGTATTTTAAAACTTGAGCGTAAATTTCATCTTTCAGTTTTAATTTTTCTTTTTTCAAGGCATCAAGCTCAGAGGCTTGTGCTGCTTTGCTATCTATCTTTTCATTTAGCTCGTCATGCTTTTTGCAAAGTGCGGCAAAATGAACATCAACCTTTTTCAACTCATTTATGAGATCAGTGTATTCGTGTAACATACGTAGCTCCTGTAAAAAATTTATAAATTTTAACAAGGCTTTGTAAATGTTTGGCTATCCAAATTTAGATCTATAAAAGCTTAGTATTTAAGTCAAATTTATCACAAAATGCAAAAAACTAAACGTATTTTAGCTCTTCTGGCTTGTGTTTGCTCTTTACTAGGCGTTTGGTTAGACGTATGCCATCAACTGTACCGATAACTAAAAGCTTTGTGCCTGTGCCAATTAGAGTGTCACCATTTGGCATCGGGATAAATTTGTTATTTATGTCTCTAATGCCTACCACGTCAGCATTTGTGATATTTCTTAGGTGTGTCTCTTTTAGTCTTTTAAACCTTATCCAAGAGTAGTCAGGCACAAGAATTTCTTCTATGTCGATAGGCGAGCTTTTTGTGTATAGAAATTGCTCGAGTAAATTTTCCATATCAGGTCTTACGCTCATGGCACTTAGACGCTGTGCGACTAGGCGAGATGGGCTTACGACGTTGTCAGCACCAAGTTTTTTAAGCCTTTGTGTGTCATCTTCACTATCGGAGTTTGTGATGATATGGTAAGGTTTTTTGCGGCCTATCTCTTTTTCATAAAGTCTAACAGATGCTATAAGTGCGATGTTGTCAGCTATATTTGGGCTAAGAGTGATTAGTCCTTTTGCACTTGATAGATGCGTTTTTAAAAAGGCGATTTGAGTGTGAGGCTGAGCTTTTATAAAGTATGGATACTTGTAAATTTGAGCTAATTCTGCGATATCTTCTCTGTCATCAACCACTACAAATGGTATGTGATTTTCGCGAAACTGAGCACTAAGCTCGATCGTGTAGAGGTTGTGATAACAAATAACGAAGTGATTTTTTAGTCTTGCGATCTTGTAAAGCATACGCCTTTCCTTTAAAATGCTAATTAATGTGCCTCTTTTTAGAACTTCTACAACGATACCGATTGATAGCGTAAAAATGATGAAGCCAACAAGGATAAATGTTATAGTAAAAATTCGCCCCTTTGGAGTTATGGGCGCAACTTCGGTAAAACCGACCGTCGTGAAGGTCATACCTGCTTGGTAAAAGGCATCTATGAGAGAGAAGTTATCTATAAAGATATAACCAAGTGTTCCAAAAAGTAACAGTAGTACGACTGAAATTAGTGGAAATCTAAAAGGTTTTAGTTGTTCGTAAAGCTCAGTATCTAGGCTTATTTCTGGTTTTGCGGAGTTTGACCAGTTGAGGAATTTTAAAAGTCTTGAGAGAAAAGACATAAATTCCTCTTCATTTTATCTCTTAGTTTGACTGCTTTTTCATAGTTCTTAGGGTAGAAGCAGCAACTTTTATTCTTCTTGTTGTGCCATCTTCTAGAGTAACACGGATAGTTCTAAGATTTGGTAAAAATCTTCTTTTGGTTTTATTGTTGGCGTGGCTCACGTTGTTGCCTACCATTGGTCCTTTGCCAGTTATCGCACATCTTTTTGACATTTTTTTTCCTTATAAACAAAAATTTCTGCTGATTTTATCTAAATAAAACAAAAGCATTGCTTAAATCGTTTTTTTTTTTTTTTGTTAAAGATTAAGTTGATTTTTACTAATAATCTAGTTAAAATAATATTTTTTATTATAAAAAAATCAAAATATTTAAGTAATTTTAAGTGATTTAGTATGCTTAGTAGAGAATTAATAGAAAAAAACGTTAATATTGTTTTACAGATGCCAAGCCTTTTTGATAAAGTAGAGCAATGTTTAACTACTGGTGATTTGGTTGCAGCAAGTGCTATTTTGGAAAACACAGCTTCATTTAGGGTCTATTTTGAATCTGTCTTTAAACGCATCAAGCTTGAAATTCCTTATGATGGCAAAGATATAACAGTAGCAGCAAATATGCTAGGTATCGATCTTTTTAGATCGATCGTGCTTTCTTATTTTATATTTTTAAAATCTCCTAAAACTTACAGAGTATTTAATTTAAAAATTATTGATTTAATAGAATTTAACTCTAAAATTTTATCTGATTGGGTAAGGATCATAAATACTTTTGATGATAAATTTCGTGTCTATCTGCCGTTCGCTTCTTATTCTTTAGCTTGCCTGATAATTTGCGAAAAACTTTTCTCGATGTATCCATATCCTGTTTCTGATATAGTTTTATACTCCGATGTAAGCTACAATAAAATTTTACAAAAAAGGTACGGCTTTAGCCTTTGGGAGATCGTACTAAAAGCGATGAATATGGAACAAAATTCACTGAGTGAAGATGATCGAAAAATGCTTTACTATTTTAAAATTTTACTTTCTTATGAAGCCAGCAGACCTGAGTTTTATGAGTTTGGCATTGATAAAATTTTAGATGTTAGTGTTCATGCAGATATGCAAAGCATAATATTTATAAAAAAAGCGATACAAAAATGAAGCTGACATTTAACGGCTCAATAGCCATTGTGAGGCCATTTGGATTTTTAGAAGTAAATATGGTTCCGTTAAAACTAAGTGATAAGCATATTGGTCAAATATCTTCGCGCAATGTTGATGCTATATTGCTTTCTTTAAAAAATGTTACTTTTTTTAGTCCTCTTTGGCTTAGCGGAGCTATTGAAAATTTAAGCGAAGAAGCGCAGAAACTTGGTATTACACTTGCTATTTGCGATTACAATGAGATTTTTTACGAGCTAATGATCAAAACTGTAAAAAATATCCTAAACATTTCACTTTTTGAAAACGAGCTAATTGCGGATTTGTTTTTAAATAAATTTATAAGTGAGACAAATTCTCAAGTACTTGTCTATAACCCAACTGAGCAGTATAGACACTATCTAGCAGAATATTTAAAAGACCGTACATATGATGTAGTGGAAGCAAAAGATATTAACGAATTTAATAGTAAAAAAAGTTCGTTTACTTGTGTGGTATCGCCACTAAACCATATTAAACTAAGCCAAAAGCGAATAGATACATTTATAAAAGGCGGGATTGTAATTTACTCTGTGCGAGGATTTATCGATTCAGACTTTGTAGAGAATTTTGATCTAGAAATGCATAATATAATGTTAAGGATCGGATATAAATTTTTTATCTTATGGGTAAATATCGCATGTGCTTTAAATATAAGAGGTGCAAATTTTTTAATCAACCTTGCAAATACTGCTCAAAAAAATGGTGCTTTTATATCGCTTTGTGGTGTCAATGAAGCAAATTTGTCAAACGAATTGACAACAAATTTGAAGGGCTCAAACATATTAATATATAAAAATTTGTATGATTTTTATAAAGATAATTCTGTTTTATATCTTGAAAAGAGAACTTTTGATATAGAGCCAGCAAATATAAGTAAAGCAGCTACACAAATTTCACCCTATGTTATACAATGTGTGAGTAAGACGATTTCGTCTTTGGTTGAACAAGATACTTTGTGTGTAGATACAAAAGCTGGCACCTTTGATATAGAAGGTGAATGCGAATTCTTGCGTGTTTGTGTCCAATTTTATGGCGATATTGATATGAGAATATTGTTTGGGTTAAAAAAACAAAGACTTGATAAAATTTGTTCAATATTTATGTCAGATAAAGATGATTTAGATGGTTATTTAAGCGGATATTCTCAAATTTTTAGTATCATTACAAATAAAATTTTAGCCCAACTCTGGCAAAAAGAGATAGAAGTAAAAGTTAGCCTACCTAAGTTTCTGACTGATGAAATGTTTTTTGATCGTAGTAGCGTAGGGATTATAACCAGACTAAATGTGAAAGATGGGGAAACGGGCTTTATATTTATAAGTAAATAAGGATTTAAAATGTACGTTGCACCTAGTATTTTGTCGGCTGATTTCGGAAATTTAGCAGCTGAGATAAGAGCCATTTGCGAGGCTGGGTGCGATCTGGTGCATGTTGATGTTATGGATGGGCATTTTGTGCCAAATTTAACCATCGGACCAGTCGTGGTAAGTGCTGTTGCAAAGGCTGCTACAAAGCCACTTGATATTCATTTGATGGTTGAAAATAACTCATTTTTTGCTGACCTTTTCTTGCCGTTAAAGCCAAAATTTCTAACCTTTCACATAGAAGAAGAGAAGCATCCGATGAGGCTCATCGATCACATCAGAAAAAACGGCGTAAGTCCTGGCATCGTGCTAAATCCGCACACGCCAGTTAGTGCAATCGAGCACATCATCGATGAAGTTGATATGGTGCTTTTAATGAGCGTAAATCCTGGCTTTGGTGGTCAGAAATTTATGCCAGTCGTGCTTGAGAAAACAAGGGCGCTAAGGGAGCTAATAGAGCGCAAAAACGCCAAGTGCCTCATCGAAGTAGATGGCGGCGTAAACGGACTAAATGCGCCTGATCTTGAAGAGGCTGGAGCTGATGTCTTGGTGGCTGGCAGCTATATCTTCTCATCAAATTCTTACGAACAAGCCATCCGCGCCATAAAGCTTGAGTTTTGAAACCAAAAAAACAGCGTTTAGAAAATAGCATTGAAATTTTAGCTAGGCAAAATTTAGGCTATCACGAGTTTATTTTAAGATTTGGCGATATCGAGGAAATTTCATCGCTCATAGACGTGCGCGACCTTGATATGTGGCGAACTCTTGGGCTTGACATCACTAGAAACGAAGATAATGAGATCGAGCTTGGCACGAGATTTAGAGATATTAGCGAGCAGGAATTCTGCGTCGTGGATATCGAAACGACTGGTGGCACGACAAATGGCCAGATCATAGAAATAGGCGCTATAAAAATGAAAAATGGCACCGAAATAGGGCGCTTTGAAAGCTTTGTGGCAGCTAGTGCGGTGCCTGAAAATATCACAGAGCTAACTGGTATAAAGGCAAGTGATCTAGTTGGTGCGCCAAATTTGCTAAACGTGCTGGAGCGGTTTAAAATTTTTCTTGGAACTAGCGTCTTTATCGCGCACAACGTAAATTTTGACTACGGATTTATCTCGCATAGTCTAAATGAGATCGGCCTTGGCATACTGCTAAACAGAAAACTTTGTACCATCGATCTTAGCCGCCGCACCATCGCCTCGCAAAAATACGGTCTTGGCTCGCTAAAAGAACTCCTTGGCATAAATAACACCCACCACAGAGCCCTAAATGACGCAATAGCAGCGGCCGAAATCTTTAAAGTCTGCCTCACACGCCTACCTTTTAGTATCCAAACGACAGAGGACCTTATAAACTTTAGCAAAAATGCCCCAAGCGTAAAGCTAAAACCAGAGCCAGTTTTACGCGGATTAGAGTAAGAATTTATATATGTCAGATAGGCTATTTACTAAAATTTGCAGAGATTTTGTAAAAAAAGAGGCAAATGAGCCAGAAAAGTTCAGTTTCAAATTTTGCTTCAGCTGATGACGAGGTGCTTGCTTTTTTGTCAAATTTGGGGCAAAAATGGCACAAAAGCGATGATGTAGCAAATTTTATAGAGCGAAATTTTACCTTTGTCGGTTCAAAACCACTTTTGCAAAATTTAAAAGATTATAAAACGGCTGATTATGAAAATTTTGCTGATATTAAAAATTTTCTAAGCTCACTCACAAGCATTCAAAGTAAAATTTTAAGTGGCGAGATAGGCTACGTTGGTGATGGTCTAACAAGCGTAGAGCTTAAATTTGCACCTGAATGCTTTTATGATCTTTTAAAATTTATGGTTGAAAATGTCCCACAACATCACTATTTTTGCAGCCTAAAAGAGGGCTGGATATTACTCATTGCGATGGAGGGATACGTAGAATTTGGCGTTTTAGATAAACAAACTTTTTGAATAAATTTACACGCAAATTTAAAAATAAATTCCGTCCATAAAAGTCCTAAAATTTAGCAAAAAAGTCAAATTTACACGCAAGCATCGCCTTTTGCTAGCAAAATTTAATCATTTTTTTTATATAATCCAAATTTTTCACAAAGGTAGATAATATGGATAGAAAATCGTGGAGTTCAAGACTTACATATATTTTAGCTGTTGCAGGGGCTACGGTCGGCTTTGGCGCGACGTGGCGGTTTCCTTACTTGGTCGGTCAAAACGGCGGCGGGGCCTATGTTCTCGTGTTTTGCATAGCGATGATAGTCATTGGTATTCCTATGATTTTGGTTGAAAACGCCATCGGCAGGCGACTAAAGTGCAACGCCGTAGACGCATTTGGCGGCACGATAAATGGCAAAAAGATCAGCAAAAAGTGGCAGATAGTGGGCTGGATGGGGCTTGTGGGCGCATTTGGCATTATGGCTTATTATATGGTTATCGGTGGCTGGGTCTTAAACTATATCGCTCAAATTTCATTTGGCCTGCTTGATCTCTCGCACATCGTGAGCTTTGAGCAAACTAGCGCATTTTACGAGCAAAATATCGTCAGCAACCCACTAGCCATCAGCTTTGCGACCCTTGTTTTTGTGCTAGTTAATTACGCTATCTTGGTGCAAGGCGCAGTTGGCGGCATCGAGCGCTCAGCAAAATACCTAATGCCACTTCTTTTTATCTTAATGCTAGTCATGATCGCTAAAAATATCACGCTTGGGGGTGCGATGGAGGGTGTGAAATTTTACTTAACGCCTGATTTTTCAAAGATAAACTTAAAACTTTTTGTTGAGGTCTTGGGGCAGGTTTTCTTTGCGCTTTCGCTTGGATTTGGCGTGATGATAACGCTCTCAAGCTTTGTGAAAAAAGACGAAGGCTTAGTTAAAATTTCTATCATCACAGGCATCTTAAACACCGTCATAGCCGTGCTTGCTGGCTTTATGATATTTCCGTCGCTCTTTAGCTACGGAGTCTCGCCAGATAGCGGTCCTAGCCTAGTTTTCAAGTCGCTTCCGATCGTCTTTTCGCACATGCCGTTTGGCGGATTTTTCGCGGTGGCGTTTTTCGCGCTTCTTATGATAGCTGCGCTTACGACGTCGCTACCGATATATGAAGTAATCATTACAACGCTGCAAGAGAAATTTAAGATAAAACGCAAAAAAGCGATATTTTTAGTGCTTAGCGTCATTTTCGTGCTAGGAAATTTACCATCACTTATGGCTACAAATTTACTAAGCCACGTGAGTATCTTTGGTAAAAATATCTTTGACGCATACGACGCAATAAGTGCTACCATATTTTTCGTGCTAACCTCACTTGGATGTGCGATATTTGTGGGCTGGGTGCTAAAAGATGAAGCGAAAAAAGAGATCTTGCAAGGCAGTGAAAAATACGCAAAGCTTATAAATATTTGGTTTTTCTATATCAAATTTATCGTGCCTTTTGTCATTTTGGTGCTATTTATCAGCAGTTTTTACGACAACTTTTTGAAGTAAAATATGCGTGAGCTTGTAAATTTTGATAGTGGTGAGCGCCTAAGACTTAGCGTAGAAGATAATGCCTTAGTGAGCATGAGCCAAAAAGGCGGCAAAACAAAGCAGAGTAAAAAAGAATTTGCAAGCGAGACGGAGGCTAAAAAAGCCTGCGTCAAAAAAGAGTGGGAGAGCCTAAAAAAGGGCTTTAACTTGCAAGATAGCGAGGCAAAGACTGGTGAAGCGAGTCTGCACGTTTATATCGGCGGCGGATACACTGGAGCGCTCTCGTTTGCAGGCTTAAGAGATGAAATTTACGTTTATAAAAGTGGCGGTCAAAAAGATGGAGGCAAGCCTAGCGATCTTTTGGTGAAGCTTGATCGAAACGGCACTATAAAAGAGCAGATCGCCTTGCCAAAGCCGCTCGCGTGGCATGCCGAGCATGTAGGCGAAAATTTACTTTTAGACCTTGACCATGAAATTTACATTTTTGAGCCAAAAGATGCTAAATTTCGTGAAATTTTAGCCGAGCAAAATCTCAAGCGAAATAACGAGATAGCAAGCTTTATCTGTGCTTCAAACGGCGTGGCTATTTTTGGTATGTTTGGGCAGATTTTTACTTTTTGTGAGGGTAAAATTTCAAAACTTGGCGAGTATAAATGCAGCACAAAAAACCACGTGCCGATACTTTGCACAGCTCTTAGTGCGGATGCTAGCATGCTTGCTCTTTGCACCAAAGAAAATGAGCTGCAAATTTTAAATGCAAAAAATGGCGAAATTTTAAGCGAGCTAAGAGCAGAATTTGGCGTGCTAGATAAAATTTGCTTTTTGGACGAAAAGACGCTTTTACTTAGGCAACATCTTGAAAACAAGCTATTAAGCCTTGATATCAAGAGTGCAAAGGTGACAAAGCAGCCTTGGATAAAGGATGAGTACCTAAGAGCGAGCGAGTTTTGCGCGGAGGCTGGCAAGCTTGTGGTGATAGATCAAAGCAGGGGCTATGCTATCAATCTAAAAAGTGGTGATGTGAGAGCTGAATTTACGCTAGATCATGTCGTGAAAAGCTGCGAGGCTAAATTTATAGATGGCAAGCTCGCAGTTAGAACGGACTATGGCTGCTTTAGTCTTTATGAAATTTAAGGGAGAATATGTTTTATACACTTTTATCTATCTATATTTTTTATGTGATTTTTAAGCTTTTTTTGGCGAATTTGCAGATCGGCTTTGTAAGAGCTGAAGCCAAAAAAGAGCCAGTGGTGCTTGAAGAGAGCGAATACAAAAACGCTGCAGACGCCGCCGTGACAAATCTAAAATTTGAAATTTTTAGCCTCATCTATCACGCCGTTATCTTCTTTGTGTGGATAAGTTTTGGGCTAAAAATGCTCTCAAACGCTTGCATAAAAGAGGGCACTACGTTTGAAAATATCATCTTTGTGATGAGCTTTTTGCTGATCTCGTCGCTGCTTGATCTGCCGCTAAATATATACGAGAGCTTTGTAAAAGATAAAAAACTTGGCTTTTCAAATATGAGTGCAAAGATATTTTTGGTTGATACTATTAAGTCGCTAGCGCTAATGCTCATTTTTGGCTCGGCTTTCGTCTGGCTCGTGCTTTTATGTATAAATTTTCTTGGCGATTTTTGGTGGTTTTGGGCGTTTTTGCTAAGTTTTGGCATCGCTTTAATTATAAATTTAATATATCCAACGCTCATCGCACCTATCTTTAACAAAATGTCACCGCTTGAAGATGGCGAACTAAAGGGCAAGATAGAGGGTTTGCTTACAAAATGTGGCTTTAAAAGTAGCGGCGTTTTTACGATAGATGCTAGCAAGCGCGACAACCGCTTAAATGCCTATTTTGGCGGGCTTGGAGCGACAAAGCGAGTGGTGCTTTTTGACACGCTGATAAAAAAGCTAAGCACCGCAGAGATCGTGGCGGTTTTGGGGCACGAGCTTGGGCACTTTAAGCATAAAGATATTCTAAAGATGATAGCGCTAAGTGCCATTATGCTATTTTGTCTATTTTTCATCTTTGGAAACGTTGGCGCAAGCGCATACGAGGCGATAGGACTTGGGCAAAATGGCGCTAGCATCATCATCTTTTTGGTGCTTTTCTCGCCTATTTTTAGCTTTCTTTTTTCGCCGATCATTTCGCACTTTAGCCGCAAAAATGAATTTGGCGCAGATAGATTTTCAAAAGAAATTTCAAACAAAACTGACATGATAAACGCCCTAACCAAGCTTGGCAGCGAAAACAAAGCATTTCCAAAGTCGCATTGGCTTTACTCATTTGTCTATCACTCGCATCCAAGCCTTTTTGAGCGGATAAATGAGCTAGAAAATGAGAGTTGAAGAGGCTCTAAGAGAAGCAAATTTAAGGCTAAAGCCACTTTGTGAGAACCCAAGCAGGGTGACTAAAATTTTGCTCATGAGCTACCTTGATGTGACCGTTGAGTGGATATTTTTAAACCAAAAGAGCGAATTTGATGAGAGCGGCTACTTTGCCCTTGTAAAGCGCTTTGAAAGCTACGAGCCACTTGAGTACATTACCGGCAAGGCTGGCTTTTATGGGCTGGAGTTTGAGGTAGAAAGTGGCGTTTTGATACCGCGCCCTGAGACTGAAATTTTAGTCGATAAAGTGCTAGAGATAGCAAGCAACTACAAAGCGCCAAAGATCGCTGAGATCGGCACTGGTAGCGGGATAATAAGCGTCATGCTTGCCCTTAAAACAAACGCTAAAATAGTAGCCACCGATATAAACGAAAAGGCTCTAAAACTAGCTAAAAAAAATGCGCTCAAATTTAATGTAAGTGATAAAATCGACTTTGTAAAATGCTCATACATAGATGAAATTTCAGGCGATATCGACATTTTGGTCTCAAACCCACCTTATATCGCGCGAGACTATAAGCTTGATAAATTTGTGATAAATGAGCCGCATGAGGCGCTATTTGGCGGCGAGGTCGGAGATGAAATTTTAAAAAACATCATCCTTATCGCTAGAAATCGCAGCATAAAAAATATCGCCTGCGAGATGGGATATGATCAAAGAGCTAGCATGGAGATGGCGCTAAAATTTAATGGCTTTAAAAGCACATTTTACAAGGACTTAGCAGGCTTTGACAGGGGCTTTTGCGCGAGATTAAAACTATAAAGGAGAGAGGTTGAGAAGTATCTATTTTTTACTATTAGCAGCGGTGATCGGCACTGAGCTAACGCTTGGAATTTTGGTCGCACCAGTCATATTTTTCCCGCAAAGCATCATAGGCGAGGGGGTGCTCACGCATTTTATGAGCGGGCAGATGATGACAAAGATATTTTTAAAATTTAACTATGTTTTGCTATTTGTAAGCGCATTTGTGGCAGTTAGCGAGCTCTTTGATCTAAGAAAAAAGCTTGCATTTTCACTAAAATTTAGCACATTTATGCTCTCGTTTTTAAACTTAGCCCTAGCACTTAGCTTTGTCTTTATCTTTACGCCTTTTATCGTGCAGGCTCAGGACCTTGGCACAGAGGCGACGCAGACAGCGGAGTTTGCCAAGATGCACAGCACAAGCGAATATGTGATGAAAGTGATGCTTGTTTTGCAGCTCATTTTGTTTTTTGTGAAATTTAAGATCAGCCAAGATGAACGCCAAGCCTGATATCCAAATCTTAACAAATTTTCTCGCCGAATACACGACAGCGATGGTGAGCGCTGGCACATACACTGCGCGCGTAGAAAAGTGCGTCGACCGCATAGCTAAGCACTACGGATACGACGTTAGCGTGACCATTTTTGTGAAGTATTTTACCATTAGCGTGATGGACTCACAGGATAACTCCTTGCGCCGAACTTATGTGAGAAAGATCCCTCTAGGGCAGGTTAGCTTTAATAGAATTTCCGAGCTATCCTCACTTAGCTGGCAAATTTTAGATGAGGGTTTAAGTTTAGACGAAGCTAAAGAGAGCTTTGATAGTGTAATGAGTGTCAGTGCAAATAAATTTGCTAGCTCACTTATCTTGATAAGCCTTGCAAATGCGGCATTTTGCAGACTTTTTGGAGGCGATGCTGGCTCGGTTGTTTGCATATTTTTTGCAACGCTTGTTGGCTACACTCTTAAATTTGCCCTTGCAAAAATGGGCGTAAATTTAAAAATTCAATACGTCCTGACATCCTTTGTCGTCTCATTTATCGCCTATCTTGGCGTATCTTACGGGCTTACACATACAAGCGACGTGGCGATAGGCTCGTCTGTGCTCTTTATGATGCCTGGCGTTTTTCTCATAAATTCAGTCTTTGACATCCTAAATGATAACACCCTTGTTGGCATCAGTAGAGCCATAAGCACGGGTATCCTCATACTTTGCATGGCTGTTGGCGTCTATATCACGCTAACGCTTAGCAGCGCGGAGATATTAAATGTTTGAGCTTTTAAGTGAAACGCTTGTAGATGCTGGCTTTGCTGCGGTGGCTGGGCTGGGCTTTGCCTATGCTAGCTCGCCTCCAAAAAGAACTCTCATCTTTTGCGCTTTGCTTGCTGCATTTGCGCATGCTAGCCGCTTTTGGATCATGCAGATGGGATTTTTTAACATCAGTGTCGCAACGCTCATTGTCTCTTTTATGAGCGGAATTTTAGGCATGCTCTTTGCCAAACGGCTAAAGGTGCCAGCTGAGATCATCGCATTTCCAGCGCTTTTGCCGATGGTGCCAGGAGTTTTTGCGTATAAGGGGATATTGGCACTTTTTTCATTTTTAAATGAGACAAGTATCGCTAAGAAAAACGAATATCTAATCATATTTTTTGATAACGCTATCACGACTACGACGGTCTCACTAGCCTTAGGTGTGGGCGTTTCGGTGGTGCTTATTTTATTTTATGATCAGTCGCTTACGATAACTAGAGGCGCTAAAGGCAAGCCTAGTAAGAGCAAATAAAATTTAAAGGAGCTTTGCTGTGAAGATAAGAATTTATTACGAAGATACCGATGCAGGCGGTATTGTCTATCATACAAACTATATTAAATATTGCGAGCGAGCCAGAAGCGAGGCGTTTTTTGAGGCTGGGCTAAATTTCACAAAAGAGGGCGGATACTTTGTCGTTTCAGCTCTTGAGGCTAAATTTCTCGCTTCAGCCGTGCTTGGCGATGAGGTTGTTGTGAGAACAAAGCTCATAGAGCTTAAAAAGGCAAGCCTTGTTTTAGAGCAAGAAATTTATAAATTTGATGAAAAAGATGCCGAAAAAGTGCTCTTTAAAGCGACTATCACGCTAGCTTTTATGAAAGAGGGCAGACTAGCAAAGATAGATGAGAGCATGAAAACTTTTATAAATGAGGTTAAATTTTAGCAAGCAAAACTGCTAAATCCCGCTTGTGCTGTTTTGCTCCTGCGAATTTGCCTCATTAAAGTGATCGCTTTTTGTATCATAAATTTTCACATCATATAAAACTTGCGAGCCTTCAACCCTCTCTGTGAAAATTTTGCTGGCACTTTTGTTTATAAAATTTGTATAGATATACTCCACTCCCAAGGCACTTGAGTAGCCGATCTGTGAGTATCTAAAATCAACTCCAAAAAGATCTCCAAGCCCTAAAAATCTCTCATCAAGCGAATTTAGCGAATTTGCCACAAAGAGGTTTTGCCTGTCTCTTTGCGTGATGGCGCTAAAGATATTTGGCAAGAAATTTATCTGCGTGCTTAAAAGCGCGTAAGGCTTTATCTCAAAGCCTCTCATCTGCGTTGCTACAAGAGAAGCTTTAACTATAGGGATGTTTAAAAAGACGCTTGCGTTATCAAATTTAGACTTTTTGCTTAAAGTGTTGTTTAAATTTATATCTTTGCCAGTGATCGAGCTCTCGTAGTAGTCGCTACTTTGCATGCGTACATACTCGTTTAGCTTTTGTGCTAGCGCGCTGCCATCGTCAAAGGCGACTATTTTTTCGTTGGCAAAAGCGAGCAGGGCTGAAATTTGCGCTTTGTAATCAACTCCGCCAAAGATCAAATTTGGCTTTGGAGCTGTCACAAAAGAGCTATGAACGCTTGGGATGTAGATGAGTTCGTTTGGCAAGATGAGAGAATTTACCATGTTTGCGCCATTTTGAGTAAGGGCTGCTATGAAGTAGATAAAACCCTCGTTTCTAGCGTTTTGAAGCGCGTTTTGAAGGCTAGGCAAACTTTCGTCGCTGCTATTTATAAATTTCACTTCAACATTTGCATCTTGCTTTAAGATGTAGCTCAAAATAGCGTTTGATACGACATTTGCGTATGATTTTATGATCTTTTGTGGGATAATAACTGCGATCTTTTGTGCGCCATCAAGCTTTAAAACAGCCTCGCCGCCAAGCGATGTGTAAAGCTCCAAAAGCGCGCTATCATCTATCTTTGCTGGCTCAAATCTCGCCATAAAACTAGCAAGCATATCGCTCTTTACAAGCTCGTTTAGGCAAGAGATGTCGCAAAATTCTGGCTCTAAATTTATGTAAGTGATCTTTGCTGGTGGGATATTTGAGAGGCTTTGATTTTTTGTGATGTTGCTTTCAAATTTTGGCTCGTCAGTAAGCGTGTCTTGCATCTCATCTTGTGCCGCAAAAAGGCTCGCAAATATAGCTAGAAAAAGTAAAAATTTTCTCATATCACTCCCTTGATTTTTCTCAAATCATCTATGTAAATTTTCTCAAAACTTGGGTTTTTACTGATCCACTCTGGTGAAAAAGTTGGCATTATAAACCTGCTATTATCTTTTAAGATACTTCCTCTTATGCCTGAAAATCCGCCCTTTGAGAGCAAATTTGGATAAAGATGCATGAAAGCTTCCTCTCCTAAAGTGATGATAATTTTTGGCTTAATAAGCCTTATCTCTTCTAAAAGATATGGCCTACAAAGCTCAAATGAGCTCTTTAACGCTGGATTTTTCGCGTCACTATTTGAAATTTCACAGCGTAAAAGCAAGCTTATATAAACACTATCTTTTTCTAAATTTAAGCCATTATTTATAGCTTTTTCTAAAATTTTGCCGCTTGTGCCTTCAAAATAATCATCTTTTTTGCAAAGCGAGATAAACATTATCTTGCTATTTTTATCGCCAAAGCCAGTAAAAACGCACTTTGAGCTATTTCTTAAAAAGCAAAGAGAGCACTTTTTTATCTCACTATTTAGCTCGTCTATGTTGTTATAATCTTGATATTTGCTTAAATTAAGAAAATTTTCATCTATAAAATTGTAACCGATCGCTTTTAAAAAAAGTAATTTTTCTAAGAGATCTTTATTTTTATGAAATTTCATTTTTGGATTATAACTTGATTTACTTAAAGTTTAAATTATAGTTTTTTCGGGCTGATTTATTCAAAGGAATTTAAGTATTGCTTTGATAAAATCCCACTTTTTATATTAACTTTAAGGATAGAAATGAAAAGGACTTATCAACCTCATAAAACCCCTAAAAAACGCACTCACGGCTTTCGTTTAAGAATGAAAACTAAAAATGGCCGCAAGGTTATCAACGCTAGACGTGCTAAAGGTAGAAAAAGATTGGCTGCTTAGCTGGTTTTGAGTCACTAAGTGACTCGAGAGAATTTTCTCAGGTTTATAAAGAGGCCAGTAAATGGCACTGCGACGCTTGCGTAGTTTTTTATAAACCTACAATTGAAAAAAAATTAGCAGTTGTTGCTAGCAAAAAAGTGGGAAAAGCAGTAGTTAGAAATAGAGCAAAGAGACTTTTAAGAGCTGCTTTCTTTTCTATTTCTAACGAGCTAAAAGATGGCACTTACATTATGGTCGCAAAAAATGGAATTACAGAAATTTCATTTGACAAAATTTGTAAAAATTTGAGCTGGTCTATAAAAAAAATGGGATGTCTAAAATGAAAAAATTTGCGATTAAATTTATCGCTTTTTATCAAAAATATATTTCCATACTTCTGCCAAAAAGCTGTCGCTACTATCCGACTTGCTCACAATACGCCATTTGGGAATTTCAAACAAACAGCTTTTTCTCTGCTTTTTTTGCAACATTCATGCGAATTTTAAGATGCAATCAACTTTTTAAAGGCGGTATCAACTACCCAATCATCCGCAAAAAATTTAACTCATGTTTTATATTTCAAAAAAGCGATGCCAAAAATGTAAATTTCTGGTTTATCCCTTGCCAAAATAGTAAATTTTATGTCGTAAAAGTATTAGATAAATTAAAGGAAAAAAATTAAATGGAACAGATGTCTATGCAAAAAAGGTTGCTTCTTGCAGCACTTTTGTCAATCGTATTTTTCATAGTATATGACTTTTTTATGCCAAAAAGAGCTCCACTAGAGCAAAACCAAACAACAATCTCTCAAACAATGGATCAAAGCAAAGCCCCAGCCTCTACTAACGATACTCCAAAATCAAATGAAAATTTAGCTTCAAACGAGATAATCGCTACCATCAAAGGTCAAAGCTATGAAGCAAAGATAGATAAGTTAGGCAGGATTGCGAAGTTTTATCTCACCGAAGATAAGTATAAAACAGAAGATGGCAACAAAATCGAGCTTGTTTCACAAAATCCACTGCCGCTTGAGCTTAGATTTAATGATAGCACTTTAAATACTGATGCTTTTAAGGTTGCATATAGCAGTGACGCTAGCGAGGTAGATGCTAGCAGCGAGCCTAAAACTATAAAACTCACTCAAAATTTAAGCGGCGTTACAGTCACAAAAAATATCAAATTTTATCCAAATGGTCATTACGAGGTTGAAGTAAATTTAAGTAAAAGTGTTGATTATTTCATCACTCCTGGCTTTAGACCAAATATCGCGATAGATAGCTACACGGTTCATGGTGTCATGCTTAGAAATACAGACGATAGCCTAAATATCATAGAAGATGGCGATGCAAAAGAGGTTAAAAAGTATGCAAACACAACTATAGCGGCTGCATCTGATAGATACTACACAGCGCTATTTTACTCATTTAATAAGCCATTTGAAGCTGTTGTTGATAAAGATGCAAATAACAATCCTATCGTCTTTGTAAAGGCAAACGATAGTCTAAAACTAGGCGCTTACATCGGACCAAAAGAGCATAAAATTTTAAGCTCGATGGATGAAAGACTAAACGACGTTATTGAGTATGGTTGGTTTACATTTATAGCAAAGCCGATGTTTGCATTCTTAAATTTCTTACATAACTACATCGGCAACTGGGGTTGGGCGATAGTTGTGCTAACGCTTGTTATAAGGATAGTTTTGTTCCCGCTTACATATAAGGGTATGCTATCGATGAATAAGCTAAAAGAGCTTGCTCCAAAGGTAAAAGAGATCCAAACAAAATATAAAGATGATAAGCAAAAGATGCAAGTTCATATGATGGAGCTATACAAAAAACATGGTGCAAACCCGATGGGTGGCTGCTTGCCGATCTTGCTTCAAATTCCGGTATTTTTTGCGATCTACCGCGTTTTACTAAATGCGATCGAGCTAAAAGGTGCTCCTTGGATACTTTGGATACACGATCTTTCAGTGATGGATCCATACTTTGTGCTACCTATCTTGATGGGTCTAACGATGTTTTTACAACAAAAACTTACACCAACAACATTTACTGATCCTATGCAAGAAAAGGTTATGAAATTCTTGCCGTTAATTTTTACATTTTTCTTTGTGACATTCCCAGCAGGTCTTACGCTTTACTGGTTTGTAAATAACGTTTGTTCAGTCGTTCAACAAGTCTTTGTAAATAAACTTTTTGAAAAACATAAAAAAGCTGCGGAGGTAAAAGCTCAATGAAAATAGAAGCAAATACCCTCCAAGAGGCATTTCAAAAGGCGGCCGAGCAGCTTAACTGTTCAGTCACTGAGCTTGATATAAAGGTCTTGCAACACCCAAGTGGCGGAATTTTTGGATTTTTTAAAAAGACAGCGATCATTGAGGCAAATTTAGAAAATCAGCCAAAACCACAGCATAAACCAAAGAATGATAGAAATTTTGCTAAAAAAAGTGATGAAAACGAGCCTGCAAAAGAAGAGAAAAAACAGGGCAAAAAACACGATCATAATGATAAAAAGCGAAATCCTAAAAAGCATAAAGATGAGAAAAATGAGGCTAAGTCTGAGCAAAAAGAGCATAAAAATGAAAAGCCAAATTTAAGCGAGAAAAACTCAGCTCTTGCTAAAGATGCCTTTGCTGAAAAGGGCGAAAAAGAGGCTGAAGAGCCAGGATATGTCATAAAAAGACTTGATGAGCCAAAAGAGCAAAAAGAGACTAAAGTGGCAAAAGAGCCACAAACTAGCAAAAGTGCTCCTAAAAATATCCTAGATACTTCAATTATCGAAAATTTCAACCATACAGATGAAGAGAGCGCGCCTCAAGCTTTACCAAAAGAGAAAAAAGAGAAGGTTGTAATCGACTTTGATAAAATTTTGCCTGAGATAAAAGAGGGCATGACGCGTCTTTTTAAAGCAAGCTGCTTTGAGATAGACAAGGTAGAAGTTAGTAAATTTAACGATGAGACCGTGCTTATCGAGCTAGACGGTGCTGACGCGGCGCTACTTATCGGCAAAGAGGGTTATAGATATAAAGCGATCTCTTATATGCTCTATAACTGGCTAAATTCAAAATACAACCTCGCTATCCGCCTTGAGATCGCGCAATTTTTGCAAAATCAAGAAGCGATGATGGATCAATATCTAAATGGTGTGATCGAGCGTGTGCAAAATAGCGGTAGAGCTCAAACAAAGCCACTTGATGGAGTTTTGGTTAAGATCGCGCTTGAGAAGCTTAGAGAGAAATTCCCAGATAAATATGTCGGCATAAAAAGTGGCAATGACGGCAAATTTGTCGTCGTAAATGACTTTTTTAAAAAATGAGTGAAACTATCGCAGCCCTTGCCACAGCTTATGGCATCGGCTCAGTTTCTATCGTAAGGCTTAGTGGCAAGGACGCCCTGACCACTTCTTTAAAACTACTTAAACTTTCAAATTTAGAGCCAAGATACGCAAAACTAGCCAAAATTTACTCCCTTGATGATGAAATTTTAGACGAGGGCATCGTTATATATTTTAAAGCCCCAGCAAGCTTTACTGGTGAGGATATCGTCGAGTTTCAAACCCATGGCGGCGTGATGGTGAGTGAGAGAATTTTAAATGAGCTAATAAGAGCTGGCGCTAGGCTTGCAATGCCTGGCGAGTTTAGCAAGCGAGCATTTTTAAATGGCAAGATGGATCTAGCAAAGGCTGAGGCGATGCAAGGGCTCATCACTTCAAAAAGTGAGATCGCTGCTAAAATTTTAACGCGCCAAATGCAAGGCGATCTTAGCAAATTTGTAGGCGAGATCAGGGGCGAAGTGGTCAAAACTCTTGCTTTTGTTGAGACGATGATTGACTACGCTGATGATGATCTGCCTGCAAATTTGCTAGAGCAGACAAAAGATATGCTTTTAAAAAATAGCGAGAAATTAGAGCGCATAGTCACTCTTAGCGAGCAAAGAATGGGGCTGATAGATGGCTTTAAAATCGCTATCGTTGGCAAGCCAAATGTTGGCAAAAGCTCTATCTTAAACTCATTTTTGGCATACGAAAGAGCGATCGTTAGCGACGAAGCGGGCACAACTAGAGATAGGATAGAAGAAAATTTTAAGATAGGCTCGCATCTAGTTCGCATAATAGACACCGCAGGCATCAGAAAAGATGCTGGAAAGATCGAGCAAATCGGCATAAACTACTCAATCTCTGCCATAAACGAGGCCGACATCATCCTAGCTGTCTTTGATGGCTCATCTTTAAGCGACGAGCAAGATAAAGAGATAATAAAGCTCGTTTCTAACTCAAACAAAAAAGCCTTTTTTATCCTAAACAAAAGCGATCTTGAGTTTAAATTTGACATAGAGCTAGAGGGCGCTATCAAAATTTCTGCAAAAACTGATACAAGCGTAGTTTTAAAAGAGCTTGAGGGCTATCTCAAGACGCAAGACACCGACGAGATCATGCTAAGCTCAAACCGCCAAATTTTAAGCTGCAAAGAGGCGAGCGAGGCTTTAAAAAGAGCATTTTTAAGACTAAGTGAAGAGGAGCTAGAAATTTTTGCTTATGAGCTAAATACCGCGATAAAGGCGCTTGCAAGCATCACAAAACCATTTGAGAGAAGCGAAATTTTAGACGAGATGTTTAGCCATTTTTGTTTAGGAAAATGATACTTTTTTTGGCTAAAATCTGCGCTTTTTAAGGGAGAGAATATGAAAATTTTACTTATAAATGGTGGCAAAAAATTTGCTCATTCAGATGGTAGGCTCAATCAAACACTTCACGATCTCGCAAGCGAAAAACTAGCAAAAATGGGTCACGAGGTAAAGCAAACAACAATAGATCAAGGCTATGATATCGAGGCTGAAGTTGAGAAATTTCTCTGGATGGACGCCGTAGTTTGGCAGATGCCAGCTTGGTGGATGGGCGAGCCTTGGATAGTGAAAAAATATATCGACGAGGTCTTTACAGCAGGACACGGCAAGCTTTATACGAGTGATGGCAGGCATAGGATAGATCCAGCCAAAAACTACGGCAAAGGCGGCTTGCTAAATGGCAAGAAATTTATGCTAAGCCTTACTTGGAATGCCCCAGCTGAGGCATTTAGCGATCCAAATGAGTTTTTTGAGGCACGTGGCGTTGATGGAGTTTATTTTCATTTTAGAAAGGCAAATGAATTTATGGGCTTAAAGTCGCTTCCGCACTTTATCTGCTGCGATGTTATCAAGATGCCAGACGTGCCAAGATACCTAAAAGAGTATGAGGCGCATCTTGAAAAAGTTTTCAAAGCGTAAAAAACAAATTTCTACCGCTCTTTAGCCATTTGCGCTAGAGGGCATTTAAATTTATATCTATTTTGGTTGGGGAAAATGAGGACAAAATTTCTATTTTTAGCTGCAGTTATATTTTTTGCAGGGTGCGCTGGCAAGCAAATTTTAAAGCTAAGCGATGAGGCAAATTTACTCTATCTTGAAAATAACGAAACCTTGCACGAGATGAAATTTTATAAGCTGCAAAACAGCCTAGATGACTTTAATAAATTTGCAAACATTGTCGGTAAGGCTGAGATAAAAGCAGCCAGCACAAATGCAGAATTTAGTGCTCTTGGCGATCTCATGCAAGGCAGCGAAGCAGACAAAATGGTGCTTGTTAAAAATTTGGGCACAAATCATGAGCTCATCTTGTCAAATGCTAGTGACATAGAGGAGCTAGCAAATGCAAAAAATATCAAATTTTATGAAATTTCAAATGGCGCTATCAAAAGCGTAGTTTATAGCACAAAAAGCATGCCAGTTTGCGAAGCTTTTGCAGGTGGCAAAGAGGTGATAAAAGTAAAAAGCGTGACAAATCACCCTTTGAAAAATGGCTTTTTTGCGGTGATCTTAAACTCAGATATATCTAAAGATCAAGGCTTTTTTCTAAGAGAGACGAGCTATTATTTCAACCTTTCAAGCGAAGATGAAGAGAAGATTAAGGCTGATACGCTAACGCAAAATTTTTATAAAACATTTATCGAAAGCGACCTCGTAAAACAAGGCGAAATTCTCTCAAATGTGCTTTGTTTTAGTAAATTTCAAAAGGCTTTTTAGTAACTTTTTATAAGCAAGGTTGTAAAATAGCTTAAAATTCTTAAAAGGTTACATCAATGGATAAAGCTACCATACAAGCACATAAAATCAGCGACGAAGAGTATGAAGAGATCTTAAAAATTTTAGGCCGTGAGCCAAATTTACTAGAGCTTGGCATATTTTCAGCGATGTGGAGCGAGCACTGCAGCTACAAATCAAGCAAAAAATACCTAAACGGCTTTCCGACAAAGGCGCCTTGGGTCATCCAAGGACCTGGCGAAAATGCTGGCGTCATCGACGTTGGTGACGGGGTTGCGGCTGTGTTTAAGATGGAGAGTCACAACCACCCAAGCTTTATCGAGCCGTTTCAGGGCGCTGCAACTGGCGTTGGTGGAATTTTAAGAGATGTCTTTACGATGGGCGCAAGAGTCGTTGCGAACATGAACTCACTTCGTTTTGGCGAGATAAGAGGTGAGAGCGAGCTAGCCAAAAAGCATAGATATTTGCTAAAAGGAAGTGTGGCTGGTATCGGACACTATGGCAACTGCATGGGCATCCCAACGATCGGCGGCGAAACTACATTTGATCCTAGCTTTAATGGCAATATCCTAATCAACGCTTTCGCGCTTGGACTTTGCAAAAGTGATGAAATTTTCTACGGCAAGGCTGAAGGCGTGGGCAATCCAGTTATTTACGTGGGCTCAAAGACCGGCAGAGACGGACTTGGTGGCGCTGTGATGGCGAGCGATAGCTTTAACGACGAAAATAAATCACTTCGCCCAACGGTGCAAGTAGGCGACCCATTTGCTGAGAAACTGCTCATGGAGGCGTGCTTGGAGCTCTTTAAAAAAGACTACATCATCGGCATCCAAGATATGGGCGCAGCAGGACTTACAAGCTCTAGCTTTGAGATGGCTGGCAGAAGTGGCAGCGGTATGAAGATGTATTTAGAGCGCGTACCGATGCGCGAAGTTGGCATGACGCCTTATGAGCTAATGCTAAGCGAGTCTCAAGAGCGTATGCTAATATGCGCAAAAAAAGGCTATGAGCAAAAGGTACTTGAAATTTTTAGAAAGTGGGACCTTGACGCTGAGATCATCGGTGAGGTCACAAGTAGCGGTGTGATGCAGCTTTACTGGCACGGCGAGCTTGCAGGTGAAATCCCTATTGGCCCACTTAGCGAGGCAGCTCCGGTGCTTGATCGTCCAGTCGCACGTCCAAAATACCTTGATGAGATAGCAAATTTAAAAATTCAAAACAATGTCGATAACAAAACTGCATTTTTCAAGCTTTTAAAAGAGCCTGAAGTGCTAAATAAAAGCTTCATCTACGATCAATATGACGCAAATATCCAGACAAATACGATAAAACAGCCAGGTCACTTAGGCGCTGCAAGTATCAGAGTAAAAGGCACTAAAAAGGCCGTCTCTATGGCTGCTCAGTGCGATCCAAGAGCAAATTTCGTTGATCCAAAAATAGGCGCTGCAAGAGCTGTCGCTGCAGCTGGTAGAAAGGTAGCGATGAGCGGCGCTGTGCCACTTGCGATAACTGACTGCCTAAACTACGGCAACCCGCAAAATCCAGAGGTTATGTGGCAGTTTAAAGAGGGATGTGAAGGCATAAAAGAGGCTTGCCGTGAGCTAAATACGCCAGTTGTTAGTGGCAATGTGAGCCTTTATAACGACACTGACGGCGTAAGCGTCTATCCAACTCCAGCCATCGTCACGGTTGGTGTAAATGAAGATGCAAATTTAAACCTAAAAAGCACATTTTTAAGCGAGGGCAGGGCGATTTACTTGCTTGGCGAGACAAGCGGTGAATTTGCAGCTTCGCTTTACGCAAAGGCTCTATTTAACGTGGTTGGCGGCAAGCTAAAAGAGGTTGATTATAAAGCTGAGCGAGCCCTTTGGGACCTAGTAATCGAGGCAAATAAAGAGCAAATTTTAGAGTTTGCAAATAGCGTAGGCGTGGGCGGTCTTGCTATCACGCTGGTAAAAATGGCTAGCATCTCAAACATCGGCGTAAAATGTGAAGTTAAATTTAAAGAGCCAAATTTTATCTTTGATGAGAGCTTTTCAAGAGCGGTTGTGGGCGTGAAAGACGAGGCTAAATTTGAAGCGCTTGCGACTAAATTTGGTGTGAAATTTGAGAAGATCGGCGTTAGTGGAGGCAAGAGATTTAAGCTAAATGAGATAGATGAGAGCTTAGAGGACGTAAGAGAAATTTATCTAAATGAGTTTGCAAAAATCGTAAAAAAGGAGGACTAAGAGATGTTTTCTAAAAAGGAAAAAGTAAGCGGAGAAAAGGAAGTAGAGCAAAACGAGAAAAAGGGCGTGGCAAAACCGCCAGTGCTCTTTAGCGATACTCAAAATTTGATAAGTACGATCGAAAAAAGGCTAAATGCCCCTTTGATAACCTACTACAACTCAAACGCTGGTAATGTCTGCGGCAACGACGCAAGCGCAATGTATGAAATTTTAAAGGGTAAAAAGATAGACACTGCCTATCTTTTCATAAAAAGTGATGGCGGAAGCGGTATAGCCGCACTTAGGATCATTAGCACCCTTAGAAACTACTGCAAAAATTTAATAGCACTGATCCCATCAAACTGCGCTTCAGCTGCTACTATGATGGCGCTTGGCGCAAATGAGATCGTGATGGGCCCGCTTGCCTATCTAACGCCAGTTGATACATCGCTCAAGCACGAGCTAAGCCCTACAAACAAGGGCAACGAGCTAGTTAGTGTCTCTATGGACGAGCTTAGCCGTGTAGTCAAGCTCTGGAAAGAGCAGGACAAGGATAGACCAAACGACACAAACCCCTATAACTCGCTATATGAGTATATCCATCCGCTAGTTTTTGGTGCGGTTGATCGTGCTAGCTCGCTTTCGCTTAAAATTTGCTCTGAGCTACTTAGATATCACATAGATGATGATAAAAAGATCGTTGAAATTTCAGAGCGTCTAAACGCAGACTATCCAGCGCACGAGTATCCGATACTCTTTCGTGAGGCGCAGGAGATCGGTCTGCATGTCAAGAAAATGGACGATGATCTAAACGAGATGCTTCAGGAGCTAACGCTACTTTACTCAGAGATGGGACAGCGAGCCTTTACTGACTACGATGAGAACAGCTATCACGATAACAACATCGCAAACATCATCGAGACAAACGGCAAGCAAATTTACTATCAGATCGATAAAGACTGGTTTTATCGTCCTGAGGAGCGCCGCTGGAACGTGATGAACGACGAGAGCTCATGGCGCAAAAATGAGCTAGTAAATGGCAAGATAAAAAATACAATCTATCACTTGTGGTAATATGTCTGGAGTCCTGTTTTTACTGATATTAGGCGGTGCGATATTTTTATTTATGAATGTCCAAGCAGGTAGTAACCGCAAGAAACAAGCAAATGTAGATGAGGCTAAATTTCTAGTCTCACTGCTTGCAAAAGTCGCTAAAAGTGACGGCAGAGTTAGCGAGCTAGAGGCTAGGCTGATCACTCAAGTGCTTGATGATCTAAGCCAGAAAGTTAGCGGTGTTAGCGGCGTGCGTGAGTATCTAAAAGAGGTCTATAAGAGCCAAAAAGAAAATGTAGATAACGCCTATGAAACCGCCAGAAACTACAAGCGCGCGTTTAATCTAAACTACAATACCTGCGTGGCTAGGCTCACTTTTTTTCTAAATTTAGCCTATATAGACGGAGAATTTAACAAAAGCGAGCAAGATGTTATAAGAAATATCGCTTATGGATTTGGCATCGACAAAGAGACGCTTGATGAGATAATCTATAAATTTGATAGCTTCTATGGCTCAAGATTTGGAGCGGATCACGATGAGATGAGCCAAGAAAACGATGCATTTGAGGTTTTAGGACTTAGCAAAAATGCAAGCCTTGATGAGGTAAAGGCTCGCTACAAAGAGCTTGTGAGGCAGTATCACCCTGACATTTTGATGGGCAGGGGCGAGAGTAAAGAGATGATAGAGCGCTCTACTAAGAAGCTTCAGGAGATAAATGAGGCTTATGGGCGATTAAAAGAGAAATTTGGAGTTTAGATGAAGAAATTTGTGATTTTGCTTTTGGCTGTGGCTGGCTTTTGCAGAGAGCTAAACGTAAGCGATCTTGATGGAAATGAGATCAAATTTGAGCTAAAAGATAGCACGCTTTTTGAAAATAGCAAAAAGATCGGCGAATATAATAAGACAAGCGCTGCTAGCATCATCCTAGCTGGCAGTGATGGTGTTGAGGCTGATTTTAAGGCAGTTAGAGCTAAAAATTTAAATGAGTTTAAAGAGTATATATTTTCAGATGAGGGCGGCATAAAGGTGGTGAAATTTAGCGCTAAAAGCCCGATCTGCAAGGCATTTAGTAAAAAAGAGGCTGTAAATTTAAGCGTGCTAAGTTCAAGCTATTTTGGTGGCAAACAAATTTCAAACTATGCCTTTAGTGTGGATATCGCAGGTGGCGAGTTTCAAAATTTAGTTAAAAAGAGCCACTTTGCAGTAAATGCTAGCGGCAAAAGTTTAGAAAAACTAGAAAACATAACAGAAGAAAATATCAAAAAAGACACAGCGATGGGGCTACTGGTGCTTGAAAAAGCGATGTGTTTGGCGGAGAAATAAATTTAAAAAGGAAGACAAATGAAGGAAATTTTGTTAGCGGTTGTGATAGCGATAGGATTAAGCGGGTGTTTTGCTCCGCTAAAGCCTATGTATTTTAAGACGAAAGATAAGGTTGTCGAATATAGTTTTGACGACAAAGGTAAATTATATGAAGATGGAAAATTACTCGGAGACTACACTAATATCTCACGGGCAACACAGGTGTTGCTTAGAGATGATAGTGGCAAATCCTATGTGAATTTCAATGTTTATAAAACAAAAGGTGTGAAGTCGGCAACTATATATCTGTTTCAGCGAGGATCAGAATTTTCTACTATCATAACAAAGAGTAATGGCGATAGTATTTGTTACTCTTATATGGCAGGAGAGAATTTAGATATTAGTGGATTTGCAAGTGTTTATAATAAGCAAGATATACTTTTTTCATACACTTTTGAGGGCACGTTATACAAAAAAGAGTCTAAAATGCAAAAAATTAATGAATTGTATGTTAGTAGAAGTTTCTTGGATGCTAATGGTGGCGAGGAAAAATCAAAAGTGATTAGAGGAGAGATAATCAAACTATATGCTTCTTATAAGCTAAAATTTATAAGAGATATTTTGAGTAAAGAGTGTAGATAATAAAATTTAATAAAGGAGAAAAAATGAGAGCATTGCTTAGCGTTAGCGATAAAGAGGGCATTGTAGAGTTTGCAAAGGGGCTAGAAGAGCTTGGCTGGCAGATACTTTCAACTGGTGGCACCTATAAACTTTTAAAGGCTGAGGGCGTCAAAGCCACTGAGGTTAGCGAATTTACGGCGTCACCTGAGATGTTTGAGGGCAGGGTAAAGACCCTTCATCCAAAGATACATGGTGGCATCTTGCACAAACGCGATGACGCTACACACGTGGCTCAGGCAAAGGAGTATGGCATCGAGGGCATCGATCTAGTTTGCGTAAATTTATATCCATTTAAAGAGACTACGATTAGGACTGATGACTTTGCCGAGATCATCGAAAATATCGACATCGGCGGCCCAGCTATGGTAAGAAGTGCTGCTAAAAACTTTAAAGATGTGCTTATAGTCACAAGCATGCTTGATTATGATGAAATTTTAAAGCGCCTAAAAGAAAAAAGCGATGATTACGAGTTTAGAAGATCGCTGATGATAAAGGCGTTCGAGCATACAGCAGCCTATGACAGCATGATCGCAAACTATATGAATGATAGATTTAATGGCGGTTTTGGCGATGCTAGATTTATTGTGGGAAGCAAGGTTTTTGACACTAGATACGGCGAAAATCCTCACCAAAAAGGCGCGCTTTATGAGTTTGATTATTTCTTCACAAACAACTTTAGAGCCCTTAAAGGCGAGGCAAGTTTTAATAATATGACCGATATAAATGGCGCTTTAATGCTTGCAACTAGCTTTGATGACGCTCCGGCAGTGGCTATCATCAAGCACGCTAACCCTTGCGGCTTTGCGATAAAAGATACGCTGCTTGAGAGCTACGTGGCAGCGCTTAAGTGCGATCCGATCTCGGCATACGGCGGTGTGGTGGCGATAAATGGCACGCTTGATGAGGAGCTAGCTAAAAAGATAAATGAAATTTATGTTGAAGTAATCATCGCTGCAAATGTCGATGATGCCGCGCTTAAGGTGTTTGAGAGCAAAAAACGCATCAAAATTTTCACTCAGGATAATAAATTTTTAGTCCGCGCAAATGATAAATTTGACTTTAAGCACATCGATGGTGGATTTGTATTTCAAGAAAGAGACTTCGTAAAAGACGAAGAGCTTGAAAATATGAAACAAATGAGCAAGAAATTTGCAACTGGCAGTGAGCTAAAAGACGCTCAGATCGCTTGGAAAGTGGCTGCACTAACAAAGAGTAACTGCGTAGTTTATGTAAAAGATGGCGCGATGGTGGCTATTGGCATGGGTATGACTAGCCGTGTGGATGCTGCTCGTGCGGCCGTGGCAAAGGCAAAAGAGCTAAAGATCGATCTAAGTGGCTGCGTGCTTGCAAGCGAGGCGTTCTTCCCATTTAGAGACAGCATCGACATCGCTAGCAAAGTCGGAGTAAAATGCGTCATCGAGCCAGGGGGTAGCATCAGAGATGATGAGGTGATAGAGGCTGCTGACGAGCACGGCATGTCGCTATATTTCACCGGCGTTAGACACTTTTTACACTAAAATTTAGGGGCACTTTGCCCCTTACTTCACACTTTATAACTTTAAATTTTATATAATCCTTCAAAAAAGGAGCTCACATGAAAAAGATATTAAATTTTCTCTTGGTTTTGGTGGTATTTTTGGGTGTAAATTTGATGGCAAAAGATGAGTTTATAAAGGAGCAGACGATGGCAGGGCAAAATTTGAAAGAAATTTATTTAGCAGGTGGCTGCTTTTGGGGCATGCAGGGATATTTTAAAAAGATATTTGGCGTGGTGGATACAAAAGTGGGCTACGCAAATGGTAAGAGCGAGAGCACAAGCTACCGTGAGCTGCACGAGAGCGATCACGCCGAGACACTTTATGTGAAATTTGATGAAAACAGGGTCGCTTTGGCTGAAATTTTGGCTCATTTTTTTAGGGTGATCGACCCGACCTCGCTAAATAAACAGGGCAATGACGTCGGCAGGCAGTATAGAAGCGGGATTTACTATGTTAGTAAGGACGATCTGCCAGTTATTGAGAGCTTTATGAAGATAGAGCAAAAGAAATTTAAAGATAAGATCGTGGTTGAGGTCGCACCTCTTAAAAATTTTATCATTGCCGAGGAGTACCATCAAGACTATCTTGATAAAAACCCTTTTGGATACTGCCATATAGATCTAAATTTGGCAAGCAAGCCGCTTTACGATGAGGCTAAATTTAAGCCGCTTAGCAAAGAGGAGCTAAAGAAAAATTTAAGCAGCGAGCAGTATGCCGTGACGCAGGAGGCGGCGACTGAGAGGCCATATAGCAGCGAGTATGATAAATTTGACAAAAAGGGCATCTATGTTGATATCACCAGTGGCAAGCCGCTCTTTTCAAGCGCTGATAAATTTGATGCGGGGTGTGGCTGGCCAAGCTTTACAAAGCCTATCACAACAACGGCGCTTGCCTATAGCGAGGATAACTCTTTTATGATGAAAAGGGTTGAAGTTAGGTCTCAAAACAGCGACGCACACCTTGGACATGTCTTTGATGATGGACCAAGCGATAAGGGCGGGCTAAGGTACTGCATAAATGGCGCAAGCCTTAAATTTATACCGCTTGAAGATATGGCTAGACTCGGATACGAGGAGTTTATCCCTTACGTAAAGTAGCTTTTGTTGAAGCAAATCAATGGTTTGAAAAGTTTAATCAGAGTATAATTCTCCAAAATCAAAAGGAGAAAAAATGAGTGAATTTTTCAAAAACGCAGAGCAGTTTAGCGTCGATGGTGCGACGGTGCCGTTTTATAAATTTAGTGAAAATGGTGTAAGCTTTGTGGGCTTTGACTCACGTCCTTGCGTGCCGCCAGAGCCAATGATGAACGCGCTTTTGGCTATCAAATTTGCTGATAAAAATACAAAGATCGTGATGGTAAATCACAAATTTCCAGCTGGGCTCATCCCAAAGATAGAAAAGAGCTTTGACATTAAGCGCGAGGACCTTGAGGGCGGAGCTGTGAAGATGACTTTTAGCCTAAAAGAGGGTGCGAGCATAGAAAACATAGACAACAGCCTTTGCCATTAAGATGCTTTTAAACACTTATGCGCCGCCATTTAAGCTAGTTGGCGGCTACTTTATCGCTGGCATTTTTTTCTTAGTGCTTAGCGCCCCGTCCTTTTTTTACGCTGATTTTGAGGCGATTAGTTCGCTAAATACGGCTGGCTTTTTGCATATATTTTTCGTGGGCTTTGTGATAAGCATCATCATCGGAGCTCTCTATCAGCTAACCTCGGTCATCTTGGAAAAGCCATTTTTTACGGTCAAAGGAGCTATTTTAAATTTAGCCATCTTTTGCCTGTCGCTACTTGCTATGAGCTATGCGATGATATTTGGCGAGGCCAAAATTTTACAAATCAGCGCAGTTTTTCTCTTTGGCGCACTTCTCTTTTTTGGCTCAACCTATGCGCTAAGCTTTATGGGCAATCAAAAAAGAAGCTTTGCTGCCTTTGCGCTCTTTGCCTCGGCGATATTTTTGCTAGTTGGCATAACGCTTGGATTTTGCCTAGTGATGATACTTGGCGGCACGCTTATGCTTGATTTTACTATGACGCTAAAATTTCACGTATATTTTGTGCTGGGTTTTGTGCTTTTTGTGATACTTGGGGCTGCAAGCGTGCTTTTACCGATGTTTGCTTTGGCTCATGATCTTAAATTTACACTTAGCAAAGCCTCTCTTTCCTCTTATATTTTGGCTGGAGTTTTGCTGGCAATCGATGAAAATTTAGCTATTTTTGCGGTGGCTGTGGCGGCTTTGCTTTTTATAGCTCAGGCGTTTTACATACTGAAAAAGCGCGTGAGAAAGGCGTATGATTACTGGAACGTAAATATTGCTCTTTCACTGCTTGCTTTGCTTTGCGCTGCTATATTTATGATTTTTGAAAAGCTAAATTTGGCTGCATTTTTTATGATATATGGCTTTTTATTTGCTTTTATCGTGGCTCATCTTTATAAGATCGCGCCATTTCTCATCTGGTATCACTACGTAGCACCCTTTGTTGGCAAGGCAAAAGTACCGCTACTTGATGCGATGATACTAAAAAAAGCTGCATATTTTGCCATAGTATTTAATGCCATTTCTCTTGTGTGCTACTCTTTGGCGGTTAGCTTTGAGATGAGAAATTTGGTCTATGCAAGTATGATTTTTATGGCTTTAAGCATCATTTTACTTGCTGTAAATATGATAAATGTTTTTAAATTTACTGGTTTTAAAGGATAAAAAATGAAAGAAAAAATTTATGATGCTCTATCAAATATCGTCGATCCCGAGGTTGGCTTTGATATCGTTTCGCTTGGACTGATATACGACGTAAGCTGCGATGAAAACGGCAAAGCAAAGGTAACGATGACGCTTTCAACCAAGTCTTGCCCGCTTCATGAGATGATACTTGGCTGGGTTGAAACGGCTGTGCTTGGTGTAGAGGGTGTGAAAGAGTGCGAGATCGACCTAGTTTGGGAACCTGAGTGGAATATTCAAATGGCAAGTGATTTTGTAAAAGCACAGCTTGGAATTTGAAATTCATTATATGACTTGTAATTTAATGCTGGTAACTAAAAAATTCTGGAAATTAATAATGAGATAATTAGAGAGCAAAAAGCTCTCTACAAATTTTAAGGAGTTGTTTTTATTTAATTAATCCATTTGATGACGCATAAATGATGGAACATCAAGCTGTGCCATATAGTCCTCGTCAAAGCCACCACTTACTTTTTTAAGTCTTAGGATACGTTCTTTTTTTATGATGTCATTCGTATTGGATACTTGTGTATCTTCATTTTTCTCTACCTCTTGCTGAGATCCTTGAAAACCAGTTGCAATTATAGTAACCTCAACTTTGTTGTCTTCTATTTTGTCATCAGTTGTTGTGCCAAATATTATCTCAGCATCTTCATCTGCCGCCTCATGGATAATGCTCATTGCATTATAAATATCAGTTAATGGGCAGCTAGGACTAATTCTAAAGTGGACTAATATACCAAATGCACCGTTTATTGTCATGTTATCAAGAAGTGGCGATTGTATAGCATTTTTTATTGCTTCTTGTGCCGCATCTTCACCATTTGCTTCACCAACACCCATTAACGCTAAACCTCTATGACTCATAATTGTTCTGACATCAGCAAAGTCTAAATTTATATCGCTTTTTCCTGAATCAAGTACAATTGTGCTCATACCATTCACTGCTCTTGCAAGAACTTCATCCACCATTTCAAAGCTCTCTTTTATGCCTGCATTCTTATCAATAAGCGTTAAAAGTTTATCATTTGGAATAACAACAATAGAATCGCTTTCTTTTCTAAGTTCTTCTAATCCACAATCAGCTAATTTTCTACGTTTTTTACCTTCAAACATAAAAGGCATAGTTACAACAGCAACTGTTAATGCACCAATATCTTTAGCTGCTTGAGCCACTACTGGAGCAGCACCAGTTCCTGTGCCACCACCAAGACCAGTACCTATGAATACTATGTCGGATGTCTCAAGTGCGCTTTTTACTTCATCATAACTCTCTTCAGCTGCAGCTTTTCCTACTTCTGGTCTCATACCAGCGCCTAGACCTTTTGTTGTTTTCTCACCAAGTTGAATTTTTGTATGTGCTAGAGAATTTTCAAGAGCTTTAGCGTCTGTGTTGGCCACTATAAGGTCTATATTCAAATTTGGGTTAACTCTAATAATATGGTTGACCATATTACCACCACCACCACCTACACCTACAACTTTTATTTTTGCGCCGTAAATGCTTTTGTTTTCTTCTACTGTGAAGTTACTCATTTTTAGAATTCTCCTTAAAATAATTGTGTAATACTATGCCAAAATTTTGCAAAAGCATTTGGCTTTTTTTCTTGTTTACTAATATCTGCGATGTTAGCAAGTTCTTCTTTATTGTTTGAATCATCTAATGTATTTAGCCTAAAATTTATATCAGAAAGGCTATTGTCTTCTTCTGTGCTTTTATTTACGTCCTGTGCATTTTGAACTAAAATTTGTTTATTGTTATCTTCGTCAAAAACATTTCTAAAAGTTGCTTTTGGTTTTGAAATCGCTTCACCATGATATCTCATCTTTTTCTCTGAATCGATCTCATAAGGAGTAAAATCACCAGCACCATACAAGCAAAGTCCAATAGCACAAGAGTTTGCTGGATCTCTCAAAATTTCAAATAATCCATCCATCTCTTTTGGTTTAGCAATCCTAACAGGCATTTTGTCAAATATTGCAGACGCTAAATCTCTAATGCCGTCTAACTTTGTCATGCCTCCTGTTAAAATTATGCCAGCGCCAATACTATCTTTATATCCACTATCATCTAACATTTTTGCAAGTACCATAAGGGTTTCTTCTGCTCTTGCATAAATGACATTTGAAATAATATCTAGCGAAACTTCGTGGCTTTTTGCCTCATCACCAAGAATAGGTAGTTCTATTAGATCAACTGATTTATTTATTAAAGTACCATAGCCTAGTTTAATCTCTTCGGCTTTTGGTAGAGGGGTATGAAGTGCCATTGATAGATCGTTGGTAATATTTGCTGAACCGACTGGTAAAAATTCATTATATCTTATAGAATTCCCAGAGTGTACTACAAGATTGCAAGTAGCTCCTCCCATATCAACAAGAGCGGCACCTAGTTCTTTTTCATCTTTTGTGAGCGTTGATATTGCTGAAGCATATCCTGAAAGAACTATATTGTCCAATTGAACACCTGCTAAGTTTATAGCTTTTCTTAGATTGCTAATAGACGACTTCTGTACAGTTACAATATGAGTTTGTACTTCAAGTCTTGTACCATTCATTCCTATTGGGTCTTCAATATGTTCTTGTCCATCTACCTTGAAATTATAAGGAAGAATATGCAGCTTTTCATATTCGTGCGGTATATCAGCCGTATGATCAGCCATCTGCATAGCACGTTCAATCTCTTTTATGCCTATTTCATGATTTGGAATGTTTACAACACCGCTGCTATCAACACTTTTCGTATATGCTCCTGAGATAGAAACTATAACTCTTTCATAATGTGTACCAGCAACTCTTTGTGCTTCTATTAGTGCATTTTTTATAGATTTTGCCGCTTGCTCTATGTTGGTTATTACACCTTTTCTTATACCTTGTGTTTTTTCAGTTCCTATTCCGATTATCTTTATCCCACTTTCATCATGCTGTGCTATGATTGCACAAACTTGGAAAGAACCGACATCTATACCTAAAATTTTCGTACTCAAAATATTTTACCTTTTGACATATTCTTTAACTTCATAATATTTTAGAAGTTTGTTTGTTAAATCTTTTATCAACTCATTGTTTTTAAGCATTGCAACATTTTGTTGTGTTATTTGCTTATAGTTGTTATTTATATTGTTAGTAAGCAATCTTTGTTCCAAAATATCGTACACTACGGCTTTGTCATCTAATATAACATAACCTTTTGTGTTGTTAGTGTCAAAAAGTTGAGATACAAAAGCTCTTGTATCGCTCTCATTTAAGCCCGCAATAGAGCCATTTACCTCTCTGCTAACAAAGCCAATATCTGTGCCTTTAAAGTTTTGTAGAGTATCTTTTGCTTTTGCTGTTAAAATTTCTTTTTCTTTTTTGCTTTTGTAAATTTCAAGCACATTGGCTCTTGCTTGTTCAAAGCTCATAGGTTGTGGAGGAGTTATACTTTTTATTCTAGCTATCAAATAGCCATCTTTGTAGATAAATGGTTTTATCACTTCGCCAACTTTTGCGCCCTTTATCTCATCAAGTGAAAAAGTAGCGTTGTCTTCATTTACACTTATAAAACCGTTAGTTGCAAGCTCAGCTTTTTTAACAGCGACATACTTTTCTAAAGCATTAGTTTTACTTTGCTCTATGTTGTAGTCTTTATTAACTTCAGCTTTTACCTCACTAAAAGGTTTTATCTTGTCATCAGAACCCTTATATTTATCTTGGTTCTCGTTATAGTAAGATTTTAAAACGCTTTCATTTGCGTCGCTTTTTTCTGACTCGACAAAGTATGTATCTATACCATAAAGTGTCTTTGTCATATAGTTATTTTTATTTATCTCCCAAAGATCTTTTAGCTCTTTCTCGTCTACTTTGATCTCGTTTTGATCAGCATTTACTACTTGCACAGCTAATTTATCTTGCATGAAAAAGCTAGCTTCCATCATGGCGATATCTTCTTTGCTTGCAGGTAAATTTAAAATAGTTCTAAGTTTATCTAGTAAGATAGTTAGTTTTAGATTATCTTCAAAATCAGTTGGATTTATCCTAGCTCTTCTTAGCACATCGTAGTATAAATTTTTGTCAAAAACGCCGTCTTTTTGAAATGTTGGATCGACGATTATATACTTTAAAACATCGTCTTTATTAACGCTTAGACCGATGTCGTCTGCAAAATTTAATAGTAAATTTTCTTGAATAGCAGCCTGAAGTGCAGCATTTTCTAAGCCTAACTCTTCAGCTTTCTCTTGAGTTAATTTGCCTTCAAATACATTGTTGTAGTACTGATATAACCTATCGTATTTTTGTTGCAACTCTTGAACGCTTATATTTCTATGTCCTACTTTGGCTACCGAAGTAGCTCTGTTGCTGTTTAGGTCGTATGCGCCCCAGCCGACAAAACCAGCACCGACAAAAGCTATCGTGCTTACCCAAATTGTCACGACAAGGTATTTTTTATGTTTTTGCATCCAAGATAACATTAAGTTCTTCCTTTAAAATACTAACAAAGCTTGTGCGATATTTTATAGAAATTTGGCTTAAATAAGCTTAAAATGGGGCTTTATAAAAACGTTTCTTGCTAAATTTTTACTAACATTTTTTATCTTTGTTAGCAAAAATTTAAATGCTAAAATCGCTGTAATCACCAGTAAAATGAAGCAGTTTGCAGCTATTTTCTAACAAGGCTATATCTTTTGCAAGTAGCTGAGGGCTCCTGCTATACGCGTAAACGCCGTATCCTTTGATCACGACGACGTTAGTATTTTTCTCTATCATCGCTCTATAAATTTCTGTCTCAGCACGCTCATACCAGTCGTCAAACTGCTTTGGATCATAGACTAAAATTTCATTAAATCTCATGCATCCAAAATAGTCTTTCGGTGCTATTTTTTCATGTTTCATTGCATAAGCTGTCACGTATGGAGGCATGGCGTAGCAGACAAATTTTGCTTCATTTATGTTTTTGTAGATATTTAAGTGTATATCAGCATCCAAGCTCGCATCATTCCAGCGGTAGTCTTTTTTTGATGAAAGAAGTGTTAGATCACTATCTTGCAAGTCGTCAAAAATGGCACTTTGCTTGTTGATGATGAATTGATTTTTTTCTACTCTTGCCGAGATAGAGCCATGAAAAACACCAAAAAAATTCTTTCTAAACATCGAAAGAGATATCTTTTTTATCTCATTTGTTGAGTGCAATAAGTCCATTTTTTCTCCTATGTTTGGGTGATTATATTTAAGCTATCTTAAAATTTGTGTAAAATTTTATGTAATGATAGCTTTTTAAGTAAAATTTCGATAAATTTTCACACTAATTTCATTAAAGAGGCAGTGTTGCAAAGTCCGCATATTAGCGTTTTACTTGACGAAGTTTTATCTTTTTTTAAAGGCCTGCGTGGAAATTTTATAGATTGCACGCTTGGATATGCTGGACATTCTAGTGCCATTTTGTCTCAAAATGAAAATTTAAATTTGATCGCTTGCGATAGAGATAGTGAAGCTATAAATTTCTCGCTCAAAGAACTTGAGCCATTTGGCAGCAGAGTGAAAATTTATAAGAGCAATTTCTCTGAGCTTATTAGCAAACTTAGCAGCGATGAAATTTCAAATGTTAGAGGAATTTTAGCTGACATCGGCGTTAGCTCTTTGCAGATAGATAAGGATGATAGGGGCTTTAGCCTTGGCTCAAGCGCGCTTGATATGCGCATGGACAAAGAGCGAGGATTTAGCGCCTATGACGTGGTAAATGGCTACTCGTTTGATGAGTTAGTTAGGATTTTTAGAGATTACGGTGAGCTAAAAAATGCCTCTGGGATCGCAAATAAGATAATAAATGCTAGAATTTTAGGCAAGATAACAAGCGCAAAAGAGCTTGCAAATATAATAGGCACAGCCCAGATAAAAGGGCGCGGTGTTAGCCCTGCGATCCTTGCTTTTCAGGCGATCAGGATAGAGGTAAATGGCGAGCTAGATGAGCTAACAAATTTGCTTGATAGTATAGAAAAGGGCGGTTTTAAAGATTGCTTGGTGGCGATTATAACGTTTCACTCGCTTGAAGATAGGATCGTAAAAGAGCGCTTTAAAAAGTGGGCAAACAGCTGTATCTGCCTGCCTGGCATCTACCGATGTGAGTGCGGAAACAACCACGAACTGGGTGAAATTTTAACTAAAAAACCACTAACAGCAAGCCAAAGTGAGCTAGCACAAAACTCACGAAGCAAGAGCGCAAAACTGCGTGTTTTTAAGATAAAAGGATAAAGATGCAAGAAAAAGAAGAGCTGCTAACACTTCACGACGAGGAGCAAAAACGTGAGGTAAATTTAAGCTTTAAGACGCTAGTGATGGTCTATCTGGCGGTTTTTATAGCGCTGGCTCTATTTTTGCCAAAAATTTATATAGCAAATCAAATTTATTATATAAGTAGAGATATCGCCGACATCAGCGGCAAACGAGATATGCTCCTTGAAGAAAACAGAGCTCTTAGCATAAAGCTTGAAAATTTGCGTTATAAAAATCAAATTTTAAACAATATGCAAGAGCGTCAATGGAAATAATCAAGAAATTTAAAAGCTTTACTCGCTACTACGACCCTGCAAATTTCCAGCTCATCTACTCGCTAAAAGCTGCCACAACCATCGCTTTTAACTGCTTTTTGTGCTTTTACTTCTTTCATCTAAGTGGCGCTATCATGGCTGTAAATATCACGATGGGTATCTTCTTTCTTGGCGAGCTTGAGTGCAAGGATAGGAGCAAATTTGCATTTTTGCTGCTTTACATCGCGCTTTCTTGCGCTTTTATGCCCTTTGTTGGTCCATTTATCAGCCTTGGCGTTTGGCTCTCGCTTATCGTATTTGTCTGGATATTTGTGGTGGGCATTAGCCAAATTTATAGCTCAAATTTAAACAAAATTTTACTCGCTGTAAATGCAACAGGGCTAGTTGCCTTTGTGACAAAGGCCGCAGTTGGGCTAAATGTGCCTGATAGTATCGGCGGACTTCTCTTGGCTGGCGTGCTAAGCATCATCATAAAATTTGAAAATTTTGGAAAATACGGCAAATTTACTAAAAAAAGCATCGGCTTTTTACTAGATAACGCCATCTTATCGAGCAAGGCGCTTGGCACGAGCCATTTTTACGCAAGTATTGCAGATTTGATGAGCTCGATTGATAAATCAAAAGAAATTTTCGCAAACAAAAGCCTAAAGATAAAAGATGTTAAGCTAGTTAGAAATCAAGCCAAAGCACTATTTTATTTTTATAAAGTTGAAGAGATCGCTCTTTTGCTTCGAACATTAGGCGCTTCGTTTGAAAGGATCGAGGACAAAGCGCTTTTAAATGAGGTAAAAAATGAGATCGCTTACAACCTTTTTGAGCTTAAAAAAATTTTCAAAAATCAAACTCCAAAGCTAAAATTTGATGCGCTAAATTTAGCTAAAAACTCAAATTTTAAAATTTTTGCAAGCTCGCTTGGCGTGCTTTATGATAAATTTTTGCTTATAAAAGAGGGCGGCGAGGACAAACTCTCGTTTAATAACACAAAAAAGATCACGCTAAAAGAGGCGTTTAAAAAGCTAAATTTAAAAAATGAAATATTAAAAGAGTCTTTAAGGCTTGCCATTTGCATGTCGATAGCCATTTTTATAGCGCAGGCGATGCATATAAATCATGGAATTTGGATAGCCATAGCAGTGATGAGCCTAAACAAAAGCGATGAAGATGCTTTAAAAAATGCTGGCAGAGATAGCCTTCTTGGCGGAGTTATCGGCTTTTTTATCGCACTTGTTTTTGTGAAATTTATGGGTGAATCATACGCATTTTACGTGGTTGTCTTTATCGGAATGTTTTTGGTTTATTATCTAAAATCTTACAAACAAATCGTCTTTGCAACGGCTTTTATGTTTGAATTTACAGCTATTTTTTCGCTTATAAAAAGAGACTTTTTAGCCCTTATGGTAGATAGACTACTTGACGTGGCGGCTGGCTTTTTGATAGTTTTTCTCACTTACTTGCTAACTAGGAAAAATGACTATACAGCGATAAAAAATAGCTTAAGCAGTGCCTTGATAGGTTTTAGAAATTTAGTGCAAATTTCTCTAAATGAGTCAAACAAAGATGCTTTTAGCACGGATGAAAAAAGGGTTTTAGGCTCGCTAAATGAGCTAAACTACGCTATAAAAGTTAGTAAAAATTTAGACGATGATAATATGAAAAATGCAAAATTTATAGCTTGCAAGCTTGATGATATAAATAGCGATCTGGTTAAGCTTAGAAATTATCTAAATTTAGACGACTTAAAAGAGAAAAACGCCTTGCAAAATGATATAAAAATCATCTCAGATAGGTTTTTGATGCTAGATAAAAAGATCAAAAAACTTCCATATTATTTCATAAGCGAGATAGAAGCGAAACTGCTTTGCAAAGACGAAAACGTTAAAAAGCTAATTTTACGTATTACTTTAAAACAAAATGAAATTTACTCAGCGCTCTCTTTTTGAGAGATTAGCTTTTCATATATATATTGTTCTAAATCTTTTTTTGAAACGTCATTTTTAAGAGCGGTGTTGTAAATTTCTTCAACCTTGCTTGAATACTTTTCATATCCAAAATATGGAAAATGCACGCTCCAAGCCTTTTTTATAAGATCCAAGCTTATCTCTCTTCTTGCCCAAACCTTAAACATATCAAATCCGATAAAAACAGCTGAAGTGACGACGGTGGTTGCTATTATCGAGATGTGCGCGTCAGCCTTTGCTAAAAAGTGGTGCGTGATGATGAGAAGCGGAAACAAGACTACAAAGCAGATAAGTGCATAAATTTGATAGAGCTTCACGTGGTTAAATCTAAAATTTAGCTTTGCGCCATCAACTAGCATACCTTCGTTAAAAAGGGCATTTGCTTCAAGTAAATCTCTAAATAAAACTGGCTGTTTTGAGACGAAAAAAATATTTTTAATGATAGTGTTTCTTAGATTTTCTTTCATTTTTTATAGACTTTTTACCTTAAAAATTTCAGCTCATTGTATCTAAAAATCTATAAATTCAAACAAAATTAGATACAATTTGCCTAAAATTTAAGGAGCTAAAAATGGTAGATAAAGCTTTAGAAACGGTCTTTTTAAATGGCGAGTTTTTGCCAAAAGATGAGGCAAAAGTTAGCGCATTTGATAGAGGATTTATATTTGGCGATGGAATTTATGAAGTAGTGCCTGTGATAAATTCAAAAATGGTTGATAAAGAGGGCTTTTGGGCGAGATTTGAGAGAAGCTTAAACGAGATAGATATAAGCCTGCCTTATGAAAAAGAGAAATTTGAAGCGATCTTAAATGAGATGATCGCCAAAAATGCCTTAAAAGAGGGTGGAATTTACATGCAAGTAACAAGAGGCGTGGCGTTTAGAAATTTCTATTTTATGGAAAATTTAACCCCAAGCGTCTTCATCTTTTGCTACGAGAGTGAAATTTTAAACAACCCATCTGCAAAAACTGGCATAAAAGTGGTAAGCGTCGAGGACATCAGGTGGAAAAGACGCGATATCAAATCAATCTCTCTTCTAGCTCAGTGCTATGCTAAAAACGAGGCTCACAAAAAGGGCGCGGACGAGGGCTTTATGGTCGAAAATGGCTTTGTCACTGAGGGCTGTAGCTCGAGCGCTTTTATCATCAAAGATAAAACTCTCATCACCAAGCCACTTTCAAATGAAATTTTGCCAGGGATCCGCCGTATGAGGCTTTTAAGGATCGCTAAAGATATCGGACTAAAGATAGAGGAGCGTAAATTTAGCATGGACGAGGTTTACGCGGCTGATGAAGTCTTTATCTCGGCTGCTACGCTCATACTTTTGCCAGTCATCTATGCTGACGGCAAGGCGATAAACGGCGCAAAAGTGGGCGAAATCTCAAGCAAACTTCGTGAAATTTATGCTAGCGAGCTTTTAAAAGAAGCTGGACTTTGAGAGAAAAGGTCTTAATAAGCGCTTGTCTTGCTGGCATAAACTGCAAATTTAACGGCGAAAATAACCTTTTGAGTAGTGGCGTTTTAGATGAAATTTCAAAAAAATATCATCTGCTTTTTATCTGTCCAGAGGTGTTTGGCGGACTTGGCACGCCAAGAGAGCCAGCCGAGATGAAAGATGGGCTTGTTGTCACAAAAACAGCTAAAGATGTGAGCGAAAATTTTAAATTTGGAGCTAAAATTTGCCTGAAGATAGCTAAGCTAAATGGCTGTAAAAAGGCTATTTTAAAAGCTAGAAGCCCAAGCTGTGGGAGTGGACAAATTTATGATGGAAGCTTCACTAAAAGGCTCATTTTAGGTGATGGCGTAGCGGCAAAACTGCTAAAAGAAAATGAAATTTTAGTTTTTAGCGAAGATGAGATAGGATGGCTTGATGTTTGAGAGGCTAAAAGATAATGTCTGGCTCGAGGTCGTCTTTAAGTACATCATCTTGCTGCTACTTTTTGTCTGCGTGGTGGGGCTTTTTGTAAGCGGCGTGCTCTTTTTAAAGGGAGAGATGAGCGAAATTTCGCTAAATTTGCACATTTTCTTTGGCTTTAGCTTGGTTGTCCTCACCATAATCCACAGCTACGTCAAGAAGAAAAAACTAAAAAAGCTAAGTCTTGAGTTTAAAAATATCTTAAAGCATAAGCCAGTGCAGATGGACTGCAACACGACAAGATTTTTAAACGCGCTAAATGATGTCAAAGTTGGGGAAATTTCAAAGAAATTTGGCTCAGATATTGCAGAAATTTTAAGATCAAACGATATAAAGGTCAAGGATCAAAACGAGACGATGAAGCAAATTTGCAAAAACAACGATGAAAAGATGTTTTATATCTTTGTTTTGATCGTCGAAGCTATATTTAAGGATAAGGAAGAAATTTGAAAAAAGGTATATTTTTAGCACTTAGTGTTGCTTTGTTTTTGGGTTGTTCGCAGACAACAAAACCAGAGCCAAACAAGCAGCAAAATGCCCTGCCAGACGAAAATGTCTATAAGCCAAATGAGCGCATCAGCTTGCTTGAATTTGAAGTAAAACAAGACGCATCGTCGCTACCTCAAAATATGCAAAGTGCGAGCTTTGCTCAGGATGAAATTTTAAAAAGAAGGTTTAAAGTTTTTACTCTAAGAGGCGTGAAATTTAACCCAAATGACGCTTTTTGGGCGTTTAATGTATATAAACCAAGCGAAAAAAGAAAGTATTTTGGTTCAAATTTTAGGCAGATACCGCAAAGCTGGTTTGACGCGCAAAAGGACAATGCAAATTTTGCTGGCTTTTTGCAAATTTCAGCTTACGCTCTAACTTCAGCAAACACAGCTGTAAGAAATTTCCCAACCGACGAGCCGATATTTTTAAACCCGCAAACTCCAGGCGAGGGCTATCCGTTTGATTATTTGCAAGAATCCACCCTAAGCATCGCTCATCCGCTCTTTGTATCGCACCTCTCAAAAGATAGGGCGTGGGCGTTTGTGAGTGATGATGCGGTTTGGGGCTGGGTGAAGGTTGAAGATATCAAATTTATAAGCGATGAAGAGGCGCTTGCCTATCAAAAATCAAGCTTTGTAACGATAAAAACCGACAAGATGCCAGTTTATGACAAGGGCGGAAACTTTTTGTTTTACTCACGTGTCGGCGCGATACTGCCAGTTTTGGCGCAAGATGACAAAAACTACTACGGCAAAATTTATGTAAGAAATATGCTTAGGGAGTTTGTCCTCCCAAAGTCTTTTAGCGCCCTTTTTCCACTTAAATTTAACGACTCAAATTTAAAAACAATTCTTAGCTCGCTTCTTACTCAACCTTATGGCTGGGGCGGGGTGGATAAGCTAAGAGACTGCTCGCTTTTTACAAAAGACTTGTTAGCAAGCTTTGGCGTGTGGCTACCTAGGAACTCAAGGGCGCAGGCAAATATGGGAGAAAAGATCAATCTAAAAGGTCTTAGTAACGCTGCAAAGAGCAAAGAGATAAAAGAAAAGGGCGTGCCATATCTCACGCTCGTGCATCTGCCAGGTCACATCATGCTCTATGCTGGATACAAGGGCGATGATATCTACGTCGTGCATGATGCTTGGGGGCTAAAGACTGCAAACAACGGCCGTGCGCTAATCGGAGCGACCGCGATAACTACGCTAAACATCGGACAAAACAGGAGCGACATACAAAGTGCAAATTTGCTAATTTCTAAGGTTGATTCTATAAATGTGATGAGACCTGAGCAAGGGATGCTAGATAAGGCTAGAAAGATCTCGGCTTTGCAGCGAGCTTATGGCGTAAAGATCGAAGAAAATTTGGTTAAATTTAGTGATGGAACGAGCCTAATCTATGATGATTTTAAACAAAAAGATGAAGAGTGCAGCACTGGCGCTGATATAGAGGATATGAACGCGCTTGATTACGCTGCGTTTTCGCCACTTAGCGCGGCGCTTAGTGATGCTGGCAGATGCAGAAACTACGAGCTTTTAGGCAAAATTTATGGCTCAAGCGAGAGCGCGGTAAAGGCAAATTTGGTTGATGTCATCTGGCTAAAGGATTTTTTAAATTTGCCTTTAAAATTTAACTCTAAAAATGGCGCCGCAGCTGCCTTGCAGGATGTGAGCAACGAGCTAAACGAAATGGTAAAAAGCGATCCAAATTTACTTGAATATCTAAAAGATCCAGGCGGGACATTTAAGTGGCGCATCATCGCTGGCACAAACCGCCTAAGCGCGCACAGCTACGGCATCGCGATCGATATAAATGTAAAAAAGAGCCACTACTGGCAGTGGAGCAAGGGCTATGAGAACTTGATCCCTGAAAAGATCGTGCGAGTATTTGAAAAGCATAAATTTATCTGGGGCGGACGCTGGAAGCACTTTGATACGATGCATTTTGAGTATCGCCCAGAGATGTTTGAGTAGATGAAAGATCAAATTTTAGAAATTTTATCTCGCTCAAATGTCTTTTTAACTGGCGGCGGCGGTGTTGGCAAGAGCTATCTAACCGCCTCCATCATCAGACACCACAAAGAAAATTTCAAAAATGTCGTCATCCTTGGCTCAACTGGCATAAGCGCTGTTAGCCTTGGGGGCGTGAGCTTGCATAGCTTTTTTAAATTTGGCTACTGCAAGGACTACGAGGAGCTAAGACGGCTTGACTACCGCCAAAAAGATAAGCTAAGCAAACTCCGAAATATGCTAGATGCCTGCGATCTGCTTGTAATTGATGAAATTTCGATGGTTAGCTCAAACGTGATGGAGATGATAAGATACCGCTTGCTCACCTCTAAATTTAAGGGCAGAGTGCTTATAGTGGGCGACTTTTATCAGCTGCCACCCGTGCAAAAAGAGCAAAATGAGAGCAAACTTTTTAACTTTTTATACGCCTTTAACTCCAGTGCGTGGGAGGATATGAAATTTACAAATGTCGAGCTGCTCGTCTCAAAACGCACAAATGATCTTAAATTTTATGAAATTCTCTCTCGTCTTAGAGTTGGCGAGCTAGATGATGAGATGATGGCCTACATCGAGAGCTTGCGAGTGGATGCCATAGAGCCAGATAGCGAGACTAGCGTGCTTTTTGGCAGAAACGCCGAGGCTGAGATGCTAAATCAAAAGAGGCTTCTTGCGCTTAATGCGCCACTTGAAATTTCAAACTCGGACGTGCTTGTTATGGATGAAAATTTAGACAAAAAAGAGTTTGAAAAGTGGGCAAATACGCTAAATATCTCGCGAAATTTGGAGATGAAGATAGGCGCAAAAATCATCTTTACTTCAAATAAATGGGGTGAGTACTACAACGGCGAGCAGGGCAAGATCATGCAAATTTTAAAAGAAAAAGGCGCCATATCAAGCGTGATTGTGCAAAAAGATAGCGGCGAGATATGTGAGATAGAAAAGTGCGCTTATAACTTTTGCGCGCTAAATTTAAACGAAGACGAGATCGAGGAGAACGTGCAAGCTTCGCTTTATCAGTTTCCATTTAAGCTTGCCTATGCGCTAACTATCCACAAGTCTCAAGGCATGAGTATAAATTCGCTCATTTGCAACATCAACCACATCTTTGCCAAAGGACAGCTCTACGTCGCACTTTCTCGCGCGGTAAATCCTAAAAATTTAAAACTTTTTTATGATAAGAAAAGTGATTTTAGGCAGCATTTAAGAAAAGTGGTTAAAATTGACGACGAAGTTAAGAAATTTTACCAAGAAAACGTATTTTTGCATATTAAGGAGAGTTTATGAAAAAGCTATTTTTAAGCCTTGTTTTTGGTGTTTTTGCATTTGCAGACGTGCTAAAAGTGAGTGACTTTCAAACAGATATCTACTCAAAAGCTGGACAAAATTTAACAAAAAAGATAAGCATGAACCTTGAAGTAGTCGGACGTGATGTGGAGGAGAACGAAGCCTACGTGCTTGATGCGCTAAACGTAGTTGTTGGCAGCTTTTACGTGGAGGATATCCTAACCTCAATGGGAAAAGAGAAATTTAAAGAGCTCTTTATGAAATATGCAGCCAAAAAGCACTCGCTTGACATCGATGATGTGCTTATTTTAAACATCAAAGTGATAAATAATCTAGAGCTAAGCGAGATCATAAAAGCGATAAAAAGCCAAAATTTATGCTCTGATCCAAGCGTAAATGAAGATGTGATGACAAAGCCAGAAAAGAAGAAAAAGGGCAATGAGATCATCGTCGCACCTGATCCAAATGACGTGGTGCAAAAGCCGATCGATCTAAATAATGTGCAAGAATTTGGGAAAGACTTCGGAGAGAAGTGAGTAAATTTGGCTAAAAGCTAGCCAAATTTATTGATTTACGATGTCGTAACCTTGTGGGATGACTGGAGTTAGCGTCTCTTTTGGGATGAGCGCGTCTTTTACAGGGTTGCTTAGAGTGATTTTTATCTTATTTGATAGCTTGTCTTTATAGTCAATCGTCGTTGGAAGCGTGTTTTTGATCGTTATAAAGTACTCAACTCCGTCATATATCGCCTTATAAAGTGTCGGCTGAATTTGCTCTGCGTGAGCCAAAACCTGCGTCAAATTTGGCGTATCATCTAGCCTTGAGATGATGGCTTGCTCAAGCTCATCCTCGATCACGACCACCCTGTCTTTGTCAAAGTAAATTCTCTTTGGTGTCGGACTTTCATATATCCAAAGCGCGGTGTTGTCGCTTTTGGCGTAAAATCTACCTTTGTAATTTACACTTTTGCCCTCGCTAAAGACAGTTTGAGTAAAGTCACTTTGCAGGCTTTTAAAATTTAAGCCAGCGCCAAATGAGCAAACCGCAACAAGAGATGCAACTAAAAATTTTCTCATTTTTTATCCTTTTTTGGCGTATTCTAGCCCAGTTTAATTAAATAAATAGTTAAACTATGCTAAGATCCAAAGTTTAAAAATTTAGGAAGGTAAAGTAATGATTTCATCGGTATTTAGAAAGATTTTTGGCACGAAAAACGATAGAGAAGTCAAAAAATATATAAAACGTGTGGCGCAGATAAACGCGCTAGAGCCAACTTATGAGAAGATGAGCGACGATGAGCTTAAGATAAAATTTAACGAGCTAAAAGCCCAAGTCGTCGAAGAAAAAGTCACTTTAGATCAAATTTTAAATGATGTCTTTGCGATCGTTAGAGAGGCTAGCAAAAGGGTGCTTAAGATGCGCCATTTTGACGTGCAACTAATAGGCGGTATGGTGCTAAACGAGGGCAGGATCGCTGAGATGAAGACAGGCGAGGGTAAGACCTTGGTTGCGACTTTGCCAGTTATCTTAAACGCGATGAGTGGCAAGGGCGTGCATGTAGTAACAGTAAATGACTACCTTGCAAAGCGTGACGCGACGCAAATGGGCGAGCTTTATAACTTTTTAGGCTTAAGCGTCGATGTGATACTAAGTGGCGGATACGACGATGAAGTAAGACAAGCTGCATATAACGCCGACATAACATACGGCACAAACTCAGAATTTGGCTTTGACTATCTGCGTGATAATATGAAATTTGAAGCTAGCCAAAAGGTTCAAAGAGGCCACAACTTCGTTATCGTCGATGAGGTCGATAGTATCTTGATAGATGAGGCTAGAACACCACTTATAATCTCTGGTCCAACAAACCGCACACTTGATGGCTATATAAGAGCCGATCAAGTCGCAAAACAGCTTACCAGAGGCACTCCAGCTGATCCAAACGTGCCAGGCTCAAAGCCAACGGGGGATTTCATAGTAGATGAAAAAAATAGAACGATAATGATCACAGAAGCTGGCATAAGCAAGGCTGAAAAGCTATTTGGGGTTGAAAATTTATACAACCTTGAAAACGCCGTGCTAAGCCACCACTTAGATCAAGCTCTAAAGGCGCACAATCTCTTTGAAAAAGACGTTCATTATGTTGTAAAAGATGGCGAGGTTGTTATCGTTGATGAATTTACAGGACGTCTAAGTGAGGGCAGACGCTTTAGCGAGGGGCTTCACCAAGCGCTTGAAGCAAAAGAGGGCGTGAAAATTCAAGAAGAGAGCCAAACGCTTGCTGATACAACATATCAAAACTACTTTAGGATGTATAAAAAGCTTGCAGGCATGACTGGTACAGCTCAGACAGAGGCTACTGAGTTTTCTCAAATTTATAATCTTGAAGTTATCTCGATCCCGACAAACGTGCCAGTTAAGAGGATCGATCAAAACGACCTTATCTACAAAACTCAAAATGAGAAATTTAAAGCTGTCATTGACGAAGTCAAAAAGGCTCACGAAAAAGGTCAGCCAGTGCTTGTGGGAACTGCAAGTATCGAGCGTAGTGAGGTGCTTCACGAGATGCTTAAAAAAGCTGGCATCCCACACTCTGTGCTAAATGCTAAAAACCACGAAAAAGAGGCCGAGATCATCGCACAAGCTGGCGTAAAAGGCGCTGTGACTATCGCTACAAATATGGCTGGACGTGGTGTTGATATCAGGATAAATGACGAGGTGAGAGACCTTGGCGGTCTATACATCATCGGCACCGAAAGGCACGAAAGTAGAAGAATAGATAATCAGCTCCGTGGCCGTGCTGGCCGTCAGGGCGACCCTGGCATGAGTAGATTTTATCTAAGCTTAGAGGACAATCTTTTAAGAATTTTTGGTAGCGACCGCATAAAAGTGATCATGGATAGGCTTGGTATCGACGAGGGCGAAAGTATTGAGAGTCGCATGGTGACAAGAGCTGTTGAAAATGCTCAAAAGAAAGTCGAGAGCTTGCACTTTGAGGCTAGAAAGCACTTGCTTGAGTATGACGACGTGGCAAATGAGCAAAGAAAAACCATCTATAAATACCGCGACGAGCTACTTGATAAAAACTACGATATGAGCGAAAAAATAGCTCAAAACAGAGTTGAATACGCTACAAATTTACTTGATACGGCTGAAATTTTCCATGGCGGCTTGAAAGATGATTATGACATTAAAAATTTATGCTCTATCATCCTTGCAGACTGTGGCGAAGAGATCGACGAGAGCGAGCTAAAAGGACTAGAGTATAATGAACTAGTAGAAAAAATAGCGCAAATTTTAGAGGTTAGATATAACGAAAAAATGAGCGTGCTAAATGAAGAGCAAAGAAAAGATATAGAGAAAATTTTATACCTTCAAGTGCTTGATAATGCGTGGAGAGAGCACCTTTATCAGATGGATATCCTAAAAACTGGTATAGGTCTAAGAGGGTATAACCAAAAAGATCCGCTAGTTGAATATAAAAAAGAGAGCTACAACCTCTTTATGGAGCTAGTTGGCAGACTAAAAACTGAGAGCGTTAAAACGCTTCAAATCGTTAGATTTAAGAGCCGTGAGGAGCAAGAAGAGCAAGCTAGGATGATGCTTGAAGCTAGTCAAAATGCTGAAAATGAGCCTCTAAACTACAACAACCAAGGCGAAGATGAAAATTTCACGTCAGAAAAAAAGATACCAAGAAACGCTCCATGCCCTTGCGGAAGCGGTAAAAAATATAAAGATTGCCACGGCAAAAGTGGCCCTAAAAAAGGCATATTTGCTTAAAATTTCTACTTTTAAGGCGCCAAAGCGCCTTAATCTTTTAAAGGCTATTTGATGACAAGCTTACCAAAGTATCTACTTTTTAAATATTTAAGATTTGATAAAACTCAGCCATTTATCGCTCTAAGCGCCTTGCTCGCCTTTCTTGGTGTTAGCATTGGTCTTATGGTTTTAATAGTTGCTATGGCTATCATGAATGGGTTTGATAAAGAATTTGAGCGCAAACTTTTTACTATGAACTACCCTATAACCGTTCAAAGCGCCTTTAAGGGCTCGATCGATGATAACTTTGTGGATGAGCTAAAGGCTAAATTTAGTGACCTTAAATTTAGCCCATTTATTAGCACGCAGGTCATTTACCGCTCGCCAAATGCGCTTGAGGGCGGGCTGGTTTATGGCGTAAATTTTAAAGATGAAAAGCAGATAAACTCAGTCGTAAATGAAGCTTTAAAAGACAAAGAGTTAGAGGGCTTTGAGATACTTGTGGGAAGCGGCATAACGAGTGAGTTTAGACTAAGAGATGATGAAAAACTAACGCTTATCTTTACAAAGGCTGATCCAGCTGGCTTTTCACTAACACCAAAGATGAAGCGCTTTGACATAGGCGGCTCATTTACATCTGGACTAATCGCCTACGATAAGGCGTTTTCATATACTTCAGTTGATGCATTAAGGAAAATTTTGGACTATCCAAAGGGCGTTTATGATGGAATTCACATCTTTTCAAGTAAGCCATTTGATGATATAAAAAGAGTGCGCGAGGGGCTTCCAGCAGGCACGGTTGCCATTGGCTGGTGGGAGCAAAATGGCAACTTTTTCTCAGCGCTTGCACTTGAAAAAAGAGCACTTTTTATCGTTTTGATGCTCATTATCCTTGTGGCGTCGCTAAATATCATAAGCTCACTGCTAATGACTGTAATGAACCGCAGGCAGGAGATCGCCTTGCTTCTAGCACTTGGAGCTAGCAAAGGCGAGATAAAAAGAAGCTTTTTTTATCAAGGGCTAGTAATAGGTGGTGGCGGCATTATATTTGGCCTAGTGCTTGGCTTTTTGGGGCTATTTTTACTTGGAAATTTCAACATCATAGACCTGCCAGCTGACGTCTATGGCTCAAGCAAACTACCGCTTGAACTCTCAACTCTTGATCTTGTGCTTATCGTAGTTGGAGCTGTGTTTATCGTGGCTATCTCGTCTTACTATCCAGCTAAAAAAGCCACAGAGGTAAATGTCCTTCAAACTTTAAGAAATGAGTAAAAGCCTGGCAAAGCTAGGCTTTAAATTTAGTTTTTAAAAGCATATTATTTTCTAATATGCTTTTATTTTAATTTGCAATAAATTCTATTTTTTATCTTTTAATAGTTCTTCAATTTTTACTTCTTTGCCATTTATATCTAAATGATACTGCGGCTAGACAAATTTTTAGCTTCTTATTGTTTCTTATATAATCAAAAATATTGCTAATAGTTTTATCAATTTATTTAAACGAACTTAACAAAAAAGCGTGTTTTAAGAAGTTAAATTTACTACGCTCTTACGTCGTGGTCGATCTTGCACTGAAGGGCTTCATGAACAAGGGTTTTTGCCATGACGCGCTCCTCACTTATAAGGTGGAAATTCTCGCCTAGCTCGCCAAAGATATCTTTGTTGCCCTCGCCATTTGCTTTGATGATCGTTTGGATATTTGCTCCGTAGTCTTTGATCTTTTGCGCGATTAGCTCAACTCTTTGCTCGTTATTTACAGTTATGATGACAGCGGCTGCATCGTCTAAGCAAGCATTTTCAAGAGTGTTGCTTTGAAGCACGTTTCCTAAAAATACATTTTCCCCGCGGCTCCTACCAAGCTCAACTAGGCTGATGTCGTTATCAAGCACGATGTATAAAAGCTTTGTCTCCTTTAGCCTTAAAACCACCTCTTGACCAAGCCTATCATAGCCAAAGACTACGATGTGATTTTTTAGTTTTTGTGGCTTTAATGTCTCATTTGACTCGACTACCACCTCACGCTCTACAAGATCAGCTAAGACATCAAGCTTTTTAAGTATAAAAGGTGTTGCAAACATCGATATAACAGAGGCTGCGATGAAAATTTGAGCAGTTTGGACATCAAGTAAATTTCTAGTAGTCATCAGCCCAAATACAGCCAGTGCAAATTCTCCGATCTGGCAGACGCTAAGTGCGGTCTTAGCAGCTACCCTGCGTTTTAAGTAGATATTTAAAACGGCAAAAACGACGATGGCTTTTACGACCATTATGCTAAAGACTAGACCTAGAACTAGCCAGATGTTTGAGAGTACGACTACAAAATTTATCTGCATGCCAACGGTTATGAAAAATAGTCCAAGAAGCAGATCTCTAAAAGGTATGAGATCGACCTCGATCTGGTGCTTGTACTGCGTCTCTGCCATCATCATACCAGCTAAGAATGCGCCAAGCGAGTATGAAAAGCCAAAGAGGTGAGCCAGTGTACTAGAGCCAACAACCATGAAGAGAATGGTAGCTATGAAAACCTCTTGCGAATTTGTCTGAACGACCTTATAAAATATCCAGTTGATGACATATTTGCCGAGCAAAAATAGCACAACTATAAGTATAACCGCACTCGTAAATGTCTTTAGTAAAAGCTCATTTATCGAGGCATCTTGCGAGCTAAACATATCTATCATAAGCAAAATAGGGATGACGGCGATATCTTGAAATAGCAAAATTCCAAGCGCTTTTCTACCATAAATTTTACTCACATCGCCGTTGTCATTTAGGGTTTTTAGCACGATCGCAGTTGAAGATAGAGCAAAGGCAAGACCTGCAATAAGCGCTGTCTCGTCCTTTAGATGAAGCGCGTAGTAAAGCATCACGCCCATCACAAAGCCGCTTAAGCAAACTTGCAGACCGCCATTTAGAAAGACCTCTTTTTTCATGCTCATCAGGTGCTTAAAGCTAAACTCAAGTCCGATCGTAAACATCAAAAATGCAATACCAAACTCAGCTATATGAGAAATTTCATCGTTGCTTTTTAGGTTGAAAAATTCTGATATAAGCGTGCCTGTTACGATGTAGCCGATGATAGTTGGTATCTGAAATTTCTTAAAAATAACATTTAGCGCAACTGAGATCGCAGCTACAAGCAAGAAGCCTTCTAAAATTTGTTCCATAAATTATTTTTTGCCTTCGTAAAATACAAGATCAAAGCTACTTTTTCTCTTCACAAGCGATCTTTTGGTGCTAGTTTGACTGGTAGCTTCGTGTAATTTTTTATTTAACTCATCAATAGTTGCTTCTAAATCGTCAATTTTTTCTTTTAGCTGAAGTATCACATCAACACCTGCTAAATTTACACCAAGTTCTCGGGTTAAATTTAGTATCGTTTTGACGCGATCAACGTCTTTTTGTGAGTAGAGCCTCATCTTGCCATCTGTTCTTGATGGCTCTACTAGCCCCTCTCTCTCGTATTGTCTTAAAGTTTGTGGATGTATGCTTAAAACCTTTGCTACAACGCTTATTAAAAAAAGTGGTTCTTCATAATTTTGCATTTTTTACTCCGGTAATTTTTCTTTTAACTCTTTGACTAAGCCCTCGTCAAGCTCACTGATATTTGGAAGTTTTACCCTGGCTTTTAAGTAAAGATCGCCATAAATTCTGCTCTTTCTGTTTTGTACGCCATATCCTTTCAAGCGGATCTTCGTGCCTGTTTTTGAGTTTTCAGCGATCTTGATGGTTACATCTTTTTTATATGTATGCACCTCGATCTTACCGCCAAAGAGCATAGTTTTTAGTGGAATTTCTATATCTTTATAAAGATCGTCGCCAACTCTTTCATATTCGTCGCTTGGCTCAACGCTAATGGCAAGTATAAGATCGCCAGTTTGACCGCCAGCACTCTTGCCTTTGCCTTTTATGCGAAGTTTTTCGCCGCCTTCTATGCCGCTTGGGATCTTTATCTTGATGCTTTCGCCATTAAAATTTATCTTGTGTTCGCCGCCAGTTACAGCCACGTCAAATGGTATAGAAATTTTAGCATTTACATCTAGATCAGCTCCTCCAAAGCCAAATCCGCCTCCGCCAAAGCCTTCAAATCCTTCAAAACCTCCACTAAAGCCACCGCTAAATTTAGCGCCGCCTCCACCAAATCCGCCTGAGAAGATATTTTTCAAGATATCGTTTAGATCGCCCATATCGGCTGAACCTCTGGCAAAGTCGTGGAAATTTTGACCGCCAAACATATTATCGCCGTATTGATCATACTGGGCACGTTTTTTCTCGTCACTTAAAATTTCATAAGCAGCGTTTATCTCTTTAAATTTATCCTCTGCTCCAGGGTCTTTGTTGATGTCTGGGTGGTACTTTCTAGCAAGTTTTCTATAAGCTTTTTTTATCTCGTCGCTTGATGCGCCTTTTGAAACTCCTAAAGTTTCATATAAGCTTTCGCTCATATATTCTCCTTATGTTTTTTGACACGGATTATATCACAAAACTTTAGTCTATGCAAGTCAAGTTTATTTTTATTTACAAAGGAGAAAAAAGCGTTAAGATTTTATTTTTAAGCTCTATTTATAATTTCAAGACATTTTCAATTTAAAGGAAAAAAATGAAAAAATTTATGCTAATTTCATTAGCGGCGGCTTCTTTGCTAATGGGAGCTGATATTAAATTTAACGAAGCAAACCAAGATGTAACTAGAGTTTCGCCGTTAAGTGATAAAAATAGTGTGCTTTCATACTATGACTCTATCGCTCAGGCAAAACTTTCAGTTGTAAATATCTCAACTACAAAAACAGTAAGCAACGCTGGCATTGAGCAGATGTTTAATGACCCGTTTTTTAATGAATTTTTTGGATTTAACTTTGCAAAACCAAAAGAGAAAGAAAAGACAACCTCTCTTGGCTCTGGCGTCATCATCTCAAATGACGGCTACATCGTTACAAACAACCACGTCATCGAAGATAGCGACCAGATCGTTGTGACATTGGCAAAGGGCGGTAAGGAGTATAAAGCAAAGCTAATAGGTAGCGATCCAAAAACCGATCTAGCCGTTATAAAGATAGAGGCAAATGGGCTAAATGCGATAACATTTGCCGACTCATCAAAGCTGCTTGACGCGGACGTAGTCTTTGCCATAGGCAATCCTTTTGGCGTAGGCGAGAGCATTACTCAAGGCATCGTTTCAGGGCTAAACAAAGATGATATCGGACTTAATCAATATGAAAATTTCATCCAAACAGACGCCTCTATAAACCCTGGCAACTCAGGTGGCGCTTTGGTTGATAGCAGAGGCTATTTAGTCGGTATAAACTCAGCCATACTTTCAAAAAGTGGTGGCAACAACGGCATAGGTTTTGCGATCCCATCAAATATGGTAAAAGATATCGCTAAAAAGCTGATAACTGACGGCAAGATCGAGCGTGGATTTATCGGCGTAACGATAGCAAATTTAACTGATGAGCAAAAAGAGCTTTATACAAATAAAGAGGGTGCTTTAATAAGCGGCGTAGAGCAGGGCATGCCAGCAGATGAAGCGGGACTAAAAAGAGGCGACTTGGTTATCTCAGCAAACGGCAAAGCTATCAAAAATGCAAATGATCTTAAAAATTTCATCGGCTCACTAACTCCAAATAGCAGCGTTGATATAACTTACGAGCGATCAAATAAAGTGATGAATACAAAAATCAAGCTTGTAAATATGGATCACAATGCAAAAGATGCGACAAAAAGCGTCATCATCGATGGTCTTAGCGTTAGCAATCTAAGCGATGAGATAAGATTTAAGTATAAGATCAGCCCAGATACTCAAGGCGTGCTTGTAACTGACGTAAAATCTGGCTCAAAAGCTGAAGACTTTGGCTTTGAAAGAGGCGATGTGATCGTTCAAGTTGGCGAAGAGAGCATAAAAGATATTCAAACATTTGCAAGCACTGTTAAAAATGCAAAAGGCAAAAAGACGCTAGTGTGGATAAACCGCGGTGGCATCATGCAAGGCCTTGTTATAAAATAACCACTTAAGAGCTGAAATTTCAGCTCTTAACTCTTTTAAATTTTTAAAACCTTTATCTGCTATAATCCTTAAAAATAAATTTACATCAGGAAAGATCATGACTAGAATTTTAATGATAGAAGATGATATGGAGCTTGCTGAAATTTTAACTGAATACCTAGAAAACTACGACATAAAAGTAACGACGGCCGAGGAGCCATATATCGGACTATCTACTTTAAACACAAGCGAATTTGACCTAGTTATCCTTGATCTTACGCTCCCTGGCATGGACGGACTAGAGGTGTGCAAAGAGATAAGAAAAAAGCACAATATCCCTATAATCATCTCAAGCGCAAGGCACGATATAACAGACAAAGTAAATGCCCTAGATAATGGCGCGGACGACTATCTACCAAAGCCTTATGACCCACAAGAGCTGCTGGCTCGTATCAAAAGCCATCTAAGAAGGCAGAGTATCGCTCCTGCAAATGACGCGAGAAATTTAAATAAAGACTTGGTTTTAAAAGACTTTGAGCGTGAAATTTTATTTAAAGGCAGCGTGCTAAATTTAACCGCAGCAGAGTATGACATCTTAAAATATCTGCTTCAAAAAGAGGGCGGAGCGGTCACTAGAGAGGAGCTCATCTACAACTGCGAGAGCATAAATGAAGATAGCTCAAACAAAAGTATCGACGTCATCATCGGCAGAATTCGCCAAAAACTAAATGAAAATCCAAAAGAGCCAAAATACATCCACGCTATCCGCGGCATCGGCTACAAGTTGGTCCTTTGATGCCAAGATCTTCTATATTTATCACGATAACATTTATCTTTGGGCTCGCGCTCGTTTCGATATTTCTAGCCTTTTTATGGCTCATGGGCTTTGACAAGCAAAACTACACAAGAGAGCTAAATAACAAATACTCAAACGTCGCAAGGACAAATTTGCTCTACATGGGTGGCATCATAAACAAAGCTCAGTACGACCGCCAGCTCTCAAACATCGACATGCCAGAGATCACAGCTAAAAATGAAAAAGAAGAAATTTTAAAAAATGCAGCCGTTTTAGAAGAAATTTCAAGTGATCTAGGATCAAGTGCGATCTTGCTTTATGATAAGCATCACTACCTAAAGATCGAGCATTTAGATGAGCTAAAGCTTTTGATGGATAAAGAATTTCAGCCTTATAGATATGAGGTGATAAAGGCTGTGTTTTTGGTAGTTGCGGTCATTTTGCTCGCTGCTTATATCTTTGTCATCTATAAGATAAAGCCGCTTAGAAAGCTAAAGCGTCAGATCGTGAAATTTGCAAATGGCGAGCTTGACGGTGTGCAAAATGTCGGCAACGGTAAGGATGAAATTTCTGAAGTTTCAGAGGCATTTTATGAGGCTGTTTGTCAGATCAAAGCACTAAATGACTCAAGGCATCTTTTCTTAAGAAATATCATGCACGAGCTAAAAACGCCTATCACAAAGGGGCTGATCGCTGCTCAAATGATAGAAAAAAGCAAAAATCAAGAGAGGCTAATCTCCGTCTTTCACAAGCTTGAAAATTTAATAAACGAGCTTGCAGCGATCGAGCAGATCACTTCAAAGATAGGACTTACCAATAAAACGCCTTGCCTTATGAGGGATCTCATCGATGAGGCTATCGATATAGCGATGGTTGAAAAGGAGCATGTTGGTATCAGCGAGCTTGATGAGGTTAGGGTGATGGTTGATTTTAAGCTATTTTCAGTAGCTATAAAAAATATGATAGATAATGGTATAAAGTATTCAACCGATAAGCACGTAAATATCATGGTTAGCAAGGATCATATGAAATTTATAACCCAAGGCGAGAAGCTAAAAAATGACCTTGACTTTTACATCCAGCCATTTATCAAAGGCGAGGATGCGCAAAAGAGCTTTGGTCTAGGTTTATATATAGTTAGCAACATCCTTGAGGCTCATGGACTAAAATTTGGCTATGAATACAAAAATGGAATGAATGTCTTTATTTTTGAAAATTTACAAGATATAATAGCGGCGTAAAATCAAAACCGCAAAAAAAGGAGTGTAAAAATGGCGGCAAAAATCTTCTCGGCAGTTGATATTTTATCAATAATCGATCTTGAGATAGCTTTTATAAAGCGATACAAAAACGTAAAGGACTATGCGAAAAATTTATCTTTGATATATTTTTCTTTGCCAAATAGTAAAGAATATGGCGAAATTTTTGAAAAAATCCTAAGACAAACAGACGTTGTCATAAGAGAAAACGAACACTACGTAGTCGTGCTTCACGGCACAAACGAAAGAGGCGCTAGCGAGCTACTAACTGGCATACAAGAGTTTTTAAACGCTGAGCCGATCGATCTAGTAGTTACCTATCCAAAAGACGGAAAAGACGCAAAAGAGCTTGCTATAAAACTTCAAGATGAGATAAAAGATAACTACGGTGTCTTGCTTGAGATGCTTGTAAATCAAGATAAATTTGAAGTTTTTGAAGACATCGTTTGAGATAAATTTAATAAAATAATTTATTAGAAAATCCAATAAAAAGCAGGTAGTGTGTTAGCACTATCTGCACCCATAACGTTATACTAGCTAAGAGGATTTTTAATTTAAGCCTTTCTCTCTTAACAAAGAAACAAACATTTAAATTTGATTAGATTGCCTGCAAATTTTAACTTTCATTCACCCCTAAGAATTACCTACTAAAATTTGGCTTCGCTTACAGCTTAGCTCAAATTTACATCTTGGGGCAAATTTAAAACTTTACTCACTCGCCTTAGCAACTTACTAAATTTAGGGCTCATAAGGTATTCGCCACTAAATTTAGAAGCGTGATATGCTCGCTCATAAAATTTTAAAATTTGCCAGATGCTTATCTGGCGTGATAAATAAAATTTGCCGTAGTTTTTTAACTGCATGCAGTGCGAAGCGCTGGAGCATGCACCTCTAACGTGCGAGGGGTTTTACTCGGCTTCGTCTCGCAACTGCAAGCAGACCGTAACTCGAGTCTCCTTGTCTCCCTTTTGAATAAAAAAACTGACAAATTTAATCAAGCTGTCTTTGTAAATTTTAAAATTCCGCTCACTCGCAAGAATTGACTACTGATTTTAGGTCTCGCAAAGCTTGCCACTAAAATCAGAGCCGAAATTACTCGCTCATGAAATTTTAAAATTTGCCAGAGCTTCATATATGCAAAATTACCTACTAAAATTTAACTTCACTAACCGCTTAGCTTACCAAAACAAATCCGTTCAGTCTCGTTTTATTTTGCTTTTTATAAAATCACCAAAACACTAGCAAAATGGTAGGCAAAATGCTTGATAGTATCATCCTTGCTGTCTTAGTATATTTCGCAACATTCTTATTTATGCTTTTTATACTCGCCTTTTTTGCATTTTGGTATATAAGCGTGCCGCTACTTGTCATCTACATCGTTATAAAATTTATAAGGCATGCAAAAGAGTGCGAGAGGATATGCGGCAAGCTTGAGTAAATTTTAAATTTCTAGCCCAAAATGAGCTAGAAATTTGTTTATTCTAAGGCTTGAGCCAGATCAGCTATCAGATCTTCAGCATTTTCAAGGCCTATGCTAACTCTTATCAGCTCTTTTGTGATGCCAGCTTTGATGAGCTCTTCACTGCTTAGCTGCTGGTGCGTAGTCGATGCTGGGTGCGTGATGAGCGACTTTGTATCGCCGATATTTACCACGATCTTAAAGAGTTTTACGCGCTCTAGCATCTTTTTTGCGCGCTCAAAGCTATCAGTCTCAAAGCAAAATAGTCCATTTGCCATGCCATCTTTAAAGTATTTTTGCGCCTTTGCGTGATCTACGTTGTCGGCAAGCCCTGGGTATGCTACGCTTTTTATATGCTTGTGAGAGTTTAGAAATTTAGCCACTTTTAGCGCGTTTTGCGAGTGTCTCTCAACCCTAACAGCAAGCGTTTCAAGCCCTTGTATGAGCTGCCAAGAGTTAAACGGAGATATCACAGCGCCGATGTCGCGCACGATAGCAAGCCTCATTCTTAGCGTGTAGATATCAAAACGATCCGTCATATCAGCATAAACGATGTCGTGATAGCTCGCATCTGGCACGTTAAAGTGCTCATATCTCTTGTTGCCTTTTAGCTTCTCGTTTAGGTGATTTGCACTTACAACAACACCTGCTAGGCTAAGGCCCTGACCGCTCATATATTTGCTAGCGCTATGCACGCATACATCGACGCCGTGGCGAAGTGGCTGAAAGATGATAGGCGTTGGCACGGTGTTATCAGTGATGCTGATGATGCCATATTTGTTTGCGATTTCTACGATTTTTTCGATATTTGGGATAGAAATTTGCGGATTTGAAAGCGTTTCAAAAAATATAGCCCTAGTTTTTTCGTCTATCAAACTCTCCAGATCATCAGCTGTGTCGCTGTCAAAGACTCTAGCCTCTATGCCAAATCTTTTCAGCGTGTGCGTAAAAAGCACTGTCGTGCCGCCATAAATTTTCTTAGCGATGATGATATTATCGCCTGCTTGGGCTAAATTTATGATGCTGTAAAACAAAGCTGACTGACCGCTTGCCGTCGCTATCGCAGCGGCTCCGCCCTCAAGTGCGGCGACCCTTTTTTCAAAGATATCTGTCGTTGGGTTGCTAAGTCTTGTGTAGATGTAGCCGTTATCTTTTAGATCAAACCTAGCAGCTGCTGTCTCGGCACTTCCAAAGTCATAAGCTGTGCTTTGAAAAATAGGCACAGCCATCGTGCCAAAGCCCTCGTTTGTGTCGTAGCCTACGTGGATCGCAGCGGTTTCTTGCCTCATTTTTGCTCCTTGTTTAAGTAATTTTGGCGTAAATTATACATTAGCAAAGCCAAAATTTAGGGGATAAAATCAAATTTTGATATAATTTGCCAAAAAAAAAGGAAAAATTTGAACCAAGTCACGGACAAATTTAAACGTGTAAAATATCTTCGTGCGCTAGAAAAATTTGCAAAATCAGCGATAAATGGGCTAAAAAGAGATGACTTTGACGAGACTGAGTTTCGCCAAAGAGTTGAGAAAAACGCGAAAGTCATCGAAAAAGTAGAGGCCGTTTATCTTGATCAGCCATACTCAAAGGCGCTAGAAAATTTTATAAATTTACTTATCAAAAATGCCTCAAAAGAGGAGCTTTTAAAGGCGGCAAATCTACTTGATAAGCTAAAAAATCAAAAGACATATAAAAAAGAAAAGCATAAAAATAAATTTAAGGATGAGGATTGAAAGTAGTTATTTTTGATATGGATGGCACTGTGATCGATAGCGGCGAGGCGATATATAAAACGGTAAATGAAGTAAGAGGTGAGCTAAATTTGCCGCCACTTGAAAAAGAATTTATCATAAAAGCGATCAATGAGCCAGGTAGAAATTTAGCCCTTGAGTTTTACGGCATCGACACGCCAAGCAGGAGCTTAAAAGAGGGTTTTGAAGAGAAATTTAAGAAATTTTACGATGAGTGTGCGACTACCTATGAGGGCGTAAAAGAGCTTTTGCAAAAGTGCAAAGAGGCTCACTATAAGGTCGTTTTGGCAAGCAACGCACCACACGATACGCTAGAGAAAATTTTAAAGAAAAATGAAATTTATGAGCTATTTGACGAGGTCATCGGCGCTAGCAAGGAGATACCGCAAAAGCCAGATCCTGCGATGCTTCACCTAGCTGTTAGTAAAACTGGGGCTAACAAGGCGATCTTTATAGGAGATAGCCTAAAAGACGAGCTAGCCGCTAAAAACGCAAATATGCCTTACGTGCAAGTTTGTTGGGGATTTGGCGAGGAGAGCAAAAGTGCCACGTATAACGCCAAAAATGTTGGCGAGGCTTGGGAGATAATATTAAATTTTTAACTTAGTTTTAATTGGCTATAATCTTAAGAAATTTTCAAAGAAACAGCGATGATAGATATATTTGAGGGCAGTGCGAGGGATAAATTTTATGACATTTTGTTTAACGCAAATGCCGTTTTAGTTAAAAACGAGATAGATAAAATTTTTGAGAAATTTGTGGCTATGAGCGAGCTTTGCGAAAAGCATGGCATTAGTGAAGATGAGATCAGAAATTTTATACTCTCAGAGCAAGATAAAGTTTATAACGGAGTAAATGACCTGTATATCGAGCTTAGCGGAGAAATTTTAAGCCAAAATGAGTAGAATTTTTGCGCTCATAGCCTTGTTGTCCGCTCTTATCTTTGCAAAAGAGCCAAATTTTGACCCAAATTCGGTCCATACGTTTGAGCTTAAAAAAGATGAGTGGGCGCGGGTCTTTATAACCGAGAAAAAAACTCAAAGGGTTGAGACTTTTGACTTTCGTTGGACGCTATTTGATAGCACAAATATCACTGTGCAAAGCTTTTTTAGGCGCTATCCAAGGCAGATGGTCTTTTCGCTAAGACAAGGACAAAACACCTACATGCAGCGAGTTTTGCCTGATTTTATGATGCCGCCAAACGAGAGCGTGAGCCTTTACATATCATTTGTTGATTTTAGGGACAAAAAGGCGCATTTTAGGGTGGCGCTGCTAGATGAGAGCAAGCGTGTGGATGTGGGTTTTAGAGATCCGCACGAGGATAAATAGAAGGATAAAAATGGATAAAATCGATGAAATAATGAGCAAATTTATAAGCGAGCTTGGCTATAAAGAGGCGTTTGAGATGTTTTTAAAGATAAGCTCAGGCAAAAAGCTACGCTCAAAACTTCTTTTAAAGATCGCAGGAGAGAGTGAAATTTCTCTTAAGCTTTGCGCTATCATCGAGCTCATCCACCTTGCAAGCTTATTGCACGACGACGTCATAGACGAGGCAAATATAAGACGCGGCAAACCAAGCATAAACGCACTTTTTGGTAGTAAAAACTCAGTCATGCTAGGCGACATCCTCTATTCAAAGGCTTATTTCGAGCTTACAAAATTTGATCCAAGCATCGCAGCTGTCATCTCAGACGCGGTCAGTAAGTTAAGCATCGGCGAGATGATGGATGTGAAAATGGCTGAAAATTTTAATGAAAACGAGCAAGAATATTTAAAAATGATCTACTATAAAACAGCTGTTTTGATAGAAGCCACGGCTATTTGTGGGGCAAAGCTAGCTGGCAAAGATAGTGAGAAATTTGGCATTTATGGCAAAAATTTAGGTCTTGCATTTCAGATCGTTGATGATATCTTAGACATCACTCAAGATGAAAAAACGCTTGGCAAACCAGCGCTTAACGACTTTGTCGAGGGCAAAACGACACTTCCTTACATTTATCTTTATAAGAGCCTGGACGAGGCTGGTAAAACAAAGCTTAGATCGCTTTGGGCAAAGAAGTTAAACGCGGACGAAATTTCATGGCTAAAAGAAAATTTTGATAAAACTAGCTCGCTTAACAAGGCTATAAATGAAGCCAAAAGGCTTGGAAGTGAGGCGATAGAAGCGATAAAAGAGTATAAAAACGCCGAGCTTGAAGGGATCATAAAAAGCATGATAGATAGGGAATTTTGATGCACTATTTAGACATAAGTTTTACATATAAAAACACTGATATTTCGGTTAGAGAAAAGCTTGCCTTTGATAGTGACGATAAAAAAGAACAAATTTTAAAGCTGATAAACTCAAACAAAAACATAAAAGAGAGTATGGTGCTAAACACCTGCAACCGCGTCGAGATCATAGCAAGTGTAGAGGATGTAAAGGCCGCTACTGCTCATATCATCAGGTGTATGTCGATATTTTCAGGCGTTTTTGAAGATGAGCTTTATGAGAGAGCTGACATCTATGAAAACAGCGGTGCAGCCCACCACCTATTTGCCGTGGCAAGCTCGCTTGATAGCCTAGTCGTTGGCGAAACGCAGATCGTTGGCCAGCTAAAAAATGCCTTTAAATTTGCCTATGACAACAACTCATGTGGCGAAGATATCAGCAAGATCATACACTACGCATGTAAGTGTGCTGCTAAGGTTAGAAACGAAACTCAAATTTCTAAAAACCCGATCTCAGTTTCAAGCGTCGCCGTGGCAAAGGCAAAAGAAATTTTTGGCACGCTTGAAGGTAAAACGGCTATCGTCGTGGGCGCTGGCGAGATGGGTGAGCTAGCAGCAAAGCACCTCATATCAAGCGGTGCAGAAGTGATCATCATAAACAGAAGCTCCGAGCGCGTCGAGCAGCTAGTTGATAGCCTAGGAGATAACGCGAGCTGGGATAGCATATTAAAACTAAAAGAATACGTAAATAACTACGATCTCATCTTTTCAAGCACCGCAGCCCCACACGCCATCATCACAGGCGAGATCATCGAGCCAAGAGAATTTCACAGATACTTTTTTGATATCGCCGTGCCAAGAGATATCGATCTTTTAAACACAGAGCTTATCAGCGTCTATACGGTCGATAGCTTAGAGGAGATCGTGCGTAAAAATTTAGCTCTCAGAGAGGAACAGGCGCAAAAGGCCTACTCGATCGTCGGTCAAGATACGAGCGAGTTTTTAAAGACTTTAAAAGAAGATATGAGCGTGCCTCTTATAAAATCTATCCGCAAGCAGGCTGAAATTTGCGCTAAAAATGAGCTAGAAAAGGCGATGAAAAAGGGCTATTTAAAACATAGCGATTACGATGAAGCGCAAAAGCTCATCCATCAGGTCTTTAAAGCCTTTTTGCACCAGCCAACGATGAAGCTAAAAGGGCTTGCAGACGAGGAGAGAGCTAGCGAGCTTTCAAACGGAGTTAAATTTTTATTTGACATAAAAGATGAACAAAATTTTCAAGCAGGAGATATAGATGAAATTTAGTGAATTTTACGCCCCAACGACCAAAGAAGCGCCAAAAGATGCATCTTTGCCAAGTCATCAGTTTTTGATAAGAGGTGGCTTTGTCGAGCAGATTGGCTCTGGGCTTTATAACTATCTGCCGCTTGGAAAGATCATGCACGATAAAATTTCACGCGTGGTAAAAGAGGAGATGAACGAGGCTGGCGCGCTAGAGGTGAGCTTTAGCGTGGTCACTTCAGGCGAGCTTTGGAAGCAAAGTGGTCGCTACAACGTCTTTGGCAAGGAGCTTTTGCGCTTTAAAGATAGAAAGGATAATGACTTTGTCATAAGCCCTACAAATGAAGAGGCAGCCGTTGCTTTGGTGCGTGGCAAGGTGACCAGCTACAAGCAGCTACCACTAAATTTATACCAGATAAACACCAAATTTCGTGACGAGGCAAGACCACGCTTTGGCTTGCTAAGAGGGCGCGAATTTACGATGAAAGATGGTTATAGCTTTCACTCTAGCAAAGAGGATCTTAAGCGTGAGTTTGACCTTATGGAGGCAACTTATAGTAAGATTTTTACCCGTTTGGGGCTAAATTTTAGAGCTGTTGAGGCTGATAGTGGAGCCATTGGTGGTAGCGGCAGTAAAGAATTTATGGTGCTTGCAAGTAATGGCGAGGACGACATACTTTGCTGTGAGGCTTGCAGATACGCTGCAAACGTTGAGGCTGCAAGACGCGAGCCAAGAGTTAGCGAGGCTGAGGCACCAGAGGCGGATGCGGCTAAATTTCTAACGCCAAATGCAAAAACGATAAAAGATGTGGCGGAGTTTTTCAAAGTTAGCGAGTTTTACTGCATAAAAGCTGTTATGAAAAAGGCGATTTATGAGGATAAAGAAGAGGTCGTGGTCTTTTTTGTAAGGGGTGATGATGAGCTTCAAGAAACAAAGGCGCAAAATGCTTGCAAGGCGCTAGAGCTTGTCGATGCTAGCGAGGCTGACGTGGCTAAAACTGAGCTTGTGGCTGGATTTTGCGGGCCAGTTGGGCTAAAGGATATTAAATTTTTCATAGATAACGAGCTAAAAGGCGCAAACAACATGATATGCGGCGCTAACGAAAAAGACTATCACTTTGTTGGCGTTAGTGTTAGCGGATTTAACGAAGAGAGATTTAAAGACCTTGTAAAGGTAAAAGAGGGCGATAAATGCCCAGTTTGTGGCGGAAATTTAAAACTTAGCAAAGGCATAGAAGTCGGTCATATCTTTCAGCTAGGCGATAAATATTCAGCTGCGATGAACGCGACATATCTTGACGAAAATGGCAAGGCAAAGCCATTTTTGATGGGCTGCTACGGCATTGGCATAAGCAGGCTGATTGCCGTAATGATAGAGGCTAGCCACGATGAGAAGGGCTGCATCTGGAAAAAAGAGTGCGCGCCGTTTGACGTGGAGATCATCATCTCAAATTTAAAAGATGAAGCGGGCGCGAAATTTGCATTTGAGCTTTACGAGAGCCTTAAAAAAGCTGGCGTTAGCGTCATAATAGACGATAGAAACGAGAGATTTGGCGTTAAGATGAATGATTTTGAACTTATCGGCTTCCCTTACGCGCTGCTCGTGGGCAAAGAATTTGCAAATGGCAAGGTTGAGTTTATCACAAGAGATGGGCTAAGCAAAGAGGCGATAGAGGCAAACGACGCCTTTAGAAAGATAAAAGAAAGCTTATGAGATTTTTTGCATTTTTGTTTTTTTTGATAGAAGCTGTGTTTATCTATCTTTTTGTTGATAAATTTGGCTTTTTAAACTACTTTCTTGAGGTATTGGTTTCTGGATTTGTTGGCATCGCACTTCTTTTTAATGCTGGATTTTCTAGTTTAAATTCGCCTCAAGTGGCGTTTAAGAGCTTTCTTGGTGGAAATTTATTTAGCCAGCTAGGGCTTAGTTTTGGCGGAGCGCTGCTATTTTTGCCAGGGATTTTGACAGATATTTTTGGTATCGCCGTGGTCGTTTTTTCTTTAGTGTTTAAGAAAAATGCAGCGAAAAATGAGAGCTATCAGGAGTTTAAATTTCAAAACTTTAGCGAGCAGGGCAGTAAAAAAGATGATGGCGAGATCATCGACGTTGAGGTCATCGAAGAGCCAAAAAGAGTAAATTAGGAGAGATGATGAAAGAGATAAAAATAGCAACTAGAAAGAGCATCTTAGCACTTTGGCAAAGCGAGCATATCAAGGCTAGGATCGAGGCGCAGCACAAGGGCGTGAAGGTCGTGCTTGAGGGTATGAAGACAAAGGGTGACGTGATCCTTGACACGCCACTTGCAAAGATCGGCGGCAAAGGGCTTTTTACAAAAGAGCTTGAAGATAGCATGCTAAAAGGCGAGACTGATATTGCCGTGCATAGCCTAAAAGACGTGCCAGTAGTCTTTCCAGAAGGGCTTAAACTAGCGGCTATTTGCTCACGTGAGGACACTAGAGATGCGATGATAAGTGAGAAATTTGCTAAATTTAGCGACCTACCACATGGCGCAAAGGTTGGCACAACGAGCCTGCGCCGTAAGATGCAGCTGCTTATCATGAGGCCTGATCTTGAGATCATCTCGCTTCGTGGAAACGTGCAAACTAGACTTAGAAAGCTAAAAGAGGGCGAATTTGACGCGATCATTTTGGCGATGGCTGGCATAAACCGCCTAAATTTAAAGGCTGAAGTGGCGCACATCTACACATTTGGCTTTGACGAGATGATACCTGCGATGGGTCAGGGCGCTCTTGGCGTCGAGGCTAGAGATGAGAAGCAAATTTTAGATGAGATCTCTTTTTTAAATGATGAAAATGCGGTCATCGAAACGACCATAGAGCGTGACTTCGTAAGCGTTTTAGAGGGTGGCTGCCAAGTGCCAATAGGCATAAGCGCAAGGCTAAAAGGCGATGAAATTTCTATCGATGCGATCGTTGGTCTACCTGATGGGAGCGAGTTTATAAAAGATAGTTTAAAGAGTAGCAAAGATAAATTTCAAAGCATCGGCAAGGAGCTAGCGCATAAATTTATAGAAAAAGGGGCGAAAGAGCTTTTAAGGCGCGCTGAAGAGATGGCGTAAGCGTGTTTGAGCTAAAATTTAAAGCAAAAGTCATAAGTGCTACCAAAAATAGCAAAGACAACTACTATATGATCGGTCTTGCAGACGACAAATATAACTACAAAAACTACATAATCTTTCAAAGACCGATCACGCTAAAAAAAGGTGACGACGAAAACGCCGATATAAACGGCCTATATGCCGAGTGCAATGGCGACATTTGCTACAACGCTTGCAAAAGGGTGAAGATCACTGATAAGAGCATCATTTTTGAGGTGCAAGATAGTCTCATTTGCGTAGATACCGAGGGTGTAAAGCTTAATGAGCGCTTTATGAAATATAGCAAAGAGATATTTGGCGAGCTGCTAGAGTGTAGCGTACCAAAATAATTTGTTTAAATTTAGAGATAAAAAGACGAAATTTTCTAAAATTTGCCGCCGTTTCAGGAGACGTGACGCTACCTAGCGTGCTAAATGCTGCAAGCCAAAACGCGGATAAGATATCGAGAAATAAAGCCGCGATTTAAAAGCGCCTTTTAAATTTGACCAAGCGTCAAAACCGTAGTCGGACTAAATTTTTATATTAAAATCCTTTGCGATCTTTGTTTTTAAGTCCGCACCGATCTTTTTAAACATAGCGTTCATTTTGGCATTTTTGTCCATAAATTTCTCTATTTGCAAATTTGCCTTGTCGCTGTTTTCTTTTATCATCTCGCGAGCTTTTTTCTCCGCGCTATCTTTCGTAAATTGTGCAAGCGCGGTAAATGATTTTACGAGAGTTTCTTTGATCTCATCTTTGGTCTGTGCACTAAAAAGCTCACCTATGATCTGCCCCAAATATGGCTCTATCTCGCTAAAAATGGCGGAATTTTGCTTCGCATTTTGCACCTGTTCGCTCACATGCTCGCCAAATATGCACTCGCTGCAAAAATGCTCGCAGTTGTTGATGAGTAGGTTGTATTTTTGCTCGCCTATGCGCTCTTTAGCCCGAAGCGCCACCTCCTGACCGCTAAATGGCGCATTTGCATACTCTTTTATCTGCCAAGTATCGCCGCTAGCAAACTCCTCGAGGCTAGTCATCTCTACCTTTGCGATGTTGCGTTTATCTAGCGGCACGACGTTGCTTAAGATCTCCTCAAAACAGCTTTTTTCAAGCACGATCCCACGCGCCAAGCCGTTATAATGCACGACCTTATCATCTCCGACGTAGATGCCGTGATGCTCGTAAAGCTTTACGCCAAGCACACTTCTGTCTACGAAGATGTGATCGCCTATTTTTGGTAAATTTTGCATATCTATCTCTATAAAATTTATTAAAAATCGTAATAAAACGACAAATTTAGCCCAAATTTGCTAAATTTAACTTTATTAAAATTTGGATAACTAAGTATAAATTTATAAGGAAAAATATGGACTACATCAAGCTTTTAAAAGATAATGGCCTACTTAGGGTGATCGAGGAGCCAGTAGATATCGACCTAGAGATCGCGCACGCTAGCTACATAGAGGTCAAGCGCGAGGGCTCACAAGCACTACTTTTTACAAACCCAGTCTGCAAAAAAACTGGGCGTAAATTTGCCCCAGTACTTACAAATATCTATGGCTCAAAAAGGGCGCTTGAGCTGATATTTGGCGTGCAGCCTGATGAGATCGCAGCTGAGATAGAGAAGCTTTTAAAGCCTAAAAAACCTGAGAATTTCAAAGAGAAGCTTGACTTTTTGGCCTATCTTTTTAGCATGAGAAAGATTTTTACCAAAAGGCTAAAGGGCGATGGCGAGTGCCAGCAGGTCAAATTTATAGGCGAACAGGCCGATCTTTTGAGCCTGCCTGCGCTAAAGACCTGGCCGCATGACGGAGGTGCTTTTATCACGATGGGGCAGGTCTATACGCAAAGTCTTGATGGTGCGCTGCAAAATTTAGGCATGTATAGACTGCAAATTTATGATAAAAATCGCCTTGGCATGCACTGGCAGATTCACAAAGACGGCGCAAATTTCTTTCACGAGTATAAGCGTGCTGGCCGTAAGATGCCAGTCTCTGTGGCAATAGGCGGCGATCCACTCTACATCTGGTGCGGCCAAGCGCCGCTGCCAAAGGGCGTCTTTGAGCTGCTGCTTTACGGCTTCATCCGCAAAGAGCCAGCCAAGCTTGTAAAGTCGCTAACCAATGAAATTTACGTCCCGCACGACGCTGACTACGTGATAGAGGGCTTTGTCGATACTGCTAAGAGCGAGCTTGAGGGGCCATTTGGCGATCACACTGGTTTTTACACGCCAGTTGAACCGTTTCCAGTGATGGAGGTCACGGCGATAACTAGCAAGCAAGACCCCGTATTTCACGCGACCGTGGTTGGCAAGCCGCCGCTTGAGGATAAGTATATGGGCTGGGCGACCGAGCGCATTTTCTTGCCGCTTTTGCGAACGACCGTGCCAGAGCTACTTGACTACAATATGCCTGAAAATGGCGTCTTTCACAACCTTATCTTAGCCAAGATAAATGCCCTTTATCCAGCTCATGCAAAGCAGGCGATGCACGCATTTTGGGGAGTTGGACAGATGAGCTTTGTAAAGCACGCGATCTTTGTGGGCAACGATGCACCAGAGCTAGCAGAATACGACAAATTTGCGGACTTTGTGCTTGATAAATTTGGCAGTGAGAGTGTGCTGATAAGCCAAGGTGTGTGCGATCAGCTCGATCACGCCAGTCCAAACTCGTGCTTTGGCGGCAAGCTTGGCATCGATGCGACGCAGGACTTTTGTAAATTTAGCCCTGCGGTCTTAAGTGATGATGAACTTTTGGCTAAATTTCAAAGCATTGCGTCAAATGTTAAAGAGCTTCGGCAGTTTAAAAAAGAGAGTAAAACGCCTATTTGTGTGATTAAATTTGAAAAAGATCGCCCTGCAAAAGAGCTATTTTCTAAGCTTTTGGAATTTAAGGAATTTTTCAAGCTTCTAGTCGTCGTGGATATGCAAAACTACCTAGAAAATCCATATATGCTGCTTTGGCGCGTGACAAATAACATAGATGCCTTGCGTGATATCTACATAGATGGCGAAAATTTCTGCGTGGATGCGACGAGCAAGAGTGAGCTGGAGGGATATACTCGTGGCTGGCCTATGCAAACTGACTGCAAGCGCGAAGTGGTGGCAGATCTTATTAGGCGTGGCGTGGTAAAAGATGAGCCAGAGCTATTTCATAAATTTGAGATATTTGGGTAGATTTTGATCGCTGTAATGTTATAAATTTAAAAATTAGGCAAGCATATAGCTTGCCTAAACTACGAAAGTTTTTTGATCGCTTCAACTATGAGGTTGCACTTTTTGACTACCGAGTTTATCTCTAGATACTCGTTTTTTGTGTGCATGTTGCCACCAGTTGGACCAAGGCCGTCTATCGTAGGACATCCTGCTGATGCGCTGATGTTGCCATCACTTAGTCCGCCAGCATCGACCCAAGTGACCCTTGTGCCAGTGGCCTTCGCAGCCTCGTCAAAGACTTTTTTGATATTTGGTAAATTTACCTCGTCTATCATCGGTCCTTCTTCGTTTATGAGGATGCGCTCACAGCTCACTTCTGGCACTATCGGATGAGATAGAATTTCATCCATCTTCTTGTGTAAAAACTCCACCGAGCTAGCGTGGCGATATCTCATCTCAAATGTCACGCTGGCAAAGTCTGGCACGACGTTTTGGGCGTCGCCACCTTTTGTCATTATGCTATTAAATGTATGACCTGCCTTAAAATCAGTGAGTTTTGAGAGCTCAACGATGAAATTTGCAGCCTCCACGACAGCTGAACGACCGCGCTCTGGGTGGTTGCCAGCGTGCGCGCTAACGCCACGGAAATTTAATACATAAGAGATCACGCCTTTTCTAGTAGCCACCATCGAGCCATCTTCTCTTGCAGGCTCGACGACTAGGGCGTAGCGAGACTTTTTGGCTAGCTCTCTTATGGCGTCTTTGGCGAAATTTGAGCCAGTCTCTTCGTGAGAGTTTAAAAAGAGGCCGATCTTTAGTTTGCTAAGATCAAGCTCTTTGATGACGTAAAGCGAGAGCAAGCTGCCGCCTTTATCGTCGATCGCGCCAAGTGCGTTTATGCGCTCATCCATCTTGCTAAATGGCACTTCAGCCTTTGTGCCCACAGGAAAAACGGTGTCCATGTGACCGATGAATAAAAAGTCGTAGCTTTTTGCCTCAAGGTCGTTTGAGATGAAAAGGCAAGGAGCGACCTTGTCGGTGCCAAGCTCTATGCTCCTACTTTTTAGGCCTAAAATTTCGGCTCTTTTTTTAAACCAAGCTGCAACTTCATTTACGCCGTCGATGCTTGAAGTCGGGCTTTCGATGTCGGTTAGCTCCTTTAGATCGGCCAAATATTTGTCTATTTCACTATCTTTCATCTTTTATCCTTATACGAGCAAGCTCATCACAAACATCGCCAAATAGGCATTTAGGATGCAAATTCCAAAAAGTACGAGATAGTGTCTGCCTGGTACTTCAAGCACGCCTAAAACTCGTCCCATGTACTGCACAGTCGAGCCAACTAGCGCCATGCCAGGAAGCAAGACAGCGATATCGTTTGCATTTAGCGTACCATCTCCCACAAGCGCTACTAGCACGCCTGCTGAGCCGCCCCAGCTCAAAAATGCAGCCATGAAAACGGCTATGGACTCACCTGGAAGACCAAGTGGGAGCATAATAAATCCTAGAAATTTGCCTATCACGCTAAGCGCGCCAGATACTTTTAGGATGTGGATGATGACAAATGCCATAAGCACGTTTGGGATGGTGTTTTTTACGGCGATGTCCCAGCCTTTTCTAGCGCCCTCTACAAATACGTCGGTTATTAGTTTATTTTCAGTCATCTCTTACTCCTCATCATCTTTGACAAATTTTTTGACATAAAGTCTCATCAAATTTGCTCCTAAAATTTTAAAGACAAAGACTATGCCAAGCACCATGGCTATGGTAGCAGGGGCTGTGTTGCCAGCTTTGTCAGTCACTAGTAAAACCGGAGCAAATGAAGATAAGAAATTTGTGATCATCGCACCAGCGCTAAACTGAAACGCTGCAAAGATGAGAAGCTCTTTGTGTGAGATGAGGCCATCTTGACGCAAAAATTTAGCCGTTGAGCTGCCTGCGTCGGTGCTTTGTGTGCTTGCTATCAAAGAGATAGAGCAACATCCTGGTATGCCAATAAGTGGCTTTAAAACAGGTGTTAGCAGTCTTGAAGCTGCGTAAAGTGCATGGTATTTCTCAAAAATAGCAACAAAGCCAAGTGCGAGCATAACGGCAGGGGCAAGACTAAGGGCAAATAAAAATCCACCTTTTGCGCTAGTGCCACTTCCTGTTTTAAACCATTCTGGAAATTGACCTGCTAGCTTGCTAAAATCAAAGATACCACCATAGGTGTTTTGTAAAAAACCTCCAAAGAAAACGATCGCAATTGCAAGAGTGATCGTACCGATGATGAGTTTTTTAGTATCACTACTCTCTTTCATAAAGCCTCCTTTGATTTGGAATTTGTTTAAATATTATAACGCCTATGCTTATGTAATATTTAAAATATAAAATTCGATAATTAATTATGAAATTTTATGAGTAATTTATATATAAAAATTATTATGCGATAAAAGTTAGCATTATAGAGACTTAGAATGTAAATTTAAAGTATATAAAAATTTAGAAATTTGGATTTAAGATTTAGGATTTAAGGTAAAAATGGCTTTTAAACTTAAATTTAAAAGCCATTTATCTTTTAGCTCTCTTTTAAAAGCTTGCTTGCAAGCATATCTGCTTTTGCTTTGTCGGTGTCTTTTTTGACTGATTTATAAATTTTAGAGATATAGTTTTCTAAAACTTCGTGGCAAGAGATCACTTTTTCACCCTCGCGTCTAGCTACTTTTGTGTATTCGCCGTTATTTTGTAGCTCAAATGCTAGGTCGTTATCGCTTAGCTGAAGCTCTAAAATTTCAAGCAGTCTCTCTTGAAGCCTTGGCTCAAAGATAGGTGTCATAAGCTCCAAGCGGCGCTCTAAATTTCGTGGCATCCAGTCAGCGCTTGAGATGTAAATTTTTGGATTAGCGTGCTTGAAATATAAAATTCTAGCGTGCTCCAAGTATTTACCGATGATCGAGCGAACTCTGATGTTTTCGCTTTTACCTTTTACGCCAGGCCTTAGTCCGCACACACCTCGGACGATTAAGTCGATCTTCACGCCTGCATTTGAGGCGCGGCTAAGCTCATTTATCACATCTTCGTCTATTAGCGCGTTCATCTTAGCGATGATCCTGCCCTCGCTGCCTTTGCTAGCCTCCACTCTTATCTTTTCGATGATGCGCTCTTTTATCTGAAAGGGCGACATGCTAAGGGCGTTTAGACGGCGGTTTTTGTTATATCCTGATAGGATGTGAAAAAACGAGGTCGTATCTTGGCTAAATTCCTCTTTACTGGTAAATAGGCTAACGTCGGTGTAAATTTTAGCCGAACTGCCGTTGTAGTTGCCAGTGCCAAAGTGCATGTAAAATTTGAGTTTATCGCCGATCTGGCGGATCACTTGGCTAACTTTTGCATGCACTTTAAAGCCTGTGATGCCATATATCACGTGTGCGCCAGCATCTTCAAGTGCCTTTGCCCAGTGAAGGTTATTTTCTTCGTCAAACCTTGCTTTTAGCTCAACCATCACGGTTACTTGCTTGCCGTCGCTTGCAGCGTCTATCAGGCTTTGGATGATCGGTGAGTTTTTATCGACCCTGTAAAGTGTCATGCGTATCGAGATCACCTTTGGATCTTTGCTCGCTTCTCTTATAAAGCTAACGACTGGATCAAAGCTCTCAAATGGATGAACCAGTAGCACATCCTCTTTGTCTATGGCGTCAAAGATCGAGACGCCGTTGCCAAATGGAGGCAGGGTTTTTGGGGCGTAGGGCGGGTTTGCTAGGTGGCTGAAGTTCTTGCTCCCAGCTATCTCCCAAAGAGAGCTAAGTGTGAGTGGGATGCTTGAAAAATAGATATCTTTGTGAAAAATTTTCATGTGAAAATTTAAAAACTCTAAGATATCAGCGTCTGCATCTTTATCTATCTGCATACGCACAAAAGCCCCTTTTCTGCGAAGCTTTAGCCCTTGCTCAAGTATCATCATAAAGTCATCCGCCTCTTCTTCTTCGATGACGATATCAGCATTTCTTGTCACTCTAAAAGCAGCCGAGCTAATAAGCTTATACCCTGGGAAAATTTCTTCTGCGTGGCGGTGCACGATCGTCTCAATCGGCACAAAAACGTTGCTACTTGGCTGAGTAAATCTTGGCAAAACTCGTGAAATTCTTATCATGCCGTATTTTAAAATTTCAGGATGCTCGATGTCAGCTAGCTTAACGGCAAGCGAGAAGCTAAGGTTGTTTAGGTGCGGAAATGGATGTGTCGCATCAACAGCGATAGGCACGATGACTGGCAGGATGTTTGAGAAAAAGTATTCGTCGCATTTTTGCTTTAAGCTATCATCAAGCTCGTCATAGTTTTTGATAAAAAGACCCTCTTTGCTAAGCGCATCAACGGTGCTTTTGTAGTGAGCCTCGACTAAATTTTGCTCATCTTGCAGATACTTTCTGATCTCTCTTAGCTGATCGAGCGGGCTCATGCCATCGCTACTACTTGTCGTCACTCCAGCTGCAAAAAGCTGCTTTAGACCAGCCACTCTTATCATATAAAATTCATCAAGATTTGTCATATAAATGGCTATAAATTTTAGTTTTTCAAGTAAAGGTATATCCTTTTCACACTGAGCGAGCACCCTTGAGTTGAAGCGTAGCCAGCTTAATTCGCGGTTGATAAAAAGAGTTTCATTTTCGCTCATCATTTTCTCCTTATAATTTTTGATTATTTTATGATATGTGCGGTTATAAAGTTCTTATTTTGTTAAAAATTTAGTTACAATAGTGCAAATTTTAAACATAAAGGTTTCTTATGTCGGATTATATTATTTTAGTTGGCATTTTTATTGTGGCGGTTGTTATCTTTGCGCTTATCAAAAAGGTCTCTTTTTAGCCTTTAAATTTCTCCCACCACAAGTAGGCAAAGATGAGCCCAAAGCCCTTAACCTTGCCCTCGTCAAAGGCAAATTTCATCATATCTTCTCGTTTTATAAAAACTAGCTCGATATCCTCGCCATCGACGCCACCGCCTGCATTTACCTTCATGCTCTCATCGATCTTTGCGTAAAACATCGTTTGCATGTTGCCGCCAAAGCCAAAAGCGCCATACGTCATCGTGATGCGCTCCATCTCTTTTAGCTCGTATCCTACCTCTTCGACTGCCTCTTCTCTAGCGGTTTGCTCTTCGCTTAGCCCCTTATCCATAAGCCCTGCGCAAAGCTCATAAGTAAAGCCTTGCTCGTTTGTTTTGATGCCTTCTTTTTCTTGCGAGTACCAAACAGCTGGGCGAAACTGCTTGACAAACAAAAATGCATCTTTTTGCTCGTGATATAAAAATATGCTAACGCTGTTCATCACCTTGACGCAGTCCCAGTCTCTTTGCAAGCCATTTTGTTTAAATTTCATCTTAAATGGCTTTAGGTATTTTGACTCACCAAGAGGTAAAATTTCTAAATTTGTTATAGTAGTATCCATTTTGCAAGTCCTAAAAAGCTAAAAAATCCTATCGCGTCTGTAAAAGTTGTAAGAATGACCGCTGAGCCAACGGCAGGATCGATGTTAAAGCGCCTTAGCGTCAAAGGTATGATCGTGCCAAAAAAACCAGCAAAGAATAAATTTGTAACCATACTAAGGCTAATAACCACGCCAAGCATGCCTTTGTCAAACCAAACAGCGGCGATGACGCCCATGATAGCGCCAAAGATGAGGCCATTTACGAGTGAGATAGTCACCTCACGCTTTAAAACGCTCTTTGCATCTTTAAATTCTATCTCGCCAAGTGCCAAACGACGAACCGTAACAGCAAGTGCTTGCGTGCCAGTGTTGCCACCCATTGAAGCAACTATTGGCATAAGCACGGCAAGTGCGACGTAAGCTGCGATCGTCTCATCAAAAAGTCCGATGATAGATGAGCTAAAAAGTGCTGTTAGTAAATTTATACCAAGCCAAACCGCACGACCACGACCAGCTTTAAATAGCGTATCATCCTCTTCTGACTCGTCATCAACGCCAGCTAGGTTATAAATTTGCTCTGTTGCGCTCTCTTGGATGTAGTCGTGGATATCATCATACGTGATACGACCTAGCAAAATTCCAGTGCTACTTGTAACTGCGATAACGTTTAGATCGTACTCTTGAAACATATCAGCGACATCTTGCATGAGATCCATATCGTTTGCCATGTGAGGCTTGTAGTGGTCGATCTGGGTTGATTCGATATTTTGTTTTAGCGTCTTTGTAAAGTCAAAAAGGATGAGATCTTCAAGCGGGATGGCGTATTGTAAGACGCTATTTTTATCGATGATGAAAAGCTGTGAGACGTTTTCTAGTTTGCCTTCTTGCTTCTCTTGTCTTAGTCTTGCAACTGCGCTGCCAAGCTTCTCTTCAAGATGAGCTGAAAATAGCTCTGTTTGCATGTGCGCACCAGCTCTATCTTCGTCGTAGCTTCTAAGTCTTAAAATTTCGTTTTGATTTTCTTTATCTAGCTCGTTAAAAAGCTCTCTAGCCTTGTCCTCATCGATATCTTCGATGTATTGAAGCAGGTCAGTCGCATCGTCACTCTCTAGCTCTTCAAGCGCTTCTACGATCTTTTCAGCTGGGAGCGTGTCGATCACGTCTTTTAGCATGTGATCAGGAAGCTCGATCGCCACATCACCCAAAATTTCAGGATCTAGCTTTTCAAGGTACTTGGCAAAAAGCTCTTCATCGTGCTTTTTAAGTGTTTTAAGATGCTGGGCTAGCTCGTATGCGGAGAGCTCACCGTCTTCTAAATTTTCATCTAAGTGCTGATCTATCAGCTCTTTTGCTTCTTCTAGTTCTTGGCTCAAGTTTTACCTTTAAAAATCTATTACGTTAGGGAAAAATTCCACCTTATGATACTCTTTGTCGTTGCTTAGAGCTTGTCTTATCAGCTCATCATTTCTATTTATGACTGCTTTAAATTTAGCAGACTCTTTTTTATCTTCTATATTTTTTACGACTTTGATGGCGCTTTCTGGATTGATCGGCTTGCCGCCTAGATAGAGGCCAAAGTGCAAGTGTGGGCCAGTGCTCATGCCGCTTGTGCCAACGTATGCTATTAGCGTGCCTTGTTTTACTTTAAGACCGCTTCTTATGCCCTTTGCAAAGCCGTTTAGGTGTGCGTAAAGTGTCTCGTAGCCACCAGCGTGAGAGATGATGACGGTTCTGCCATAACCGCTCTTTTGTCCGACAAATTTGACCGTGCCATCGCCTGCAGCCTTGATCGGTGTGCCTTTTGGAGCACCGTAATCAACTCCAAGGTGCGCTCTATATCTTTGAAGGATCGGATGCCATCTTTTTAGAGTGAAATTTGATGTGATCCTAGCGTTTGCAAGAGGGCGAACGAGCAAAAATTTATCGTTTTTTTTGCCATTTTTATCATAAAATTTATCTTCAAATTTATACATCACGTAGCGTTTGTTTTTAGTCTCTATCATCGCTGCGTAAATTTCAGGCGTGCCAAAAGAGCGCCCCATGCGTAGCTTTTGGTTATATACAATAGCGATCGTATCGCCTTTGTTTATCTTTTTAAAATCGATCCCGCTACCGCTAAAAACCTCTTTAAAACCAAGCGCTAGCGTGCCAGAGCCAGTGTAGTCAAAGATATCTTCAGAGACTGACTTATCTACTTTTAGGGCTAAAACTTTATCTTCGCTTTGGTATAAGATCGGGATAAACTCAAGCTGAAATTTGCCCTTGTCATCTCTATAAATATGTATCTGAAGCTCGTCGCTAACGGGGATGAGAGCTTGTTTAACCTCGCCGTTATCGTTTTTGTAAATTTGATATTTTGTGCCAGCGATGATCTCTTCTGTTAGCTCTTGATCTTCGCTTGCTAGGTTGTAGTAAAGTGAAAGTGGGATTTTATTTGTCTCTAAGAAATTTAAAAAGCTGCTGCCATTTGGCCAACTAAGCTCATCAACAGTTGGTTTTATGGCATATAAATTTATACATAATATTGCAAAAATCACAAATATACGAGGCATCGATATCCTTTTAAAAAGCTGGGAGGGATTTTAACTAAAACTTGCTTTAATTTTGCAAAAGATAAAGCATTTTAGGCTATAATCGCTCTAAAAATTTAAACTTAGGAGATATTTTTGAAACGTATAATCGTGATTTTATCACTGTTTTTTGGCTTTGCTTTTGGGGCTGATTTTTCTTTAAATGAGTATAGAACTCCTCTTATTAGCGTCGAGAGTGACGGCACAGCAACGATAGTTGATAGTCCTGAAATTTTGATCGGATCAAGCGGCGTCGTGCTCCATAAATTTGACACTGATAGCTCTATCATCGCAAGAGTGAGCGTTGTCTCAAAAAATGCTGGCTTTGCGAAGGTTAGATTTGAGGTGTTTGACCTACTTGAGCAAAAGGCTCTCCCTCTCCCTGGCATCGCACCTGCAAGTGGCGATATAGTCGTGCTAAACTACCTTTATAACCGCTCGCTAATCGTCGTGCCAAATAAAGAAATTTATGAAGAGGTTTTGGGCGCATTTCCTAATATGATATTTATCCACCCAGACCTTGTCGGAGCATACTTAAGCTACGAATACAAGCCAAACCCAAGCAGAGATGACTTTAGAAAAATGTGCGCTCAAAGTGCAGCTGGTCTTATCTTTGTTGCAATGGATGGCAGAAGCGTTTTTGCTGATTGCCAAAGCTTTAAGGTGCTAAAAGAGTTTAAAACTGGCGAGGTTGAGTACTATCAACTACCATTTTACACAAGAGTTAGCGACATAGACACTGTATTTTGGAAGCTAAATAGCGAGCACATCAATAACTACGACGCTCACTACGAAAAACTTTTTGAAGAAGATAACTGATAAATGAGCCGTTTGTCCTTAAGCAAGAGCGATTTAAAGAGTGGTTTAAATTTGCTAGCTGCTCTTAAGGACAAAGAGCTCTTTCACTACGCAGCAAGCCTTAGTTTTCACACGATCTTATCGATCATACCGATACTTCTTATATCGTTTTCTATCTTTACAAAACTGCCTAGCTTTGAGGATTATTACGCCAAAATTCAAGACTTTGTCTTCTCAGCTCTTTTGCCAAGCAATCAAGAGATCATCTCAAACTACTTGCAGAATTTTCTCCAAAATAGCGGAAATTTAGGCATGGTTGGCTTTGTGGCGATGATATTTACTTCGGCTATGTTTTTTAGCGATTATGAATACGTAGTCTTAAAAGTGACAAGAGCTAGCAAGGCTAGGGGATTTTGGTCGGCACTTAGCTCGTACTGGACGCTCATCACGCTTGCGCCACTCGGACTTGCTGGCAGTTTTTACCTCTCAAGCCTTGTGCAAGAGATGCTAAACTCGACTAAATTTACAAGCTGGATAAATTTCTTAAGCATCGTGCCATATCTCATCATCTGGGTGATATTTTGCGTCACCTATCTCATCTCAGTAAATGACGAGATAAAATTTAAAAGCGCGTTTTTTAGCTCGTTTGCCGCCTCGCTTGTTTGGTATCTTGGCAAGTCAGCCTTTGTCTATTACGTCCTTTACAACAAGACCTATCTAAGCGTCTATGGCTCGTTTTCAGCCGTGCTTTTCTTCTTTGTCTGGATCTACATCTCGTGGATCATCTTTTTATATGGGCTTAAGTTTTGCGCCTATCTCTCAAATAGCTCTAAATTTAAAGGATAAATTTATTGCCAGCTGGCTATTTTTGTAAATTTACCAGCTAGCAGGATATGTATTATTTTACGTGAAATTTTATGTATCTAGCGTTTAAACTCGCAAATTTCTATCTTAATATCAAGCTCTTTGCTAAATTTACTAACAGCCTTTTCAAGCTCGTCTTTATCAAAGCATATAAGATCAACATAAGAGTGCTTAGTGCCAGTAGCTGCGCCCATGCCCTCGCAAAAGCTGCTCCCTTCTAGCTCATCTTCTATCTTGTTTTTGCTATCAACACCAAACTGCACGTCGCCGTCGTGATACAATACTAAAAAGCAGAAATTTATACCAAGCTCGTAAGCTTCGTTATAGATATCGCTTTTGCCGTCATAGTACTCATTTAGAAGTGAGATTAGGCTTGTATATCCCATAAAAACATCATCTCTTAGCGCATCTGAGCGAGGTTCTAGCTCGTAAAAGCTAAACTGCTTAAGCGGTTCGCTTGATGCCTCTTTGCCAAATTTATCATCTATAAGATCGGCAAAGTCGGTAAGTGCGACGCCTTTTTCTCTTGGCTCATCTACGATCTCAAACTCCCCAAGCGTGTTTATCATCGCCGTCTCGCCAACAACGTTGTCGCAAAGTATAAAAGCTAGTGTGTAGGCTTTATTTTCATCTTCGCTTTTTAGCTTGCTTAAAGTCTCGTTGTATAGGCACATATCCACGCTTTTTTCTTCAAAATTTGCATAGACCATGACCTCGTTTGCATCAACACTCACGCCATACATCTGTATAGTTGCTACTTCGCGTGGTGCACGTGGTTTGCCAAGCGTGCAAGTAAGTTTTGCTTCATACTCTTTTGGCATGCGTGATTTGATAAATTTAAGCCAAAAAAGCCTATATTTCATCCCTTCTGGGGTGAGCACTAGATCGATCTTGTCATTAACAAGACCTATCATAAAGGTTGGATCTACTAAACATAAATTTAGTGCCTCTTCGGTCATTTTGCTCGCTGTTTCGTACTCTTTATCCTCTAAATTACGCTTGATGGCGTCTAAATTTTTACCAAATTCGCTCCAAAATTTATCAACTCTGCTAGCAAAGCTAGAACTCTTTTTAGAAAACCACATCTTTATCCTTTTTATTAAAATTTTCTACATTTCTTTGCGTATAAATTTTCATCGATGGAAACTCTAACGCACTTAGTTTATCAAAACCAACTTCGTTAAAAACACAGCCTGTATCGATATCTGCGCTATTTTTATAAAATTTTACCTCTTTTACTGGCGTGTGCCCATAGACGTTAAATATGCCCTCTACTTGCATCTCGTCGCCTCTGCCTGAGAGCAGGTGCCTTTTAAACTCTTCGCTAGCATATTTGTCATTTCTTAGCTCCCACATATTGCCAACGGCTGAGTGAGAGACGACTAGATGCTCGCCATTTTGAGTTTTGCAATCTTTAAATTCCAGATAAACTGGCCTGCTTTCTAAAAAATCCACATGCCTTTGCTTAAACTCTACGCTTTGTCCAAGATATGATCTATACGTCGCTTCGCCGCCGTTTCCAAAAAACCAGCTCCTGTCAAATGGCACTTTGTTGTTTAGAAATTCAAATTTATTGCTAAGTAGCCTTCGCTCGTGATTTCCCATTACCATTTTATAGTCATTTTGCATGATAAGCTCGACCACGTCGCAGCTAAAAAGCCCCCGATCTATCACGTCGCCAACAAAGCAAATTTGAGATTTTTCTTTGTTTGGAAACTGCTTTATAAGCTCTAAAAGTGTGTTAAAACAGCCGTGAACATCGCCGATAATGTAAATTTGCTCGCTCAAATTTTCTCCTTTGGCGCAAATTTTAGTCTATTAAACTTAAAAATAAAGATTGTTATTTGTTGATAAATTTAGAATGAAATTTTATTTATGAAATTTAAAGCAGTAGGGGGGGCAAAACCCCCTAAAATCATTGTGCGTAAAAGCCGCTTACTTTGCCAGTGAGATCTATCATGATGTTTTTCATCTGAGTGTAGTGCTCAAGGATGATCTTGTGCGTCTCACGGCCGATACCTGAGTTTTTATATCCGCCAAATGGGCTTCCTGCTGGGATTTGGTTATAGGTGTTGATCCAGACCCTGCCAGTCTCCATAGACCTTGCTACACGGAGCGCTTTTGTGATGTCTTGCGTGAAAATTCCGCCACCAAGGCCGTATTCGCTATCATTTACCATTTTGATAAGCTCGGCTTCATCTTTAAATTTGATGACGACGCCAACTGGTCCAAAAATTTCTTCCTGAGACACTCTCATATCGTTTGTCACATCAACTAGCAGCGTTGGCTCGACAAATGCGCCATTGTCGCAACCATTTGCAGTGTAGGCCTTGCCTCCGACTGCTACTTTTGCACCTTCTTTTTTGCCGATCTCGACATATTCTAGAATTTGCTCGGCTTGTTTTTTATTGATCTGAGAGCCCATTTGAGTCTTAGGATCAAGCGGATCGCCAACTTTTATAGTGCTAAATTTCTTAACCGCAGCCTCGATAAATTTGTCATAAAAGCTCTCTTCTACGAAAATTCTAGACCCTGCGCAGCAAACTTGACCTTGGTTAAACAAAATTCCAAGCTGAAGTCCGTCAAGCGCCTTGTCTAAATTTGCGTCGCTAAAGAAGATATTTGCGCTCTTGCCGCCAAGCTCAAGTGTGGCTGGGATGATACGGCGAGCCGCAGCTATGGCGATATCACGGCCAATCTCGGTTGAGCCAGTAAATGCTAGCTTGTCAAGGCCTGGGTGGTTTTTGATCCACTCGCCGCTCTTGCTGCCTCTGCCTGTTACTATATTTATAAGGCCTTTTGGCAAAATTTTATCTATCAGTCTAAATAGCTCAAGCACGCTTAGGCTTGTCTCGCTTGAAGGCTTAAATACGCTAGCATCGCCTGCTGCGATAACTGGAGCTAGCTTCCAAGCTGCCATTAGAAATGGAAAATTCCAAGGCACGATCTGACCCACAACGCCTATTGGCTCGCGCAAAACGATAGAGAGTTGCTTCTCATCAAGCACATTTGCGCTGCCTTCTTCGCCCATGATAACGCCAGCAAAGTACCTAAAATGCTCGGCTGCAAAAGGAATATCGACATTTAGTGTCTCACGGATCGGCTTGCCGTTGTCCATGCTTTCAACTTTTGCTAAGTGTTCTTTGTGCTCGTCGATGATATCAGCGATCTTGTTTAGCAGCTTTGCGCGCTCGCTAACTGTGGTGTGTTTAAATTTATTAAAAGCCTCACGTGCAGCACGAACTGCGTCATTTACATCTTCTTCGGTAGCGTCAGCGATCTTTGCAAGGTGCTCGCCGTTTGCTGGATTTTTGGCATCAAGTGTAGCGCCGTCTTTTGCGTCACGCCACTCACCATCTATGAAAAGCCCGTATTTTTCAAGTAGTTTCATACTTTTCTCCTTGATTAAGATTTTGTAAAAGGATTATAATATTAATAAAATTTATCAAAAATAAATTTTGGATATAAATTCTCTTTTTTAATAAATTTTATTATTTAGAGTAGGGTGGTTTTAAATTTAACTCTGCCAAGAGAGTGAAAACGTAGTCTCGCCATCAAGCTCGCTTTGGCATTTTACGGTGATGTTATTTTTCTTGCAGCACTCTTTGACTAAATTTAACCCTATGCCAAAGCCGCCTTGATCGTCGTTAAATCTCGTGTAGCGATCAAAAATTTTCATCTGGTCCTCTTTACTGATGCCGCGTCCAGTGTTGCTTATGCTAAAGAAATTTGGCTCTAAAACGATGCTAACCTTTGAATTTGGCGCTGCGTATTTGGAGGCGTTGCTAAGGAGATTATCTAAAATTTTACTCACATCCTCAAGGTCTGCGTTTATGAAGCTTGGCTTTAGGCTAGCCTCTATCTTAAGTCCGCGTTTAGCAAAAAATGGCGAGAAGTAGCTAAGCCTTTGCGTGGTTAGTAAATTTAGATCGATTAGCTCTTTTTTGCTTGGTTTATCTAGGTTAAAGCTTAGATGAACGAGCGCGTCATAGATGCTGCCTAGGCTCTTTGCAGCAAGACTGATGTTGTTAAAACGCTTTAAATTTCGCTCATTTAGGTTTTCAAGATCAGCCGTTTCTATGCTCATCGAGATGACGCTTAGGGGCGTGTTTATCTCGTGAGTTGAGTCTTTTATGAAGTGATTTAGCGTATCTATCTTTTCATAAAGCGGTCTTAGGCTTAGTTTTGCGAGGTAAAAGGCGATGAAGAGCAGGGCGAAAAGGAAAAAGAGCGCCTTTAGTGTGGTCGAAATTTGCAAGGATAAAATTTCGCCGTTGATATTTTTGCCAACTAGAAAGATGTCTGCGCGTGCGAGCTCGTCTGTGGCGTTGTCCTCCATATACTGGATCTTTTCAAAGATCGCTACCTTGCCGTCTATCAAATTTACATTTTTGCCTTTGTTGATATTTTTGCACTCAAAATCTTTATAAATTTTCTCACCATTCTCCAGCACGATACAAGCATGTACGCCCTTTTCGTTTGTGAGGCTTGAGACCGAGTCTAGGCCATTCATCCTGGCTTTCATATATATGCCCATCTTGATCTCTTTTAGGCTTTTTACCTCGTTTAAGATGAGTGCATTTTTTTTATTTTGGTAGTCGTGTATAAAAAAATAGCTCAAAAATAGCACAGAGCTAACAAGATAGAGGGATAAAATTTTAAATAAAATTTGCGTCTTTTCAGACATAGATGTAGCCGTCTCCACGCTTGTTTAAAATGGCATCTTTGCCTAAAATTTGGCGTAAATTTTTGATATATACACGAAGGCTAAGCTCGCTTGGCTCCTCGTCAAATTTCCAAATTTTATTAAAAATTTCATCTTTGGTTAAAATTTTGCCCTTGTTTTGCAAAAATAGGGCGAGCAGGTCGCTCTCTTTGCTCGAGATATTTACATTTTCGCCGTTTTTACTTAGAGTTTTGCTCTGTGGGTGAAAGCAAAGATCATCTAAAATTTTGATATCTTCGCCGTTTTGGTGTGAGAAATTTCTTTTTATGAGAGCTTGCATGCGGATAAGTAGCTCTTTTAGCTCAAATGGCTTTTTTAGATAGTCATCGCAGCCGCTTTTGTAGCCTTTTTCAAGGTCGTCTATGGTGTTTAGCGAGGTGGTAAATATGCTAGGTGTTGTGACGCCAAGCTCACGTAGCGATGAAAGTAGGGAGAAGCCGTCGCCTTGCGGGAGTTTGACGTCTAGTATAAGTAGGTCAAAATTTCGCTCGTATGCAAGATCTAGTGCGTCTTTGGCATTGTTTGTAGTGGTGACATCGTAACCATTTTCGCCCAGATACTCGCTTATTAGATCAAGTAATGTTTCATCATCTTCAACAAGCAAAATTCTGACCATCAAGTGCCTTTACATGCCTTTTTTCATTTCGTCTTTCATGCCCATGTCGTCTTTTTTCATACCCATGTCATCTTTTTTCATTTCGTCTTTCATGCCCATGTCGTCTTTTTTCATACCCATGTCGTCTTTTTTCATTTCGTCTTTCATGCCCATGTCTTCTTTTTTAGCTTCGTGTTTTTTGACAGGATGTTTTTTAGACATATCATCTTTCATCATCTGCTCTTTCTTCATCATCTCATCTTTGCCCATCTTGTCCTTTTGCATCATTTCAGTAGCATTTGCAAGACCGCCAAACATAAACATAGCACCAAGTGCAACTAAGATTAACTTTTTCATAAAGTCTCCTTTAAATTAAATTATGTTGCAATTGTAGTCACTTAGTGTGAAATAAGTGTGAATTTACGCAAATACAAAATAGATAACTGGAAGCGTGATAAATGAAAAAAGCACGCCAATAGCAACTGATGAGATGGCTAGTGAGCTATCAAGTCCAGCTTTTATGACCATCGCACTTGCAAGAGCTGATGTTGGCATCGCACATTGAAAGAGACCAACGACCCAAGTTTTGCTCATCTGGATGCCTGAGACTTTTAATATGATGAAAAATACGATAGCTGGCAATATCATCTTACACAAAAGCACGACGCTAACGCCTTTATATGAGCTTGTGATACTGCTAAAGTTAAGACCAACGCCGATCGCAAAAAGTGCCACTGGGGTGACGCTACCTTCAAACATCCTAAGTGGCGCAAAGATAAAATCTGGAAGCGGGACTTCTTTTAAGACAAGACCCATAATGAGCGCGATAAATGGTGGAAATTTTAAAATTTTCATCGTATTTTGAAAGAGCGAGACCTTCTCAGGTGCGGCAAAAGATAGGATGAGTGGTCCAAGGATCGAAAGTGGGATACCAGTGGCTATTTGATCGTAAAAGATGACCTCATTTACCATCGCATCGCCAAAGAAGCCCTGAATGACAGGCATACCGACAAATAGTGTGTTACCAAAAAGGCTTAGCATGACCATACTGACGGTTGTTATTTTGGTAAATTTAAAAACCTTACCTATGACAAATGCCAAAGCAGCGCTAATGGCGGTTGAGGCAAAGCCGATTAAGATCGTATTTATAAGCGAGGCATCGACATTTACGTGGTAAATTTTATCAAAGATTAGCGCAGGCATTGCAAAACAAAGGACAAAATCCACAAATGGGATCGAGTGCTTTTGCTCAACAATGCCGACTTTTTTAGCAAAAAAACCAGTTGCGATTATGAAAAATATTGCAAAAAGTGGTGTGAAATTCATAGCAGTCTCTTTTAAGTTTGGAATTTACAAAGAATTGATTATATGCCCCAAAAGATTAAATTACAATAAACTTTTTTGGATTTTACCCTTAAATTTAAACCCTAGTATCAACCTTTTTGTAAAATTTATCTCTTTCATCTATCTTTTCTTTATTTTTTAGATCGTTTTCAAGATAGCTAATATTATAAATTTCTCTTGCAGATATACTTTTGCCGCTATTTAGGCTGATTAAAAATTTACTCTCAAATTTATTTGATAGGTTGATGATAGCTATTGCTCCAGCATCTTTTAGACTTGTGATCTTGCCATTTTGCATGACGCCGATATCATTGAAATTTAGGCTATTTAGATGCGCATTGTCCATCTTTTTTGCATCTAAATTTACGCTAGTTTTTAGCTCGCTTGGAGTATTTAGTTTGCCAGTGTCATTGTAAAGCTCATTTACGTCTAGCTCTCTGCCGCTATCAAATTTTAGTCTTATCGTGCCATCTTGATTTAGCTTCATAGCTATGACGCTATCGCTATCTCGCAGTGCAGTGGCAGCTGTGGCTTCATTTGTAGTAAAAGCCTTTTTTACCTTTTTTAAATTTGAGATGCTAAAATCAAGCCCAGTTACTTGCTTAAATTCATTTTCCATTGCGATCATCTTAGCGGATCTTGTATCTTCAAGCTTTGATATGTAAGCATCCGCATTTTCGTCAAATTTCTTTAAATTAGCGCTAAGATTTTCTATCATCTTTTCATGCGCATCAAGCTCAGTGTTGTAGTCACTATAAAATTTCATAAAACTATCTTTTTGAAATTTTGTATATGAGAAATTTTCATCTTTTTTGTGCTCTTTGCTTGGCTCAACAATAGGATTAAACTCGCTTAGTCTTGCAGTGTCATCAAAGCCTATTTTTGTGTAAGCGAAATTTTTAAAAGAGCTATCCTTGCCAAAGATATTATTGTGCCTTAGATCGACCCAGCCGTCATTTTGAGCATATTTTTTAAAGAAATTATTTATATCATTTTTGCCTATCTTTTCATATCTATTCTCAGCAGCAAACAAGGTATTTGGATCTGAGGCGTAGTAGGAGTGCCTGTGATCGATCTCTTTTGTATCTACGTAAAGATCGGAACTATTTGTGATTATTGCTTTATGGTTTAGCTCTTCTCTTGTTATTTGATTGTGATTTATAACATTTGTGCTGATAAACTGCCTAAGATCAACTCTAGCCGTGACGTCACTTAAATTTGCTATTTTTTCATTTCCGTCTTTGTCGTATCCTCTTACTTTTAGCTTGTCAAAGAGCATATCTTTTTGATCTAGTGTGCCGTCATTATTGCTATCGAAGCTAAAAAGTGCGCTGTTATTTTCTAGCTTTCCAACGCCTAGCTCTTCTTTATCGCCATAAATGTCTAAAAAGACTTCCACTTCACCATAATTTGTCTTTAGAGTGTTTGATTGGGCGTAGTCGTTTAAGTTTTTAAATTTTGTATTTTCTAAGTAGCCACTTTTTAAGACAGGTAGCATGGCGGCATCATCTGTGGCATTTATATTTTTAAAGTAGGCGTTTTTGCTAAAGCCATTAGAAGGTTCGTCTGAATAAATTTTATTGTTGCTATCTATTAGATTTTGCGAGTAATCTTTTAAAATTTCTTCTGCTTTTTGTATTGCTAGATGTTTGTTGTATTCTTTGATATCAGCTTCAGTTATGTAGATGGTATCTGTTTTATTTGCTTCATAAAGCTCGTTAAACTGGCTTAAATTTACTTTTGAGCTATTTTGATTGCCATGATTTAAAAATCTTTTAGAGAGATTTTGCAAATCATTTAAATTTATAAAATCATACTTTTGCAGTGCAACATTCATCTAAAATCCTTTTAAAGATGTTGCACTTAATATCGGTTAAATTTATAAAATGTTTAAGCTTATAATGGTGCCCGAGGTCGGACTCGAACCGACACAAGGTTGCCCTTATCAGATTTTGAGTCTGACGCGTCTACCAGTTTCACCACTCGGGCTAAGTTAAGATTGAATTTTTAAGTTTGTGAGAAGAAAGAAAAAGGGGAGACTTGCTCCCCGAAAAAGAAAATTATTTCTTTTTACCTTTTTTAGCAGCACCAGCAGCAACTGCTTCTTTAAGTTTTTTGCCAACTTTGAATTTGACTGCTTTGCTAGCAGGAACGTCGATTACTTTCTTAGTTCCAGGAACTCTAGCTTTCCTTGCAGCTCTGTCAGCAGTACCGAAAGTACCAAAGCCTATAAAGCTAATTGTATCGCCTTTTTCAAGAACCGCTTGGATTGTCTCCAAAGTAGCATCAACAACTTTTAGAGTATCTTTTTTTGAAAGACCAGCCTTGTCGGCAACCGCTTGAATAAATTCAGCTTTTTTCATGAACCATCCTTTTAAGAAGTTATGCGGCAATTCTACACTCTTTTAAAAAAAAATACAATACTTTTTCCCTAAATTTAGCTCTTTTTTTGCATTTTTTTAGTAAAAAAGACCAAATTTTGAACTTTCACTCACAAATTTCAAACGTAAGCTCGTTTTTTAGCCCTATCTTTTTCATATCTACAAGCTTTAAATTTTCAAAATTTAGAGCCATTAGCTCATCTTTGTTTGTCACTTTAGCATTTGCGATCTGGCGCAAAACCTCACCTCTATAAGCTTTTGCATGGTGGCTTAATATCTTTTTGTTTTTCAAAAAGCAAAATGTCGTAAATTCTTTTTTTACCACATAAAATTTCTCATAAAATTTAGCTCTAAGATCTAAAATTTCATCATTTTCTAAAAAGCTATCGACTGCCTTGCTAAAATTTTGCTCATAAAATTTACAAATATCAAAGCCAGCTAGCTTTTCGCCTTGCTTTAGTTTGTATTCAGCTATCTCATCTTTTGCCAAAATTGGCCCAAATAAATTTGAAAATATTAAAACATTATTATCTATATATTTTTGAGCCTCAAAGCTTAGCCCGCGGTAGTTTAGGTGTTTGTAGGCAACTCCGTCATATCTTAAGATAGCTTTTATACTACCTTTTTTAGATAGACTTTCTCGCAGTTGCTCGCTATCCTCAAGCTCTTTTAGTCCAAAAAGTTTTTTTATCTCGTCTAAATTTGCGCTTTTTAAAAACTCATCATATCTTTTTAAAATTTCAGCCCTTTTGCTAAAAAGCTCAGAAAATATCAATTTTTTACTATCAAATTTATCATTTGTATTTAGAGAAATTTTGCTTTCGCTTGGTGAGAAGAGGATTTTTAACGCCATTTTCTTTCCTATTTTATATATGTAAATTTTGGCAGATTATACAATAAAACTTTTTTGCACTAAAAAAAATCAAATTTTCACCGATATATCACAAAGCGGAATTATTCTTGCTTAGAGTGAATAAAAATTTAGGGAAAAATTATGAGAATTACAAATCAACTACGTTTTAGTCAGACTTTGCACGACTATCAAAAAAATATGGTTGGCGTAAATAAAAGCTACCAGCAGCTCTCAAATGGACTTAAAATCCAAGATCCATACGACGGTGCTGCAGTTTATAACGATGCGATGAGGCTTGATTATGAAGCGACCACTCTCACTCAAGTGGCAGATGCTACCGGTAAGTCAGTAAATTTTGCAAAAAACACGGACAATGCGCTGCAAGAATTTGAAAAACAGCTTGAAAATTTTAAAACAAAAGTCGTTCAAGCAGCCAGCGACGTGCATAGCACAACGTCTCTTGAAGCTTTGGCAAACGACCTTCAGGGCATCAAAAACCACCTTGTAAATATCGCAAATACCTCTATAAATGGTCAGTTTTTATTCTCAGGTAGTGCTGTGGATACTAAGCCGATCGATGGCTCAGGTAAATATCAAGGCAACCGCGACTATATGAAAACTTCAGCCGGTGCGCAGGTTGAGCTACCTTACAATATCCCAGGATTTGATCTATTTTTAGGAAAAGATGGCGACTACAACAAAATTTTAACAACAAACGTGATGCTAGCTGATCAAACTAGAACTGACATCTCTTATGCGCCAAAATATCTTGATGAAAATAGCAAGATAAAAAATATGATCGGTCTAAACTACGCAAGCGACTCAGTCGTGGGCAGTGATGGCTCTTATAAAGGCACGATCGAGCCAGATTTCGACTTTTTGGATACTTCAAATGTAAATTTCCCTGACACATACTTTTTCATGCAAGGCAAAAAGCCAGATGGCACGACATTTACAAGTAAATTTAAGATGAGTGCTGATACGTCAATGGCTGGTTTGATGGAGAAGATCGGTATGGAATTTGGCAACACAAAGACGACAAAAGTTGTCGATGTGAGCATAAATAACGACGGACAATTTAATATAAAAGACCTTACTAAAGGTAATCAAACGATAGACTTTCACATGGTTGCAGCTACTTCTGTGGCGGCAAATCGTGGTGCGATAGCTCCAAACAATACACTTGATACGGTAAATTCGCTACAAAGCCTTGAAAATATGGCAAATGCTGTGCCAAAAACGGTTCATATAACTGAATTTACAAAGAGCAAATACCTTGATAAAGATGGAAATTTAACAAACGCATTTGACTATGACAAAGTTAGATTTGAGCGAAAAGACAATGAATTAATCGCAAATTTGCCTCAAGTTGCTAGAAGAACAGGCGAGTTTGCAACTGATCAGACAAAGCTAAGCGAGGTCTCTGGCACAAAAGAGAGCTACAATAGAAATTTATACCCAAAAGATGTCGATGCTAGAAAGAGGGAGCTTTACAACATAGATAATCAAGAGATAGGTCTTCAAGTAAAATCAATCACTGGCACAATGTATGACATCAAAGTAAAAATGGGCGAAGCAGGTGGCGTAAATACCCCAGTGCAGTTTCAAATAACATCAACAACTGCTGCTGGCGTGGTATCTCCAACTAGAAATTTGACCGTCTATAACTCAGATGAATTTGGCAGTTACAGAACCTATGCAAGCGACTTTACATATCGTCAGCTAATGGATATCGTAGCGATGGCTGCAAGCGATAATATCCCAAATCCTCCACACGCAGAAAATGCAAACTTTGATACAGATATCGAAAAGGTAAGAAGAGATCAAAACTATAACGCCTATAAAGACGCTTTGTCAAAGACTAAAGGCGCAGTAGAGGTAAATTTAGATGATAAAGGCAGGATGGTTTTAACTGACAAGACAAAATCTGTCACAAATATAGAGCTAACCATGTATGATGCAAAAAATGGAGATATATTTGACGGAGATAGCACTGGCATGAACACAGCTGGTGCTGCAAGCCATCCTCAAGGCAAGGGCTCAGTATTTAGCTTTAATGAAAATAACGCTTTAACTATCGATGAGCCAAGCACAAGTGTCTTTCAAGACCTTGATGATATGATATTTGCCGTTAGAAATGGCTACTATAGAGCAGATGCTAACAATCACGATCCGCGAAATACCGGCATGCAAGGCGCTCTAAAAAGGCTAGATCACTTGATAGATCACGCAAATAAAGAGCTTACAAAGATAGGCTCTCAAACAAAGCTTCTAACTGCGACAAATCAGCGTGCAGAGGTCATGAAAGTAAATGTGTTAACTGTTAAAAATGACGTCATAGACGCAGACTATGCAGAGTCGTATCTTAAATTTACACAGCTTTCACTCTCATATCAAGCTACTCTTCAAGCAAGCGCTAAAATAAATCAACTAAGCTTGCTAAACTACCTAAACTAAAATGATAAATCAGCAGGCCTAGCTTGCTGATTTTTTAAAAATTAAACTCAAGCGTGCTATAATAAGCCTTTTTAACAAAAGGATCTAAAATTTTAAGACATATATTATTTACTATTTTTGTTTGTTTTTTTATATATTTTGGCATCGCTACGGCTGCTCCGACTGCTGATTTTGTAGGCTCACTTGGGCAAAGCCTTGGCGTTTTTAATATTAAATATTTTGGACTTATAGCCTATGTTTATCCATTTTTACTTATCGTTTTAGGCTATTTTGTATATAAAAATTTTAAGAAATTTGACTTTGATTTTGCCCAGTTTGTAGTTGGGATTTTTCTATTTTTTATCGCATTTTTGATGTTTCAAGCGCTAAGTACTTCTGGAGCAAATAGCGGCGTTATAGGCGGCTTTATAGTCTCAGCGCTAAAAGAAGTCATCGGTGCTATCGGCACTGCGGTTGCTATACTTATGATATTTATCATCTCACTTGGACTTGCTTTTAGAGAAAATTTTATCATCGTTTTAAGAAAGGCTTTTGTAGATAAAGAGCCAAATGGCTATGAAGAAAAAAGCAGAAGCGTAAAAGAGGTAAGGGCAAGGCAGATACCAAAGATAGAGCGCAAAAAGCCAAAAGCCGACGAGATAAAAGAAGAAGAGCTTATAGATGCTCAGGTGCTAAATGATGATGAGCCAAATTTAGAGAGCGAGCCAGAATTTGAGCCAGAGCCAGAGATGGAGCCGGCACAAGAGAGCAGACCTGCAACTATAGGCGGGGTTGAAATTTTAAATGAAGTGGCTGAAAACAAAAAACTTCTTGATCAGATAGAGCGCGGCAAGGTCGAAAAACCAAAAGACTTTGTCTTGCCACCGCTTAAATTTCTAAACGACCCTCCAAAGCGCTCGCACAATATAAATGAAGCCGAGATCGATCAGCAAATTTCAAATTTACTCGATAAACTGCGTAAATTTAAGATAGATGGCGACGTGGTGCGAACTTATACTGGCCCTATCGTCACGACATTTGAGTTTCGCCCAGCCCCACACATCAAGGTGAGTAAAATTCTCACTTTGCAAGATGACCTAGCGATGGCGCTAAAGGCTCAAACTATCCGTATCCAAGCGCCGATCCCTGGCAAAGACGTCGTTGGTATCGAGGTACCAAATCAAAATTTAGAGACGATCTATCTAAAAGAAATTTTAGAAAGTGAAGTCTTTAAAAACGCGAGCAGTCCGCTAACCATGGCTCTTGGCAAAGATATAGTGGGCGCTCCTTTTGTGACTGACCTCAAAAAGCTCCCACATTTACTAATCGCAGGTACAACGGGATCGGGCAAGAGTGTGGGTATAAATGCGATGCTTTTAAGCTTGCTTTATAGAAATAGCCCACAAACTTTGCGCCTAATGATGATTGATCCAAAGATGCTTGAATTTAGCATATATAACGACATCCCACACCTTTTGACGCCTGTTATCACAGAGGCTAAAAAGGCGATCACAGCACTTTCAAACATGGTCGCTGAGATGGAGCGAAGATATAAGATAATGAGCCAAACTCGCACAAAAAATATAGAGAGCTACAACGAAAAGATGAAGAGTGAGGGCGGCGAGCAATTCCCATACATCGTCGTGATCATCGATGAGCTAGCCGATCTTATGATGACTAGCGGCAAGGACGTGGAGCTTTACATAGGCCGTCTAGCACAGATGGCAAGGGCTAGTGGCATACACTTGATAGTTGCCACTCAGCGCCCAAGTGTCGATGTCGTGACTGGCCTTATAAAGGCAAATTTACCAAGCAGGATAAGCTATAGAGTAGGGCAAAGGATCGATAGTAAGGTCATCCTTGATCAAATGGGTGCTGAGAGCTTGCTAGGACGCGGGGACATGCTATTTACACCTCCTGGAAGCCCTGGCGTGATCAGGCTTCATGCGCCATTTGCGAGCGAAAAAGAGATCGAAACGATCGTAAATTTCTTAAAAGAGCAACAAGACGTGATCTATGACGAGAAATTTCTAGCAGAAGAGGGCTCTAGCGCAGGCTCAGCTGCTGGCACACTAGGCGAAGAAGAGCTTGATGAGCTTTATGAAGAGGCAAAAGAGATCATCTTAAGCGAGCAAAAAACTTCGATCAGCTACCTACAAAGACGCTTAAAAATAGGCTACAACAAAGCTGCAAATATAATCGAACAGATGGAAAAAATGGGCGTGTTAAGCCCTGTAAATGCAAAAGGCCAGAGGGAAATTTTGTAGCTGATTTTTGTGTATTTGTTTTAAATATATACCAAATTTTAAATTTTTGTGTTTTTAAATTTTTGAAAAGTCTTGACAAAGCGCATTAAAATCTATATAATTACAACTCTTAAAAACATTGGGGTATCGCCAAGCGGTAAGGCAACTGGTTTTGGTCCAGTCATTCAGAGGTTCGAATCCTCTTACCCCATCCACTTTTAAAAATCCCAAACAACTCTTATCGCGGAGTAGAGCAGTGGTAGCTCGTCGGGCTCATAACCCGAAGGTCGGCGGTTCAAATCCGTCCTCCGCAACCAATTTTTACTAATAAATAGCTAAATTATCATAAGCACACTAAAAAATAAAGAAAGTTAAAATGCAAATTTTTGATACGGCAAATTTACTATCCACTATGTTGCTAGCGTTTTTTAGCTTTGCGCTGCCTATTATAATATTTGTCATTTTGATAAATTTAATGGCGAAATTTATAAGACGAAAGCTGCATCAAAAATCTTACGTAAAATTTAACCAAAGAAATATAGCTGATACGTTTAGCGCAAACTTTTGCTGAGGGCATAGCTTACGCTTATGAAAAAAGAGTGCCGATAAAAGAAGATGTCTATTGTGATTTTTACATACCAAAAGGCAAGATTTATATAGAGTTTTGGGGCTTAAAAGATGATGAGGCATATCTAGAAAGAGAAAAAGATAGAGCTTTATAAAAAATATAATTTAAATTTAATAGAGATAGATAACGACAAGATCGGCAATTTAGACGATCATCTGCCAAGAGAGCTTTTGAAATTTGGTGTGAGTTTAAATTTATAGAAAAAGGGGCAAGCGCCCCTATGATTATTTTAGTGTTTGGATGTATTCTGCAACTGCTTTGATGTCGTCGTCGCTCATTGGAGTAGCGATAGGCTTCATCATAGCGCCAAGACCAAATTTATTTGCTCCTGTTTTGTAGCCTTTTAGAGCTGCTTCGATAGCTGCTGCATCAAGTGATGTTAAAGCTGGAACTTTGTTATTGAAAACTTTTTCAGCTTTAGCGCCATGACAGGCGACGCATTTTTTATAGATAGTAGCGCCATCTGCAGCGAAAGCAGCAGTTGAAAGTAGTGCTGCAACACTTGAAACGATTAGTAGTTTTTTCATTTGTCATCCTTTTTAAAAAACGTGCCGGCATTATAATACAAAAATGTAAATTTGCAAGGGGCGGGTTAAAATATTTTGGCTATAATCACCAAATGATAAAAGAAACAGCCAACAAAGCACTTTTTTTAGACCGAGACGGCGTCATAAACGAAGACGCTGGATATGTTTGCGAGATCGAAGATTTCAAATTTATTGATGGCATTTTTGATGCGTTAAGAGAATTTGCTGGAGCTGGCTACAAGCTCTTTGTCGTGACAAATCAATCAGGCATCGGCAGGGGCTATTACACGCAGGAGCAGTTTGACGCTCTAAATAAATTTATGCTTGAAAGCTTTAAAAAAGAGCAGATTTTTATCACCAAAGTCTATTTTTGCCCGCACGCTCCAGAGCAAAAATGCACCTGCAGAAAACCAAATCCAAAAATGATACTTGATGCTTGCAAAGAGTTTGACATAGACCTTGAAAGCTCGCTAATGATAGGTGACAAGCCAAGCGACGTCGAGGCTGGCAAAAGGGCTGGTGTGGGCAGAAATTTCTTGCTTGATGGCATAAATTTTAAAGATGTAAGAGATGTTTTAAATAAGCTAAAAAAGGAAAAATCACTATGAATTTAAACGGAAAAAAGATAGTTATAACTGGCGGCGCTGGCTTTATCGGCTCAGCTTTGGCGCACTATTTTGATGAAAACTATAAAGACGCTCACGTGCTTGTCGTGGATAAATTTAGAAACGACGAGACATTTAGCAACGGCAACTTAAAAAGCTTTGGCCATTTTAAAAATTTACTTGGCTTTAAAGGTGAAATTTACGCTGGCGACATCAACGACCCTAGCACGCTTGAGAAGATAAAAAGCTTTCGCCCAGACGTCATCTACCACGAAGCAGCGATCTCAGACACGACCGTAAAAGAGCAAGACGAGCTAATAAAAACAAATGTAAATGCCTTTGTAAATTTGCTCGATATCTGCGAGAGTCTGGGCGCAAAGATGATCTACGCTAGCTCAGGGGCGACTTACGGCAACGCAAAGAGCCCGCAAACCGTTGGCGAGTGCGAAGCGCCAAATAACGTTTACGGCTTTAGCAAACTAAGCATGGATAATATCAATAAAATTTACGCAAAGCGCGGCGTGAGCGTGGTTGGACTAAGATACTTTAACGTCTTTGGCAAGGGCGAGTTTTTCAAAAACAAAACTGCCTCGATGGTGCTTCAGTTTGGACTTCAAATTTTAGCTGGCAAGACCCCAAGGCTCTTTGAGGGCAGCGACCAGATCAAACGCGACTTTGTCTATATAAAAGATATCATTGACGCAAACATAAAAGCGCTTGATGCGCCAAGTGGCGTCTATAACGCAGCTACTGGCAAGGCTAGAAGCTTTCAAGATATCGCTGACATCTTACAACGCGAGATCGGCGTAAATTTAGGCAACGAATATATCAAAAACCCATTTATCGGCTCATACCAGTTTCACACAGAGGCCGACGTGGCCCCAGCTCGCGAGGCATTTGGTTTTAGTGCGACTTGGAGCTTAGAAGAGGCGATAAAAGACTACTTGCCAGAGATAAAGAGAATTTATAAGGAAGAGCTAAATGGCTAAGAGAGTTAAAATTTTAGTCGTCGGTGACCTCATGCTGGACCACTACATCTGGGGCAGCTGCGAGCGCATCTCGCCTGAAGCGCCTGTGCAGGTCGTAAAGATAAATAACGAAACCTACACGCTTGGTGGCGCTGGTAATGTGGTGAGAAATTTACTCTCTCTTGGCGCAAATGTGAGCGTAGCTAGCGTCTTAGGAGATGATGAGGCTGGTAAAAAGATAAAAGAGAAGCTTGCTGAGCTAAATGTAAAAGATGAGCTGATCCTCACTGAAAAAGGGCGTGAAAGCTCGATAAAAAGCCGCATCATGGCATCTCATCAGCAAGTTGTCAGGATCGATAAAGAGAGTGTTGTAAAGATAAATTTAGAAGATGAGCTTGTCTTGAAAGTCAAAGAAAATCTTGCAAATTTTAAGGCCGTCTTGCTAAGTGACTACGGCAAAGGCGTGCTTAGCGAGAAGGTTTGTCAAGAGATCATAAACGAGTGCGTGAAGCTAAAGATCCCAGTTCTTATCGATCCAAAAGGCAGCGACTACTCAAAGTATAAAAACGCAACTCTTCTAACGCCAAATAAAAAAGAGGCGAGCGAGGCTACAAATTTAAAGATAAAAGATAAGGCTGAGCTTGAAAAGGCGATAAAACAGCTAAAAGACGAGCTAAATTTAACCTATTCGATCATTACGATCTCAGAAGAGGGCATCGCGCTATATGACGACAGGCTGCACATCTTTGCTGCCAAGGCAAAAGAGGTCTTTGACGTCACTGGCGCTGGAGATACGGTGCTTGCCACACTTGGCTACATGCTAGCAAATGGGGCTGACATAAAAGAGGCGATAAAGATAGCAAACCTCGCAGCAGCCGTCGTCGTGGCAAAGATAGGTAGCGCAACGGCTAGCTTTAGCGAGATCGAGCAGCTGATAAATAGCTCATTTGGAGCAAATTTTGAGCACAAGCTTAAAAGTGTTGAAGAGTTAGAAGAAATTTTGAGCCAAAAGGGCAAGAAAAAGGTCGTTTTCACAAATGGCTGCTTTGATATCTTGCACGCTGGGCACGTAAAATACCTAGCGCGAGCAAGAGAGCTTGGCGATCTTTTGGTAGTTGGGCTAAACTCGGACGCTTCAGTTAAGAGGCTAAAAGGCGAGGCTAGGCCTATAAACTCGCAAGATGATAGAGCCTGCGTGCTAAGCGGGCTTGGATTTGTTGATTATGTCGTGATATTTGATGAGGATACACCTTTAAATTTGATAACAAAGATAAAGCCTGACGTGCTTGTAAAAGGGGCTGATTATAAAGACAAAGAGGTCGTTGGCAGCGAGATCGTAAAAGAGGTCAAGCTAATTGACTTTGTAGAGGGCAAAAGCACAACAGGGATAATAAAAAGGATAAAAGATGCTAAAAACGATGATAAAAAATGAGCTTGAGGCTCACCAAAAGACCTTTAGCGAGCATGTAAATTTGCTTGGTAGCTTGGAGCGTGCTTGCCAGATGGTGGCTGATACGCTAAAAAATGGCAAAAAGGTGCTCATTTGCGGTAACGGCGGCTCTGCGGCGGACGCTCAGCACTTTGCAGCCGAGCTAACTGGCAGATATAAAAGCGAGCGCCAGCCACTTCCTGGCATCGCGCTAACTACTGATACTTCGGCACTTACAGCCATTGGCAACGACTACGGCTTTGACTACGTTTTCTCACGCCAGTTTGAGGCCTTAGCTCAGTCAGGCGACTTGCTCGTGGCGATCTCAACTAGTGGCAACAGCAAAAATGTCCTTGAAGCTATAAAAAGTGCCAAGAAAATGGGCGTATCAGTGCTTGGACTTAGTGGCAAAGGAGGTGGTGCGATGAATGAAGGTTGCGATCTAAATTTAGTCGTTAGCTCAAGCGATACAGCAAGAATTCAAGAGTCGCACATCTTTTTCATACACACGATCTGCCAGGCTGTGGACGAGGCTTTTAGGGGCTAAAATGCAAGAAGCGATGGATAAATTTTTAAGTGATCCTAGCGAGAAAAATGAGGTAAATTTGATATCGGCTTTAAAAAAGGCTACTTTTTTTGCTCCGGTGCTTTTAAACCAAGCGCTCGCAAAGCCTGATGGCGGCGTAGTTTATGAGGAGGAGGGCTCAAATATCAAATTTATCCTACTTGAAGATGAGGGCGAGAAGCTTAGCTATTTTCCGGCATTTACTAGCAAAGAGGCGATGAAGCTTTGGCGAAACGACAGCGAGCAAGAGAGCATTGAGATAGGGTTAAAAGAGTATCTTGCGATGCTAAAAGAGAGCAGTTATGCTGGCGTCGTGGTGGATGCTTTTAGCTATGACTTTGTGCTAAAAAGAGAGCTTATAGAGAAAATTCTTGGCTGAAATTTTATAAAAACATTATAAACGTGCATTTATTTGCCCTTAGAAAGTTTTTATCAATTTTTAGCTAAAATCCCTCAAGCTAAATTTAAGGATAAAAATGAAAGACAATCTACTTGAATTAACTCAAGATATCGCTTCAGTTGATATCGAAGATTCTATAAAAAATAGCTATCTTGACTACTCTATGAGCGTCATCGTCGGACGTGCTTTGCCTGACGCTAGAGACGGACTAAAGCCAGTTCATAGAAGAATTTTATACGCTATGGATAACCTCGGCGTTGGCAGCAGAAGTGCCTATATGAAGTCAGCTCGTATCGTCGGTGAAGTCATCGGTAAGTACCACCCACACGGCGACACAGCGGTTTATGACGCACTTGTTCGTATGGCTCAGAAATTTTCTATGCGCTATCCAGTCGTTGATGGACAAGGAAACTTTGGCTCGATTGATGGCGACAGCGCAGCTGCGATGCGTTATACCGAAGCTAGAATGACCATGCTTACTGAAGAGCTTTTAAAAGATATTGACAAAGATACGGTTGATTTTGTACCAAACTACGATGATAGAGAGGTTGAGCCAGATGTTTTGCCTAGCCGTGTGCCAAATTTATTATTAAACGGCTCAAGCGGTATTGCTGTCGGTATGGCGACAAATATCCCACCACACAGCCTTGATGAGCTAATAGATGGTCTTTTGCTACTTCTTGAAAACAAAGAGGCGACACTTGAAGAGGTGATGGAATTTATAAAAGGTCCAGACTTCCCAACTGGCGGTATCATCTTTGGTAAAAAAGGCATCATAGAGGCCTACCGCACAGGTCGTGGCAGGGTCAAACTAAGAGCCAAAACTCACATAGAAAAAAAGCCAAACAAAGATGTCATCGTCATCGACGAGCTACCATATCAAACAAACAAAGCAAGGCTCATCGAGCAGATCGCCGAGCTTGTAAAAGATAAACAGATAGATGGCATCAGCGAGGTTAGAGATGAGTCTGACAAGGACGGTATCCGTGTAGTCATCGAGCTAAAACGCGACGCTATGAGCGACATCGTGCTAAATAACCTATTTAAATCAACCACGATGGAGAGCACTTTTGGCGTTATTATGCTTGCTATTAATAACAAAGAGCCAAAGGTATTTAACCTTATCGAGCTACTTAAGCTATTTTTAAATCACAGAAAAACCGTTATCATTAGAAGGACGATATTCGAGCTTGAAAAAGCGCGCGCAAGAGCCCACATCTTAGAGGGTCTAAAGATCGCACTTGATAACATCGACGAGGTGATCGAGCTTATTAGAAATAGTGCTGATACAGCCGTTGCTAGAGAAGGCTTGATGAGTAAATTTAACCTCTCAGAGCTTCAAGCAAATGCTATCCTTGATATGCGTCTAAGCAAGCTTACAGGCCTAGAGAGAGAAAAACTAGAGGCCGAGCTAGCCGAGCTTATGGCTGAGATTGCAAGACTTGATGAAATTTTAAAGAGCGAGACATTGCTTGAAAATTTGATCAAAGAAGAGCTTCTTGAGATCAAAAATAAATTTAAAGTGCCAAGAGTGACTGAGATTGTTGATGACTACGATGATATCGACATTGAAGACCTCATACCAAATGAAAATATGGTCGTAACCATAACTCACCGCGGCTACATCAAGCGTGTGCCAAGCAAGCAGTACGAGAAGCAAAAACGCGGTGGCAAGGGCAAAGTAGCGGTCACGACATACGATGATGATTTTATAGAGAGCTTCTTTACTTCAAATACTCACGATACGCTTATGTTTGTGACTGACCGCGGACAGCTCTACTGGCTAAAAGTCTATAAGATCCCAGAGGGAAGCCGCACAGCAAAGGGCAAAGCGGTTGTAAATTTGATCCAGTTGCAGCCTGATGAGAAGATCAAAGCGATCATCCCAACGACTGACTTTGACGAAAGTAAATCTCTGGCATTCTTCACTAAAAACGGCATCGTAAAACGCACAAATTTAAGTGAGTTTAAAAACATCCGCTCAGTTGGCGTAAGAGCGATAAGCCTTGATGAGAACGACGAGCTAGTAACTGCACTCATCGCTCAAACATACGATGATATGCCAGTAACTGACCCTGAAAATGAGCTAAGCGTAGAGACAGAGGTGCTTGAAGTTGAAGAGCTTCAAAACGAGATCGACGAAGATAATGTAAATGCCGAAGAGGACGCAAACTCAGGCGATGAGACAATGCTGTTTGTCGTTACTAAAAAGGGTATGTGCCTTAAATTTAAGATCAGCAAGGTTCGCCAAATGGGTAGAACTGCACGCGGCGTAACTGGTATTAAATTTAAAGAGCCAGGCGATGAGGTCGTAGGCGCAGCAGTCATCGAAAGCAATGATCAAGAAATTTTAAGCATATCTCAAAAAGGTATCGGCAAGCGCACAACAGCTGATGAGTACCGCTTGACAAACCGCGGCGGCAAAGGCGTCATCTGCATGAAGCTAACAAGCAGAACGGGCGATCTAGTGGGCGTTGTGATGGTTGATGAAGAGCAAGACCTCATGGCTCTAACATCAAGTGGCAAGATGATAAGAGTCGATATGCAAAGCATCCGCAAAGCAGGACGTAACACAAGTGGCGTGATCGTCGTAAATGTAGATGGCGATGATGTCGTAAGTATCGCAAGATGCCCTAAGGCAGATGATGGCGAAGATGAGGAAGAAGCACCAAGCGAAGATATGGGGCTTTTGGAATAAATTTTGCTATTAAATTTTAAATAAAAGCATAAAAAAGGTTGTTTATGAAGGTTAAAATTTTATCTTTTGCTTTGATGATTGCTATTTTTGGCGGCTGCTCATTTAACGGCTTTATGGGCGAGCCAACTAGCACATCAAACCGCAACGTAGTCATCCAAAAGGTCGATAAAGACGATCTTAGAGAGGTGATGAAAAAAGAGAAGATGATATATGATAGCGCTCCAAGAGAGACCACTTTTAGAGCCACAGGCGAGGGTATAGCTCCGCTAAATTCGCTCTCATATGCTCAGTCAGTCACTCTTGCAAAAAGAGCGGCGATGGCTGATGCTTATTCTCAGCTTGCAGGCAAGCTTTACGGCGTAAAGATCAATGCTGAAGACACCGTAAGAGATGCGATGCTAAACGACTCATCTATCACTTCAAAGGTTCAAGGTCTTGTCAAAAACGCAAGGATCGTGAATGAAAATTTCAAAGACGGGCTTTATAAGGTAAATATGGAGCTTAAGATAGACGAAGATAAGTGGCGAGAAGTCTTTTCTTACTAACGATACTTTTAAATTTCGCCTTTTGCCTGGAGGAGTTTATCTTCTGGGCGAAGGTCGATACGAAAAATCAAATAGTTGCCTTTGAAGAAATTTCATTTTCTAAGGCGATGACTTTAACACTAAATCCAAAACCAAAATTTCTTTGCCAGATAGACGCTTTTAAAGATGAAAATACCACAACTCTTGGCTTTTTAAATTTACACAAAGATGAAATTTTTGACTGCTTTGCCTTAAAAAAAGTGATGATAAAAAATGAGCTAAATGTCAAAAATGCGCAGGTCACAAATGCTTCAAATTTGAAAATTTTGCCAGTTAGATTTATGGTGGAATTTAAGCCAAAATCCGCTATCATCGGCACACTTCAATAAAAAAGAGATCAAATGAATATCGTCATAGTAGAAGATGACATCAATATGCGAAAGTCGCTTGAGATCGCGCTTGGCGAGTACGACGAGCTAAAGATCAAGAGCTATAAGAGCGCAGTTGAGGCTCTAAAAAAGATGAGCGACGACACTGATCTAATAATCACCGACATAAACATGCCACAAATGGACGGACTTGAGTTCATTAAAGAGCTAAACGGCAAATTTGACGTCATCATAATGACTGGAAACGCCACACTTAATAAGGCGATCGAGAGCGTTAGGCTCGGTGTGAAGGACTTTTTAACCAAGCCATTTGACGTCTCAACGCTATATGAGGCGATAAAAAGGGTAGAGGCGCTAAAACAAAAAACCCCAAAAAGCATAAAAAAAGTTGAAACTAAAAGCGAAAATAACGGCTTTTTAGCCACTTCAAAGGCGCTTGAAGCTACGCTAAATATCGCACTAAAAGCTGCAAGAACTGACGCCTCAGTCATGCTTAGTGGTGAAAGTGGCGTTGGTAAGGAGGTCTTTGCTAAATTTATCCACGCAAACTCACCTAGAAAAGATGCGGCATTTATCGCTTTAAATATGGCTGCGATACCTGAAAATTTGATAGAAAGTGAGCTTTTTGGCTTTGAAAAGGGCGCATTTACTGACGCAGCTACTACCAAAAAAGGGCAGTTTGAGCTGGCAAATGGCGGAACGCTATTTTTAGATGAGATCGGCGAGATGCCTATAAATTTACAGCCAAAATTGCTTCGTGCCCTGCAGGAGCGTGAGATAACAAGGCTTGGCGCTACAAAGAGCGAAAAGATAGACGTTCGCATCATCTGCGCTACAAATGCAAATTTAGAGCTTGCGATGAAAGAGGGCAGGTTTAGAGAGGATCTTTTCTACCGCCTAAACACGATCCCGCTTTTCATCCCGCCACTTCGCGAGCGAAAGGATGAAATTTTGCCTATCGCGCAGGATGCTTTGGACAAATGCTTCAAAGAGTATGGCTTTGAGGCTAAAAATTTCTCAAAAGCAGCCAAAGAGGAGCTTTTGGGCTATGACTATCCAGGCAACATAAGGGAGCTCATCTCGGTCGTGCAGCGTGCGGCGATACTAAGCGAGGGCGATGAAATTTTGCCAAAAGATCTATTTTTGCAAGCGAGAAGTAAAAAATAGGTAAAAATTTAAGTTTTTGGCTAGTAAAATTATGCAAATTAAGAAAATTAAAAGAAACCAAGGAGAGCAGATGAGAAAATTTAACGTAGCGGTCGTTGGTGCTACTGGTGCGGTCGGCGAAGAGCTTTTTAGAGTTATGGAGGAGGTTGATTTCCCAGTTGGTGAGCTTTTGCCACTTGCAAGCGCAAAGAGCGTTGGCATGGAGATCGAATTTAAGGGCAAACACTACAAAGTAAAAGAGCTAACCGAGAAAGTTTTTAGCGAGCACGAGATTGATATCGCATTTTTTAGTGCAGGCGGCTCAGTTTCAGAGAAATTTGCTAAATTTGCAGCTGACAGCGGCGCAGTTGTCATCGATAATACCAGCCATTTTAGGATGGATAAAGATATCCCGTTAGTCGTGCCTGAGTGCAACCCAAGTGACATTGCCATGTGGAAAAACCGCGGCATCATCGCTAATCCAAACTGCTCAACCATCCAAATGGTGCAAATTTTAAAGCCACTAAATGACGCTTTTGGCATCAATAGGGTCGATGTTTCTACCTATCAAGCAGCAAGTGGCGCTGGCAAAGAGGGCATGGAGGAGCTTGTTGTTCAGATGCAAAAGTTTTTTGAATTTAAGCTTGATGAGTGCGAGCCAAAGGTCTTTGCACACCGCCTAGCGTTAAACGTGATCCCACACATCGACGTTTTTTTGGATAACGACTATACAAAAGAAGAGATGAAAATGGTCAATGAAACGCAAAAGATTCTTCACAAAGATATCGAAGTGAGCGCGACATGTGTGCGTGTGCCAGTGCTTAGAAGCCACTCTGAGGCGATCACTATCCATTTTGACAAAGACGTGAGCGCAGATGCGGCAAGAGAGGTTTTAAGCAAAGCTCCAAGTGTCGTCGTAGTCGATAATCCGGCTAAAAAAGAGTATCCGATGCCTACTATCTCAAGCGATACAAACGAGACTTACGTTGGCAGGATCAGGGTTGATAACTTTAGATCAAATGTGCTTCACCTTTGGTGCAGTGCCGATCAGATCCGCGTTGGAGCTGCGACAAATGCCGTCAGGATCGCACAAAAATGGATATCGATGCAGGAGTAGTTTGCATTAAAATTAATTGCGATTTTGCACCTAAATTTTAAGGAAAAAACTATAAAATACCCCCCCCCTTTTTTTTTAAATTTCACAAAAAGGGTTTTTATTGCGTAAAATATTTGAGAGAATTTTGCTTGCAAGCAACAGTTTCACGCTTTTTCCGGTAGTCTTTGGACTTTTAGGTGCGATCGTGCTTTTTATCATCGCAAGTTATGATGTCGGCAAAGTGCTTTTAGAGGTTTATAAATATTTCTTTGCTGCAGATTTTCACGTTGAAAATTTCCACTCAGAGGTCGTTGGCGAGATAGTTGGAGCGATCGATCTTTACTTGATGGCGCTTGTTCTTTATATATTTAGCTTCGGAATTTACGAGCTTTTCATCTCAGAGATCACACAGCTAAAGCAGTCAAAGCAGAGCAAGGTGCTTGAAGTGCATTCGCTTGATGAGCTAAAAGACAAGCTTGGCAAAGTGATCGTCATGGTTTTAATCGTAAATTTCTTCCAAAGAGTGCTTCATGCAAACTTCACAACTCCGCTTGAGATGGCTTATCTTGCGGCTTCTATCCTCGCACTTTGCCTTGGACTTTACTTCCTTCACAAGGGAGATCACTAAAATTTTAAGCGTTTTTACGCTTAAAATTTCTTCTACATCTTTTCTTTAGCTATTTTTGGATAATATCCATTTAAAAATTTAAAGGAAATTTGATGATTTTCATAGACGCTTGCCTTAAAAAACCGACCCCATACACGCCTGTTTGGATGATGCGCCAAGCTGGTAGATATCTGCCAGAATATATGGCTGTAAGAGCTAAAGCAGGGGACTTTTTATCGCTTTGTAAAGACTATAAAAAGGCTAGCGAGGTCACGCTTCAGCCAGTTGAAATCCTGGGCGTTGATGCGGCGATTTTGTTTAGCGATATCCTTGTCGTGCCTCTTGAAATGGGCATGGATCTGCGCTTTGAAAAGGGCGAGGGACCAGTTTTTACAAAGCCTTTGCGTGATGAGGCCGCACTTGATGCGCTTAGTATCGAAAGATCGGCTAAAAGCTTAGCATACGTCTATGATACGATCAAGCTTACAAGAGAAAATTTGGCTAAAGATAAGGCGCTAATTGGCTTTTGTGGCGCGCCATGGACGATAGCTACATATATGATAGAGGGTGGTGGCAGCAAAAACTATGCGATCTGCAAAAAAATGCTCTATCAAAATCCAGAATTTTTACATCAAATTTTAGAAAAAGTGACGCAAGCGCTCATCCTTTACGTCAAAGAGCAAATAAAAGCAGGCGTAAATGCGGTGCAAATTTTTGATAGCTGGGCGGCTGCACTTGAAGAGCAGGCTTATTTTGAGTTTGGGTTTAGCTATATAAATAAGATAGTTGATAGCGTCAAGGCTGAGTTTCCAGAGATCCCGATCATCGTTTTCCCAAAAGGTATAAGCGGCTATCTGGATAAAATTTCAGGTAAATTTGACGTTTTTGGCGTTGATTGGAGCACACCGATCGAGCTAGCAAAAGAAAAACTTAGCCCAAGATACGTCCTTCAAGGCAACATGGAGCCAACAAGGCTATATAGCAAGAAGGCGATCGATGAGGGCGTAGATAAAATTTTAAGCACGATGAAAGGCGCGCCACATATTTTTAACCTTGGCCATGGGATCTTGCCTGATGTGCCAGTTGAAAACGCAAAATATTTTATAAAAGAGGTTCAAAGAAAAAGTGCAAGATAGCACTATCATCTTTGGACCGATAAATTCTCGCCGTTTTGGCATGAGCCTTGGTATCGATCTAAGCCCAAAGCAAAAATCATGCAATTTTGACTGCGTTTATTGCGAGCTAAAGGGCGCAAAGCCGGTTGAAGAGATAGAAAATCCACCAAGTGTTAATGAAATCATAGGCGCTTTAAAAGAAGCTTTAAAAGCTCATCAAAACATCGATGTCATCACGCTTACAGCAAATGGTGAGCCAACTCTTTATCCGCACTTAAAAGAGCTGGTGGCAAAAGTAAATGAGATAAAAGACAAGGCAAAAACTCTCATCCTAAGCAACGGCTCATGCGCGAGAGATCAAAAAATTTGTGAAGCCTTGCAAGGGCTTGATATAGTGAAATTTAGCCTTGATAGCGCAGTGCAAAGCACATTTAAAAAGATAGACCGCAACAAAAGTGGCATAGAAGTAAATGAACTTATAAAAGCAATGGCTAAATTTCGCAAGGAATTTAAGGGTGATCTTGTGCTTGAAATTTTGGTCGTGGCTGGATTTAACGACAAAGAAGAGGAATTTATAGCACTTAATGAGGCTATAAATGAGATAGCCCCACACCGAGTGGATGTGGGCACGATAGATCGCCCGCCAGCTTACAACGTAAAAGGCGTTGATGCTAGTAGGCTTGAAGAGCTAGCAAGCAAGATAAATGGCGTACCAGTCACCATAGCTAGGGCTCACAAGATAGAGCAAAAGTATGAATTTAGCAAGAGTGAAATTTTAGCCATGCTAGAGCGCCGTCCGCAAACTACGGCAAATGTCGAAGAAAATTTCTCAGAGCACTCAAAGCAAATTTTAAGCAGCCTTTTGCAAGACGGCGTGGTTTTTCAAACTAACGTTGCTGGCGTTAAATTTTATAAATTAAGATGATAGATGAAGCGAATTTTAACTATACAAGACATCTCGTGCGTGGGCAAATGCTCGCTCACAGTCGCACTTCCCATAATCAGCGCCCAAGGCATCGAGGCGTGCATCTTGCCAACGGCACTGCTCTCAACTCACACTGGCTTTAAAAATTTCACTTTTCGTGATCTAACTGATGAATTTGACGCTATAACGCAGGTTTGGCACAAAGAGGGCATCAGCTTTGATGGAATTTACACTGGATTTTTAGGTAGTTTTAGGCAGCTTGAGCTTATAGGGAAGGTCTTTGCTGAGTTTGATAGTGGCTCTTTGCTAAGGCTTGTGGATCCTTGTATGGGCGATAATGGCAAGCTCTATCACGGCTTTGATGAGAAATTTGTTGCAAAGATGAGAGAGCTTTGCACAAAGGCACATGTCATCACGCCAAACATAACTGAGGCAAGTTTTATGTGTGAAAAGTCATTTTTAAGCGAGGGATATGGCGAAGATTACATTTTAGAGCTACTTGAGGGCTTGGCTAGTTTTGGCGTGCAAAAGATCGTTTTAAAGGGCATTAGATACAAGCAAAATGAGTGTGGTATCATAGCTTATGATACAAAGACGAAAGAAAAAGTGGAGTATTTTCACGAGTATTTGCCTTTTCATGCAAGCGGCACTGGAGATATCTTCGCTTCAGTGCTTTTTGGCTCGCTTATAAATGGCGAAAGCATGCAAAATGCTATCAAAAAGGCAGCAAATTTTGTGTTTGAGAGCATCAAGATCACGCTAAAAGATAATAACCGCACAAGCTATGGTGTGCAGTTTGAAAAATTGCTTGGTATGCTAACAATTAAGTAGCGTATCTACTTGTTTAGAACTTTTAACAAAACAGGTATATGGCAAAGATCTATATCTTTGCTTGCTGTTAAAAGTGCTATATCTCCATACTCTTTTTCTAATTTTTTTAGCATTTTAAAACATGATTTTGCTTTTTCATTGTCAAGCTCATGCTCAAATTTATCACAAAACTCATCAAATCTGCCCTCTCTATCTTCATGAAACCACTCTCTTAAAGCAGGACTAGGAGTAATGTCCTTTAGCCAAAGAAAATTTGAGAATATTTCTTTTCTTATACCTCTTGGATATAACCTATCAACAAAGGCCGCCTTCATATCTAAACTGTCATCTTTGATAAAATCATAAATTCTATAAGCTTTAAACATGTTTTAGATTTTAGTACTGTGAAGTTTAGAAAGTAAAAATTTTATAAAATTAATTATTATTTTTTATTTTTATCTAAAAACACTGGCTCTTTGGCAGTCTTCGTTTTATTTTTGTTAAGTTTTGTTCATTGCTGTAAAGAATAACCATTTAAATAAGATTACAAAATTTATTTTTGGATTTTATTGTAATTTTGTAATCTCACAAAGATTTAAAAGAAAGGTTAGATAGTGGTCTGATTTTAAAATAAAAATCAAATAGTTTTTTGCCTTATAATTTGTGTTGATATTTTAGTAAAAACACTTGTAGTAAGAAGCAAATAAATTTAAATTTAAAGCTCATTTCGATAAAATCCCAACATAAAGATCACTAAAAAAGGTTACTATTATGAGAGGCTATAAAATTTTCTCAGGCACCGCAAACATCGAGCTTTCTAAGAAAATTTCGCAATATTTGTCGCTTCCACTCAGCGAAGCTAGCATTAAAAGATTTAGCGATGGTGAGATCAGCGTGCAAATCGGCGAAAGCGTGCGTGGGAAAGATGTTTTTGTCATCCAGCCAACATGTGCCCCAGCAAATATAAATTTAATGGAGCTTCTTATCTTAACTGACGCTTTAAAACGCAGCAGCGCAAGCTCTATAACAGCGATCGTGCCGTATTTTGGCTACGCTAGACAAGACAGAAAAGCAGCCCCTAGAGTGCCGATCACTGCAAAACTAGTGGCAAATATGATGCAAACAGCAGGCATCGACAGGGTCGTTACGATGGACCTTCACGCAGGACAAATTCAAGGATTTTTCGATATCCCAGTGGATAACCTTTATGGAAGCATCATCTTTAACGACTACGTAAAAGCTAAAAATTTACCAAATCCAGTCGTCGCAAGCCCAGATGTAGGCGGCGTGGCTCGTGCTAGAGCCTTGGCAAAAAATCTAAATTTATTAGATATGGTCATCGTTGATAAGCGCCGCGAGAAAGCAAACGAGAGCGAAGTGATGAACGTTATCGGCGATGTTAAAGGCAAAGATGTGATCTTGGTCGATGATATGATCGACACCGCTGGCACCATCGTAAAAGCAGCTGAGATTTTCAAAGAGCGTGGCGCAACTAGCGTAATGGCGTTTTGCACGCATCCAGTGCTTAGCGGACCAGCCTATGATAGGCTAAAACTTGGCTTTTTAGACGAGCTAGTGGTGACTGATACGATCCCATTAAAAGAAGAACTCCCTTGTATAAAAGTGCTAAGCACAGCTTCACTCTTTGGTGAAGTGATACGCCGTGTTTATCACAACGAAAGCGTAAATAGCTTGTTTTAACTAAAAAATTTTGGCTTTAGCTTTACAGTAAAAGGCTTAAGCCAAAATCTCCTTTTTGTAATTGCTTGACCCAAAATTTAACCTTAATAGATCAAAATTTATAGTAAATAAATAGCCTCTATTTATCGCTGGGAGCTTTAAAATTCTAGCTTTTTCTTTAAATATTTTTGGCATTACGGCTTTACAAAATGGCGTTACTAAGATAAATGCACCAGCGTAGCCAACGGCGATTTTGCCACTTAGTACCACGCTTGTTTGCTTTGCTAAATTTGCGCTTAGTTCATCTTTTTGAGCCTTACTTAAAAGCACATTTAGCTCTTTTGCCGCCATATCGACGCCCCTAACGACGTTACTATCATTTTTTATAATGAAAATTTCATCATCCATTTTTGTGATATTTGGCAGCAAAATTTGCCTATCAGCCTCCAAAAACTCAAAGCTTCTTTTCACACCGCTAAAGTACTCGTCCAAAAACGGCTCGCTAAAATTTAGTCTTACAAAGCTTCTTTTAAGCTTGCCCTCTAAGTTTGTCTCATCGACGAAGTAGCGCAAACCTCGCTCGTCAAGGTAGTTTTGAAGCTCTTTTTTGCGTAAATTTAAAAGCGGTCTAACCAGCCAAAAGTGCTCTCTCCTCTCAAGCTCGCTCATACCAAAGAGCTCTTTTAGCCCAGCGCCCTTGCCAAGCTGCATCAAAAACCACTCAAATTTATCGTCAAATTGATGCGCTAGGATCAAATTTTTATAGCCATATTTTTGGCAAATTTCACCAAAAAACTCATACCTCGCCTCACGCGCGTTTTTTTCAAAATTTGACCTACCTAATTTTACGCTTTTTATGTAGATTTTTTTGCCAAATTTGCTAGCAAGATCTTTGGCGCTTTCAACTTCAAATTTACTCTGCTCTCTGGCGTTGTGATCGACTATGGCTAGATCAAATTTGACCCCAGCCTCGTGTAGAATGTAAAAAAGTGCGGTGCTATCGATGCCGTGCGAGAAGGCAAGCAGGTTTGCGCCCAAGCTTAGCCTATCAAGCACATTTTGGCTTATCATTTTGCTTTTTTAATGATGGTGGCGACTAGTTTTTGATCAACCACGTCGCTGACCTCACAAAGGTAGAGCGAGCCGATCTCAAGCTCCTTTACGTCGCTTTCATTTATTAAAATTTCGCCGTCTATATCTTTGTCCCAAATATCTTTTTTGGCTGCGTAAAACATCTCGCCCTCGCTACTAATGCCCTCAAGCGATGCGTAAATTTGCTTGCCAAGCTCTTTTTGAAGGCTCTCATTTATCGCTTTTTTGGTGATCTTTTCTATCTTGCTTAGCCTTTTTGAGATGATCTTAGCTGGGATTTGCTCCATTTCAAAAGAGGCTGTGTCTTCTTCTTTTGAGTAGGCAAAGGCGGAAATTCTATCAAATTTAAACTCTTCTAAAAACTCGCAAAGCTCCTCAAAATCCTCCTCGCTCTCGCCTGGGTGTCCCACGATGACGCCAGTTCGTAAGAATGAATTTTTGGCATTTCTCATCAAATTTAAAAGCTCTTTTATCTTTTTAGCACCACTTCCACGCTTCATTATCTTTAGCATATTTTCGCTGATGTGCTGGATGGGCATGTCAAAGTAGTTGTGAAAGATAGGTGAAGCGATGATGCGCGAAATGAGCTCCCTACTGGTCGTGCTTGGGTAGAGGTAAAGTATCCTAGCACTCCTTACGCCTTCTATCTTTTCTATCTCATCTATTAAATTTATTAGCCCGTCGCTAACGCCATGATCGCGCATGTATGAGCTTGAGTCTTGGGATAAAAAGCTAAAGTCGTAGTAGTCTTTTTTAACCAAATTTTTGACCTCATTTACGATGTTTTCAAGCGAGCGTGATTTTAGTTTGCCCTTAAATGTCGGTATCGCGCAAAAGCTACATTTTTGGTTACAGCCCTCTGAAATTTTGATGTAGGCGTGGTAGTTTGAGCCAGTTATCACACGCTCTTCGTTTGCTTGCAAGTAGGTTTCTGGGCTAAATAAATTTTGCTTTTTCAAGATGATCTCGTCGATCTTGTCATAATCAGCCACGCCGGTAAAGAGATCGACCTCTGGCAGTTCTTTCATAAGCTCATCTTTGTAGCGCTGCATAAGACAGCCAGTCACTACCAGCAAAGAGCCATTTTTGCGAGCTTCGTGCATCTCAAGTATGGTTTGGATGCTCTCTTCTTTGGCGGATTTGATAAAGCCGCAGGTATTTACGATGATGACGTCTGCGTCGCTGATATCGTCTGTGATATCGTAGTTTTGCAAGCGTCCTAGCATGATCTCTGAATCAACTAAATTTTTATTACAACCAAGCGAGATTAGATGAAGTTTTGGCATTTTTATATCCAGATGTTGTCTATTAGTCTAGTTTTGCCAACAAAGGCGGCTACTAAGATTATTGTATTGCCTTTTTCTACCTTTGAAATTTCATTTAAATTTCTATCCGTAACCGCCACGTAATCAACTTTTAAAGGCTCTAGCACCTCAAGCATATTTGCCTTGATCTCGCTTGCCTCTTCTTCGCCGTTTTGGATCAAATTTAGCGCTTTATTTAGCGATCTTGAAAGCCTTAGCGCGTTGCACTTATCTTCGTCGCAGATATAGATGTTTCTGCTTGAAAGCGCAAGTCCGTCCGGCTCTCTAACGATATCGCAAGCCACTAGCTCGATGTTTAAGAAAAATGTCTTTATCATATTTTGCACGATGATGAGCTGCTGGGTGTCTTTTTTGCCCATATAGACGCTATTTGCACGAGTTAGGCGAAATAACTTATTTAGCACTCTTAAGACGCCATCAAAGTGACCAGGCCTAGTTTTGCCCTCTAAGATGGTCGAAAGCTTCTTTGGAGCGGCGATGAGCGGCTCATCTTCAAAGTAAAGCTCTTTTTCGTCTGGTATAAAGATAGCACTAACGCCGTTTTGCTCGCAAATTTGGATGTCGCTTTGCTCTTTTCTTGGGTATTTGTCTAGATCTTCACCTGGTAAAAATTGAGTTGGATTTACAAAAGTTGAGACGATGCTTACCTCATTTTCGCTCACACATTTTTTAATGAGACTAACGTGTCCGTTGTGAAGTGCGCCCATTGTCGGCACAAAACCGATCTTGCCACTTGCATTTTGGACAAAATTTTCAAGCTCGTTTATAGTTCTTATGATCTGCATATTTGACTCTTTTTATCTAAATTTTAACTTGGTATTGTAACAAAAAAGGATTAAAAGGGCGTAAATTTAAAAATGTAAGCAACTTTTGGCTAAAATCGGCAAAAATTTATGGAGAAAAACTTGGATAGTTACGAATACAACGAGCTTTTAAAGAAGCTACAAACAAAAGTTGAAAACATAGGCTCTATCGTAAAGCCTGACGAGATAAAGGCTAGGCTAAAAGAGATCGAAGCGACCGAACAAGACCCTAGTTTTTGGCAAGATATCGCTAAAGCTGGAGCGCTAAATAAAGAAAAGACAAAAATTTCAAACATGCTTGCTAAATTTAGCGACGCTCATCAAGCAGTTAGCGACGCAAAGGAGCTTTTTGAGCTAGCAAATTCTGAAAATGACGAGGAGACTATAAATTCTTTATTTGAAGATGCTAAAAATTTAGATGAAAAGATAGTAAATTTAGAAATTTCTATGCTTTTAAGCGGCGAGGATGACGGCAAAAACGCGATCGTATCGATACACCCTGGAGCTGGCGGCACTGAGAGTAATGACTGGGCGAGCATGCTTTATAGGATGTATCTTAGATTTTGCGAGCGTGAGGGATTTAAGGTTGAGACTTTAGACTTTCAAGAGGGCGAAGAGGCGGGGCTAAAGGATGTGAGCTTTATCGTAAAAGGCGAAAACGCTTATGGTTACTTCAAGGCAGAAAATGGCATCCACAGGCTCGTTCGCACAAGCCCATTTGATAGCGCAGGACGCCGTCACACAAGCTTTTCTAGCGTCATGGTAAGCCCTGAAGTAGATGATGATATCGAGATCGAGATCGAAGAGAAAGATCTAAAGATAGACACTTATAGAGCCAGTGGCGCAGGCGGTCAGCACGTAAATAAAACTGAATCAGCCATCCGCATCACGCACGTGCCAACTGGCATCGTCGTGCAGTGCCAAAATGACCGCAGTCAGCATAAAAACAGAGCCACAGCGATGAAAATGCTAAAGTCGCGCCTTTACGAGCTTGAGCTGATGAAACAGCAAGAGGCGAGTAATAGCGTCGAAAAGAGCGAGATCGGCTGGGGGCATCAGATAAGATCATATGTGCTTTTCCCATATCAGCAGGTAAAGGACAACCGCAGTGGCGAGGCATTTTCGCAAACTGATGCGATACTTGATGGTGATATCAAAAAAATGATAGAGGGCGTTTTGATCGCTCAAAAGGCTGAGGGGTAGTAAATTTTAAAGAGATGAGAGCTAAAATTTCATCTCTTTTAGCTTCGTGCAGGCTTCTTCTTTGCCATGGTAGCAAGCCTCATCAAGATAAATTCTAGCTTTTTTATAGTCGTTTTTACCTAGGTAGATAAGTCCTAGATCGTAGCTGGCCTCGCCTGAGCCAAGACTTGTGGCTTTTTCGTAAAAATATATCGCTTTTTCTAAATTTTTATTGACCCCAAGGCCGTATTCGTAGATATATCCAGCGCTTCTAAGACCATCTATGTTGCCGTATCTGCCAGCTGTCTCAAACCAAAAAAGTGCCCTTAAGATATCTTTACTAAAGCCTTTGCCGTCACGAAAACAAACGCCAGTTTGCTGCATGGCTAGGACATTGCCATCTTTTGCGTAGTCGTAAAATCTCTTACAAGCCTTTGGGTAGTTGCCCTCGTTATATAGATAGATGGCGTCTGCTATCTGCTCGACTTCAGGATCAAGTGGTGGCTCGCTAAGACCTAAATTTTGCGAAATTTGCTCTGCTGAACAGCCCCAAAATAGCAAAATGCTAAATAGAAAAATGATAAATTTTTTCATATTTGTCCTTGAAAATTTAGGCGATTTTATCGAATTTTATCTTATAATGATCGCAAATTTAAGCAAAAAGGAACGATATGGATCATAACGCACTTTTGACACAGCTTGGCTACAACATAGATGAAACGACCACTGAGCATATGCGTAGAATTTTAAATAACACTGACGGCCTTTTGCCAAAGAGTGTGATCGAGCTAAACGATCATCTAAAGCCACACCTTTGCTTTGTAGCGATGAGCGGGAGTGAGGATAGGCTAAAGATAAAAAACGTTGCAACCGTCAAAGAGATAAAAGAGCGTGTTGATGAGATCATCAAAAGCTGGGCAAATAAATACAAAATGGATATCAAAAAGATAAACGAAACTACATACTACATAATGGGAAAAATTAAATGAAATATGACATTGTTATTATTGGATTTGGTAAGGCTGGCAAGACGCTAGCTGTAAAGGCTGCTGCGCTTGGCAAAAAGGTCGCGCTAATCGAGAGATCGCCGAAGATGTATGGAGGCACTTGCATAAACGTGGGTTGCATACCGACAAAACGTCTAATCACAGCTGCAAAAGAGGCAATATATGCAGATAATAGCGTTGAAAACGAGTATTACACGCTTAGCATCGAAAACAAAAATAAGCTAATCTCAGCTTTAAATTCTAAAAACTATGCGATGCTAAATGATAAAGAAAATATCGACGTGATCGATGGCGTTGGCTCGTTTAAAGATAAAAATAGCGTCCTAGTTACAACCTCAAACGGCGAGCAAAAAGTCGTTGAAGGCGAGTTTATCATAATAAACACTGGCTCAAAAGAGGCGTATGCGCCATTTGAGATAACAAACTCAAACGTCTTTTCAAGCAAAACCTTGCTCGATCTAAAAACTATGCCAAAGCATCTTGTCATCGTTGGCAGCGGATTTATCGGTATCGAGTTTGCATCGATGTTTGCAAATTTTGGCTCAAAAGTGACCATCGTTGGACGCTCACCACTTCTAAAAAACGAAGATGAAGACATAGCTAAAAGCGTAAAAGATGCGCTAAACGTGCAAGGCATCGAAATTTTAGAGGGCTGCGAGATAGAGAGCCTAAAAGATAATGCGCTAAATTTCAAACAAGATAATGAAGATAGGCTCATCAAGGCAGATGCGTTCTTAGTAGCGCTTGGCAGAGTAGCAAATTTAGATGACCTAAATTTAAAAGCAGCTGGTGTTGAGCTAAATGAAAAAGGCTTTATAAAGACAAATGAGCGCCTTCAAACAAATGTGCCAAACATCTACGCAGTGGGCGACGTGCGCGGCGGAGAGCTTTTTACCTACACTAGTTTGGATGATTTTAGGATAGTTTTCTCGCAAATTTTTGGCGACAAAAAACGCACCACACAAAACAGAAGTATCCATGCAAACGTGCTATTTACCGACACTCCGCTAGCAAGAGTTGGCGTAAATGCAAAAGAAGCTAGCAAGCTTGGGCTAAATTTCAAGGAGCTAAAACTTAGCATGGCAGCAGTGCCAGGAGCGAAGGTGCTAAACCACGATGTGGGCATGCTAAAAGCGATCGTTGAAGCTAGTAGTGGCGAAATTTTGGGGGCAAGCTTTCACTGCATCTACGCAAATGAGATCATAAATGAGATCGCGATCGCGATGAATTTAAAAGCAGATGCAAATTTCTTTAAAAACCAAATTTTCACTCATCCAAGCATCAGCGAAGCCCTAAATGACTTGTTTGGACAATACTAAAAGGATAAAAATGAAAAAATATCTACTACTTTTAACTGCTCTATTTTTTGCAGGTTGCTTAAACGTCATCGGCATCGGAGAGACGCCAAAGCAAGATGACTCATGGCAGCAGCCAAAGGACGAAAAGGTGGTGCAAAACAAAGAGCAAATTTCAAAAAATGCGATCGATCTTTTAACACCAAAGTGCGAGAGCGGCGATGCTGAAGCTTGCAACGATTTGGGTGTAAATTTTGAGCTTATGAAAGAGTATGACAATGCCTACGCAAACTACAAAAAAGCTTGCGATGCGAAGGTGCAGCTTGCTTGCTCAAACCTTGGCACGCTCTATGAAAACGGTCTTGGCGTAAAAAAAGATCCAAAAAAAGCGGTCGAAATTTACAAAGATAGCTGCAATAGTGGCGGTGTGCAAGCTTGCTATCATCTAGGCAACGCCTACCGCAAGGGTGAGATCGTAAAACAAGACTACTATCTAGCGATGGAAGCCTACACAAACGCTTGCAACGCTGGAGATCTCCCAAGCTGCGCAAATATCGGCGCGATGTATGAGCTAGGTCTTGGCATGAACAAGGACGAAAAGAGAGCTTATGGGATTTACAAAGTCGCTTGCTTTCGTGGCCTAAACAAGGCGTGCCCACAGATGAAAAGGCTTGGCGCAAAGCTTGGCATGTAAGTAGGAAAATAAGTGAAAAAAGTTTTAAATTTTGGACTTATCGTAGCTGCTAGCTTTATGTTAAGTGGCTGTTGGTCGTGGCAAAAGATGGTTAGCTTTGGCTTTTGGCAAAGTGATGAGGAGGCTAGGGCGGAGCGTCTTGAGCTCGAAAAAGAGAAGATGGTACAAAACTGCGAGAGCGGAAATAGCGTCGACTGCAACAACCTAGCTGTAAATTTTAGCAATGAAAAGGACTTTGTAAAGGCAAAAGGCTACTACGAAAAGGCTTGCAATGCTGGGCTTGCAACTGCTTGCTCAAATTTGGGTCAAATTTATGAGCAAGGGCTAGTTGATGAGCAAAAAGACATAGAAAAGGCTCTAAAGCTTTATAAACTAGCTTGCGATAGTGGCGATGGCGTTGGCTGCTACAACGAGGCAATGGGACTAAAATCTTACATCGAAAGCGAAAATTTAAAAACTCATAAGATAGATAGAACCAAGGCTGAGGCTAGAGTTTTAAAGCTTTTGGCAAAGAGCTGCGAGCTTGAGTATGCGCAGTCGTGCTTCTTGCTTGCAAAGCTAAGCGGCGATGAAACAAAGGCAGATGCACTTTACAAAAGAGCCTGCCAATTTGGCAAATGCGTGGATAAAAGATAATGCTAGTCGAAAAGTTGCTCTAAAAATTTGCGATAAATCAACAAAGGCTCTTTTTTTGAGCCTTTAAAAAATTGATCTTTTAATCGAGAAATTCTAAAAAGGCCTCTAAACGTGTACGAATCTGACCAACATCTTGTTTGGAGTAGTCAGTCTCAAGGCTCATATAGCTTGCGCCAGCTTCTTTGCTGGCTTCTTTTATCTTGTTTGTTTCTATTGCATAAGTGTGACAGCCGCTTAGAACGATGTCTATTACGCCATCTGCTTTATATTCTGTAATAAAATTTTTAATAACATCAGATCTCGCGTCGTTTTTGTACATCACAGAACAGGGTATCTTTAAGTAGCGTTTGGCGATATTTTCTATAAGATCACCTTGTGTGCTTATATTATTTTTAAGATTTTTAGTTCCTGTGCAGTTTTCAAAGGCTACAACATCTGCACCAAGTTCCTCTATTTGTTTTATTACCTTTTCATATACTCCACCACTTGGACATCCGGTAATGATAATGCGCTTTTTATGCTTTGCCTTAGACATATCTTTTTGTTTTAAAGCTTCTATGTATGAACAAAGCATTTTTATCTTTTCTTTTTTGTCATATATAAAATCACTTGCAAATAGCACTTGGTGCATCTCGCTACCACTAATAGGACTCGGATCGAGTTTGGCTAGATCCATAAGTTTATTTAGCACATCTCTTTCTTCATTAAAAATTTCTATTGTCTCTTTTAGCTTTTCGTCTGTTATTTTTGCATCAAGATGTTTTTCAAGATAATCTTTAAAATCCCTCATCTCATCTATCCAAAGCTCTAAACTACGTTTATTTGTCATGTTCGGAAGTTCTAAGACATGCACTTCTTTATGCTTTGCAAGAAGCTCATACATCTTCTTTTTGCCATCACAAGTAGTCTCTCCTATGATAATATCGCTAGCATTCATATATGGACATTTTTTGGTCACGGCATATCCGTAGCTTGCTTTTATAAGTGGACAAAGATTTCGTGGAAGTTCGGCGTGAGCAGCATTTATAGGACTTTCATCGTAGGCACAAAGACTGATTGGTACGGCACCAGCAGCATAAATCAGCTCTTTTGGAGAGTATGTACAAAATGTGCCAACTATGCTTTTGCCTTTAGCTTTTAAGTCTAGTAGTGCTAGAGAATTTCTCTTTTTTAGTTCAATGAAATCATATTTCATATTTTTTCCTTTTTGCTATTATTGCAGCACCAATAGCACCACAATATATAGCATTTTTATCAGTGTAAATTTCTGAGTATAGATGCGAGGATAGAAGTTCTTTAAAAAGAGAAACATTGCTAAGGCCACCACTTAGGAAGTAGAATTTATTTTCTAGTCTTTTTATAAGCGAAGCCACCTTGTGTGCCGATGACTCTACTATTGCATATGCTATTTCGCCTTGTTTAGCACCATTTGCGCTAAGCGATACTATCTCGCTTTCCGCAAATACCGTACAAGTTGAACTAATTTTTATATTTGGGTTTTTGCATGCTATTTTGTAAATTTCATTTAGGTCAAGTCCAAGTCTATTTGCACTAATCTCTAAAAATTTTCCTGTGCCAGCCGAGCATTTGTCGTTCATTATAAAATCAGTTGGTTTTCCATTTTCTATTTTAATGGCTTTTGTATCTTGTCCGCCGACATCTATAACTGTGCAGTCTGGTTTAAATAAATAATGAGCTCCAAGTCCGTGGCAAAGTATCTCGCTTGCACTAACATTTGCGTATTTTACACTTACCCTTCCATATCCAGTAGCAGCGATTAAGGCATCTTGATAGCCTTTTTGTTCTAAAATTTCTTTTATATCGCGTGCAATTTTTATGGCACTAAAACCACTTGGCAATAAAAATAGATCACAAAAAATATCTTGATTATCTAGTATTGCTACTTTTGTAGATGTTGAACCTATATCGATGCCGATAAAATACATAAATTTATGTCCATAAAAATGTGATTTCTGTAACTCAGAACTTGGGAGAAATATTATCCATTTGTAGCTTTTTATTAAATAAAATTTGAAGCTTCTTACTTCAATCCAAAAACTTTTATGTTAAAGGTTGTGTGGATCTTGTCGTTTTCGCCTTTCATGACGATAGGAAATTCGGCTTTTATGATGTTATCATAGCTGCTAAGCGCATCTAAAAAGTCATAAAATTTTTGTGGGGTTTTTAGTGAGCTAGTGACGTTTAGACGGTATCTAAAGAACTTCTCAGTTGCGTTATTCTCGCCTTCTTCTATCTTGCTAAGGCTCACTTCGCTAAAAAATTGTGATGCAAAATTTATAAATTTATCTTTATCAAAAGCTGTATCATAAGCCAAGATGATAGCGCCGTCCTTTTGTCTTGTCGCCTCAAGTGCTTTAAATTTAGCTTCAAATTCATTTTTTACCTTCGTGTATGATGAGGTTTGCGAGTAGTTTTGTCTTGAGAGGCTTTTAAATTCTTTTATATTTGGCACGATAAAGCCAAATATCATAATGAAGCAAACTATGATAAAAGCAAATATAAAAAGTAAAAGCTTTACTGGGTCGATTTTTTCTAAGCTCGTATCTTTTTTACTCATTATATCCCTCAGAATTATCAATCTTATTTGTGCTTATAAAGCCGTACCAGCCGTTTTTGCTCTGATAAAAGCTAGTGTTTGACGTGGTGAAAATCGACCTTAGCGGCGAGGCCAAGAGCTGGTTAAAGACATCCTTTGTTGGCGTTATACCGCGGATGATGAGCGAGTTTTTGTCCATAAAGACCTCTTCAAGCGTGATGCTATCAGGCACAAGGTCAAAGAGATTGTGCAAGCTTTGCTTTAGGATAGAATTTGACGTAAAGATGTCGTTTGCAGAGTCTATCTGCACGGCAAGTTTGGCTGAAATTTCATCCGTAGCGACTATCTTTTGGCTAAGCTCTTTTTGCTCGTTTGCTAGAAATTCTATATTTTTTTTAGTTGAGTAGTTTTTATAAACGATAAAGAAATTTGCCACCAAAAGCACCACAAAAACAAAGCCAATGAGGCTTAGCCAGAGCTTACTAAAGATAGATAGAAGCGGTCTTGGTTCTGGAGTGATGAAGCTAAATTTCATAGTGTTATCTCTTCTTGCATGATCTCATTCATGATGTGATTTGTGTTGATCGGATAGCTTGATGTCTCCACAAATAGCTCAGACTGCAGGTATTGTAAAAATGTCGCACTCGTCTTTGTGTTTTCAAAAACGATGATCTGCTCGATAAAATCGCCGCCGTAGATTGGATTTTCATAAAATTCTTTCATGGCCTTTGCAATGTAGTCAAACATCTTCATATCGCGCCCAAAGATCGCTACTGACTTCTCGACATTGGTCGAAGCTGGCATGTTTAGCTCGTAGTTTAGATCTTCAAATTCTTTTGGTTTATCATCGCTTAAAAAATCATCCAAACTCTTAAAATCATCAAGCACAGTTGCGCCATCTTCTTCTTTGACGATGAGGTTGTCGATATCTGTTATATCCTCTTCTTTTAGGCTTTCGATCTCTTCGTTGCCCTCTTCAGCGTCACTCATATTTAAAAACGTCGAGAGCTTCATCTGCTTATCTTTAAATATCGCAAGCGCAAAAGAGTGCGAGTGGATGTAGAGATATAGCGTGGTTTTTGGCGAAATTCCACGCTTTAAAAGCTCGTGAAAGAGCAGGGCAATAGGCGAGTAGATAAGATCGACGCTACCTTGTCCAAAGAGGTTTTTATATCTTCTTATAGCATTTAAATTTGCATATATGCTCCAGCTATCTTGCATCACAAGGCTGGTTAAATTTTGCGTGTTGATGTTAAATTTATTGTACTCGTCAAAGTTAGCAGTAGGCAGCGCACCTTGCGAGTCGTCGTTAAAAAAGAGCGAAACATAGACGCCAAAATAGGCCTTTTCTTGCTCTTCTATATATTTTAAAACTTTTTCATCGACATTTTCGATGCTTATGTCTGTAAATTTAGCATTTATGGTTTTTATAAGCTTGCCATTTCTAAAGACCTGACCGTAAAAAACGCACTCATTGTCCTCGATCACGGCGCTTAAAAAAAGGTTTGAAAAAAGCTTTTTGATGCTAAAAGACATAACTCTCCTAAATTTAGTGCATTATTTTTGATATGTTAGCTAAAAAGGGATTAAATAAGTTTAAAACAGCTCGTTTTTTAGTTTTGCAAACGCCTCTTTTATCTTCAGAGCTTCGCTTTTTAGCTCCTCATCAAGCAGTGCAGAATTTCTTAGGCTTTCAAAATCCTCTATCATCACATCACACATCATTTTGATGCGCTCATTATCAGCCTTACTGACACCATTTTGGCTCATTTTTTTGATGCGTTCAAGATACTCTTTGCCGTTTTTTATGTATGAGCTAAATTTTATAGCTGCCTTGCTTTGATTAAGCGTGGTGGTGGCCATTTTGTTGTAGGCATCAAGATCAAGAGCTTTTTGGCTTAAATTTATAGCCTTTTCATACTCTTTGCTCTCGTAGTAAAATTTCGCTTCAAGAGCGAGCTTATAGGAGTTGTCGCTGTAAAAAAAGAGCCCAAACAAAGCTACTATAAAAATGGCTATAAAGATAGAAATTTTATTTTTCATAAATTTCGTCCAAAATTTCTCTTATCTCATCGCTTATTTGCGGATTTTTGTGCGCATATTTTTTCCACCAAATTTTTAAATTTGACCTAAAGTCCTGTTTGTTTTGTAGCACGCTCTTGCCACCGTCGTTTTGCGAGGCTTGCCAAAGCTCGTTTTGTATCTTTTCTTTTGCCTCTTTTTGCTCTAAATTTGCCACGCTAAAAGGAGCTGAGAGACTAAAATTTATAGTTGAAAATGGCTTTGGAAGTATCATCTTGTCCCAGCTTTTAAACTCCCAAAACGAGTTTGCTTCGAAATTTAGAGCATAAATTTCGCAAGACGACTTTTGCGCGATCACCGCAGCTCCGTCTGCGACGCTGTGTCTTGGACCGCGTGGGCCATCTGGTGTGATGATGACGTCGTGGCCTTGCTTTATCTCTCTTAGGGCTTCTATGAGCGCCCTTGCGCCGCCTTTTGAGCTACTGCCTCTAATGGTGCCGATGCCAAAAAATTTGATTATTCTGGTGATTAGCTCGCCATCTTTGTGGTCGCTTATTATCACCTTGCCTTGTTTTCTGTTTTGACTGCTCCACCAGCGTCTGTAAGCAAAGCTCATAAAGCTAAGTCTGCCGTGCCAAAAGACGACAACGCAGCCATTTTGTGGCAAGAAATTTGGAGTGTAGCTCTTTTTGCAGGTTAGAAAAATGAGCCACATCAAAATGTAGATGAAAAAGACGCCAGCATTTAGGGCGACCTTTTCAAGGGTGTTTTTAAATTTGCAGCTCGCCATACAAAACCATTCGTTTTGGATTTGTGATCTTTACTTTTTGCGTAGTGCCAAGAAGCTCTTCGCTGCCATCAACTTGAACTAAAAAGTTGTTAAAACTTCGCCCAGCAACGCCGCCATTTGCCCTTAGCTCTTCAAAATATACATCAAAAATTTTATCTTTTTGCGCCGCCACGATCTCGTCTAAAATTTCGCTGTGGCGATTTTGCAGACGCGTGAGCCTTTCTGAGGCGGTTTTATCATCTATTTGATTTGTAAAAGTAGCTGCTTTTGTGAGCGGACGAGGCGAATACTTAAAGCTAAAAATTTGCTCAAACCTAACTTGCTCAAGCACGTCCATCGTATCTTCAAATTCATTGTCGCTCTCGCCTGGAAATGCGACGATGATATCAGTTGAGATGCTCACATCTGGGCACATTTTTCTAAGTCTTAGCGCGCGGTCTAAAAACCACTCTTTTGTGTATCCGCGCTTCATCTCACGCAAAACTTTGGTGTTTCCGCTTTGAAGTGGCATGTGCATAGATTTGCAAATTTTTGGGTTATTTGTGAAAATTTCAAGAAATTTATCATCCATGTGAAGCGGGTGCGGGCTTGTAAATCTTATCCTCTCAACGCCATCTATCTCGCTTATCTTTACTAGCAGGTCGCTAAAATCGATATTTTCTTGCACACCTGAAAATCTTTTGCCGTAGTTATTGACATTTTGCCCTAGTAAAAATATCTCTTTTGCACCGCTTTTTGCGGCCTTTTCTACCTCTTTTAGGATGAGGCTTGAGGGGATGGAGATTTCATCGCCTCTGGTGTGCGGGACGATGCAGTAGGTGCATTTTTTATCGCAGCCGATTGAGATGTTGATGTGGCTTTTGTATGGCGAGCCTCTAAATTCGCCAAATGCATATTCGCTCTCGTCGTGATTGATGTCGGTTGAAATAAATTTAGGCGTATTTACAGCCTTTGTGATCTTGCTAACATTTCTTGCGCCAAGGACAAAATCAACATAAGGTGCGCGCTTGAAAATTTCACTACCCAAATGGCTTGCAGTGCAGCCGCAAACGCCTATTTTAGCGCCTCTTTTTTTGGCTTTTTCAAAGGCTCCAACCTCGCTAAAGAGCTTATGAACTGGCTTTTCACGAACTGAGCAGGTATTTATAAGGATTAAATCAGCTTCTTCGATGTTTTGTGTTAAGGAGTAGTCTTCTTTTTGTGAGAGCTCGGCTATGATATGCTCGCTGTCACGAACATTCATAGCACAACCTAGAGTTTGGATGAAGAGTTTTTTACTCATTAAAGTATATGCACTTCATACATATAATCGCTATCATCAAGGCCGTATTTAACGGTTCTGTGATAAACGCTTAGCCCTTTTTCTTCAAAGTGCTCGACTAAGGCGATTAGTTGTTTGTGCGTGTTTTCTTTATCAAAATAGAAAATTTTCTGACCCTCTTTTTCGACAGCTGCCTCTATCTTTTCTAGTGAAATCGTTTTTGGTTTTGCGTCTAATTCGGCTCTTGCAAGTTTTAGCTCCATTTTTAATCCTTTCAAAATCTTAAATTTTAATCGGTCAATATACCCAAATCATCATAAAAAAAGGATTAAATAAAAGTTAATAACAAGCTTAATGTTATTAAAAGTATGGCTTATGTATAATTTCAAAACTTCACGAAAAATCCCCGAAATTTATCGTCACAATGGAGAAAAAATGGAAAGAATTTCAGATATCATCGAGTCAATTGCAAATGAGAAAAATTTAGAGATAGAAGATGTAAAAGAGCGCGTCATAAGAGCCTTGATAAACACTGCAAAAAGAGTTTATGGCGAAAATTATGAGTATGACGTGAGCATCGATGCTAATAAAAATTTAAAGCTTTATCAAAAAATTTCAATCGTAGCAAACGACGATGAGAGGCTTGCTGAAGACAATGAGCACTTTTTAAGCTTAAAAGAGGCTAAAAAGATAGATAGTGGCGTAGAGATCGGCGATGAGCTAACTTACGAACTAAGCCTTGATAACCTTGGCAGAACCGCAGCTCAAACGCTTCACAAAGAGCTTGAGTATCACATCCAGCGCCTAGTCGAAGAGAAAATTTTACAAAAATATAATGAGATGAGCGGTCACATGGTCTTTGGTCCAGTTGTCAGGGTCGATAACGATGAAAACACATTTATCGAGATAGACGAGCTTCGTGCCATCTTGCCACGTAAAAACCGCATAAAAGGCGAGAAATTTAAAGTTGGCGAAGTGGTAAAAGCGGTCATTAGAAAAGTTTTTACAGATAAAAATTTAGGCATAAAGGTTGAGCTTTCAAGGACTTCGCCTAAATTTCTTGAAGCACTGCTGACTTCAGAAGTACCAGAGATAAAAGATGGTGGCATCATCATCCAAGGAAGTGCAAGGATCCCTGGCGAAAGGGCTAAAGTAGCGCTCATCTCGACCACTCCAAACATCGATCCAGTCGGCGCAACTGTCGGCACAAAGGGCGTTAGGATAAATGCCGTAAGCAAAGAGCTTCACGGTGAGAGCATCGATGCGATCGAATACACCACCGAGCCAGCGATCTTGGTAGCTCGCGCTATGGCACCTGCGATCATCACATCTGTAAAGATCGAAGAAAACAAGGCGATCGTGACACTTGCGAGCGAGCAAAAGAGTAAGGCGATCGGCAAAAACGGCATAAATATCCGCCTTGCAAGCATGCTAACTGGCTATGAGATCGAGCTAAACGAGCTTGGTTCAAAAACTAGCAGCAGCGGCGAAAATGGCGAAATGGTCAAGGATCTAAAAGCACTCTTTGGTGATAACTAATGAAATTTCAAATAAGAAAAGCAACGAGAGCTGATATAGACGTGATCTGTGAGCTTGTAAGAGAGCTTGCTAGCTATGAAAAGATGAGTGATCAAGTCACTTTTACAAATGAAATTTTTACAGACTCCATCTTTAATAAAAATCACGCAAAAGCCCTTATATGCGAGAGTGAGGGCAGGGCGATAGGATATGCTATCTATTTTTACACATTTTCTACATTTTTAGGGCTTGGCGGGATCTATCTTGAGGACATTTATGTCAAAAAAGAGTTTAGAAATCAAGGCATCGGCAAGGCTTTTTTTAAATTTCTAGCTCAAATTTGCAAGGATGAAAATTTAAAAAGGCTTGAGTGGTGCTGTCTAAACTGGAATGAGCCAAGTATCAAATTTTATGAAAGCATGGGCGCTAAAAATCAATCTCTTGAGTGGAGAACCTACCGCTTAGACGGCGAAAATTTAGAAAATTTATTAAATTTATAGCTTATTTTTAAAGTATGGTAGTTGGCTAAAAGCTCAAATTTGCTTTGAAATTTGAGCTTGCTGGTGATTAAAATTTATATGTATATCCCATATAAAGACCGACGTTTGTCTCTTTAATATCAACTAAATTAAATTTATTGATCTTACCGTAGTCGGTTCTATCAGCTTTTAGACCAAACTCAACCGCATTATTTTCGTTGATAGAGTATTCGGCACCAACTCTTGCACCTAGTATCCAGCCAGTTGCGTTGCCTTTTTCAGAGCCATCATGTGTGTCAAACACATCCATTTTAAGTTTTGAAAAACCAGTGTAGCCACCAAGAACTAGTTTAAGATCTTTTGCTACGCTTGGAGTGTAGTCAGCTCCAACTATAAATTTATGTGTTTTCCATTTTATTATTGTGCCATCTTCGTCACCAAGTGACTTTTTGGCTTGAAAGTCATATATGTAAGCACCATAAACTCTAGCTACGTCAAAGTCATAACCAGCTTTTATGCCAAGACCGGGTTGTGCTTTTTTAGCTTTTGATTTGCCATTGTCACTTTTTGCTGTTAAATTTGAATTAAAAGAATAATCTCCTTCAAATCCCACAAACGCTCCTTGCGCTAAAGCAGCGGCACTAGCTAGGCTTAAGCCTAAAGCAACCTTTAAAACTACATTTTTCATTTTTACTCCTTATTTAAAAAATGTTACACAGCTATTTTAAATTTTCTTATATTAAATAAAGTTTAAATATTCAATGAAATTAATAAAAAACATAAAATAATTCAATTGTTTTCTTATCAGAATAAAATTTATAAAATCACTCAAAAAGAAGGAGTGTAAAGTGGGTAAGATGACAAAACGTGATATGGCTTATCATTTAGATGTTGATGTCGCAACGCTTTACAACTGGCGAAAACACAAGCCCAACCTTTATCGTATCGTGATGCTTGGATTTAAATTTGACGAGCTTATCGAGCAGAGCAAGAAGACTTGCAACGAGCTTTGCGAATATGAAAATTTAATCAATCAAGACATAGAAAAATTTAGTAAATAATCGTAATCTCTCTTATAATTGCAAGTGCTTGAAATTTAAAATTTCTAAGATATTTTTGGCTAGATATTTTAAGTGAAAAAATTTGAGCTCAAAGCAAGCGCTTCAAGCTCAGTTAAATTTACTCGTTTAGGATAGAGAGAAGCTCTTTATTGTCTTTTGTTTTTAGCATTTTTGCGTATAAGAATTTAAGCGCTTCGACATCGTCCATTGTCGCGATCGCAGAGCGGATAGCCCAAATTTTTTGAAGCTCGTCAGGTTTTTGAAGTAGCTCTTCTTTTCTGGTGCCAGATTTTAGCACGTTGATAGCTGGGTAAATTCTGCGGTCTGAGATGTTGCGGTCAAGCACGATTTCGCTGTTTCCAGTTCCTTTAAACTCTTCAAATATCACTTCATCCATACGTGAGCCAGTGTCGATAAGTGCTGTTGCTATGATGGTTAGTGAGCCGCCGTGCTCTATGTTTCTAGCTGCACCAAAGAAGCGTTTTGGTTTGTGAAGTGCGTTTGCGTCCACGCCGCCTGTTAGCACCTTGCCGCTTGGCGGGGTCACTGTGTTGTAGGCGCGTGCTAGACGGGTTATGCTATCAAGCAAGATGATGACGTCTTTGCCCATTTCAACTAGACGTTTTGCCTTTTCGATGACTAGCTCTGCTACGCGTACGTGGTTAAGCGCTGGCAGGTCAAATGTCGAGCTAAATACCTCGCCTTTTACGCAGCGCTGCATATCTGTAACTTCTTCTGGTCTTTCATCTACAAGAAGCACCATGAGCTGGGCTTCTGGGTGGTTTTTAGCGATGCCGTGAGCTAGCTCTTTCATAAGCTCAGTTTTACCACTTCTTGGAGGTGCGACGATGAGGCCACGCTGACCCTTGCCAATAGGCGTGAAAAGGTCGAGCACACGGCCTGTTAGCTTCATCGGGTCATACTCTAAATTTAGCTTTTCAGTTGGGAAAAGTGGGGTTAGGTTGTCAAAGAGTGGCCTCTCTTTTGCGTCTGCTAGAGGCATATAATTTACCGCTTCGATCTTTAAAAGGGCGTAGTATTTTTCTTGATCTTTTGGCTCTCTTACTTGGCCAGTGATGATGTCGCCCACACGAAGTGCAAATTTACGGATCTGCGAGTTTGAAACATAAGCATCGTTTGAGCTGTCGCTTAAATTTGCATCAACGGCCCTTAAAAAGCCGTAGCCCTCGTTTGTGATCTCTAAAATTCCAGTAAATAGTATAAAGCCGCCTTGTTTTGTCTGGGTTTTTAGTATCTCAAATATCAAATCCTGCCTGCGAAATTCGCGTGGATTTTCGACGCCAACGCCATTTGCGATCTGCACTAGTTCGTCTAAGCTAAGCGTTCTTAGCTCTTCGATCTTGTGTCCGTCGACTGGTACGTGGGTTCTTGATGCTTGATGTTTTTTTGTAGTTTTTGCGCTTTGAGCAGCACTTTGCTCGGTTTGGTTGTTGTTTTCCATTTTTCCTCTTTAAATGCGGGGATAAGATTGCAGAATTCTGGGCTTCAAAAGTTTTTTGAAAGTTTTGGCATTTTATAAAAATAAAACTTTGTTGTCAAGAAATACCACAACCAAAGTCGCTAAAATAGGCAAATTTGCAGGCAAAATGACCTGCAAATTTAAATTTAGTGTTCGCTCTTTAGCCCAGCGCCGCACATCGAGATGATGCTTCTGCCCTCTATCTTGTGTGATTTTGCGTAGCTTGCGTATGCCGCGTAGATGGCTGCTGTGGTGTGCTCGACGTAAAAGCCGCGGCTTGCTAGGAAATTTCTAGCTGGCTCAATATCCTCTTCTTTTATCGTGATCACCTCGCGCTCGCCTGCGTACCTGCTAGCTAATATCTCAGCGCCACGAGCAGGTTTTGCTATCGCTATGCCTTCAGCCAAAGTTGGCTCTGGCTTGATCGCAAGTGGCTCACTTGTTGCCCTTAAAAATGGCGCGCACTTCTCACTTTGAACGATGAAAATTTTAGGTAGTTTTTTGATCACTCCAGCCTCATATAGCTCATTTAGCGCTATCTCACAGCCAATTAGCAAGGTGCCGTTGCCAACTGGCAAAAAGAGATTTTCAGGTACAAAGCCAAGCTGCTCGTAAATTTCATATATATATGTTTTAGTGCCTTGGTAAAAAAGCGGGTTAAACACGTGGTTTGCGTAAAATATGCCCTCATCTTTTGCCCTTTTTCTGCAAGCATCTGCCGTTTCATCGCGTGTGCCGTCAAAGACAACCGCCTTTGCGCCGTAGTACTCAAGCATCTTTATCTTTTTCTCGCTCGTGCCTTTTGGGACGTAAATTTCACACTCTATGCCAGCTCTAGCAGCGTATGCAGCGACCGAGTTTCCAGCGTTTCCGCTGCTATCTTGCAAGATCTTTTTGATGCCATGAGTTTTGCAAAACCAAATAAGCATAACAGCACCTCTATCCTTAAAAGAGAGCGTTGGCATCGCGTAGTCCATTTTGAGGTAGAGCGAGTCATCAAATTTCACGCTCTTTGTTAGCCCTTCGCCAAGGCTTATGTCGCGCCAGAGCTCGTTTTTGATAGGGAAAAACTCGCGGTATCTAAAGAGGCTAAACTCGCACTGATCGATCAAATTTAGATCAAATTTGGCCGCTTTAAACTCCAGATCATATAGCCCACCGCACTCGCACGCAAATATAGGCGTCTCAAAATCTGTGCTCTTGCCGCACTTTGAGCAGATAAATTTAGGCATTTTTGCTCCTTTTAAATTTTTCTATCAAGTATCGCTGTAGCTTCGATCTCTAGCAGGCAGCCAAAGTGAAGTTTGTTTGTCGGCACTACGACGCGAGCTGGCTTGTGATCGCCAAAAAATAGCGCATACTCGTCGTCTATCTCGTCCCAAAAGTCGATATCTGGCGTATAGATGCGGCACATCAAGATGTCGTTTCTTGTCGCATTTGCCAGTTTTAGCACGTTATCAAGGTTTTTTAAAGCCTGCCTTGTTTGCGCCTTTAGCCCCTCTGGAATTTGCCTGGTCTCTGGGTTCATACTAAGCTGTCCTGAGATGTAGAGGATGCCGTTGTGCTCGGTTGCTAAAGAGTAGTGAGCCTTTTTCTTTTTTGAAATTTCGGTCTCATAAATTTTCATATTTTCTCCTTAAAAATTTAAAAAATTATAGATAAAAAATTATTATTACCACTTAAATTTCATAAATTTTCATAAAAAATTATATTTTTCTTATCGAAAATTTAAAAATATTTTGGCTAAACTTAAACAAAAACAAAAGGCGCCTTATGCATCCTATATTAAAGGCATTTATCCCAACGGCAAATCTCATACAAAAAAGCTCGCCATTTGCTTGCGAAGTCGTCCTGCACGATCTCTCTCACCCGCAGCGCTCAGTCGTATATGTAACTGGCGACGTTACTGGCAGAAAGGTCGGACAAAGCTTTGACCACCTTGTAAGTGAGGTCTTAAATAGCAAGAATTTCAAAGACGACTATGTGGCGAACTACTTTTTTACCAAGGATGAAAAGCTAGTGAAGTCTTCAACTGCCTTTATCAGAGACGAGCACGGCGAGATCATCGGAGCGATATGCGTAAATGTCGATGCTAGCGTGGCAAAGAGCCTTTTTGAAATGGCTGGGAATTTCTTAAAAACGAGCGAAAATGAGCCAAAAAGCGAGCAAAACGACGATGTGATGCAGATCGTCTTAAATTTGATCGACAAGATCATCGCCAAAAACGAGGGCAAAAAGCTCAAAAAGGAGCAAAAGCTAGAACTCGTGGGCTTTATGAACGAAAAGGGCATTTTTAACATAAAGGGCGCTATCGAGGTCGTGGCAGCCAAGCTAAACGTCTCAAAGATCACGATATATGGCTATTTAGACCAGCTTAAAAAGAAGCGCCCGTGAAGTGTAGGTGCGCTCACTGCAAGCAAAGCTTTGATGAAAGCGCGATGATAGAGGCTAAAGGCGGGCTTAAGTTTTGTTGCGTTGGCTGCAAAGGCGTCTATGAAATTTTAAATGAAAGTGGCCTTGGCGAGTTTTATGAGCGACTTGGCAAAAACACGCTAAATCCTGCAAGTAGCGGCGTAAATGTCAAAAATTTAGCGGCAAATTTTAGCGAGCTAGTGACAAAAGAGGGCGAGTTTTCTAAAATTTCGCTTCTAATTGACGGCATCACCTGCTCAGCGTGCATCTGGCTGCTTGAAAAGGCGCTTTTTAGCCTACCTGGTATCTTGGAGGTAAATATCAACTCGCTTAGCCAAAAGGCAGTCATCATTTACGACGAACAAGAGCTTTTGGTGGAGCAAATAATAGAGAAAATTTACGCCGTTGGCTACACTCCAAAGGCCTACGCAGCGAGCCAAAAAGAGGACGAGCTAGTCAAAAAAAGGCGAAATTTCTACGCAAAAGCGCTTGTTGGCGTCTTTGCCACGATGAATATCATGTGGCTGGCGATCGCGCAGTATGGCGGCTACTTTAGCGGCATCAGAAGCGACGTGAAGGACCTGCTAAGCTTCGCGCAGTTTGTGCTGGCAACGCCTGTGCTTTTTTACACTGGCAGCGAGTTTTTCAAGGGGGCGAAGATCGCCATTAAAAACGCCTCGCCAAATATGGACTTGCTCGTTATCACGGGGGCTAGTATAACCTATATCTACTCGATATTTGCGATGCTTACAAGAAGTGGCGAGAGCTATTTTGACTCGGTTGCGATGATCATAACCTTTGTTTTTATCGGTAAATTTTTAGAAATTTTAGGCAAGAAAAAGGCGCTTGAGACCTCAAATTTCTTAAGCGATATGCTGCTTGCAAAGGTGTGCGTTTTAGAGGATGGCAAGGACATTTTAAAAGAGCCAAAAGATGTAAATTTAGGCGAAAAGATCGTGCTTAGATCAGGCGAGAGGGCGCTACTTGATGGGGTGGTGCTTAGTGGTGAGGCAAGCATCGATAGCTCAAGCTTAACAGGTGAGACTTTGCCACTTTTGCTAAGCTCTGGGGGCGAGGTAAAAAGTGGTGTTGTCTGTCTAAACGGGCAGATCGTCTATGAGGCAAGGCAAATTTTTAAAAACTCATATCTTAATAAGCTTATAAATTTGCTCCAAAACGCAGAGCTAAAAAAGCCAAATATCGAGCTAGCAGTCAATAAAATCGCCTCGAAATTCTCTCTTGGCGTGCTAACTCTGGCATTTTTTACATTTTGGTTTTGGTACTTTAAATTTAGCTTTTCAGAAGCGGTAGTGACAGCTGTTAGCGTCATCGTGATCGCTTGCCCTTGTGCGCTTGCCCTTGCCACGCCAGTTAGCAGCGTTTGCGCCCTTGGGGTTGCCTTTAAAAACAAGGTGCTTTTTAAGGAGGCTAAATTTTTTGAAAGCCTTGCAAAGTGCGACGTGGCAGTATTTGACAAGACTGGAACGCTTACAAAGGCTAAATTTGAAGTTGGCGAGTTTTTTATAAAAGAGGACGTGAGTATTGATAAAATTTACTCGCTTTGCCTCATCTCAAACCACCAAATAAGCGTGGCAGTGGCTGAGTTTTTAAAGCAAAAAGGCGCAAAAAAAGTTGAGCTTGAAAATGCAAATTTAAGCGTGGCAAAGGGAGTTAGCGCTGATATTTTGAGTGAGCGTTTTGTCGCTGGAAGCAGGCGCTTTTTGGCTGAAAATGGAGTGAAATTTGAAGAGAGCGAAGAAAATGTGAGCTTTTTTGTGGGCAAGCATGGCGAGCTGGTGGCTAAATTTTACCTAAAAGATAGCGTAAAGCCCGAGGCAAAGGCTTTGATGGACGAACTAAAGAGTGCTGGCATGAAGGTGTGCATCCTAAGTGGCGACGTGCAAAATGTGGTAAAAAACGTGGCAGATGAGCTTGGCGTGAGCGAGTTTGGAGCAGGGATGCTGCCTGATGAAAAGGCTAAATTTATAGCTGGTCTTAAGCAGCAGGGCAAAAAGGTGCTGATGGTTGGAGACGGCATAAACGACGCAGCCGCGCTTAGCCTTGCTCACGTGGCTATTTGCATGGGAAGTGGTGCTGCAGTGAGCTTAGAGAAAAGCGACGTGGTGCTACTTGATGATAGCTTGCAAAGCCTTGCAAAAGCGGTGAAAATTTCAAAATTTACTTATAAAACGATAAAGCAAAATTTACTTTTTTGCCTGCTTTATAACGTCCTTAGCCTGCCATTTGCCGTGTGTGGCTACGTCATGCCGCTATTTGCCGCGCTTTTCATGTCGGCAAGCTCGCTAAGCGTCATACTAAACTCGCTTTTTATAGTTAGAAAATTTAAGGACAAATAGTGGATACAACGACTCTTGCGATGCTTGTTTTTATCTCGGTTTTGATGGGGGCGGCCCTGCTTTTTGGCGTGCTTTGGGGGATAAAAAATAGGCAGTTTGAAGACTACCGCAAATTTTTAGACGGAGCAAATTTAGACGACGAAGACGCGCTAAATGAAGCTTATGCGCTTGAACTTCGCAAAAAAGAGGCTCTAAAAAAGAGGCTAGAAGCTAGCAAAAAGGAGCAGGCTAACTCTCAATAGTTGGCTCGCCAAAAAGCCTATTGGCCTCTTTTAGTATCCTTTGCTCTTTTTGTTTTTGTATCTCTTCTGGTGTTTTTGGCTCAGTATTTAGCATCGAAGCAAAGTCATTTTTTAGACTTTTGGGTTCACTTTTTATCTCGGTCTTTGAGTCGTTTGTGCTTTCAGGTTTATTGGCATTTAGCTTTGAAATTTCTGTGTCAAGCTCGTCAAGTTCGCTTCTTGCACTATCTTTTGGAAGTGGCTCCTTATGTGTTTGCACTTGTGTTTTTGATTCGTCATTTTTTGCATTTACTATTTTTGCATTTTGTCCAAAAAGCGTACGCAATATCTCATTTAGTATTTTCCAGTTTTTCTTAAAATATTCGAGATTTTCATCTTTTGCTTTTACTATTAGTCCAAGCTCGTTGTTGTTAAAAAAGCTAAAATCTACAAATTCTTTAAAAAACTCACCAAGATCATAGTTTCGGTCATAAATTTTTGTCAGAAATAGCTCGTATGGGCCTTGTTTTTTAGCAGGAATGATTTGCGGAGTTTGAGTGCTATTTTGTATAGTTTGGGTGGAAATTTCATCATTTTTTGAAATAACTGTTTCAATAGCATCATCGATGCTTTGTAAATTTAGCGCCTCTATCATCATAAAAAGCATTAGCATTAGTACAAAGCCATTATCACTGCTTAAATTTAGCATCCCTTTGGCCTTAGCCAGGATCCTGAAAAATCTCTCATAAACTAGAAGAGAAATTCTGGAGTCATTTTCTACAAATTTTTGTTTTAAATTTGCCAAAATTTCATCTATGATCATCTCTGGATCGTAGCTCTCAAGCTCAGTTGTTAGTACTCTAATGGCGTTTTTGTCGTGATTTAGTATGTGAGTTATTATATCTTCGATCTTATCTGGATCAAGAAGACCTAGCATAGATGCTACACCATTTGCCGTGACATTGTTTGCTCCGTAAATGATAGCTTGATCAAGCAGCGTTAGTGTGTCTCTTAGTGAGCCTCCACCACTTCTTGCTAATATCTCAAGTGCTTCTTTTTCGTAGCTAACGCCCTCTTTGCTGAGGATAAATTCTAAATGTTTTACGATGCTGTATTTGCTTATTTGCTTAAATCTAAAATGTTGCGTCCTTGAAAGTACGGTGGTTGGCAGTTTTAATGGATCGGTTGTTGCAAGGATAAATTTGACGTAGCTTGGCGGCTCTTCTAGTGTTTTTAAGAGTGCATTAAACGCCTCTTTTGTGAGCATATGCACCTCGTCAATGATAAAAATTTTATATCTAGCCATTGCTGGGGCATATTTTGTTTGCTCGATAAGCTCTCTTATGTCGTCGATCTTTCTGTGACTAGCTGCGTCCATCTCGATGATATCCATGTGGCGTGACTCATTTGCCATCACGCACTGCGGACACACCTCACACGGCCTTGAAGTAGGACCTTTTTCGCACACTAGTGCTTTTGAAAATATCCTAGCACTCGATGTTTTACCGCTTCCTCTAAGCCCTGAAAATAGATACGCATGACTGATGCGACCTTCGTCAAGTGCGTGTATTAGGCTTTTGCTAACTGCTTCTTGACCTATTAGTTCGTCAAAATTTTTAGGGCGATATTTTAAGGCTAGCGCTTGCAAGAGAACATCCTTTTTTGTTATTTAGTTATGGATTTTATAAAAAAAGGTATAAATTTATGATTATTTATCCTTTTCATATAGTTAAAATTTTCGATCTTTTAGATTACTTTTAGTTAAATTTTAGATAATTGGTAATTTAAAAAGGATGAAAATGTCTGCATTTTGGAGTGGATTTTTTACAAGTTTATCTTTAATATTGGCTATCGGCGCGCAAAATGCATTTGTTTTGAAGCAGGGTATAAAGAAGGAACATGTTTTCGCAGTTTGCTTAATATGCGCATTTAGTGATGCCTTGCTTATATTTGCTGGAGTTTTTGGTTTTGCAAAAGTGCTACAAAAATTTGAGCTTTTTAAACAGGTTGCCATATATGGTGGCTTTATCTTTTTATTTGTCTATAGTCTAAAGAGTTTGTATAGTGCATTTAAAAATCCCAAAAGCCTTCTTCCTAGTGTGCAATACGAGTCAAAATTTAGCAAAATAGTGCTTTTGACGCTTGCTTTTACTTGGCTAAATCCTCACGTCTATCTTGATACGATGCTTTTAATGGGATCTATTTCAACAAAATTTGGAGATGAAAATATAATTTTTGGCATCGGCGCTAGTCTTGCATCGCTATTTTTCTTCTTTTCTTTAGGATATGGAGCAAGAGTTCTCGCTCCAGTTTTTGCAAAAGAAATTTCATGGAAAATTTTAGAAATTTTTGTTGGGATTATTATGCTTATAATCGCTTTTAGTTTACTTTTTACTAAAGTATAGATAAGATACATAAAATTTTACGCTAAATATTTTGTATTTTTATATGTATTAAAAATTTACATATTATTAATGTAAGATGCATTGATATGTACGACGGAGATTTTATATTTTAAATTTGATTAAAAGAAGTTTCCAAGCCCAAAATGAGCTTGGAGACTCTCTTTTTAGCAAGAGAAGCAGGTTTTAAACTCATAAGCGGTTGGGCGTGCTTCGTAAGGCCAAACCTGAGTTTCAAATTTCATGTGTTGATAAGTGTCGATGAAAAGATCGCTCATTATCGGTTTTAGGTATTCGTTATCGCGGATAAGCGCTTCAAGGCTGCCACGAAGTGTGTGTGGGAGCTGCTCGATGCCGCGCTCTCTGATCTCATCTAGGTGAAGTTTAAATAAATTTTCATCCATCGGACCAACTGGCTCGTATTTGTGTTTAACGCCGTCAAGGCCTGCCATTAGCATAGCTGAGAAGGCTAGATAAGGGTTTGCTGTGCTATCTGGAAATCTCATCTCAGCTCTAACTGACTTCTCGCCAGCTCCGTAAGGTATGCGGATGCTCGCTGAGCGGTTTTGGCTCGAGTAGGTGAGGATAGATGGCGCTTCAAAGCCTGGGATTAGGCGTTTGTAGCTGTTTGTGCTTGGGTTTGTGAAAGCTGCAACGCTTCTTGCGTGTTTTAAAACGCCGCCGATGTAGTGTCTTGCAAAATCACTTAAATTTGCGTAGTTGCCTTCTTTGTAGAATAAATTTTTACCATCTTTCCAGACTGATTGATGCACGTGCATGCCGCTGCCGTTGTCGCCGTAGAGTGGTTTTGGCATAAATGTAACTGTCTTGCCGTTTAGGTGAGCGACCATGCGAACGACGTATTTGTAAATTTGAACGTTGTCAGCAGCCTCGACCAGGTTGCCAAATTTCACGCCGATCTCGCCTTGACCTTGTGCGACTTCGTGGTGTCCTAAAAATACTTCAAGGCCAACTTGTTCTAAAACTTGCATCATTTCAGCCCTTAGATCGACCATGCTGTCGATTGGCTGGGTCATCAAGTAGCCGCCTTTTCTTCGTGGGCGGTGACCTGTGTTGTAGCTATCTTTGAAGTCTGCAGCGTCGTTCCACTCGCCTTCTTCGCTATCTACTTGATACATCGCGCAGTTTGGACTGTCGATGATTTTGACGTTGTCAAATACAAAAAATTCATTCTCAGGGCCAAAATATGCCTCATCGCCAAGTCCGCTATCTTTTACATATTGCATCGCTCTTTTTGCGATCGAGCGAGGGCATTTTTCATAAATTTGACCTTTGTAAATGTCGTAGATATCGCAAAAAACAACGACTGTGATGTCAGAGGTAAATGGGTCCAAAAACGCAGATGTCGCTTCTGGCTTCATTATCATATCGCTCTTGTCGATTGGCTGCCAGCCGTTCATAGAGCTAGCGTCCATTGGGATGCCGTTTGTGAAATTCTCTTTTGTAACAGCTTTTATGTTGTAGCTTATGCTGTGCCAAGCGCCGTTTAGATCGGTAAATCTAAAATCTACAAATTTAACTTCATTTTCTTTGCAAAAATCAAAAAAATGATCGATGTTTTGGACAAATTTTCCCATTTTTTATCTCCTTCTGGTTTTTAATTTTCGTATTGTATCACAAAATTTTATATTTAAGATTATTTTTATATTTTATTTGACCCCAAACTAAAATTTTACTAATTCTCTATCTCTGTTTTTAAATATCGCACACTTTGAATATCCCAAATTTCTAGCTATCTGCTCGCAAATTTCGCCATTTTTACCGATATCTTCTTTGGCATGAGCGTCTGAGCCAAAGGTGATAGTGATGTCATTTTCGGCGATTAGCTCAAGTAAATTTACGCTTGGATATTGCTCGCCGATAGGCTTTCTAAAGCCAGCTGCGTTTATCTCGACTACCAAATTTGCCTCTTTTATCGCTTTTATGGCGTTTTTGGCTAGGATCCTGACATCTTTTTTGGGTAAAAATTTAAATAGCTTTAAAAGATCGATGTGTCCCATGATGTCAAATTTACCAAGCTTAGCTGATCTTTCTATGTGGTCAAAATACTCCTGCCAAATTTGATCCAAGTCTCTGCCCTCGTAGCCGCCGATAAATTCTGGGTTGTCAAAGGCCCAGCCGTTAAAAAAATGCACAGAGCCTATTAGATAATCAACCTTTCTAGCAAAAACTCGCTCGTCCATAAAGCCATCTAAAAAGTCCATCTCATAACCAAGTAAAATTTCTATCTCACCGCTAAATTCATTTCTTAAACGTAAAATTTCGTCTTCATAGCTTTGCATCTCCTCAAATTTCATCCTATAAGCTTCATCGTAGTTCATCGGTGCGTGATCGCTAAAGCCAAAGTATCTTGTGCCAGCTTTTATGGCGCATCTCACAAATTCTAGCGGTTCGCCAACTGCGTGGTTGCAAAGAGGTGTGTGGTTGTGAAGATCGACGGTCATTTTTAGCCTTTTAAAGTCGTTTATTTTTCAAAAATGCTACCTAAAATTTGATAAATTTAAAGATAAACGCATGCTTTTTAAACTTTCTTTTTATTTAAATCCTATATAATCAAGGCAAATTTTATTAGGAGCTTTTATGACCCAAGAGGAACTTGACGCGCTTATGGCGGGCGGATTAGAGGATGATTTAGGTGATACTAAAGATGCCAGCCAAGAGGTCGCGGACGTCAAAGAGGAAACAGACGAGGTAGCAGAAGTTGCAGAGGCAATGAGTGCTAAAGCAGATGAGCCACAAACAAATAGCTCAAAACAGAGCGAAAACTACAGAGTGAGTGCAGACGGCGTTTGGCCACCACCACCACCGACTGAAGACCATAAAATGGTACACCAGCTTGACGATGTGACAAGAGATAGCGAAGAGAAAGCTACTCAGATGTTTGACAAGCTTGAGACGATAAATAACTTTTTTATGGATGCTGAGAGCGACTCAAATAGCCTAAAAGATGCGATAAACTCAAACGTTGAGCTATTTACGACGCTAAGTGAGAAATTTCCAAATATTGCCGCATTTAGCGAAGCTTTGGAAAAAAACAACTCGCTTCTTGGCACGATCGATAACATCATCTCAAATTTACAAATGGGACAAGATGAGATCATGATGGCTATGGATATGATGCAGTATCAAGACATCCACAGACAAAAGATAGAGCGTGTTATCAACGTTATGAGGGCACTTAGCAAATATATGAATACCTTGTTTGAAGGTCGTATCGATGATGATAAACGCGTTGGCTCTGCTGTTCATATCGCTGGTGATACAACAACAGAAAACCTAGTCAGCAACGACGATATCGAAGCCTTGATAGAAAGTCTGGGTAAAAAATAGTGCTAAAAAGGCCTGAGCTTTTATCTCCAGCTGGAAATTTAACAAAACTTAAAATCGCCCTTGAATACGGAGCCGACGCTGTTTATGGCTCGGTTGCTAGCTTTTCACTAAGGACTAGATCAGCAAGGGAGTTTAACCTTGAAACGTTTAAAGAAGCGATAGACTACACACACGAAAGGGGAAAGAAATTTTATGCGACCATAAATGCCTTTCCTTTTAACTCTCAGATAGAGCCGCTAAAAAGGCACTTACAAACCATCTCAGCGATGAAGCCAGACGCCTTTATCATCGCAACTCCAGGCGTCATGAGCCTAGCAAAAGAGATCGCTCCAGATATCGAGATACACCTCTCTACTCAGGCAAACGTTATGAACGTTCTGGATGCTAAAATTTATCATGACATGGGTGCAAAACGCATCGTCGTGGCACGTGAAATGAATTTAAAAGATGTTATAAAGATAAAAGAGGAAATTCCGACCCTTGATATCGAAATTTTCGTCCATGGCTCGATGTGCTTTGCCTACTCTGGCAGGTGCTTAGTAAGCTCAGTGCAAAGCGGACGTATGTCAAACCGCGGCAGTTGCGCAAATGACTGCAGATTTAAGTATGAACTCTACGCAAAAAACGAAGAGAGCGGCGTACTTTTCCGCCTAGAAGAGGATGAAAACGGCACTCACATCATGAATTCAAAGGATCTTTGCCTTATCTCACACATCAAAGAGATCGTTGATAGCGGTGTCATTGATAGCTTTAAGATAGAGGGTCGCACAAAGAGCGAATACTACGCAGCCTGCACAGCAAGAGCCTATAAAATGGCGATAGATGATACCATGAACGACAAATTTGACGCGCAAATTTATGAAAATGAGATAAATACGCTGAAAAATCGTGGCTTTACAGATGGCTACTTGGTGCATAGACCCTATGAGCGAACCGATACGCAAAATCACACAAGTAGCCTAGAAGAGGGTACTCATCAGGTAAATGCCATAAGTGAAGACGGTGAATTTTTTAAGTGTAAATATAAAATTTTCCCAGATAAGAGCTACGAGATCGTAGCACCTATTGGCTCACACATAGATGATAGTGAAAATGAAATTTCAAAGGTCTATTCACAAGATGGCAAGAAATTTATCAAATTTAAGCAGCTCGTTACCAAAAAAGGCAAGGTCATGAGCGAAATTCACAGCGGCAATGAAAATGAGATAAACCTCGGCGTTAAGCTGCCAAAATTTAGTTTTTTAAGGGAGAAAATATGAAATTTGTTTCTATTATAATGGGAAGTAAAAGCGACTATGAGATCGTTAGCGAGACGGCAAAGACTCTGGAGAAATTTGGCGTAAAATATGAACTGATAATCAGCTCAGCCCACAGAAGCCCAAAAAGAACTAGTGAGTACGTCGCAAATGCCGAGAAAAAGGGCGCAAAAGTCTTCATCGCAGCTGCTGGCATGGCAGCTCACCTAGCTGGAGCGATCGCCGCAAATACAACAAAACCAGTGATCGGCATACCAATGGCTGGCTCAGCTCTAAGCGGCGTTGATGCACTTTACTCAACCGTGCAAATGCCAAGTGGCATGCCAGTGGCAACTCTAGCTATCGGCAAGGCTGGCGCGATAAATGCAGCCTATCTTGCTGTGCAAATTTTAGCCCTTGAAGATGAGGGGCTAGCAAACGCGCTAAAGGCCGACAGAGAGGCAAAGATAAAGGCTTTAGAGGAAGACTCTTCAAAGGTTGAAGTGATACTATAAAAGGAGAAGCGGTGCAGACCTATCTTGGAGTTGATGAATTTTGCAAACTTGTGCACTTGGAGCGCGAAGTTATCGAGGATATGATAAATCGTGGCGTTTTAAAAACCAAAGAGGAAAACGGAGAAATTTTGATAGAAGCGAGCGAGGGAACGATGAGCGTGGTGCCTAGTGTTTCGCAAAATTTATCCTTGCAGCCACAAAGCCAAGATGGTTTTAGCTTTGTGGAAAAGACGATTGGCACGATACTAAATTTACACGAAAAGGTGCTTGACGCAAAAGATGAGACGCTTGAGACCTTAAGAAATGAGAATAAATTTTTAAAAGAGGCGCTCATTTCGATGCAAGAGCTCTATGATGAAGATAGAAAAACGGTCGAGACGCTTACAAAACAGCTTAAAATTTCACAAGATGAAGTTGAATTTTTAAAACGAAAATACAAGCTCATGTGGAACCAAGCGGTTGAAAATTTTAACGGACAAAAGTAGTTTATGAAGATTATAAATTTAGATGATAGCTTTGAAATTTATGGAGTAAAAACTCGCACTAAAAATGAAGATGAAATGGACGGCAAGGGCAAAATTCCAGCTTTATGGTCTAAATTTATGGGCGAGCTCTATGATGGCAAGAGCGAAATTTATAGCGTTTACTGCAATTACGAAAGCGATTTTAATGGACATTACGATAACTTTATCGGCACAAGATCACGCCAAAAGGGTGATGAAAATTTAGATATACAAAGCGGAAAATACGCTCTTTTTAGCTTTGCAAATGAGCCGCAAAATGTTGCAAAATTTTGGGGTGAAATTTGGAGATATTTTGAAAGTAGTGAGCTAAAAAGAACCTATAAAACAGACTTTGAAAAATACCTAAAAGACAAAATAGAAATTTATATATCAATAAAATAAAAGGCAAAAAATGACATTTTCACAAATAATACTAACGCTTCAAAACTATTGGCAAGAGCAAGGCTGCGTCATACTTCAGCCATACGACATGCCAGCAGGTGCGGGCACATATCACCAAGCGACATTTTTAAGAAGCCTTGGACCAAAGCCCTGGGCGACCGCATACGTAGCTCCAAGCCGCCGTCCGACTGATGGTAGATACGGCGAAAACCCAAACCGCCTTGGCGCTTACTATCAGTTTCAAGTGCTCATAAAACCAAGCCCAGAAAATATCCAAGAGCTTTATCTAAAAAGTCTTGAAAGACTTGGTCTAAATTTGAAAAATCACGACATCCGCTTTGTCGAAGACAACTGGGAGAGCCCTACACTTGGTGCTTGGGGACTTGGCTGGGAGGTCTGGCTAGATGGCATGGAAGTGACGCAGTTTACATATTTTCAACAAGTTGGCGGCATCGCATGCGAGCTCATATCTGGCGAGATAACATACGGTCTTGAGCGCTTAGCTATGTATTTGCAAGATGTAAATAGCGTCTATGACATCGTTTGGGACGACTCTAATGGCAACATCGTAACCTACGCCGACGTGCATAAACAAGGCGAGTATGAGTGGAGTAAATACAACTTTGAAGTGGCAAATGTTGATATGCTTTTTAACCAGTTTGAAAACGCATTTTACGAGTGCAAGCGTTGCTTGGAGGCTAAAATTTCACTACCAGCGTATGATTATTGTATGCTTGCGGCTCATACATTTAACGTCCTTGACGCGCGCGGAGCGATCAGTGTTACACAAAGACAAGACTACATTTTAAAAATTCGCGAGCTTGCAAAAGAGTGCGCGCTAACATATAAAGAGAGCTTGGAGCAAAAGTAAAATTTGATGAAAATAGCTGAAATTTATAAAAATTTAGATGAAATTTGCCCATTTGCGAGCCAAGAGTCTTGGGACAATAGTGGCCTTCAAGTTGGCTCATTTGACAGCGAATTTGAGCGAATTTATCTAAGTCTTGATATTGATAGCGAGCTTTTGCAAAATGTCTTGCCAAACTCGCTCATCATCACCCACCATCCGCTCATTTTTAAAGGGCTAAAGAGCCTAGACTACAGCCTCTATCCAAGCTCGCTCATAAGAGAGATGATGATAAAAAATATCTCGCTCATCTCGCTTCACACAAATGCCGACCTTGCATTTTTAAATGAAAAATTTGTGACGCAGGTTTTGGGGCTTGAAATTTCAAGAAAAGAGGGCTTTTTGATCTACGCTGATGTGAAGATGAAATTTAGCGAGCTTTGCAAATTTGTAAAAGAAAAACTTGGACTTGAAAATTTAAGAGCAGTTTATGCAAAAGATGAAATTTTTAAAATTTGCATCTGCACTGGAAGCGGCGCAGATCTCATGCAAGATGTCAAAGCAGACGCTTTTTTAACGGGCGATCTAAAGTACCACCAAGCCCTTTACGCAAAGGAAAATGGACTAAATTTGATCGACATAAACCACTATGAAAGCGAGCGTTATTTTAGTGATTTTTTAGCAAAATATTTGCAAAATCTAAAAATTGAAGTTATAATAAGCAATTCTAAAAACCCATTTACATATTGCTAACAAAAAAGGAAACATTATGAATAAATATTTGCAACAATTAGTTGAATTATCTGATCTTGACAAACAAATAGATGGTTTCACGCCGCGTATACAAGAAGTAGAAAAAGCCTATAAAAGCATAGAAGAAGAGTGTGAAACTATAGCGGTTAATGTAGAAAGACTTGACGAAGAGGTAAATGATCTAAAATCACAAAAATCAGGCACAAACGCTCACATCGCAGAATTTAGCGCAAAGATCAAAGATGTAGCTAAAAAAAGCTCAAGTGCAAAAAGCGAAAAAGAGATAAAAGCGCTAGGTCTTGAAGAAGATATCGCAAAAGAGCAACTTGAAGCAGCAAATGAAGAGATCGCTAGACTTGAAAAACTAATAGACAATAAAAATGCTCAAAAAGATGAGTTAAACGCTAAAAAAACAGAGCTTGAGGGGAATTTAGAAAAGATAAAAAGCGAGGTTTCATCTGAGCTTGAAAAGATCGAAAAAGAGCGCAAAGAGGTTTATGCTAAAAAAGATAAACTTGTCGCTGCGATGAACCAAAAGATCTTAGCATTTTACGAAAAGATCAGAAAATGGGCTCACAACACAGCCGTTGTGCCAGTTAAAAAACAAGCTTGTTATGGCTGCTTTATGCAGATAAATGATAAGACTTTCTCTGCAGTCGTAAAAGGCGAAGACATCGTTACTTGTCCGCATTGTGGCAGAATTTTATATAAACAAGAGCAATAACACGTTTCGTGATAATAATATATTATTTTTTAGCCTCAATACTCTACTTTTTTGGGGCTATTTTTTTACTTTTATTAAGTTTTAAAAAAAAATATCATAGATCAATCCCAGCACGTTTTTTTCTATTTAATAATCCTAAATTTAAAGATGCAGATGTGCATTTTCACGCTTGTTCGTTTGGCGAAGTGCAAGCACTTAAGCCTTTGATGCAAAAATTTAACAGTAAAGCTATAAGTGTTGTGACAAATACGGGCTTTGAAGCGGCAAGCAAAATTTGTGCTAACACAAGATTTTTGCCATTTGAAATTTTCTTGCCATTTTGGCTAAAAAAGAGCAAAATTTTAGTCATTTTTGAGGCTGAGCTTTGGCTCATGCTAGTTTTCATGGCGAAGCTAAAAGGCAGTCGCGTGATATTGATAAACGCTAGAATTTCAGATAGAAGCTACAAAAGCTACTTAAAATTTAGCTTTTTTTACAGATATCTTTTTAAATTTATAGATAAAATTTACGCCCAAAGCGAGCTTGATAAAGAGCGGCTAAAGTCACTTGGAGCAGGTGAAATAGAGGTTGTTGGCAACATAAAAGCTGCGTTTTTACCAAGTGTGAGTAAAATTTATGAAAAGCCAAAAGCTAGAGTGATCGTGCTGGCAAGCACGCATGCGGGCGAAGAAGAGATGATTTTAGGTAATTTAAATTTAAAAGAAAACGATCTTTTAATCATCGCACCACGTCACCCTGAGAGATTTGCAGAGGTTGAAAAACTTGCAAGCGAGTACGCTAAAAAGCATGATTTTAGCTTTGCTAAATTTAGCCAAAGGCATAAATTTGAAGCTAAAGTAAATTTGCTTGACACTTTAGGCGAGCTTGTAAATGTCTATGCTATTAGCGATGTAGTCGTGCTTGGTGGCAGTTTTGTGCCAAATATCGGCGGGCATAATCCAATCGAGTGCGCGCAATTTAATCCTGTGATAATTAGCGGCGAGTTTATATTTAACCAAAAGGCGTTATTTGGTCTAGTTGAAAACATCTACATCGCAAAGGCCAGAGAGATAGGCGGCATAATAGATGGTAGCGCCAAAAAGAGCAAGATCGCCGTGCAAGCAAGCGCTGATGCGATCATAGAAGATATAAGGAGCACTTTATGAGTGAAGAAAAAGCGTATAAAATTTTAGCCAAACAAAAAAATATCTCAAACAACGAGGCAAAGGAGCTAATCGACAGCGGACTAGTCTATGCCAAGGGGCAAAAGGTGATGATCGCTCGTGCGCTAATGAGTGAAAATACTAAATTTAGCGTCGAAGAGATGCCAAAGCCAAGCGTTATCTTTGAAGATGAAAATTTAATAGCCATTAATAAACCAGCCGCCATAACTAGCGAAAAAATCAGCCAAATGTATAAATTTCCACTCCTTCACAGGCTCGATAAAGATACGAGCGGGGTGCTGCTTCTTGTGAAAAATGACGAATTTGCTAGCCTTGCTATAAATGAGTTTAAAAAGATGAAGGTTGAGAAAATTTACGTGGCCGCAGTTAGGGGCATCATGAGCGAGGAGGTCGTCGTAAATGAGCCGATCCTAACGATAAAAAATAAAAATGGCGCATTTTCAAAGATCTCAAAAGATGGCAAAGAGGCGATCAGTGAAATTTCACCGCTCATGGTTGCTGGTAAAAAAACGCTTGTAAAAGTTGCCATAAAAACAGGTAGGACGCACCAGATAAGAGTGCATTTAGCTAGTTTAAATTTACCTATCGTTGGCGATGAGAAATACGGCAAAAATAGGGCAAATAGAATGTTCTTGCATGCCTATTCTATCGCTCTTTTAGACTATAAATTTAAAGCGCCGATCCCAAAAGAATTTAACTCTCTTGGATTTGAACTATCTAATAAATTTGAAATTTAAAGAGCAATAAAGAAATTATTTAGTAATATACGCCCTTTAATAACAACTTACGAAAGGTGATTAGTGTTCGAACAAATTAGCGAGTCTTTTAGATTAGCTGTTAGCAAGATACGTTTTGTAGATGACGAAAAAGCTCTAAAAAACGCACTTGACGTGCTCAAAAAAGCTCTTTTAAAAGCTGATGTTCACCACAAAGTCACTAAAGATCTACTCGCGTCTATCGAAAGCGAACTAAAGCAAACTGGCGTTGGTCAAAAGAATTTCTTAGATGCGATCAAGTCAAATTTAACTACTATCTTAACAGCTCCTGGCAACCAAGGCTTTGTCTATGCACCAGTTGCACCGACCATTGTTTTGATGGCTGGCTTGCAAGGTAGCGGTAAAACAACGACAACTATCAAGCTTGCAAACTATCTAAAGCTAAGAAAGAAAAAAGTTTTAGTTGCGGCTTGCGACTTGCAAAGATTAGCAGCGGTTGAGCAGCTAAAACAGCTCTGCGTTGCAAATGATATCGATCTTTTTTATATAGAAAATGAAAACAACCCTATAAAAGTAGCAAAAGAAGCACTAGAAAAAGCAAAAAGCGGCCTTTATGACGTGCTTTTAGTGGATACTGCTGGTCGTCTTGCGATCGATGAAAAGTTGATGCAAGAGATAAAAGATGTAAAAAATGCGATAAATCCACATGAAATTTTCTATGTAGCTGACGCTATGAGCGGACAAGATGCCGTAAAGACAGCTACAAGTTTTAATGAAATTTTGGGAATTTCTGGAGTTATCCTTTCTAAATTTGACTCTGACTCAAAGGGCGGCGTAGCTATTAGTATCGCAAAACAGCTAAATATCCCACTTAGATTTGTTGGTACTGGCGAGAAAGTAGCTGATATCGAGAGCTTTATACCAGACCGTATCGTAAGCCGTATAATGGGCGAGGGCGACCTAGCTACTTTGGTAGAGAAAACATCGACTATTATCGATGAAAAAGAGGCAAAACGTCTAAATCAAAAGATAAAAAAAGGTCAATTTAACTTTAATGACTTTTTGGATCAAATGGAAAGCGTTAAAAAACTTGGTAGTATGAAATCTTTGATGGGGATGATACCTGGACTTTCAAATATTGCAAATCAGATAAAAGATATAGACCTTGATAATTCAAAAGAAATTTTGCATATTAAGGCTATGATAAACTCTATGACGCAAAAAGAGCGTGAAAATCCAGACCTTTTAAACAATAGTAGAAAAAGGCGTTTGGCAGCTGGCTCTGGACTATCTCAAGTAGAGGTAAATCGCTTTTTAAAGCAGTTTGAAAATGCTTCAAAGCTTGCTAAGAAATTTTCAGGAAAGGGCGGAGCAAAGGGACTTGCAAATATGCTTTCACAAGCAAATTTAAAAAGACCTGTTTGATAAAAGGGTTTAAATTTGGATATTTGTTATCTAAATTTAAGCTTTATTTAAAAACAAGAGGAGAATATAATATGGCAACAGTAGTAAGACTAACAAGAATGGGACGTAAAAAAAGACCTTTTTATCGTATAGTTGTTACAGATAGCAGAAAAAGACGCGACAGCGGTTGGATAGAGAGCATTGGTTATTACAACCCTATGGTTGAGCCAAATGTTATAAATTTCAACAAAGAGAGATTGGATTACTGGAAAAGTGTCGGTGCTAAACTTAGCGACAGAGTTGCACAAATTACAAAATAATGGTTGAAAATTTTTTATACGAATACGCCAAGCTGATAGCTGATTTTCCTGAAAAGGTGACTATTGAGCGTCAAGAGCTTGGTGAAAATTTTGTCGAGATCATTATAAGTGCTGATAAGGTTGATACTGGAAAGCTTATCGGTAAAGACGGCAAAATGATAAATGCTATAAAGACCGTTATTATTGGCTGTAAAGCAAAAGACAATACAAGTTATAGAGTAACGGTAAAAGCTATTGAATAGTGATATTGTTGAAGTCGCTACCATCGGGAGATGTGTTGGTTTAAAGGGCTATTTAAAGCTTCACAACAAGAGCGACTTCCCAGAGCAATTTAAAAAGGGCGCGACCTTTTTTGATAAAAACAATAATCAGCTCATCATAAAAGATTACAACAGACAAAAAGAGCTGGTTTTGTTTGAAAAATTTGATGACTTAGACCTTGCTAAAACACTTGTAAACAAAACTATTTATACTACAAAAGAGCTCACCAGAAAAAACTGCAAACTAAAAAAAGATGAATTTTTTCAGTTTGATATTGTTGGCTTAAAAGTTGTAGAAAATGGTGAAATTTTGGGTGTCGTAGAAGATATCCAAGATAATTTTGCAAATTCACTTTTATACATAAAAACTGATGAAGAGCTTATCGCAGGTGGTAAACCAAAGAATTTCTACATTCCATATTTGGAGCGCTTTATCGAAAGCGTAAATTTGGATAGTGGAGAGATTTTAGTAAAAGGCGCTAGAGATATCTTAGAAAATTCATGAAATTTACGTTTATTACACTTTTTGAAAATTTAGTCAAACCTTACTTTTGCGATTCTATTTTAAAACGTGCGATTAGTAATAAATTTATAGAAATTGATTTCATAAATCCAAGAAATTTTACCAACGATAAGTACAATAAAGTTGATGATTATATGATCGGAGGCGGAGCAGGGCTTTTGATGTTTCCGCAGCCTTTGGATGAGTCGATTAAATTTTTAAAAGAAAAAGACAAAAATGCCCATGTTATTTTTTTGACGCCAGCTGGTAAAAAATTTAGTCAAAATGACGCAAAAAGACTCTCTAAAAAAGATCATATTTGTTTTGTCTGCAGTAGATATGAAGGTCTTGATGAGAGAGTTGTTGAACTTTGGGCGGACGAAGTTTTTTGTATAGGTGATTTTATTTTAACTGGCGGAGAGCTGCCTGCACTTTGTATGAGTGACGCGATATCAAGAAATGTGCCCGGAGTTTTGGGAAACGACATGAGCCTTGAAGTAGAGAGTTTTGAAGGCAATCTGCTTGAAGCCCCATCTTTTACAAAACCTGATAATTTTAAATCCCTCTTTGTGGTTTCAGAGTTTTTAAAGGGTAATCATGCTAAAATCCACAACTTAAAAAACAAGATGGCTCACTGCAAAACAAGGTACTTTCGCCCTGATTTATATCAAAAGCTAAAGCCACATAAATAAGGAAAAACATGAGAAATAAATACATTGAAGCATTTGAAAATGCTCAAATTGCTGGTAAGAATATCCCTGACTTCCGTGCAGGAGATACATTGCGTGTGGCTACTCGTATTCACGAGGGTGACAAAACGAGAATTCAAAATTTTGAAGGCATTTGTATAGCTAGACGTGGTAGCGGCACTGGTGAAACATTTATTATCAGAAAAATCGGTGCTAACAGTGTTGGTGTTGAGAGGATTTTTCCAATCTTTAGTGATTCTATCGAAGAGATAAAGGTTCTTAGAAAAGGTCGTGTTAGAAGAGCTAAGCTATTCTATCTACGCGAATTACGCGGTAAAGCAGCTAAGATCCGCGAACTTAGAAAATAATCTTCTATTTGTCCTGAGAATTTCAGGGCAAAATTTCTTTCTTTTATACTTAAATTTTACTATTCTGCATAATATAGTTTTTAAGTTTTTCAAAAAATAAATTCTAAAGTATTATGATATTTCTTAATGCGATATGTTTTAAGTGTTGTTTGTTAAAATTTTAAAGAGTTATTATATTAAATATATTTTCAAGAATAAAATTATTTAAATATTTTTAAAAAGTGTTGAATGATTTGTTAAATATAAAAATCACAATATTGCTGCTATCTTAAAAGATGAGCTTGAAAGTGGCGATGAGATCACCATCGATAGCAACGGCGAGAAGATCGTCATTAAGAAAAAATAACTTCAAATTTGCTTGGCAGGTTGGATCAACTTGCCAAGCTTCGCATAAATTTAACTAATATCCTTATTTGATCTGTAATAAAATATAAAAAATAGCACACAAAGCATCGCTATAAAGGCAAAAACTATCAATGTGCCGTCTTTAAATGAGCTTAAAAACATGCCATTTGTATTCATACCAAAAAAGCCAGTGATGAAATTTAGTGGCAAAAATAGAGCCGAAATGAGCGTCAAGAGGTAGATATTTTTATTTATCTTGTCATTTTTAGCGCTTTGTATAAATGTATAGATGTCTTCGACCCTGCAGGCATATTCGTTAGCTATGGTCTTAAAGACACTTGCTTCGTGGATGCTGTTTTTAAGCTCTTTTTTTAGCCCTTGCTGCTCACTTTGGCAGATCGCAAGAGCTTCGTAAAAGTGCGAAATGCTATTTTGAAATTTTCTGATCTCATACTTTAAAAAGTGGTGTCTTTTTATAAATTTCTCAAAATTTTTTTGGCTAGCATAAATTTTCTCATACTCATTTAGCTCGTCTTGGTGCTCTAAAATTTTATTTGCATATTCGTTACAAATCCCCTTAATAGCTACTTCAAACGTGCTTTTATCACATTCATGCTCAAGATCTTCTTTGTAAATTTTGCCATCTTTAAATAAAAATTTAAAAACTTGCTTTTGCGACGATGAGATGAGCGTGATGTAGTCAAATGCATCTCCATAAAAATATCCACAAAGTGCGCTTTTATAGCTCATCTGCGCTCCTTTTTGCGTAGAAATTTCGCTTAAATTTAGCAAATTCGCCGACCTCTATCGCCTCTCTCATCTCTTTCATCAAATTTAGATAGTAGTGGAGGTTGTGAAGGCTTGCTAGTCTAAAAAATGTTAGCTCTCTAGTCTTAAAAAGGTGGTTTAAATAGCCTCTTGAGTAGCGCTTGCAGGTGTAGCACTGACAAGCTGGGTCTATCGGCGCGTGGTCGTTTATAAATTTGGCTGATTTTATATTTATCTTACCAAAGCTAGTAAATAGCGTGCCATTTCTTGCGTTTCTAGTTGGCATGACGCAGTCAAACATATCAACGCCTCGCTCCACGTTTTCTACAAGATCTTCAGGCGTGCCAACGCCCATTAGATAGCGAGGTCTAAGCTCATCCATAAATGGCATAACCGCCTCAACCGTGTCATACATCGCCTCATTGCTTTCGCCAACACTTAGCCCTCCTATGGCAAGGCCGTCAAATGGCATCTCGTTTAGCGCCTGCGCGCAAAATTTACGTGCCTCATAGTCGGTGCCGCCTTGAACGATGCCAAAGATATTTTGCTGCAGGCCAACGCCCTTGCTTTGCATAAATTTGTGGTAATCAATCGCCTCTTTTGCCCATTTTATCGTTCGCTTTATGCTTAGATCTATCCTTTTTTGCTCAGCAGGCAAGGCGACTAGATCATCAAGTATCATCATTATGTCGCTGCCCAGGTCATACTGTGTGTCAAGGACGGATCTTGGCGTGAAGTAGTGCGTGCTGCCGTCGATGTGGCTTTTAAATTTTATCCCGCCATCGTCGTTTTTGGTGTTTGACCTAAGCGAAAATGCCTGAAATCCGCCGCTATCAGTTAAAAACGAGCGATCAAATTTAGAAAATCCATGAAGTCCGCCAAACTCACGCACGACCTTGCTACCAGGGCGCAGATACATGTGGTAGGTGTTTGCTAAAATTATCTTTGCGTCTAAAATTTCACTCATATCAAAGGCATCTAAGCTTTTAACTGCGCCAACCGTGCCAACTGGCATGAAAACTGGCGTTTGTATCACGCTGTGAGCGGTTGTTAGGACGCCGCGCCTTGCGTTGCCATCTTTTTTTATAACTTCAAATTTCATCTAAGTCCTTAAAATTTTTGATTTTTTATTTTAACAAAATTTATAATATAATCCAGAAAATTTAAGGCAAAGGAACTTTTTGCAAAAAAGAAATGATATCGTTTTTACCGAAGCAAACGGCACTGCGACCATAAAATTTGCAGGCGAGTTTAGCTACAAAGACGCAAAAAATTTACAAAGCATTTTTAAAAAAATCCAAAAGCTTAACGGCAATGTTAAATTTGACTTTAGCGAGCTAAAGAGTATTGATTATGCTGTTTTGATCCTTTTAAAAAATACGCTAAATGGCAAGAAATTTGAGATCATCACAAATGATGAGAAGATAAAGGCGATGAGCGATCTTTTAAATGATGAGAAGATCGACTTTAACTACATGCCACCGCACAATAGCCTAAATTTCTTCTCACGCTTAGGTGAGAAAATTTGCGAGGGATTTGTAAATTTGCTTGAGTTTGGCTCGTTTTTGGGCGAGTTTTTGATAAAGAGCGTGAGGATTTTATTTAATCCTGCAAATTTAAGATTTAGAGAATTTAGCAACTACATAAAAGATGGTGGCGTAAATGCCGTTTTCATCGTATCGCTCACCGCTTTTTTGATAGGCGTCGTGCTTGCTTATCTTGGCAGTGCGATGCTTGCAAGCTTTGGGGCAAGTATATTTATAGTAGAGATCATGGGCATGCTAACGCTTAGAGAGGTCGCTCCGCTCATCGCTGCTATCGTCGTGGCGGGCAGGTCGGCATCTAGCTTTACCGCGCAAATTGGCGCTATGAAGCTAACTGAGGAGATAGACGCGATGAAGACGATGGGCTTTGAGCCATTTAACTTCTTGGTCTTGCCGCGCATCATCGCCATGGTGCTTTGCGTGCCTGTCATCATCTTTATAGCTGATAGCATAAGCATTTTAGGGCAGATGATCATTTGCCAAACGATACTTGATATCAGCTTTAGCGACTATCTTAATAGGTTTCGTGAGATGGTCGAGCTTAGGCACTTTGCTGTTGGCATGATAAAGGCTCCGTTTTTTGGTGCGGTGATAGCGATTATTGGGTGTATGAGGGGATTTGGCGTTAGTCAAAACGCCCAAAGCCTTGGAGCGATGACAACCGTTAGCGTTGTAAATGCGATATTTTGGGTCATTGCGCTTGATGCATTTTTCGCGATAATTTTTATGTGGCTAAAGATATGAACGAGATAATAGTTGGAAAAAACATAACGACAAGTTATGGCGACAAGATAATGCACGATAATGTGAGCTGGAGCGTCAAAGAGGCTGAAATTTATGGCTTTTTAGGCGGCAGTGGCGCTGGTAAAACGACGCTTATGAAGACGATGATATATCTAAAAAAGCCAAGCAAGGGCGATATATTTTTTGATGGCGTCAATATGTGGAAAAGTAGCCAACAAGAGCAGCAAGAGATCAAGCTAAAAAGTGGGACGATGTTTCAGTTTGGAGCGCTTTATAGCTCGATGACGATACTTGATAATGTGGGTGTTTTGCTCCATGAGTACTCTAAATTTAACAAGCGCCAGATCGATGAGATAGCGATGTTTTGGATACAAAAAGTTGGGCTTAAAAAAGAGGTTTCAATGCTCTATCCAAGCGAGCTAAGTGGTGGTATGAAAAAAAGAGCCGCGCTTGCAAGAGCCTTGGTGCTAAGTCCAAGGGTGCTATTTTTAGATGAGCCAAACAGCGGCCTTGATCCTGTTAGCTCACGCCAGATGGATGCGCTCATAAAAGAGCTTCGTGATAGCATCGGCGTAACTGTCGTCATGGTGACGCATGATGCGGATAGTATTTTTGATATTTTGGATAGATTTTTGATAATAGATAACAAAAAGATAGCCTTTGAGGGAGATATAAAAGAGCTTGAACATCTTGAAAACAACCCGCTTGAAGAGCTATTTAAAATGAGGAAAAAGTAGATGGAAAATAGAAATTCTTATACCATTGTCGGCATGTTTTTCATAGCCTGCCTTACAGCATTTGCCATATTTATCTGGTGGATGACTAGCAAAAATAACACAAAGGTTGATTTTAAGGAGTATTACATCCACACGACCGAGCTGCCAAGCGGACTAAAGGTTGATTCTACGGTTAAATTTATCGGCGTGCCAGCTGGAAGCGTTAGCGATATAAATTTTGTCGATGACAAAAACGCTCTTATAAACATCACGATGAAGATAAGAGAGGATCTGCCTATCAAGGCTGATAGCGTGGCTAGCATCGAAGTTCAGGCTATTAGCGGTGTGGCTAGTATAAATATAAGCCGAGGCACGAAGGATTTTAAACCAGGCGATAAGCCTATCTTAAAGCTTGAAGAGAGCCTTCTTTCAAAGCTTGGAAACAACGCTGAGAACATCACTTTAAAGATAAATCAAACCCTTGATAAAGTTGATGGCTTTTTCTCAGCTGAAAATATCTCTCACATCGAATCAATCCTAAGAAATATCGATAAATTTACTCAGGTTTTAACCGATGAAAATGGCTTAAGCGAGGTTGATAGCATCGTTAAAAATGTAAAAAATTTCACCGACAGCCTAAACAAAACAGACACAAAAGAGCTTGCTAAAAATTTAAACACATTAATCGCAAGTGCAAATTCAGTTTTCAAATCAGCAAATTCGGCTGTCACTGGATATAGCTCGCTTCAAGATATCATCACTCAAAAGGTAAAAAACGGCGAGTATGACCTTAGAAACACGGTCTCTCCGCTTCTTAGAGAGGCTAGCGAGTTTTTAAATGGATTTGACAAGACGCTACGTGAGTTTAGAGGCGCGCTTCAAAGACTTGAGGACAATCCTTACGAGTTTTTCTTCACAAATCCAGTGCCAAATGACAAAGGAGATAAAAAATGAGAAATTTAATCTTTCTAGCGGCTGCATTTTTATTTTTTGGCTGCTCGCTAAAGACCAATGTGCCAATGGCAACTATGTATGAAATTCACTACTCAAACAAAGAGTGCTCAGCTGAAAACAAGCAAAAAGAGCTAAAAAATGTCTTTATCGAAAACGTAAGTGCCCTTGATATGGTCGATACTAGAAAAATTCTAATAGTTGCTGAAAACAATAAGATAAGATATTTGACAGACGCCAAATTTGTATCTGAGCCAAGCGAGATGATCTATAAGTCGCTTGTAAAAGGACTTTACTCAAACTGCGCTGCAAAGCCGATATTTTCGCCAAATGCAAAGGATCTTAGGCTAAAAGTTAGCATCATCTCACTTCAAATAAGAGGCGACAAGGCCGAAGTTTCGCTAGCGTATGAGCTATTTAACGCAAACACCTCGCTAAAATCAGGCATGATCACAAAAGAAATTTTCTGCCCAGACCCAAGCTCAAGCACTATTTTTGAGACGATAAACAAGGCTGCAAATTCAGCTATCGATACTTTAATCTCTGAAATAATCTACTAAAATTTTCTTAAATTTTTTGGCTGTGAAAGCTTAAATTTACAGCCAAAAATAGCTTATTTTAAAGACCTTTTGTTATAATGCGGCTTTAAAATACGGAGAATTAATGAAGAAAATTTTAATAATCGCTGGTGGAGCTTTTGCAAGAAATTTTTTAGATAGACTTCTTGGAGCAAAGTCAAATTTACACCACTACATCGTTGTTTCAAACGAAGATCACAGCCAAAAGGCAAATTACGAAAATTTCACATTTTATCAGTTTGACCCAACGAGCCTTTCAAAGCTAAAGAGCATAAGTGATGGCTATTTTAGCCAGTTTTGTATCGTGAGTGAGAACAAAAATGAAGCGGTTGCTGTTTATGAAAATTTAAGACAGATCAGCACAAAAACTGAGACCATTTTTATGAACTCGTGGGAGCTTGACGAAAAGTGCAAGGAGACTTTTGCAAGCGATAAGCATCTAAGCGTAGTTGATATAAGAGATATCGCAGCTTCAAGGCTCATGGACTATCTGCCAGATATGCCTGTATATGCTGATAATATCGGCTTTAGCGAGGGCGAGATCATGGAGGTTAAGGTGCCTATTGGCAGCTCATATATGTATCGCCATGTAAGCTCGATCGCTCAAAAAAGATGGCGGATAGCGCTTATTTACAGGGGCGCTGAGATCATCTTGCCAAAGCCAAATACAATGATCCAGCCAAGCGATATCTTGCTAATCGTTGGCGATCCAAACGTACTTCAAAACGTTTATCGCTCGATAAAACGCGAAAGTGGGCAGTTTCCAAGTCCATTTGGCAGCAACATCTACACGCTAATCGATATGAGATCAATGAGCAAAGAGCGAGTTGGCAAGCTTATAAAAGATAGCTTATATGTGCATTCAAAGCTAAATAACAAACGCCTTATCTTTAGGGTGATAAATCCAACTTTGGGTGAAAATTTAGAGACGTTAAAGGCGATAAAAGAGAAAAACATCCTTGTTTTGATGGATTATTTTAATAGCGACAATAAATCGATAAAAGATGACGTTTTAAAACACGATATCGGACTAATCATAAGCGACGATAGATACTTTTTCAAATTTCAAAAGCTATTTTATGAGCTTAAAATTCCAGTGCTAAAAACGGGTAAAATTTTGCTCTCAAAGATAAAAGAGGGCGTGATACTGGGCGATCAAAGCCAAGAGGTCGAAAATCAATCAGCTGTCATTACAGACTGCTGCGCGCAGCTTGATTTGGAGATGAGATTTTACTATTTTGATAACAAGCATAGCGACGATGAAGCGCTAAAAGAGCACTTTGAGAGCATTAGCACGCTCTTTTCAAAGCGCATAAAGATAGAAAATCACAGCCTTAAAAACCCGCTTGTAAAGTTAAAAGGCACAAATGATCTGCTTCATTTTGTGATGTTTACTAAAAACGTGGCAAATGGTGGCGCTTTTGCCTTTTTATCGACAAATTTAAATAGACTTTATAAAAAACTAAGCAAAAACGCACAGCTTTTTGTGCCAGTAAGTGAGTAGAAAATGCAGATAAATTTAAACCTTAAGGAAAAGGCGTCAAGCTATAAAATTTATATAAACGAGCTTGAGAGATTAGAGCTAAAGGGCAAGGTCGGCATCGTCACAAATGCCAAAGTAGCAGGGCTTCACCTTGAAAAGCTGCTTAGCGTTTTAAAGTGCGATGAGAAATTTATCATAAGCGTGCCAGACGGCGAGGAATATAAAAACCTTGAGACAATAGAGCAAATTTTAGAGCAGCTTTTTGTTAGTAAATTTGACCGCGCATCTACGCTCATAGCCCTTGGTGGTGGCGTCATCAGCGATATGACCGGCTTTGCGGCAAGCATATATGAAAGAGGGATAAGCTTTATAAATATCCCAACCACGCTTTTAGCGCAAGTCGATGCAAGTGTGGGCGGAAAAACAGGGGTAAATAACAAATTTGGCAAAAATTTAATCGGCTCATTTTATCAGCCAAAGGCAGTTTTTTGTGAGATAAATTTCTTAAAAACATTGCCAAAGAGAGAATTTGCAGCTGGCGTGGCAGAGGCTTTAAAGATGGCGATAACCTTTGATAAAGAGATGTTTAGCTGGCTAAAGAGCGTAAATTTAGACGATGGAAATTTAGCAAAGCTAGTTGAAAAGTCTATAAATTTAAAGGCTAGAGTAGTCGAGCAAGATGAAAAAGAAAAGGGTCTAAGAGCCATCCTAAACTACGGTCATACCTTTGCTCACGTCATCGAAAACGAGACAAATTATAAAGAATTTTTACACGGCGAAGCGGTGGCGATAGGTATGAATATGGCAAATCGCCTAAGCGTTAGACTGGGTCTCATGAGTGAGGCGCAGGCAGAGGAGATCAAGCAGGTATTAGTGAAATTTGATCTGCCTGTAAGCTACAAAATAGAAAACGAATATGCATTTTACGAGGCGTTTTTTATGGATAAAAAGACAAAAGGTGATAAGATAAATTTCATAATCGCAGATAAAATCGGCAGTGCGTTCATCAAAAATGACGTCAAAAAAGAGGACGTTTTAGAAACTTTGAGAGAATTTAAATGAAAAAGATCCTAGTTTTTCTACTTTTTTGCTTTGCACTTTACGCTGAAGAGAACGCCACGCTTGAGCAAAATGTCTCACAAAATTTACAAAATAGCGAGCTTATAAAAGAAATTTCAAACCTAGATAACTCCCTAAAAAACAATATCTGGATCACAAGATACGCTAACTACAACACCTATCAAAAGCTTCTTGATGAGCTAGAGCAAAATGAAAATGAGCTTAAAAAGCTCGATAAAGGCTCAAAAAGAGGTGGCGATCTCATAAAGAGAAGTCAAACCCTAAAAGAGCAGATAAATTTGCTAAAAGAGTATGAGAAAACGCCATTTTCAAATATGCTAGCAGCCCCAGAAATGGAAAATCCGCCTAGGATAAATAGCCCAGTGGCGCTGGTGTCTGGCTTTTCATACATAAAAAAGATAAGAAGCGACAAGATCGAGTACCAAAGGCACATCAAAGAGCTTGACACCTTGCTTGAGAAGCTTGAAGCAAAAGAGAATTTGCTAAATAGACTAAATTTGATAGATGATAGCGAGCAAAATAGGGCAAGTCTAAACCTTGCAAAGCAAGAGATAGGCGACTTCAAAGCGGCAAAACAGATCGCTGATACCACTTATAGCGTCTATGAAAAAAGGGCAGATGAAGCGGTAAATATGACGACATCTGACATCAAGGCTCAGTTTTTAAGCATGGGCTACACAGCCATCGTCATCCTTTTGACAATCGGACTAACGTTTATCGCTAAATTTATCGTTAAAAGAACGATCACGGATAACGAGAGATTTTACACGGTCAATAAATTTCTAAACGTGCTAAACATCACCGTTATCATCATAATTTTGCTCTTTTCATACATCGAAAACGTCACATATCTAGTAACCGTGCTAGGTTTTGCCTCAGCTGGTATCGCCATCGCGATGAAAGATATGTTTATGAGTATGCTTGGCTGGATGGTTATCATGTTTGGTGGCACGATCCACGTGGGAGATCGCGTCAGGGTCTATCACGACGGTAGCGAATTTGTGGGCGATGTGATAGACATTTCGCTGCTTCGCTTAACCGTTTTTGAAGACGTTAGCTACTCGACCTATAAGACAAACCGCCGTGCAGGTAGGATCATCTTTGTGCCAAATAACTACATCTTTACAGACCTCATCGCAAACTACTCACACTACGGCATGAAGACCGTTTGGGACGGCATAGATGTCGTGATAAGCTTTGATAGTAATCACAAAAAGGCCGCCTATCTAGCAAAAAATATAGTAAAAAAATATTCAAAAGGCTACACTGACATCGCAAAACGTCAGATGAACAAGCTAAGAAGCCAGTACAGCATCAAAAATCCAAACGTAGAGCCAAGAATTTATACATTTTTTGAGCCTTACGGCATAAATATCTCATGCTGGTTTATGTCAAACTCATACGCCACGCTCGCTCTTAGAAGCACGATAAGTGCTGAGATCATCGAGGCATTTTTGGCTCACGATGATATAAAGATAGCTTACCCAACACAAACTATGTTTATAGGTAAAAAAGAAACGCCAAGCGATCACGTAGCTCACGCCGAGCAAGAGGGCGAAAATATCTAATGCAAAAGATATTTTTTAAAACATTTGGATGCCGCACAAACATCTATGACACCGAGCTTTTAAAGAGCTACATAAAAGACTACGAGATCACAAACGACGAAGAGGGCGCTGATATCGTCGTGATAAACTCATGCACCGTTACAAACTCGGCTGATAGCGGCGTTAGAAACTATATAAACGGCGTAAAAAGACGTGGCGCAAAGGTTATACTAACAGGATGTGGTGCAGTTAGCAAGGGCAAAGAGCTGTTTTCAAGCGGCGTCTTTGGCGTGCTAGGAGCTAGTAAAAAGAGCGATCTAAACGAGCTTTTAAAACAAGAGAAGCCATTTTTTGAGCTTGGAAATTTAAACTCAGTCGATAAAAACATCGTCACAAACTACGAAAATCACACAAAGGCTTTTATAAAAATTCAAGAAGGTTGCAACTTTAACTGCAGCTACTGCATCATCCCATCAGTGCGTGGCAGAGCTAGGAGTATGGACGAGGCGATGATACTAAAAGAAGCTAGAATTTTAGCTCAAAATGGCTATAATGAGCTCGTTTTAACTGGCACAAACATAGGCAGTTACGGCAAAGATACAAATAGCTCTCTTGGCAAATTGCTAGCAAATTTAGGCAAAATTTCAGGCATCAGACGCATAAGACTTGGCAGTATCGAACCAAGCCAGATAGATGAGAGCTTTAGAGAAATTTTAAAAGAGGAGTGGCTGGAGCGCCATCTACACATCGCACTTCAGCACACGAGCGAGGCGATGCTAAAGATCATGCGCAGGCGAAACAACGCATTTAGCGACTTAGAGCTTTTTAATGAGCTAAGCTCCCTTGGCTTTGCTTTGGGGACTGACTATATCGTGGGTCATCCAGGTGAGAGTGAAGAAATTTGGGCAGAGGCGGTGGAAAATTTCAAGAAATTTCCTATCACGCACCTGCATGCTTTTGTCTATTCGCCTAGGCGTGATACGCACTCAGCGACGCTAAAGAGCGACGTAAGTGGCGACGTGGCAAAGGCAAGGCTGAAAGTTTTACAAGGCATTGCTTTTAAAAACAATGAAAATTTTAGAAAAAAACATAACGGGGCTTTAAAAATTTTAGTTGAGCAAAAAAACGGCGACTTTTACGAGGGCTTTGATCAGTTTTATAACAAAGCTAAAATTTCTAGTCAAAATGACATAACAAAAGAGTGGTTGGAGGTAAGCGAATATGAAATTAAGCCAGATGCCAATTATGCAAAAATTTAAATTTAACAAAAAAAATATCCTGATAATAGCCGCTATGGCTCTGATAATAGCGCTACTTTTTGCTGTGAGCAAAGAGCCACGAAACATCACCTACTCGCAATATATGCAACTAATGGATGGAAATTTCATCGATAAAGCGGTCATCGACGAAGATGAGGTCATCCTCTATGCGCAAAATAACCGCTTTGCCATCATAAAAGAGGGCATAGACATAAAAGAGCTCATCAAAAAGGTCCCAGTCGAGCGAAGCGTGCAGTATATCACGCCAGGCATGGTCTGGGGAAGCATCATCTTTGTTTGTCTTGTGCTTTGGTATGCATATATTTTTAGGGCTATCAAGAAAAAAGAGGAGAGCCTTTTAAGCAAAAAAGATGGCGCTTTTGAGATAGAAAGCGTGCTAAATCAAAATGCGATGCCAGTCATCTCAAATGTGAGATTTAGCGATGTAGCGGGCATTAGCGAGGTCAAAAGCGAGCTTAGCGAGATAGTTGATTTTCTTAAAAATCCGCAAAAATATAGAAATTTTGGTATCAAAATGCCAAAAGGCGTGCTAATGATCGGCCCTCCAGGCGTTGGTAAGACGCTTGTGGCAAAGGCAGTCGCTGGCGAAGCAAACGTGCCGTTTTTTTACCAAAATGGTGCAAGCTTTGTGCAAATTTACGTCGGCATGGGCGCAAAAAGAGTTAGAGAGCTTTTTAGTAGAGCCAAATCCTACGCACCATCAATCATCTTTATCGACGAGATAGACGCCGTTGGCAAGAGTAGGGGTGGCACTAGAAACGACGAGCGAGAAGCCACGTTAAATCAGTTGCTAACCGAGATGGACGGCTTTGAAGATAACTCAGGCGTCATCGTCATAGCTGCAACAAACAGGATCGAGATGATCGACGAGGCACTGCTTAGATCAGGGCGCTTTGATAGGCGTATATTTTTGTCAATGCCTGATTTTAACGACAGGGTGGCTATCCTAAACACATATCTAAGAGATAAAAACTGCGAAGTGTCAGCTGAGGATATCGCTAGGATGAGCGTTGGCTTTTCTGGTGCGGCACTTAGCACGCTTGTAAATGAAGCAGCGATAAATGCCCTAAGAAACGGCGAAAGCGTGCTTAGGATGAGAGACTTTGAAGCTGTTTTAAACAAGGTCTTGCTCGGCAAGAAAAAGGTGCTAAGCTACAGCGAGAGCGAGAAGAAAATTCAAGCCATCTATCAAGGCGCAAAGGCGCTAAGTGCTTACTGGTTTGATGTGAAATTTGAAAAAATTTCGCTCATTGAAGACCGCTTTATGGCGACTGAGCAAGAGATCGAGTCAAAGTCGCAGATGCTCTCGCGCATAAAGGTTTTAATCTCTGGCATGTGCAAGCTTGAGATAGATGAGAACGATATCTTTTCAAACTCTAGCAACGATCTAAATTTAGCAAAAGAGATCGCTTCAAAGATGGTTTATGAGTATGGCATGGGAAATTCTTTCGTGCCAAATCCAAACGATGTGGAAGAAATTTTAAAGCAAGCAAAAGATGATATAATGTCCTTTTTAAAGGGCACTAACGAGCAGATCGCAAGGATAAGCTCATATCTGCTTGCTTACGAGAGCGTAGATAAAGAGACGCTTGCTAAAATTTTAAATGAAAACTACTAATAAAGGAGAAAAAATGAAAGCAAAAATAGGAATTCTAACTATGTCCGATCGCGCAAGTGAGGGCACATACGAGGACAAATCAGGCCCAGCGATCAAAGAGGTACTTGATAGCTGGATAGTAAGCGAGAGAGAGTATTTTTACGAGGTGATCCCTGATGAGCTTGATCTCATAAAAAAGAGGCTCGTACATATGATAGACGTGCTAGGATGCGACCTTGTGCTAACTACTGGAGGCACAGGACCAGCAGTGAGAGATGTCACCCCAGAGGCTACTGAGGCAGTTTGCGAGAAGATGATGCCAGGCTTTGGCGAGCTAATGAGAGCTGCGAGCTTGCAATACGTCCCAACAGCGATCCTATCACGCCAAACAGCAGGCATCAGAGGTCACGCACTCATTATAAATTTACCAGGTCAGCCAAAGGCGATAAAAGAGTGCTTAGAGCCGGTATTTCCAGCGGTGCCATACTGCATCGATCTTATAGAGGGTGCATTTATCGAGACTGATGAAAATGTGATGAAAGTTTTCCGCCCAAAACAAAAGAAAATCTCGTAAATGAGTTTGACAGATAGCCTAAATTTAAAAGCCACTGCCTTTGCAAATAGGTGGCGACTTGTTATTAAAATTTGGCTTGTTTTTTCTTTTTTATCATATGCGCTGGCCTACTATCTTTGGTTAGAGGTTTTTGGCTTTATCTCTGCCATTTCTATCTTTGGCTGTGTTTGCCTGCTAGCCTTTAGCTCACTTCTTTGGTTTATCGCTAGCCTTGTATTTTTGCAACCTTTGGTATTTTTACTACTTGAAAAATTTGATGAAAGCATTACTGTTTATGCTTTAGCCTGCTCAATTTGGCTGCTTGGCTGGATCACTTTGTCGCTTGTGGGTTATGATAAATTTGCAAGACCGGGAAATGACATCTTGCTAAAGATCACTCGTATAGTTCTTGTTGGCGAGTTTGCATTGATATATTTTTTTAACTACAACAGCAGCCTTGACATAGAGACTTTAATAAAGTCAAATTTGACAAAGTCGCTGTTTTTAGTGCTAAACTCCTATATGCTGCCATCGCTTGTGACGCTACTTATATTTGATATAAAAACATATATCGCTAGCAAAAATGAGTAAAATTTTATGTATTATTTTGTGTAATTTATACTAAATTTAGCCGTTTTTGCTCTTTACTATCTTTTTTATAAGCTCTATATCACCGTTCATTGCTAGGCTCATGAAGCAAATGCCGTTTGCGCCAGCTTTTATGGCCTCTTTATAGTTCCCGCTGTCTAGTCCGCCAAGTGCGTAAATTTCTTTATCAAAGCTTTTTAGCTCACTTATAAAATTTACTCCTTTTGGCTCTAAACCCGCCTTGCAAGAGGTGGCAAATATATGAGAAGCAACGAGTACGTCAGCGATAGTGGCTGAAATTTTAGCTTGCTCTAGGTCGTGAGCTGGGGCGCAAATTTTAGCTGTTTTTCTAAATTCATCCAAAAAAACGCCGTGATTTTTAAAAAAATCAAGCTGCGATGAAGTGAGCCAAAAGTCGCTCTTTAGCTTGCAAGCTACGTCAAAAAATTGATTAATGATAAATTTCTTGCGGTAGTTTTCACAAATTTGAGCCACAACCCTAGCAAGATCGTAAAAATGAGCCTCACTTAGCCCCTTTGCACGAAGCAAAATTTCATCCACGCCAGCCTTGCAAAGTAGCTGTATCCTTTTTAAAAAGTCATCGCCCTCATAGCTTTCAAAGTCAGCCACGCAGAGAATTTTAAACATAGACATACTCGCTCATCAAGGGCTCTAAGCCGTTTGCTTTTATCATTGCTTTTATCTCATCCACGCTTCTGTCGTCACTTATCTCAAACTGCTCGTCGCCCTTTTTCTCTTCGCCGTGAGCGCCGATGCTCACTTTTACGCCAGCGCTTATCTTGTTTGCGGCGATTTTTACGGCGTTATCGCGAAATTTCGCCTTTTCTCTGGTTGAAATGGTTATGCTAGCTGTTGGCATGAAAATTCTATAAGCGCAGATCACTTGCAAAAGCTCGCGCTCGCCCACGTCACGGGGATTGATGCGGTCGTTGTTGATGATAGGGCGAAGTCTTGGGCATGAAAATGCGATCTCAGCGTGCGGATACTTTTTTTGAACTAAACTTGCGTGAAGTGCCGTCGCAAAGGCATCAAGCCTAAAGTCATCTATGCCAAGAAGTGCGGCAAAGCCAACTCCTCTCATGCCTCCAAGAAGCGCTCGCTCTTGTGCATTTAAGCGGTATGGGAAAATTCTTTTATTGCCACCAAGGTGGATTTTTTCATATTTTGTGGGATTGTAGGTCTCTTGAAAGACGGTCACGTAGTCTGCGCCACTTTTGTGAAGCAGGGCGTAGCCCTCAGAGTTTAGCGGGTAAATTTCAACCCCAACGACTTTAAAAAATTTCTTAGCCAAAGCGCAGGCATTTGCGATGTAAGCGACACTTGAGTTGGTCTCACTCTCGCCAGTTAGGATCAAAATTTCTTCTAAGCCGCTCTTTGAAATTTCTCTTAACTCCCTTGTGATCTCCTCGTCACTTAGCTTTGCTCTTTTTATATTATTTTTAGCGTTAAAACCGCAATAAACGCAGAGATTATCGCAGTAGTTTGCTATGTAAAGCGGGGTAAAAAGCGTGATGTTTGAGCCAAAATTTGCCCTTGTTTTTGCTTGAGCGAGTTTGGCTATTGGCTCTAAAAATGGCGCTGCAGCAGGCGAGAGCAGGGCTTTTAAATTTTCAAGTGAGCAGTGCTTTGCATTAAGAGCTGCTTTTACGTCCGCTTCGCTGTAAATTTCAGGCTTGTAGCTTGCTCGCTCTTTTAAAATCTCATCCATAATGTCGCTACCAACATCCTGCATGTGAGGTAGTAGCTGCATGTGGTCGGTTCTTGTAAATTTCATCAGTCTAAAAATCCAGTGAGCGGAGATGAGGCATTTGCGCTTTTGCTCTTTGCGCCAAAGCCTGCTAGATAGGCGTTGCGACCAGCGATGATCGCCTCTTTGAAGGCTTTTGCCATGAGCGGGATATTCTTAGATGAGGCGATGGCGGTGTTTGCCATGATCGCAGCTGCTCCCATCTCCATCGCTTCGCACGCTTGTGATGGCCTGCCAATGCCAGCATCAACGATGATCTGCGTATCAAGCTCGTTTATCAAAATTTCAATAATATCTTTAAAAACTAGCCCTTGGTTTGAGCCAATGGGCGCAGCTAGAGGCATTATGCAGCTTGCCCCTGCGCTTAGCATCGCTCTTGCGGCATTTAGATCTGGAAACATATATGGCATTGGCACAAAGCCGTCATTTGCCAAGGCTTCGCACGCTTTTATCGTTTCAGCGTTGTCTGGAAAGAGAAATTTAGAGTCAGTTATGATCTCTATCTTTACAAGCTCGCCACACCCAAGCTCACGTGCGAGCTGGGCGATGCGAACGGCCTCTTTGGCGTTTCTAGCGCCACTTGTGTTTGGCAAAAGCGTCACACCTTTTGGGATAAAGTCAAGTATATTTCGCTCTTTGCTCTCGTTTATGCGCCTAAGAGCAAGGGTTAGTATCTGCGCGCCAGCCTCGTTTATGGCTGAGTCGATGAGCTCGTGCGAGTACTTGCCAGAGCCAAGGATAAAGCGGCTTTGAAACTCCTTGCCGCCAAGGATCAAACTATCGCTTTGCACTTACGCCTCCAAGCCCATAAGTAGTCTAATGGCTAAATTTGCCTCGTGGTTTGCGCAGATCGCAACGCGCGGTGCCATTAGTCCTTGACCGATCTTCGCCTCGTTTGTGAGGTCGCCGCAAAGATAGACATTTTTGGCAAATTTTATAGTTTTTATGAGATTTGAGCTAAAGTATCCCGCCATGCCAGAGGCGCTGATGATTTTTTTATCTTTTAGGCTGGCACCAGCTTCGTTTAGTATCATCGCCTTGCCAGCGACGTTGTCAAAGGCTTCGCATAAAATTTCGCACTCGCCAAAGACGCTAGCCACGTTTTTTTCATCTAAAAATATATCGTGAGTTTCGACCTCGACAAAGGGATTGACGTCGTTTATCAGCTCTTTAAGCGCCTGCGTCTTTTTTGAGCCGATGTGGCGGACGAAATACTGCTGGCGGTTTAAGTTGCTTGGCTCAACGACGTCAAAGTCGGCAAGTACTAGCTTTTTTACGCCAACTCTTGCAAGGCTTAGTGCGATATTTGAGCCAAGGCCACCAAGTCCAGCCACGCCGATCACGGCTTTACTTAGGGCTAAATTTAGCTCAGGACTATTTCTTGAAGCGATCATTGAGCGTAAAATTTCACGCTCAGGCATCGCTCCACGCCTTATAAATACGACATTTGAGCCATCTTTTAGCTCGCTATCTTCTTTTATGGCAAAGCCATCAACGATAAAAATATCTGGCTTGGTTGCGTTAAATTTCTCTAAAAATTTATAAATTTCACTCTCTTTATCGCCAAGAGCGAGCTCTTTTAGCTCGCTAAGGCTTTTTACTGACACCTTAAATTTTGTGCCATTTAAAACTATCTCTATCATTTTCTCCTCATCCACCGCCAACTAAAGTGACGATCTCATAAGCTTTGCCCTCGCTCATGAAGCGCTCACGCCAAAGCTTTTTTGGCAAAATTTCTCCGTCTCGCTCAAGGGCTATAAATTTAAGCTCATAGCCATTTTGAGCTAAAAAATCATAAACATTTATATCGTTTTCAAGCTCGAAAATTTTGCCATTTACTCTAAATTTGATCATTAAATTTTGTAGCTTTTTACAAAATTTGCGATCCTCTCGATCGCTCTTTTTATGCTCTCGATGTCTGTTGCAAAGGAAATTCTAAAGTATCCATCCATACCAAAGCCAACTCCTGGCACGGTCGCTACATTTACCTCTTCAAGCATTTTTTTGCAAAATCTAAGTGAGTCGCTATCTACATCTTTGCATTTTACAAATAGATAAAACGCGCCATCAGGCTTAACTACGCTTAGCCCAGGGATAGCATTTATCATCTCAACTGCCACGTCGCGTCTTTTTTCATACTCTTTTCTCATGTTTTCGATGTCTTCGTCAGTTTCGCCTAGAAGCGATGGGATAGCGCCTATTTGCACGATTGAGCTGATGTTGCTTGTGCTTTGGCTTTGAAGCTTTTTGATGCCAGCAATTAGCCAGTCCATCGGGCTTGCTATATAGCCAAATCTCCAGCCAGGCATCGCGCCACACTTGCTTAGTCCGTTTATCGTAACTGTTCTTTTAAAAAGATCATCACTTACAGAGGCTACGGCGTGAAATTCTTTGCCATAGATCACTTTTTCATAAATTTCATCGCTTGTGATGATGATGTCAGTGCCCTTTAAAACCTCGCCAAATGCCGCGATCTCCTCTTTTGTATATACGGCCCCAGTTGGATTTATCGGGTGATTTAGCGAAAAGACTTTCGTTTTTGGCGTGATCGCTTTTTTTAGCTGCTCGGCTGTGACTTTGAAATTTGTGCTCTCGTCTGCTTCGATAAAGACAGGCACGCCGCCACAAAATTTAACGATCTCAGGGTAGCTCACCCAGTATGGAGATGGGATGATGACCTCGTCACCTGGGTTGATAAGCGCTTGAAATACATTAAAAAGTGAGTGTTTTGCACCGATGTTTGTGACGATTTGATTTGCTTTGTAGTCAAGTCCGTTATCTCTTTTTAGCTTTGCTCTAATGGCATCAATGACCTCAGGCAAACCTGGTACTGGCGTGTATTTGCCGCTTTTGCTATCGTTATCAAGTGCGTTTTTTACAGTTTCTCTTATCTTTTTTGGAGTCATAAAGTCAGGCTCACCAGCTGAAAGTGAGATCACGTCGATGCCAGCAGCCTTCATCTCTTTGGCCTTTGTGCTGATCGCGATTGTGATTGACTCGCTCAATGTTTGCATTCTGTTTGCTAGTTGCATTTTCGTCCTTTTTAGTTGATTGTCTTTAAGTAGCTATTGTCATTTAAAAATAGATAAAGTTCGCCCAAAATTTGCTTCTTTTGTGTTTCGTTTATCAGAGTTGATTTCTCTAAGCGCTCATTTAGAGTGTCTTGGATCTCGTAGATATCGTAGTCCATGTCCTCCATGATATCAAGGATCGACTGGCTCTCTAGTAAATTTGTGATCTTGTAGCCATCGCTTGTTATCTCCACGGTAGCTTCTGTTGGATGAGTAAAGAGGTTGTGCTTCATGCCGATCACCTCTTGATATGCGCCAACTAGGAAAAATCCCAAGAAATAATCCTCCTTTTCCACATCCACGTCGTGCAAAAGTAGCGGATTTTTCTCGTCATCATAGCTGATCTCGCCGTCGCTATCGCATGTGATATCCCAGATCGAAGCTGGCAGAGTAGGGCGCTCATCTAGCCTGTCAAGCGGCATGATAGGGAAATTTTGCTTTAGACCCCAAAAGTCTGGCAAGCTTTGAAAGATCGAGAAATTTAGCAGGTATCTCTCTTGAACCTCTTTTTGAATTTTAGTTAGATCGCTTGAGTTGCTCTTGTTGCCAAGCATCACGACAGCTTTTTTGCTAATGAGCCTTAAAAGCACCTCTGCGTTTGATCTATCTTGCAAATCGACATAGCCTAGGTCAAAAAGCGTGAGGATGCTCTCGGTGTGGTGGATAGCGTCGTGCAGGTACTCTAGGGCGTTTGAAGGCTTGATTGACTTGTAAAGATCAACTAGCTCGGTTATTAAATTTGGATTGTTTTTCTTTAAATTTAGCTTCTCTTCGGTGTATTCTTGAGAAAATAGCTCAAGCACAGGAGCGACTAAAAGTGCGTGAGAAGCGGCGATATAGCGACCTGACTCTATGAAAATATCTGGCTCGATCTCCTTTTTTTGCTCGCTTATAGTTTTAAGCATATAAACAACGTCGTTTGCGTATTCGTTTAGCGTGTAGTTTCTGCTGCTCTCCTCTTTAAACTGCGAGTACTCGATCGCAAGGCCGCCACCTAAATTTATCGCTTTTAAATTTGTTGCGCCCATTTTTCTAAGCTCAGCGTAGATGTTGCCAGCCTCGATGAGTGCTTTTTTGAGCGGATGGATCTCGCTTATTTGAGAGCCGATGTGAAAGTGTATCATTGTGAAGTTTTCAAGTAAATTTGCCTTTTTTAGCATCTTTACAGCTTCTATTAGCTCGGTTGATGTTAGTCCAAATTTAGAGTGTATGCCTCCACTTTTTGCCCAGAGTCCTGAGCCTGTCGAGTGCAGTCTTACTCTAAGTCCGATCTTTGGTTTTGGTTTAAAGCGCTCTTTTGCGATGGCGATTATCGCTTCAAGCTCGTTTAAGCCCTCGATCGTTAGCGTGATGTTATGCCCCATTTCAGCAGCGATAAAGCCTATGTTTATCATCTCTTTATCTTTAAAGCCATTTACCGTTATAGGCGCTTTGTCGTTGTTATAAGCCATTGTTAAAAGTAGCTCAGCCTTGCTACCAGCCTCAAGGCCGTAGTTGTAGGGCTTGCCAAGGCGTACTAGGTTTTTTACAAAGCCTGGATATTGATTGACCTTGAGCGGAAAAACGGCGTTAAAGCTGCCTTTGTAGGCAAACTCTTTCTTTGCCTTTGCAAAGCTTGCGTGGATCTGCTCGATCTGTTTTTGAATAAGGTGCGGAAAGCGAAGTAGTAGCGGCCCTCTATAGCCATCGTCTCTTATCTCTTTAACGATGTCGATGATCGCTGGCTTGCTAGCTTCGTTTATGCAGACTTTGCCATCTTCTATCACAAAATTTGAATTGCCCCAAATGCTAAGTCCAAAATCATTCATCCCAGCTCCTTTTCAAGCTCATCTAAATTTATCGTTTTTTCATCTTTGGTCTCTAAATTTTTATACCAAATTTTATTCTCTTTCATCTCGTTTTCGCCCACACAAAGGAAAATTTTTGCATTTTTATTGTCGGCATTTTGCAGATGTTTTTGGAGTTTTTTAGCTTCATAAGAAATTTCAACCTGATATTTTTTGCGAAGTTTTGAGCCAAGATTATAGATAAAATCAACATTTGCCGCATCAAGCGCGCAAAGATAAACTCCGTCTCGCTCATCACCAGCTTCACCTAAAATTTCCATTATCCTCTCAACGCCCATCGCAAAGCCAACGCCATAACTTGCTCTACCGCCAAGATACTCAACGAGCCTGTCGTATCTGCCGCCACCTGCGACTGCACTTTGTGAGCCGATCTCGTTGCTGATAAACTCAAACGCCGTCTTGCAGTAGTAGTCTAGCCCACGAACGAGCTTAGTGTCTATCTCAAATTTAACGCCATTTGCCGTTAAAATTTCTTGCAGTTTTGTAAAATCAGCCTGCGCCTCGCAGCTTAAGCTATCAGTTATGACTGGAGCATTTTTGTAAATTTCTTGGCAGCTCTCAACCTTGCAGTCAAGCACGCGGATAGGGTTTAAAAGCTTGCGTCTTTTGCAGTCTTCGCAAATTTTTTCATCGTTTTCATCTAGAAATTTAACAAGTTTTTCTTTGTAAGACTTCATCGAGCTCTCGTCGCCAAGCGAGTTTATCTTTAGGGTTGTTTTTATATTTAGTCTGTTAAAAATTTCGCTCACCATTAAGATAATGCTCGCATCCTCATAGACGCTGCCCTCGCCAAAGCACTCACAGCCAAACTGGTGAAACTCCCTTAAACGGCCTTTTTGTGGGCGCTCGTAGCGAAACATCGAGCCGTGATAAAAGCAGCGTTTTGTCACATTTGCCCTGTCGAGTTTTGCCTCGATAAAGGCTCTAACCACGCCAGCCGTGCCCTCAGGACGCAAGCAAACGTCGTTGCCGCCTTTGTCTTCAAACTGATACATCTCTTTGCCCACGATGTCACTGCTCTCGCCGACACTTCTTTTAAAAAGCGCCGTCTCCTCGAGGTGTGGGGTCAAAATTTGCTCATATCCGTAGTTTTTTGCGACTTCCTCGCAAGTTTTGATTATCTGTGCGTAAAGTTTTGCGCGAGCTGGAAGCATATCTTTCATGCCACGAAGTGCCGTTATCATCGCATTATCCTTTTTGTTTTTTGTGATTTTACTTAAAATTTATAAAATTTTCTATCTCTTTTGAAATTAGCTCTATGCTTTTAGATGCGTCTATAAAAAGCGTTTCAAAGCCATTTTTGATAAGAATTTGCTTCATCAGGCTTTGCACTTTTAAAAGATACTCTAGCCCACGAGCCTCGATCTTATCGCTTGTGCCTCTATTTTTTAGACGAGAGCTTATAAGCTCATGACTTGCTTCAAAAAAGATGATCTTATCTGCAAATTTATCATTTAGTGCAAATTTATTAAGCTCTAAAAGCACGTTTTCGTTTAAGTTTTCATCATTTGCCAAAGCATAGGCGATGCCAGAGATAAAGCCTCTGTCACTTAAAATGAGCCTGCCTAAATTTGGAGCGACCAGCTTTTCAAAATGCTCAGCCCTGTCAGCTAAAAAGAGTAAAATTTCAGCCCTTTTGCCTATTTTTATGCTTGAGCTTAGTAAAATTTCACGTAAATTTTCACCAAGCTTTGTGCCGCCTGGCTCTTTTGTGACGATGGCATCGCTAAATTTAGAAGCTAAAATTTCTATCTGCGTGCTCTTACCAACGCCGTCAATGCCCTCAAACAAAACATACATTTTACGCCTTTAAATTTTTAAGAATTTTTGCTGGCACTAGGTTGCTTACGTCGCCGTCGTGGCGCAAGACTGAGCGGACGATCGAGCTTGAGATGAAGGCGTTATTTAAGCTTGGCATAAGATAAACCGTCTCAAATTCGTCCCAAAGTGCAGCGTTTGCGTAACCGATTTGTAGCTCGTATTCAAAGTCACTAACCGCGCGAAGCCCCCTGATGACGGTGTTTATGTCATGCGACTTAGCAAAATCAACAAGTAAGTTATCAAAACCAAGCACACTTACATTGCCAAGCTCGCAAACTGCCTCTTTTGCCATCTCTATGCGTTTTTCATGTGCGAACATAGGCTGTTTGCTGTCACTTTTTGCAACTGCGACGATTACCTTGTCAAAAATTTTCGTAGCCCTTATGATAACGTCTAAATGGCCGTTTGTTATAGGGTCAAAGGTCCCTGGATAGATGCAAGATTTTTTCAAATTTGCCACCTTTTGTAAAGATTATTTTCGATTTTTAAGGCATCAAGCCACTTACCGATGATGAAATTCTCCATATCAAGAAGGCTCTTTATACCTGCGTAGTAGCCTAAAACTGGCGGAGCGATGGTAGCTCCAAGAGATGAGAGCAGCTGCATCTGAGAGAGTGCGATCGTAGAAAATGGCATCTCTCTAACTCCCAAAACTAGGGTTTGTCTCTCTTTTAGCGCGACACTTGCAGCTCTTGTGATGAGTGTGTCGCTTATGCCATTTGCAACTTTTGCTAGCGTGTTGGTAGAGCAGGGCGCTATGATCATGGCATCCGTGCCAAACGAGCCAGAAGCTGGACCTGCGCTAAGGTCTTGATCATCATAAATTTTTACGCCAAGATCATCTAAATTTAGCTTCAAATTTTCTTCAGCTTCTAAGACCTTCATAGCATTTTTACTAACTATGACATGCGCCTCACAACTATCTTTGGCGGCATTTACTAGCTTTAGAAAAAGCCCAGCCCCGCTTGCTCCAGTGGCTGCAAAAACTACCTTTTTCATCTGATAATTGCCTCATCTTTGCCTGAAACTGTGGCCTGTAAAATTTTATTTTCTCTTGTTCTTATCTTTATCATATCGCCTAAATTTCCATCTTCAAGTGCCTTTACTTCAGCGATTATCTTGACGCCACCTTCGCTTAAAACTGCATTTAGCATTTGACCTTTTTTGACTAAACTAATGGCGTTAAACTGACGTTTGGTTAAAATTTCTCCGCTTCTTATCTGCACTTTTGTGACAAGAGTTGAGGCGCTAAGTCCAAAGAGTGCGTCACGCGGCCATTTGCTAAACTCGATCATCGTTGGTTGGTAGTCAAGCAAGCTTAAAATGTGGTTTGTGTTCATTGAGTTTATAGCGATGAAAACTGGCATTTTGGCGTTAAAGCTAAATTTAAAATAAAGGCTCTTTAAGCTTAGATCAACGTCCTCAAATGAGGCTCTAAAGACGCCTTTTTGGCTATTTTGATCGTTTAAAAATATATTTTTAAAAACTAAGTCTTTGAAATTTGCTGGGAGTTTGTTTTGCGGACTGATGCTAAGATCGCTCACGCTGATGCCTGGGTACTCGTTGCTGATCTCTCTTAGAAATTGCATCTGAATTTCATCCATGATAGAGCAGTTTTTCACAAAAGCCACGCTACCACCGCTTTTGTCATTATATGTTTTAAAATTTGCTGTTAGAATTTCATAGAGCTTTTTACTGTCTATCTTGGCAGCTCTTTTGCTCTCTAAGTTTAAAATTTCATTGTCTTCGCCTTCAAAGCCAAAAGTGCTGAGTGAAATTTGATCATTTACGACGCAATACATCGGATAGATGCTGACTTCATTTGCTAAAAGTTTTGTGGAAAATAAAAAAATGAGTATAAAAAAGATGGAGCGGGAAACGAGATTCGAACTCGCGACCCCAACCTTGGCAAGGTTGTGCTCTACCCCTGAGCTATTCCCGCAATCAAAATGAAGTCCGCATTTTATCAGATTGTTTTTCATTTGTCAAGGATTATGGAAGCTTTATAAGTGAAATTTCACTATTTTGTAAAATTTCACCTTGATCAGGGCTAGTTATCAACACAAAATCACTCTTTAATATATGGTTTATCATGCCTGAGCCATATTTTCCGCCGTCAGTTGCTACAAATTTGCCATCAGCTACATTGCCAAAAACCGCATTTGCTCTGCCTGATTTTACCTTTAAATTTTCGCTATTTATAGCTTTTTGCGTCACAAAACACTCGCTTTTTAGAAGTGGCAAAACAAGCATCATCGTGCAAAGATAAGCAGCCATAGGGTTGCCAGGCAAGATAAAAACAAGCCTGCCATCTTTTTCATAAGCCTTGCAAGGTCTGCCAGGTCTTATGTCAAGGTGCGAGAAAATTTCATCGTATCCAAGCTCGCTTAGGGCTATCTTCATAAAGTCAGCCTCACCAGCGCTCGCTCCACCAGAGCAGATAACGATGTCGTAGTTTGCAGCGTTTAAAAATGCCTGTTTTACAGCACTTAGCTCATCTTTTATGATGCCAAGATATGAGCTTTTTTGACCGATTGAGCTTAAAAGTGCTGTGATTCCAAGTGCGTTTGCGTTGTAAATTTCATCCTCGCTAGCTCTTTGCCAAGGCTCGATGATCTCATTTCCGCTTGAGTAAATTCCAACACTAGGCTGCTTTTTAACTTCTATAAAGCTTATGCCCTGAGCTGCAAGCATCATCACGCTTCTTGTGTTTAAAATTTCGCCACTTTTTAGTAAAATTTCACCAACTTTTGTCTCTTCGCCTTTAAATCGGTAAGCCTCGCCTTTTTTAAGCTTAGCTGGCGCTTTTACAAACTCGCCCTCAACCACGCAGTCTTCAAATCTCATGACCGTGTCAGAGCCTTTTGGCATCTTTGCGCCAGTCATTATCTTCACGCATTCGTTTTTGCCGATAGCTAGCTGCTCTTTATCGCCTGCAAAGGCACTTGCGATGATCTTATAAGGTTCATCTTTTTCATCAAATTTAACAGCAAATCCATCAAGCGCTGAGTTATCAAAGCAGGGCAGGTCTTTGACCGCTATCACGTCATTTGCTAAGGTTTTGCCAAGAGTCTCACTAATGGGTAAAATTTCGCTCTCATTTTTTGGTTTAAATTTAGCTTTTAAAGCCTCAAGTGCGTCATTTACTAGCATTTTTACTCCTCAAGCCTAACAATTTTTGCCCCAAGGCTTTTAAATTTCTCCTCCAGCCTCTCATAACCTCTATCAAGGTGGTAAATTCTATGCACCAAGCTCTCGCCATTTGCGATAAGAGCGGCTAGTATTAGCGCTGAGCTTGCTCTAAGATCAGTCGCCATGACATCAGCTGCATTTAAATTTGCAGGAGCATAAACGCTTGCGATGTGACCATTTAGGCGGATATCAGCGCCCATTCTAGCTAGCTCACTAACGTGCATAAATCGGTTTTCAAAAAGCCTCTCATCTATCGTGCTAACGCCATTTGCCGCAAGACAAAGCGCCATAAACTGAGCCTGCATATCGGTTGGAAAGCCTGGATACTCAGTCGTTCTTATCTCGATCGGTTTTATCTCATTTGTCGGCAAAATCGTGATCTTATCGCCGTCTATTTCGATGCCAAAGCCCATCTCTTCAAATTTATTTAAAATGGCTGTCATGTGCGCAGCATTTGCTCTTGTGACTGAAATTTTGCTATTTGTGATAGCTCCAGCGCAAAGGTATGTGCCAGCCTCGATCCTATCAGGGATGACCTCGATATCGCAAATTTCAAGCAGTTTTTGACCGCTGCCAGTGATCTTTAGCTCGCTCGTGCCGATGCCTTCGATCTTAACGCCACTTCTTGCTAAAATTTCACAAATTTGCACCACTTCAGGCTCAAGCGCGACGTTAAAAAGCTCTGTCGTGCCGTGAGCTAGAGCTGCTGCCATGATGATGTTTTCGCTGCCAGTTACGGTGATCTTGTCAAAAACTATCTTTGCGCCTTTTAGTCCATTTGGCGCGGTTGCAACAACGTAGCCTTGCTTTATCTCGATATTTGCGCCCATTTTCTCAAGTGCGCTTAGGTGCAGATCTATTGGTCTTTGTCCGATCGCACAGCCTCCAGGAAGGCTCACTTCGCAGTGTCCAAAGCGCGCTAGAAGCGGACCAAGCGTCAAGATAGAAGCGCGCATCTTTCTAACGATGTCGTAGTTTGCCGTGGTTGAATTTACGCTGCTCGTGTCGATACTTAGTGAGTTTTCATCTTTAAATTCGCACTTTGCTCCAAGATTAACAAGCAACTGGCAAAGCGTCTTTATGTCAGCGACATTTGGGATATTTGTTAAATTTATCTTATTTTTAGCAAGTAAGGTTAGGGCGATGATAGGTAGGGCGGCATTTTTGGCTCCGCTGATCTTTACTTCGCCGCTTAATTTGGCATTGCCTTCTATTTTTAGATAGTGCATCATTATTTTTTGCCTTAAGAAAATATATTTTTTGCCGATTATATTGTTTTTAAACTTAGAGTAAAGAAAACAGGGCGCTATTTTCGCTTTATTTACATTTAAGAGTTAAAATTACGAAAATTAATTATTTTGGATAAAAATATGTTAAGTTTAATAAATAAAAGAATATTTTTTGCACTTTGTATCGCACTTTTTACAGGTTGTTCTTTCACTTCAAACGAGCCTAAAATCCCACAAAATGACTACAATCAAACTGCTTCTACAAACGAAGACTTTAGCAGGCAAGCTTCTGGTGAGCTTTTCGACGAAGATGACGACAGAGCTGATAAAGAATTTGGTTCATTTTTTAAAAAATACTTAAATACTAGAGCAGGGGGCGACTGCTCAGGCTTCGTCTCTATCGTTAATGCAAAATATAAAAATATGTATTTTGATGAAAAAACTATCAATAACTACTACAGCAAGGGTGGCAGAAAGTCAAAAGCCATCTACAACTTCTATGAAAGCCAAAATTTGATCACTCATAAAAATCCAAAAAAAGGCGATCTTATCTTCTTTTCAAACACCCTTGGTAAAGGCATACAAAAAAATAAAGACAAGAAAAACGTCACTCACGTCGGCATCGTAACGGCCATACTCCCAGATGAGACGGTCAAATTTATCCACAACTCTGGCGGCAGGATCATCCACAGCTATATGAATTTAAAACAAAAAAATACGCATCTAAAGGGCGACAAAGAGATAAATAGCTACGTTGTAAGGTGCTCAAACGCTAGCTGCCTAGCGGCAAACAGATTTGCTGGATATGGCAAAGCTAAGTAGCACAGCTACATTTGCACTTATCCTTTTAAATTTAGCTGCATTTTTTGGTATCACCTTTTTGCACTCGCGTGAGCTATGGCTCGCGCTTGGTTTAAACATCTATTTTTTAGAAAAACTCTATTTATTTCAGCCCCTCACATCTATCTTTATGCACGCAGGCACAGGTCACTTGCTCATGAATATGATCTTTTTATATCAAGTTGGCACGATGAGTGAGCTATATCTTGGCACGAAAAAATTTATCATTTTTTATATTGTTGGCGGCGTTTTGACGCAAATTTTAAGCTTTATTTATATATATTTTGCATTTGAAAATGAGAAATTTATAAATTTAGTCGGTGCAAGCGGCGCTTTGTGTATGCTCTTTGGCATGCTGGCGACCTCGGTGCTTTACTCAGATAAAAAGGCGTGGTTTGGCTACTTTGCTATCGTTGTTGCCATGAGCTTTTTGCCGCTACTTATAGGCATAAATGTCGCATGGTACGCGCATTTTATAGGCTGGGGCATTGGCTGTTTGTATGCTAAATTTTACTTAAAGAGAGCAGATGAGATTTTTTGATGAGATCTGGGACATTTTAAACGAGGGCGACGTGGAGCTTAAATTTTTAAAATTTGAGCTGTTTTACGAGAAATTTAGATCAAATTTAGATATTTGTTTTGATGAAATTTCTGCGCCAAATGAGCTAACTACCCCATGCTACACTAAATTTTGCGACGTCGTTAGCATGAAAGAGCTAAACAAAAAGGTAAAACCAAAAGATAAAAACCTAAATTTTATTCACTCGGTCGCTCACATCGAGTTTAGCGCCATTGACATCGCGCTTGATGCTTGTTATAGATTTAGAGGGCTGCCAAGGGAGTTTTACGAGGACTGGTTGGAGGTGGCTGAGGATGAGATCAGGCACTTTTGCATGATAGAAAATTTACTCACAAAGCAGGGCGGCAGATACGGTGAGCTAAGCGTGCATGATGGCCTATTTATCGCACTTCAAAAGACTTCAGATAGGCTTACTAGCCGCATGGCGCTACTACCAAGATATATGGAGGCAAACGGGCTTGATGCAAACGCTCACATCATCAAAAGGCTAGAAGCTGAGGGCGGGCAAGAAGAGCTCATAGAGTGCCTAAAAGTCATCTTAAAAGAGGAAGTCTCTCACGTTTATAAGGGTGATAAGTGGTTTAAATTTGCCTGCAAAAAAGAGGGCGTCGATGAGAAAAGCTACTTTGACATCATCTTAAATTTATATCCAAATTCATTTAAAAGCATTAGAGATATCAACGAAAAGGACCGCTTAAAGGCTGGATTTAGCAAGGAAGAGCTTAGTTGGATAAAGAATTTCTCAAAGGAGAGATCATGAGCAAAATTTACTTCATAAGGCACGCAAAAGCAGTTGATGAGAACAAAGACGGCGCAAAAGATGCTTCAAGAGAGCTTAGCCAGAAAGGCAAAGAGGACGCTAAATTTATGGCCAGCAGGCTAAAAATGTATGATGTGATGCCAGGAGCTATCTTTTCAAGCAGTGCTAAAAGATGCGAGCAAACAGCAAAAATCATCGCTAAAACTTTAAAATTTAAAGAAAAATCCATAGAGATAAAAGATGAGCTTTACGACATAAGCTTTGAAGATCTGTTGGAATTTGTAAGAAATTTAGACAAAAATTTAGATGAAATTTTCATCATCACGCACAATCCAAGCATAACAGAAATTTGCGAATATCTAAGCGACTCATCGATCGATAATATCCCAACGTCAGGCATTTTTTGCATTGAGTTTGAGTCTGAATTTAAAGAGCTAAAAGAGGGCAGTGCAAAAGCTTTGTTTTTTGACCACCCAAAGAAACATCAAAGATAAGCTAAATAAAATTAGTTTTGTTTGCCAAAGATATTATTATAAGAGGCGAAAATTTGCTCGCTTAATTTTTCTATCTTTTTAAATTCTTCTACAAAATAGTTCAAATTTTGTTCATTATATCCTGTAGCTGATTTTTCAAGTAAATATTTAATTTCATTGTTTAGAGATGTTGTCAGCTCTTGTGATTTGATGAAATTTTTATCAAGCTTATGCTCTTTAATACTATCATTTTCATACCAATCTGCTAGACCTTGAGCTAAATTTTGTATCTCCTCATCATATCCTTGTTCATTTATAACATCGGAATATGCCCTAGTTTTATAAGCTATTTGAGAAATTTTTGCAATTATTGCAAAGGTTTTATTTTCAACATATTTTGATGTTTGTGCTGTATTTTGTGCATTTATATTGAATTCGCTTAATACCTTTTTGAAATTCTCAACATTTTGTGTAGTTAGCTTTGATATCTCATCTATTTTTTTAGAATTTTCATCGATGCCGTTTACTTCTTGTTGAAGTGTTTTTATGTTTACTTCGATATCACTTGCAGCTTTTTGCGTATTTTCAGCCAGTTTTCTAACCTCATCAGCAACGACTGCAAAGCCACGTCCGTGCTCTCCTGCACGTGCTGCTTCAATGGCTGCATTAAGCGCTAGTAGATTTGTTTGATCGGCAATATCTTTTATTAAATTTAAGACCGAGCTTATCTCAGAAGCTCTAGTGCTTAGCATACTTGTAGCATTTGTGCAGCTTTGTACTAAATCATCAAGCTGTCCCATATTTTGGCTAAGTATCGTAATGTTTGACATATTTTCTTTAGCAACCTGTGCTGTTTGGCCAGCATCTGCTGCTGTTAGGCTCAAATTTTTAATGCTTTCATTTAGGTCATTTCTAACATCATTTATGCCATTTATGCCGTTTCCAAGTTTATCAAGTTCACTCGAAAGTATGCCTCTAATTTTGCTTTTTTGTCCCTCTTTGATACCAATAACGCCATTGCTCATAGACACAGCATTTCGCTTAAATGCGCCCCTAAAACCTTCTGTAAATATATTTCTATACGTTTTTGACTCTTGGGCAGCTTGGATGGAGGTTGCGATCTCACGTTGAAGAGCTTCTACCTGATCTAATAGATCATTTATGCCAAGAGCGATTTCATACATCTCGTCTTTTTCGCCAACATTTACTATGCGAGGCTCTAGCACACCATTTCTTGCTGATTTAACAACGTCTAAAATTTCACTTATTGCATTTGATCTTTTCTTAAACATTTTTAAAACCTTTGCAAGTTATTTATAAATTCATCATAACTAGTTGATTTCTCTTCAAAGAAATTTAATAAGTACTTTTTAGATGCTTCAATACCACCATCGCGCTCTAATTCAAGCAATTTTGTATAAAGAGGCTTTATTACCTCTATAGCTTTTGGATTTGGTTTGCGTCTAACAGAATAATAACCAACTATATTGTCTTGTTGATCAAGCGATGCTGTTATGTTTCCAAAGACCCAGTAAAATCCTCCATTAAAACTTTTATTTTTTATAAAGGCAAAAATTTCTTCTTTATTTTGTACTCTATCCCAAAGCATTTTAAAAACAACTCTTGGCATATCAGGATGCCTTATGATATTGTGTGGTTTGCCTAAAAGATCACCTTGTTTAGCTCCTACTATATTTAAAAACGGCTCGTTACAATAAGTGATCCTTCCTTTTGGGTCAGTTTTTGAAACTAAAAATGCGTTTTCATCAACACTAAATTCTTTTTCTATAGACATTTTACTCCTTTGTCGTCTAAAATTAATTTTTAACAGCTTTTGCCATATCCCACATCGGCATAAATATACCAAGGGCTAGCAAAAGCACCATTGCAGCTATAAACACTAGCAAAATTGGCTCGATATAATTTGAAATATTGTCGATTATATCATTAAATTTCATCCTGTAATAATCAGTAACTTTTCCAGTCATATCATCTAAACTACCACTTTGCTCTCCTGCGCTTATCATCTGTATTAGCATACCTTCATAAAGTCCAGTCTGTCTAAAAGCTTCTGTTAAGCTTACACCACGCCCAACTAATACTTTAACTCCAGTAAGCTTGTTTCTTATGTCTTGGTTTGACACAGTTACAACAGCAGTATCTAATGCGTCGGCGATAGGAAGGCCAGCGCGCACAAGCTCTGTAAATATTAGATTAAATCTACTCATATTTGCAAAAAATATTATTTTACCTATTAGATAAACTTTTAGTAGATATTTATCAATCCTATCTCTAAAATTTTCATCACTTACATAGTATTTTCTTAATAAGATTGCAAAAATGATAAGAACTGCGATGATATATATGCCATAATGACTCATAGCATATTCGATATTTAATAAAATTTTAGTTGGAAGTGGCAGTTCGGCATTTAGCTGCTCAAAAATTTCACGAAATTGCGGTACAACTGATGTCATTAATATAATAAAAGCTAGCACAATAGCACAAATAACAGTTATAGGATAACGAATCGCTTTTTTAAATTTTTGCTGATTGTCCCAAACTTCTTGCAAGATAGAGGCAAGCTTTGTAAGCGCGTCAGCCATATTACCAGTACTCTCACCAAGTCTTATCATAGCTACAGTGACATCACCAAGCTCTTCTTGAAAATTTTCTATACTTTGAGTTAGGCTTGCTCCTTGGTTTAGATCTTCATCTATTGTTTGAAATATCTCTTTTAGTCTTTTATCTTCGGTGGCACTTGCTGTCTCTTTGATACTATCATGTATTGAGATACCAGCATTTGTCATAACGCTAAGCTGCCTTATGGTGGCAACTAAGGCAGGAATTTTTACTTTTGCAGATGAAAAAAGCTTAGTAAATTTTTCTTGTAGATCTAAAAAACCATCATTTATAGTTGAAGTTTGAGTCTCTTTAATCTTTACGATCATACCAGCAACTTTTGCACGATCTTTTATGTCGTTTTTGCTATTTGCTTTTAAACTCATCTTCTGACGTTTGCCGTCTTTTATGTATTCTATCTCGTAAAATTTCATATCTTAGCAACCCTATAAACTTCTTCAAGCGTGGTTATGCCATTTGCTGCTCTTATGACGCCATCATGAAACATATCTATAAAGCCCTCTTCGTAAGCAACGCTTTTAAGCTCATCTTTAGAAGCACCATTTGCAACCATACTTGCTATATGGTCACTAATAGGCAAAATTTCACTTATCATCTCACGTCCTAGATACCCTGTTTGTGAGCATTGCGGACATCCGACGCTTTTGTAAAACTGGTAGTTTTCAGGGACAAATTTCTTAACCTCGTCAAACGCCTTTTGAGATAGTGTGATCTTTTGTTTGCAGTGTGGGCAGAGCTTTCTAACAAGCCTTTGAGCCTCTATGCAAACGAGTGCACCGCTTACTAGATATGGCTCGATACCCATGTCGATCATACGAGGAAGTGCGCTAATGGCGTCGTTTGTGTGAAGGGTAGAAAAGACAAGGTGGCCAGTAAGTGCCGCTTGTATCGCTATGCGAAGCGTCTCTTGATCCCTGATCTCACCTATCATTATGACGTCAGGGTCTTGCCTCAAAATAGAGCGGAGCGCTGAAACAAAGGTAAGTCCAGACTTCTCATTTACATGCACCTGCTGGATCATATTTAGCTGATACTCAACCGGGTCTTCAACGGTGATGATCTTAGTTTTTATGCTCTTTATATCATTTAGCGCACCATAAAGCGTCGTCGTCTTTCCTGATCCCGTTGGGCCAGTGACTAGGATGATGCCATAAGGCGCTTTCATACTCTTTTTAAATTTAGCAAAGTTGTCTGGGTGCATGCCTAGGTCTTCGAGGTTTATGATAACCTTTGACTTATCCAAAATTCTTAAAACTATACTTTCGCCATTTAAGATAGGTAGCGTCGAGATACGAAAATCATACTCTTTGTCTAAAATTTGAGCTGAAAATCTACCATCTTGTGGGCGACGGCGTTCTGCAATGTCCATATTTGAAAGTAGCTTCATACGGCTAACCATCGGCGGATAGATATCTTTATCAAATATAAATGTTTCGCTTAGCATACCATCGATCCTGCTTCTTACGATGCAGTTTGTCTCGGTTGGCTCGATGTGGATGTCGCTGGCTCTGCTTTGGATAGATGTTTTTAAGATGATCTCTATTAGCTTTAAAATTCCAGAGTTTTCAGTGTTTTGACCTTGACTAGCCGAGCTTGAAAGCTCTCTTCTGATCTCTGCAACGACATCTTTTATGCTCTCATTAAGAGCTACTTTATTTATATATTTTTCTATTTGTGCTGGATCGGCACATGCAACTTTTAATAGCTTCCTATTGAATAAATTTTGCACTTTGTCTTGAGCGATAACATCAAATGGATTTTTAAAAGCAACATATACACTTATCTCGTCTTCTTTTACTGGGATCGCGCTATATGTTTTTAGCTGAGCAGTACTTAGTTTTTCACTGATGCGGTAGTCGATGTCGATATCATCAAGATCAAAAAAAGTTATCTTAAATTTTTTACAAACATGCTCTATAAAGCGTTTTTGATCTACTTGAAGATCAGTAGAGATATCATCTATATCAGCATTTCCTCTTCTATAAATATCAGATAATACGTCAAAAAAAGTCTCTTCATCAACTATATGTTCATTTATCAAGATGCTTAATAGACTTTTTGAGTTAGCTTCTTTTATCTCAACGAGATTTGAAATTTGCTCGCTATTAAGTTTATTAAGTTGTTCTAATGCTTTTAATATTAAATTTTCCAAGTTGTTCATTTGCTATCTACCTATACTCAATCTGCAAAGTAAGATCGTCATTTTTGAAAATTTTTAAAATCATTTTTGGAGAATTTGCACCAAAAGATGTATTAAGCTCATATCTTGTATCTGAGTTTGGCTCTTCAAAAATAAACGTACCAAGTTCTTCAACGTACTCTTTTTTCACAAATTTATCAAATATAAATGAGAGTATATAATCGCTCTTTGGAAGTCTAATATAGCTTATATCAGTTCCGTCTAAAAGAGCATGCAGTAGTAGCTTTTTTTTAAACAAGATATCTGCAAAATACGCTGCATTTTCCCTTGATGTTTGTGTTCTAGATAGTTTGCTTGCTGGTAGTGCAAGTCTATCTATATCGTTAATTTTTAAACAAGATATGCCAAATATATTAAGAAGTTCTTCGTTTTGTGAGTCTTTTAGAAAGTCTTGCACTTTTTGATTGCAAATTTTAGTGTATTCACCTTTTTCAAAATAACCTTTTATCTCGACACTGCCAAGAGCAAAGGCGTTGGTTGCTAAAAATATTAGTATTAAAAATTTCACAGCGTGTCACTTTTTATCTTTTTTATAAGCTCATTTATGACTGGTTTGTTTATCTTTTTGTTATACTCCATTAGTGCGCGTAGCGCATCATCTTTTTGTTTTAACATATATTTTGCTTTTGCGAATATAATCCATGATTCTTCAGAGCTACTATCTATATCATTTGCCGTTAAAGCCCATTTTATAGCATCACTATATCTTTTTTCTTCGTAACATTTTTTTGCTATATCGAGTGCATTTTTGACATTTTTATTTTTGTTAAATTTATCTTTTAATATTGAAATTTCATCATTTGCATTTGAAATTTGAATGTCAATCTTAGGTTTTGTCTTTGGTTCTAGTTCTATTGTCTCTTCGCTTGGTAGAGGCTGCGCATAAGACTGCTCATTTTGAACATTTTCATCATCGCTTGGCATATTTAGTTTTAGCCAGCCACCGCCAGCTCTTTGTTTTTTGGTAGATTCTTGTTCTTTATTGTCTTCGTTTAGTTTTATTGATTGTTCTAATTTTTTGGCTATTTTTTCAGCTAGCTCATCTTGCTTTTTTTCAGCCTCAAATCTCTCTTTGGCTTGTTCGCTTTTTTGTTTTCCATTTTCTAAAGCATTTTTGCTTGTATTTATTTCTAGTATAGTTAAATTTTGCTCTTTTGTTTTTGGTGGAGCTACTGTTAAATTTTTCTCTATTACTGCTGAAGTAGGGCTTTGCTTGTTTTCTTTTTTGCTGCTTAAAAATATCAAAATTATAAGCAACACAATGATTGCAAAAATTTCAATAACCAAAAATTTGGAATTTTTACCAGTTATAAGAAATTTTAAAGGATTAGGTTTGTTCTTTTTTTCATACTCTTCGTAGAGTTTTTCTAGTCTTTGAATTTCTTGTATTTCAAGCATTTATCAGTCCTGCGTCAAGTGCCGACATGGTTAAAATTCTGATATTTGCATTTTCATCACTTAGTTTTGATGGCTGGTTTTGCTCGTAAAACTCACAAATCTCATAGAATTTATACATGATCTTATTTAGCGTACGTAAATTTCCAGAGCAAAGCTCATAGGCTTTGTCGTAGTCTTTTTTTTGAAATTTTAGATATTTTTCATATCCTTTTTGTTCTAGTTTTCTTTGCAAGTAGACGATGATCTCGTTTGTATTTGCACTTCCAAGCTCAATGCTTTCCCAAATCCTTGTTTGAAAATAGTCCTTTGCCAACACATCTTCATTTTCGGTTTTATGTATCGTAAAAAGAAACTTAAACATCCTGGTGTCAGCCATAAGTCTTATTTTTTCAATAAGTTCAGTTGGATAAAGCTGTGCCTCGTCCAATATAACTACTGTTTGATTTTGTAAGATTTCATCTTTATTGTTAAAATTTCTAGAATAGTGTGTGATGAAGTTCTCAAAATTATCTATATTATCTAATGTACTACCATAAATTTCTTTACTAATTGCTTCTATAAAAGAAGTTTCGCTAAAAAATGGATGTGGGAAAAAGATTAACCTTTTATCTTCTTTTAGATCAGATGCTATTTTGTTTAGTAAAAATGTTTTTCCGCTTCCTGGTTTGCCATAAAACAAAATAAGCTTTAGCGGTTTTTTTAAAGCTGAAACTATTTTATTATAGCAAGCTATTGAATTGTCTAAATTTACAAAGTCGCTCACTTCGTCTTCGTTTATAAAGAGATCTTTTATATGAGTATAAATGTTTTCGTTACTCATAGATAGATTTAGAAAAACCTAAGTCTTTTAGTGATTGGCCTATTGGCTTTTTATCTTCAAGATCAACTACATGTGGCGTAATAACAAAGATAAGCTCAGTTGTTTTTACGCTATCTCTTGTGCTTTTAAAAGCATTGCCTATAAGAGGAATATCTGAAAGAATAGGCACAGATGTATTATTTTTACCTTTTGTTTGGCCTATTAGACCGCCAAGTATTATTGTATCTCCACTATCGACTTGAACAACAGTTGAGAGCTTTTTCTGTACTGTATCAGGAGCTATCTCTCTTAATGCGTTTTGTCTTGTGTCGTCTTCGCTGTATTTAAAGTTGCTAAGTGATGGGTTGATGCGAAGCATGATTTTGTTATTGTCAGATACTTCTGGTAGTAGATTTAACAAGATGCCGATAAATACTGAGTATTGTTTATATGTAGTTGTTAGCCTATCGCTATTGCTGTTACCACTATCTGTTTGCTCTTGAACTCTGTAGTTGATATTATCACCAACTGAAATAAGAGCTTGTTGGTTATTTAGTGTAGTTACTTTTGGACTTGAGATGACCTTTGTTTTACCATTTGTCTCAAGAAAATTTATCATACCATCAAGACTAAAATTTAAATTTGCAGCAATATTTAACGTGCGGCCAAAGCCATCACTTAGGCTATTGCCCTTGTTTGTCCAATTTGCACCAGAGCTTCCATTACTACTTGAATTGCCTATATATGTATTAAATCCAAGCTCAAATTTGCTCCAGTCAACCCCTTGTTTATACTCATTGTTTAGCTCCACTGATATTATAGAAACGTCGATAATGACTTGTTTTTTAAGTCTTTTTTGCATTTCAGCTATGTACTTTTCTACACGTTTAAGTTGAGAAGGTGTAGCTGTTACTGTAATAAGGCCAGCGTTTTGATTTATTATAGGATCAGGCGCTGTGATATGTTCGCTGCTATTATTTAAAATAGCTTTTAATTCAGCGTCAAGTTTTTCCCAGAAATCAAATCTTTCAGTTGTTTTTATGAGGTTACTTGAGCCTTGTGACGAGCTATCGCTTTGAGCATTAGATGAACTGCTACTTGAGCTTGTAGAGACCTCAGATGGAGTAGCATCAACAGATGCTTGAGTTACAGCAGTTCCTTCCCTTATTGAAGTTATATAATCAAGTTTGAAAATTTGAGTTTTTAATGAAGATATTTTTAGGACATTGTTTGAAAATTCATAGCTTAAATTTTTTTCACTCAAAAGTAGGTCAAAAACTTCACTTAAGTTCATATTTCTAATGTTTACGCCAAAGACCTTATCATTTAGCTCTGTTTTACTATATGCATCTTTGGCTACTATACTAAAGTCACACATTTCAGAAAGTTGATTTAGTACGTCTCCAAGGGCAACATCATCTGAAATTTTCATACTAAAGTTTTTACTTAAACAACTGCTTGGTCTTGCATCTGCAAAATTTATACTTAAGCATGCCAGTGCAGCAACTATAAATAATTTATTTAATTTTGATCCCAACATTTTTACTTCCATTTTTTAAAGTTAGCTCTTGTTTCTCGTCGCCTTTTATTAAAACAACACTATTTCTTGTAACAGCGGTTAGTTTATACTCATCAACGATGTCTCCAACACTATACCACTTTGAATTAATATTTGCCTTATTAAGTAATATTGCTTTTAGACTAAGACCTCTTGAAGATTGGTACTCGTTTGATCTATTTTGATCAACTTTTGGTTTTAAAGATTCTTGTTTAAAAGGATCTTTAACGCTTGCAAGCTCAATAGCATTTAGACCACTTCTTTTTTCTTTTATCTTTTCAAAAATTTTATCATAAGAACTTGTTTCGTTTTGAAACTGATTAGCACATATTACACTAAATGATAAAAATGCTAACAAAATACCTCTTTTCATTAGTATTTCATCCCCCAAACAGATATTGATATCTTAGCTCCAAGATCTTTTTGTGTAGAGTTTACATCCATCTTGTGAAGATCTACTACGAGTTTCGACTCTTCTAGGCTATTTATATATGAAAGCATATCTTTAAAACCACCCAAAAATGTTAAGTCAATATTTAAAATTTGTTCGATCTTTTGCAAATTTGGCTCTTTAATATCACTTTTAAGCTCTAAAATTTTTATATTATTTTGCTTTGCCAAAAGAACAATATTATCTAGAAAATTTGCCCAATTTTGATCATTAAAAAGCAAAAATGATAACTCTTTTAACTTGGCATCAAAATATCCATTAAATTTTAGAACATTAGCATATCTGTTTTTTAGAACTTCTAAGTTTTTTGTTTCTTCGTTTATTTTAAAATTTCTATCACCATCTGGCGAGCTAACTGATGTCAAATAATCTCTTGTTTTAGAAAGCTCACTACTTACTCTTGTGTGGGCATCAAGCTTTTCATCATAGAAATTTTGTGATGGGTCAAAGCAAAGCATGTAAACAATATATACAATAACCAAAGCTGATCCAAAGAAGATTATGCTTACTTCGCTTTGCTTTTTTGTATCAAAATAATTATCTAATTTACTTAAAATATCTTGTCTCATTGTCTTATCTCTATACTTATATTGCTTTCGTATTCGTTATTTCGTTTATCTTCTTTGATTTTTTTAGTATTTACCGAATATTTTGGCATTTTACTGATGTCTTTTATCAACTGAGTTATCCTCTTCTCATTATCGCTTACGGTAGTTATGGTTAAATTTCTATCATTATTTGCAATATTTGTTATAAAAACGCCATTGTCATTTATCATATCGGTAATTTCAAAAAGATTTAAACCTTTCATTGCGTAATTATCTTTTTTATTTTCAATTTCTTGCAATAAACCTTTTCTAAAATTTAGTCTTTCCTCTTCTTTTACGGTTAGTGTTTTGACTTCATCTTGCTCTTTTTTTAATCTTGCAAGAGTATTTTTTATTTGAGTTGCTTGTGCATTAAGCACACTAAGCTCATCGTTTAGTCTTTGCGAATCTTTATCTAAAATCTCACCAGCAATATAATTATATAATGGATAAAGCATGCTTAAACAAAAAGCTGCAGCACATGTCAGAATAAATTTTCCACTTTTTCTTTTTGTAAATGGGTCTGGCCTAAGCATATTTGAAAAATTGAAATCAGCATTAAAGCCTTCTTTTTCATAAAATCTTGCATATAAAGCCATTATATTGTGTCGTTCGGTAATTTTTAAATTCTTAGAATTTATAGTAGTATTTGTGTTTAACTTTACAACATTAATGTCAAGTTTTGTATTTATAAATTTCTCAAGATGTTCGATCTTGTAGTCACAGTCAATAAAAATATTTTTTGTATTAACATTATAAATTCTATTGATGATATTGATTGTATCATTAACATAAAAAATACAGTCTTCAAAAATAGTATTTAAATCATAATTAAAACCTTCTTCTTCTTTGTCGACAAGTCCTTTTGTTTTTAAAATATCTGCAAACTTATCACTGCTTATTCTTTCACCACTTTGCTCTACAAATTTATCTCTTAGGTAATTTAATGTATATCTTATGCTTCTTGAAGTTAGATATTCTCCATTCACATATATGCTCACGAAAGCTTCATCGGCTCTAATTGTTAAAAAGCAGTCGGTTTGTGTACTTGGAAGCAAGCCTTTTTTGTAAATAGCACCATATAAAAGTGGTTCTACGGCGACATAATCGATAAAACTAACTCTTTTAGAAATATTTTTAAATATTTTGTTTATCGTTTCATTAGCTATAATAAATACATTAAAAATTCTCTCTTCAGTATTTACTTTGCTTTCAAAATATACTATTTTGTAGTCAATTGCTGGGTCAAGAGAAAGTTCTTCATAAATTTTAACAGATATAATATTTTCAAGGTCATCATCGTCTGTTGTTCTTGATATATTAAAGGTAGCTGTTATGATATCTTTGTATTCGATATAAGATATAAAAAAATCATGTTTAGAAACATTTTTTGAGAGGCTTAGTGCATCAACAGCACTGTTATAAAATCTAAAACCTTCGTATTCGTAAGGATTTAGGGTAACAATTGGAGTATCGTTAGTTTTTCCAAGTTTTAACATAAATTTAACCTCTATAAGACTCTAGTTGGGTTATATTTTAATATCTTTAAAATAAAAAATCAATAGCCGATTATCTGATTTAGGCTCTTTTCTTCTTTACTCCAGCCTTTTTTAACGACTACATCGAGCTTTAGAAAGACCTTTGTGTTGGTTAAATTTTGTATTAACTTTCTTGCAAAAATTCCTATTCTTTTAATAGTTTCGCCATTTTTCCCGATGATCATGCTTTTGTGGATGTCACGCTCCGTGATGATGCTAGCATAAATTTCAGTTATGCCTGTTTTTTCTTTTACACTTTTTATGATCGCATCACTAAGATATGGTATTTCATCGCTTAAATTTTCATAGATCGCTTCAAGTATAAATTCTCTAAAAATTTCTTTTTCATTTGTCGGCGTGAGAAATTCTGGATCATAAAAGTACTCATGCTCTGGCAAAAGCTTGCAAATTTCATCAAGAAGTGGCTTTTTATATGTAGGCTGTTTGGTGCTAAAAGTAAGCAAAGCTGCAAATTTATCTTGAAATTTTTGATACTGAGTGATCTTTTCTAAGACTTTAGCATTTGAGCTCTCATCGACTTTTGTTAGCACTAAGATGTGTGGTTTTTCAGGATTTAGAGCTAGAAATTTCTCGTAGTCACTTGTATCATCATGGATAGGCGCTAAAAATACGATGAGATCACAGTCCCCCATCGATTTTATAGCTTGGCTAATTAGCAGTTGATTTATCGCCTTGTTACTCTCGTGAAGCCCTGGCGTGTCGGTGAAGATGATCTGATCTTCACCGTTCATAACTATGCCATTTATCTTTCTGCGAGTTGCGTTTTGTTTGTGCGAGACAATGGCGATCTTTTCGTTTAATAAGGCATTTAAAAACGAGCTTTTGCCAGCATTTGTGCGTCCTATGATGCTAACAAAGCCTGATTTCAAAGTATATACCTCGCTAGATCTTGATCCTCAACCACATCTTTTAGGCGCTCTTTTACAAGCTCTTTTGTCACATTTATCTTCTCGCCGCTCTTTTCGCTAGCCTCATAGCTGATATCTTCTATCACGCGCTCGATCACCGTGTGAAGGCGTCTAGCACCGATATCCTCCATCTTTTCATTTGCTGCGTGAGCGATCCTTGCTATCTCTTTTATCGCTTCATCGTCAAATTCTAGCTCGACATTTTCAGTTGAAAGAAGTGCGATATATTGTTTTAAAAGCGAATTTTTTGGCTGAGTTAAAATTTGATAAAGCGCGTCCTCATCAAGGCTATCAAGCTCGACCCTTAGTGGGAAACGGCCTTGAAGCTCTGGGATGAGATCGCTTGGCTTGCTTATATGAAAGGCGCCAGCTGCGATAAATAAAATGTGATCTGTCTTTAAATTTCCAAATTTGGTATTTACATTAGAGCCCTCAACGATAGGTAGCAAGTCTCTTTGCACGCCTTCTTTGCTAGGATCTTGCCTGTTTGAGCTACCTGAGCCAACGGCTACCTTATCGATCTCATCTATAAAGATGATGCCTTCGTTTTCAGCTCTTCTTAAAGCCTCTGTTTTTACACTCTCAAGGTCTAAAATTTTATCATTTGCCTCGCTTTGAAGGGCTTTTTTGGCGTCTTTTACCTTCATCTCTTTTTTGATATTTTTGCCGCCGATGCCAATTATCTTTATAAAGCTCTCTTGCATCTGTGCCATGTCAGGTGGCACGTTTGAGCCAGCTTCAAGTGGGTTTTGCTGCACCTCTATCTCTATACTTAGCTCATCAAGCTCGCCATTTCTTAATCTATTTAGCATCTTGTCATAGCTCTTAGCGTACTCTGCTTGCTTCTCTTCGCTAGCACCTTTTGGAAGTGGCGGAAGTAGCTTTGAGACGATCTTTTCTTCGATGTAGGCATTTATCTTGTCTTGATTTTTCTCGCTTTGCTCGTTTTTTACGAGATTATATGAGGCCATTGCAAGGTCTCTCACCATGCTCTCAACGTCACGACCAACAAAGCCAACCTCAGTATATTTGCTAGCCTCGACCTTGATAAATGGCAGACCCATCATTTTTGAAAGGCGCCTTGCGATCTCGGTTTTACCAACGCCAGTTGAGCCGATCATCAAGATATTTTTTGGCATGATGTCATCTTGCAGGCTCTTTTCAAGCTTCATACGGCGGTAGCGGTTGCGAAGTGCGATCGCTATGATCTTTTTGGCGTCCTTTTGACCGATCACATAGTCATCTAAAAATTTAACAATTTCTCTTGGTGTTAAGTTCATTTTCTCTCTTATTCTAAAACATAAGTTTTGATGTTTGTATTTGTATAGATGCAAATTTCGCCAGCGATCTTGAGGCTCTCTTTGACTAGCTCCTCTTCGTCGATATCAGCAAATTTATCTAGAGCACGAGCCGCTGAAAGTGCGTAATTGCCGCCGCTTCCGATAGCTGCTATCTTGCCATCTTCTGGCTCAACAACATCTCCTGTGCCACTAAGTAAGAAAATTTTATCCCTATCAAGCACAAGCATCATCGCTTCAAGCTTTCTTAAATACTTGTCTTTGCGCCACTCTTTGCTAAATTCTATCACCGCCTTTAGCAAATCGCCCTTTGTATGCTCTAAATTTTTCTCAAACATATCAAAGAGATTAAACGCGTCAGCAGTGCTACCAGCAAAGCCAGCTAGGACTTTGCCGTTGTGAATTTTGCGAATTTTTACGGCGTTGCCTTTTAAGACAGTGTTGCCAAAACTCACCTGTCCATCGCCGCCGATGACCGCCTTATTTTTGCCTTTGTAGGCTAAGATGGTTGTCGCATGAAACATCTACTCTCCTTGCACATCAACCTTTAAGGTCGCATTTATCGAGTGTCCAAGCTTTATAGAAACATCATAAAGACCAACTGCTTTTAGGTGAGTGTCCAGATCGATAGCCTTTTTCTCAACTACCAAATGATGTGTCTTTTCAAGCTCTGCTGCGATCTCCTCTTTTGAAACTGAGCCAAAAAGCGAGCCATTTGCACCAAGAGTTTTCTTGACGACGACTGTCACTTTTGCAAGCTCTTCTTTAAGTTTTTCTAAATTTGCGATCTCATATTTTAGCTCTTCAGCCTTTCTCTTTTGAGCTGCTTCATATTGACGAAGGACATCTGGAGTGGCTGCTTTTGCAAAGCCTTTGCCGATTAAGAAGTTGTTGCCGTAGCCGTCTTTTACCTCTTTTATCTCGCCAGCTTTTCCAAGTCCTTTTATATCTTTTATTAATAATACTTTCATTTTTATCCTTTTAAATTTTATTTTTAGTCAAATTTTCGCCCATTTTTGCGTGCGATGATGAAACGAAGCGCATTTAGTTTGATAAAACCAGCTGCATCTTTTTGATCATAAACACTATCTTCTTCAAATGTGCAGTATGCCTCGCTAAATAGATTATCATTTTTACTGCTTCTGCCAAGGATAGTCACATTGCCCTTATAAAGCTCAACTTTTACAGAGCCATTTACGTGTTCTTGGCTCTTGTCGATGAGAGCTTGGAGCATATTTCGCTCAGGTGACCACCAGTAGCCGTTGTAGATTAGCTCGGCATATTTTGGCATGATCTCATCTTTTAAGTGAGCTGCACCGCGGTCAAGTGTGATGCTCTCTATAGCTCTGTGAGCTTTTAGCATTATCGTGCCGCCAGGAGTTTCGTAGCAGCCGCGGCTCTTCATGCCAACTGAGCGGTTTTCTACGATGTCAAGTCTGCCGATGCCGTGTTTTGCGCCAAGGCGGTTTAGCTCGGTTAAAATTTCAGCTGGGCTCATTTTTTTGCCGTTTATGCTCACTGGATCGCCTTTTTCATAGCCGATCTCTATGATCTCGCTCTTATCTGGAGCATCTTTTGGGCTTACTGTCCATCTCCACATATCATCTTCTGGTGCGTGACTTGGGTCTTCAAGCACTAGACCCTCATAGCTTATGTGAAGTAAATTTGCGTCCATTGAGTATGGGCTCTTGCCTGGTTTTTTGGTGATGTCTATGCCGTTTTTCTCAGCGTATGCCAAAAGTTTTTCACGGCTGTTTAGATCCCACTCGCGCCATGGAGCGATGATAGTTAGGTTGTCACCAAGTGCGTAGTAGCCAAGCTCAAAGCGAACTTGGTCATTGCCTTTGCCTGTTGCTCCGTGGCTCACGCCATCAGCACCAACAAGTCTTGCGATCTCGCTTTGGCGTTTTGCGATTAGTGGGCGTGCGATTGATGTGCCAAGTAGATATTCGCCCTCATAGATTGCGTTTGCTCTAAACATTGGAAACACATAATCACGTACAAATTCTTCTCTTAAGTCTTCTATAAAAATATTTTCAGGTTTTACGCCAAGTGCTAGGGCTTTTTTGCGTGCAGGCTCTAGCTCTTCGCCTTGTCCGATGTCAGCTGTAAATGTGACTACTTCGCATTTGTATTCGTCTTGAAGCCACTTTAAAATAATACTTGTGTCAAGTCCGCCTGAGTATGCTAAAACAACTTTTTTTACATCTTTTTTCATAGCTGTCCTTTTGTTGAAATGGTCGTATTTTAGCCTAAATTGATTAATCTTTAATAAATTAATCTAATTTCTAATGTAAGCATTATTTTAAAAACTCCCTAGCTATTTTATAAAAATTTATCATTTAAAATTATGATAATTAATATTGTTTTTATGCTTGCTTTGTTAAATTTGCGTTTCGCTTTCATTATCAAAGATTAAATTTAACAAAAGGATATCCGTGAATAGATCAAAATTTATCGCCATTTGCCTTAGCGCTTGTGTGGCAAATTCTCTCTATGCAGTAGAGAAAGAGAACAACGAAACTAAGCTAGATGGCGTCGTAGTAAGCGCGAGTGGCTTCTCGCAGCAGATAAAAGAAGCCCCTGCAAGCATCAGCGTGATAGGTGGCGATGAGCTTACAAAAGATAGCTTTACCTCACTTCACTCAATCGCGCAAAAAGTGCCAGGTGTAAATGTAGTTGGTGGCGAGGACGGGGCAGCTAGTGGCATCTCGATACGCGGCATGGAGAAGTCTCAAACGCTAGTTTTGATAGATGGCAAAAGAGTAAATTCAAGCAGTGCAAACCCAAAGGGCGGAGCAGGGGATATGAACTCAAATTTCATCCCGCCAGCTGAAGCGATCGAGCGTATAGAGGTCATCCGTGGCCCTATGAGTTCGCTTTATGGTAGCGACGCGGTTGGAGGCGTTATAAATATCATTACCAAAAAGGACTTTTCAAAATTTAGTGGCAACGTCGGCATCTCAACTACGATAAATGCGCATAAAGGCATAGGCGATGGCAGACAGGGCGACTTTTATCTAAATTTGCCTCTTTATAAAGATCTTTTTGCGCTTCAGCTTTGGGGATACAAAAAGCTAAGAGATGAGGATAATTACAAAGGCGGCTATCAAAAGAGTGATAAGAGAAATTTAAGCGCAAAACTTTGGATCACTCCAGATGAGCACAATAAATTTTTCATCCTTGGCTCAAATGAAAAACACGACTACTCGCGCACCGTCGGCAAAACAGCCACTATAAAGACAAATAAGGTTTTAAACGCCTATGACTACGAGAAAAAGAGCTATGGCGTGGGCTATCTTGGCGAATTTGATAGTCTAAATGCCGATATCAGCTATATTTATGACCAGACGCAAAGAACGAGCCTTTTTGACAGCCTCATACCTGCAAAAGCCAAAAATCACAACTTTAATTCTAAATTTACAACCTTTCTTGGCGCTCACTCACTAACTTTTGGCTATGACTTTAGCAAGCAAAATGTCGGCACGACCTTCATCGTCTCAAACGCTTCAAGAAACGGCTTAAAAGATCCAAAGACCTACTCGATGAGCGAGCATGCGGGATTTATCGAGGATGAGTGGCAAATTTTAGATGAGAAGCTATTTTTAACGCTTGGCTCAAGGCTCACGCACAATGAATTTTTTGGCAACCACCTCTCGCCAAGAGCCTACCTAGTCTATAACGCCACAGATACACTAAGCCTAAAAGGTGGCGTGGCGACTGGCTATAAAACGCCAAATATCAATCAAATCTCCCCAGAAGTAGGCACTATCCAAGGCGGCTGGAGGATAGTCGATTTTGGTAATAAAGACCTAAAGCCAGAAAAGAGCACGACTTATGAAGTTGGGGCATATTATGACAATCAGGCTGATTTTAGAGGCTCTGTGACGCTTTTTAGAAATGAATTTAAAGATAAGATCCTAGACACCGACGGCAGTAATGTAAATAAAATTCCAGCCTTTGGTCCTTGCCCGCCAAGCGCAAAAATCCCAAGTGTGGGTTGCCCTGGCTGGGGAACTTACTTTAACATAGAAGGTGCGACCGTTTGGGGCGTGGAGCTAAGTGGCGACTATGACATCCTTTCAAATCTAAATTTAAGCTCAAACTACACCTATAATAAGTCAAAGATAAAAACTGGCAACCCAACGATAAATACGCCAAGAGGTCCTATGAAATTTAGCGAGACAGACCTAGCTAGACTTGATGGTAAAAGCCTAACAGCAACGCCAGAGCACACACTTCACGCCACGCTTACATATAAGCCTATAAAAAGCGTCAAGACATTTTTTGGCGCAAACTACGAGAGTAAGCTAACAAGCGTAAATTTTGGTGCTGGCAACAGAGTAAGAGAGAACACAAAAGACCTACTCACCTTCGATACAGGCGTCAGCTGGGACGCAAACAAGCATCTAACGCTTAGCCTAAATGCCTACAACATCTTTGATAAAGTAAGATACGATGAGGCGTTAGCAGACGACGGCAACTACTACTGGTATCCGCAAGAGGGCAGGAGATTTTGGTTTAAGGTCGCTGCAAAATGGTAAGAGCCTTTAAAATTTTGCTTTTTACGCTTGGCGTGACGCAGACTTTGCACGCAGGACCTAGCCAAACGCCTGAGCCACTTAGCCAAAAAGCTGCTAGTAAATTTGAAATTTCAACCTTTAAAATGAGCACAAATGATGAAATTTATAAAATTTTCACAGCCAAGCTAAAGGGGCAAAATGAGTTTAAAAATGTGCTTTTCTTGCTTGACGCAAACGCCCAGTTTAACATGCTTTTAAATGAATTTGATGGCAAGGCTGCCCCGCTAATAATAGGCATAGGATATGACAGCAACAAAAGCTATGAGGTAGAAAAACGCACAAGAGATCTCACGCCAAAGGCAGAGGGTGAGGAATTTAGCAAGGGTGGTGGCGCTGATGCGTTTTACCACTTTTTAACTAAAAATTTAGTGCCACTAATTGATGAGAAATTTAACGTGCAAAATAGCCAAAAAAGCCTTTATGGACACTCTTTTGGCGGGCTTTTTACACTTTATGCTTTGCTTAAAAATGAGGGCGTATTTTCAAATTTCTTTATCGCTTCGCCATCTCTTTGGTGGGGTGAGTCTGAAATTTTAAAGCAAAATGTGAGCGAGGGTAAATTTAAAGAGAAAATAAGAGCTAAATTTGTCTTTCTTAGCGTTGGCGAGCTTGAAAAGAGAAAGGGCAAAACGGACAAAGCTGGCATTTTAAAGGCGAGCGATTTGGCTTTGATTTTAAAGCAAAGTGGCGTAAATTCTCACTTTGAGCTTTTTAAAAATGAAACCCATGGCAGCGTCATACCTCTAAATTTAAAAGAGCTTTTAAAATATCTGAAGGATTAAAAATTTAAGGCTATTTTTGTTAAAATCCGCCGCATGAGAGTAGATAAATTTTTAAACGTAGTAAATATCACCAAAAGGCGTGCCGTTAGCGAAGATATGTGCAAAAGCGGCGTTGTGAGCATCAACGGCGTGCAGGCAAAAGCAGCAAAAGATGTAAAGATCGGCGATGTTATCACTATCAAATTTCTAGCTCGAGAGGCGAGATACGAGGTGCTAGCGATCCCAACTACAAAAAGCATACCAAAAAGCGCTCAAAGCGAATATGTAAAAGAGCTTTGATGGTTTTTGAGCTTTTAGAAAATGAGCTTAACGAGCTTGTGCGGGTGCTGCCAAAAAGTGGCGTGGTGCTACTAAGTGGCGATCTAGCAAGTGGCAAAACGACGCTTGTAAAGGCGATCATCAAGGCTCATGGCATAGATGAGAGCGTGACGTCGCCTACTTTTTCTTTGATGCAAATTTATGGTAAAGATATCTACCACTACGACATTTACCAGATCGGTTTTGATGGGATGGCAAAAAATGGCCTTTTTGAAAATTTATTTGAAGAGGGGCTTCATCTAGTAGAGTGGGGCGATGAAAATTTAGAAAAAGCTCTAAAGAAAAACGGCGAGAGCTATACATTAGTAAAAATTTCTCCTAGCAAAAATGGCAGAAAATACGAGGTTATAAGTGCATAAACTAGAAGTAAAAGATCTAAAAAAGACGATTAAAAAAAGTGAGATCATAAAAGGTATATCTTTAGAGGTAAATAGCGGCGAAGTCGTGGGGCTTCTTGGGCCAAATGGCGCTGGAAAGACGACCACTTTTTATATGATCTGCGGGCTCATCTCGCCAACTAGCGGAGATGTCTTTTTAAACGACGAAAAGATCACAAATGTCCCGCTTCACAAAAGAGCGCACCTTGGTATTGGCTATTTGCCGCAAGAGTCAAGCATATTTAAAGAGCTAAGCGTTGAAGAAAATTTGCTCCTTGGGGCTGAAATTTTAAATCAAAGCAAAGAAGAGATCTCTAAAAGAGTAAATGAGATGCTAAATATGCTAAATATAGAGCCTATCCGCCTAAGAAAGGGCGTTAGCCTAAGTGGCGGCGAGCGCAGACGCTGTGAGATCGCTAGAAGCCTCATCATAAAGCCAAAATTTTTGCTGCTTGATGAGCCATTTGCAGGCGTCGATCCTATCGCAGTTAGCGACATCCAAAGTATCGTTAGAGACCTTAAAAAGCTAGGCATCGGCGTTTTGATAACTGACCACAACGTCCGTGAGACACTAGCCATTTGCGACAGAGCCTACGTCATCAAAGATGGCTCGCTGCTAGCAAGCGGCAGTGCGAGCGAAGTGGCAAACAACAAGCTTGTTAGAACGCACTATCTTGGCGAAGAATTTAAGCTACTTGAGTAGATGATGCTAAGGCAAAAGCAAACTTTAGCGCCAAAGATCAAACTAAACCAAACGCTAAGAAGCTGGCTTCCTATACTTCAAAGCGGGCTTGATGAGCTAAAAGAGACGCTTGAGCCTTTTATAAAAGAAAACCCATTTGCTACGATCGAACACAAAAATTTAGAAAAAAGCGAAAAAAAGCGAAATTTTTTCGAGCAGGTTAGCAAAAACTCGGTTAGCGAGAGCATCGAGGCTTTAAGCATCTATAAAGAAAGCCTCTACGAAAAGCTCGTTTGCCAGATAAATCCACCACTTTTCCCCACGCAAAAGTCCCAAGATATCGCATATAAGATCATTGAGTGTTTAGATGATGAGGGCTATTTTTCTTATGATGATGAAATTTTTGCGGGTTTTAATGAGAATGAAGTGGAGCAAGTTAGGGCGAGATTTGCCTACCTTGAGCCATGTGGCGTGGGTGCAAAGGATCTCAAAGAGAGCTTTTTATTTCAGCTTGGCGAGGCAGAGGCGAGTAATGAGATCATAGAATGCGCAAAAAAGATCATCTTAAATTTTGAAAATATAGAGAAGCTTAGAAAGCTTAAATTTTACGACGACGCGCTAAAGATCATAAAGAAATTTAAAAATCCCCCAGCCATTGAGTATCTTGAAGATGAAAAAGAGGCGGTGCCTGACATCTTCGTGCTAAGCACAAGTAGTGGCATAAGCGTGCAGATAAATGACGACTATTATCCTGAAATTTCTATCGACACCGAGGGACTAGATGAGAAAGAGGCCTTTGTAAGCTCGCGCGTAAAAGAGGCAAGCGAACTCATAGACGCCCTTGAGATGAGAAAGGCGACACTTTATAAGATAGGGCTCATGATAGTTGAGTATCAGTATGATTACTTTTTGGGCGGCGACATAAAGCCTATGAAGCTAAAAGACCTAGCTGACGAGCTTGGACGCAACCCTTCAACCATCTCAAGAGCGATCGCGAACAAATATCTAAGCTCCCCAAGAGGCACGGTTTCACTTAAAAATTTCTTCGCAACTGGCTTTGACGAGGAGACTTCAAACGCCGCGATAAAGGAATTTTTGCTAGAGCTTATAAAAAACGAAGATCATAAAAAGCCACTTTCTGATCTAAAAATCCAAGAGCTTATCCAAGCTAAATTTAACATCCAAATCGTTCGCCGAACTATCACCAAATACCGCAAAATCCTAAACATCGGCAGCTCAAGCCAACGAAAAAAGATCTATCAGATAAACGGCTAGCTACCACTCATTTATGGCAAAAAGCGTGGCTTTTCGCATCTGCGTAAAAAGCTCACTACTAAGCTCATCATACTCTTTAGTGCGTTTTTTATGCTGTGCAAAGCCTGCCGCGTCGTCGTTCCATGAGCCCATACCACCAAAGACATCAGCCGCACTTGCTGCAGTAAAAAGGGCTAAATTTAGCTTTGGCATAAGTGGCGCATTTAGGACATTTTGCTCTATATTTTCTGGCTCGTTTAGCGCTTTTAGCCCTTTTCTGAAGCAGTCGCCAAAGTTCTCACACTCTATCTCATCTGCAAATTTAGAGGTCCTTGTTAGGATATCTTTAAACTCCAAAGTGTTGTCACTAAATTTTTGAATTTCTGGTGTGCCATCTAGGCTAAATTCTTTATAGACTATGTCCCAACCCTTTTTATCTTCTTCAAAGCTCCAGTGCGGCACGAAGTAGCTCATCTTATCTTTATAGATGCAAAGGATTGACTTGTGGCTTACATTTGAAAAGCCTTGCAGCGAGCGCTCCTTTGATGAAACCGTCAAATTTGTAGCAAATCTCACGTCGCTTAGCCCAAGCTTTTTAGCATGCTTAAACCACACATTTATGCTAGCTTGCTCTCTTTTTTCTTGCTCATCCTCCAAAATATAGTCAAAAACTAGGCTTTTTATATATTTTTCGCCTTTGTAGTTTAACTCTAAATTTGACCTTAGAGCTTGCTTTATGGAGGCTATGATAATGCAAGCATTAAAAACTTCACCATTCATTTTTGCTCCAAAAATTTAACCAACCATTACAAAATTTTCTTGATTTTTAAAATACGGTTTTAAGCTTTCATAAGCAGATTGAATATTTTTAAATTTCTTCGCGTATTCTTCTTGTATAGCGATGCTTTTATTTGAATGTCTATCCGGATGGTAAATATTTGCAAGTGAGAGGTAGTTCTGTCTAACGGTAGCAAAGTCGTCATTTTTACTACATCCTAAAATCTCAAAATTTTCTTCAAGCAAATTTGCAAGTGCAGAAAATCTACTCATAAATTTTGCTGAACTTTTTATTTTTATGTTGTGTTTAAAAATTTTATACTCTTTTTCGTCATAAACAAAATTTATACTAAATTTTGGATAGTTCTTTTTTGCTAGAAGTTTATTTAACATTGATATATCATTGTCATTTGAAATAATAATGTTTAAGAAATCATCATTTTTATTAAAATCAATACCACTTTTTACTAGACTTTCACTGATATAGTCGGCAAAGTTTTTGCAAAGTGTATCTTTTAGCTCAAATTTTGCTTCATTTTTTATAAAGCTAATCCTTAAATTTATAACTGGCGCTAGTGTATTTTTTTGAATTAAACCAAGCTTTATGGTTTTATAGTTTGCAAGGCGAACGTCTAGTTGGTCTTGACTCTGTTTTTCATAAAGTTTTTTTATAAATTTTAAGAAGCATTTGCGTTGTGGCATCTCATTTTCTTCATAAAATGAGATGACTTTATTTTTATTTGATAAAATTTTAGTGAAATTTTTGTTTATTAAGTCTCTAAGCTCGCAAAATAATATATCATTATCAGTTAGTATACTTAATGACTCTAGTGTTTGTTTTACCTGCATTGCTTACTCCAAATAAAATATGATTATGTTGTAGCAATTAGTATTCCAAATTTATATTTTTCTAATATCTTGACCTTTGATATACTCAGCAAATTCATTTTTTAGCTTGTTTTTTTTGTGCAATATTATCTCTTCTTTTGTGTAAGAAATAGCTTCTTTTTGTGGTTTTTTAGCGTTTGTTTGCTCTTTTGTAAGCTCTTTTTTTATCTCTTTTAAGCTATCAAAAAAATCGTTCATATTTACTCCTTTTTATTATGTTGATTTTACTAAAAAGGTTATAAATTTAAAATGAATACAATCTTTTTTTAAGGAAACTTTGGTTAATATCACAATTCTATTTTTTATGCGCGCTCGTAGCTCAGCTGGATAGAGCATTTGATTGCGGTTCAAAAGGTCAGAGATTCGAATTCTCTCGGGCGCACCATCTTTTTTATCACTCCAAGACAAAACTTCAGTTTTTTATAGTAGAATAAACAAAAAATTTAAAAGAGGGAAAATGGATTTCCAAAGCATTCAAAAACAAATTTCAGCATTAAAAGAAGGTCTTGCGGTTTTAGAACAAGGCGATGAGAACGAGATTGAACCAATTATTGGAGTTGTTGAGTTTAATAAAAGTGCCGAAGAGCTCAAAAAAAAACTTACAAACTTAAAAGACGAAAGCGTTTTTTTTAAAAATGTTTTTAATACAGATGACTATTATGAAAACATTAGCTCTTATTTGGATCAAACAAAAAGAAGTCTGTATTTTAAAATAGAAAAAGCTGGTGTTAGCTTTAAAGCAAACGAAAATTTGCAAGAGAGTTATGCTGCTGTTTCAAATATAATGGAAATTTTAGTAGCCGAGTATCAAATCCAAAATAAAAAAAAGAAAAAAAATATTTTTTCAAGAACAACCGATACGGCTCAGATTAGATTGTTGCTTGGGGATTTGATGGCATTGCAAGATCGTATGTTTAAGATATTACATAACCATTCTCAAATAGTTTCAAATGTAGTTTTGCAAAATTTTAAGACAATATATACATTTTTTTATAATTGTATCAAAGTGGCAAAACAACGACAAGATGAATTATTGTTAGTTGAAATAGCTGGCATAACAGACAAGATCATTTCTATGATAAGTCCCGTTTTTAGTGCAAAGAGCCTAAAGACAAATGAGCTTATCTATCACTACCTCATTTACGAGCTACGAGAGCTAAAAGCCTATGCCATAGGCGAGGATCTAGCTTAAAATTTTATCCACTATCTCTTTTGCTCCGTTTGGCAAAAGGATATCTTTTAGAGCTTTGCTGCTTTTGCTTAGATCAAAGCTCTCGATCATTTTTATGACTTCATCTTTGTCTAAATTTTCGCCATTTTGCAGGCAAATTTCAGCGATGCCTTTATCTTTTAGAAATTTAGCGTTATAAAACTGGTGATTACCAGCGGCATAAGGAAATGGCACAAAGATAGATGGTAGGGCGTTTGCGCAAAGCTCCCAAAGCGAGCTAGCTCCAGCTCTTGATATGGCAAGATCAGCCTCACTCATCTTCTTTTCTATCTCTTTGCTAAAGTCAAAAATTTCTAAATTTGCTTCGCTAAAGCCAAGCTCATCATATCTTTTTTTAAGCTCATCAAGGGCGTTTTTTCCGCATTGATGAATGATCTTTATACCCTTTTCTTTAAGATATGGGGCTAAATTTATAGCTAGCTCATTTATAGCTTTTGCACCTTGTGAACCACCTAAAAATAGTATCGTTTTTAGCTCGCTTCTAACTCTTTGGCTTTCAAAAAATTTATTTGCCACAGGGTAAGGGCAGGGCGAGAGCTCATCATAAGAGCTAAAAAAGCCCTTTGCGTATGGCTTTAAAATTTTATTTAGCTTGCCAGTTACGGCATTTTGCTCGTGGATGAAAAGTGGTGTTTTTGAGATGATGGCTGCAATGGCTGCTGGCGCTGCTGAGTAGCCTCCCACGCTGATGACTGCTTTAACGCCATTTTCTTTAAAAATTTGCCTGCATTTTAGAGCTAGGCTTATGATGTTTGTTAGTGATTTTAGCTTGGCAAGACCTCTTTTATTTACGACGCCACTGCTTGGTAAGAAGAATTTTTTTGCAAATTTATCATCATTTTCAAACCAAAATTTATCCTGACCGCTAGTTGAGCCGATGAAAATTGGCTTTATGCCTCGTCTATTTAGCTCCTCACAAAAGCTTCTAGCGATCGCTAAATGCCCGCCAGTACCGCCACCACAAATAACTATCATAGTTTTGCCTTTTTACTAACCATCAAGACCATGCCGATGCCGATGCATATAGCAAGCACGGAGCTGCCGCCGTAGCTAAGAAATGGCACAGCGATACCTTTTATCGGCGTGATCGATGTGATGCCGTAGCTATTCATCAAAAATGAAAATGACAAGATAAGCCCGATACCAAGTGAGAATAGGTGATAGACCTTGTTTTCGCTCCTAGCTGAAATTCTAAATATCCTATAAAGTAGCGTGATAAAGATCGCTGTGATGCACAAAATGCCAAAAACTCCGACCTCTTCAGCTATGCCAGCTAGCACGAAGTCTGTATGCACCTCGCTTAAAAAGCCAAGCTTAAATATCCCAGCTCCAAGCCCCTCGCCAAAAAACTCGCCGTGTTTAATTGCATTTAGTGAGTGAGAAATTTGATATGGCTCTGGCGCGTCTGCCACTCTAAGCACGTTTGCCACGCTATCTGGCAAGAAAGAGAGAACCATGTTTTGTATCGTGCCCCACCATGATTTTATACGCAAAATTCTGTGCTCAGAGCTAACTATCGCCACCGTCATGACAAAGGCAGCACCCAAGATACCGATACCAAAGAGCCTAACGCTAGCCCCTGCAAAAAGCGCCATCGTCACAAAGGTAAGCGCCAAAACTACAACCTGACCAAGGTCGTTTTGCATAACGGCGATAAGAAAGATAGCGATACCAAAAAGAATGATATAAGGCAAAAGTATCTTTAGCTCAGCCATCAAAGTCCTCTTGCCGTCGCTAAATTTTCTAGTAAAACTCCACGCCAAAAAATAGACAAAACCGACTTTGAAAAACTCAACAGGCGCAAGTGAGAGGCCAGGCAGCCTGATCCAGCGTCTAGCGCCTCCAGAGTCAGTCACCATCGAAGCTGGCAAGGCGTGCATGAGCCCCATAGCGATACCACACGAGATAAGCAGTCCAAAGCCTATCCAAACGAGCGCTTTGTCGGGATTTAGCCTAGATAGCCACCACATGATGAAGATGCCGATGCAGCCAACTACAAACTGGCGGATGAAAAAGTGAAATTCGTCGTAGTTAAAAAATAAAACTGTAAAAACTGGCAAGGATAGTGAAAAAATGATGCTTATGGCGATCAAAGTCGCGCAAAGATAGAAAATAACCTTATCAACTGCCAAATTTAGCTCCAACTTTAAAATGAGCCAAAGTATAATAAAAAACGGCTTACAAAGATATTATTTGCTATAATTGCAGGCTTTAAGGATGGGCATGAAGATAGGTATATTTGACTCGGGGCTTGGCGGACTTAGCGTCTTAAACGAAGCTTTAAGCAAGCTTAGCGAGCATGAATTTTTATATTACGCAGACGTGAAAAATGTCCCATACGGACAAAAGAGCAGAGATGAAATTTTAAAATTTAGCTTTGATGCGGTTAAATTTCTTGTCAAAAATGGCGCAGAAGCTGTCGTTGTGGCGTGCAACACCGCAACAAGCGTGGCGATAAAAGAGCTTAGAGCAAATTTAAGCGTGCCGATCATAGGCATGGAGCCAGCTGTAAAAAAAGCTCACGACCTAAGCCATGATAATGCCCTAAAAACGCTTGTCATCGCCACTCCAGTCACCGTAAATGGCGCAAAGCTAAAAGAGCTAATCACAAATTTAAACGCAAAAGATAAAACCGAGCTACTTGCTCTGCCTCGCCTTGTAAATTTTGCTGAAAAGGCTGAATTTGAGAGTGAAAACGTGAAGTCATATCTAAAAGAAGAGCTAGCTAAATTTGATCTAAGCAAATTTGACTTTTTGGTGCTTGGCTGCACGCATTTTAACTATTTTAAAGATAGCTTAAGAGAAATTTTGCCTCCAAATGTAAGTATAATAGACGGCAACGAAGGGACGATAAAGCGCCTTATAAGCGAGCTTGGACTTAAAATTTCAAGTGTAAATTTAACTCCAAATGTGAAATTTTTCTACTCAGGTGAGGAGGTTTGCGAGCAAAACGAGCTAGAGAAAATTTCAAGAAATTTAGCTAGATTAGAAAAGATGAGAGCGATTAGCTAGGCTAAATTTAGCTAGAAATTTGAGCCAAATTTAGCAAAATACGCTAAATTTTATGTATTTTTATGTGTATTATTTATTTCTTTGCTTTATTATATAGATAGCACTTATTATCGCAACCACTGCCAAAAGAGCGATCGTGATCGTTAGAAGTGTCTGTTTGTCAGGATTTGAGCCTAGAAAGTAGCCAACTCCAAGCAAAACCGCGCACCAAACCCCAGCACCAAGTGTGGTAAATAGGCAAAATCTAAAAATGTTCATCTTAGCAAGCCCAGCTGGTAGGCTGATATACTGACGAATTCCTGGAATTAGGCGTGAGTTAAAGGTTGAAATTTCGCCGTGTTTATTAAAAAATGCTTCAAATTTATCCATCTTTTCGTGAGTGATACCGACAAATTTGCCGTATTTTAAGATGATCTCGCGTCCAAAAAAGTAGCAAAGATAGTAGTTAAAAATAGCCCCAAACAAGCTGCCAAGCGTGCCTGAGATAAAAGCAAGCGCTAGGCTCATCTCGCCTTTGTGAGCTAGATATCCAGCTGGTATCATCGCCACTTCGCTTGGAAATGGGAAAAACGAGCTCTCTAAAAACATCATCACAAATATGCCAGCATATCCCCAGCTGCTCACGCTTGAAACGATAAAATCAATAATGTCATGTAGCATTTTTACTCCGAAATTTATCTTAAGTGAGGCATTTTAGCAAAGCTTTATTTACTAATAGTAACTAACAAAAGCGATAAATTTTAAAAAAGATAGTTAAAACGAAAAGATATAAGGTTTAAAATTTAAAGGTAAAAGCAGGGCGAAAGCTCGCCCCGTTTTTAAAATGCAGGTATGACCTCGCCTTTGTAGCGAGTGATGATGAAATTTTTAGTATCAGGGCTAAGCACCGCATCGACTAAAGCTTTGATCTTAGGATTGTTCTCGTTGCCAGCTCTTGTGACGATGATGTTGGCGTAAGGGCTGTTGGCATCTTCAAGCAAAAGTGCGTCTTTTGCTACGCTCATGCCAAGATCAAGGACGAAATTTGTGCTAATAGCAGCGATATCGACATCATCAAGCGTTCTTGGGATCTGAGCGCCTTCTAGCTCGACAAACTGCAAATTCTTAGGATTTTTAGTTATGTCATTTACAGTTGCAACTTTTACGTTTTTATCGATCTCTATAAGGCCAGCTTTTTCTAAAATTCTAAGCGCTCTGTTGCCATTTGACGGATCGTAAGCGATCGCCACTTTTGCGCCATCTTTTAGATCTTTTATGTTTTTTATCTTTTTAGAGTAAAAGCCAAGTGGCTCGACATGGACATTTGCAACGCTTACAAGATGCAGGCCTCTAGCCTTGTTTTGCTCCTCAAGATATGGCAAATGCTGAAAGAAATTTGCGTCTAAGCTGCCATCTTCTGTGGCGACATTTGGTATCGAATAGTCTGAAATTTCAGAGATAACAAGGTCGTAGCCCTTATCTTTTAGCTTTGGTTTTACAAATTCTAAAATTTCAGCGTGTGGCACTGGTGAGACGCCAACAATGATAGTGTGGTCCTTGTCGGCTGCGTGAAGGCTTAGAGCAACTAAAGATGCGGTTAAAAGTTTGATAAATTTCATTGTTTTTCCTTTTTTGTTTTGGTAAAGCGACGCTAAAAAGGTAAAAGCTTTTACGTCGCTTATAAATTTAATTAAAACGCTGGGATGATAGCGCCGTTATATTTTGTCTCGATAAATTTCTTAACTTCTGGTGAGTTGATCGCTTTATCAAGTGCTTTAGTTTTAGGGCTGTTCTCGTTGCCAGCTTTTACAACTACGTAGTTTACGTATGGGCTATCTTTGCTCTCGATCACAAGTGCGTCTTTTGTTGGATTGAGATTTGCATTTAGCGCGTAGTTTGTATTGATAACTGCGATAGTAACGTCATCAAGCGTTCTTGGCACTTGAGCAGTCTCGATCTCTTCAAATTTAAGTTTTTTAGGGTTATCAACTATATCAAGCGGAGTTTTTAGTGGGTTGTTGTTTAGCTTGATAAGACCAGCGCTGGCTATGATGTCAAGTGCGCGGCTCTCGTTTGTTGGGTCATTTGGGATAGAGACAACTGCGCCATCTTTTAGCTCTTTTATATCTTTGATCTTTTTAGAGTAAACGCCCATTGGCTCGAGGTGCACGCCAACTGTTTTTACAAGGTGAGTGCCTTTGTTTTTGTTAAATTCTTCAAGATATGGGATGTGCTGAAAGAAGTTTGCGTCAAGGTCGCCGTCCTCTGTCGCAAGGTTTGGTGTGGTGTAGTCGTTAAATTCTTTAATCTCAAGTGTGTAGCCATCTTTTGCTAAAATAGGCTTTACAACCTCTAAAATTTCAGCATGTGGGATAGGTGTAGCACCGACGATTATTGTTTTTGACTTGTCAGCAGCATTTGCGCTAACGCTAAGGCCTAGGGCAACTAAAGAGGTAAGAAGTAGTTTTTTCATTTATTATCCTTTTTTAAAATTTGCCAAGCACCAAAAAAGGATAAATTTAAGCTAGAAGGTTAAATTTCTTTTTAAGCGCTTAAGCTAGTTCTAAGCACTTAAAAAGAAATTCTGTGCTTAGAGATTAGTCTTTCGACGACGCATTTTTTAGTAGGCGGCACATCTGGCACATATCTGATTTCATCTTTTGTCCTTTCAGCTAAAATTAATTTGGCAATTTTAAGGAAAAAAGCTTAAAATCAGATAAAAAATGTGGCCTTATTTTTTTGAAATTTTATAGAGATAGTTGCCTAAAACTTGAAAAATTTGAACCATAATGATAAGAATAACTACGGTATAGAGCATGATATCTGGGCGAAATCTCTGATATCCGTAGTTTATAGCAACAGATCCTAGTCCGCCACCGCCAACTGCACCAGCCATCGCTGAAAAGCCGATATTTACGATAAGCGTTAGCGTAAATGCCGAGATGATGCCAGGAAGCGCCTCTACAAACATCACGCGAAAGATGATCTGAAATTTCGAGCTACCAAAGCTTTGAGCAGCTTCGATGATGCCTTTATCAACCTCTTTTAGTGCATTTTCAATGAGCCTTGCCACAAACGGAGCCGCTCCGATAGTTAATGGAACGATCGCAGCTGTGGTGCCGATACTCGTGCCTACGATCATTTTTGTGACCGGAAAGAGCACGATGATCAAAATGATAAATGGAAAGCTTCTAAGCACGTTTATAACGATATCAAGCACAAAATAAAGCTGCTTGTTTGGCTTTAGTCCGTCTTTGTCTGAAAGGATGAGCAAAACCGCAGGTATGAGGCCTATGGCAAAGGCGAGCAGGGTAGAGACTATGCTCATATATAGCGTCTCGCCGATAGCTGGCAAAAGTATCCTAGAAAAAACATCTGGAAATTTAGAAAAATCAATACCAAACATCAAGCAACCTCCCACAAAACGCCACTTTGCTTGATATAGTTAAGCACGTTTTCTTTATCTTTTTCATCTATGTTTATGACAAGCGAGCCAAGGACGTTGTCGTTTAGCTTTTCAAGCTTGCCCCAGACTATGTTAAAGTCGATATTTAGGCTTCTTGCCATGTGCGTGATCACGCTGTTTTGAGCCACTTCTTTTGGGAAAAATAGCCTGATATTTGTGCCAGTGCTTGGCAAAATTTCAACTTCGCCCAAAAACTCTTTCATCTTCTCATCTGGCTTTAAAAATAGCTCTTCGATGCTTCCAGAGCCTATGATCTTACCGCCTTCTAGCAAAATCGCTCGTTTTGCGATCGATTTTACAACCTCCATCTCGTGCGTGACGATGACGACGCTGATGTCTAGCTCTTTGTTTATCTTTTCAAGCAGCTCTAAAATTTGATTTGTCGTATTTGGATCAAGAGCCGAAGTCGCCTCGTCGCTTAGTAAAATTTTAGGATTTAAAGCAAGTGCTCTGGCGATCGCCACACGCTGTTTTTGACCGCCACTTAGCTCGCTTGGATAGCTTTTTGCCTTGCTTTCAAGACCGACTAAATTTAAAAGCTCTCTCACTCTTTTCTCGGCTTCATCGCTTTTGTAACCCCAAAATTTAAGCGGAGTAGCGACATTTTCAAAGACGTTTTTTCTAGCCATCAAGGCAAAATGCTGAAATATCATCCCAACATCTCGCCTTAAATGTCTCTGTTGCGTCTCATCTAAATTTTTTATCTCTTTATCAAAGACTTTTAGGCTGCCACCTTGATAGCTCTCAAGCCCATTTATGCACCTTAAAAGCGTTGATTTACCAGCACCGCTGTGTCCCACGATAGCAAAAATTTCGCCCTTTTTAACCTCTAAATTTATATCAAAAAGGATCTGCGTATCACCATAAAATTTGCTTAATTTCTCTATTTTTATCACTATTTTTCTCCAAGAGCTTCTAGCTCTTCGCATACTTTTTTAAATTTAGCCTCAGCGCTCTGCAAAGCCTCTTTGTTCGTATCTATGACCTCTTTTGGTGCGTTTGCTACGAAATTTTGGTTATTTAGCATGCCTGAGAGTTTAGCTATCTCTTTTTCAAGCTTTGTCTTTTGAGATCTTAGTCTTGTAATGATACCACTCATATCAAGCCCTTCAAGTGGGACAAATGCCTCTAAATTTTCGCTCACATCTCTTATTGAATTTTCGATTTTCTCATCTATAAAGCCGATCTCTTCGCATTTTGCAAGCAGCTTGATATACTCTTTAACCTCGTCAAGATCGATTTTTTCGTTAAATTTAACAAAGGCTTTTGCGATCTTTGAGTTGCCAAGATCGATGGTCGCTTTTGCACGGCGAATAGCCACGATCGCTTCGATAACTAGCTCAAATTTCTTCTCAACATCTAAATTTCGCTCTTTTACCTCTGGATAGCTCATCACCATTATTGATTTTGCATTTTCAAGCTGTGTGCCGCTAAGCTCTTGAAATAGATACTCTGAAAGAAATGGCATGAAAGGATTTAGCAGTTTCATCGCCTCTTTGAATATACTTCCAAGCTCTTTTACGCTCGCTTTGTCAGCCTTGCTAAGCTCGATGCCCCAGTCACAAAACTCATCCCAAAGGAATTTATAAAGTGTGTTTGCAGCGTCGTTAAAGCGGTAGGCGTCGATGTTTTCACGCACCTCTCTCACGCACTCGTTAAAGCGGCTATTCATATAAATGCCAAGCTTTGTTTGAAGTTTGATATCCTCTAAATTTGCAAATTTGCTCTCATTTAGCATGAGATATTTGCTCGCGTTATAAAGCTTGTTGGTGAAATTTCTTACCTGCTTCATCTTAGCGTCGCTTAGCTTGATGTCGCGTCCTTGAACAGCTAAAAGAGTTAGCGTAAAGCGCAAGATATCAGCGCTATACTCATTTATGCTATCAAGTGGGTCGATGACATTGCCAAGACTTTTGCTCATCTTTCTGCCAAATTCATCTTTTACAAGCGCGTGCAGGTAGATGTCGTCAAATGGCAGCTTGCCAAGGGCATTTTCACCCTGAAACATCATCCTGGCAACCCAGAAAAACAAAATATCAAAACCAGTTATAAGAAGGTTATTTGGATAAAATTCAGCCAAGTCGCCTTCAAACCATTTTACATTTTTTAGCTCATTTTCATTGCCCCAGCCAAGCGTGCTAAATGGCCAAAGACCAGAGCTAAACCACGTATCTAGCACGTCTGGGTCTTGGTGGATGTTTTTACTTTTGCACTTTTTGCACTCGCACGGCTCTCCCTCGTCAGCCCACATATAGCCGCACTCGTCGCAGTAAAATACTGGAATTTGATGTCCCCACCAAAGCTGGCGTGAGATACACCAGTCTCTTAGCTCTCTCATCCACGCGTTAAAGCTGTTTATCCAGTGCGGCGGGTAAAATTTAGCAAGGCCCTCTGAGACCTTTTGTATCGCTTCGTCTGCGATCTCTTTTTTGACAAACCACTGCTTTGAGATGTATGGCTCGACGACGTTTTTGCAGCGGTAGCAGTAGCCTACTTGGTTTTCGTAGTCTTCTATCTTTTCAACATTGCCAAGTTTTTCAAGCTCGGCCACGACGATATCTCTAGCCTCAAGCCTCTCAAGTCCTGCAAATTTATCGCACTTGTCGTTTAAGATGCCCTTTTCGTCAAACACGGTAATAAACTCAAGGTTGTGTTTTTTGCCAACCTCGTAGTCGTTTTGATCGTGCGCAGGTGTGACCTTAACAAGGCCTGTTCCAAACTCCATATCAACGTGCTCGTCTGCGATGATCTCGATCTCTCTGTTTATGATAGGTAGCACCACTTTTTTGCCGATTAAATTTTTATAGCGCTCGTCGTTTGGATTTACCATTACCGCCGTATCACCAAAATATGTTTCAGGTCTGGTGGTCGCAACAACAACAAATTCGCTTGGCTTATCTGCGAAGTAGTATCTCAAATGATAAAGCTTGCCTTTGTTTTCTTTATGTTCGACCTCGATGTCAGAGAGTGCGCCATCATGCGTACACCAGTTTATCATGTAGTTTTTCTGGACTATTAGCCCTTTGTCGTATAAATTTACAAAGGCTTTTTTCACAGCTTTTCTTAAACCCTCATCCATAGTAAATCTCTGGCGCGACCAAGCTGGAGTGATGCCAAGCTTTCGCATCTGATGGACGATCATGCCACCGCTTTTTTCCTTCCACTCCCACACTTTTTCTACAAATTTCTCACGTCCAAGCTCTTCTTTTTTGATCCCTTGTGCTAAAAGCTGCTTTTCAACGACGTTTTGAGTAGCGATACCAGCGTGGTCAAGTCCTGGCTGCCAAAGTGTCTTGTAGCCGTCCATCCTCTTATAGCGAGTCATGATATCTTGAAGCGTGAAGGTTAGGGCGTGTCCGATGTGAAGCGAGCCAGTCACGTTTGGAGGTGGCATCATAATGCAAAATTTACGTCCATCTTTTTGGATATCTTTGTTTGCGTCTATCTCGAAGTATCCGCGTTCTTCCCAAATTTTATAAAATTTATCTTCTATTTCTTTTGCATTGTAAAATTCTGCCACTTTTGTATCCTCTTTCGTTTAAAAAATGCTTAATGTTATCTAAAATTTGTTTAAAAAAATCTTTGCAAAAGTAGGGAAATATGGGCTTGGGGCGGTTAAACGCCCCGAAGTTTAAATGGCTATTTGACGTTAAAGCTTCGCTGGGCTAGGTCGTAGTCGTTTTGTCTTTCGTTATACATATTTTCAGTTGTGACTGCACCAAGCGAGCATTTACCGCCAAGTCTTACGCGATAAGGTGTGTAAAGTACGGCGTCTTTTTCGTCGCTATTTAGCGTGTAAAAGCTTAGCACGCGGTCATCTTTTATGCTTTTATACTCAACTTGCAAGCTGTTTTTTAAGCTCTTGCTAAAGTTGCTTAAATTTTCATTTATCGGCTCAAAGCAGCTACTTACGATCTCGTTTATAACGCCGTTTCTAACCATTGTTTTTGAGTTTATCACTACTTTTGAGTAGATGACGTCATTTACTTTTAGGCTGTCAAGACCCAGCTCTTTGCCTTTTTCATCGACAAAAACGCGGTAGATGTCAAGCTCTTTTGGCTCGATTTTATGTTTGATCTCAAGTGGCAAGTAAGCGTAGCTTAAGATAGTTGCATAAAGCTTATTTGAGCCTAGTGGAGTGATGCTAAATTCGCCATTTTTTGTAGTAAATGAGGTGCTTAAAAGACCGTCAAATTCTTTACTTTCACCATTGTAGCTAAGCTTAAATTTGTTATTTTTCTCGCCGCTATCTTTGCCAAAGTAGGCGTTTAGCGCTCTTAGCGTAAATGCACGCTCCTGCGTTGAGCTAAGCTCATTTAAATTTACTATCAAGAAATTTGCAAGGTCGTCTGAGTAGTCGTTTTTCTCAAAGTATTTTGCGTGCAAGTATAGGATAAAGGCGTTATCTCTTACTTTTGAGCTAAAATCAGATGCATTTTCTTCGCTTGTTTTAGCATTTTTGATATCTTTTAGCGCGACTTTTGCCTCGTCATCTAGTCCGTTTAGCTTTAGAGCTGCTGCCATTAGATATTTACTTAGTGCTGTTTTATTGTAGGCTTTGTCGTCGTAAATTTTATTTAAGATTGACCTATCAGCCATATTTGCACGTGAGCTTACATAAAGGGCGTAAAGTGCCTCAAGGTCGTTGTTTGCGTATTTTAAGAGCGAATTTAGCGCATTTTGTTTGACGCCTTTGCTTACCTCATATCCAGCCTCGCTAAGATCAAGTAAAACATCAGTTGCAAAGATACTTGCAAATGCATTTGTCTCGCCTAGATCGCTCCAGTAGCCAAAACTGCCGTCTGGCTTTTGCATCTTGACTAGCTCATCTATGCCGCTTGCGATAAATCTCTTTTGATCGCTTTTTTCAAGCTCATCTTTTGGTTTTAAATTTAAAAGTGCAAGCAGTCTTGAGCTCCTTTGCTCCGCGCATCCGTAAGGATACTCTACTAAATTTTTAGAAGCTGCTAAAAGCACGCTTGAGACCGAGCTTGACGCATCAATGCTCACATCGTGGTAGCCTTTTGGTAGTGAAATTTTACTCTCTTTGTCAAAGACGCTGCTCTTTGCGTAGGTGCTGATCGTATAAGGGCTAACGACGTCTAGTAAATTTTGAAGCGTTTTTGAGCTATTTTTGTCGCTTATTGTGACATTGTATTCGCCAGCACCTGTTTCAAGGGCTGAAATTTTAAGCACAAATGCCTTGTTTTCAAACGGCTTTAGGTTAGCATTTTCTTGCGTTTTGATGTTTAAATTTTTACTTGATGCTACATTTATAGTAAGGTTTTTGTCCGTATTTGTCGTATTTATAAGCCTTAAGTTTGCGCTTAATTCATCACCTTTTAAAAGATAAACTAAAGCACTTGGCTTAATGATCACATCATCTTTTACTTTTATCTCGCTATTTACGGCGTTCATTGCAGTTGCGTCATTTGCCACAGCATCTACTCTAATGGCGCCGTTAAAGCCATTTGGCGTTTTAAACTCGTATGAAATTTCGCCTTTGTCGTCTGCTTGAAGGCTCACTAAATTTGCAAAAGTTTTTACATTTTTGCTATCAACTGGGCTTGCGTGCTTTGCCATTTTTGCAGCCACAGCCATCGCTGCAGCATCACCGCCAAAGCTTAATGTTTTACCCTCGACCTTGTAGTTTGTAAGCATATTATAGATATCGTAGTCAAAGACGCCATCAGGTAAAATTTTGTCAAAAAACTTAAGCGGATCGGCTGGTTTTTGCGAAGTGATATCAAGCACGCCAACATCTGTGATAAATAAATTTAGATAAGCTTTTGGCTTTGTTTTTAGTGAAATTTTGATATTTTCATCGCTCTTTGCCGCTTTTGGCGCTTCTAGGCTAAGCTCTATCTTCCTTGAAGATTTATCGCCGTTTGCATAGACCTTGCCGTAGGTTCTAAACGGAGTTAGTCCAGCGTCAGTCATGCGGTAGATATTTGCACTCACATAAAGGCCGTTAAAGTCAAAGTCAAGTTTAAATTTAACATTTGCCGAGTTGTTTTTGATCTTGACGACCTTGTAGGCTTTGACACCTGCGTCCTCAAGCGTGACAAGCGCGATGCCTTCTTTTATCGCTGAGCTTATATCTGCGCTTAGCTCGTCGCCTTTTTTATAGACGCTTTTGTTTAGCTTTATCTGAGACTTGCTAAGCTCTTTTGTAGGGGCTAGGGTTGAGTAGTTGTAGCCGCTTACATCGATGTCTAAGCTCGTGCTTGCACCACTTACTAAATTTGTAGCAGTGATGACGTATGAGCCACTTTGCGTAAATTTATAGCTAAACTCGCCACTATTTTTATAAAAACTATCCACATCTTCAAGCGTTCGTATCCACTTTATATAGCCGTTTGCGTCCCTTTGATACTGCCATGAGACGCGTTTTATATCAAATTTTAAATTTGACTTCACTGCCTTTTGGCTTGGCATATCAACGACGACTGTTCTTATCTTTACATCTTCGTTTGGATCTGCAAATGCCGTGCTAGCAGCGATGCCAACCATATCTTTATAAGGATAGAGCGTAAAGCTTTTTGCGTCACTTACGTTTTTGCCATCATCATTTACGTTGAAATTTATGACGCCTTTTATTATTGAAGGTGCGTTTTTGGTGTTAAAACTAAGATCTATCATCTGGCTTGATTTGCCATCTTTTGAAAGAGTTAGATCATTTTCTATGCTTGGATAAGCAGCTGCTTTTAGGGTGTCATTTTTAAATTTATACTCTTTAAATTCGCTATTTTTATACTCATCATCAAAGAAGCTAACCTGCATACTGCCAGCTAGGTCGCTAGCTGCTCCGCCAAAGAGATAGCTGCTTGTCAAATTTACCTTTACTAGCTCGTTTGCAAAGAATTTATCCGCGTCTATGGCTATGTCATTTTTTATCTTGTTTGGCACGAAGCTCTCGACATAAAATGGCACGCTTGCTATCACCTTGCTAGCGTAGATTATCTGCATGTTAAATCTACCGCTTAGATCGCTTAAAATTTCTTTTTCAAAATTTATCATGCCGACATCATTTGTATTTTGTGTGATCTGGGCGCTACTTTTGCCTTGTGGATCGATAAATTTGATCTTAACTGGCATATTTTTAAGCGGGTTAAAGTCTCTATCTCTTAGATAGATAGCCCCTTTTAGGCTCTCGTTTGGTCTTATGATATTTGAGGCAAAATGCGTGTAAGCATCGATGCTCTCGCTTGGATTTTGGCTGATGAGCTTTGCCTCATTTAGCGCTTCGCCATCTTTTATGATGAGGAAATTCTGCTCCTTGCCAAGTGAGACAACGATCGATGAGATCTCTTTGTAGATATCTTTTTTGTTAAATTTAAAGACGCCGACGTCATTTGTCGCGCCAACTGCGATCTCTTCGTTTCTTTTGCCATAAATTTTTACATTTGCGTTTGGTAGCATTGTGTTTTCGCCAAGGCGGTTTGCAAAGACGAAAATTTCATCCTTGCCAAGCTTTGCATTTATGGCGATGTCGCTTAGATAGACGACCTTTGAGACGCTCTTATCCTTGCCATAGTTTAAATTTATCTTATATACGCCATCTCCAGCTCCTGCAAAGTCAAGCTTGATCTTGTTTAGTGAAATTTCGTTTAACGCACCCTCTAGCTTGTAGTTTTTGCTTGCTACTTTTGAGCTAAAATTGCTTAGATCTTCGCTATTGTCGTTGAAATTTAAAAAGTATCTAAAATTTTGATCGCTTAACTTTTCAACGCTCACATTTAGCTCAGGTAAATTTGCACTTCTAATGCCGATCTCGCCCACGCTTGAGATGTAAGGCTCTTCGTTTGTGAAATTTGCAAATGGAGTGAAGTTACTAGCGACCACCTCGTAGGTTTTGGCCTCTCTTACGACATTTCTATCATCTCCAAAACCCGGTTTTATCGTGATCTCGTAGCTATTTTGTGGCTTAAACTCATCGCTTGTGATATCGATGTAATAATCATACTCATCAAGTTCAGAATTTGGCGCGCTATTTTCATCGTCATTTTTATATGCCACGTCGCTTATGCTAAAGCTTTTTACGCCTTTTATCTTGATAAATTTCTTTAGATTATTATCATCGCTTAGCCACTCTTTTAGATAAATTCTAAATGCCAAGATGCCGTTATCAAGGCTTGTTGGATAAATTTTGGCTATCTCAAAGCTCTTTGCTTCAGCGTTTATGCTTGCGCTCTCTTCGCTTGCTTGCTCACTAAATTTAATCGCGCCATCGCCTGCTAGCTTAGCGCCAAATTTACTCTCAAAATTTTCTCCAAGATCAAAAGTAGGCTCGCTTATATTTTTATCAAGATCAAGCTCAAAGCTGTTTTGAGAGAGCTGCAAGGCATTAAAGCTTGCACCTTTTACGGCTATTTTTTTTACAAGCTCGTCACTAACTTCGTCATTAAATTTAAGGACAAATTTGCTATCAGAGAGCTTTTCTATCTTCTCAAGTGCAAATTCTTTCGTCTCAAAGCTAGCGCTGCTGCCATTTTCTAATTTGCAGTTATACTCGGTGCCTGCGTGCATATCTTTTGTAAAGAGTGTAAGGCTTTGAGCGTTAAATTTCACCGTGCCACTTAGCGCTGGCTCGCACGAGATAAGCTTTTTCTCGCTTAGCGTGCCTATGAGATTTTTGCTAACATCATCTTCTAGTCCAAATTCCACGCTTAAAGGTGACTTTACCTCGGCGGTGCCATTTAGACTTAAAGCATATAAATTTACTGCTCCTAAAAGTGCTAGAAGTAGCGCTTTTTGCTGCATTTTATCTCCTTAGTTTTATTGTTATTTCACTTTGATTTGAGTTTTGATCAAGGCATTTTAAAGTGTGCTCGCCAAGAGTTAGATCTAGCCTTTTTTCACTTGCATTTTCTGTCTTAGAAAAGTTCAAATCATCCACTTTCAGGTAAATTTCATCACCTAAAAACGCGTAGCATTTTAGCACAATTTGTGTTACATTTTCATCTGTCACGATCTCTTCGCCGTCATACGGATAGGCAAAAACTGGTTTTTTATCTTTAAAAACTTCAGCACAAGGGCTATTTTTGACCTCGTCTTTGTCTAAAAAGCCATTTTTTATCAAGAACTCAAGCTCTTCGCCTCTTAAACTCTCGCACTTATCTTGCAGTTTAACTCCAACTATCCTATCATCAAGCGCCGTTTTTTTGCATGTTTCATAACTAAAAGCATCAAGGCAGGTTGGCACTTTCTCAATGCCCTCTGGCTCGCTCATAAAGCTTAAATTTCTTTTTTGAGCGATAAGTTTAAACATATCAAAAACGATCTTTGAAACGTCATTTAGCCCAGTTAGTTTGTCAGTTTTTTCGGCGTTAAAGTTGCCCACCCAGACGGCTATTGTGTAGTCCTCATCAACTCCTATGGCGTAAAGATCGCGTGAGTTTGCACTTGTGCCTGTTTTAAAGGCGATCTTTGGCGTGTTTTGCGCATATTGCCAAGCATTTTTTAGATATGACCTTGAGGCCTCGCTCATCATTTTGGCGGTTAGATATGCGCTTTGAGGCGAGATGAGGGTTATGTTTTTGTCTTCATTTTTGTAGTTTTTGCCCGCAAACTCAAGTGGCCTATAAACCCCGCCATTTGCGTATATCGTATAAAGATGCGCAAGATCAATCAGGCTCATCTCAGCGCTACCTAAAACTATCGAAGAGCCGTAAAATTCCTTGTTTTCATCAACTAAATTTACCTTTTCAAGTAGCTCATAAAGCGAGTTATCTTTTAGCTTTAAGTCTAAATTTATAACTGGGATATTGAGGCTAAAATTTAGAGCGTCCTTTGCGCTTACAAGCCCCAAAAAGTCGTTACTAAAGTTCTTTGGTACATATTCATTCAGATAAATTTGCGTGTCTATCAGCTGCGAGCTTGGCGTGATAAGCCCGCTATCAAGCGCTAGCGAGTAGATAAAAGGCTTTAGCGTGCTGCCGGTGTTTCGCTTCATATTTAGGGCTGAGTTTTTGCCGTCGCGTGCGCGCTCATCGTGCGAGCCTATGAAAGCAACAACGCTCATTTTTTTATTATCAATAACCACGGCTGCGGCATTGTTTGCGTTTTTAGCCTTTAGCGAAAACATCGCATCTTTTAAAATTTTAAGCATATCTTTTTGTAAATTTAGATCCAAACTCGCCTTTAAAATTTGGTTTTTAAAAGCGACATTTGCGTAGTCGCTAGCATTTACGACGGCTCTTATCCTTACATTTTTAAATGGCTCAGCCTGCGCTCTTTTAAAGGCGCTAAGATCGATTAAATTTGCCTTATAAAGCATCTTTATGACCCTGTTTTTTAGCGCGTTTATGTTTGAGACGCGGTCAAGTCTATTTTTATTTGGATTTTTAGGGATCGTGCTTAAAAGTGCGGCCTGAGCGTAGCTAAGCTCGTTTAGCTCCTTGCCAAAGTAAAAGAAGCTTGCCGCCTTTGCACCCTCGATATTGCCACCATATGGGGCTAAATTTAGGTATAAATTTAAAATTTCATCCTTGCTAAAGTGCAGTTCAAGCTGAAATGCTCTAAAAATTTCTCTTATCTTATTTTTATAGCTTCTATCACTTGGCTCAAGCATCCTAGCTACTTGCATCGTGATAGTGCTAGCGCCTATGCGGTTGTCGCTTCTTAGGTTGTGAAAAAATGCTCTAAAAATGGAGGCAAAATTTACGCCAAAATGGTAGTAAAAGTACCTATCTTCAAAGAGTACGACGCATTGTTTTAGTGAGTTTGGGAAGCTTTGCTCGTGAAATCTCCAAATTCCGTCGCTACTAAGCTTCATATTTATGATCTCGCCATTTTTATCAAGCAAAATTTTGGCTTCATCTTTTTTGAGCGCATCTAAATTTAGTGGATAAATTTGATCAAGTATCAAAAAAATAGCGACTAATAGAGCCAAAAATAGGGCAAGGAATTTTAAAAATTTAAACTTTTTCATCGGCGTGATTATAGCTGTTAAAGTTTAAGTAGCTATAATTAGACCTTTTTAAAAAAGAGGAAACAATGCCCTTATCTAGGTTAAACAAAGAACAATACACCGCCGCAACTGCGCCATTTGGACACAATCTCATCATCGCTTCAGCTGGCACTGGCAAGACTAGCACGATTGTCGCTCGCATCGCACATCTTTTAAATTTAGGCGTAAAGCCAGAGAAAATTTTGCTTCTAACATTTACCAACAAAGCAGCCAGCGAAATGATAGAGCGCTTAAATAGGTATTTTGACAAACAAATCACCTCCAAAATCACTGCAGGCACCTTCCACTCGGTCTCATTTTCGCTTTTAAAAAGCCTTGATAAAGGCGTCACGCTAAAGCAGCCAAGCGAGCTAAAGACGCTTTTAAAAAGTCTTGTTGAGAGGCGTAAATTTTACCACTTAAGCGACGTCAAGCCTTACGGCGGAGCCTATCTATACGACCTTTACTCGCTCTTTCAAAACAGCGAACAAGGCACCACTTTTGGCAAATGGATAAGCGATAAGAGCGAAGAGCAGGGCGTTTATGCTGAAATTTATGAAGATGTCTTAGAGGAGTTTGAGGCCGAAAAGGCTAAATTTTCTTACGCTGATTTTAACGATCTTCTCATAAAAATGCGCGACGAGCTAAAAAATGGGGCAAATTTAGCTTATGATGAAATTTTGATCGACGAGTATCAAGACACAAACACGCTTCAAGGCAGCCTAATAGACGCATTTAAGACAAAGAGCCTCTTTTGCGTGGGCGATTTTGACCAGAGCATCTACGCATTTAACGGCGCAAATATCGAGATCATAGGCTCATTTAAAGATCGCTTCCCAAACGCAAATATCTACGCTTTAAATGTAAATTACCGATCAAGCTCAAGCATACTTGCCCTTGCAAACAAGGTGATAAACAATAACCCAAGGCTTTATGAAAAGCACCTAACAGTTAGCCGCGAGGGAAATTTCAAGCCTCCAAGGCTGCTTGTCTATAACGAGCTTTTTGATCAGTATCAAAATATCGCTGATATCATCTCGCTCTCGCCATTTAATAGAGAAAATATCGCCATAATTTTTAGAAATAACTCATCAGCCGACGGCATCGAGGTCGCGCTAAAAGAGCGAGGCATCGGCTCAAAGCGAAAGGGCGGGGTGAGCTTTTTTGAGAGCCGTGAGATCAAGGCACTCATCGACATTATGGGAATTTATGTCAATCCAAAAGATATAATGGCATTTATCCACATCTGCGAATACGCAAAGGGCGTTGGCAGCGCAGTTAGCAAAGAAATTTTTGACGCACTGCTTAAGCTTGGGCATGGAAATTTGATAAAAGGGATAGTTGAGCCAGATGAGAGCGTAAATATCTCATCAAACAAGAGGCGAAACTACCAGCTAGGCCTTTTTGACGACCTTGACGAATTTGCCGAGGTTTCGAGGTTTTCTAAGCTTGGCTTTAGCGATAAATTTCTGGGCCACCCTGTGCTAAAACTACAAAAGCTAAGCGAGAGTGGAGCGCAATTTTTATATGAAATTTACAACTTTTTAAGAGGTATGAGAAATATCTCAAAGCCAGCCACGATGATAAACGAGATAAAAACTAGCAAAATTTACTCACTAATCGTTGAAAACATCAGCACAAAAAGGGCAACTCTAAAAAACGGCAACGTCGATCTGGCACTCAAAGAAGAGGTCAAAGAGCGCATAATGGCAAAGAGCGTGGTGCTAAGCGAGCTAGCTAAAAAATATCAAGATATCAGTAAATTTTATAACTTTTTAGCCCTTGGAAGCAACGAGATGAGCGAAGGGCAGGGCGTTAGCTTGCTTAGCGTGCATGCGAGCAAAGGGCTTGAATTTGACCAAGTTTTCATCGTCGATCTCGCACAAAATCGCTTTCCAAATTTAAAGCTAATGAGCATGGGTGGCAGCCTTGAAGAGGAGAGGCGTCTCTTTTACGTAGCAGTAACAAGGGCTAAAGACGAGCTTTATCTTAGCTACGCAAAATACGACAAGATAAAGAAGGTGACCTACCAACCAAGTAGGTTTTTGATAGAGGCTGGCATGGCAAAAGAGGAAGCTTAAAGAGTATTTACTCTTGTGAAGTAGAATTTACCAATTTTTTACAAAGAGAAGCGATGAAAAAATCTAAAATTTTAATAATCCTGCTTATTTTAGGCGTCGGTGGATACTTCGTCTATGATAAATTTTTTAATATAAAAGATGAAAAGGTGGAGTTTATCACCAAAAAGGCAAAGAAGGGCTCATTTAGCAAAAAGGTCGATGCGACTGGAGAGATTTTCGCCACCGAGCTAATCGACGTGGGAGCTCAGGTGAGCGGTCAGATAAAAAAGCTATATGTTAAGCTTGGAGATCAGGTAAAAAAAGGCGATATGATCGCAAGTATCGATAGCTCGACCCAGCAAAATAGCATAGATAATAAAGAGGCTCAACTTGCCATCTACAAGGCTCAGCTTGAAAGCGCAAAAGTGGCTCTAAATATCGCCAAAACGCAGTTTGATAGAGAAAACGCGCTCTTTTCTAAAAACGCCACCTCAAAGCAAGAATTTGAAAGCGCAAAAAACACATATAGTGCAAATAGCGCAAAGATAAAAGAGCTTGAAGCTCAGATCAAGCAGACAAATATCGAGCTAAGCACCGCTAAGATAAATTTAGGCTACACAAAGATCACCGCTCCAAGAGATGGCACGGTTGTAAGCGTGCAGGTTGAGGAGGGCCAGACTGTAAATGCCAACCAAACTACGCCAACTATCGTAAATATCGCTGATCTTAGCCATGTAAAGATGAAGATGCAAATAGCAGAGGGCGATATCACAAAGATCAAAGTCGGCACGCCAGTTGAGTACTCGATCCTCTCTGAGCCAACGAAGAAATTTCAAACGACTGTTAGCTCGATCGATCCTGGGCTTACCACACTAAGTGATGGCAGCTACGGCTCAAGCAGCAGCAGTAAGTCTTCATATTCGAGTAGCTCTAGCAGCAGCTCGGCGGTTTATTACTACGCGCAAAGCATCGTTGATAATAAAGATGGAATTTTAAGAATAGGCATGACCACACAAAACGAGCTTTTAATAGCAAACGTCGAGGGCGCCATCATCGTGCCAAGCATCGGCATCAAAAAAGATGAAAACGGCACTTTTGTCTATGTGCTAAAAGATGGTAAGCCAGTAAAAACAGCGGTCAAAACTGGCATAAAAGACAACCTCGATACGCAGATCATTAGCGGCATAAACGAGAATGACGAGATCATCACATCTCAAGGCTCATCAAGCGAGATCGCCAAGATGATCGCAAAAGAACATAAGAAGTTTTAAGTGATAAGCCTAAAAAACATCACCAAAAGCTTTAAGCTAGGTGACAATGAGATAGAGATCCTGCATGGCATAAATTTAGAGATAAAAAAGGGCGAATTTATAGCCATCATCGGTCAGTCTGGCTCTGGTAAATCAACCCTGATGAACATCCTTGGCTGCTTAGACAGCCCAAGTGGCGGGCAGTACCTGCTAGATGGCAAAGATATATCAAAATTTGATAGCGACGCACTTGCTAAGCTTAGAAGGGATAAATTTGGCTTTATCTTTCAAAGATATAACCTGCTTAGCACGATGAATGCCCTTGAAAACGTAGCGCTGCCAAGCATCTACGCAGGTGCAAACAAGAGCGAGCGAGAGAAAAGAGCTAATGAGCTTCTTGGCTCACTTGGACTTAGTGAAAAGGCGAAAAATTTACCAAACAAACTTTCAGGCGGACAGCAGCAAAGGGTCTCCATAGCAAGGGCTCTGATGAATGGCGGCGAGATCATTTTAGCAGACGAGCCAACTGGCGCGCTTGATAGCAAAAGTGGGCTTAGGGTGATGGAAATTTTAGTTGATCTTTACAAAAAAGGCCACACCATTATCATCGTCACGCACGACCCAAAGATCGCAGAGTATGCGAGTAGGGTGATCGAGATAAAAGATGGCAACATCGTAAGTGACAATGTAAAAAATAGCAAAATTTATGAAGCTAGCAAGCAAACTCAGCCAGAAAAGAGTAAATTTACCTACTATAAAGACCAGCTAATAGAGAGCTTTAAAATGTCGGTAAATGCGATGCTAGCGCACAAACTAAGATCGCTTTTAACGATGCTTGGCATTATCATTGGCATTACAGCGGTCATTAGCGTCGTAGCTCTTGGCAAAGGCTCGCAGGAGCAAATTTTAGCTGGTATCAGAAAGATCGGCACAAACACGATCGACATCATGCCAGGTAAAGGCTTTGGCGATATGCTCTCAGGCAAGGTAAAAACGCTCTCCATAAGCGACGCAAACATGCTTGCTAAGCAGTCCTTTTTAGACTCAGTCACGCCAAATACAAGCACTTCAGGCGTGCTAACATATGAAAATATCTCGCTAAGTGCGAGCTTAAAAGGCGGTGGAGTAGGGAGCTTTGATGTAAATGGGCTAAAGCTAGAAGAGGGCAGAATTTACGATGATGACGAGGTTTTAAACTCCGCTTCAGTCGCACTAATCGATCAAAACACCAAAAATAGCATCTTTAAAAATGAAGATCCTATCGGGAAGATCATACTTTTTAACAAAAAGCCACTTCGCATTATCGGCGTTTTGCAAAAGGATGATTTTAAGATGGGCGACTCAAGCACGCTTAAAATTTACGCCCCATACACGACCGTGCTAAACAAGGTCACAGGGGATAAATTTATAAGCTCGGTCACAGCTAAAGTAAATGAAGGTGTCAATGCGCAAATCGCCGAAAAAACACTAACTGAGCTTTTAGAGATCAAGCACGGCAAAAAAGACTTTTTTACAAGAAACTCAGACAGCATCAAGCAAACTATCGAAGAGACCATCTCAACCATGCGCCTTCTCATCTCAAGCATCGCCGTCGTCTCGCTCGTAGTTGGGGGCATAGGCGTCATGAACATCATGCTAGTATCAGTCACCGAGCGCACCAAAGAGATAGGCATAAAAATGGCGATCGGAGCTAGACAGAGCAACATCTTGCAGCAGTTTTTGATAGAGGCGGTGCTACTTTGCCTTATCGGCGGAGCTATCGGCATCGTCCTATCCTACGCCATTGGCTACATCTTTAACAACTTTTTAAACGGCTTTAGCATGATCTTTTCAAACGGCTCGATCGTGCTTGCACTTGTCACGTCGATGGCGATTGGCATCATCTTTGGCTACATGCCAGCTAAAAACGCCTCAAAACTAAATCCAATAGATGCGCTTTCAAGGGAGTAATATGAAATTTCTAAGCCTAGCTTTAGTGCTCGTTTTAAGCGGCTGCGCTGTTAAAAATATAGATGAAAACTACAAACAAATTTTACTTGAAGATAACGCCAGCGGCGAGCTAAATTTAGACACCTCTTGGTGGAAGCAGTATCAGCAAAGCTACCTTGATGAGCTTGTAGAACTTGCTCTTAAAAACAACACCGACCTTGCAAAAGCTGCGATAAATGTAAATAAAGCGCTCGCTCAAGCTGGCGTTTTGCAGGCAAATCTCATCCCAAGCTTTAACGCTGGCATCGAGGCAACAAGTAGCAAAAACATAAAAGAGGGCGGCGCGGTCACTAGAAGCTTTGGCTCAAGCATAGGGCTTAGCTATGAGCTTGATCTTTGGCAAAAGCTAGCAAACAGCAAAGATGCAGCGATGTTTGAAGCAGATGCTACTAAATTTGATCTGGAGGCTAGCAAACTAAGCGTGATAAACTCCGTGGCAGACGCTTATTTTCAAATTTTATATCTAAACGAGAGCATCAAAACTTATGAGCAAATTTTAGAAATTTATAACAAGCTAAATGAGATAGTTGGGCTTAAATTTAAGCTTGGCAAAGAGGAGGCGCTAAGCCTAAAACAGATAAACTCACAGCTTTTAAACGCTCAAAATAAGATAGAAAGTGCCAAAAAAGAGCTAGTGAGTGCTAAAAAAACGCTTAGGATTTTGCTAAATGAGAGGCCAGAATTTGAGCTTAAATTTGAAGGCCTCACGCTAAGTCCCGTTAAAAGAGTGGGCGTTGATCTAGATGTGCCAACAAGCGCCATAGCAAACCGCCCCGATCTAAGAGCGGCCATTTACCGCATAGAAGAGGGCATCTTAAACTACAAAGCGAGCCAAAAAGAGTTTTATCCAAGCATCACGCTAGGAGCCAGCCTCAAAAACAGCACCGACAAAAAAGAGGAAGCGTTTAGCCTTAAATTTCTAAATGGCAACATCGCTCTAAATTTACCATTTTTAAACTACCACAAACTAAAGTCAAATTTAAAAGTTAGTGAGGCAAATTTCGAGCTTGCAAAGCTAAACTACATAAGCACTCTAAATAGCGCATTAAACGAGATAGACGCATTTTACAAAGGCTACTTAAACGACGAAGCACTACTTGCAAACTACCAAGAGCAGATAAAAAACTACGAGGAGATTTCAAAAATTTACGAGCTAAAATACTCTTACGGTAAGGTTGAGCTAAAGCAGTTTTTAGAGGCTAAAAATAGCGAACTAGAGGCCAAAATAGGGCTACTAAAAGCAAAATACACACTTTTACAAGATGAGCTAAATATCTACAAAGCCATGGCTGGCAAATTTAATAGGTAAATTTATGAGCTCGGCTTGGGACTACGAGGCAAATGCGTGTAGCAGTGATGGCAAATTTAGCGCCAAATTTGAAGGCTGCGAGGTAGCTATGGGCGCTCCAACCCTTGGAGAGCTACGACTTTTTATAAATAGCAAGCACTGTCTAAATTTAAAAAATGAGCCTTCAAACCACGCAAAAAGACTATCAAATTTGGATCAAAATTTAGTTAAAGATGGCAGCACCCATCAAATTTTACTTAGTGAGAGAGCAACAGCTTGCTTTTTATTTTCAGACGACTCCAAATTTCTAGCTTTTTCTGAATGGACGGCAGATAAAATGCAGATCATAAAAATAGTGCGCCTAGCTGATATGAGCATAAAAACTGATAATAGGCGCAAAAGAGTAGTGGAATTTCTCTCATTTGATGATGGCTTGCTTGAAATTTTAGACTCACCGATCTTTATGCCTAAAAACTACACACTGGATATCCGCACACTTTTTAACGATAAAATTTAATTACGCACTTTAGCTTGAAAAATAGTTTTCATGCGTGTTTTCACAGCAAATTTAACTGCTAGATCTTAAATTTAGCACGTAGGATCGCTTAAATCTAAAATTTAACACAAATTTTGGTTTTATAGTTGCCTTTGAATGCTAAATTTAACACCTTGCTTCAAAATTTAACGCACAAGATAACTTTTTGGCACTCAAAAACAAATATCACGCATTTATTCTATTTTATGCTGCTCTTAAATTTTACATGCATAAGATCGCCTTATTAGCTTTTAAAAAGCACTTGCTTTGGATTAAATTTGCATCCAAAAATGCCATATCTCAAGCAAGTACTTTATTTACATTTATCGCCGCTTTTGCAAGATCGGTGCTCTGCGTTTAAAAGCAAAAACCACAAACTCCAAAGATAGCTCTTACTCAATTTTTCAAAATAGTGTAGATTAAATCTTAAGTTATATATAAGCTAGATGCAAATTTCACAATTTTTGAAAAGTGTAAAATTTAACTAATTTTCTTACAAATATTTTTACGCCAAATTTAATGGATAAATTTAGATCACACAAAAGATAAAATCCAAAACATAGCCAAATATAGCCATTTAAAACTCTCAAAAGAGCAGAATAAAGATTTTAAAATATCAATTTGAAAATTACAGTTTTCAATACAAAATATATAAAATACCTTGCATTTTACCTTTTGTCATATTATAGATGTTTTTGCTACTGTAATATTTTTTTAAAATAAACAATTAAGAAAAAGCTTATGTGACCAATAGACACACAAGCTCTATTTATTATAAGGAATAGGAATTTGCAGATTATGCCAAAAGCTCTTTTGCGATCATGCTTATGCGTTTTGCTTCAGCGCTCGCTCCGATCTCATCTTTTGCCGTTTTCATCACAGCGCCTAAATTTTTACCAACCTTTTCAATTATGCTTTTTATCTTCTCTTTTAACTCATCATCACTTAGCTGAGCTGGCAGATATGTCTTGATAAGCTCGATCTCGCTCTGCTCTTTTTTGGCTAGATCCTCTCTTGCTCCCTTTAGATAGAGTTCAACCGAGTCAGCTCTCTTTTTGATCTCTTTTTGAAGTAGCGGGAGCACGACCTCGTCGGTCATCTCGATCCTTTGATCGACTTCAACCTGCTTAAGTGCCGCATTTAGCGTCCTTAAAGCGTCTCTTTTAAACTCATCTTTTGCTTTCATAGCCTCTTTTATGTCGGCTAAAATTTGCTCTCTTATGCTCATTTTTTCTCCTTTAAATTTTTGAAATAATAACTAAAATTTTGTGATAATTTCTTGAAATATGCCCTTTAGATAAGCCTCCCCAACGCCCTCTCTAAGCCCATCATCGATAACTATAAATTTCGCTTCTTGCCCGTTTAGTAGCTCCTTTAAAAGCAGCGTTCCAGCGATGAGCGGATACTTTCTACTTCTTCCAACCGCCACATCAGCGCTTTTGTCATCCATCTTTAAAAGCTCATTTATAAACCAAGCAAGATCGTCATTTTTAAGCTCATATCCGCTCACTTTTTTTGGATCGTAGCTTTCGTAGTTTAGCCCAAGCTTTAGTGTTGCGATAGTGGTCGGCACGCCAGAAGTTAGCACGATAAGCCTGTTGTTAAGGCTTGTTAAAAATTCCCTTGCCTCTTTTGTATAAATTTTTGCATTTTCTTGCATCAGATCAAGCATTTTAAACCTCTCGTAAAAGGTGATGATGCCAAATTTAAAGCTTATAAATTTTCCATCTTCGCCTATCTCTGAGCTTGCACCACCGATGTCGATCAGGCTAAATTTATCATTTATGCCAAGCTTTTTTAAGGCATTTTGCACGCCTAAAAATGTAAGTTTTGCTTCAGCTTGCCCGTCAATGATATGAAAATTTATGCCAAATTTCTCTCTTATCTCGCTAAAAATTTCTTCGCTATTTGACGCCACTCTAAAAGCCTCGGTCGCGACTGCCACGCATTTAAATTTAGTAAAGTCAAATTTGCTTTTAGCCTCCGATATCGCTTCAAAAAGCCTATTTTTAGCCTCCAAGCCTATCTTGCCACTTTCGTTTAAGCCCCTTGCAGCTCCAACTATCTTTTCATAAATTTGCTCGTTACTAAAGCCATTTTGCTCTTTTTTTATAAGTGCCACACGAAAGGTGTTTGAGCCAAGATCGATCGCTATAACCAAAATTTATCCTTAATATTTTTGCCAAATTCTAACATATGATAATTTAGTATCATTTAAAGTGAGAAAATTCTAAAAACTTTAATAATTTTCAAGATATAATTTTGCCAAAAACTCTTACAAGGGGGCTTGATTGCTTCGAGATAACTTCTTGGCGTTAGTTATTTTTGCGATTTGCAGCGTTGGATTTTTCGTTTGGGGCTATCAATACATCCCGACAAATAACTACTTTTTATTCTTGATCGCTGGCATGTTTGGCCTTTTTATGGCGTTTAATATCGGCGGAAATGACGTTGCAAACAGCTTTGGCACAAGCGTTGGCGCAAAAACACTCACACTAAAACAAGCTCTTGTAATCGCCGCCATTTTTGAGCTTAGCGGTGCGATATTTGCAGGATCTGAGGTTACAAATACCATTAGAAACGAGATCGTGAAATTTCCAAGCGATCTAAGCCCGATGAAATTTGTCATCATCATGATCTCAGCCCTTCTTAGCTCTGGTCTTTGGCTATTTTATGCGTCCAAAAAAGGTCTGCCAGTCTCGACCACTCACTCGATAGTTGGTGGCATCGTTGGCGCAGGACTTGCTATGGGATTTATGATAAAAGATCCTGAGCCATTTAACATGGTCTCTTGGGGCGAGATCGGCAGGATCGCCGTTAGCTGGGTCATCTCGCCACTGCTTGGCGGCGTGATGTCTTACATTATATTTGGCTATGTAAAAAGCAAAATAATCGAGCCAACGCACGAGCTAAAGACAAATTTAAAAGCGTTAAAAGCTGAGAGAAAAGCTTATAAAGAAAGCTTCATAAAAGCGCTTAAAACAAAGCCAGCTGAGGAGCAGATAGCCACTCTTTCAAAGATCGCAGTTATCGATGAGGACGAGATCGAAACCACTGAATACAGCGAATACCGCTCAAAAATTCGCATCATGAAAGATAGCGAAAAAGAGATAGATACCTTTAAGGCGATGAAAAAGCACATCCCGATCATCGCTGGATTTGCCGCAATGGTCATCTCATCAATGATGCTTTTTAAAGGGCTTGAGCATATAAATTTAGCCTTTAGCATCATCCAAACAGTCTGGATCATCTTCGTCATCGGAGCTCTAGCGTATCTTGCAAGCCTTGCTATCATAAACGTTATGAGTAAAAACGATAGCGAAAAGAGCATCAATAGAATTTTCTCATGGTTTCAAATTTTTACCGCTTCATCTTTTGCATTTTCACACGGCGCAAACGACATTGCAAACGCAGTTGGACCATTTGCTGCTGTGCTTGATGTGCTAAAGACTGGCTCTATAAATGAAAGCTCACCCATACCAAGCATCGCAATGGTAACCTTTGGCATCTCGCTTGTCGTCGGACTTTGGTTTTTAGGCAAAGAGGTGATCACTACTATTGGCTCAAAACTAGCTGAAATTTTACCTACTACTGGCTTTAGCGCGGAGCTTGCCTCAAGTATCGTCATACTTCTAGCTACAAAGCTTGGTATACCAGTTAGCTCGACGCATATCCTAATAGGCGCGGTTTTGGGCATAGGCATCGTAAATAAAAACGCAAACTGGAAAATGGTAAGACCTATCATCCTAGCTTGGCTCATCACGCTTCCAGCAGCTGCTATCTCATCGGCTATATTTTATTTTGCCCTTGCTAAATTACTAGGCGTTTAGTCATATTTTTAAATAGCTAAATCACCCTATTCTTTTGATGTTTTTTGTATAAATTTTATATGAAAGCTTGGCAGGTTGGATCAACCTGCCAAGTAAATTTGAAGTTATTTTTTATTAATGACGATCTTCTCGCCGTCGCTATCAATGGTGATCTCATCGCCACTTTCAAGCTCATCTTTCAAGATCATATCAGCGATCTTATCTTCAACTAGCTCATAAAGCGCTCTTCTAAGAGGTCTTGCGCCATAAACTATGTCAAAGCCAGCTTTTGCGATAAATTTCTTAGCCTCTTCGCTTAAAACTACCTTTATGCCGCGGTTATGAAGAGTTTTTTCAAGCTCTTTAAACATGATCTCAACGATAGATATCAAGCCTTGCTCGTTTAGAGGATTAAAGATGATAGTATCATCAAGCCTATTTAAAAACTCAGGCTTAAAGTAGTTTTTAAGCTCGTTTTTAACAGCCACGTCACGGTCTTCACCCTTTAGCTCCATTATGAAATTTGAAGCGATGTTTGAAGTTAAAATGATGATCGTGTTTTTAAAATCAACCGTTACGCCTTTGTTATCAGTCGCGCGTCCATCATCTAAAATGCCAAGAAGTATGTTAAATACATCCTTGTGAGCCTTTTCAACCTCGTCAAAAAGTATGACTGAGTAAGGTCTTCTGCGAACTGCCTCTGTTAGCTGACCGCCCTCATCGTAGCCTACATATCCTGGAGGCGCACCAAGAAGCCTGCTCACGCTATGTTTTTCCATATATTCGCTCATATCAAAGCGGATAAGTGCCTTCTCATCGTCAAACAAGAATTTAGCCAAAGCCTTAGCTGACTGAGTTTTACCAACGCCTGTTGGTCCAAGAAATAAAAATGAACCAATCGGCCTTTGACCCTCATTTAGCCCAGCCTTATTTCTCTTAACAGCACGTGCAAGTGCGTGTAGTGCGTCATCTTGACCGACAACGCTCTCTCTTAGATGCTCTTCGATGCGCAGATATTTCTCTTTTTCGCTTGTTAGCATCTTTTTAACTGAAATTCCAGTCCATTTGCTCAAAATTTCAGCTACAAGCTCTTCATCGACCTGATTTTTAAGAAGCACGCCCTCTTTTTTCATGTGTTCCCATTTTTCTTCAAGCTCGTGTTTGTGCTTTTTAGCGTCTGCTATTTTGCCGTATTCTATCTCGGCAGCTTTTTGAAGATCGCCATTTCTTTTTGCTATCTCGGCTTGTGATTTTAAGCTATCGATCTCTTTTGTTGCTTTTGAAATTCCGCCAAAAACGGCCTTTTCATTTTCAAATTTAGTATCAAGCGCTAGCTTTTTCTCATTTAGATCAGCTATCTCTTTTTCGATCTCGCCAAGTCTCTCTTTATTTTTATCCGCATCCTCCATCTTTAGTGCTTCTTTTTCTACTTGAAGCGTTACGATCTCGCGTTTTATCTTTGAAAGCTCGTATGGCTCGCTCTCTATTTGCATCTTAAGCTCAGCTGCTGCCTCATCTATAAGATCTATCGCCTTATCTGGCAAGAAGCGGTTTGCGATATATCGGTCGCTTAGCCTTGCAGCGGCAACTAGCGCGCTATCTGTTATCGTGATGCCGTGATGAACTTCAAGGCGCTCTTTTATACCACGTAAAATTTGCAATGCCTCATTTACACTTGGCTCTTTAACGTCTATAGGCTGAAAACGTCTTTGAAGCGCTGCATCTTTTTCAAAGTATTTTCTATACTCTTTTAATGTTGTCGCACCAACAGCGTGAAGCTCTCCACGTGCAAGAGCTGGTTTTAGGATATTTGCAGCGTCCATTCCGCCCTCGCTCGCACCAGCTCCAACTATGGTGTGAATTTCATCTATAAAAAGTATGATATTGCCAGCTTTTTTGACCTCGTCAATGACAGCTTTTAGCCTATCTTCAAACTCGCCTCTATACTTTGCTCCAGCTACAACTGCGCTCATATCAAGCGCGATGACACGCTTGTTTGCAAGGCTTGTTGGCACGTCGCGAGCAACTATCTTTTGAGCTAGGCCCTCAACGATGGCTGTTTTACCAACGCCTGGTTCGCCAAGCAAGATAGGGTTGTTTTTGCTCTTTCTTATTAAAATTTGCATCATTCTAGTGATCTCTTCATCACGACCGATGACTGGATCAAGCTCTTTATTTAGCGCTTTTTGCGTTAGATCGATACCAAATTTCTCTAAGCTATCAAGAGTATCATCGCCGGTTTGGCTATCTATCTTTTTACCACCTCTTATGCTCTCAAGGTTCTTTTTGATCTCTAAGATATCGCAAAATTTGCTCAAAATTTGTTTGATCTCACTAAGCTCAAGAGCCGAGATGATCCATGTATCAACAGCTATGTAGCTATCGCCCATGCTTACCATTAAAGCTTTTGCATTTTCAAGCGAATTTATAAGCTCTCTTGAAACTGAAACGTTATCTTTTGTGACGTTTGAACTGCTTGGGAGTGACGAGATCTTGCTTTTTATCTCAAGCTCGACTGCGTCTTTGCTTATGTTCATCTTATTAAATACTTGATTTAAAATAGAATTACTATCAGCAAGCAAAGCCCAAAAGACATGAAGTGGCACAACTTGTGGATTTTTAGAAAAGATCGCTAAGCTAACGCCTTTTTCAAGTGTCTCTTGCATCTGCGCTGTTAAATTTTCTGTTATGTCAGCCATTAAAGCTCCTTAAGTTATTTTATAATGGCGGCATTATATAACTTTAGTCTTATATTGTCAAGTATTTTTATAACATTTGTCACTCTTTTTATTTAATTGCTAAAATTTGCTGTTATAAATTTGTGTTAAAAATAGACAAAAGCTAAAAATATAAGGCTAAATTTATGCTTTTTTTAGCCAAATGTTAATAAAATTGAGCCAAAAAATATAGGAGATATTTTGAACAAATTTACTAGATCTTTTGCGCTAAAAATAACAGGCGCCCTACTCATCTCAAGCGTAGCAGTAAATGCGCTTTTTGCTAAAACTGAAGATGAGGCGAGTGCGAAACTTGAAGCACTTTCAAAACTTACAAAAACCATCTCAACCGTTGAAAAATACTACGTTGATGACATTAAATTTAAAGAGATAATTGACAAAGCCATCGCTGGTTTGATGCAAAATTTGGACGCTCACTCAAGCTTTTTAAATGAAAAAGCATATAAAGATATGCAGGTGCAAACAAGCGGCGAATTTGGCGGACTTGGCATAACAGTTGGCATGAAAGATAGCGCACTAACCGTTATCTCGCCTATCGAGGACACTCCAGCTGATAAAGCAGGCATAAAAGCCGGCGATATCATTTTAAGGATCGATGGCAACTCAACTATCGGCACAACGATAGATGAAGCTGTGAATAAGATGCGCGGCAAGCCAAAAACTCCGATAACAATTACGATCTTAAGAAAAGGCGAGCAAAAGCCATTTGACGTAAAAATCATAAGAGATCTTATAAAGGTTGAGTCTGTCTATGCAAAAATGATAGAAAATGAAAACATCCTTTATATACGTGTCACAAATTTTGACAAAAACGTCGTCACAAAGGTAAAAGATGCGATCAAAGAGCATCCTAAAGCAAATGGCATCATACTTGATCTTAGAAACAACCCTGGCGGTCTTTTAAATCAAGCTGTTGATCTAGTGGATCTTTTCGTAGATAACGGCATCATCGTCTCTCAAAAAGGTCGTGAGGCATCTGAAAATGTAGAGTATAAAGCAAGCGCTAGCAAAACCTTATCAAAGCTCCCACTTGTAGTGCTGGTAAATGGCGGAAGTGCAAGCGCTAGCGAGATCGTAAGCGGTTCATTACAAGATCATAAGCGTGCGGTGATAATCGGCGAAAACACATTTGGTAAAGGCAGCGTTCAGGTGATCTTACCAATAGACGATACAGAAGCGCTAAGACTAACCATCGCAAGATACTACTTGCCAAGTGGCAGAACCATCCAAGCTGTTGGCGTAACGCCTGATGTAGTTGTGCATCCTGGCAAAGTACCACAAAGTGATGATAGCGCATTTAGCATCAAAGAGAGCGAACTAAAAGCGCACCTAAAGAGCGAGCTAAACAAGATAAATCCAACAAGCGAGGGTAATAAAACTGAAGCAAAAGATGATAAAAATATAATCACACAGAAAAAAGTCGATGAGGATATTCAGTTAAAAACAGCGATTGATACGATCAAAATTTTAAAGATAAAACAACAATAATCTAAAGGAGAACAACATGCAAAAAAGAGAGCTTATCTACGAGGGAAAAGGCAAGAAAATGTACGCCACAGACGATCCAAATCTACTTGTGGCTGAATTTAAAGACGATCTAACAGCGTTTGATGCTCAAAAAAGAGGCAACGAAGCTGGCAAAGGCGCACTAAATAACAAAATCTCTACTCAGCTTTTTAAACTACTAGAGAGCAAAGGTATCGTCACTGACCTTGTTGAGACCATCAGCGACACTGAGCAAGTGGTCAAAAAATGCGAGATCATACCTCTTGAAGTTGTTGTGAGAAATATCGCAACTGGCTCACTTAGCAAAAGGCTTGGCATAAAAGAAGGCACAGTTCTACCTTTTACACTTGTTGAGTTCTACTACAAAAACGACGATTTGCACGATCCGCTAGTTACTGACGAGCACTGCATCATCATGGGTCTAGTAAAGAGCGAAAAAGATCTTCAAACCCTAAGACACACAGCAAGAGAGATCAACTCTATATTATTTAAATTCTTTGCAGAGAGAAATTTAAAACTAGTTGATTTCAAAGTCGAATTTGGTATCGACAAAGATGGCAACATCATCTTAGCTGACGAGATAAGCCCTGATAGCTGCAGATTTTGGGATGCAACAACAAACGAAAAACTTGACAAAGATAGATTTAGACAAGACCTTGGTAGCGTAAAAGTAGCTTACGAAGAAGTTTTAAGAAGAATTCTTTCTTAAGGACAAAGATGAAAGCTGTCGTAAATATAGCATTAAGAAGTGGGGTCTTAGACCCTGCTGGTAAGGCAGTGGAACATGCGCTAAATTCACTTGGATTTAGCGGTGTTTCAAATGTCAGGATAGGCAAACAAATCGTTTTAGATATCGACGAGAGCGATAAAAATAAAGCAAAAGAGCAGCTAAAAGTTATGTGTGAAGAGCTTCTAGCAAACACTGTCATCGAAGACTACGAGATCGTGCTATGAAAGTAGCCATCATACTTTTTCCTGGCACAAACTGCGAAGAAGACACAGCTCACGCTTTTAAGCTACTTGGCTGCCAAACGCATATCATCTGGCACAAAGAGGATAAGATCGATGCTGATCTAGTCGTTTTACCTGGTGGTTTTAGCTATGGCGACTATCTAAGAACGGCTGCGATAGCTAAATTTAGCCCAGCTATGCAGGCTGTAAAAGAGCATGCGAAAAAAGGTGGCTACATCTTGGGAATTTGCAATGGCTTTCAGATGCTTCTTGAACTTGGACTTTTAAAAGGTGCGATGAGAAGAAATGAAAATTTAAATTTTGTCTCAAAATATCACCATCTAAAAGTGATCTCAAATAACAATAAATTCCTAGCAAATTTAGCTAAAGACGAAGTGGTAAATATACCTATCGCTCACGGCGAGGGCAACTACTACACCGACGAAGATACGCTAAAAAGCCTATATGATAACGAGCAAGTCCTGCTAAAGTACTGCAACAGCCACGGCAATGAGATAAATCCAAATGGTTCAGTTGATAGCATAGCTGGGATTTGCGATGAGAGCAAGAGGATCTTTGGTCTTATGCCTCACCCAGAGCGCGCTTGCGAGAAAATTTTAGGCACAGATGATGGCATGAAGATGTTAAAAGGGCTAGTTTGGTAAAACGAACACTTTTTATCGCCCTACTCGCGTTAAATTTATTTGCTGCAAACACTGATGAAGTCAGCGTTTTTGACATGATGAATGAGGCAAGAGAGGATAAATTTGTAAATAGCCCAAGTTCAAAGCCACAAACAAAGACTCCAAGCGAAGAAGAAATATCAAGAAAGCTCGTATCTCCACGCTCTATCGCCCCACAGCCAGAGCGTATCACTCCAGAGCAGATGCGAAATATCGTGCCGACAAACGAACCAGACATCAGCGTCCCTGATAATCAAGTCTATGACAAGATAAAAATAAAAGACCTCCTTTTAAAAGCGACAAATATCCCTAAAAATGTCGTCGTAGGAGAAATTTTTAGCGTTGAGATCGTAGCTGATACGCAAAGCGACCTTGAGTTTGAGTTTGAGACACAGCTTGATGAGACAAATATCAAATGGCTAAATAAGAAGAATTTTCAATGGGTAAAAGGTGAAGAAAACAAATATATCGGCACTTTCTACCTTGAAGCAACAAGCATTGATGCAAAGACTTTACGAGTTAGCTTGGATCTAAAAAGAAATGGCGAGAACTATCAAAACTCAAACATAAACATCTTTTTACCAAAGCTAAAAGAGCTTAGAAGTGACGAGAACTACAATCACATCGTCGCTGACAACCTTGAGGTAAAGAAATTTAAAACGACTAAATTTGATGATATAAACAACATCATGGTCGTTGAAATTTACGGCAACAATGTCGATCTAAGCGCCTTTAATATCGAAAACAAAACGATCCTAAAGCAAGGCGTAGATACGATAAACGGCGACTTTAACTCACAAAGTGCATATTATTTTGCGGTATTTAAGCCAAACAAAAAGACACTTGACTTTAACTACTACAACCTAAAAAAAGCTAAATTTGAGAGCTTTTCACTGCCTGTGAGCGTCGAAGAAGACGAGGTTAGCACGCAAATCGGTCTAAATCCAAAACAAAGTGAATTTAGCACTTACAAAGATATCACGATCTACTCTTTGGTCGCTATCTTTATCTTACTAGCGATCTGGCGAAGAAAGCTAAGCTACTTCTTTGTGGCAGCTGTTTTTATCGCACTTGGGATTTACACTTACAATCCTTTTGGCAAAGCAGTGCTTAAGCCAGATGTGAGCGTCACTATCTTGCCGACTAAAAATTCAACCGTTTTTTATGCATCTCGTAAAAACGAAAATGTTGAAATTTTAGACACAAAAGACGACTACTCAAAAATTTTATTCGCAGATGGCAAAATCGGCTGGGTAAGGAAGGGTGATCTTGTCAAAAATTAGAGCTTTTTTCTTTTCTATTGAATTTGTGATAAGTGTCGTTATTGTCGTATTTTTTATGTGGCTCTTTAACTCTAAAAATAGAGCCATAAGAAAATTTTGGGGCAGATCGCAGAGATTTTTTGGCGGATATAAGCTAGAAGTTATCGGTAAATTTAGCGACGAAGCAAATATCTTGCTGATAAATCACCAAAGCATGCTTGATATCATCGTGCTTGAAGAGATCCACCCTAAAAATATCTGCTGGATCGCAAAGGCGCAAATAGGCAAGATCCCGATCATCGGTAAAATTTTGAGCCTCCCAAAGATGATAGCAGTTGAGCGAGAAAACAAACACTCGCTAATAAAACTTTTAAGCGAAGCAAAAGACAGAGTAGAAAATGGCCGTGTTTTAGCGATATTTCCTGAAGGCACAAGGTCTCAAACTAAAGAGCTCTTGCCATTTAAAGGTGGCGCAAAACTGCTAGTTGAAAAGCTAAATTTAAAGGTTCAGCCTATCGTAATCGTCGGAAGCGATGCGATGAAGGTGAAAGAATTTAGCTTTAAAAAAGCTGACATCAAGCTCTTTTGTCTTGATCTAGTCGATACATCAAAACAAAACTGGCTAGAGGCGACTAGAGAGAGCATGCAAAAAGTCCTAGACGAAAACAGAAAATAAATTTAGCTTTGTAAATTTACAAAGCCCTACTCTATTATTATTTATAAATTTTTTGTTTTATATACGAGAAATTTTTGTCCATAAATTTAAAAAGGTCTAGCTCTCGCCAGACCTAAAAACATTAAATTTTAAGAGGTAAAAACTTAAGTTCTAAAGACGCTTAGTTTTGTATTTAGTGCATCTGTCATCTTATTTAGATGTTCAGCCGCAGAAGCTATCTCTTCGACGCTTCTCGCATTTTCAGATGAAATTTGATTGATCTCTGAGATACCATCCATGATCTCATTTACGTTTTTACCAGTTGCGATGTAGTCTTGCATAGTCTTATCAGACATCGCTATGGCGTTATTCATCGTTTCGCTCATATTATTTATAGTCTTTTCAACGTCACTTGCCACATGGGTTAGCTCTTGAATTTGTTTAGAGTTGATGCCCATTTGCTCGCTGCTATCATTGATCGCTTGAACGATAACGTTGATAGTTGCATTTATCTCTGTTAGAGATTTTTGAGTTCTCTCAGCTAGCTGTCTAACCTCGTCGGCTACGACTGCAAAGCCACGTCCATGCTCGCCAGCACGTGCCGCTTCGATAGCTGCGTTAAGAGCTAGTAGGTTTGTCTGATCAGCGATGTCATTGATAACAACAAGGACTGATTTAACCTGCTCAGCATCACGGCTAAGCTGCTCGATCTTACCAGCCATTTGATTTTCAACATTAGCAGAATCAACTATCTGAGACGATAGAGATTTAATAGCTTCAGTAGCTGTTTTTATATGAGTGCTTGCCTTTTGAAGGTCATCTTTACCAGCTTGAGCAACTGCTAGTGACTCTTTCATATTCTCTTGCATTACTTTACATCTTTGATTTGTCTCTTCAACGATCTGGGTTGATTCTTCTACGCGTTTGCCTGTTTGAAGAGATGTAGAGCTTAGCTCATTTGCAACTGAGCTGTTTTCATTTGAAAGATTTTTAGTGTCGCTTATAAGTACTCTTATTCTCTCTATAAAATCATTTATATCATTGCTTATCTTAGCAATCTCATCTTTGCCGTAGATTGGGATTTTAAGCGTAAAGTCAGATGTTATAGCATTTAAATTTGCTCCTAATCTATCAATAGGATTTGCAACCATCTTTTTAAGTAGTAATATAGATACTATTATAAGAAGCAATGTAACTATAATGCTTGCAATAATGAAGTTTTTACTAACCACTTTTAGAGGTGTTAAAAAATCATCTGTAATAGCTGAACCAAGTAAAATCCAGTCTAGTTTGTCAAATGGTTTAAATGCCGCTATTCTTTCAACTCCATCAGCTACAACAAGCTTGGCACCTTCTCTCTCTTTTGTGATGTTATCCATAGTAGCTTTTAGCTCACTGCTTAGCTCTTTGCCAGCTTGAGTTGGGTGGATATCAAATTTATTAGTCTTTGTATTAAAGATAGAGAAGTATCCATGCTCACCTAGCTTCATAGAAGCAAATGTCTTTTTAAGATCCTCTAGACCGTTTGTGAAGTCGTAACCTATAAATAAAACTGCTACAACCTCGCCATCTTGAATGACTGGTTCGTAAACACACATATAGTTTCTGCCAAAAATGTTTATAGCTCCTATATATGTCTCTTTATTCATCATCTTTGGATATATCGTTTTGTTTAATGCTCCAAGCGCTCTACTGCCATCATCTAGCAAAAGTGAAGTAGAAACAGCAACAAAGTCATTGCCAGATTTAGCAAAAATTGTTGGTACTCCGCCATTTGTTAGCTTTTTGATCTTATCAGATACTTCATGATCATTATTTAATATGCCCATTTTTTCTGAGATAAGCTCTACAGCATTGTCATTTTCTGTCTTTATGGTTTGGCCATTGGTTCTTATATTGCCTAGGCTTTCTTTTAAGATATGCATAGAGAAAACGGCGCTTTTGTAGTTGTCATCATTAAATAGCTTAACCGTATCCATTGCAAGTGCGACATTTTGTTTAACGGTAGTTACTACTCCATCCTTGATCTCACGCTCTAAGACGTGTGACGTGTAGAAAACAAAACAAGCCATACAGACCGCCAAGACTACAGCAATCGTTGCTGAAACTTTTACCAAAATACTTCGTAAATTCATTTGATTCCCTCCTATGGATTTATGGCTTGATTATACTACTATTTTAAATGAAAACTATACAAATAGCCATAATTAATAATAATTTTTAAATATGTATTATTATTTTATTTATAAAATATAACTCTTTTAGAATATTTTATAAAATTTATAAAAAAACTTGATAGCACTACTATCAAGGTTAAGTATATTTTTATCACTTTGTGTTATAATCTGCCAAAAATTTTAAAAAAGGAAAAGAAAATGGCAGATAAATTTGAATTTCAGACCGAGGTCAATGACCTTTTAAATTTAATGATCCACTCTCTTTACTCAAACAAAGAGATATTTTTAAGAGAGCTCATATCAAACTCAAACGATGCACTTGACAAGCTAAACTACCTATGTTTGACCGATGAAAAGTATAAAAGCTTAAGCTACACTCCAAGGATAGATATCAAAGTAGATGAAAAAGCTAAGACTTTAACCATCAGCGACAATGGTATCGGCATGGATAAAGATGAGCTCATCGCAAATTTAGGCACCATTGCAAGAAGCGGCACAAAGGGCTTTATGCAAAGCTTAAGTGGTGACGCAAAGAAAGATAGCTCGCTGATCGGCCAGTTTGGCGTGGGCTTTTACTCAGCATTTATGGTGGCAAACAAGATCGAAGTCATAAGCAAACGAGCACTAAGCGAGAAGGCCTATAAATGGACATCTGATGCAAAAAGCTACGAGATCGAAGATGCTAAAAAAGATGGCTTTGGTACGGATATAATCCTTCATTTAAATGACGATGAATTTGCAAATTCTTGGCGCATCGAAGAGATAGTCAAAAAATACTCAAACCACATCCCTTATCCTATTTTTATGGATAAAGAGAGCTACGTCGCACCAAAAGAAGGCGAAAAAGAGGGCACTTATGAGACCAAAAACGAGCAGATCAACAAGGCAAATGCGCTTTGGAGGCTAAATAAAGCCAGCTTAAAAGAGCAAGACTACAACGACTTTTATAAGCAAATTTCACATGACAGCAGCGATCCGCTACTTTATATCCACACAAAGGCCGAGGGCAAGATCGAGTACTCGACACTATTTTATGTGCCAAGCACTGAGCCGTTTGATCTCTTTAGAGTTGATTATCAAAGTGGCGTGAAGCTCTATGTGAAGAGGGTTTTTATAACTGACGATGCAAAAGAGCTTTTGCCGCCATATCTAAGATTTATCAAAGGTGTGATCGACGTTGAGGATCTGCCGCTAAACGTTAGCCGCGAAATTTTACAAGAAAATGCGATCATGCGAACCGTTAAAGAGCAGAGCGTGAAGAAAATTTTAAGCGAACTTGCAAAAGTAAAAGATAATGACCGCGAAAAATACATAAAATTTTACAAACTATTTGGCAAGGTTTTAAAAGAGGGACTTTACGGCTTTAACGCTGAAAAAGAGCAAATTTTGGATCTTTGCCTATTTAAAAGTTCAAAAAGAGACGGACTTATCAGCCTAAAAGAGTATAAGGAAGCGATGAAAGAGGATCAAAAGTCGATATACTACATCAGCGGCAACAACGAAAATATGCTAAGAAATTCGCCGCTTCTTGAGAGCTTTAAGAAAAACGACATCGAAGTGTTAATAATGGACGAAGAGATCGACACGATCGTAATGCCAATGGTTAATGAATTTGAAAAAACACCTCTAAAATCAGTCTCACACGCTGATATAAATGACGAGATCAAAAACGATGAGAAGGTCGATGAGAGCAAGATTGCAAACACGCTTGTTAAGATGAAAGAGATCTTAAAAGACGAGGTAAAAGATGTTAGGCTAAGCTCAAGGCTCTCAAGCTCGGCTGCGGTGCTAATATATGATAAAAACGACCCTGACTACGCTATGCAAGAGATGTTAAAACAGATGGGACAAGGCGCAAATGCTCCAAAAGTTAAGCCGATCTTGGAGATAAATGCTGATCATGAAATTTTCGCAAAACTTGAGAAAAATGAGGCGATGGTTTATGACATAGCACCTTTGCTTCTTGATATGGCAAGGCTAAATGAAGGCATGAGCCTAGAAAATCCAGCTAAATTTTCAGAGCTTCTAACAAAAGTGATAATAAAAGCTATATAAAATTTGTAAGCCCAAAGAAATTTGGGCTTTACCTTTTTAATAAATTTAAATTTCTATAACAGATCAACTTGCACGCCGTCTTGGATCTCGATAAAAACAGTGTGTGTTGATGGTATCAGTCTTCCATTGATGGTTTCTTGACGATCAAAAGTCGCTTTGTAGACTTGATTTACCGCGTCTCCATCACTTGTAACATCTACTTTGTTATAAGTATCGCCAACAACGCTATGTTTATTATTTAGCGTGGTGATATCTGCTTTTGTGGCTTTTACAAAATCATGCGTAAGCTGTACTAAATCTTTGCTGTCGCCTATAACCTTTAGCACGGTATTTACACTCTCGCTGGCCGCACTGTTGCTCGCATCTCTTGTATTTCTACTATCTACGATGTCAAAGATGCCATTTGGGCTAAATTTTATAGAAACAGCCTGATCTGCACTACCAAGTTGTACTTTTTCAAAGTTATTTATCTTTTTAACATTGTCTAAATTTGAAAAATCCACATCATCAACTACTATAAGCGTATCTACTCCGCCTTTGCCGTCTATCGCCCTGCCCTTACTATAAACAAAAGCATCATCTAGGTTACCGCCTTTTACGTCGCCTTCTTGTTTTAGATAGATTGGGTCTCCAAAATTTGCCTCGCTATATTTGCTTGTATTTATCTCGTAAGAATTTGTAGCTCCTATTTTTTTAATAAAATCATTTTGAATGAGCGCTTCAACATAGTTATTGCTAAAGAGGCGAGTACCACTATGCTCTGATCCTACTAAAGTGTCTATCGGATAAGGTCCACTAGCTGGCGCACTATTTTTTTGCATTATATACAAAGATAAATTCATCTCGCCAGTTCCGTCCATATACTCCATATCAAATTTATAAAAGCCAGCCTTATTAAATGTAAAATCCCTACTCCACCATTGACCATTTTTGCCATATGATACCTCTGTGGACGGCTGTATAAATGTTGTTGCACTTCCAAATTTTTGTGTATTGCCATTTATAGTTAGCTCTACATAGTTGTGTAGGTCGGCTGCTCTTACTGAGTATGTTCCAGGAGCATTTACATATATCCAACCATCCATTTTCATGACAAGGTCAGAGCCAACAGGGTTTGACTCACCAAGCGTGTAGTTGCCAGGCTTGCCTTTTAATGTGCCATTTGCAAAGCTTATATTTTCTCCTGTGCCAGCAGTCGTATCTACGCCGTTTCTAAATTTCTTTGGTGCGTATGGGTTAGATGCGCTATACAAGGCATCGTTTCCATATCTACCCACCCTTGCTAGATCTTCTGCGTGCATATTGCCTGGGTCAGACAGGGTCTTATAGTGCGTCCCAGAGGCAAACTGCACAACGTCATATGTAGTAGAGGCGCTTGGAGAGTAAATTTTGATATAGTCTTTATAGATGGATTTGCCCCCTCGCTGCGAGTAAACACCAGAGTTGTTACTGCCTACCCTAGCCGTCCAAGATGGATCTACATAGTTATAAAACCACATATCAGCATCAAGGCCGCTGTTGCCGATAAAAGTTACTGTGCTAACAGAGACGTTTCCTGCGGTGTCGGCATTTTTTATCATGAAATTTGCTCCAGTGCTGTTTGCTGGCAGGGCAAAATTTTCAGAGTAGCTGTGCGTATCATCAAGGGCTGAACTTTTGTGGACGGAATTTAGCAGATCATAAAGATCTACTTTGTTTATAGTGTTTTTATTTAGCGTGTTGTTGCCGCCCGCATCGGTGCCAACACTACCTGAGATATCTACGCTAGTTACATGTGAAGTTGCCGTTGGAGTGCCGATCGCATCAGGGGTGGCGTCTAGATCTACGTGAACTATCAGATCATCATCCTTTGTATCATCACTCTTTAAAACGGTCGCTCTTATGTTTGAGTATCTCTCATCTAGCTTTATACCAAGGGCCTCAAAGTCCATATTTACACGTTTATCTGCGCCGACTGTTAGATCTATATATGTTTGCCCGCTTGGTAAAATTTTGGCATTGCCATGATCATCCTCAAGTGCTAAACGAAGCTTTGTGCCAGGGTCGCGGTCCACGCCAAATATAATATTTGGCTGTTCGTCGTTAGTAAGTGAGATGTTGTACTCTTTTATGGTTTTTGTCTCATCATCAAAGTTATTTTTCTGGATAACCTTCTCATAGTCTTCTACCCTAAGGTATTTAGCGATATTTATAGCTCCTCCATCTATCTGCGTGGCAAGCTTGACGTCATCTATGTAGCTTAGAATTCCAAAGTCAAAGAGCCTACCGCGAACGCCATCAGTTGTGGTGACCTCGTTTGGTGTCGTGATAGTGGCTCTAACAGGCGTAGAGTGATCGACCGAGATAGGGACATTTGGTATGCTAAATTTACCATCTACTATAGGAAGTGGCGCTGAGCCGTCACTTGGCAAGGCGGTTAGTCCGTCGTCGCTTATTGTGTATTTGACAGTTGTAGTTACAGCTGGTATGGTAGGAGTTGAGATAGTGACGCTTACGTTGCTTCCTGGTTTTGCGTTGCTAGGCACGTAGATATCAAGGTCGCTTTGGGTTGATGGTGAGCCAGAAGGCGTGGTGATGCTATCAATTAGCCCGTCTCCGTCATTATCCCTTGCAAACTGCACCTTTATGCTGTTATCTACGGTGATCTCGTCTGTGACTGGGTCTGCTTTGTTGCCAGCTTTGTCGGTAAATGTGGTCGTGAAATTTGTCGTAACGCCATAAAGTTTTGTCGTGGTCTCTATGGTGCCATTATTTACATTGATAGCTACGCCATCATCTCTTGTGGCGCTATATGTGCCGGATGCGTTTTGAGAAATTTTAATGGTTATCTTATCTGTCTTGCCGTCGCTTCCTGCGATATCTATCTCAAATTTATCGCCATCTCTTGCGTCGTTTGGAATTTTCATCTTTATAGAGGTTTTCGCACCATCAGGGCTAAAGCCACTCTCTTTACTAGTTAGCACACCGTCTTTATCGCTATCTTTTGCAAACTGCACGTGCGGAGACCTAACAGGTGCGACCGTATCGCTTGAAATTTCACTCACGCTTGAAGCTTTTAAAGCTCCAGTCGTGCCATCAATGATCGTCGTGCTTAGTTTTTTCCTACTTGGATCAGTTGAGCTTGTAGGGTCAGTAACTGTGATCTTGCCATTTTGGATAGAGATAGTCTCACTACCTCCATCAAGCGTGGCAGTAAGTCCGTCAGGTGCGATAGTATAGGTCTTTGTGACGCTTGTTGGTGTGCTAGCTGGATCATCGACCTTTATGCGGATCTTGTCGCCAACTGCGGCGTTGTTTGGCACATAGATATCGATAAGCGACGCCGTGCCGCCACTTTTAGCTAGTTCGGCTGCATTTATAATGCCGTCTTTGTTCTCATCAAGTGTAAAAACAGCGATCGGATCGTTATTATTTGCTATAGTTACCGTATCTGTCGCACCTGGATTGCCTGATTTACTTATCATTTGGATATTTACATTTGTTGGCGTTGATGATGAAATTTTAACAGCACTTGCCACATTAAAGCCGACATTTCCGCCGCTCTCACTTGTGAGTGGATAGCTCTCACCACTATCTTTATCCACAAGCGTGCCACTAGATGTTTTAACAAGCGTCTTTTCATGCAAAGTGCCGTCAGGATCGGTGGTAGTGAGCTTTATCTTATCGCCTATTTTCATATTTGGTGATAAAACGATCTTCGCATCGTCGCTTGGGGTACTGTTGGCTGGATTAAAGCCATTTTCGCTAGCGTCTATCACGCCATCGCCGTTTAGGTCTTTTCCTAAAACCACCTTTGTAAAGCTAAGAGCTGGCGTAACGGTATCAACGCTTGCGGCTGCCTTTGCTGGAGCTGAGCTAGCGCCATTTGCTAGTGTGATGCTAGAGCTTACATTAAATGGAGCATTTGGCGTTATAGCAACGCTTGGGATGATAAATTCTTTTTGATCTGGATTTGTTGCATTTGGCGTGATAGGCAAAATTTCGCTTGGATTGTTTTCATTTATCACGCTTGTGCCTGCAGGATCTACCTTGTAAGAAAGCGTGGTCTTTGTGCCGTTATTTACAACTTCTAGCGTCACTTTGTCGCCTGGCTTGAAGTCATTGTTAAAAGCAACAGCCATGCTTGTGTGATTAGGATCGCCGCCTGCTTCTGCGATATTGATATAACCATCGCCGTCAAGGTCTTTTAAAAGTGCAATGCTAGGCGCTGGTATAGCTGGAGCACTCTCTTTTTGTTCAGCCGCTACTGGCGCTGCTCCGCTAATAGAACTAACCGGCATTGCTGGCTCGCTTGAGATGATAGCTGGTAGCTCTAGCGTACCGCCATCAAACCAAACTACGTTTGAGATGTGTCCTTGCGTGTCAAAATTTGATCCATTTATGCTTGTTGCGTCGCTACCATGACTTGAGCCATGAGAGTGGTGGCTAGAGCCTTGAGCGCTTTCGTCGCTGCTTTTGCTACTAGACTCTTCGCTCTCGCCAAAAATCCTTCTCTTGTCTTCTTCTACTTGCGCTTCATTGCCTTGGGCGTCAAATTTTGCATTTGATAGCTCTTTTGTGATGATGATATTTTGTGGTTCAAGTAGTGTGATAGGCGCAGCGTGATCAAAATTTACAACAATAGTGTCGTTGCTGCTTTGCGTGATGATCTCATCGCCCAAAAATATCTCATCGCCCTGCTTTAGCAAGATCAACTTTCCATTGCGTTTTACAAAAACTTTTCCACTTATCTTTGCGACGACACCAACGCTTTGCATCTTTCATCCTTTAAATTTAAAACTAAAACATCCATTTAAATTTTCACGCGATTATAGCCAAAAGTATTACAAAATAAATAAAGTGATTTTATATAAAAAATTGTCATTTTGCACTCTTTTTTATATCTAAAATTTAGTGTGATTACCTGATAGTGCGCTATTTTTGCAATGATATAAAAGAGCAAATTTAAATAAATTTTATCAGTAAGAAAATTTCTATATCACAAAGTAAATTTTAAAACTATTTTGTTATCAAATTTTATTTATTTTGAAAAATTTATGTTTGAAATCTCCCACGCCAAAAGACGTGGGATAAAATTTACGCTATCTTGCTAGCGTCGATGATGTTTAGATCAAGTCCTAGCTCTTCCACAGATAGGCCAAGTGCAAGACCTACAAGCTGAGAAAGGTGGATGATAGGTTTTCTAACATCTGAGTGGTTCTCATCTTGGTATCTCTCTTGATAGATGTCAAGTTGCATTTGACAAAGTGGGCACGGAGTTACAACTACGTCTGCGCCATTTTGATCAGCGTTATTTACGATCTGGCTTGACATTTTTCTTACTGATTTTCCAGCTGGATAGCTAGCGTGGAAGCCGCAGCAGTCAAGTCTTTTCTCAAATGGCACGATAGTAGCACCAAGTGCGCTTACAACAGTTTCAAAGCTCTTTGGATTGACTGAGCTTTCTCTGTTGTGTAGATCTTTTTCAGGTCTTAGGCTGTGGCAGCCGTAAAATAGCGCTACTTTTAGTCCGCTAAGTGGCTTAACGACCTTTGCTCTTAGCGTATCAACATTTTGGTAAAGCTCCCAAAGAAGGCTTGTGATCTCTGTTGAGCCGTTATATTTCATATTACCTTCAGCTAAAAATGTATTGATACGATCTTTTGCGCCCTTATCAAGTGTGCTTTTAGCTCTTGTTAGAGTTAGCATACAAGTTGAGCATGTCGTAAGCATCGGCATATTCATCTGCTCTGCAAGCGCTATATTTCTAGCATTTGCTACAAGTGCAGCCATAGGATCTACGTCTTGTGCTTGTTGAGCACCACAGCAGCTCCAGCCCTTTATCTCGTGAAGCTTCCAGCCAAGCACTGGAGCGATGGCCTCAAGCGACATCTTAGCCTCTTTAGCTGCTTGAGTGAGTACGCATCCTGGGAAAAAAGCGAATTCATTTTGCATAATTACTCCTTACTAGCAGCTTTGCGAGCCGCATTTATCATTTTTACTAGATCGTCATGACCTTCTATGTCTTCTTCGCCAAATACATGAAGCGGATTCATCTTGCCAGCAAGCATTAAATTTGCAGCGATGTCTAGTTTGCCCATATTTTTGATAACGCCTTCTGAACGAAGTGCAAGTCTAACCTCATTTAGCCTGCCTGAGCCATCAACTAGATCAGTTAAAAACGCCTCAGCGTGATCTGGCCCCATGCCCTCATTAAAGCCTTTTTGTATAGCCATGATACGAAGATCTGTTATGTCGCTGCATGCGCTTATGCCTTTTGGACAGCGGTCAGCACACTCTTGGCACTTTACACACATCCAAAGTCCGTTGTCGATAGCTGGTTTTAGGTGCGGCATAGGATCTTTGCTACGTGAGTCAAAGGCAGCTCTATAAGCATGAACAAATACAAACGGCTGCATATAATCACTCGCATCTGCTTCAAGCTTATTACACTCGCTAGCGCACGCACCACAAAGTATGCAGTCCCATTCAAGTGCTACTTTATCGTACTCTTTTTGACTTTGCTTACAGCCTTTTTCGGCGCTAAATCCTGGCTTAGCTGTGATGCTTGGTCTAATCTTGCGTAAATTTTCTATACTTGGCTCCCAATCCACCATAAGGTCTGAGATAACCTTGAAATTTCCAAGTGGTGAAATTCTAATAGTATCTGGGTTGCCATACTCAGCCAAAAGCTCGTTCATCTTTGTGTCGCAAGCTAGATATGAGTGACCATTTACTCTAACAGCGCACGCACCGCATATCGCTGAGCGACAAGATGCTGTGAAATTTAATGTCGCATCTTTCTTTTGTTTGATATCAAAAAGCACTGTTAAGAGCGTTTTGCCTTTGACCTCTTCATTTGTTAGCTCATAAGTTGATTCATATTTTTTAGTTCCGTCAAAACGGTCAATAATAATTTTCATCCTAGCTCCTTACTCTGGCTTCTTGCCGTCAAGTGAAAATATGCCTGTCACAACATCTTTGTAGCCAAGCTCCAACTTGCCGTCTTTTAGTGTGACTATGCTGTGTTTTAAGAAATTTACATCATCTCTTTTTGGATAGTCCTCTCTTGTGTGAGCGCCACGGCTCTCAAGACGATTTTGCGCTGCAAGACATGCTGCACGAGAAAGAAGTATAAGGTTGCCAAGCTCGACGTAGTCGGTAAATGCTGTGTTCATGACTGGATTTTGATTTGGCACTTTGATGGTGTCATATTTTGCTTGGATGGCTTCTAGATTTTTAGAGAGCTGATCTAGTTTTGCGCCAGTTCTAAAGATACCCATTAGATCCCAATTATTTTTACCAAGCTCTTCACGAAGTGCGTACATATCATTTACGCCACCCTCACCTGTTGCGATAGATTTAAATTTATCTTGCCACATTTTTGCTAGCTCAGAAGTTTTCTTGCCGCTTGCAAATTTTGCATTTTGAGCATAAGCACCAGCACCTTTGCCAGCTAGATCGCCAGTTACAACTGCGTCAGTTAGGCTGTTTCCGCCAAGGCGGTTTGCGCCGTGGATAGATACACATGAAGCCTCACCACCTACGTAAATTCCAGGGATTTTTGTGCTCATATCATCGAATTTAGCTACCTCTATGCCACCCATTGAGTAGTGAGCTGTTGGGCGGATAGGCACTGGTTGCTCGACTAGGTCGATGTCTTGAAAGAGCATCGCTGTGTGGCGAATTTTTGGAAGCTTTTTCATAATAGTATCTTTGCCAAGGTGACGAACATCGCAAAGCACATAAGCGCTCATACCCTCGCCAAAGCCTCTACCCTCGCGAATTTCTGTCTCGATAGCACGAGCGACGACGTCACGAGGAGCTAGCTCCATCTTTTCGTGATAGTTTTTCATAAAGCGCTCGCCCTTGTTGTTTAACAAGTATCCGCCCTCGCCACGAGCAGCTTCTGTGATTAGCGTGCCGCCATTTTGAACGCCAGTTGGGTGAAACTGAAGCATCTCAGGGTCTTCAAAACCAAGACCTACTTTAAGCGCAGCAGCTATGCCATCTCCTGTTGCTATAAATGGAACTGAAGTGCGGTTGTAGAAAATTCTAGTGTATCCGCCAGTTGCTATGACTAGAGATTTGCAAAGAACTGGGTAAATTTGACCATCTTGGATGTTGCGAAGAACGACGCCTTCAACTTTACCATCCTCAAGACCGATCTCAAGTAGCTCATGGTCCATTAGAAATTTAACGCCAGCTGTGATAGCGTCGTCAAGACAGGCGTGCATCAAAACGTGACCAGTTTTATCGGCTGCATAGTTACAGCGTTTTTTGCTAGCGCCACCCATGAAGCGAAATGCAACATCGCCATTATCTTTACGGGACACGTCACCATTATCTTTACGAGAAAAGAGCATGCCGTTATAATCTAGCTCGTGAATGACTGCGCCTGCTGCCTCGCAAAATTTCACTACCGCATCTTGATCAGCAAGATATGCTGCACCTTTTACGGTGTCATAAGCGTGAAGCTTGAAGCTGTCGCCGTTGCTAAAGTCAGTAACGCCGTTTATGCCACCCTCTGCCATACAGGTCGCGTTACGTGATGGCATCATCTTTGTAGCGACAACGACGGTTGAGTTTGGATATTGCTTGCGAACGGCTGTTGCTGCACGAAGTCCAGCACCGCCAGAGCCGATTATTAGCACATCAACAGATGGCAAGCCATTTTCATTGCCTTTTGGCAACTCGCCAGCAAAAACATTGGTCGCACCAGCTGTTGTAGCTAGCGCACCTACGCTAATACAGGCGCTTTGTAGAAATTCTCTTCTGGTAAATTTTTCACTCATTGATAACTTCCTATTTTAATAAGTTTATTAGCGTCAAAAAACGCACCGCCAGTTCATTTCTTAACATTTTTTAAAACAACTATATTAATAAAAAAATTAATAATAAAACTTTACATAAAATTTACTTAAAAGAAACATAAAGATTTATTTTAGGTTATATAGTGAGATTTGATAGCTAAAATCATTTAGCAAAAGACCATTTTATCGTGTTTGCAGCAACTACTTATAAGTTTATTATTTTGATAAAGATAAAAATAATATTATCTCGCAATATATTAATAAAAATAGATAAAATGTTATAAAATAGCCAATTTTACGTATCTTTGAGGATATTTCTTAAAATTAAATAAATAATTAAAACTAATAAATTTAAATGGGATAAAAATCGTATGATTATCATGAATCATATAAATTTGTAAATTTTTGATAGCTAGAGAGTAAAATAATAGATAGCCCCGTAGTGTTTGACTGAGAAAATGAAACTTAAATTTATATCAAATATCTCAATGTCATCAAGTGACGGATACCAGACATCGCTAAAAAATTTATCTAAATCATCAAAGCGCAAAATATCAATGCTCTCAAATTTATTAAAATTTATGCAAATTTCATTTGGCGTGGCGATACCAAGCTTGCTAAAAGCGGTCTTTAGATCAAAATTTTCTTCGTCCGCATTAAAGCCATCAAGCTTGCTAAATTTATCTATTTTAAAAAACTCATCTATATCATCTAGGCTAAATTTATGAAGTAAATTTTCTCTTATCTTTAAGCACTCATCATATGGCAAGCTTCTAACGATCGGCATCTCAAAGCCATATTCTTTGCGGAAATTTTCTAGTTTTATCTGATCCATTTTGGGAGGTTTTGGCTAAATTTAAATTTAGCCAAAAATTTATTTTAAAAGCTCTTTTGCGTATTTTAGGCCTAGCTCGTAAGCTTTTGCGTTTGCCTCTTTGACCTTAGCTGGCACGCTTGCTAGCATCTCTTCACGCACTAAATTTTCATCCATGCACCCACTCATCGCCACAGCCACACCAAGGGCTACGACGCTTTGAGTGATGACGTTACCGACCTCGTCTTTTGCGATAGAGATGATAGGGATTTCATAAATTTTCCAGCGCTTTTTGTCTTCATCGCTTACTTTTACCAAATTTGGCTCGACAACGATCGCACCGCCCTCTTTCACGCCGCTTTTAAAGGCGTTGTAGCTTATCTGCGCGGTAGCAAGCATAAAGTCTATCTCGCCCTCGTTTGCATAAGGGTATAAAATTTCTTTCTCATCAAGTATGATATCGACCTTCGTTGGACCACCACGCACCTGAGATGTGTAGGTAGAGGCCTTGACGCCGTATCCGCCTGCTTTTATCTTGGCAGCTGAGAGGATCTCGCCAGCTAGTATGACGCCCTGTCCGCCAACGCCGACAAATCTTAGTTGTGACTTCATGCTAGCTCCTCAAAATTTATCGCTTCATTGCTCATTGCAGCCCTTCTTACCTTGTCGTAAGCCTTGGTGTATTCGATCTTTTCTTCATCTTTGTGCAGCACGCCAAGTGGGAAAATGCCCTTTTTCTCTTCGTCACTTAGCATGTCAAATTTGACCTTGCTAGTCGTGCGGCCTTTTATCCACTCTAAATTTTTTACCGCCTCGCCCATTTTGTTCTTGCGACCTAAATTTATATGGCAGTTTGAAAATACATCAAAAAAGCTGTATCCATCGTGGCTAAAGCCCTCTACAAAGAGCTTTGTAAGCTTCTCTGGCTCGATGACGCTACCACGTGCGACAAAGCTAGCACCTGCGGCGGTTGCGAGCTTACAGGCGTCAAAACTAGGATCGATGTTGCCGTATTGCGCTGTGACCGTCCACATGCCCTTTGGCGTGGTTGGGCTGGTTTGTGAGTTTGTTAGCGCGTAGATGAAGTTGTTGATTAAGATGTGATTTAGCCCGATATTTCGGCGGCATCCGTGTATCGTGTGGTTGCCCCCGATCGCTAGTCCGTCGCCGTCGCCAGTTACCACGATGACGTGCTTATCTGGGTTTGCCATCTTTACGCCAGTCGCGTAAGCTACGGCTCTGCCGTGAGTTGTGTGGATGGTGTTGCAGTCAAGATATCCGCTAAAGCGACCAGAGCAGCCTATGCCTGAGACCACGCAAACGTCGTTCATGTCCCAGCCCATGGTATCGATAGCGCGGATGAGCGCCTTTAGTATGACGCCGTCGCCGCAGCCCCAGCACCAAAGAGTAGGCATTTTATCTGTTCGTAAATATTTATCATAATTAAAAGCCATAAATTTCTCCTATCTTCGCCTCGATCTCGCTTGGGCTTATTGGTCTGCCGTTTGCTTTTAGCAGTTTTGCAAAGTCATCTCTTAAGATGATCTTTGAAATTTCGCCACTATATTGACCTAAATTTAGCTCGCAGACCAAAATTTTCTTAAATTTATCTGATATCTCTTTTAGCTTTTTAGCTGGAGCTGGAAAAAGTGTGAGTGGCTTAAATAGCCCTACTTTTAGCCCTTTTTCACGTAAATTTAATATCGCTTGCTTAGCCGAAAGCGCCACACTACCAAAGGCGATGATGCAAATTTCAGCGTCATTTAGCATAAACTCTTCAAATTTCTCGCACTCATCAGTGTGTAAATTTATCTTGTTAAACAGCCTATTCATCGAGTATTCAACTATCTTGCCATCTTCTGTTGGAAAGCCAGTAGCGCCGTGATGAAGCCCAGTTATGTGGTAGTGATAGCCTTTAAAGAAAGGATTTAGCGTGGCTGGCGCGTCTGGTGCCGCCTCGTATGGTTTATACTCTTTTGGCTCGCCATTAAATTCTCTTCTTTTATAAATTTCTAGCTCGCTGATTTCTGGCAAACTAACTCTTGCTTGCATGTGGCCTATCGTCTCATCAAGTAGCAGCATAACTGGTGTCATAAACCTAGCTGCGAGGTTAAATGCACGAACCGTCTGCGTATAGCACTCCTCTAGGCTACTAGGGGCCAAAACTATCATATTTACATCGCCGTGAGTTGGATTTTTAGCCTGCAAGATATCGCCTTGTGCGACACGGGTTGGTAGGCCAGTTGAAGGGCCACCGCGCATGACATTTACGATGACAAGCGGTATCTCAGCGATAAAGCCAAGGCCTATTTGCTCAGCCTTTAGCGAAATCCCAGGACCAGAACTTGCAGTCATCGCCTTAGCACCGCTCGCACTTGCTCCAAGAGCTACTGAAATTCCAGCTATCTCATCCTCCATCTGTATAAATGTGCCGCCATGTTTTGGCAAAAGCACGCTTAGCTCATGGGCGATCTCACTGCTTGGAGTGATAGGATATCCACCAAAGAAGTTACAGCCACACTCGACTGCAGCCCTTGCTACTAGGGCATTTCCAGTTGATACTACCTCTCTCATGCGCTCTCTCCAAGTTTTGCAAATTTATTTGCCTTTACGGCTGCAGCTCGCTCTTTGCTCTCAGGCGTTAGCTTTGCAAATTTAAAGCCTTTGTCAGCCACATAAATGGCAAAATCAGGACAGTGAAGCTCACAGTCACGGCAGCCTATACAGGAGTCTGGGTGGACGACCTCTATCATCTTACCAAGCACGGCATTTGGCTCGAGCCTCATACCTAGTACGCCTGCTGGGCAGTAGCTCACGCAGATATCACAGGCCTTACACCTGCTCTCATCGACCCAAACTGGGACATTTTCTTTTACGATCATATATCTTCCTACTCTAAGTTTTCTTTTAAAAATTTGATATTTTTTCTGATCTCAGCTTCACTTTTGTTTAGTTGCTCTTGCTCGTCTTCGTCTAAATTTAGCTCTAAAATTTCTTTCAAGCCATCACGTCCGAGCCTTACTAGCCTGCCACAACTTAGTTCATCATCGATTAGCACGCTAGCGCTTATTATCTCATCGCTCTTGCCAACGATCATCTCGCACATTTTCACAGCTGCGGCCGCTGGTGCGTAGTAAGCTGAAGTGCCAAGAAGCTTAACTATCTTTGCGCCACCAGTGCTTGTCTCTTTTTTGAGCACTTTGAGCTCATTTTCATTTAAATTTTCGCTTATATTGCTAGCTGATACGATCATCTCGTCATTGTGAGCGCCGACGATCTTTGCTCTTAGCTTGCTAGCGTCCTTATCTTTTAAAAGCGCTAGCTCATATCTGCACCTTGCGCTATCTAGCTCGCCAGCCATGCCGATCACTTTGTTTTTGCTAAAACCGCTAAATTTATGAGCCGTCCAAACCATCACATCAAGCGGATTTGTGACGACTATTATCACTGCATTTTTGGCAAATTCAGCTATCTTTTGCGCTGTTTGCTTTACGACAACGGCGTTTTTAAGCAGCAGATCTTCTCTAGTTTGACCCTCTTTTCTTGGGCTTCCAGCTGTGACTATGACGATGTCACTGCCCTCAATTAACACAAAATCATCGCCACCACAAACGCTAGTTTTAGCGTTAAAGACGCAGCTTGACTGCGCTAGATCGATAGCTTTTGCGCGCGCCACGTCGCCAAATATATCTACAAGTGCGATCTCGTCGCAAAGCTCTCTCATGCAAAGCGCATAAGCTATGCTCGCACCGACGTTTCCAGCTCCAACTACACTTATTTTCATCTCTTATCCTATTATTTTATTTAAAATTTCACTTGGTCTCATGACCTCATTTGCTCTTGCTTCATCTAGCAGGTAGTATCCGCCAAATTCCACGCTTGCACCATCTTTTTCTCTGATCTGCTTTAGAATTTCGCTCTCGTTTTTCTCTAGCTCGTCTGCTAAATTTTCAAAAATTACGCTTAAAATCCCGTCACTTTTTGCCATCTCTCTCGCCCAAAATAGCGCTAGATAGAAGTGTGACTCTCTGGTATCAAGAGTGGCATTTGGCGTTTTGTTTTCGTCTAAATAGCTAGCAACAGCTCTATTTAGCGCGTCACTTAGCTCTTTTGCCTCTTTTTTTTGCCTAAAAAACGATAGATGTTCAAGCGATGCACTAAGTGCTAAAAACTCGCCTAAGCTATCCCAAAGCAGGTGATTTTTCTCTTTTAGCTCTTTCACAAGCGTCGGAGCCGTCCCACCAGCACCAGTCTCAAACATCGCTCCACCAGCAAGTAGTGGCACTACTGAGAGCATTTTTGAGCTGCCACCTAGCTCAAATATCGGGAAAAGATCAGTTATATAGTCTCTTAAAACGTTGCCGGTGACGCCTATGACGTCTTTGCCGGCTCTTATTGCCTCAAGCGATTTTTTAGTTGCTTGCTCGTAGTTTAAAATTTCAAATTTCACGCCAGCATTAGCAAATTTATCTCTAAATTTATCAAATTTAGCTATCAAATTTCTATCATGAGCACGGCTGCTATCTAGCCAAAATATAAGCTCATCTTTTGAAATTTCGCCTCTTTTTAAAGCAAGCTCAAACCACGCATTTATCGCATCTTCTTTTGCCTGCGTCATTCTAAAGATATCGCCTTTTTTAACACTAAATTTAAAGACGCTCTCGCCTGCCTCATCAAAAACAGCAAATTCTCCGTCCTCTTTTGCGATAAAAGTCTTATCATGGCTGCCGTACTCCTCGGCCTTTTTAGCCATTAGTCCAACATTTGCCACGCTGCCAATGTTGCTCACATCAAGCGCGCCATGCTCCTTAAAGTCCGCCACGCAGGCCTCATAAACTCTAGCATAAGTCCTATCTGGGATCATGCAAAGTGAGAAATTTAGCTCGCCGTCCTTATCTTTTACCTTGCCAGAGTTTCTAATGAGCGCAGGCACTGAGGCGTCGATGATGACGTCATTTGGCACGTCAAAGTTGCTGGCACTTTCATTTAGTGTCCAAATTTTTGCCTTTTTGCTCAAAATTTCATCAAATTTAGCCAAAATTTCATCTTTATTTTTAAGAGTTGAAATTTTAGCAAACATATCTTTTAAGCCGTTTTTTGCCTCAACACCGTGAGCCTTAAATTCATCGCCAAATAGCTCAAAAACCTCTTTAAAGTAGCTCTTTATCGCGTGAGCAAAGATGACTGGGTCGCTAACCTTCATCATCGTGCATTTTAGATGCAAGCTCAAGGTCAAATTCTCTTTTAGCGCGCTCTCAAAACAGCTTTCATAAAATTTATCCAGCTCATCTGCGCTTAAAAAGGTAGCATCTACGATCTCACCACTTTGGACAGCAAGCTCTTTTAAAAGCTCTTTTTTGCCATCCAAGCTTATGAAATTTATATAAAATTTCTCATCTTTGCTAGCGATGATTGAGCGCTCATTTTCATAAAAATCGCCCTTTTGCATGTAGCAAATTTTAGTTTTATTTGCCTTGTCCCAGTTGCCGTTGCTATGTGGATGCTTTTTGGCAAATTCTTTAACCGGTGGCAAAACTCTTCTGTCTGAGTTGCCTTGTCTTAGCACTGGATTAACAGCACTACCAAGCACTTTTGCATATTTTTTAGCGACCTCTTCGTCGTAGTCCGTGATGATCTCATCTGGATAAAATGGCACGTTTATGCCCTTGCTTCTAAGCTCCTCAATAGCCGCTTTTAGCTGAACGAGCGTGGCTGAGATGTTTGGCAGTTTTATGATATTTGCCTCTTTGTGCGCGGTTAGCTCACCCAAAAGCTCCAGTTCGTCAGCCTTGTTTAGCCCAAGCTCTTTGCTAAAAAGAGATAAAATTCGCCCTGCTAGGCTTATATCAGCCCTAGTTATACTAATGCCAGCGCGTGATAAAAAGCTCTTAACGATAGGAAAGAGAGAGTAGCTTGCAAATAGCGGTGCTTCGTCGGTTTTAGTCCAGATAATGTCACTCATTTTAGCCCTTTTGATTTTTTGAAATTTATCACGTTTTTTATTAAAGCTAGTTGTATTTTAGCCCTATTTTGCGATATTTTGATTGTGCTCGCTTAAGGTTTTTGAAAAAATGTGTTTTTTTGCCTTTTTATCAAGCACAAAGTATAGATAATCGCTCTTTGCAGGGTTTATCGCCGCTTTGATCGCACTTATAGAGACGCAGCAGACTGGACTTGGCGGTATGCCGTCGTTTAGATAGGTGTTAAACTCGCTCATGTCGCTTCTTATGCGCTCAGCCGTGATCACATCGTGCGAGTAGATGCCATAGTTTAGCGTGCCGTCCATCTGCAGCCTCATGCCCTTATCTAGGCGGTTGTAGATGACTGAGGCGACAAGTGGCATCTCAGCGTCGTTTGCGGCCTCTTTTTGGATGATTGAAGCGATGGTTAAAATTTTAAACCACTTTTTCTCGTTATATTCGCCAAAAATTTTTCTGCTGATCTCGCTTTGCGCCTTTTTAGACGAATTTACAAGGTAATATGCCAGATGCCTCTCGCTGATGCCAACTGGGATCTTATAAGTATTTGGCATCAAAAAGCCATCAGCGACTGGTGCAAGGGCGTTATACTCGCTATTTAGTTTTGCTCCGTCAAGTCCAAGCTGGGCAGCGATTTGATTTAAAAAAACGATAGTAGTTTCGCCAGGGATGAGCGTGATCTCGGTCATCGCAGCCTTTGCTTTGGCTAATTTTTTTAAAAAATCAATCCTTGAAATTTTATCTTTGCCTATCTCGATCCAGCCAGACTGAGGCGAGCCGATGAAGCGCATGGCGTATTTGTCGATCGCACTTAAGTTAAAGTTGCGATTAGCTAAATAAGATATAATCTCGCCCACACTCCCTTTTGGCACAAAGACGACTTTGCTCGTGTTTATGGGGCGTGCCAAATAGACAAATACACTTAGGACGACGATGAGTACGATATCAAAGAAAATATCTAGGTATGGCTTTTTTATAAAATTTTTTATCATTTTGATTCTTTCGCTTGTTTTGCTTTTAAAATACGGCATAAAAATTAACGATTTCGAGTTTTACGGCGTAAAATTGGAGCAATTATATATAAAGTTAGATAAAAAATTAATTGTAAGAGCAAAGCAGATCAAGCTACCAAGCTTCAAAAAAGACGTGGCGCAAAAAGCTAGCGACAAGCAACTTTTAAACCTTAGTCAAGGCGTTGATTATCTTGAGACCTTTTTTCAAGAAATTTCACTTGAGAGCGTGCAAATCGGCGATGATTTTAAGATCAAAATTTTATTTTTAGATGATATATTTTTCGTTGATAGTCCTTATCTAAACATCGATATCAAATTTCAAAAAGAGCAGCAAGATGGCATAGACCACTTCATAGTAAAAAATTTAAGCCTTAAAGACTTTAACGTCAGCATTAGCGGCGAGGGCAGTGCAAATTTTGACAAAGATGACTATAAATTTGATGGAAATTTCACCTCGCACGAGTTAAATGGCAAGCTTAGCTTTGCCTTAAAAGATACACTTTTAACCTACAAAGCCTATGACGTAAATGCTGGCAGTATCAAGGACTTCATCGCTGAGCTTGATAGTCGCATACACCTAAACAGCGAGGTTAAAAACTGGATATATGGCTACATCGTGGCTGATGACTATCACCTAAATGAGATAAACGGCAAGGCTGACCTTAAAGAAAATGATCTTTTCTTAAACGAGCTAAACGCGACTGCAAATGCCAAAAATTTACTTGTTAAATTTGATAAAGGCTTGCCAGCCGTAAATGTCGCTGAGGCAAACATCACGCTTAATAACTCGAAGCTTAAATTTGACCTTACAGCTCCAGTTTATAAAGGCAAAAAGCTTGATGGCTCAAATGTTGCTATAAACAACATCTTTGATGAAAAAAGTGCAAATTTAGAGCTTTTTATAAAGACAAATTCTATTTACGATGAGGCAATAAATGAGATATTAAGAGCTTATAAGATCAACGTGCCAGTTAGGCAGCTAAGTGGTAAAATGGATGCTGGCCTAAAAATTTTGATAAAACTAGACGAGAAAAGCTTAGAAAATTTTGATGAAAAAAGCGTCATCGCAAATGGCGATTTTAAGATAAGTGACGCGGTTTTAGATATCGCTGGGAGTAAATTTAACGCTAAAAGTGCCCTTGTAAAGCTCGTAAATACTTCTGTGCTAAACATCGATGCAAGCGGCTTTGGGCTTGATTTTTTCAGAGCAAATGCAAAAGCAGATATAAATTTACAAAAAAGCACCGGCGAGATAAAAGGCGTCATAGAAAGCTTTGATCTAAAAGAGAAAAATGATGAAATTTTAGCCTTTAAAAATGAGCCATTTACCGCGCTTCTTGACTTTAGTAAGCCAAGCGAGACTACGCTTAGCATTGAGCCTTTTGGGCTAAATTTAAGCTTTGGCGATGAGAGCGTGATAGCTACGAAAAATAGCAACTTCATCATGCAAAACTCCCCAGTTTTAAAGCAAAATGGCGTGCTTGGCTTTGGTGATGTGAGCATAAAGAGCAAGGACTTTGTTAATCTTGAAATTTTGGCAAAAGGGCTTAAATTTGACATGCCGTTTTTGGATAAAAATGGCTCAAAATATGATAATGACGACTTTTTGATCACGGTCTCAAAGGCTGGCGTAAAGGTGCAAAGTGCGAGCAAAAAACTCTCTTTAAATATCGCCGAAAAAGGCATAGAGGCTAAAAGCAACGATCTAAATTTGCTTGTCCTTGATGACAACAGCACAAAAGAGCAAAGCACGCCACTTGAGCTCTTTGCAAAAAATGGCGACATCATCTTGCAAGACCTAAACAAAACCTTGCCATTTACTAGCTTTAGTGCCGAAAAAAAGGGCAAGAGCGTCTCGCTAAATGGGCTAGCAAAGCAAGGCAGAGTTGGATATTTTAGCGATGAGAAAAGCATAAATTTAGACGCAACTGATATAAGTGGCGAGTTTATAAATGGTCTTTTAGGCACCAAGAGCTTTGAGGGCGGTAAATTTCGCCTAAAAATGCTTGGAGAGAGCTCGAAAAATTTCAAGGCTGAGGTGAGATTTTTTGGCACGTATCTAAAAGACTACATCTTTTATCAAAGGCTTTTAAGCTTTTTAAACTCGGTGCCGTCGCTTCTTAGCTTTAAAACGCCTGACTTTAACGACAAGGGCTTTACTGTTAAAAACGGCAAAATTTTACTTACAAGAAAGGGCGACTTGATCGAGTTTTTAGCCATAGAGATGATAGGCACGAGCGCAGATATCGGCGGACGCGGCACGATCGATCTAAAGAGCAAAAAGATAAACATCGATCTTGAGCTAAAGATACTAAAAGACGCAAGCGGTATCATCGACAAGATCCCGCTTATCAACCAAATCATCCTTGGCAAAGACCGCTCGCTCTCAACCGTCATCGCCATACGTGGCACGACTGAAAAGCCAGAGTACTCGACGCAAATATTGCGAGATGCCCTACTCTCGCCACTAAAGATAATAAGAAACGTCCTGCAAGCTCCGTTTTTGATATTTGAGTAGTTTAAATCTGTAACGCACGAAAATTATAGAAAAAAATTATTGGCTGCTTCTAAAGCCAAGAGTGGCGCTCATTTTTGATTATTTATATTATCCCAGGCTCGTAAAGTGCGTAAAGATATCAAAAGCTAGAGATCAAGGTTTTGGTAGCTATTTTTTACTACTACCACTATTAAAATATTTTAATAAAAAAACATAAAATTTTACATATAAAAATATGTAAAATTTACTTCATCTCAAGGCGCATAAGATACATATCTTCGCCGTCAGTCACCTTTAAATTTTGGCTTTTACACTTTGGACAAGTAAAGTCATTTTCGCTAAGCTCCCCGCCAAATCCACAGTCCAAACACTCTACGACAATGCCTTGTAAATTTATGACAAGCTCAGCGTTTTCGCAGATCGTGCCAGCCTTATAAACATCAAAGGCACTCTCCAGATAGTGTGGCTCCACTCCGCTTAAGCGACCAACTTTTATCTCGATCTTGCTTATCTCTTTGGCATTTTCTTTGGCGGCATTTTTCTCGCAAAGGCTGACTAAATTTTGAACGATACTAAGCTCGTGCATTAGCAGATCCTTGGCAGTAGCTCGCCCTTTGGCGGCTCGAGAAATCTTCTTGATTTATAGGCGTTTTCGATGATGACACATTCGTTTTTAGCTTCCATTACCGTGCCAATTATCATCGCGTTTTTATCAAATTCTCTTAAAATTTTAAGTGCGTCCTCAGCTTGCTTCTCATCTACGGCCATCACAAAAGTGCCCTCATTTGCAAGCTCATAAGGCTCAAAACCAAATAGCTCACAAACGCCCATCACTTCATCTGCGACCTTGATATTTTCTTCAAAAACTAGGATGTCAAATTTGCTAAATTTAGCCCACTCATTTAGCACCGCACTTAGTCCGCCTCTTGTCGCATCGCGCATAGTTTGCGGCTTTATGCCAGCACTAAATAGCTTTAAGACAACCTCTTTTAGGCTTTTGCAGTCACTTTTTAGATCAAGCCCAAGCTCAAATTCTTCTCTTGCAGCAAGCACCACACCGCCGTGTCTGCCAACATCTCCAGAGATTAAGATTTTTGCCCCTGCTTTTAAATTTTTAAGCTCCACGCCCTCGCAAACTATCTCGCCGATGCCTGCTGTGTTTATGAAAATTTTATCGCATTTGCCCTTTGGCACGACCTTCGTATCGCCACAAACTACGCTCACGCCGCTATCTTTGCAAGTTTTTGCAAGCGAGCCAAGCACACGCTCAAGCTCTTCTATACTAAGCCCCTCCTCGATGATGAGCGAGCAGCTTAGGTATTTTGCGCTTGCTCCAACCATTGCTAGGTCGTTTATCGTGCCGCAAGCTGCGATCTTGCCGATGTCGCCGCCATTAAAAAAAATGGGAGTTACCACAAAGCTATCGGAGCTAAATGCGATCTTGCCGTTTAAATTTAGTATCGCTGAGTCGTTGCTCTGCCTTAAAATTTCGTTATCAAAAATTTTAAATATCGTCTCATTTATAAGCGAGTTCATCTCCTCGCCGCCGCCGCCGTGGCTTAGCATTATCTTTTTCATTAAATTCCTTAACCAACTCTTGCGTATTTAAAGTATGCCGCACAAGCGCCCTCGCTTGATACCATGCACGATCCTATCGGATTTTGTGGGTTGCAGACCTTGCCAAAGACCTTACAATCAGTCGGCTTTGCTAGCCCTCTTAAAATTTGCCCACAAATGCAAGCCTTGCTCTCGCCAGCGCTCTCTACGCTGCAGTCAAACTGCACTCTGGCGTCAAGATAGGCAAACTCATCTTTTAGCTTCATGCCGCTTTGTGCTATCTCGCCAAGGCCTCTCCAGACAAAGTCACACGGCTCAAAGTACTTAGCTATGAGCTCTTTTGCCTTGACGTTGCCCTCTTCTTTGACCGCCCTTGCGTACTCATTATAGACTTCATATGTGCCTGCGTTTTGCTGACGGACTAAATTTAGCACACTTGCCATGATGTCAAGCGGCTCAAAACCACTAATGGCGATGGGTCTTTTAAATTCGCTCGCTAACTCTTTGTAAATTTTACTACCCGTGATGACGCTCACGTGACTTGGACCCAAAAATGCGTCTATCCTTACGTTCTCATCGCTCATTATAGCTCTAACTGGAGCTGGAACGGTTACGTGATTTATATGAAAGTATAAATTTTTAATGCCCTCTTGCACCACTTTTTCAACTAAATTTGCGCTCATCGGAGTCGTCGTCTCAAAGCCGATCGCAAAAAATATGACTTTTTTGTCTGGATTTTGCTTAGCGATATTTAGCGCATCAAGTGGCGTGTAAAGTGCCCTTATATCGTGTCCCTCGCCGCGAAGCTTTTGCAAGCTTGTCTTTGAGCCAGGCACTCTTAGCATGTCAGCTAGCGTGCAAAAGATCACATTATCCATACTAGCAAGCCTACAGGCCTCGTCTATGCGGCTCTTTGGCATCACGCAGACTGGACAGCCTGGGCCGTGGACGAAATTTATATGCTCCCCAACTAAGCTTGGCAGTGCAAATTTCATAATGCTATGCGTGTGGCCACCGCAAATTTCCATGATATTTAGCGGTTTTACGCTCTCTTTTTGTATCAGTTTTGAAAGGGCAAGGATTAAATTTTTATCGCGAAAGTCATTGATAAGATCCATCAAATTTTCCCCGCGTCCATATCCTCAGCGATCTTTTGATAGACCTCCAAGCTCTCAAGCGCAAACTGCGTATCGATCTTTTGCATGGCGTATCCAACGTGGATTAGCACGTATTCGCCAACCTTTACCTCTTCAGAAATGAGATCTAGGCTTACCTTTCTAGTAACGCCCAGAGTCTCGACGGTAGCAACGTTGTTTTCATCTATTTCTATTACTTTTGAAGGGATCGAAAGACACATTATCTTAGCTCTTTTTTAAATTCCAAATAACTTATCCATTTATCGATGCCCTCGCCTGTTTTGCTATCTACCACAAAGATATCAACCTTTGGATTTAGCTTTCTAGCGTCGTTTTTCACGCGCTCGATGTCAAAGTCAAAGTGCGGCGCAAGCGAAGCTTTTGTGATTAAAAGCACGTCAGCAGCCCTAAACATCACTGGATATTTACTCACCTTATCATCGCCCTCTGGCACTGAAAGAAGCACAACATTAAAGTGTGAGCCAACATCGTAGCTTGCAGGGCAAACTAAATTTCCAACATTTTCTATAAAGACTAGATCAAGCTCATTTAGTGGCAGGTGATGAAGCCCCTCATGCACCATAAATGCGTCTAAATGGCAGGTCTGACCTGTGCTTATCTGATGAGCTTTTGCGCCAGCTTTTACTATGCGGTCGGCATCTTGATTGGTCTCCAAATCGCCCTCGACAACGCCTATTTTAAATTTACCAGCCTTTATCGTAGCCTCTAAAAGCGTAGTCTTGCCAGCGCCTGGGCTACTCATCAAATTTACACAAAGTATCTTTTTCTCATCAAGATGCGCTCTGTTGTGAGCTGCCTCTTTGTCGTTTTCAGAAAGAATTTTCTCTATCACGTCTATGGTTTTGCTCTCGTTTAGCACAGGGTGCGCGTGAGCCTCGTGGCTATGCTCGTGTGCGTCATGAGCGTGGTCTGTATGCCCATCGTGAGTGTGTGGGTGTGAGTGAGTAGTGCCATCAGCGTGAGTGTGAGTGTGGGCGTGATTTCCCATTGAACAACCGCAATCTTTACACATTTTATTATCCTTTTTTATTAATTTTCAGAGATTTTAACGCTTAAATTTAAAAATAAAATTAAAATTTAAGGGCATTTTATGCAAATGAGATAAATTAACCCGTTTTTTAATCATCCCTTTAAATTTACCTTTGATCTTGCAAGCGAACTGGCTCTTCAAAGCTCTCGTTATCATCTGTGTAGCCATTTTCATCAAAATTTTCATCACTGCTTCTTTTTTTGCCATTTGGTGTGATGATGATATCTTTTAGCCTTGCTCTGCCATCATCCATCACCATCAAAACAGCAACAGCATCCACGTCTTGATCCATCATCTCTCGCTCAGTTTGCTTTGCCTTTTTAGTTGGCATGTAAAACTCTTCGATGCCATATTTTACAAATAAATATCCATCAAATTTGCCAGCTAAGAAAAGAGCGTCTTTTGGCTTAGTAAAGCTAAATTTATCAAAAGCGTAAGTAGCATTAGCATCTTGCTTTAAAATGGCGTAAATTTCATCATTTTTTGAGATATTTCTATCATATATATATATCTCAACGCCAGTTTTTTCATCAAATTTAGACTGCTGTAAATTTGAAAAATCATAGCTCAAGCTCACGTAGTTTCCGCGAAAGAGATCCCTTGGATCGTAAAGATTGACCCTCACTTTTACCTCTTTTCCAAGATAAAGTGGCATGAGCGCGTATGCAAGCATCGCAATTATTAGTAAAATTTGAAAGATTATGGCTAGTATTAGTGATCTTATCTTCATTTTGTACGTCCTTTTTTAGCTGCAACTGCGAGCACGACGAAGGCAAAGACGATAAATAGCGCCGTAGCCCCCAAATAATCGCCTATTAGCTCAAAGTATCTAACCACCGCAACTAAGAATATCATGCATAGTCCAAGCGTTAGCTCGCCATTTTTGATAAGCGCGGCTGCAACGATGATGTTTGCTAGCGAGAAGAAGATATTTGCATATCCAACGCCTAAGCTAAAGACAAATGGCAACGCAAAGAGTATCAAACCAAGAAGCAGGCCGCTTTTGTTTTTCTCTTTGAAAAATAGCGCAATGCTAGCAATGCTAAATACGGCAAAAACCTTGCCAAAACTGCTATAAAAAAATGCTTTTGCAAACCAAAATTTATCTTCTTCTAGCTCGTAGATATCGCCATTTGCATAAGCTATCAGGCAAACGATCAAGATAACGATGCCAAGATACTTGCCAAAGCCTTTTACAAGGTGCGCTAGCCTATCTCTAAAGCCAGCTAAAGTGCTAAAGAGCGCGACAAGTAAAAGCGCGTATGAGAGCGATAAAGTAGCAGCCATCGGCGCTCTAAACATAAGATCATCATAGCCATAAAATTCATTAAACCCGCTGATCTTAGCGCAAAGCGAAACGATGTAGAAAAATATATCCGCTAAAAGCACAATCGCAAGAAATGCCGAGTCACTTTTATAAAGCATGTAGGCGCCAAGGGCTATAAAGACGATAAATTCATAAGCAAACTCGCCACCCATGCCCTTTAAAACAAACCAGATCGTCGCAAAAACAATGCTTTGAGCCACTAGCAAAGCCTTTTTGCTAGCAAAAGAGAGCGCCATAGCTCCAACGCTCCAGAGCAAAACTCCACCGCTTGGCTCGTCGCTAATATTATAAATTTGAGCGATAAGCGCTATGGCTGCTCCGTAGCAGAAATTTCCCAAAAAGAGCATAGCCGTGCCAAGCTTATCTTTGCCATTTTTGAGATAATAAACTCCACCAAAATTTACAAGTCCAAGCGTAAATAGCACAAGCACCAAGCGCATCAGCCTTGGCATCTCCTCCCAGTTTGCGCCAACTAGCGTAAAAAATGCCAGCGCGAAAAAGAGATAAGCAACCAACTTTAAGATAAAGCTAGTCTTTTCGCTATGAGCGTTTAGATCTATATCATATAAATTTGCTATCTTTAAAGCGGTGGCCTTATCGATCACATCCTCTTTTTGCCAGCGATCTAGCTCTTTGGCTAGAAAATTTCTATTGTAAAAATTCATCTTTCATTCTCTTTAAATGACATTTTTTTGTGGCTAATGATAGCATACAAGCGCCAAAAATGCTAGAACAAAAATAAAGCAAAAAAAGGAGAAATTTAAAAAGCCAAAAAACTTGGGCGGGCTTTTGCAAATTTAGCTTTAGCCAAAGCCCAAGTAAAAAACAAACGGTCATCAAACTTTCGCCACAAAAAAGATATCAGGCAAGCAAGAAATAGCAAAACCCGCTATCAATTTGCAAAAATGGATCACAAAAACTGCTAAAAACTACCAAAAAGACAAAATAAGACAAGCTCTGCAGCCAAGTAAGCGCTGCTAGCTATTTACAAAAAACCTAAATTTAAGAGCCAAAAAAGCTTTTAGCTTAAAATTTAGGCACAGCGGCCTTTGTAAGTTTAGAAAACTTAACACCCTTTAAGCCAGCAATCCTGTCAGCAAAGCGCTCTATCTTGCTAGCCTCACCTCTTATCGAGATCGTTTCTAAGCAGTTGTGGTGATCGACATGAACGTGATTTGTGCAGATGATCTTCACATCAGAGTCATGCTCGATATCCATTTTTTTATTCACCAAATCGTTGTGATGATGCACATAAATGAGCGTCAAAACCCCAATCAACTCCTCGTTAGCGTCCTTCCAGCTATCGCTTACGATCTTTTCACGGATCAAATCCCTTGTAAATTCACTCCTAGAAGCGTAGCCTTGTTCGCTAACTTTTTTATCTAGTTCGTCTAGTAATTGACTAGGCAAAGAAACACTAAAACGTATAACACTATCCATTTTTTGCTCCTTTCTCGTTTGATTACCGTTTATAATCATTATACATCACTTATTAGAAAATGTGGATAAATAATAATAAATTTGCCCTAAATTTACGTTAGAATCGTTACTGCAGAATTTCTTATTGATATAAAATTTCAAATTTGCTTCAGTAAATTTTTTGTAAATAAGCTCAAGCAAAGTCTTATTTTGAAAAACTCCGCCACTTAGTAAAATCTCTTTTTTCTCATTTTTGGAAATTTCAAAAATAATATCAGCCATGCCATTTATAAATGCCGTTGCCGCCACTCTTGGCTCATCTTTTAAAGCACTTTTAAAGGTCTCTTTAAAGCTGATAACTCCGTCATTTAGGCTAAATTTGTAACACACATCTAAATTTTTATCATAAAGTGCCTCAAGCCTCATGCCGCTTTCGCCCTCAAAACTCGAGTGAGAAATGCCACATATTATCGCACCAAATGCGTCAAATATCCTACCAACCGAGCTAGTTTTTACTAAATTTAGCCCCTTTTGCTCCATCATCTTGAAATTTCTAAGCACCTTTTCATCAAAATTTACTAAAAATTTACGCCCTTCGTCCTCAAGCTGATACTTCAAAATAATCGAATAAGCGATGAGGTAGATATTTTTTATGCTATTTTCGCCGCCAAATAAGCTAAATTCATCAAAGTGATAAACCCTTTTGTAGCTATTTTTATCTAGCCTAAAGACCTCGCCACCCCAAATTTTGCCGTCTTCCCCATATCCTGTGCCATCAAAACAAAAGCCAAGATACTCTTTATCTGGTAAATCATTTTCAAAGATCACGCTTAGCAAGTGCGCGTAGTGATGCTGCAAATGAACTAGCTCAAAGCCCTGATCCTTCGCCCATTTTGTATTTAAAAAATTTGGATGCAGATCGGCTATAACCTTATCTATTTTTAGATCATAAGTCGTTTCAAAAAGGGTGAAAATGTCCTTAAACCTATCAAAAGTTGCCACGTTTTTTAGATCGCCGATATAAGGGCTAACCATCAAAAGTCCGTCTTTGTAGATGCAAAATGAGCTCTTTAGCTCCGCTCCAAGGGCTAAAAATGTCCCTTTTTGCTTAAAATTTGTATGGATGAAATTTGGATTTAGCCCACGACTTGTTCTTGTAAAAACAACTTCTTCACCAACGCAAAATGCGATACTATCGTCACTTGGCGAGTAAATTTCTCGGTCGTGATCAAGGTAAAAGTCTATAACGTCACCTAGTTTCTCTCTTAGCTCACTCTCATCTTTTATCACGACTTCGCCTGAGATGTTTGCGCTAGTTGCGATGATGTCGTGCTCTAAATAATCAAAAAGCAAAAGATGTATGCCGCTAAATGCGAGCATGACACCAAGCTTATTTAAATTTGGCGCAACACTTTTTGCGATATTTGAGCCGTTTTTTGCTTCAAGCAAGACGATCGGCTTTAAATTTGAGCTAAGAAGCTTCGCCTCCGCCTCTGAAATTTGCGCTATTTTTCTAGCGTTTTGTAAATTTTTACTCATCAGCGCAAAGGGCTTGCTTGGGCGGTGCTTTCTAGCTCTTAGCTCGCAAACTGCGGCTTCATTTGTCGCGTCGCAAACTAGATGAAAGCCACCAAGACCTTTAATGGCTAAAATTTTACCCTCGTTTATGAGCCTAGCCGCCTCTTTGGCTGCTTCGTTCTCGCTAGCCAAGACTTTGCCAAATTTATCTTTTAGATAGAGTTTTGGCCCGCAGTTTGGGCAAGAGATCGGCTCTGCGTGGTAGCGGCGATTAAGCGGGTCTTTGTATTCGCTCTCACAAAACTCGCACATCTTAAACTCGCACATCGTCGTATTTACCCTGTCATAAGGCAATGCTTTGATGATGGAAAATCTCGGTCCGCAGTTGGTGCAGTTTATAAATGGGTATTTGTAGCGTGGATTTGTGGGGTCATAAAACTCGCGCAAGCAGTCATCGCAAAGTGCGTAATCAGGCAAGATAGGCGCTTGTTTGGTCGCTGATTTTGAAGCGATGATCTCAAGTTTTTCGTAAATTTGATCTATCTTAATCTTCTTTAGCTCATCGATCCTAGCAAGGGCTGGTAGCTTCTCATAAAGCTCTTTTTCAAAAGCCAAAAAGCTAGCCTCTTCGCCGCTAAAATTTAGCTTCACGCCCTCATCGTCGTTGTAAATTTCGCCAACAAGCTTAAATTTATGCGCCAAAGTATAGACAAAAGGTCTAAAACCAACGCCTTGAACTAAGCCTTTGATCTCATATCTAAAGCTTGATCTCAACGCCAAATCCGGGGTCAAAATTTGTTTTTATATTTGGGTTTAGGTGCTTTTTTATCAAGTTGCTAACTACCTTATTATAAAATAAATCCCCGCTTAAAGTAACATTTTTGATCTTAAATTTATCTCGTTTTTCATAGCTAAAATCGCTCAGAAAATGCGCCAAAGACTCGGTGCAACCAAAGCTGATGTTCTTCTCTCCAGCGCCAGCAAGGATAAATGAAATGATACTTTTTACAAACTTAACCCCGTCTAAACCAAAGTCATCTTTCATTTTGTAATCTATCCTAACGCCCTTTTGACCGCTAAAATCACTTGCCATAAGGAGCAAATTCTCCCCTGCTTTTTTAAAGTCACTGCTTGTGCCAAGCAAGCGTCCAGCTATGCAAAATAGCGAGAAAAAGCTAGCGTTTGAGCTAAATTTACCACTTGGCAAGACGTGCTCTTTACTGAAGTTTTCAAGTAGCCTTTCGCCGCTCTCATCAGCTCTTATGAGCTCATAAATTTCTTCAAAGCTACTAAATTTTGGCAAAAATAGAAGCTGCGTTTTGCTTGATTTTGAAAGCAGGCAAATTTCATCATCGCTAAATTTGCTAAATTTTAGCCCCAAAGCCACTTCGCCCAAATAGCTAAGCTCAAATTCCTCATCTTTTGTGTAAAAAAATGGGCTTAAAAGCGCACTACTTTCAAGCAAAGCAAGCCTTGAAAGAGCGCTTTTTTGCTCCTTTGCAGTAACGCTTACAAAGCTAAAACCATCTTGATTTAGCTGCTCGCAAAGGGCGTAAAGAAAAAGATCATTTGGCGCTATCACGTCAAAAAATAGCGGTGCGCTCTCGTGATTTTGCCTATAAATGGCTGTCGTTTTTAGCGATAAAAGTGGCTTTTCAAAGCTAGCAAGCGCGATCTGCGCCCTATCACCAGCTATAAAAATTTTTGGTAGCTGCTTTAAATTTACAGGCATCAAGAAATTTGCATCAAATTTCACCCCAAGAGAAATTTCATATAAATTTTCATCTTGCTCTACGCAAACGCTCTTGCCGTTTTTTAATAAATTTAGGCAGGTTTTTAGCTTTTCATTAAAATTTTCAAGCGTTATCTCGCCCTCAAATTTACTCCAAGTAAGTACGCCACTTTCATTTAAAATAGCCTTGCCATTAGCCAAAAATGCCGCCGCTTGAGATGGGCTAAGCGTGCCAAATTTTACCTTCTCAATTTCGCCCGCCACGTCAAGCTCATCTGCCACATCAACCTCGCTATGCTTTATAAAAAGGCTATAGGGCAAAATGGTGCTTGCTCTGTCTGCTAGGGCGCTAAGCTCCTCATTTGATCCACTTACTTTTAGGTAAATTTGATCATTTTTGCAGCTTATAGAGTGCTTAAGCTCCCCAGCTAATGAGCGTAAAAAAGGTGCAAAAAAGGCTGGGTCTTTAAAGCAGTCAAATTTAAAAGCAAGTATCATTTTAAACCTTTTTTAGCGTAGTCATCGAGGGTGTCGTTTAGGGTGAAATTTGCCACCTTTTCGCACTTAAAATCAAGCTCTTTTAAGTGTTCAAGTAGCGTTTTTTCTAGGATGTTAGAAGCTTTTATCACTTCATCTGAGAGGCTAAAATTTGATGACTCTATGCGGCTAGGCACGATGCCTAAGATTTTGGTTGTCGGTCTATCGCCTGCAAGCTCCATTAGATGAAGGGTTTGAAGCATCTCGATTTCGTGAGCCGAGCCGTCCCAGCTGATAAAATTTGGTACGTTTAGAAAGTCGAAAAAATAAACATCGCCCACGCTTGCGCCATTTGCGCTAATGCAATCAACGACGATAAGATAGTCAAATTCGCTTATTATGTGAGTTAGAGCGAGGGCTAAAGTGCCCCCGTCCATTAGAGTAAGCTCGTTTTTAGAACTTGTAAATTTATAGTTTTTAGCCATCAAATTTACAAAATGAACACCTATGCCCTCATCAGCAAACATAACGTTGCCAATGCCAAGAACTAGCACTCTCATCAGTGTTCTTTTACAAATTTATAGCCACTAACGATGGCGTCCATCGCTCCATTTTTGCCTTTAACGGCGTTAAATATCGCCATATAAACGTGAATAGGCACAAATATCATGATGATCCACATGCAAATTCTATGTATCGTTCTAACATTTGCTAGTCCGCCCATAAGCTCTTCAAAGTATCTCGCTGGCTCGTAGATCGCTCCGCCAAGTCCCTCGTGATAAACGTGAGCGTAAAGCACTAAGCCAGTTAGGCATATGAGTGCCAAGATGACGTAAAAGAAAAAGTATGAGGCAAACTGCAATGGGTTATAAACGCCCCTTAAATGCGGGTGTGGCCCCATAAAGATGTAGTATTTTATCTGCGCTATCCAAACTTTTGGACTTAAAAAGTCAAGCACGCTCATCCACTCTTTTTTGCTGTGCTTATCAAAGACAAATAGATAGAATTTAAAGATAAATACCGCTATTAGCACAAAGCCAGCGACCTGGTGCGCCAAACGCCACTTTGCTTGCATGAAATTTGTAGGCTCGCTCGTGATCTCTGGACTCATAAAGACATAAGAGATGTAGTAGCCGCTCACAATCAAAAGCGTGATAGCTATAAATCTAATCCAGTGTGTCAGCCTAACGCCGATGGAGAATTCGTATTCGCTGATCCTGTCAGGATTTTTATGTGACATCTTTTCTCCTTACAAATTTGGATTTATCTTATAAGTACTCAAATCATTTCCCTTCGTGTCCATAACATGCACGGCACACGCGATGCAAGGGTCGTAAGAGTGAATTTTTCGTATTATCTCAAGTGGTTTTGAAAGATCAGCGATCTTCATACCAACTAAGCACGCCTCGTAGCTTCCCATTTGACCTTTAGCGTCTTTTGGTGAGGCGTTCCAAGTGCTTGGCACGACCGCTTGCCAGTTTGAGATGACGCCATCTTTTATGCGGCACCAGTGGCTAAGCGCGCCTCTTGGAGCATTGCCTTTGAAGTGACCTTTGTACTCTTTGCCATTATCTATGACATATTTTGCGCAGGTCTCTTGATCTGTCTTTAAATTTTCGATCAAGGCATTAAATGCGTCCATAGTGTGCTCTGCGACCACTTTTGCTTCAAGCATACGAGCAGCGGTTCTGCCTAGAGTTGAAAAAACTGCACTTAGTGGCAAGCCACTCTTTGCTAAAAACTCATCGACTACTTTTTTAACTCTCTCGTTGCCTTTAGCGTAGTTTATGACGATGCTTGCGATCGGTCCTACTTGCATAGGCATGCCGTCATATCTTGGTGCTTTGATCCAGCTATATTTGCCCTTTGTGTCAAAAAGCTTGCTGTGAGCTAGCTTGCCTTCGCCGTCTATACTCTCGCCATCAACAAGGCCTGTGTAGTTTGCCTCTGTCTCGCCGTCGTATGGGTGAAGTGCTTTGTCATTTTTATACCAAGCTCTTGTCGCCTCTTCTGTGATCTTGTCTTCGTCTATGTCATGAACCTTGCTAAGATCGCCATTTAAGATGATACCGCCTTTAAATAGATGGTCATTTTTGCCGATCAAAAACTCATCGTAGCAAAGTAAATTTGATACGCCAACATCGTTTAGAACGCTTGGTTCGTTTGCATAAGCCTTAGCCGCCATCAAAATGTCTGGGTAGTAAGCTCTACCTACAAATTCTTTGATCTCAGCAAATTTACTCATATATTCGCCCATTCTAGCTGGATCCATAAGGTCCATCACGCAGGTCACGCCGCCAACTGTTAGGCTTTGTGGGTGTGGGTTTTTCGCGCCAAAGATAGCCATCATCTGAGCTGCTGTTCTTTGGATTCTTAGGCACTCAAGATAGTGAGAGAGGACGATTAAATTTTGCTCTGGAGTAAATTTATATGTGCTATGTCCCCAGTATGCGTTGGCAAATGGTCCAAGGTTGCCCTTTTTAACAAAGGCTTCAACCCTCTCCTTTACCTCTTTTAGCTTGTCAGCTCCCGTGGCAAATGGCGTGCTTGTGTATTTAAATGCCTCCTCGCTAGCTTTATGTACATCAGCACTTAGCGCAGAGACGACGTCTGCCCAGTCCATGCCGTGGAGCTGATAAAAGTGCACGATATGATCGTGAAGATATAAAGCTGCGTTCATGAGCGTTCTAGTTAGCTCTGCATTTAGCGGAGGCTTGATGCCAAGGGCGTCCTCAACTGCGACTATGCCTGCTCGGTAGTGTGAGTATGTGCAAACACCGCAAATTCTTTGCATAAAAAAGCCAGCATCTCTTGGGTCTCTGTTTTTTACTATCTGCTCTAAGCCCCTCCAAAGAGTTGAGCCAGAGTAAGCCTCTTTTACAACGTTGTTTTCATCGACTACGACTTCTATTCTTAAGTGCCCTTCGATACGTGTTATAGGGTCTATTACTATTCTTTTTTCACTCATTTTTTCGCCTTATTCTTTATCTTTACTCATACAAGCTAGTGCAGCGTGAGCCGCTATGCCAACACCAGCAAGTGCTAAAATTCCAATGCCTATTTTATCACTTACATTATCAGCGCCAAGCCCCAAAACAGTGTCAAATAGCCTATCAGCCATAGGCTCTTCAAACGGCCCCATCGTATCCCAGAAGTCTGGCTCTGAGCAGCCTATACAGCCGTGACCTGCTTGAACTGGCCATGATGTGTGTTGATTAAATCTCTCGCGTGAGCAGTTGTTAAATGTATATGGGCCTTTACAGCCTACTTTGTATAAACAGTAGCCATTTTTTGCGCCCTCGTCGCCAAAGCTTTGGACAAACTCGCCTGCGTCAAAGTGACCGCGTCTCTCGCAAAGATCGTGAATTCTTAAGCCATAAGCCCATTTTGGTCTGTTATAAACATCAAGTGCAGGCAAAGTGCCAAATAGCAAGTAGTGAAGCACGTTGCCAACGATGTTTTTCTCACTTGGAGGACAGCCTGGTACGTTTATGACTGGCTTATCAGTCACCTTTGAAAGACCGACTGAATTTGTTGGATTTGGCTTAGCTGCTTGGATACCGCCAAAGCTAGAACAGGTGCCAATGGCAAAGATAGCAGCCGCGTTAGCAGAGGCATTTACAGCGTGAGTTTTGCCGCTTGTGCCGTGAGGTCCGACTGTTAAAAAGTGCTCAGTTGCTCCTGTTGGGACGCCACCCTCAACTAGCAGGATATATCTGCCTTTATATTTTTCTATCGCATGCTCTAAATTTTCTTCAGCTTGCCAGCCAGCAGCCGCCATGATAGTTTCGTGGTATTCAAGGCTTATGTAGTCAAATATAAGGCTATCTATGCTTGGAGCGTCAGTTCTTAGCAAGCCCTCGCTACAGCCAGTGCATTCTGCCATGTGAAGCCATATCACAGGGAGCCTATCGCTTAGCTCAGCAGCACGAGCAACCATCGGTGTCATCGCACTTGGCAATGCCATAAAAGCTGTCATCGCACCAGCCCACTTCATAAAATCACGCCTAGTAAAGCCCTTATCTTTTAAAAGCTGCGCAATACTAGTGTCATTTTTCATTTTAGGCAATGCACTAAGTTCGCTTAAGCGTCTATTTATCTTTTGACGCAAGTCATTATTCATATAAGCTCCTTCATTAGAAATTTGTTTATTTTGTATCTTATCTTTTTTAAAGAAGAGAAATATTATTTTATTTCATTAATAATTATATTTAAATAAATTTTAAAGACTAAATTTTTAAACGCCTTGTTATCAATAATCTTAAAATATGCTAAAAAATAATATTTAGTGAGAATTTATCCCATTTTTACAAAAGATAAAGCAAAAATCCTATTTTTCTGAAAGTAAATATCAATTCAAATTTTTAATAATTTTTAAAAAATATAATTTAGTATATTTAAGAAGAATGGGCTTTGAAGTATAAATTTTTAAAAGCCTAAATGGGTTAAATTTAGGCTTTTAAATTTGCATTAAAATGGCCAGATAGCCTCCATAAGCCTTGTGCCCCAAGGTTTTTTGGTTGATTTGTCTAGCTCGCCCTCAGTTTTATACAAAATTTTGGCGTCAGCTATGTATTTTGAGTCGATTTCGTTGTTTTGCGAGATGTCGTAAGGTCTGATGACGCCACTTACTTGCATGATCTGTTTTTCGCCGTTTATAAGTAGCTCGCGGCTGCCCTCGATGAAGTAGTTGCCGTTATTTAGGATCTTGATGATCCTAGCTGAGATGGTCGCGGTAAATTTCTCGCTTCTGTTGCTAGTGCCACTACCTGTAAATTTATTGCCGCCACCTGCTTTAAAGCCGATGTCGCCGTATTTGTTTAGATTATCAGCCACGGTTGAGAGCGGTGCAGCCCCAGCTGTGAAAACGCCACCACCAAGCGAAATGGTGCTATCTTTGTTGGTGCTTTTGCTGCCGCTTGAAATTTGACTTGCATTTTCTGAGATGACGATGGTTACGATGTCATTTACATTCATCGCCTTTCTATCTGAAAAAAGAGGATTTTCGCCCTTGCCAAAGAGGCTGCCGGCGTTGCTTTGACCGCTGCCACTATCTTTTGAAGGGAGTTGCTCGACATAAACTGGAGGTTTCATATTGATATGAGGATCTGCACTTGGGGTGCAACCTGTGTAAAAAATGCCCGCAAATGTGACGAGCCAAATCTTTTTATAGTTCATAAAATGCCTTAAAATAAGTATCTTTGTGCTAAGATTAAGCAATTTAAGTTCCCAAAAAGGTCACAAATGAAAAGTTGTTACATTTTTTCAGACAAAAATCTAGCATATTTGCAGGAAATTATAGCTACAAAATTCAAAAAAGTTGAGATCTTTAAGATAACTCCAGACGAAAACGACAAAAAAAATCTAATAAATTTAAATGAAAAGGAGTTTTTTTTAAAATTTATAGATAAATTTGAAGAGCTAAAGGAGGGAAGCGACTTCGTCATAGTCGTTGGCTACGAGAGCTTTAGCCTCTTTGGCAAGAGCGAGCTAAATTTAAAGCTAGCTAGAAATTTAAACGCGCCTGTTTTTGACGAAAATGCAAGCGAACTAAGGGCGCTAAATTTAAACTCAAAGCTTCTAATAACTGATAAATTTGATGAAATTTTGAGTTACAAGACTGACATCATCACGCCATTTAAATTTCAAAGCTTACTTCTAAAAAGAGCCAAAGCGGCAAACAAGACAGTCGTTTTGCCAGAAAGTGATGATGAGAGAATACTAAAAGCAGCTCACATCGTGCTAGAAAAAGGGGCAGCAAATATCATCTTGCTAGGGCTTGAGAGTGAAATTTCAAAAAAAGCAGCCACTTTGGGGCTAAATTTAAGCAAAGCAAAGGTGATAAACCCAGCACAAAATGAGCTAACAGATGAATTTGCAAAGAAAATTTATGAGCTAAGAAAGCACAAAGGCGTTGATGAAGCCAAGGCAAACGCACTTGCAAAAGATAAAATTTACTTTGCCACAATGCTAATACATGAAGGCATAGCAGACGCCTTGGTAAGTGGCGCTACGATGAGCACGGCTGATACGATCCGCCCAGCCCTTCAGATCATAAAAACAAAGCCAAATGTAAGTGTGGTAAGCGGGGCATTTTTCATGGCGCTTGAAGAGGAAATTTTACTCTTTGCAGACTGCGCCGTCACGCCAAACCCAAGCGCAGACGAGCTAGCTAGCATCACGCTAAGTAGTGCTCAAACAGCAAGTGCTTTTGGACTTAGCCCAAAGATCGCCATGCTAAGCTACTCAACTGCTGATAGTGGCAGTGGGGCTGATGTGGAGTTTGTAAAAGAGGCTGCCAAAAAGGCGAGCGAGCTTGATGCAAATTTAAAAATAGCTGCGCCCATTCAGTTTGACGCGGCAGTTGATCTAAGCGTGGCTAGCAAAAAGATGCCAAATTCCGATGTCGCTGGGCAGGCAAATGTATTTATATTTCCAAATTTAAACTGCGGAAACATCTGCTACAAGGCAGTTCAGCGAAGCGCAAACGCCCTAGCAGTGGGTCCGATACTTCAAGGGCTAAAAAAGCCAGTAAATGACCTAAGCCGCGGCTGCCTCGTCGAAGACGTGGTCAATACCATCTTAATAAGCGCGATACAAGCAGGAGAGTGATATGAGAATTTTAGTTTTAAACTCAGGTAGCAGCTCGATAAAATTTCAACTTTTTGAAATGCAGACAAAAACAAGCCTAGCAAGCGGTCTAGTCGAGCAAATCGGCAGCTCTAGCTCAAGGGCGGTGCTAAAAGCAAATGGCGAAGTTTATGAGATAAAACGCTTCATAAAAGACCACCACGACGGACTTGAGGCGATGAACGAACTCTTTACCACCTCGCATACGCTGCACGATCTAAGCGAGCTTGACGGCATCGGACACAGGATAGTGCATGGCGGCGAGAGCTTTTTTAGCTCGATGATCGTTGATGAAAGCGTCATCAAAAAGATCGAGGATATAAGCCCACTAGCCCCACTTCACAACCCAGGGCACCTTGCTGGCATCAAAAACGCGATGAAAGAGAGCAAAAACGTGCCTCACGTGGTCGTTTTTGACACTGTGTTTCATCAAAGCATGCCAGAGTACGCCTACCGCTACGCCCTGCCCTACGACGTTTGCAAGACCCATCACATCAGAAAATACGGCTTTCACGGCACTTCACACAGATATGTCTGCAAGCAAGCAGCAAAAATGCTTGGCATAGAGTTTGATAAATTTAACGCTATCTCGCTTCACTTAGGCAACGGCGCCTCAGCTTGTGCTGTGCAAAATGGCAAAAGTATCGACACCTCGATGGGTCTTAGCCCACTTGAAGGGCTCATAATGGGCACAAGAAGCGGTGACATGGACCCAGCTGTTGTCATCTATCTGCTAAATATCGGCGTTTTAAAGTGGAACGAGATCGATAACTTTTTAAATAAAAAGAGCGGACTTTTTGGAATTTGTGGCTCAAGCGACATGAGAGAGGTCGTAGCCAAGATGCAAAACGACGAGCGAGCTAAGCTTGCATTTGATATGTTTTGCTACCGAGTGAAAAAGTATATCGGCTCATACTACGCCATTTTAGGACGTGTTGATGCGCTCATATTTACTGGCGGTATCGGCGAAAATGCACCAAATACAAGGCAAAAAATTTGTGATGATCTAAAGCATCTTGGCATCCACATCAACCACGAGCTAAATTTCTCAAACGAGCGAGGCGAGAGGTGCATAGATGAAGAATGCGCTAAGATAAAAACGCTCATCATCCCAACCAACGAAGAGCTAGAGATCGCCATAGAGACAGCCAGAGTGATAAAAGAAAATAGTAAAAAATAACTTCTTTTTTTATAAATAAATATTTTAAAATTTTATAGTTACGAAGCTTTTGCAGATAAAGTCCGCAAAAGCTTACAAATTAATTCTTTTTAAAAAATCTTACAATTTTTGCTTGTAGTTTAAACTGCTCTGAAAGCTCCATTATCGGATAAGCTCCAGCGTATTTTTTGCCGCCAGGTAGGTCTTTGCTCACGCCTCCACGTGCAGCGATCTGAGCAAAGTCTCCAACGCTTACGTGACCAGCCGAGCCGCTTTGTCCGCCCATTACGACGTTTCTGCCTAGCACTGTTGAGCCAGCAAGTCCAGTTTGTGAGACGATGAGGCAGCCATTTCCAAGCTCACAGTTGTGACCTATTTGAACGAGATTGTCTATCTTTGTGTAGTTTGCGATCATCGTGCTTTCAAAAACGCCGCGATCTATCGTCGTGCAAGCGCCGATCTCGACAAAATCGCCCAAAACAACGTTGCCATTGTGATAAATTTTCACATGCTCGCCAGTTTTTGTATGCGCATAGCCAAAGCCGTCGCTGCCTATAACGCAGTTTGCTAGCAGATGGCACTCATTGCCGATAACGCAGTCATTATAGATGACGACGTTTGGATGGATGATGCAGTTTTTACCGATAGTTACGTTATCGCCCAAAAACGCTCCAGCCATCACTATCGTGTTTTCGCCAACGCTCACGTTTGAGCCTATATAGACATTTGGCATTATAGTGGCACTCTGGGCGATATTTGATGGTTTTGGCTCGCAAAAAAGCGGCTTAGCGTAAATTTTACTAAGGATAGCAAAAGCAAGGTGCGGGTTGTCACATACAAGCGCTACCATGCCAGCTGGCACTAAGTCCAAAAGCGATTTTGTTACCAAGATAGCTCCAGCGTTTGAAGTGCTTATAAATTTAGCATTTTTCTCGCCGTCGCAGTATGTTAGCTCAGCTTTATTTGCATTTTTTAAAGAATTTAGAGCAAAAATTTCAAGATCTTCTCCGCTAAAAGTAGCATCTACTTTTAAGGCTATTTCGCTTAGTTTCATCATATATCCATTATCACAGATCCGCCGCGCACGACATCAACTGGGTTAAATTTCTTTATCGATTTTAAAAAGCTCTCTACCCTGCTCGCATCATCAGCCACCATGACGACGATGTAGTTTTCATTTGTGTTTGTGACGATGCCATTATATGTCTTTAGTATCGCCTCAAGGCCGGCAAAATTTTCACCAAGCGGGATTTTAACAAGCGCCATCTCTTTTTCGACAAATTCGCCACTTTCTATGACCTTATACGTTGGGATGAGCTTATGAAGCTGCTTTACGATCTGCTCCAAAACCCTCTCATCGCCGCTTGTGACGATGCTTAGCCTTGAGAAGTTGCTCTCAGGTATCGGAGCAACCGTGAGCGTGTCGATATTGTAGCCCCTGCCCGCAAAAAGCCCAGAAATCCTAGCCAAAACGCCATGTTCATTTAAAACTATAACCGAAATCGTTCTTCTGATACTCATTTTTCTTCCTTGCTCTTTAATATCATATTATAAATCGCAGCCCCAGCTGGAACCATAGGAAGCACGTCCTCAAAGCGGTCGATCCTCACGTCGATAAGAGCTGATTTTTTACTCTTGATCGCCTCTTTTAAAGCCTTTTTAAACTCATCTTTGCTCTTGCAAACAAAGCCAACACCGCCAAATCCCTCAGCTATCTTTACAAAATCAGGCTGCAAGCTAAGATCAGTTGATGAGTAACGCTTTTCATAGAAAAATGTCTGCCACTGGCGCACCATGCCTAAGAAGTTGTTGTTTAAGATGATGTTTATGACAGGGACATTTGTCTCATAAGCGGTCATTAGCTCTTGGATATTCATAAGTATTGAGCCATCGCCTGTAAAATTTACAACCAAATGCTCAGGCATCGCACACTTTGCTCCGATCGCTGCAGGCAGGCCATATCCCATCGTGCCAAGGCCGCCACTTGTGACAAGCTGCCTTGCGCGGTTAAATGGATAAAACTGCGCTACCCACATCTGGTGCTGACCAACGTCAGTTGCGATGATAGCCTCAGGACCAACTATCTTTGCAGTCTCTTCAACCACCCATTGAGGCTTCAAGACCTTGTCACTATCTGTGTAGCCAAGTGGGTTTAGCTTTTGATATCTATCTAAAATTTCTCTCCAAGGCGCATAGTTTTTAGGCTCACCTTTCACCTCTTCATAAAGCTCGCTTAGCACGTTTGTAAGGTCGCCAACTATCGGATAGTGAGCGTTTATGATCTTTGAGATAGAGCTTGGATCGATGTCGATGTGGATGATCTTAGCGTGTTTAGCAAACTCATCCGTTTTGCCTGTGACCCTATCGCAAAATCTAGCGCCAAGCGATATGAGAAGGTCGCACTCGCTAAGAGCCATATTTGAAGCGTAGCTGCCGTGCATGCCTGCCATGCCTAAATTTAGCTTATCTTTTGCATCAAGCACGCCAAGAGCCATAAGCGTCTCGACCGCTGGGATGCCAGTTTTTTTCATAAATTTACGTATGATCTCGCTAGCATTTGACGCGACTGCACCGCCACCGATGTAAAGAAGTGGTCTTTTTGCCTCATTTATCGCAGCTGCTGCTTTTTTGATCTGCTTAGAGTTGCCTTTATAGGTCGGCTTGTAGCTTGGGATAGAAATTTCTTTTGGATAGACAAAGTCGCCAAGCCTTGAAGTGACGTTTTTTGGGATATCGATATGAACTGGTCCTGGGCGGCCTGATCTTGCGATGTAAAACGCCTCTTTTATGATGCGAGGTAGCTCCTCGACGCTATTTACTAAAAAGTTATGCTTGACACAGGGGCGTGAAATGCCGACTGCATCGATCTCTTGAAAGGCATCTGTACCGATCATAAAGGTTGGTACTTGACCGCTTATAAGCACAACTGGGATGCTGTCGCTGTAAGCTGTGGCAAGACCAGTGACCGCGTTTGTAAAGCCAGGGCCACTTGTCACAAAAGCCACGCCAACTTTGCCGCTAACCCTAGCGTATCCGTCTGCTGCGTGAACGGCTGCTTGCTCGTGGCGAACCAAGATGTGCTTGAAATAAGTTTGTTTATATGTCTCGTCGTAGATATTTAAAGCTGCACCGCCAGGATAGCCAAAAACTATCTCAACGCCCTCTTCGTGCAAGGCTTCGCTTATCATCTGTGAACCAGAAATTTGTTTTATCATCACTTTAGCCTTTTGATAAATTTATCGCAAATTATATCCCAAAGCATTTTAAATCCATTTTAACTTTTTAGCGAAATTTGGGCGTTATCTTAAATTTTTTGAAAAAATTTTGAGTTAAAAAAGTAAGAAATACAAAATATTTTACATATATTTATGCATATTATTTTTAGTATTTTTGATAAATTTGGCAAATTTAGAAAATAGGTAGAGGGGCGCCAACCAAGCCAACCAAGCCAACCAAGCCAACCAAGCCAACCAAGCCAACCAAGCCAACCAAGCCAACCAAGCCAACCAAGCCAACCAAGCCAACCAAGCCAACCAAGCCAACCAAGCCAACCAAGCCAACCAAGCCAACCAAGCCAACCAAGCCAACCAAGCCAACCAAGCCAACCAAGCCAACCAAGCCAACCAAGCCAACCAAGCCAACCAAGCCAACCAAGCCAACCAAGCCAACCAAGCCAACCAAGCCAACCAAGCCAACCAAGCCAACCAAGCCAACCAAGCCAACCAAGCCAACCAAGCCAACCAAGCCAACCAAGCCAACCAAGCCAACCAAGCCAACCAAGCCAACCAAGCCAACCAAGCCAACCAAGCCAACCAAGCCAACCAAGCCAACCAAGCCAACCAAGCCAACCAAGCCAACCAAGCCAACCAAGAAAATTTAACTAGAAATTTTCACAAAATTAGCAAAAAAATTTATGTCAAAGCATAAAAATAACCTTAAGCTAAGCTATTTCTAAGTGAAAAAACGATCTATATTAAATTTAAAAGTAAATTTGACCAAGCCAAAAAGAATAAATTTAAATTTAGAGGTGAAATTTACCCCAAACAAAACACCAAAAGGATTTAAAATTTAGCCTCGGCCCTTATCAAATTTAGCTTTTTAACAGCCTCTTCAAAGTCGTCAGAGCTTACAAAAACATCAATGTTTTCATTTTTCTTATAGACTTTGTCGTAGTATTTTGTGAGTAAAATTTCAGCTACTTTGGCGATGTCGTTTTCGTTAAATTTAGCCACCGCCTCATCTCTGGCCTCTTTGTCGATGAAGGGTGAAATTTTCTTTATGCACTCATCAAAAAAGGCTTTATCTACGCTTTTATAGTCGCTTGTAATGCATGAAATTCTATTTTCTAAACTTGCGCTAACCTCGACGCAGATGCCACAACGCATCGCCTCATAAAGGCTTTTTGGAAGTGTTAGCGAGCCGATCCTTCTACTCTCGCCCTCGATAAAGCAAATTTGATCTTTTAGCGTGATGAGCTTTTCAAAAAGCGCGTCTTCAAAGCTTTTTTGACTAGGCTGCGCGCCGTTTATCGCGCCAAAGACTGAGCCTAGGTGATTTGCCATCGCTTCAAGGTCGATTGATGGCGAGAGTGCCCTTATCAGCTTACTTTTATAGCAGCCAGTGTTGCCAAAAAGAGTGATAAATTTCGTGCTTAAAGGACGCTCTAAAAACTCCAAAACGTGATTTCTATAAGCCTTATAGCCGCCATTTAGTCTATAAATTCTATATCCGATCATGCTTAGCACATAGGCAACCGAGCTTGATCTAAGTCCGCCCTTTGCGCAGTAGATGCCAACTGCTGAGCCAACCTTAGCCCTTTTATAGACCTCATCGATGATATTTTGTAAATTTTTGCAGATGTATTTTGCTCCAAGGCTCTTGGCTAGAGCCCTGTCACTTTTGTATATCGTGCCTACCTCTTTGTGCTCAGCGTCATCAAGTGCGTATAAATTTAGAGCATCTTTTATGTGCGAGTAGGCATATTCGTGCGGCGATCTAACGTCTATCAGGACTTCAAACTCGCCTCTTTTTTCAAGCCACTGCTCGATATCAAGCTCAAATAACGCCACTAAAAGCCTTTTTTAGCTTTTGATAAAGCGGATGAAACGGCGTGCCATTTACCCTGACATCAGCGATCGTTGTGATGAAATTTGTATCCCCGCTCCACCTTGGCACAAGGTGATAATGCACGTGCTCAGCTATGCCAGCACCTGCTGCCTTGCCTAAATTCATACCGATATTTACGCCCTGAGCGTGAAGCTCGCGCTTTAAAATTTCGACCCCAAGCCTTACAAATTTACTCATCTCAAACCACGTCTGCTCGTCAAGCTCCTCGATCTTGTCGGTGTGGTGGTTTGGTATGATCATAAAGTGACCTGGCGAATATGGGTATAAATTCATGATCCCAAAGCAGTGCTTAGCACGAAAAAGCACGCCATTTTTCTCGTCATCCTCTTTTGAATTTATGATCTCGCAAAAGACGCAACTATCTTTTTTTGCGCTGAAATACTCACTTCTCCAAGGGGCACAAAGGTGCTGCATCACTCGCCCTCCTTTATCTTTTTAACGGCATTTTTTATATCATCTTGCCTCATAAAATGCTCTCCTATTAAGAAGGCATCGACTCCGATCTTGCTTAGTTCGCAAAGCTGCTCATGCTCATAAAGTCCGCTTTCAGCGACTATTATCTTGCCGTTTGGCAAAAGTGGCACGAGCTTCTCACAAAGGCTCATATCCATCGTAAAATCATCTAAATTTCTATGATTTATCCCTATTATATTTGCTCCTGCAAAGACTGCCTTTTTCACATCGCTCGCGTCATGGGTCTCTACTAAGACCTCAAGCCCCAAGTGGTGCGCATACTCAAGTAGCTCTTTTAGCTCGCCTTGTGTTAGCGCCTTGGCGATGAGCAGGATGAAGTCCGCTCCATAAACAAGCGCTTCTAAAATTTGATACTTATCGACGATAAAGTCTTTTCGCAGGATAGGCCTTGAGGCGTAGCGGCGAACCTGCGTGATATACTCTATGTTGCCCTTAAACCAGTGAGGCTCGGTTAGGATACTAAAAGCATTTGCGTACTGCTCGTACTCCTGAGCGATCTTGATCGGCTCGAAGTCCTCTCTTATCACGCCCTTGCTCGGACTTGCTTTTTTTATCTCGGCTATGATCTTTATAGGCTCGCTCTTGCTTGCTCTAAGTGCGCCCAAAACGTCTCTTGGCACGTATGGGTTGTATGCGAGCGAGCGACCTAACCACTCCTGTGGATAGTCAGCTTTTCGCTTTTTTAGATCCTCTTTTGTCTTTTTTATGATCTCATCAAGTATCATTTTTTAAGCCTTTTGTTTAAATTTATTATGCAGCGCTCGATTAGATGTAAGTGCTCTTTTGCCTCTTTTGAAGTCCTAAAATCAACATCTTTCATCGCGTGAATCATTATGCCCTTTGCCTTTTTGCACTCGCCAAGCTTGAAGTATCCCCACGCTAGCGAGTCCTCGTAGTAAGGCGAATCTGGCGAGATCTCAAGTGCTTTTTGCACCATCTCCACGCCCTTTCTAGGGTCTATCTCGTGATCAATGAGCAAGTAGCCATAGTAGTTAAAAAACATATCGTTATTAAGCTTTGGCACGCTAGCTTCAAATTTATCTAAGATATCAGTGATCTTTTTCTCATCTAGGCTATCTTTGTTCATCTCGTACTCGTAGATGGCGGCCTTTGCTAAGAAATTTAGATCCCTACTATCGTTATAAATTTTAACCGCCAAAACGTATGCATCGCCAAAATTTCCAGTAGCAGCGTAGAGGTCCATAAGCGTGGCGTCGTTGTAGCCATATTTTTTCAAAATTTCAATAGCCGCTTTGTAATTTTTAGCATAGACAAAATACTGCACGATCTTGTCAAGATAAGAGGTGTCGTGAGTGATGTCGTAGATCTCTTCAAAAAGTTCGATCACCTTTGGGAAATTTCTTTGCTGAGAGTAAATTTCAGCCAAAAGCTCACATGTCTTTTGAGTGCAGCCCTGCTCCTCGCGGAATTTCTCTAGGTATTTTGTCGCATCATTTACATTATCCATGCGGTTTAAAAGGATATCAACGATGCGGAGTAAATTCTCCTCTTCAGGCTTTAGCGAGTATGCCTCCTCAAAGTATTTTAGCGCCGTTACCGTATCATTTTGCATCATGCAAATAGTGCCAAGCATGAGCAAATTTTGGGCGTTTGGCTCTTTTGTGGCAAGCTCTTGCATCAGCTCTTTTGCCTCGTTTAGCTTAGAGAGATTGACTAAATTTGCAACCTTGATCCTGATAAAATCGCTATCATCTTTTAAGCTCTTCTCGCCATCACTCATGAGGCTATCTAAATTTTCATTTTTTGTAGCAAAGGCTAGCTTGATCGCCTCTTTTAGATAGGTCTTTTGATTTGTCTCTTTAAAAAGTCCAAGATAGGTCTGGATGCTAGCATTTACATCGCCACTATCTTGCGAGATGAGAGCTTGCATTAGGCGTAAATTTACACTTTTGTTATCATCTGCAAGTAGATGCGTGCTAAAAAATACGCTTATAAAAATTATTAAAATTTTACGCCAATGCATTCTGCTCTTAGCTCCTTTAAATTTTTTTTAAAATAATCCCAAAACGGAAATGTCCTGCACTGCTTAGGTCTTAACCCATAAACCGAGCAGTTTTTATTTTTCTCATCAAAAAATATGCAAGCAAAACCGTCATCATAAGGCTTTTCTTTGATGCTTCGCCTAAGCCCGACACGTATTAAAAATTTGCTCTCAAACTCATCTTTTGGCATATCAAAAGCGGCGCAAAATTTTAAAATTTCACCCTCATCTATCCAGATGTAGCCGCTCTCGCCAGTGCAGCATTTGCCTCCGCAACTCTCGCAAAAGCTAGGATCAAACTCATAGCTAAAACCATCAGCCCTCACGCTATCTCCTTGTAAGAGATGCTGTTTGTATCTGCTTTTTTAAAGATCTCGCTTGCCTCTTTCGTGTGCGCGCCATCTTCGCTCATCATAAGAGGCGGCAGGACTTTTAGCTTTGAGTTTGAGTTATTTCGTACTTCAAGCAAAGCCAAATTTGCAGGCTTATCCTTTTTAGTATGGACAAATTTTAAGCTCACCAAATTTAGTTTATACTCTTTTAAGCATGCCACTATCTCGCTAAGATCATCTGGTGCATAGCAAAAAAACGCCCTTTTATGTGGCTTTAAATTTACGCTTATGCCTCTTATAAAATCCTTTAAATTTAGCGAGCTTGCATATCTGCTAACTTTTATGTGCTCATTTTGGCTTTTTGTAACACCGTCATGATAAAAAGGCGGATTTGAGATGATTAGATCAAATTTCTCACTATCTTTAAAATTTGCAAAATCAGCCGTTATGGCTCTAGCCTCTAAGCAGTTGCTCTTTGCGTTAAAGCTAGAAATTTCGCTATTTAGCTCCAAAAGATCAAGCATGCTTAGATCTATCTTTTGAAAGTCACGCTTAAGCAAAAGTCCAAGTATCCCGCACCCTGCTCCAACGTCCAAAACTCTGCCATAAATTTCGCCAAAGCTTGCGCAAATAAAATCATAAAGAACGAGCGTATCGCTGTTGTAGCGATAGCCATTTTCAAGCTGAGCTAAGATCATCTATAAACCTTGATGATAAAGCCGCGTGTCACATCTTTTACGATCACTTCGGAGCTAAAGCTGATCCTTGCAAAGTCGCCAAATTCCTCTTTTATAAGCTCAGCAGCTGCCTTTGCACGCTCTTTACCAACGCCGTAATTTACGTAGTTATTTAGCTTGCCAAGGTCATCTTTTTTGATATTTTGAGCGACATTTGATGGGATGACAAAATTTTTCTTATCCACGATCGGGATGATCTCATACATATAGTTTGAGTTAAATCTCTGTAAAAACTCGCTCACTCTGTTTTTGCACATTATGCTCACCTTGTCCTTTGCGTCCATGTCGTCACACTCGATGCTAGAGATGAGGACGAGCTTTGTTGGGGTCTCAGGCTTTGTCGTAGCTTGTAAGATATTTTTTAAATTTACATTTTCATTTTCAAGCTCATCTTGCCTGTTTAAATTTTGCTCGATATCTTTTTGAAGCTCGATGATCTGGGCATTTACAGCTCCGCCTTTATGGCCGCTCGAGCTTAGCTCGCTTATCTTTGAATTTAGCCGCTCGATCGTCTTGTTGCTCTCATTTAGCTTTTGCTTTGCATTTTCTAGCTCATTTTGCAAGCTTAGTAAATTTTTGCCGCCGCTTTTGTTGTTGTCGGTTAAAAAGGTTGAGGTATCGACTATCTTTTTTTGTAGCATATTTATCTGCTGGCGTAAAATTTCATAGTTTTGCATATCGATCTTTAGCGTTCTTTTTTGCGTTTCTAGCTCGTTTTGCTTGGTGATTAGCATCTGGCTTGTCTTTGTGACATTTTCTTCAAGCTCTTTTATCTTCGCATCTTTTAGATCAAGCTTAGCGCTTAAATTCTTTAGCTCGCCCTCGTTTGAGCCAAGTTTTTGTGACTGCAAAGAGATGGTTTGGTTTTGATCAAATAGCGTTTTTAGAAATTTAGTTGTCTTTGTATCGAGTGCTTTTAGCTCTTCTTGGCTCTTTTTAAAGCTCTCTTCGCTTAAACTTAGCTTTTTACTTAGCTCATTTAGAGTTGAGTTTGCGTCTAAATTTTGCTTTTCAAGCTTTTTATTTAGAGCATTTGCCCTCTCAAGCTCTTTTTTAAGCGAGCTTATGTTTTCATTTGCAAGCTTGTTCTCTTGCTCGCTTTTTAAACTCTTTTGCTTTAGATCATCAAAACTCTTATGAAGTGCCGCAAGCGAGGCATTTAGCTCTAAATTTTTGCCATTATAGCTTTGTGCCATTAGATCTTTTGAGTTTAAGTTTTTCTTGATCTCTTCAAGCTCGTAAATTCTATCTTTTAGTGCAGTCTTGTTTGACTCAAGAGCCTCCTGCAAGTCGATTATCTTATTTGCCTTTTTAGAAAGCTCATCCTCCATAACGCTCTTTTGCGTCTCAAAGCCATCATTTAGCGCATTTATCTCTTTTTCGTAGCTAAATTTTTGAGTGTCGGCGTCATTTTTAACTCGCTCGATCTCCTCTTTTAAAAGCAAAATTTCTTTTTTCTCGCCTCTATCTTTTTCGCTTTGAGCTTTTTCATACTCTTTTATAAGAGCTTCTTTTTGCGCAAGCGTCGCGTTTAGCTCGTTATTTTGCTCTTTTAAAGCGGTGTAGTTTGCCTCGAAGCTCTCTTTAAATTTATTAAAGCTGGCCTTGGCATCTTTAAGTTTGCTCTCATCGCCATTTCTAGCATCATTTATCGCATTTTCAAGGTCGATTATCTTTTTCTCGTAGGCCTTTGAGCTCTCTATCATATCAGCTTGCGCTTCATTTAGGCGCTTTGTCAAAGCTTGGATATTTTCAAAGTGTTGCGCCTCAAGCTCGCCAAGAGCCTTTTGATTTTTTTCTACTATCTCGTTTTTTTCATTTTCGATATTTCTTTTCATCTCTGAAATTTTGCTTATGAAGTCTAAATTTTTCTCGCTCATATCGACATTATCAGCGGCTAAAATTTCATTTTTTTTGCTTAGCTCGCGCACTTGCTCTTGAAGCTCATTTACATTGTTTGATAAATTTAGATCCTTATCATCGACAAAATTTTGCATGTAGCTCTTTGGCGTGATGTAGCCACCATACTCGTAAAGATCGTCTTTGCTTACATATCTTTGCTTCTCTTCTTCTGGGAGATCATCAAAATTTATAGAGTAAATCGTTTGATTAGTATCTTTTGGCGCTTCGTCCTCTTTTTGAAATTTCAAAAACGAGAGAGAAAAGCCAGCTATCAGACAAACAATAGCTAGTGCGATTTTATTTATCAAGCTTGTGCCTTGCCTTTTAAGATATCTTTGATAACGCTATGAGCGTGATTTAGTCCGACCACGATAGAGCCACCATTTTTTAAAACGATGTCGCCTCCCACATATAGCCCTGGCACGCTACTTTGGTAATTGCTATCAACTATCGGAGTGCCTTTTTCATCAGTTTTTATCTGGCATTTTTGTAAAAAATCAACCGGACTTGAGCCACCGATCGCATAAACAACCCTGTCATAGACACGGATCTTGCCATTTTCATAATGCACTCTTACCTTGCCTGATTCATTATCGATCTCGGTTATATCGTGATTTAGCCTTACTTTTATCTTATTGTGCTTCTCAAGCTCCCAAAGAGCGCTTAAATTTGTCTCATTTACACGGCTAAATTTATCTTTTCTGTAAGCGATCGTAGTTTTGTTATACTGACAAAGCTCGATAGCGTACTCAACCGCAGAGTTACCACCGCCCACAACTAGCACTTTTTCGCCGTTTGTGCAGTTATCAAGGTTAAAATTTACAACTGAATTTAGTGATGGCGGGATCTTATAGTCAGGTTTGTTTGGTCGTCCCATTTTGCCGATAGAGACCATCACGTTTTTGGCTTCATAGACAGCTTTTGAGGTAGTTACTTTAAAGATTTCGCCCTCTTTTTTTACGCTTTCGACCTCAGAGTTAAAAAACGCCTCGATATTCTCAGAGTCAAGTAGCTTGTCAAAATAATCAAGCGTGCTCTCTTTTGTGCCATCTTCAAACGAAACTAGCCCATGTATCGTGCTATCTTGACCTTTATACTCTTTATCAACGCGTTTATTGTCTTTATAAAATTTTCTGATCGTTTGGCTGTGGTTGTCGCCTTTTTCAAGGAGCAAAACATTACTTAAGCCATTTCTTTTAGCCTCTACTACGCTAGCTATGCCACAAGGTCCGCCGCCAACTACTATTAGATCATAAATATTTGCCATATTTTTCTCCAAATTTTATAAATTTTAAGCTTTTTTAACTAGATCAGCCATCAAAAATGCAAGCTCTAAAGCTTGATCAGCATTTAGTCTTGGATCGCACTGCGTCTCATATCTCTCTTTTAGCGAGCTTTCAGTGATGTTTAGCGCGCCACCAGTGCATTCTGTCACATCTTTGCCAGTCATCTCAAGATGCACACCACCTGCTCTTGTGCCCTCAGCTTTATGAATTTCAAAAAAGCTTCTAACCTCGCTTAAAATTTTACTAAATTCACGAGTTTTGTAGTTATTTGAGGTCTTAACGGTATTGCCATGCATCGGATCAATGCTATAAACGATATTTAGCCCCTCGCGTTTTAGCTCTCTTAAAATTTTTGGTAAATTTTCGCCGATCTTATCAGCACCCATTCTGATTATCACATTTAGCCTGCCAGCTTCATTTTCTGGATTTAGCTTATTTGCAAGCGCTACGACGTCTTCTGCCTTTGCACTTGGTCCGATCTTTACACCGATAGGATTTTTCACGCCACTTAAAAAATGCACGTGAGCGTCGTTTATACCGCGCGTTCTCTCGCCTATCCAAAGCATATGAGCCGAGCAGTCATACCACTCGCCACTAAGGCTATCAACCCTGGTTAGTGCCTCTTCATAAGGCAAAAGCAGTGCCTCGTGAGATGTATAAACTGCGGTTTGATTTATCGCTGGGGTATTTGCCGAAGTGATGCCACAAGCTGCCATGAAAGATAGAGTCTTGGTTAGATCATCGGCTAGTTTTGCGTATTTCTCGCCGATCTCTGGCTTTTTAACAAAGCCTAAATTCCACTTATGCACCTGATGAAGATCAGCCAAACCCCCTCTTGAAAAAGCCCTTAAAAGGTTCATCGTCGATGCGCTTTGATAGTAGGCCTCTATCATGCGTTTTGGGTCAGGAACTCTTGCCTGCTCGTCAAATTCAAAGCCATTTATGATGTCGCCTCTATAGCTTGGCAGCCTAACGCCATTTACCTCTTCATAGTCGCTACTTCTAGGCTTTGCAAACTGCCCTGCTACGCGGCCTACTTTGACCACTGGACAGCCACCGCCAAAGGTTAAAACTATCGCCATTTGAAGTAAGACCTTAAACATATCTCTGATGTTGTTTGCGTTAAAATTTGTAAAGCTCTCAGCGCAGTCGCCACCTTGAAGCAAAAAGGCCTCGCCACTACAAACTTTTGCAAGCTCATTTTTAAGACTTCTAGCCTCACCAGCAAATACCAAAGGCGGAAGTGCTTTTAGTTTTTCTTCAGCCTCTTTTAGCTCTTTTAAATTTGGATAAGTTGGTTGTTGCAAGATGTTAAATTCTCTCCAACTATCTCTGTTCCAAGTCATAAATTTTCCTATCTTTTACCTTGATTTAGCGCAGATTATATCACGCAAAACTTAAAAAATAAAAGCCATTAATGGGTTATTAAAGATATTTTGCATACAATCGCTACTTTAAATTTACCCAGAAAAAGAGAAGATTTTTTTCATGATAAAAGGCATTTTTTATTCGCTTTTGGCATCAGTTTTATTTAACTGCATCTACTACATGTCAGTGCTCATGAACCCCATCAGCACGCAAGCTCTTATTGGATACCGCATGATCTTTGCCATGCCTTTTGTCATCGCCGCCATTTTTTTGTTAAAACAGCAGCGAAATTTCAAATTTTTACTTCTAAAAATAAAGCTAAAACCTAAAATTTTACTAGTTTTGCTTGCTACCTCGCTCATCGTCTCATTTCAGATGTGGCTCTATCTCTGGGCTCCAAGTAACGGCGCAGCGCTAAAAGTCTCTATCGGCTACCTCATCATGCCAATAGTCATGGTCCTTTTTGGACGGATATTTTTCAAAGAGCACCTCTCAAAAACAAAGCTAGCATCGATCTTTTTCGCTGCCATTGGCGTCTTTAGCACAGCAGTTATAAGTGGCGGCATCTCGTGGGAGAGCGCTGTAGTTTTTTGCCTTTATCCAGTCTATTTTACCATTAGAAAGTACTACAACCTTGCAAATTTCTCAAGCTTTGTTATCGAGATAATTTTTATGTTTTTATTCTCATTTTATTTTGCGCTCACAGCCGATATGGACTACGTAATGAGCCAAAATCCAAACATCTACTATCTGCTCATCTTGCTTGGTGCTATCAGCGGCATAGCCCTCATCGCCCAGATCCTCTCAAGCACGCTCGTGCCGATAAATGTACTAGGTTTGCTTACATATTTTGAGCCTATAATGATGCTTTTTGTCTCATTTGCCATCGGCGAGAGACTGGAGAAAAGCTCATACTTTTTGATGATCTGCCTAGCCATCTCTGTCACGCTTTTGATGATAGATAGTATAAATTCTATAAAAGGCGACAAAAATACCAAGACTAAATGAGAGCCAAAAAGGCATTATTTTCGCGCTTAGCGCCTTTTTTATGTGGGGATTTTTGGCGGTTTATTTCAACCTATTTAGCAAAGATGTCGATGCTTATGAAATTTTAGCCCACAGGATCATCTGGTCATTTTTCTTGATGGCGGCAGTGCTTTGCATTAGCGGCAAAATGGGCGAAATTTTTGCGCTTCTTAAGGATATCCGCTCGCTAAAGGCTCTATTTTTAAGCGGTATTTTTATCACCATAAACTGGGGCGTTTATGTCTATGCGGTGGGTAGCGGCAAAATTTTAGACACGAGTTTGGGCTATTTTATAAATCCCTTGATAAGCATGCTCCTTGGCGTCATCATCTTTAAAGAGCGCCTCAGCAAAGCTGGTGCCATAGCCATTTGCATCGTCATCGCAGCCGTCTGCGTGCAAATTTATGCCAAAGGCGGTCTGCCACTTGTCTCTATCATCTTGCCACTTTCATTTGGATTTTACGCGATGGTTAGAAAGATGGCGAAGATTAGCGCATTTAATGGGCTTTTTATCGAAACATTTTTTATGTTTCCATTTGCACTTGGCTACGTTTTATGGCTGGTTTTTCACTCACAAAGCCACTTTGGACTAAACGAGGACTCACTTTTAATGATCGCTTCAAGCATCGTAACCATCGTGCCACTTGTCGCTTTTAACGCAGCTACGACAAGGATAAATTTAACGACTATCGGCTACTTGCAATACATCTCACCAACCATCGCGATCCTTTGCGCGGTCTTCATTTATGGCGAAATTTTAGATGGCTACAAAGTCGTCTCATTTTGTATGATCTGGCTGGCGCTTGCGATAATTAGCGTGGATAAATTTAGAAAAAGGAGTAAAAATGAATAGCGTTACGATTTATTTGCTGCTTGCATTTTTTGCGGCGCTTATTTTATATTTTCAGATACAAAAACTAACCAAAAAGCTTGACGATGAAGGGGCGGTACCTGCCTATCAAAAGGCTGCACAAGAGGTTTTAGAAAATTTAAGCAACGCTGAGAAATACCCTAAATTTTGCAATGTCATCTTAAAAAAGATAAACGCTCTAAGACAAGACATACTCTTTGAAGATGCGCTAAACGAGGCTAGCGACAAGGACAAAGCTCTTGATCAGCTCGAGCAGACAAGAGATAAGCTAGAGGCGCTTTTGAAACAAGAAAATGCAAACTGGGAGAGCAAACTGGTTGAAATTTTAGACGAGATCGATGGCTTTGTAAGGGCAAATTTCAAAAACGGCGAAGATAGAGCCGAAGAGCTAAGGGACGAACTAAAAAAAGAATTTGATGGGTTGTGAGAGTGGCTTTGCTAAATTTTAAAAATTAAAGGAGTAAGCGTGTTTGAATTTATAGATTACGATGGTTTTCAGGACTACTGCGATAAGAATAAATATATGGAGAATAGCTCCGTTAAAGCCTATCATTCTTACTTAAAAAACTTCATTAGTTTTTTGGAAGATAATAAAATTTATTCGTTTACTGACTATGATAATGCGGATATAAAATATTTAGAACAAGAATTTACAAAAACTGGCAGAAACGAACAAACTTTTAATAAGTATATGCGTGCAGTAAATTATTATAGAGATTTTAAAAAAGGTAAATTAGAGATGATTCCAACAACAAACAATGAAATACAAAAGAGACAAATAAATTTCTCACTAAATCAAATTTTATATGGTCCTCCAGGAACTGGAAAAACCTATAAGCTTTCAAAACTCATGGGTAAATTTACTCAAGATCTCAATGTAAAATCAAGTGGTGACACTGATGCGTTATATGAAATGTTAAAAATAGAAACCTACACTTGGTCTCAAGTAGCAGCAGCCATCTTGTATGATGCAGCTATGTCAAATGTTAATGGCGGTTGGCTTAAGTTAAACAACGGCATAGTAAATCATATTTTATTTAAATTAAAATCAATAAAATCTGGCTCAAAAAAACCAAACCAGACAATATCTACAGTTTTACTGTCTCATACAAAAATGGATTGTAAATATGTAAATATTAAAAGAAAAGACCCTCCTTTTATATTTGAGAAAAATGAGAAAAGTGAATGGTGTGTAGATACAAAAATACTTAATGATGAGTGTCCTGAAGCCATAGATCTTTATGAAAAATACAAAGAGATAAAAGATAAAAAGGTAGGCACAAGCTACACTAAAGAAAATTTTAAATTTATAACATTTCACCAAAGCTACGGATATGAGGAATTTGTTGAGGGTATAAAGCCCATATTTGATGGCGAAAACGAAGATGGCGATATAACTTATGAGATATCAAAAGGCATTTTTTATCAGTGCTGCGAAAATGCTTTGCTTCTTAGTGATTACAAAGGCAAACTTAGGGACTTTTGCGATTTGCCAAAAGATGAGCGACAAAAGTTTTTTAATGAAAACACACCAAAATATGCCATCTTTATCGACGAGATCAACCGCGGGAATATATCTAAAATTTTTGGTGAGCTCATAACTCTTATAGAGCCGTCAAAAAGGCTAGGCGCAGATGATGAGATAATGGTTGAGCTGCCATACTCAAAAGAGAAATTTGGAGTGCCGTCAAATTTATACATAATAGGCACGATGAATACAGCAGATCGAAGCATAGCCCTTATGGATACGGCTCTTAGAAGAAGGTTTGAGTTTGTAGAGATGATGCCAGAATACGACACGCTAAATGAAACAATCATTGAAGACATCAATGTAGGAGAAATGCTAAAAACGATAAATGAGCGCATAGAGTATCTTTACGATAGAGATCATACGATAGGGCATGCTTATTTCATAAATGTGTCAGACTTAAAAACGCTTGCAAATGTCTTTAAAAACAAAATTTTACCGCTACTGCAAGAGTATTTTTACGACGACTGGGAGAAAATCAGGCTTGTTTTGGGTGATAGTCAATTTATCAAAGAAAAGAAGCCAGAAAATGCTTTATTTAAAAGCGGCACTGACTATATAAACGATAAAATTTTATACGAAATAGACAAAGAAGCTTTTTATGACAAGCAAAACTATCTAAAAATTTACAATTCAACAAGTAGCCAAGTAGATGAAGCAAAGTCAGCTAACGATAACTGAGTTTGAGCGTGTATATCAGCACGATATAGGCAAAAAAGACTTTGGCGATATAGAAAATTTTATTCTTAAAAATAGCGATGAAAATGCGCCGTTTTTAAGGATAGCAAGCGGAGTTGGCGGGAAATTTATACAGGCCAGAAACTATGTCGGCGTCTTGCAGACAAAAAGTGGTCTAACGATAGAAATTTTGCCAAAAATAGCAAACAAAAACGACACTGATAAATCAAAAGCAGTTTTTATAAAAATGCTAAGAGCGCTAAAAAATTTCCCATTTAAAAGCTCAAATTTAGCCAGTTTAAAAACACAAAATTTACCGCTTTTGGAAATTTTCATCTCTATGTTTTTATGTGAGCTTGAAGCTCTTGTAAAAAAGGGGATAAAAAGCGACTATGTGGCGCTAGAAGAGAACCTAAATTTTCTAAGAGGAAAGCTTAATATAAACGAGCAGATCAAAAGAAATAGCATCCACAAAGAGCGGTTTTATGTAGGATACAGTGAATTCTTAAGCGACATAAAGATAAATAGGATCATAAAAACAACGCTTAAATTTCTGTACAAAAAGTCAAATTCTAGTAAAAATCAGCAAAAAATACGCGAACTTTTGTTTATATTTGATGAGGTTTCGGAGTGTGAGGATTATCAAAATTTCTTTGCAAAGCTTGTCATAAACCGCCAAGTAAAGCACTATGAGCAAACTCTTTTATGGTGCAAGATCTTTTTACTTAACAACTCTTTTACACCACACAAAGGCGATGATCTAGGCTTTGCCTTGCTATTTGATATGAATGCACTTTTTGAAAGCTATGTTGGAAATTTTATAAAGAAAAGCTTTCCAGGCACAATATTACAACACTCAGAAAAACACCTCGTTGAAGATCCAAAAAGTTTTAAACTAAGGCCTGATATATTTTTAAAAGGCAAATTTATAGCCGACACAAAATGGAAGATCGTAAGCTCAAGAGATGATATCTCACAAGCCGACTTATATCAGCTATATGCTTACGGCAAAAAGCATCCGTGCGACGGCAAGCTACACCTCATCTATCCAAAAATAGATGACATAAGACAAAAAACTATGAAATTTAGATACGACGATGAAATGTGGCTTGAAATTTTATATTTTGATCTTGAAAAAGACGAAAATAATGCAAATTTACTAGCGTAACTTTAAAGGCCAAATTTAAATCTTCGCTTTTAGAGCCATTATCCTCTTGTATGATGCGTCGATTCGCTCTTTGCTGATCTTTTTCTCATTTACAGCATCGATTATGATCTGAGTGATCAGATTGGCCGTTCTTTGGTTGTTTATCTTAAACTCACTAAAGAGCAAGATATCGCCACCAGCGTTTATAAATTTCACCACTTTTTGTGCTAAAGCTTCGTCGCCAACGCCTTTCATTAGCATATCATCGCTAATGACCACGCCATTAAATTTGAGCTCATTTCGCAAGAGATCGGTTATTATTTTTTTAGAAAGTGTGGCTGGATTGTCCTCGTCGATGCCCTTTACAAAAAGATGTCCGACCATGATGATCTGCGCTCTACCTGTGCTTATAGCGTCTTTGTATGGCAGTAGCGCATCTTTGCTTAGCGTGACCTCACTCTTATTTTTATGCGAATCCTCTTTTGAGCTGCCATGTCCCGGGAAGTGCTTGAGTGTCGTTAGGATGCCCTGCTCTTTAAATGCGTCCATAAAAGCATCAGCGTAGATCACCACCTTGCTTGCATACTCGCTAAACGCCCTTTGCTTAGCGGCGATGATCGGCGAGTTTTCATCGTGCAGATCGACCACTGGGGCGAAATTTAAATTTATGCCGCACTCTTTTAAATTTATAGCCATTTTTGAGTAGAGATCGTATGCGCTTTTGATATCAAGCGTGCTTGCGACCTCGTATGCGCTAGGATATGGACCATCAAAGCTCTTATCCTTCATACGGCTTACATTGCCGCCCTCTTCGTCGATAGCGATGAAAATTTTAGGACTTTTCTCTTTGATTGCCTTTATGCTAGCTTTTAGTTGGGCTTTGCTAGTGACATTTCTGCCAAGTAGCATCACTCCGCCAAATCTCTCGTATCCAGCGTCGCTTAACATCGCGCGAAACGCAGCGTCTTTTGTGCTAGCTCCGTTAAAGCCAACCATTATCATCTGCGAGACCTTGGCTCTTAGGCTCACCTCTGCGCCGTTTAGCCCCATAGCAAAAATAGCCACAAAAAGTATAAATTTAAAAGCTCTCATCTTCTTCCCAAAAGCGATTTTACGCTCTCAAAAACGTCTTTACCATTTAGCATATTTTCAACCTCACTAGCAATAGGCACATATATGCCCTTTTCTTTAGCGATCTTGCTAATAGCCCTTGCAGTATCGACACCCTCTGCCACCTCGCCAAGCTCATTTAAAATTTTCTCTAATCTCTCGTGCCTTGCGATGCCAAGACCTACGCGGTAGTTGCGCGAAAGTATCGAGGAAGCGGTTAAGAAAAGATCCCCTGCGCCGCTTAGCCCCATAAATGTCTCATCTTTTGCACCAAAAAATTTGCCAAATCTAGCCATCTCGACAAGCCCCCTCGAAATGAGACTTGCCCTTGCGTTATTGCCAAGGCCAAGTCCGTCGCAGATACCACCAGCTATGGCGATCACGTTTTTATACGCTCCGCACACCTCAGCGCCGATCACATCATCAGAAGTGTAGGCTTTCATATAGCTTGGGAAAAATGAGGCAAATTTTAAAGCTAAATTTTGGTTTTTAGAATTTACCACCAAAGCGCAAGGCAGCTTTTGCATGATCTCTTTTGCAAAGGTCGGCCCTGAAAGAAAGGCCAAATTTTCTCTATCAACAAAATCCTCATAAATTTCATTTAAAAATTTGAGATTTGCCGTGTCTATGCCCTTGCTGGCGACTAGGATCTTTTGACCTTTGTTTTTGTAGTTTTGCTTTAGCCATAAATTTGTAGCTTGCGTTGGGATCGTGCAGACTAGATATTCGCACTCCAAAGCTTCATCCAAGCTTACAAAATTTAGCATCTCTCTTGGCGTTCTTGAACTGATAACGCACTCGTTGTTCTCGCTAAATGCGTGAAATAGTGCACTGCCCCACTTGCCAGCTCCGATGACTGCTATGCTCATTTTAGCCCTTTTTTAGCCTATTTTGGCCTTTAAAAGCTCATTGACCTTGCCTGGGTTAAACGCACCCTTGCCCTCTTTCATCACCTGACCGACAAAGAAGCCAAACATCTTATCTTTGCCGTTTTTATACTCTTCTACTTTGTCGGCGTTTGCAGCTAAAATTTGATCTATGATCGCGATGATCGCTGAGTCGTCGCTCACTTGTTTCAAGCCAAGCTTTTCGATGACGCTATCGACGTCTACGTCATGCTCCATTAGATAGTCTAGCACCTCTTTTGCAGCCTTGCCACTTATCGTGCCATCTTCTATGCGTTTTAGTAAATTTATCATCTTAGCGCTGCTAACTGGGCTTGTCTCGATCGTTACGCCGTTATTTAAACGGCCAAGAAGCTCGACTATGAGCCACGTAGTAGCAAGCTTTGGCTGAATTCCAGCAGCGATTAGCTCTTCAAAATATCTAGCCATCTCAACGCTTTGGGTTAAATTTAGCGCATCGCTCTCTTTTACGCCTAGCTCGCTAACATATCTTGCGACCTTTTGCTCAGCAAGCTCTGGAATTTTGATCGCTTCGTTATACATCTCTTCTGGCACTTCAACAGGGAGCAAGTCAGGGTCAGGAAAGTACCTATACTCCGCGCTATCCTCTTTGCCACGCATAGATCTTGTCACTAAATTTGTCGTGTCAAACAGCCTTGTCTCTTGATAGACCTCTTCGTCATATTTGCCATCTTCCCACGCTGCACTTTGGCGTTCTACCTCATAATCGATCGCTTTTTGGATAAATTTAAATGAGTTTAGGTTCTTTATCTCAACCCTTGTGTAAAGCTTGGTATCGCCTTTTGGACGGATAGAGACGTTTGCGTCGCAGCGGAAGCTACCTTCTTGCATATTTGCGTCACTGATGTTTAAAAAGCGAAGGATTGAGTGCAGTTTCTTAAGATAAGCCACCGCCTCGTCGCTACTTCTAAGGTCTGGCTCGCTAACTATCTCAAGAAGCGGCGTGCCAGCTCTATTTAGATCGACCAAACTCTCGTTTTCTTCGTGGATGTTCTTGCCAGCGTCCTCTTCAAGGTGCGCTCTAGTTACGCCGATGCGTTTTTTAGTGCCGTTTACGTCGATGATGAGCTCGCCACCTTCTACGATAGGTATCTCAAACTGTGAAATTTGATATGCCTTTGGAAGGTCTGGGTAGAAGTAGTTTTTTCTATTAAAGACTGATTTTTTATTTATCTTAGCGTTTATTGCTGTGCCAAAGCTGATCGCCTTTTTGACTGCCTCTTTGTTTAGTACAGGTAGCGCTCCAGGCAGAGCTAGGCAGGTCGGACAAACGTGAGTGTTTGCCTCATCGCCAAAGCTAGTTGAGCAAGAGCAGAAAATTTTAGTTTTTGTATTAAGCTGAGTGTGAACTTCTAAACCGATAACGACTTCAAACATATTTTTACCTTTAAATTTATGCAAATTTTTAGTGCGTATTTTAGCGATACTTTCTTTTAAAATATCTAAAGGGGAGCTTTTGTGATCTATTTATATAGGTTAAAAATATTTTTGGAGAATAAATTTAAAAAGAGAAAAGCCATATAAAAATATGGCTTTAAATTTTAATGCTCATGCTCGCTAATAGCGACTGCGCCTGCTAGATAAACGTAAGTTAGCATCATGAAGATAAATGTTTGCAAAACAGCCATAAGTGTTAGAAGTGCAAATGCTGGAAGTGGAGCAAACCATGGTGCAAGTGTAAGCATCGCAAGCAAGAACAAGTCATCGCCCTTGATGTTACCAAAAAGACGGAAAGATAGCGAAACTACACGTGAAAGATGTGAGATGACTTCGACTGGAAACATAATAGGAGCTAGAAATTTGTTTGGTCCCATGAAGTGTCCAAAGTATTTGAAAAAGCCATTTTCTCTAATGCCCTCAAAGTTGTAGTAAATAAATACAACCAAAGCCAAAACTAGAGTTAAATTTAAGCTTGAGCTTGGTGACTCAAAGCCAGGGATGATGCCGATGACGTTTGAGAAAAATACGATAAAGCCGATAGTTGCGACAAGTGGGAGGTATTTTCTAGCTAGCTTTTCGCTACCTAAAGTATCCTTGCCCATAGAGATAACACCCTCTAAATAAGCCTCAACTATGTTTTGAAGACCTCTTGGCACAAGCTGCATTTTGCTCCTTGCGATGTAGGCAACGATAAGGATGATCAAAGCTACAAGGCAAAAGTGAAACGCATAGACAAAGGCATGTGAATGGTTTAGCAAATTTGAGAATAGAAACAAATCTTTCATTGATTTACCTTAGATTTAGAATTTTGCGTGATTGTAACAAAATTATTGTTAAAACATTTTTAATTTTAAGCCTTGAAGTAGTCAAAAAGCAGTTTGCAAATGGTCGCTGCGACAACTATCAAAAACATCGTTCTAATAAATTTGACCTCTTTTTTGATGACTAAATTTGAGCCAAAATATGCTCCTAAAATTTGTCCCACAGCCATCAAAAAGCCAACTAGCCAAAGTATCTGTCCACCGGCTATAAAAACGCCAAGTGCTACGATGTTGCTGGTGAAATTTAAAGCCTTTGTGTGAGCGACCGCCTTTTTTAAATTTAGCCCAATTAAAGCCACCATCGCAAACATCCAAAACGAGCCTGCTCCTGGGCCAAAAAAGCCATCATAAAAGCCAAGAATTAGTCCAAAAATGACATAAAATAGCCTCTCATTCATCTTTGCAGCCCTGTCGCTCTCGCCTATTTTTGGCATAAAAAGTGTGTAGATGAAGATAGCGATTAGCAAAAATGGGATGATTATTTTTAAGAAATTTGCATTTAAAAATAAGATGAGCGTTGCGCCGATGGCTGCTCCAATAAATGTAAAAACTATGCCAACAAAGCACTCTTTATAATTAATCAGTCCTTTTTTAGTGAAATTTAGCGTTGCCGTGAAGCTGCCAAAGACGCCTTGAAGCTTGTTTGTGCCAAGGGCAAGATGAGGTGGCACGCCCATAGCCATGATGGCTGGCAAAGTGATCAGTCCGCCACCTCCTGCGATCGCGTCGATAAAACCACCCAAAAACGCGGCGACAAAAAAGACAGTGTAGCTAAGTAGGTCAAATTCCATTTTTGTTCTTTGTAAATTTAAGTTAAAAAGCGGATTGTAGTTTAAAATTTTGAAATTTCATCTTAGAAATGGAGGTTAAAATTGAGCGCGAAATTTAAAAAGCCTTTAAACATTAAATTTAAAGGCTTTTTGTGGTGGCTTAATTATTTAATAACGCCGCAAAGCATTCTAGCGCCGCCACCGCCAAGTGCTTTTGGCTGGTCGCTGTGGTTGTCACCACCGACGTGAACCATTAGTGAGTGACCTTTTAGCTCGTCAAGGTTTTTTATCTTTGGAGCTAGCACTGGGTAGTTTGCATTGCCCTCAGCATCTACGTAAAGCGCTGGTAGATCGCCTTTGTGACCCTTATCGTCCCATGCAAATGAGTGCATCTTTGTTTCAGCTGGATCCCAGTGACCGCCTGCTTTCATACCAAGACCTTTTTCAGTCGCGCCACAATCAGCATTTTGATGAACGTGAAAGCCATGAAGTCCTGCAGGAAGACCTTTTAAATTTGGAAAAAACGCAACGCCGTAGTTTGTCTTAACAGCTACTACTTCGCCAACGCTCTTATCGCCTTTTTCGCTTAGCTCATTAACAGGTATGACTAGATGTTCGCCAGACTTTGGATCAAAGTGATGACCCTCGTGAGCAAAAAGCAAAGTTCCTAAAACTGCACTTAGTAAAACGATTTTTTTCATACAAGCTCCTTATGGATAAAATTGTATGGTAAGTCTATCCTAAATTTAAAAATTTAGCAATAATTTTTATTTTTTAAGATTTTTTACGATAGTTTCTAGCTCTTTGCTCTGCCCTATCCTGTAAAGCGCAAAGTCATATTTTATCGGGTCTAGCTCGTCAAATTCTCTAAGTTTTTTTGTAAGCTCCATCACCGCTTTGAAGTCGTAGCTCTTTCTATTTATAAGTCCTAAATTTAATGAAACCCTATGCGTATGCACGTCAAGCGGCATCAAAAGTCTATCTTTTGGCAAATTTTTAAATAGCCCAAGGTCGATGTCGCTATCTCGCACCATCCAGCGAAGATACATATTGTAGCGTTTATATGGACTTTGTGGCTCCCTCTCAAAACTCTTACCAAAGAAAAACTCATATCCGTCTGAGCGGTAAGAATTTAGCCCATAAATAAATTTAATAAGCTCATTTACGCCCTCTATCATCTCGCCGTTTTTTGCAAGACCTTGGCGCAAAATTTCTTCTATGTCAGCCTCTTTTTTCAGGCGTGAAAGTGTGATGAAAATTTCTTTTACGTCATTTTCATTTTGAAAGCGGTATTTGAAATTTGACAGATTTTTCTTGATATTTTGCTCACTCTCATCAAGCAGGCTAAATTCAAGCGAATTTAGAAATTTCACTATCATTTTTGCGTTACCATAAGCAAATAACGCACAAATGAGTGCTATGTTTGGCTCTTTAAATTTAGTAGCTACTTGAAGTGGGTCCGGGGCGTCAAATAGCCCCGAATTTGTATTTTTACTAAGTACGTGTGAGTCTAAAAGGCTCTTTAGTTCGCTCATTGTTTTAGTGAAAGAAGCGTGTCAAGCATCTGATCAACTGTCGTGATGATCTTTGCTGCTGCACCGTAGCTTGCTTGAAAGCGGATTAAGTTTGTAAGCTCTTCGTTGGTATCTACGCCACTTGTTGATTGAAATTCCTCTTCAGCAGTCCTTTGCAAAGATGTGTTTGTGTCGTGGATAGTGTTGTTCGCCTCGGTATCGCTCGCCATATCGGTTGTGAAATATCGGTAATATCCCTCAATAGTCTCATCTCTATCAAGCGCAGTACCACTTGAGTAAAATGTCTGCTTTTGGTACTGAAGCTGTATCATCTTGTTTGCAACTTCGTTGTTTCCCACGACTGGTTTTGAGTAGGCACGAAGCTTTGTGTGATCTTGAGTGAAATTTTGATTGATGCCTATTGTATTTGAGTTTGTGCCAGAAAAAAATCTGTTGATACCAACAACGCCTGGGAAATTTGTGCCGTGATCGACTATTGAGATGCTATAAAGCCCTTGAGCTTGCTTTGGTATGAGCGCAAATGTGCCTTGATGCGTGTTTTTATCATAAAAATACGACGCTTCAAAGAAGTCATCGACGTCATTTAGCATGTTGTTGTCATTGTTGTCGTCTGAATTTGAGTTAAAATCCTGCACAACAGAGTTGCCGTATTTTGTATCGTTCATCGTCGTTGTGCCGTTTATCTCGATGGTCTTTTTGGCTACGACGTTGCCCTTGTTATCATAAACTATGGCTTCAAAACTGCCATTTCTTATGCTGTTGTCGTGGTTCATCAGCGTCTTGTCGTTTTCTAGATAGCTGATCGGATCTGAGTTTGAAATTTCAACCGCAGACTCGGCATAGACGTTGTTTGTGCTAGTTATTAAAGTTTTTGAAAATGTATTTAGATTGTCAATATATTTTTGGATGATACCATCGCTAAATTTATCATTATCTGGCTCGTAGTTGCGGCCTCTAAGATCAAGCGCAGCGCCTATCTTGCCATTTGTGATCTTCTCCTCCATAGGGATGCGTCTGCCATCTTCTCTTTCATAATAAATTTTCGTGTATTGCCCACTCTCGGTTGAGCTCATAGAAATTTCATGAAAATTTACGCCATCAACGATGCTCACACCGCCGATATTTAGGTTGTAGTATCTTCCTTGATCGCTTATGCCTGTATCTATCCTTGACTCGCTTTTTAGATCGCTTTTATAAACGGCTGTATTTACCAGCTTTGACATAGCAAGCTCTAGCTCATCGCGCTTGTCACGAAGGTCATTTGCATTTATCTTGATGCCAGCGTCTGCGCCAGATTCAACTCTTTGAATTTGCTTATTGATATTTGCTATTTGCTTGCCAAGTGAGTTTATCTCGTTTATGTTTATCTTTATAGTCTCATCTATCTGCGTGTGCATATCATAAAGCATCTTTGATGAGCGGTTGATGCTAGCTGTTAAAACGCTAGCTTTGTTTATCAAATTTACCTTTTGAGCGCCCTCATCTGGGTTTGAAGCAAAGTTGTTCCACGCAGCAAAATACTCCTGTATATCTTTTACCATGCCGTTATCTTTTAGATCTGGGAAGTATTTTGTCGCCTCTTGTAAAATTCTCTGTTTATAGCCTGTATTTTCTAAATTTGACGATGAGTACTTTAGTCTTTGGTAGGCAAACTCATCGTGAAGTCTTGTCACGGTATCTACTTGCGTACCTGTGCCAACGCCACCAGGGACAGTGTTCATCGCTGGAGATGCTGACTGGACTACACGTTGTCTTGTGTAGTAGTTACTATCGGCGTTTGTGATGTTGTTTCCAGTTGTGCTTATTTGCACTTGGGCTGCATTTAGCCCTGAAACGCCTGTGCCTAATGACATAAAGATATTAGCCATTTGTTAAACCCTTGATTTGTAAAAATTATTATCTGTGCCGCTGCCGTCTTGGCCGTATTCATTAGTCTGAGTACCAAAGACTTTTTTGCTAAGTGAGTCAAAAAACTCCTTAACAACAACGACGTGTCTTGCATATTCTTTATTTACTTTATGCAAAATTTCAAGCTTTGAACGCATAAGCACTAGCTTTGACTTCACTTCATCATCTAAAACATTTGCAAGTGTCGTAGTACCACTCTCTTTTGAGACCCTTAAAAGCTCTTTATCCAAAGCTCTTTTGGTATCTTCAAAAGCACGCACGAGAGCATTTTTCTTCTTCACACTCTCATCAACGCTTGAGTGCTTCGCCTCTTTTATGTTGGCGATATCTTGCATCGTTAAATTTATAAGCTCGTCTAGCTCGCCTATGGCCTCGTCCAAAAGCTTCTTTATCATTTAAATTCCTTTAAATTTAGAGCAACGCATCAGCCACAGCTTTTGCTGTTTTAGAGATATCTACCTGATAGGTGCCATTTGCTATTGCATCAGCTATCTCTTTTACTCTTGCGTTTTCATTTGTTTTTACTTCTTTGTTTTCATTTTCAACTCTAGCATCGCTATTTTTATTTAGCATATTTGCCTGGTAGTTTGGTCTTTGGTTCAAAGGAGTTATCATATCCATACCTCTTAAAATAAAATGTTTATATCACTACATCGGCAAAATATAAATTTACTTAAGAGTCTCTCTTCAAAAAATCGTATAAAAGTTCTGAAAAACCTAAATTTCCACTCAAAGCTTTGCTCATAGCGTCGTTATACATGGACCTGTAAATGTCGCTGCCAGCGGCTTTTGGATAGAGTGAGTTCTTGTCATCTTCTTTTAAAGCGATATCAAGAACAGCTTTTACCATAAATGCTTCAAAAGCATCAGTTTGCTCTTTTAAAAGTGCATCTTGTTTGGCATTTGCATTTTTTATCTTGTTTGCTGAGATGTCATTATATGAATTTAGTGCTAAGGTGTTATCTATTTGCATTATATTATCTCCAGATCGACTTGTATCGCGCCAACTCGTTTTAAATTTTCAAGTATCGAGATGATGTCACTTGGTGTTGCTCCAAGCTTGTTTAGCGCTCTTGTTACGTTTGCAACGGTTGTTTTTTCGCCTGAAATTTTAAGTAAATTTTGACTAGGAGCCACCGAGGTGTCGCTACCTATATTTACATCATTTTGCACCGCCTCTTCGTAGCTGTTTGGCTCTATCTTTATTGTAATTGCGCCATGAGTTATCACGACTGGACTAACTACCGCGTTTATACCGCTAACTATCGTGCCAGTTCTCTCATCAACTACGATCTTCTCATCTGGCTTATACTCCACGTCAAGATCAAGCACAGCGCTTGCAAGCTCGATAATGCTAACATCATCTGGCTTTTTAACGATGACCGTTCTTGGATCGATCGCTTTTGCAGTGTCATCTGAGATGTTTGCATTTATAGCGTTTTGGATATCAAGAGCGGTTTTAAAATTTGTATCTTTTAGGCTTAGCTTTATGCTGTCTTGGTTATAGATATCGTAAGTGACCTCGCGCTCCACAAGTGCGCCATTTAAGATAGTGCCAACGGTTGGGTGATTGCCGCCAGTTCTTCCTGCGCTCTTGCCACCGATACTTAGAGGTCCTTGAGCCAAAGCGTAGATATCGCCATCAACGCCCTTTAGTGGGGTCATAAGAAGAGTGCCACCTTGCAAGCTTTTTGCATCGCCGATAGATGAGATCTCGATATCAAGCTTGTCGCCATGTCTTGCAAATGCAGGCAATTTTGCTGTCACCATAACAGCGGCTGCGTTTTTAGACTTGATATCATCTGGATTTATCTTGACATTTACGCCTTGAAGCATGTTTGATAGCGACTGGATCGTAAATTTTGACGTTGAGCCATCCCCTGTGCCGTTTAGTCCGACGACTAAACCATAGCCTATTAGCTGATTATCCCTTACGCCAACGATATTTGCGAGCTCTTTTATCTGCGTAGCAAAGGCTGAAGTAGCTATCACTGAAGCTGCTACAAAAGATAAAAATTTATTCATATTTTTTCCTAAAATTTAGCTATTTTAGGTTTTAAAAGCAAAAGATGTTCCAAATTTTACTGAAAATAAGAGAGAGAAGTGGCTCCAAATTTTTTAAATTTAACAAGCTTATACGCAGAAATTTCATCGCCAAATTTAAAGTCGCTGTTATGCTCAAAAACTATCATATAAATTTTCTCTTTTTTTAGCTGCGAGATCAAATTTACTAGCTTTTCGTAGATATCATCAAAGCCAGCCCTTATGTCAAATGGCGGATCAAGATAGAGCAAAACCTTGCCATTTTGCGAATTTACAAGATCAGGCAAAAGCGCAAAGCTGTCGCCATTTATCGCTTTTAAATTTGGACTTTGCAGGCTTGCAAGGTTGCTTTGCGTGATCTTAAAAGCAGCCCTATCTTTTTCGATCGCGATAGCCTCGCGCGCTCCGTTACTAACAGCCTCGCTTGCCATCACGCCACTTCCGCCAAAGCCCTCTATAAATGTAAGTGAGCAAATTTCATCTCTAATGACGTTAAAAAAGGACTCTTTTACAATGCTTTTTGTGCTTCTTGTCGTGCTTAGACTTGGCAATTCAAGCCTTTTGCCTTTAAATTTACCACTTGAAATTTTGGTGCAAAGCTTCACTGATTTGCCCTTAAAATTTCAAGCAGATCAGCTTTAAATTTATCTATCAAATTTGAGACTTTTTGTTCCAAACTCTTTTCATTTACTATCTGATCTGGCTCTTTTGCCTTTGAAATTTGCGTGGCTGAGTAAAACTCCTCGAGCGTATCAAGAAGAGTGGCTCTTGTGAATGGATGAGAAAGATGAGCGTTCTTACCTATTATAAATAGCGGTTTTTTTGTGACGATCTCGCGGTCACTTACTACAAAATCACAATCCTTATGATGAGCGGCCAAATTTCCACAAAAAAGCAGCAAGGTCTTTTGCAGCAAAATGCAGTCGCATTCAAATGAAATTTTCATATCCCGTCCTATAAATTTTGCTCGATTTTAACCTAAATAATCAAAAATTTATATAAATACTAAAGGAATTTAAAATTTTACCGATGTAGAAGCTAGCGTAAGTTTTAAGGAGTAAAACTATGGAAATTTTCAAAGCAGCGGCAAATCAAACACTTGATGCAAACATGAGCACGTCGGCTCAGCGTCAAATCGATAGCAGACCTATCGAGCACTCAGATGTCAAAGTAAATGCCGATAAAAACGGTAAAGCAAAAGGTGCAGATGACCTAGACAAGCTTAGTAACGAGGATCTTGCTAGAAAGACAAGAGAGGTTACTGATAGGCTAAACTATCAGATGCAACAGCTCGATACAAATGTAAGATTTGCTTACAACGAGAAGTTAAATTTAATGGTAGTGCAAGTAAAAGACGCCAAAACAGGCGAAGAGATAACACAGCTTCCGAGCAAAGAAGCTATAAAAATCAGCGAGTATTTCAAAGAAAGTATCGGAATACTTTTTGACAAGGAGAGTTAAAAATGGCAGTAGGTAACGTAACAAATTTAGGCATCGGTACAAAAAATAGCGGCCTAAACGATGAGCTTATCAAGAAACTAAAAGAGGCTGATGAAGCTGGACAGATCAAACCACTTACAACAAGACTAGAGAAAAATGAGCTTAAGCAAAAGGACCTTGCGGCGCTAAAAACTCTTGTTAGCAACGTAAATGTTAGTGGTAAAACACTTGGTGGCGAGGCACTTTATCTAAAAAGAAATACAAATAACGCTGGCAAAAGCGTCACAGCTTCTGCTGCAAATGGCGTTAGCGTGCAAAGCTTTAGTATCGACGTGCAAAAACTTGCTCAAAAAGATACATTTCAAAGCAAGAATTTTAAAAATTCTTCAAGTATGGTGGGTGCGACAAATACTGGCTCGTTTGACATTGAGATCGATGGACAAAAATTCTCTATCGGTGTGACAAGATCGACAACATATCAAGATATCGTTGATAAGATAAATGACGTAAGTGGCGGGAAATTGCAAGCTAGAATTTTAAATGTTGGCGGCGATAAACCAAATCAAATAATGCTTCAATCAGGCAGCACTGGCGCTACGCAGACTATCAAATTTTCAAACGACACTGCTGGCATCTTAGACAAGCTTGGCTGGGATGATACACAGTTTCAAGATACAGACGAGCACGGCACAGCGCTAACAAATCCTGATGGCACGCCAAAGATGACATCAAATTTGGAGAAAAATAGAATTCTAAAAGCACAAGATGCAGAATTTACATATAACGGCGTAAATATCAAAAGAGATAAAAACAGCTTTGATGATCTAAGACCGGGTGTAAATATCACGCTAAATGAGACTGGCAGAACAAATGTCAGCGTCTCTCAAAACACTGAAGATGTCGTAAAAGCGGTTGAAGAGTTTATAAAAGACTACAACCTAATGACCATGAACCTTGAGATCGCTACAAAATATGATGAAGAAAAAGGCGCTGGTACTTTTCAAGGCGTAAGTGAAATTTCAAGCCTTAGATCAAACATCGGACGTCTAGTAAATGGTCAAGATAGCGAAGGCAAAGCGCTAAGTAAATTTGGCATAGTGCCAGATAAAGACGGTCAGCTTCAGCTTGATCTAAATAAATTTAACGCAGCTCTTAGCAAAGATCCAGAAGAAATTCAGAAATTTTTCATGGGTTCAAGCAAGACTGAGCCAATAAGCTACATGGGTAACTCAACCGTTAGCTCAGGTGTGTTAAATATCCAAGCTGGCGATCTAACGATAAATGGTAAGTCAGTTATATTTTCAACCGCAGCTGGTGGGACAGCTGAAGATAACGCTCTAAAACTTCAACAAGCTATCAATGACGCTGGCATCGACGGAGTCACAGCTAGCCTTGATCAAAGCGGCAAGAGGATCATATTAAAAAGAAGCGATGGCGAAAACATCGAAGTAAAAGGCAAAGCTTCTGCACTAGCAACTATTGGTATGAGCGAAGCCACTGTAAATCCAGTGACTAAAAAAACTGATGGACTTTTTACAAAGCTAGCTAAGATGCTTGATGGTGCTGTTGGTAAGAAAGGCACTATGATCGCTATGCAAAATCAGCTAAAAGACGAGAGTGAGTCTATCACTAAAAATAAAGAGAGCACTCAAAAGCTTTTAGATGAGAAATATACAACGATGCAAGAGCGCTTCATCAAGTATAACTCTATCATCGCAAGTTTAGAAAATCAGTTCTCAACTCTAAAATCAATGATAGATGCTGAGATAAACAGTAGAAAATAAGAGAGAAAAATGAATCAAAGTGCATATAGTGCATACGCACAGTCGAGTTTCGGGGGCATCGAGTCCCCGACTAAATTAATAGAAATGCTTTATGACGGAATTTTGAAATTTATATTTCGCACAAAAAAAGCGATCGAAGCTGGAGATATAGAGAAAAAAGTCTATTATATAAACAGAGCAAACGCTATCTTTGTCGAGCTTTTAAACTCGCTTGATTATTCTCAAGGCGATGTGGCTCACTATCTTAGCGGACTTTATACAAGACAGATGCAGCTTCTTGCTATGGCAAATATCCAAAATGATATTAACGCGCTAAATGAAGTAACAAATGTCGTAAAGCAGTTATCAGAAGCATGGAGGGAGGTAACATCAGGTGAATAGCTGGATCAATGAATTTAAGCTAGCGTTAATAAACGAAGATACAAGAAAGCTAGCTGCACTATCACAAAGCTTTAGCGAAGATATGTTTAAAAACTTAGCTTCAGCTCAAGAGGCACAAGCGCTAATAGGCGGTGCGATAGAGCTTTTTAAAACTAAATCTTCACACATCCAAAACGAGCTTACAAAACTACAAAAAGCTCAAAAATACGTAAAAAATTAATCTAATCTCAAACTTTCAAGGCACGGCATATTTGCCGGTTTTGTCTTGAAAATCTTTTAAATTTACTAACTGCTTGCTACTTGAAATTTGCTCTAAATTTAAGGGAGGCACAGCGTTAAGCCGAGTTCTGTCTTGAGCGATCATTTATCTACGCTTGCTTTTACAAACAAGCTCTAGCGAAGGGTTTTAATATAAGACCAAAACCATCCCTTCTTACTGCAAGTTGGGTTTATATGGCCACGCAAGTTACCAAGCGCGCCGGTGGGCTCTTACCCCGCCGTTTCACCTTTACCGCCAAGGCGGAAGTTTGCTTTCTGTTACACTATCCCTTAGGTTTCCCTAGCCATCCGTTAGATGGAACTTTGTCTTATCGCAGCTCGGACTTTCCTCTTTTGCAAGATGCAAAAGCGACCGCTTACCGTGCCAGAGCGTGATTATATTTAAAAATATATAAATTTACCCTGCGACCAAATTTTTCATCAAATTTTGCAAATTTATCTAAGAAATTTTTTTGATTTTTGAGCATAAATTTTGTCACAACTTGGTATGAAATTAATTTTTTTATTTAATCTTTTTAAATTTTCTTTACAAAAACAAGAGTAGAACACTCCAAATTTCACTTTTTTGTTATTTTGCTTTGAACCTTAGACCAATATAATAAAATAGACTACAAATCAACAAAACGATACAAATTTAAATTTTGATCCCTTAAAAGCGCAAATTTCTTGCTTTTGCCAAACTATAAATTTTACTTAAAAAGCTAAATTTAAATAGCAATTTTTTATAAAATTTTACTCCAGTTTCATAAAAGTTATAATTATAAACACAAAGCAAACAAAAATTTAAAATTCGTTATTTTTCCCTAAAATTCTATATGTTTTACGAGAAAAAATTTGTATAATAAGCTCAAAAATCTAAACCAAGGAGGATATAGATGAATTTGCGTAGCATCTTAGTCAAGGTCTCAGCGATCATCGCTTTAGTTCTTGCCATTTGTATGGCTTGCTTTGTTTTCTACACGTCACACGTCTTAGAGCGTGAGATCAAGGATGGAGTAGTAACTACCGTTAAACAAAATGTCGCACTTGCAATGGATACGGTTAAGCTATTTAATGATGACAACTACAAAAGCGCCGTTTTCTCTATGCATATCTTAAAAGAAAGCCTAGGCAATATAAGAACCAATGGCCAAACCATAAAGACAGAAAATGACAATGCTGTAGAGCTTATCTCAGAAAAAATGGGCATATTAAATAATGATCATGAAGTATCTGATAAGATCAAAAAGCTAACAAATGGCGGAGTACCAACAATTTTTGCTAAATCTGGCAATGACTTTGTTGCTGTTTCTACTTCACTTTTGCTAGATGATGGCAGTAGAGCGCTTGGAGCATTAAACAAAACGATATATCCAAAGATGATGAATAAAGAGACATATATAGGAGCTATAAACATTTTTGGCAGAAACTATATGTGTGTTTACGAACCAGTCATTCAAGATGGCGAGGTTGTAGCAGTTTTATTTATAGGTTACGACTTCACAAACGGTCTAGAGGATCTTAAAAAGACATTTGCTTCTATGAAGCTAGGTGAGCATGGATACTTCTCTATCTTTAATACAAAGACTAATAAATTTGATATCCACCCAACTCAAGCTGGCAAAGAGCTAAGCAGTGAGCTAAAAGCTACTATGGATAACATCACAAAAGAGAGAGAAGGTGCCAAGCTTGTTGTAGCTGATGGAGTTGAAAGAATAGCGGCATTTAAACCATTTGACAAACTAGACTGGATTTTACTTGGTTCAGCTATTACAGATGATTTTTTAACACCTCTAAAAGTGGTTAGTAAAAACTTCATTATTGCAAGCATTATAGTTACATTGCTTCTTATAATAGTATCTATATTACTACTTAAAAAGATGGTTGCAAATCCTATTGATAGATTAGGAGCAAATTTAAATGCTATAACATCTGACTTTACGCTTAAAATCCCAATCTACGGCAAAGATGAGATTGCTAAGATAAGCAATGATATAAATGATTTTATAGAGAGAATAAGAGTACTTATAAGCGACACTAAAAATCTTTCAAATGAAAACAGCTCAGTTGCAAATGAGCTAAGCTCTACATCTCTTCAAACAGGCAAACGCGTAGAAGAATCAACCCAGATCGTTGAAGAGACAAATCAAAGATGTAAAGTAATGCAAGAGAATATGAAAGAGTCACTAGCAGTTGCTCAAGCTGGTAAAGATGACCTTCAAAAGGCAAGCACTCATATAAAAACAGCTACTGAAGCTATTAAATCTCTATCGTCTCAGATAGTTGATTCTGCTAATGTTGAAAATCAAATGGCTGGTAAGATCGAGCAGCTTAGCCGTGATGCTGAGCAGGTTAAATCAGTCCTTGTTGTTATCAATGACATCGCTGATCAGACAAACCTACTAGCTCTTAACGCAGCTATCGAAGCGGCACGTGCTGGCGAGCATGGACGTGGCTTTGCAGTCGTAGCCGACGAGGTTAGACAGCTAGCTGAGAGAACTCAAAAATCTCTAACAGAGATAAATGCAACTATCAACGTTATCGTTCAAGCGATCAATGATAGCAGCGAGCAAATGGGCATCAACTCTAAACAAATTCAAGAGCTAACCCATGTGGCAAGTGACGTTGAAAAGACTATAAATAATATGAGCGAAACGATGAATAACGCCATAGCGATGTCTGATAAGACTATGCAAGACTACATCGCAACTGGTAAAAACGTAAATGAGATCATGGATGGTATCTCAGAGATCAATCAAATTTCATCTGAAAATGCGAGAAGCGTCGAAGAGATAGCTTCTGCGGCTGAACATCTAAATAAGATGACAGATGCGCTAAATACTAAACTTAGCGTCTTTAGAACTTAAGTTTTTACCTCTTTTACTTCTTAAATTTAATGTTTTAGGTCTAGCTTTGGCTAGACCTTTTTAAATTTAAACCAACTAAATTTAGCCAGCCCCACTTTTAAAACTATCTTTATAAAACTAGTAAAAATTTGGCTTGATAGATTATATCTCTTATCTTCGCTAAATTTTTACGTTGTTTCTACTTGAAGTTGCGATCACAAGAGAAAAAACTCTTAAAAAATATTGCGATACTTTGCCTTAAATTTTTGCATTCAAATTCATAATTAAATTTTTAAATTTTACTTACTCAACCATGTATACTAAAAATACAAACCATATAAATCTCTAAATCCTAAGCTGTAGTGCAAGATATGGAAAGCTTGTGAGCAACATGACGATTGCAAAATGCAGATCTTTTAAGCTTATTTTCGGATATAATTGGCTCTTAAATTTAAATATCTTTTAAAAGGAATAAAGGAATGGCAAATATTTTTCTTTGCTCCTACTTCGCGGAGATTGCGAGCAAGATCAATGAAGTGGTAGATTTTCAAGGTAAGCATGTTGCTTTTATCGATACGGCAGCAAAATTTGAAGAGGTGAATTTTTACGTAGATGAAGCGGTGAAAATTTTGGAAAAATTTAGTGCGAAGCTGACTCGTATTGATATTTCTTGTGTTAAAAACTTGGTTACGCAGATTTCTGAATGTGATGAGTTTTGTGTTGCAGATGATAAAATTTTAGCTACTATTAATAAGTGCGACATCATTTATGTAAGCGGCGGAAATACATTTTATCTGCTTAATGAGCTGCGAAAATCGTGCGCCGAACAAGCTATAAAAAACGCGGTTAAAGCTGGTAAAATTTACGTCGGTGAGTCAGCAGGGGCGATCGTGGCCGCACCAGACACGAGATATGCTACGCTTATGGATAAAAGTAGTGTAAACATGAGTGATTTTACAGGATTAAATTTGGTTGATTTTTGCGTAGTGCCGCACTTTGGCTGTGAGCCTTTTGTGGAGGCTACTCACGAGATAATGGAGAAATTTGGGGACTTGTACGATTTGCGACCTATAAATAATGCTGAATTTATTGCGCTTTGAGATAAAAATTTATGCGATCTCTGATAAAACATACGCCAAATATTTACTCAGAGCATTTTCCCTATAAAATCACTTTTTGTCTGCAAATCTTCCTTATAAATAAAGAAAATAATTAAAACGCAAAGTTTAATTTTTAAGGCTAGAAAATTAAGCAAAAACCGCTATAATTTCGCTCTGGCACGGTAAGCGGTCGCTTTTGCACTACGCAAAAGAGGAAAGTCCGAAAATTTACCCTACTCAAATATATTTTTATGCAAAATTTCTTCTAACACAACTGTGGCGTATGAGCCCTTTTGAAGTGTGAAATTTAAGCTAAAATGAGCGCTTTCTTCGTTGTATTTGTAGCTTGTATTTTCAAGATACGCCCAGTTAAAGCGCCTTGAGCCAGCGATCTTTGAAGTAAGCGAAAATGCCTCAGCGAAAATTTCATCCTCAAGCTCTTTTGCCAAGCCGCTTGCCTCATAGGCCTTTGCACCGACTATAAGTCCAAGGCTTGTGATATCGCGCTTAGTAAATCTTTGCGCCTCTTGATCTAAATTTTCACACAAAAAGAGCTTGCCAAACGGATAGTGCCCCAAAACCTCTCCTGGCAAAAGCTTAAAAAAGCTCTCCTGCGCCTTCATCGCCTTTAGATCGTTTTTGCTAAAGTTTTTATAAATTTCGCCTAGCTCATTTAGGCTAAAGTCGCTTACAAACCTTGAAATTTCAACCCTTTTACTAAGATGGCGGTTAAAAAGATCGCTTTGATAGGCTGAGATCAAAAAGTCATTTAGCTTTACATTTTTGCTCTTTTTGCCATTTATCGTGCCGTTTTTAAGTAGCTCAAGGCCAGTTGTAGCATTGTCGCCAAATTTACCAAAGCGTTGGTAGCCAAAGTAGTTTGCATAGCCCATTTTATCGATGCTGACAAATGCCTGCTCTAGCTTTTTAGCGCTACTTGGCAGCACCTTTTTTAGGCGGATGAAAAAGCTATTGCCTTTTAGGTGTCCGATGCGAAGCTTGTTTTTATGCACGTTTAAATTTAAAATTTTCATCTTTTCATGGCTAAAGTTTGCAAGCGCGCTCTCAAATTTACGAGGCATCGAGATAAACTGCGTTGTCATGCCCTGCTTGTCTTTTAGCCCAGCATAGCCAAAGTCGCGCATCTTAGCCCCTGTAACCTCGCTTAAGGCATGCAAAGCGTCGCTTGTCATCATATCTTTTTTAGAAATTTCAACGATCAAGTGCTCGCCGTCACCACTAAATTCATAAAGTGGTATCTCGCGCACGACAAAATCATCTGAATTTTTAGAAAAATATGCCTCGATGGGCGCATGAGTAAGCGCATAAAGCGGCTTAAAAGTGGTGGCTTCTTGCATTTTGTCTTAACCTTTTGTGTGAAATTTTTGCAAAGATGTTGATCTTTGTCCTAGTTTTTGCGGCGATCCTTTTTATAGCGCTTAAATTTTTAGGACTAAAGGTAAATAAAACCTCATACTCCTCGCCGCTACTAAGCTCAAATTTGCTTAGTTTTTTTGTAAATTTAGCGCCCTTTTTGCTAGCCTTTAAAAGCTTGCCAAGGTCGGTATTTAGCCCGTCTGAGATATCCATGGCGGAATTTAGCAGATGAGCTGCTTTGTAAAAAAATTTATCTCTTAAGATAGGTCTTTTAAAGCGTGAGTTTTTAGAAATTTGAGCCAGTCTTAGAAGCGAGTTTAGTCCCTTTTGGCTGCCTCCAAGCTTGCCTGTAAATGCAACAAGATCGCCAAATTTAGCATTTTTTCTAAGCACTGCCCTGCCCTTTAGCTCGCCGATCACGCTGACGCTTATGTTTAAAATGGGGCTACTTATCGTGTCACCGCCTATTATCTTTACGCCAAACTCCTCGCACGCCCTATTTATGCCCCTACTTAGCTCGCTGATCTGCCGAGGCGTGAAGCTCTTTGGCAGACTAAGCCCAAGAAGGGCAAATTTAGGCTTAGCATTCATCACGATCGTATCTGAAAAATTTACGATCATCGCCTTGTAGCCGGTCTCTTCAAGGCTTAGCCAGCCAAGCTTAAAATGCGAATTTTGCGCAAAAATGTCCTTGCTAAAGACCATTTTGCCGGCAACCGCCGCGTCATCGCCGATATATGCGTTACTAAAGCGTTCAATCGTGAAATTTTCTTTATCCATTGAGCTATTATAATGAAACTCCTTTTAAATTTAGGATAAAATAAGCCCAAAAAAAGGATACAGATGCAAAGAGTTGAGATTTTTAGATTTGACGCAAAAAGAGATGTTTTGGCATATTTTAAGCCCTATTTTTTAGAGATTTCAGACTTTGCAAACTTAAACGAGCTTTTTGCCCACGTAAAGAGCATAGACCCCTACTTTAGCCCATTTGAAGGCTTTGTCAAGGTAAATGACGTCGTAGTTAGCACCGACCAGCCGCTTGCAAATTTAGCTCAAAAATTTGGAGACGAGCTTTGCATCGCCCCGCTTGATGAAAAAAGAGCGGTTTTAGACCTTGCTATAAACGATGATGACTTTTGGGCGAAATTTGAGCCATTTGCTAGCTTTTGCAAAAGAGCTGACAAAGAGCTTTACGCTAGCTTTAAGCCCTATTTTTACGCTGATTTTGTGAGAGAGTATGAGCCAAATTTTATAGGAGCTGCCGCGATAATGCTAGCTCATCATCTTTACAAAAACGAGAAAAACGATGAAATTTTAAAGCTAGTTAGCGATAAAAACGGCGTTTTGATAGCCTGTGAGCTTTATGATTTGCTCTTTGAAGGTAGCGAAATTTATAGTGAGGCGATTAAATTTTTTAAAGAAATTTTAGGCATAGAAGCTACACAAAAATATGAAAACGAGCTTGAAAAGATAGAAAAACTTAGCAAATTTAAAGATTTTAAGATAGCTATAAAAGACAGACTGCCTGCAAATTTAAGCGCATACAAGGCAAATTTTATAGAGCTAAACGCCAAAATGCCTTGTGGATATGATCTTTTAAAGATTGATAATGAGCTAGCTTGCAAGCTTGCTAGCAAAATAGTTTTTGCTGCATTTGATAGTGGGGCTGATTTTTTACTAACTAGCAACGAGGCTGAATTTTATATCTTTGACACTCTAGCAAAAAAGCTTGAGAAGTCTGCCAACAGAAGCTTGCAAGACTTTTATGTCTTAAGAGCGAGCGAGCTAATGGCGCTTGAAAATGGCGAGATACCAAGCGGACTAAAAGAGCATGTTTTGAAGGTTATTATTATTTAGACTTGCCTAAATTTAACATTACAAAGCCAAATTTAAAAGCCTTAAATTTTACTTTTTAGCCCTCTCTTTTGGCTCTTCTACCGTTTTATTTGCCTCTTGCTCTTTAAACTCTTCAAAAAGCTCGTCATACCTAGCCTTAGCGTTTTCGTATACGCCAGATGGCAAAGTGATGTTTAGATCGTCCTTTAGGCTTATGACATCATCGCAGGCGTTTTGATAGCCAAGGTCGCAGCTTTTCATAAAATAACTCACTCCAAGCTCGATATTTGAGTGCTTTTTTAGATCACTATCCATCTGCTCGTTTATCTCTTCATTTACAAACATATCGCCCAAAGCCTCGCACGAAAGCACATCTTTTTGCTCACAACCATCGTAAAAAATTTCATACGCAGTTGCGTAGTCTCCGGCATTTAGGGCTTCGTTGCCCCTGTCGTAGTCATCGATGTCAAAGCCTAAGGCTAAGCTTAAGATTAGAGCTAAAAAAACTATCTTTTTCATATAAAACTCGGTGCGTCGTTTGAAAATAGTATAAGATCGCCAGCGTGCGTGTTTTGGGCTAAAATTTCTTGCATTTTGTTCTTGTCCTTTAGGATGATGATCTTTGGCTTTACGATGTGTTTTAGCAGAGTTTGGGCGTTTAGCGAGCTTGTGATGATGACTAGGTCGAAAATTTCATTTATCACCTTGGCCAAATTTGCATTTTGCTCCGCATCGCTCTCGACGATACCAGGTGTTAGCAGCACTTTTCTGCCAGCGTAGGTGCTTACAAGCTCGTAGCTTGCGCTCATGCCTGAGAAATTTCCATTGAAGCTATCGTCTATTATCAGCTTGCCGCCAGCCTCGATCTTGCTTAGACGGTGCTCGACGTTTTTCATCTTAGATAGCGCACCATTTATCGCTTCATCGCTCATTTTTAGGTATCTTGCCACCTTGACGCAGACGGCCAAATTTGTAGCGTTAAATTTGCCAAGTAGCGGCGAAGCGTAGTTTTTGCCATCAAGCGTAAATGAAATTCCATCTAAATTTGCGTTTATATCTTTTAGGTTCTCATCGTAAATTTCTATATTTTGGCTTGGCTCTTTTTTTGTCGAGCTATGTAAAAATGCCATTTGCAAGCGAGAGCTTTGAAGTGCTTCAAGCTTTGTCGCACGGATATTATCAAGCGTTTTAAAGTACTCAATATGTTGCGCGCCGATCTCGCCAACGATTACTATTTGTGGATTTAGAAATTTAGTGATCTCTATGATGTCGCCCTTTAGCCTAGCGCCTGCTTCTGCTATGTAAATTTGTGTTTGCTCGCTTAAATTTTCATTGATATCTTTGATGATGCCAGCCATTGTATTTACGCTGCGTGGCGTTTTGTAGCAGACAAAGCTATCTTTTAAAATTTCAAATAAGAAATTTTTGATGCTCGTTTTGCCGTAGCTTGCGGTGATTAAAATGATCTTTAGCTCTTTGTTTGCGCCAAGTTTTTTAAGCGCCCTGTTTTTAAAGCCTTGAAATTTGATCTTTTCTAAAATTTCACTAAAAAATAGGCTCATGACCAAGACAAAAAGTGGCATAGGAGCCAAAAACGCCTTGTGGATGATGAAATTTAAAGCGTAGTTTAAGATGATAGCGCAAGCAAGGATGGCAAAAAAGTGCTTTATCCTAGCGGTAAAGACTAGCTTTTTATCAAGTTTTTTATGCCAAAGATAAAGAGCTGGCAAAAGCGCAAAGTAAAAATATATAAAAAACCACTTGCCAGTCGTGTAAAATAGCACCAAAGGCACGATGAAGAAAAGGACGTGCCAAGCGGGCTTTGTGAAGTGAAAGAGCACGCGCTCAGGCCTATATGAAAACCACTGAAAGCAAGTGATCACATAAAAAGCAAGCGCAAAGATAAATAAAACTGTGCTTATGCTTAAAAATATACTCATCTTATCTCCTCGATCCCGCTCTCATCGTCATCTAGCACGACATTTTTTGCCTCATTTGGCTCAAATTTTATCCCTTTTTCTATCTCGTCGCTTATAAATTTAGCGTGGAGCAAAAAGAAAAAGTGATCGCCACTAAGTGGGAAAAATGAGCTATTTTTGATAAGTCTATCTATGCTCTCGCCGCTTGTTACAGGCGTTGCCTTGTCATTTTCTCCCCAAAATATAAAAGCCCTGCCGTCAAAGTCAGCAAAATGCTTTGTAAAATCCTCATCAACGACGTTTTTTAGGGTTTCATACATCACTCTGCTCATGCCGCTCACATCTTTTGTGGCAAAGAGTTTGTAAAATTTACCAAAGCCAAATATCTTTAAAATTTTAAATATCGCTATCTTTGCTCGCACGATAAATGGCTTTTTGACGACTATGCCAGCTGAGCTTAAAAGCACTAGATATGGTGGTTTTAGAAGCGTTGCGACCTTGCCGCCAAAGCTATGTCCTGCGATGATGTCTGGTTTTATTTGTAGCTCGTCACAGAAATTTGCAACGATTTTTGCGTAGTCACTTGTTCTTAATGGCTTAAAAATGGAGCTTTTACCAAAGCCTGGCATGTCGATATATACGTGGCAAAACTCGCTTAGATAGTGCCCAAAAGCCTTTTTCATTATCTCTTTGTTTGCGCCCCAGCCGTGCAAGAAAAGCACTACTTTTTTGCATTTTGGATTTACTACTTCGTAGCTGATCTCGTACTCGTCTGAGCCGTATTTTACCACCCTACTCGCCATCGTTTTCTCTCTTTTTAGCAGCATAAATGCTCTCAAGCACGCTTACTGCCTCGCAAAGGCGCTCGTACTCCTCCATATTTAAAAGGACTGCTTCAAATTTATTGTTTTTAACGATGACAGCGCGCTTTAGCTCGCTAGCTCCCACGCGTGAAAGGACAGAGCTAAAATTTCTAACCACCTCGGTTGCTGTATAAATTTCATCTTTTGTAAAAGTTACCATTGTCGCTCTTTATGTAAAATTTTACGTAAAATATCACAAACTACTTTATATATCGCTAAATAAACTAGAGCTTACCGCTACCTTTTACCGAAGTGATAGAGTTTATAAATTTATAATCAATCTTTATCTCACGCTCTTTTGGAAGTGAGTTTGCAAGGGCATTTAGCGTGCTTTCAAAGTCATCAAATAGATAGTTTGCAAGGCTTCCTGGGTTTGGATTGATCTCATTTAGATAGACCTCGTCATCTATCACGAAAAAGTCGCATCTAATGATCGCTCCGTCAAATCCACAATCATAAATTTTAGAAAAGTTAAATTTAAGCTTTTGCTTTAGCTCTTCAGAAATTTCTGCCTCTTTTACCTTATTTTCATTTGAAAAACTTAGATATTTTTGCTCGTAGTCAAGAAATTCTTTCTTTTTTGGCTCTTCGACGATAGAAAATTTGATCTTTCCATCGATCCTGCAGCCTGCAAGGTTATACTCTTTGACGCCTTTTATAAAGGGCTCTACTAAAACATCTTTGTCAAATTCAAACGCCACGTCTTTTGCGTAGGCAAGCTCACTATCATCATGCACGACGCTCACGCCGATGCTGCTGCCTAGCCTTGCTGGCTTTAATATAATAGGATAGTGAAATTTTGGCTCGCTTTGACGAGTTAGCATCTCGTAATCAAGCGCCTTCACACCAGCCTTTTGCGCTAGAAATTTAGTAAGCTCTTTGTTGTAGCTAAGCGCGCTTGCTTCAAGTCTTGGACCTATGTATTTGACCCCGTAAAAGTCAAAAAGTGCCGCTATCTTGCCATCTTCGCCGTCCATGCCATGGATCAAATTTATAATGACGTCACATTCAACTTTGTTTGCGCCAAAAAGCGAGTGTGTATAAAAGCCGCCTTTAGATAAAAATAGCTTTTTTGAGTTTTTGTATTTGCCAGAGCTAAAGAAATTTGCTCTCATATCTTTTTGCTCGATCAGGTAAAAGTCCCTATTTGCATCGCAAAATATAAATTTTAGCTCCTGTTTTAGGACGTTTTTTAAAACTATCGCGCTTACTATGCTTATCTCATGCTCAAAACTCTTTGCTCCAAATATCACGCCTAAATTCATCTTTTTTATCCTTATCCTAGTTTTTTAAGTGCCTCTTTTATAAGATCACTCGTGTTTTCACTCTTACAATCAGGCAAAATTTTCACTATCTTTTCACGCTTAAAGCCAAGCGCCTCAAGTGCCAAAAGTGCCTCATTTTGGTAGCTTAGCACGCTCTCGTCACTTATTAGTTTTGCGTCACTTAGCTCAGCTATTATGCGCCTAGCTGTCTTTGGTCCGATGCCTGGCACGCTTTTAAAAGTGTCCGCATCGCCGCTTATTATGGCGTTTGTAAATGCCTGAGAGCTAAGGCTTGAGCAAACCGCCATCGCTGTGCTAGCTCCGATGCCATTTAGCTTTATAAGCATCTCAAACATCTTTTGCTCGTTTGCGTCTAAAAAGCCGTAGAGCAAATTTGCGTCCTCTCTTATGATCTGCGTTATGGCGAGCTCGGCCTTTTCGCCTTTACTAAGTTTTGCTGAGCAAAAAAGCGAGATGAAAATCCCATAACTTACGCCGCTATTTGTCTTAAGTATGGCAAATGCAGGCTCTTTTTTTGTAACGACGCCTTCGATTGCTTTTATCATCATTTAACCTTTTGTTCCATGAAATTTATATCCGCGTAGTCTTCAAGTTTGTTTGACTTTTTGATCTTGTACTCAACCTCGCCGCCGTTATCAAATTTATCTAGCGTGATGACGTGAGCAGTCTCGTTTTGCTTCGATATGTAGGTGACATTTTGCGGAGGATCGACGATGACAAATCTTATCTCATTTAGCTCGATCCAGTTTCCTCTGTTTATCACTTTGGCTGAGAATATGCCATTTTGCATGATCTCAAGCTCATCTTTTAGATCAGCCAAAAGCTCTTTTTTCTCTTTGAAAATTCTAAGCAAGGTGTTATATTCATTAACGAGCCCTTGATACTCTTTTAGCTTTTTCATAAACGTAACTGGCGGTATCACCTTTGCCTTTGAGAGCTCCTCGATCTTAGCTTTTATCGTATAGATCGAGTCTTTGTTCTCGTTGATGACATTTTTCTTGCTCTCTATGTTTTTTAGAAGCGTAGCTAGCTCAGACTTGGTGCTTTCGATCTTGCTTAGCTGATCTTGCGTAGCCTCCGCACTCTCAGGCATCTTGCTAGCGTCAATTATAAATTTATTATCAGTGCCTCTTAGATATCTAACGTCGATTAGGTGCGAGGCTGTGATGGTGCAGTTTGAGCCAAGCGTGTCTATCTGGATATTTTGAGCTGTTATAGAGCCACCAACTACGCTATTTATCTTCACTCTTTTTGCTATAACAGTGCCACCTTCAAGCCTATCTATCTCGACGCTTTCGGCCTCTACCTTGCCGATGTGGATAGAAATTTTGGCGTGTTTGGCGTAAATTTTAGCCTTTTGGTGAGTTTGTCCGCCGATATTTACATCATTTGCCTTAACCATCGCATTTGCGCCGACGTTTCCCTTTACTTCGATCTCGTCAGCCTCGACGATGATGCCAGTGCCGATAGCGTCTTTGATCGTGTCAGTTTCGCGAACTACTAATGTGACGTTTGTGTCGGTGCCTGCTTGGATCGAGCCAGTCGTTTTAAAATTTGCTTCATTTATCTCTATGCGCTCTTCTATGTCAAAAGAGCCGTTTTTCTCGACCACGTAACCTGCTTTTTTAGCGATATATTTTACACTCTCATCATTTTCTACGCGCTCGATATTTTCGCTTATGCTTATCTCTTTTTCGCTCTCTTCTTTTGGCTTTGCAACCTCTATGAGCTTGCCTCTTACGTCACGTCCATTTGCGCCCTCGTGTGACTTTTTCTCCTCCATTATCACTTCATCTTTTGCCACGCCAAAGACAAAGCCCCTATCAGCGTAATCAACCTTATCCTCGTCTTTTAACCCATCAAGCTTATCTTTGTAGTAGTAGATGATCTTAGCATCGATCGCTTTTTTAGGGTTGATGCCTTGGGTTAAATTTAGCGTGTAGTCCTTGTCAAGCTCGCCTTTTACGTGGATTATTGAGGAGATTTGCTTTAGCTCCTCTTTTAGCTTGCCGATCCTTATGCCTATTAAAATTTGAGCTTTCATGAGCTGCTTAGCAATGTATTCATAAAGCTTATCTTCGTAGTGCTGCTCGTATTCGCACTCTTTGCTCGCTCTAACCTTTGCGATGACCTTTGTTATGGTTGAATTTACGCCGATATCGATCTTTGGTAGCTTTGGCGTGGCATTTAGCCTAACGTCAAAAAACTCCACGTCATAGACCTGCTCGATCTCTAGCGTCTCGTCAAGATAAAATGTGTTGTCATCAAAAAAGCTTAAATTTTCCTCAGGGACAAAAACTGGCTCGACGTTGTCTTTATTTTTGTAGTAAGTTAAGATATTTGAGAGTTTAAAATCTATAAATTCTACCGGGACGCTATATTGTTTGCTTAGCTCTTTAAGCGATAGATAAGGTGTTGAAGTTTGAATTTGCGTTGGCGGTAAAAATCTCTCGTTTTCTTGCACGTTCTCGCTCAAATTTGATCCATTTCACATAAAATTTTGGCTCTTATTATCTCTAAAACTTTATTAAATTTGGGTTATGTAAGCTTTAAAGCATCTTTTGTTACTATTGCGTTTTTAAATTTACTAGGTGGGCGATGTTTATAAAAGGCTTTTTTTCAAACTCAGTTGGCATCATGACTTCAAGGATTTTAGGGCTTATAAGAGATCTTTTAACGGCTTCTATCCTTGGTGCTGGCATATTTAGCGACCTCTTTTTTATAGCATTTAAGATACCAAATTTATTTCGCCGCATCTTTGGCGAGGGCGCCTTTACGCAGGCATTTTTACCAAATTTTGCAAATAGCAAGAAAAAAGCGATCTTTCAAGCTGAAATTTTCATCAAATTTCTACTTTTTATAGGTGTTTTGACGCTTCTTGTAAATTTATTTACGCCTTATTTTATAAAGATCATCGCAAGCGGTTTAAGCGAGCAAAATATCACAGACGCGGTGCCGCTCGTGCGCATAAATTTCTACTATCTAGCCCTTGTTTATATCGTCACTTTCATGGGTGCGCTGCTTCAGTATAAAGGGCACTTTGCAACGACTGCGTTTTCTACTGCGCTACTAAATTTAGCCATGATCGCTTCACTACTTTTGGCTCGCGGCAAGAGCGAGAGCGTGGTCGCACTTTATCTTAGCTTTGGCGTCGTTGCAGGCGGCATTTTGCAGGTTTTAGTGCATCTAATCGCTATGAAATTTAACGCCTTAAATAAAATTTTTTGGGGCGGTCTAAGCGGATATTTTAAGGGCAAAAGAGCGCAGAGTAAAGGCTTTTTTATAAATTTCTACCACGGCTTACTTGGCTCAAGTGCGATGCAGATAAGCGCATTTATGGACACTTGGCTGGCTAGTTTTTTGGTAAGTGGCTCGATAAGCTACCTCTTTTATGCAAATAGAATTTTCCAGCTCCCGCTTGCCATCTTTGCGATCGCGCTCTCTCAGGCACTCTTTCCAAAGATCACCAGGCTTTTAAAGCAAAAAGATGAAGCAAACGCCCTAGTTTGGACAAAAAAGAGCTTTTATCTGCTTCTTTGCGCTCTACTAGCAGCCACGATCGCAGGCGTAGTGCTAAGTGAGTTTATCATCTGGCTCTTGTTTGAGAGAGGAAATTTCGTAAGGGCAAACACCATTGAATGCGCCAAGGTGCTAAGTGCCTATTTGGTGGGGCTCACGCCATTTGGACTGGCTAAAATTTTCTCACTTTGGCTTTACGCAAATATGAAGCAAAAAGAGGCAGCTAAAATTTCTATCATCTGCCTTGTGATAAATTTGATCCTAGCAGTCATTTTGATGCAGAAATTTGGAGCTGCTGGCCTTGCATTTGCAAGCTCGCTTGGGGGATTTTTACAGCTTATTTTATACATTAGAGCCTTTGGAGCTAAGCGATTTTTAGCTATAATCGAGCCTAAATTTATAGCTGCTATCGCTGTTGCGGCGGTTTTGCTCTATTTTGGTTTAACATTTTTAAAGGATATATTTAATGCGAATTTTTGATACTTCTAAAAGAGAAAAGGTTGAGTTTAGCCCTATTAAAGATGGCGAAGTTAGCATCTATCTGTGCGGTCCAACGGTATATGACGATGCACATTTGGGACATGCAAAGTCAGCCGTTAGCTTTGATCTTTTAAGAAGGGTCTTAAAAGCGCTTGGCTACAAGGTCAAATTTGCAAGAAACTACACCGACATCGACGATAAAATTTTAAATAAAATGGCGCAAACCGGACAAAGCCTAGAGGAGATCACAAACAAATATATAGCGCACTATGAGAGCGACATGGGCGCTTTAAACGTGCTTGATCCAGACTTTAAGCCAAAGGCTACGCAGTGCTTGGAGGCGATCATTAGCTACATCAAAGTGCTTATGGATAGAGGTGTGGCGTATAAAACGAGCGATGGAATTTACTTTGATACGAGCAAGGATAGCGGCTATTTTAGCATCAGCGGTAAGGATAACAACACCGATCTAATCGCACGCGTAGTATGTTTTTGCGAGAAAAGAGATGAAAAAGACTTTGTGCTTTGGAAATTTGACGAGAAATGGTACGAGAGCCCATTTGGCAAGGGTCGCCCTGGCTGGCACACCGAGTGCGTGGCGATGATAAGGGAGTTTTTAAGCGATAAAGAAAATGATAAATTTGAGATCGACATCCACGCTGGTGGCATCGACCTACTCTTTCCGCACCACGAAAACGAGGCAAGCCAGTGCAGATGCGCTTATCATAAAAATTTGAGCAAATACTGGATGCACAACGGCTTTATAAAAGCAAATAACGAAAAGATGAGCAAGAGCCTAAATAACAGCTTTTTCGTAAAGGACGCCCTAAAAAACGTTCATGGCGAAGTGCTTAGATATTACTTGCTTACGAGCCATTACAGAGCTCATTTTAACTATTCAGATGAAGATCTAGTAGCTTCAAAAAAGAGACTTGATAAAATTTACCGCCTCAAAAAAAGAGTTGATAGCGTGCAAGCTGGCATGGCTAATGAGAACTTTAAAAATGAGCTGCTTGAGGCGCTAAGTGATGATCTAAACGCTTCAAAAGCGCTTGCAAGCGTCGATGAGTTTGTAAAAACGGCAAATGAAAGACTTGATAACAACCCAAAAGATAAAGCATATAAGGCCGAAGTGGTGGCAAATTTAGAGTTAATAGGCGAAATTTTAGGCATTGCTATCACAAACTATGTGGAGTATTTTCAGTTTGGTGTAAGCGATGAGCAAAAAGAGCAGATAAAAAGGCTTCTTGATGAGCGCGCGGTAGCTAAAAAAGAGAGAAATTTTGCAAGGGCTGATGAGATAAGAGATGAGTTAGCAAAGATGAATATCTCTATCATGGACACGCCAAATGGCGCAGTTTGGGAGAGAAATAATGAATAATTTTGGCTTAAAAGATGTGCTAAAGCGCTTTGGTCCATATTTTAAAGACTATATCCCACACTTCATCTTTGCCATCATCGGCATGGGGCTTGCCAGTGGCGGAACGGCGGTAAGTGCCTATCTAGTCGAGCCTGTGCTAAATAAAATTTTTGTTGAGAAAAACGAAAAGCTGCTCTACATCTTGCCTTGCGCCATCATCGCGATCTACGTTATAAAAAACATCGGAACCTTTATGCAGGCCTATTTTACGGCATATATCGGGCAAGATACGATTAGGAGATTTCGCGAAAAGATGGTTGCAAACCTTTTAAATTTAGATATGGACTTTTTCAATGAATTTAGAACCGGCGAGCTAATCAGCAGAACAACAAACGACATCGACCGCATAAGATCGATAGTATCAAGCATGATCCCTGAACTTACGAGAGAATTTATAACCATCATCGGGCTTCTTTGCGTCGTCATCTATCAAAGTCCAAAGCTGGCATTTTTCGCTCTTGTCATCATGCCAGTGGCGATCTATCCGATCTCGCGCCTTGCTAAAAGGATGAAGAAAATTTCAAAGCAGTCACAAGAAAAAACATCTGACATCACCTCTGCGCTTAGTGAAATTTTTACAAATATCGAGATAATCAAAGCAAATAATGCCCAAGAATACGAGCATTCACGCTTTGTCGATGAAAATAATAAATTTTTTAGGCTAAATTTAAAAAGCGTCAAGATCGAGCAGCTAGTAAGCCCGCTAATGGAGACCATTGGCTCAATAGGCGTGGCAGCTGTTATCATCATAGGCGGCAAAGACGTCATCGACGGGCATATAAATATGGGCGCATTTTTCTCGTTTTTAACAGCGCTTTTTATGCTCTACACCCCACTAAAACGCATCGTAAATATCTACAACAAGATGCAAGATGCCATCGCAGCAAGCGAGAGGACGTTTTTCTTGATGGATAAGGTAAGCCAGATAAAAGATGGCCAAAAAGAGCTAAACGAAGAGATAAATTTGATCAAATTTAAGGGTGTCCGCCTAAGCTACGGCGACAAAGAGGTCTTAAAAGGGATAAATTTAGAGGCAAATAAGTCAGAATTTATAGCCCTTGTTGGCTCAAGTGGCGGCGGAAAAAGCTCGCTTATGAATTTACTTATGAGATTTTACGATGTAAATGGTGGAGAAATTTTGATAAATGGCATAAATTTAAAAGATATCAAAATTCACTCACTTCGCCAAAATATCGGGCTTGTAACCCAGCGCGTCTATATCTTTAACGACACAGTTGCTAAAAACGTAGCTTACGGCAGAGAATTTAACGAAGATGCCGTTATAAACGCACTAAAACTAGCCAATGCTTATGAGTTTGTAAGCAAGCTAGATAACGGCATAAACACTATCTTAAATGAATTTGGCACCAACCTCTCAGGCGGTCAAAGACAGCGCATCGCCATAGCTAGAGCGCTTTATCAAAACCCACAAATCCTAATCTTTGACGAGGCTACCTCTGCGCTTGATAACGAGAGCGAAAAAGAGATCACAAAAGCGATAAATAATCTAAGAAGCAAAAAGATCATCTTCGTCATCGCCCACCGCTTAAGCACGGTTGAAAATGCCGATAAGATCGCAGTTTTAAGTGATGGCAAGATCATTGATAGCGGAAGCGACGAGGAGCTTAGCAAAAGAAGTGAAATTTATGCAAAACTTAAGGGCAAAGCCTTAGTTTAAGGCGATTTTTGCTAAGATTTGCGTAAATTTTTAGGCATTTTAAAGAGGTTAAAATGAGCTTAAACTACAATACTTTAAAATCTATATTTTTTAAATTTGATCCTGAAACTGCCCACAAGATCGCTGAAATAGCGATGGTTGGGGCAAATAAAATCTTCCCCGGCTCGCTAAGCTTTTTAGCGCACAAATGCGTGGTCGATGACAATGCACTAAAACAAAATTTATTCTCAAGCACCTACCACAACCCAGTTGGCATAGCTGGCGGCTTTGATAAAAACGCCACGATGTTTGAGGCGCTAACGGCTCTTGGGTTTGGGCATTTAGAATTTGGCACATTTACACCAAAACCACAACCTGGCAATGCAAAACCAAGGCTTTTTAGGCTCATAGACGAAGAGAGCATCCAAAATGCGATGGGCTTTAACAACGATGGCTGCGAGGCTATCAAAAATAGAGTTAAAAAGATCTATCCTTTTACCATACCGATCTGGGCAAACATCGGTAAAAACAAGGTTACGCCAAATGAAGATGCGATAAAAGACTATGAAATTTTAGTAAGAGAATTTAGTGAAATTTGCGATACATTTGTCATAAATGTCTCATCACCAAACACGCCAAATTTAAGAGCACTGCAAGATGAGAGCTTTATAAAAGAGCTTTTTAGCGTCATTTTGCCACTTACTAAAAAACCTATCATCTTTAAAATAGCTCCTGATATGAGCCATGAAGATGCGATCAAACTATGTAGCTGTGCGGTAGAAAACGGCGCTAGTGGCGTGCTTGTTTCAAACACAAGCGTTGATTATTCGCTCTCTCACTCGTCAAATTTAAAGGATTTTGGCGGACTAAGCGGCAAGGTGATCGCCAAAAAGTCAAAAGATATCTTTAAAGCCGTGGCAGACGAGCTTTATGGCAAGACGACACTTATCGCATGTGGTGGCATAGATAGCGGTGCAGAGGCTTATGAGCGCATAAAAATGGGGGCAAATTTAGTCCAAATTTTTACAAGCTTTATCTTTAAAGGGCCGATGATCGCAAGAGATATAAATTTAGAAATTTTAGAGCTTTTAAAAAGAGATGGCTTTGCCTCTATCAGCGAAGCAGTCGGCGCAAATGTTAAAAAATAGAGGGCAAGAGATTGATAAAATTTAATAAATTTAAACTAGAAAATGGACTTGAAATTTATCACGTGCCAGTAAATCCTGGCTCAAAAGTGATAAGTGTCGATGTCTTTTATAAAGTTGGCTCCAGAAACGAAGTGATGGGCAAAAGCGGCATCGCTCACATGCTAGAGCATCTAAATTTCAAATCAACCAAAAATTTACGCGCTGGGGAGTTTGACGAGATCGTAAAGGGCTTTGGCGGCGTAAATAACGCAAGTACGGGCTTTGACTATACTCACTACTTTATAAAAGCCTCAAATGAAAATTTAGACAAAACGCTTGGACTTTTTGCCGAGCTTATGAAAAATTTAAGCCTAAAAGATAAAGAATTTCAGCCAGAGCGCGAGGTGGTGCACGAAGAGCGCAGGTGGCGAACAGACAACAACCCCATGGGATACCTCTACTTTAGGCTCTACAACCACGCATTTATCTACCACTCATACCACTGGACGCCAATAGGCTTCATAAAAGATATCGAAAACTGGAAGATCGCTGATATAAAAGAATTTCACTCCACATACTATCAGCCAAAAAACGCCATTTTGATGATAAGTGGCGACATCGGCAAGGACGAGGCATTTAAGCTAGCTAAGAAAAACTTTGGCAGCATAAAAAACAAAAAAGCCATACCAAAACTACACTGCAAAGAGCCTGAGCAAGACGGCGCAAGAAGGGCTATCATCTACAAAGATAGCCAAACGCAAATGCTAGCTATCGCTTATAAGATCCCAGACTTTAGGCATGCCGATCAAGTGGGGCTAAATGCGATAAGCGAGTATCTAGCCACTGGAAAAAGCTCCATTTTGCAACAACGCCTAGTCGATGAGCTAATGCTTGTAAATCAAATTTACGCTTACAATATGAGCTGCGTTGATGAAAATTTATTTATATTTTTAGCAGTTTGCAACCCAGACGTCGAGGCTAGCACGGTTGAGGCTGAAATTTTAAAGATCATAGATGATCTAAAGAGAAAGCCAATAGACAAAGAGGACGTTTTAAGAGTTAAAAATTTGATAAAAACTGATTTTATCTACTCATTTGAGAGCGCGAGCAAGGTGGCAAATTTATACGGCTCATACCTTGCTAGAGGCGATATAAAGCCACTTTACGAGCTTGAAAAAAATATAGATAAGATAGATGCCAAGCTTTTAAAAGAGATAGCAAATAGATATTTCAACGAAAAAACTAGCACGACAATAATCTTAAAAAAGGAATAGACGTGAAAAATTCGCTTCAAGGTGCGATGACAGCACTAGTTACGCCATTTAAAAACCAAAAAATAGACGAAGTCAGTTTTGAAAAACTGATAAAAAGACAGATAAAAAACGGCATAGACGTCGTTGTGCCAGTTGGAACAACAGGCGAGAGTGCGACTTTAACGCATGATGAGCATAGAATTTGCATAGAAATCGCAGTAGATGCATGTAAAGGCACAAATGTCAAGGTGCTAGCTGGTGCTGGCAGCAACGCCACTCACGAGGCCATAGGTATCGCTAAATTTGCCCAAGCTCACGGTGCTCACGGCATCTTATCAGTCGCTCCTTACTATAACAAACCGACGCAAGAAGGGCTTTACGAGCACTACAAGGCTATCGCAAACAGCATAGAAATTCCGGTGCTCCTTTACAACGTCCCAGGCAGAGTTGGCGTAGATATCTTGCCAGCAACCGTTTTTAGACTTTTTAAAGATTGCCAAAACATTTACGGCATCAAAGAAGCAACAGGCAGCATCGATAGATGTGTCGATCTGCTAGCTCACGAGCCTGATTTGGTGGTTATTAGTGGCGAAGATGCGATAAACTACCCTATCCTATCATACGGCGGCAAAGGCGTTATCTCGGTTACTTCAAACCTCTTGCCAGATCAAATTTCGCAGCTTACTCACCTTGCGATGAACGAAGAGTACAAAAAAGCAAAACTGATAAATGACAACCTCTATACGATAAACAAAACGCTCTTTTGCGAAAGCAACCCGATACCGATCAAAGCGGCGATGTATCTAGCTGGGCTGATCGACACTTTGGAGTACCGCTTGCCACTTTGCAAACCGAGCAAAGAAAATTTTAAAAAGATCGAAGAAGTTATTAAAAATTACGAAATAAAGGGATTTTAATGAAGGACACACTAAACGAATTTAAAGGTAAAACGCTAGTCATCAGCGGCGGCACTAGAGGCATCGGCAGAGCCATAGTCGAAGAATTTGCAAAAGCTGGCGTAAATATAGCTTTTACCTATAACTCAAACGAGGAGCTTGCCAAAGAGCAGGCAAAAGAGCTTGAGGCTACCTACAAGATAAAAGCTAGAGCCTACGCGCTAAATATCCTTGAGCCAGAGACTTATAAGGAGCTATTTTTAAAGATAGATGAGGACTTTGACAGGGTTGATTTTTTCATCTCAAACGCTATCATCTCAGGCCGTGCGGTAGCTGGTGGATACACTAAATTTATGAAGCTAAAACCAAGAGGTATAAATAATATCTTCACAGCAACCGTAAATGCCTTTGTCGTGGGCGCGCAAGAGGCTGCAAAACGCATGGAAAAAGTGGGTGGCGGCAGCATAATTAGCCTAAGTTCAACTGGAAATTTAGTCTATATCGAAAACTACGCAGGCCATGGCACAGCAAAAGCAGCCGTTGAAGCGATGGCAAGATACGCTGCGACCGAGCTTGGCGAGAAAAACATCCGCGTAAATGTCGTAAGCGGCGGCCCTATCGAGACAGACGCGCTAAGAGCCTTTACAAACTACGAAGAGGTGCGCGATATGACGGCAAAGCTTAGCCCGCTAAACCGCATGGGACAGCCGACCGACCTAGCTGGAGCATGTCTATTTTTATGCTCATCTAAGGCTAGCTGGGTGACTGGACATACATTTATAATAGATGGTGGCACGACTTTTAAATGAGAGCTAAATTTCTAAGCATAAAGGCATATTTGTGAGCTTAAATTTACCAAATTCACTGGCATTTTTTAGGATATTGCTAGCTCCGCTTATGTTTTTTATGCTCGTAAATGCGCCAGGGATTTTTACGCAAATTCATATAAGCTGGATAAACTACTTCGCAGCCCTCATCTTTGTGATCGCCTCGGTGACTGACTTTTTTGATGGCTACATCGCTAGAAGCTGGGATCAAAAGACCAAGCTAGGCGCGATCCTCGACCCACTAGCCGATAAGATGCTGATTTTGGCTGCATTTTTGGGTCTTATGATGCTTGGCAGAGCGAGCGCTTGGGCTGTTTATCTCATCTTGATAAGAGAGTTTTTTATAACTGGCTTTCGTGTCGTGATGGCAAGTGACGGCGTCGAAGTCGCAGCTTCGATGGCTGGCAAGGTTAAAACCGTTTCGCAGATGTTTGCGGTTGGATTTTTACTGATGAGCTGGCCTGGTGGCGAGCTTTTGCTCTGGATAGCTGTTGCGCTTACGCTTTATTCTGGATTTGAATACATCTTTGCCTATGTAAAAGCGATGAAAAAGAGTTAAATTTGAGCTACGAACTAAAAGAGATCATTCTAAAACGCACTGCAAATTTAGAGCCGGCACTGCAAAAGCAAGCCAAAAAACTAAATCAAAAGATTATTAATACAAATTTTTATCACGATGCTAAAAATTTAGAAAAGATCGGCGGTGTGATCAGCCCTGAGCTAAATGAATTTTTATTAAGCTGCGCTTTAGAATACGACAAAACCCATGCAGATAAATTTGATACCTTTGATAACGACGTAGAGACTTTGCGTGGCATTTGGAGCGCGATGAGCTTTTCAAAAAACCCTGAAATTTTAGACTATCTAAGCACGCAGGCCACTCGCTCGGTATCGCACCGCTCGTTTGCGCACAGATATATCTTTGAAATTTTACGCTTGCAAGAGAAGGCCGGCCGTTCACATCCGCTACTTGCCAAGCTTTATGGCTATTATGATGACTTGCAAGCAAAACTGCCTATATATGAGCTTTTGCGCCGTATAGGCGTAAGCCCTGCTGATCCTTATGATTTTGATATCTCGCTAAATGCTGTAAATTTTGGCTACTGGTTTAGCAATCAAGGCTTAAGTGATGAGGAGCTAGCTAGTAAATTTCACTTAGAAATTCGCCTTTTTGCGCCATTTGTGTATGATCACACATTTGAGATAGAGCTTAGAAACGACGCTGTACCAAGGGCTAGAATAAATTTTAACGATGATGGCATGAGCTTTTTGCAAGAGCTGCCAAAAGATATTTTGCCCTGCCCTGATATTTTAAATTTAAAGCCATTTGTAGCTCAAGTAAAGTCACGTTTTAATGTGAAATTTGATCTAGACGATAAAGACAAAAGTTATTTTAGCGTCAGCAAAGGGCTAAATAGAGCCAAAATACTCTCTTGGCTAAAAGAAATTTTCGCCTAAATGGCAAGCCAAATTTGAGAGTAAATTTATAAACTTTGGCTAAAATCTCATCAATTTTTTCAAAAAAAGGTAAGTTTTGAAAGGCATTCTCTTCACGCTGGCCCTGCTTTGCCTTGGGCTTTATGCGTATTCGTTTTATTTTTTAGTGACCGTTTTAGCCATTAGTTTTCTCATATTTTTTCACGAGCTTGGCCACTTTTTAGCAGCAAGATCGCTTGGCGTCAAAGTAAATACCTTTAGCATCGGCTTTGGCGAGAAAATTTACACCAAAAACGTTGGCGGCACCGACTACTGCCTAAGCGCGATCCCACTTGGCGGATACGTGCAGCTAAAAGGGCAAGACGACACCGACCCAAAGGCCAAAAACTATGACGCTGATAGCTACAACGTGCTAAGTCCAATAAAGCGCATTTACATCCTCTTTGCTGGGCCATTTTTTAACTTTATCCTAGCTTTTTTTATATACATTTTGCTTGGATTTATCGGCGTTGAGAGGCTTGCGCCAAGTGTCGGACACATAGCTGAAGGCTCAGCAGCTGCGAGCGCTGGCATAGCAATAAACGATAAAATTTTAGTGATAAATGGCGTAAAAATAAACGAGTGGAATGATATCAGCAAAAACGTAAAGCTTGAGCCAAGCGCCATTTTGATAGATCGCAACGGCTCGTCACTAACCATAAATTTAACACCAAAGATAGGTGAAACGATAAATTTATTTAATGAAAAGGTGCAGCGCCCACTGATCGGCATCCAGCCTAATGGTGAAGTGGTGAAAATTTATCACACAGGTTTAGAGAGCCTAAAATTTGCCTTTGGCGAGACGATCGAGGCTTCAAAGCTCATCTTTAAAAGCTTTGAAAAGCTAGTCGTTGGAGCTGTGCCATTAAAAGAGGTCGGAGGCATCGTGCAGATCGCCGATGTCACTTCAAAGGCCGCTAAGATCAGCCTTAGCGTGCTTCTAACCATCGTGGCGCTCATCTCTGTAAATTTGGGCGTGCTAAACCTCTTTCCTATACCAGCGCTTGATGGTGGGCACATTTTATTTAACATTTATGAACTAATTTTTAGACGCGAGATAAATGAGCGAGTGCTTGTTACGCTTACCTACTGCGGCTGGGCACTACTGCTTGGCATCATGGTGCTCGCAACCTTTAATGACATTATGAGATTAAGCGGAGGTTTATGATGATAGTTTTAAAAGATCTACTTGAAAAGATAGAAATTTTAAGCAAAGATGTGACGCTGATAGCCGTTAGCAAAAATGTGACATGCACTGAAGTGAGGGAGCTTTACGCACAAGGACAGAGAAATTTTGGCGAAAATAGAGTCCAGGAGCTAGCCAAAAAAGAGCTAGAGCTGCAAGATTTCACTGACATCAAATGGCACATGATCGGCCGCTTGCAAAATAATAAAATCAATCAAATGATAAGCCTAAAACCAGTGCTTTGGCAAAGCTGTGATAGCTTCGAAAGAGCCCTAGAGGTCGATAAAAGGCTCAGCTATAAGCTAGACACTCTACTTCAGATAAACTCGGCCGACGAAGATACAAAGCAAGGTGTGAGCGTCGCAAATGCGGCTGAAATTTATGAGCGCATCCAAAGCGAGTGCAAAAATATAAATTTAAAAGGTGTGATGAGCATCGGAGCGCATGTGGATGAGCCAAAAGAGGTGCAAAAGAGCTTTGAGCTAACATATAAAATTTATGAGAGCCTAAAGCCAAAAGGCGCAACTATCTGCTCGATGGGTATGAGTAGCGACTTCGAGTTAGCAATAAAATGTGGCTCAAATATGATCCGCCTTGGAACGATGCTATATCTATAAATTTGTCCCTCCTGGGGCAAATTTACCTTTCTACCCCTTTTTAAATTTTAATCTAAGTTATATGATTTTATAATGCGATTAAATAAATTTTTAACGATAAAGGAGTAAATGTGTTTAAAAATTTTATTCTAACCGCTGTTGCGATCTTGTTTATCTCGGGTTGCGGTAGAGCTGAAAAGATAGCTAGGATCGAGCAAAAATGCGCAAATAATGAAGCTGTTTGGTGTTTAAAGCTTGGTAAAACATATGCCAGAAGAGACATCAACAAAGGTGTCATGTACTATCAAAAAGCTTGCGATCTAGGCGATAAAAGGGGTTGCTATAGACTTGCAGTTTTACTAAACTCAAAATCAATCAACTCAAAAAAAGACAATGAAACGATCGTAAAATCACTAACTAAATCATGCGATCTTGGCACGCCAAAAGCTTGCTTTGAGCTTGGCGAATACTACGAAGATGACCCAAAAATGCAAAGCAAAGCAAATGAGCTATTTGCAAAATCATGCGAGCAAAGATTTGGTCTTGCTTGCTATAAGTTAGCTGACTTTTACGGCGAGAAAAACGATGCAGCCACTCAAAAAAGCTACCTAGAGCTAGCGTGCAAATACCGCTATAAAGTAGCTTGCGAAGAAGTAGGCGAAAATAAAAAATAACAGCTTAGCTTCAAATAGTTTTTTGAAGCTATTTTCTTAAATTAAAATTTAGCATCTGCTAAAACAAGCGCAAAAAGCACATCAACGCCTGCTTTTTGAAGCGTATCTCTAGCTTCTAGTATCGTTGTGCCAGTGGTTACGATGTCATCTATCAAGATAACTGGCGCCGTGATCTTTTTTAAAATTTTAAAATTTCTTGGATTGTTTTGCCTAAATTTAAGATCCTTGCCGCTATAGCTGACACTGCTTGTCGCATGCAGGGCATGAAAGATAGGTTTAAGGTTTTTAGCACGAAGCTCATTTGCCAAAATGGCCGTGTGTGAGTAGCCATGATGCACTCTATCATCTATCGGCAGGGCATAAATTTGCTCTGGGAAGCTAAAGCTTTTAGCAAATTTCTTAAATGCAAATTTGGCTAAATTTTTATAGATAAAAAGTCCGTGCATGTGGTGCTTTGAGTGGATGAGCTCTTTGATCTCAGAGTAGCCGTAAAAGCTATAAATTTTAAAGCCCTCTAGCTCTCTTACCAAAGGGCTTGGCTCGCTTAAAATTTGCGAGCAGGTTTTACAAAATGTCTTTAGCGTAAAGCTCTTGCAAAACGCACAAAACATCAGCTATTTAAGATAGCGATAGCAGAGCGTTTAACAGCGTCATTTATGATGTCTGTTAAGAATGGCTTAAATGCTCCACCAGTGCGAACTAGCTCAAATTTGGTTTGGTTGTTTGAGATATTTTTGATGATGCTTTGATCGCCTTTTTGGATTTTAAGAGTGATCTTTATCTTGCCCTTTGTGTTGTCACTGCCATATCCGCTCATATTTGCTTCAAATTCGTTTATGAAAACTTCAACTACGACGCCACCCATGCCATTTACATTTGCGCCACGTGCCGCAAGCTCTCTTTTAAGGGAGTCGCTAAAGTAAGTCGCAAGATCGTTTTGAAGCACGACATACTCTTTTACAGTGCCTCTACCATCGGTTATAGTTGCGATAGTGCTTTTGTTTTTGCGACTATCATGCACCGCGCTTATATAGACTTCAAGGCCGTTAGCTTGCTGACTTGCAGCAGTTTTGTAAGGATCAAAGGCAACTACTGTCTGAGTAGGCGCGCAACCGCTCAAGAATAGGACAAAAAGTCCAAAGATAGCTAAAAATTTAAATTTACTCATATTTTTCCTTTCAAAGTTTAGTGATCTCATCAGCCACTTTTATGGCAGCTTGCTTGACTAAAAGCGCGATAAAGAAGTCAAACTGACCGCTTCTTGACGCCTCAAGCTCCTCCACATGGTGTCTAGTCGAGATAGGAATTCGTTTTTTGAAATTTATATCTGAAAGCACAAGCTCGCCGTATAAATGTCCGTTTAAAATTTCAGAGCTTCTTGAGTAAGTGCCTCTAAGCTCGTCAAATCTAAAATCAAGCCTATATGTATAAGGCGATGTTTGCGTATCCACGACAACGATGCCACGAGAATTTAGCTCACGTTTTAAAAACATATAAAAGAGCACTTCAAGGCGTGGATTTGAGTTAAAGACTACGCCGCTACCATCTTCTCTTGTGTAATAAATCGACCTTGCGCTGCTTCTAGCATCCACGATCCTATGAAAATAGACCTTCTTTAGCCCGACATTTATGTCGATCATATTTTTTTCTAAGCAGCAGTTTATCGCCACGTCGCTTCTATACTTGACGCCATTTATAAAAACACCATCACCCCTGCCCCTGCAAGCGCTGCAGTCAGCTGGGATCCTCATAACCTCTTCAAAATAGGTCTTATCTTCGCTACTTATGCTTGCACTTTGCACGCCGTCTATGCCCTCGCACGATAGACAAAGACTAGCTTTTGCCACGCAGCCAGTTAGAAAGACGGCTGCAAAAATTGCTAATAATGTCGCTCTTAGCATTTCACTTCCTTTTGCTCTTTTTGTTTTTTGCGGAGATTTTTCACGCTCTCGCCTGCGATGCCGTAGTTGTTCGTGTCGATCTCATCGATAATGACAACGGTATTTTGAGCGCTTCTACCTAAAATTTCGCTTATTAGCTTTGTAACTCCACTTATCATCTTCTCTTTTTGCTCCACACTTGGGCTATCACTCTCTTTTGTCACGCAAATTTTCACAAACGGCATAGCACTCCTTTTTGTAAATTTAACACTTAAATTTTAATCAAAACCTATCCACCAAACAAGCTCCCAAATGCGGCAGTATCGCAAAGTCAGACAAGGCGTGGATAAAATTTACGACGGGAGTTACCATGGCAGGTAATGACCGAGTAAATTTTAGACACAACGAAGTATGACAAAGCGAGACAACGCATTAGTCTATTTTTAGGACAGATAAAAACGCCTCCTGCGGCAAATTCACCTTACCTATCGCCTTCATCCTCTTCTTACCCTCTTTTTGCTTCTCAAGCAACTTTCTCTTACGCGTAATATCGCCGCCGTAGCACTTGGCTGTGACGTTTTTACCCATTGATTTTACGGTTTCTCTAGCAATGATTTTATTGCCGATGCTCGCTTGTATCGCCACCTCAAAGAGTTGGCGCGGGACGATCTCTTTCATCGCCTTTACAAAGTCCCTGCCTTTTGTCTGCGCCTTACTCTCAGGCACGATGATAGAGAGCGCATCGACCGTCTCACCGGCCACTTTGACATCAAGCTTCACTAGGTCGCCCACACGGTAGTCACTTGGCTCGTAGTCAAAGCTCGCGTAGCCTTTGGTGCTTGACTTTAGCTTGTCGTAAAAGTCCATCACGATCTCATTCATCGGTATGTCATACTCGAGTAAAACGCGGTCAGTCGTGATGTAGTCCATCTTTGTTTGTATGCCGCGGCGGTTGTTTAAAAGCGTGATGATGTTGCCCAAAAACTCGCTTGGTGTGATGATAGTGGCCTTTACGTATGGCTCAAGGATCGAGTCTATTTTATTTACAGGCGGCAACTGGCTCGGGTTTTGAATTTTTAAATTTAGCCCATCAGTTTGGATGACTTCATAAGTCACAGTTGGCGCTGTGGCGATGAGATCAAGATCAAATTCACGCTCCAGCCTCTCTTTGACAACCTCCATATGAAGAAGACCTAAAAAGCCAACCCTAAAGCCAAATCCAAGTGCGACCGAGGTTTCTGGCTCGTAGCTAATGGAGCTATCATTTAGCTTTAGCTTATCCAGCGCGTCACGCAGATCTTCAAATTTATCAGTTTCAATAGGATAAAGTCCCGCAAAGACAAATGGCTTAGCCCTCTCAAAGCCGCCAACTGGCTCTTTTAGAGGATTTCTTGACTGCGTTATCGTATCTCCAACTTGCACGTCGCTAACGTTTTTAAGCCCCAAAACAACGATGCCAACCTCGCCAGCGCTAAGCGTTTTGGTCTTGATCGGAGCTATAGGATTTGGATACATGAGGTCTAGCACGATGTGTTTTTTGCCCGTGCCCATGACCAAAATTTCATCATTTTTTGAAATTTCACCATCATAAACACGCACAAGAGCAAGCGCGCCAAGGTAGTTGTCAAACCAACTATCGTAAATTAGCGCCTTTGTAGGCTTACTTACGTCGCCATTTGGCGCAGGGATCCTCGTGATGATCGCTTCAAGTAGCTCCTTTATGCCAACGCCTGTTTTTGCGCTCACTTCGATCGCTCCTGAGCAGTCAAGCCCGATGATGTGCTCGATCTCATCTTTTACCCTAGCAGGGTCAGCCGCTGGTAGGTCGATCTTGTTGATGACTGGGATGATCTCTAGGTTGTTTTCAAGTGCGATATAGACGTTTGCGATGGTTTGCGCCTCCACGCCCTGGCTAGCATCCACGACAAGCAGTGCGCCCTCGCAGCTAGCCAAAGAGCGGCTCACCTCATAGCTAAAATCAACGTGTCCTGGGGTGTCTATCAAATTTAGAACAAAATTTTGCCCATTTAGTGCGTAGTTTAGGCGGACAGACTGGGCTTTGATCGTGATGCCACGCTCTTTTTCGATGTCCATCGTGTCCATGATTTGCGAGCTCATCTCACGGTCGCTAACGGCGCCACACTCCTGAATGAGACGGTCAGCAAGCGTGCTTTTGCCGTGGTCGATGTGAGCGATGATGCTAAAATTTCTAATGTTTTTCATGAAATCCCTAGTTAAATTTTAGGCGATTTTATAAAAAAAATCGTTAAAGTTGAGTAAAAATGAGTTTGCTAGGCTAGCAAGGCTTAAATTTAAAGCTCAAATTTAGCTCTTAAACTTTTACACAAAGCGCAGAGTACAACGCAAAGTGAATATAAAAAATAAAAATAAGCAATAAGCGGCAAAAAAACAAGAAAACCTGAAGCATAAACTAAAGCGCTAAGCCCGTATGTCGCAGTTGCCAGCGCTGGCACGTAATAAGTCCAAAGCTCTGGTTGTTCAAAAGGGGTGTCTATGGCATTAAAATATAGAGCAAAATTTAACGCCAGCAACAAAACAAATATATAATCCTTTTTCATACAAAATAGAGCGCAGATCAAGGCTACTGCAAAATTTACCGCGATAAGAGAAACTATGACACTGCCCATAAAAACGCAAAACAAACCCATAGCCACGACCATTAGATATTCATTTTTTATGCGAAACATTAAATTTAAACCTTTTGCGTCAAATTTTAGTGATGATGCCCAAAATGTTCGTCCTTATGCGCGCTTTTTAGCTCGCAGATGAGACCAGCTTTGTGTCCAAGGCTCTCGCTCTCAAACTGAAGCGTGACGTGACCGATACCTGCGTGAGAAAGCTCGTGCTCGATGCGCCTTATCATCTTTGAAATTTCAGCCACGCTTAGCGCGTCATCTACCACCACGTGGGCTATGAGTGCGTTTGTGCCAGCATTTATCGCCCAGATATGCAGGTCATGCACGATTTTAACGCCATCTACACCCTTTATAACGCCTAAAATTTCATCCGTATCAAGCTTAAGCGGCACCGCTTCGATCAGGATATTAAAGCTATCTTTTAGCAAGCTAGCGCCACTTTTTATGATGAGTAGCGAGACAAAGATACTTGCGATGCTATCGGCCTGCGTGAAGTTAAATTTCATCACAAGAAGTGCCGCGACGATGGCACCAACTGAGCCAAGCGTGTCGCCAAGCACGTGCAAATAAGCACCTTTCATATTTAAATTTTCTTTTGTATCAGCACTTTTATGCATATAAATAGCCACGACTAAATTTACCACAAGCCCCAAAATGCTAACAAAAAGCATCGTTTTAGCCTCTATCTCTGGCTCGTTAAAAAGTCTGATGATAGCTTCTACTATGACAAAAACAGCAAGTGCGATAAGAGCGATGGCATTTATAAAAGCGGCGATGATCTCGACCCTTTTGTAGCCAAAGGTCTTTTGTAAATTTGCCCTTTTTTCTGCGATCTTAAAAGCGACCAGTGACAAAAAGAGAGCCGCAGCGTCTGAGAGCATGTGAAATGCGTCGCTAATAAGCGCAAGCGAGTTTGAAACGAAGCCAAAAACGGCCTCAACTATCATAAACGTGAAAATTAGAAAAAATGAATTTCTAAGAACGCTCTTATTGTGCATTATTGTCCTTCTTTTCGGCGTCGATCCTCTTGCCGATATCTTTTAAATTTGAAAATTCCTCGATGAGTTTTGGCGAGTCGTCAAGGCTGATGACGAAATTCCATATATAGGTCATCACAGAGTAGATGTGGCCGGCATTTGTCTGCTGCGAGCTTAGCACTATTATCGCCACCAAAAAGAGTAGCGAAGCGCTAATGCCGATGATAAAATAGCTCATCGCCTCTCTATTTGAGATCGCTATACGAAATTTAGAAACGACATCGTAGTGCCTATTTAGTGTGCTTTTATTAAAAACACCTATCACCTTTGCCTCTTTTTCTAGGCGGTCATTTAAGCGAAGATAAAGGTCGTCATTTTTCTTAATATATCTTGGTAAAAATATAAGAAAAAAGGTCATCACTACAAAGCACACCACAGCGACCTTTGGCTCGACAAAAATGAGCATAAACGCTGAGCCGATGATCGAAATGACCGATGTAAAAAACATAGGAAAATGCGTCTCAAAGAAATTTACAAACTCTCGCGAGAGCGCTACTCTGGCGATGATGGCAGAGTCGTCTTTGGCATTTTGTTTTTCATTCATGATGACATTTACAGCAAGCTTTGCATAGATATTTGCAAAAACTTGCGTATCCACACGGCGTCTAACGGCTCCTACAAGCCACGCTACGAGCACAAAAAGTGCGTAAATGAGGGCATTTAACGTATTTCCTTGCATGATTGCATTGATCGCATAGCCCGCAAATATCGGATATGCTAGAAAAAGTCCATTCTCTGCTAGCACTAAAGCAAGGGTCAAAATGAGCTTTTTGTCGTGCTCGATAGCTATGCTCTTTAGCGTTTTAAAGGCATTATTTTGCAAATTTTAACTCCAATTTATCATAAATTTTTCGTAGATTTTAGCCTAAATTTGCAAATTTTGATAATTTTTAGTTGTAACTCTTGACATTACAACAAAAAATTATTATACTTCGCTCATCGGTTGTAAATAAAAATATTACAACACAAAAATAAGGAGAATAAAATGAAAAATTTTCAGGTTGCAAAGATCGCAAATGCGCCAAGAGTCGAGCTAAAAGAGGCTTTGAATTTAACTGGCTGTGAAGTATCTATAAACGAGCTTGCGGCAAATGTGAGCGTGCCATTTGTCCATGCGCACAAGCAAAACGAGGAGCTTTACATCATCACTGATGGCGATGGCGAGCTCTTCATCGATGGCGAAGTGATAAAAGTAAGCAAAGGCGACGCAGTGCGCATAGATCCAGATGGCAAAAGGTGCTTTAAAGCTGGCAAAAACGGCATCAAAATGATCTGCATCCAGACAAAACGCGGTAGCCTAGAGCAATACACTATGACTGACGGCGTAATGGTTGATGACGTAAAGCCAAGCTGGCTCTAAATTTAAAAAGAAATTTAAAGGAGAAATAATGAAAATAGCAATCATAGGTGCAAACGGCAAAAGCGGTGCAAATTTAGTAAAAGAAGCGCTAAAACAAGGTTGCGACGTCACAGCGATCGTTAGAAACAAAGAGTATAAAAACGAAGGCGTAAAGGTCGTTTATAAAGATATTTTCGAGCTTACAAAGGCTGATCTCGCTGGCTTTGACGCGGTTATCAGCGCATTTGCTGCATGGAGCGAAGAAACTTTCCCGCTTCACAAAAAAGTGGCCGCTCACCTTTTAAATTTACTAGAAGGCACTAACACAAGGCTCATCGTAGTTGGTGGCGCTGGTACGTTATTTGTTGATAGCAACGGCACTATGGTCATGGATACGCCAGACTTCCCAGCTGCATATATGGGCGTGGCAAAGGCTACGGCGGAGTCATATTTTGAGCTAAAAGGTAGTGCAAATGTGCTTTGGACATACGTAAGTCCAGCAGGCGACTACGACGCAAACGGCGCTCGCACGGGCAAATACGTGCTTGGCGGGGATGATCTCATACTAAACTCAAAAAATGAGAGCTACATAAGCTACGCAGACCTTGCACTTGCGATCATAGACGAGCTAAAAAATAAGAAATTTATCCAAAAGCGCTTCACTGCGGTTGGCGAGAGAGCGTGAGTTTATAAATTTGACAGCTGGCGAAGGCTCGTAAGTCAAATTTAGCTGGCTGTCTTTGGCAGAAAATTTAAGTATAATCACGAAAAATTTAAGGACGATCATGCAAGTTGGCATTAAATTTTCAACTGCGATACACGCGCTTTTATGTGCTAAATTTTTTGAAAATGAGAAGGTTACAAGTGAATTTATAGCTGGCAGCATAAACACAAACCCAGTTATCGTTAGGCGCCTGCTTGGCACTCTAAAGGCCGCAGGGCTAGTAAATGTCGTAGCTGGAGTTGGTGGAGTGAGCCTTGTAAAAGAGCCAAAAGATATAAATTTACTTGAAATTTTTAACGCAGTAAATGAAAAAGAAAAACTTTTTAAAATTCACTCTGACTCACCAAAAGCCTGCCCGCTTGGTGGCAGGATAGAGGAGCTTTTAAGCGGGCACTTTTTAAGAGCGCAAACTGCTCTAGAAAACGAGCTAAAAAACGTCACTTTGCAAGACTTGCTAGACGAGCTTGCAAGATAAATTTAAAAAACTGAAACTAGAATTTTAATTTCCTTTCCTTTTGTAGCTGGGGCTTGAAACCCAGTTGTAGTTATTGCCATTTCTTTGCTCCTTTTATGCAATTTAATGGCAATTTATCATTTGTGACTGTGTCAAATCTACCCAATTTTGAGAAAATAAAAATTTTTTTACTTGATTTGAAAAAGAGAGTAAGCCCTAAAGATAGGGCTTTTAATTGTTATCTGAGTTTTTAGTAGATATATAGCTAGTTTTTACACCTTGACTAATTTTATTTTTAGTTAGCCTATTTACTGCTTTAGCTTTTACTCCGTCGCTTAAGTCTTTGTTTAATAAGACTTTCTTAACTAAGCCTACTTTATCTCCGCTTGTGTCTATTGCATCAAGTAGTTTAAGTTTTGGGTTTTCAAACTTCATAGGCTCTTTTAAGTTTCTATCAGAATAAAAGGTTATAATGTTGACAAGGCTGCCACTTGGGCTTAATCCCTTTTTCGTGGCTGGGCGAAGGTCATTAGTAATTGAGGACACGTCTTGGCTTTTGCCAAGCGGTAACCCTCTCCCTTCGCCATTTTTGTTACTAACTACTAGCTTAAACCTGACACCTTTATCATCTTCCCACTCATAAATACGAGCATTTTTCTTATTTACAAATGGCTCTTTGTGTTCTTTAATAAAATTACGCACATTTTCACCCAAATTTAGCAATTCCTCTTTCGTAACAAAGCCAGCCTTATTTTCATCGTCTAAGTGCCTGATACTTATATGCTTAGCTCCTTTACCAATATTGCCTCGTTCGTATTTGATAGCATCACATTTATGTTGTCTAAGTCTTGCTTTATTTGTGTAGAGTTCTTGCCATTATACGTTACATTATAGATGCCTCGTTTTTCTTGTTTAGCAAGTTTGTCCGCTCCTGCATTATCAACTATATTTTTTATCTCTTCGCTTGGCTTTTTAGATATGCTTAGTATCTTACTGTAAAGCTCAGGACTTACTCTTTTTACTCCCTCAGCTGTTATCTTTGATCCAAACAACGCATATATAAAACCCTTTGCAAACTCTTCAGGGCTAACGTTGCCATTTTCATCAGCTCCATTTGCTGTGCCACCAAGTAAGCCGCTTGCTATGTGTGGATTAGCATAAAGGGTTTTTATTTTTTTGCTTTCACTAGCACTTAGTGGTTTCACAAAAGTCTCGTATGCTTGTTGTAACTTATTGTCTATTTCTCTTAAATTATTAGTGTATTCAGGGGAGCGTTTGCTTTTACCATAAGTTGGGACAATATCTCCTAAGTCTAAAAAGAAGTTAGGCTTTCTCCCCTTTAATGTGTTGATAGTTTGGTCTAAAAAAATCTCTTTTAGTTTTGCTTCGTCTAAGGCATGCTCTTTTGCAATAGTCTTTAGTTGTGGTTCCCATGTTGGGTTTAAATAACCCTCTTTTACAAGAGCATCCTCTTTATTCTTATAAGGCTTAACATTTTTTCTAAAGTTTTATCTAATTCTTGTGTTTGTTTTGGTATAATGCTTTCATCAGAGCTAGAGAATGTGCTTTTTGCACCAGCCGTCGGTCCAACCTGATTAACATCAGCACGTTGGAGTGTAGGGTATGGCGTCCCTACCTTTAGCTCTTTCTCATTAACTTTTCTTAGTCGATCCATCTCATTTTTATTTGTGCTTTTTGATAAGTGTCCTACATGCCCACTTTCTTTTACTATGCCAAGCTTCCCTACGCTCCCGTCTTCTAAGACCTTAGCTATTAAAGCTATATCTGGACGGTTGTCTTAAAAAAGTGAGTTGGGTTATTTTTTATCTCTTTTAGCAGCCTATACACATCGCTTGGCTTTTTAAAAAGTTCAGGGTGCTTATTTTGTAAAATAAATAAATTTGCACTAAGCTCGTTATTATTTATTTCTGATAGCTCCCTCACCCAGTCATCCACGCTAATTTTTACATTTAAATCACTCTTTGGCGCTGGACTTTCTTTTGTGATGAAATTATCCCCTTTTATTTCTCCAGTTTGAGCCTCTTCTCTTAACGCCTTTACCTCGTTTTTAAAAGCTTCTAGTAGTTTAGTTGAGTTCTCTGGTGCATCTTTTATCTCTATCTTTTCAAGATTATTAATGACACTTTTTAGATCGCCTGCATTATTAATTGCATTTCTTATATGATTTTTTAAAGATGCGTCATTGCCTAATACTGGGAGTAGTGATTTTAACCTTTCAATGGCTAAATTTCTCTTCATTGTCATAAGTGCTCCAGTTACTGAATGCCCTATGCCTTGTTGTAGCTCTTTAGCCTTTGGATTAATCGCTGTTAGTTTTCAAGCAGTGAAGACGTGTTATTTAGTATAGGAGCTTTTTTGTTTAGCTCACCCATTATCTCCACCGCTCTTTTACTCTCAAATGGAGCATTTTTTAAAGTATTGCTTACTTTAGAAAAATCAGTTATTCCATCTTTGGTAAATTTTTCTATTACGCCACGGATCAGGCTAGTTTCTAACGCTTCTTGTTCGCTGCTACTTAATCTAGCTGTAAGAGCTTTTAAATCTAAGCCGTTTTCCGCATTAAGAGCTTTTAAGAGTGAGTTTGTTATATCGCCACTACTCTTTAGCTCACCCATTACATCATGGTAAATTTTAGAGTTTTGAAGTTCTTTAAAAAGAGCGTATTCGCTTCTTGCTTGTTTTAAAACATCTTTTGCTTTTTGACTAAGAGCTGGGTTGCTAAAAGCTTGCTCGGCGACATTGTCTATTAAGCTCTGTCTTTACTTTTCAAGCAAAGGATCATATTATCATTAAGTAAAATTCAGTCTAAAGATTTTAAAAACTGGCATAAAAATAAATTTAAAACATAATCAAACCAATAATCTAAAAATAAATATAAGAATCTTATCATATATAAAAAATAACAATAATAACTAAGATTAATAATATAAGAATTAAAAGCAGATAAATAACAAAGCCCGCAACGACCTACTTTTCCAACATCCCAGTAAGGGAGAGTATCATGAGCCAGGACGAGCTTAGCTTCTTGGTTCGAGATGGAGCAAGGCGTTTCCTCGTCTGTATAGTCACGGGCAGTGTTAAATAAAAGATATAATAGCTAAATCTTTTATTTAACACTACTAGATAAAGTTAAAAGTCATAAACAAAGTTTTATAAAAACATATCTTATTAAGTTTTTACCCTTAACAAGGAAGTGATGCTTATTAAAAGATAAGCAGACGAGCTATTAGTACTGGTCAGCTAAAGGACTTTCATCCATTACACACCCAGCCTATCAAACACATAGTCTATATGAGCTCTTAAAAGAAGATTCATCTTGGAGTTGGCTTCCTGCTTAGATGCTTTCAGCAGTTATCACATCCCAACATAGCTACCGAGCGGTGCCCTTGGCAGGACAACTCGTACACCAGTGGTTGGTTCGACCCGGTCCTCTCGTACTAGGGTCAACTCTCCTCAATCTTCTTGCGCCCACGGCAGATAGGGACCGAACTGTCTCACGACGTTCTGAACCCAGCTCGCGTACCGCTTTAAATGGCGAACAGCCATACCCTTGGGACCTGCTCCAGCCCCAGGATGCGATGAGCCGACATCGAGGTGCCAAACCTCCCCGTCGATGTGAGCTCTTGGGGGAGATCAGCCTGTTATCCCCGGGGTACCTTTTATCCTTTGAGCGATGGCCCTTCCACACAGAACCACCGGATCACTAAGACCGACTTTCGTCTCTGCTTGACGTGTATGTCTCGCAGTTAAGCTGGCTTATGCCTTTATACTCTACGAACGATTTCCAACCGTTCTGAGCCAACCTTTGTAAGCCTCCGTTACATTTTGGGAGGCGACCGCCCCAGTCAAACTACCCACCAGACATTGTCCTACTTGAGGATAACTCAAGCTAGTTAGCTATCAGAATAAAAAAGAGCGGTATCTCAACAATGGCTCACCATAAACTGGCGTCTATGGATCAAAGCCTCCCGCCTATCCTGCACATTTTTATCCCAATAGCAGTGTCAAGCTGTAGTAAAGGTCCACGGGGTCTTTCCGTCTTGCCGCGGGTAGGAGGAATTTTCACCTCCACTACAATTTCACTGGATCCCTCTTCGAGACAGCTCCCATCTCGTTACGCCATTCATGCAGGTCGATATTTAATCGACAAGGAATTTCGCTACCTTAGGACCGTTATAGTTACGGCCGCCGTTTACTCGGGCTTCGATCAAACGCTTCGCAGAGCTAACGTCATCAATTAACCTTCGAGCACCGGGCAGGCGTCACACCCTATACATCCTCTTACGAGTTAGCAGAGTGCTGTGTTTTTGGTAAACAGTCGGGAGGGACTCTTTGTTGTAACCTTCAATGCTTACGGAGTAAATCCTTCACAAAGTTAGGCACACCTTATACCGAAGATACGGTGCTATTTTGCAGAGTTCCTTGAAGAGAGTTCTTCCACGCGCCTTAGAATACTCATCCCACCCACCTGTGTCGGTTTACGGTACGGGCAACTATAACTAAACTTAGAAACTTTTCTTGGCTCGACAGTATAAAGGATTTACGATTCATTCCGAAGAACTTCACGCACCTGTAAGGCCTCGGCTTAAAGGAGTTCGGATTTGCCTGAACTCCAACCTGCACCTTTCGACCAGCACTACCATCCGCTGGCTCCTCTAACTCTAAGCGTCCTTCCATCGCACATTATAGTTGGCATTGGAATATTAACCAATTTTCCATCGCATACCCCTTTCGGACTTTGCTTAGGACCCGGCTAACCCTACGATGACGAGCATCGCGTAGGAAACCTTGGGTTTACGGCGTTGGGGATTCTCACCCCAATTATCGCTACTCATGCCTGCATGCTCACTTGTATTCGCTCCAGCACTCCTTACCGGTATACCTTCAACGCAAATACAACGCTCTCCTACCACTTAGTAAAACTAAGTCTAAAGCTTCGGTACTCATTTTAGCCCCGTTATATTTTCCGCGCAGAATCACTAGACCAGTGAGCTATTACGCTTTCTTTAAAGGATGGCTGCTTCTAAGCCAACCTCCTGGTTGTTTAAGTAACTCCACATCGTTTTCCACTTAAATGAGATTTAGGGACCTTAGCTGTTAGTCTGGGTTGTTCCCCTCTCGACGACGGATTTTATCACTCGCCGCCTGACTGCCATGATTACACACTAGGTATTCGGAGTTTGATAGGGTTTGGTACATTGGTGTATGCCCTAGCCCATTCAGTGCTCTACCCCCTAGTGTTACTACATGACGCTATACCTAAATATATTTCGGAGAGAACCAGCTATCACGATGTTTGATTGGCCTTTCACCCCTATCCACAAGTCATCCCATAGCTTTTCAACGCTAGCGGGTTCGGTCCTCCACCGGCTCTTACACCGGTTTCAACCTGCTCATGGATAGATCACATCGTTTCGGGTCTGCAACGTCTGACTAAACGCCCTATTAAGACTCGCTTTCGCTACGGCTCCGGGTTTCCTTAACCTCGCCAGACATCACAACTCGCAGGCTCATTATGCAAAAGGCAGTCCATCACCCTGATAAATCATAGGGCTCTGAATGATTGTAAGCAAATGGTTTCAGGTTCTATTTCACTCTGATCACCTCAGTTCTTTTCACCTTTCCCTCACGGTACTTGTGCACTATCGGTCTAGTAGTAGTATTTAGGGTTGGATAGTGGTCTACCCAGCTTCAGACAGAATATCACGTGTTCCGCCCTACTCAGGATACTGCTAAGTAAAACAAAGCTTTCATATACGGGGGTATCACCCTCTGTGCCTAACCTTTCCAGGTCGTTCTATTAGCTAAGTTTAGTCTATATTGCAGTCCTACAACCCCACTAGTAAACTAGTGGTTTGCCCTCTTACGCGTTCGCTCGCCGCTACTAGCGTAATCTCTTTTGATTTCTTTTCCTGAGGGTACTAAGATGTTTCAATTCCCCTCGTTCGCTCCGTTATACGGTAACTAATATCTCTATTAGTTGGGTTGCCCCATTCAGAAATTCCCGGATCAAAGCCCCTTGACGGCTCCCCGAGACTTATCGCAGCCTGGCACGTCTTTCATCGCCTCTACTAGCCAAGGCATCCACCACTTGCTCTTTGTAGCTTACCTTTTCTATATTAGATTATTCTAATTCGCATCACTTCCTTGTTAAAGATAACTTTATGTTACTACATTTAAATTCTAGCTCTCAAGACGGAAAGCATTGACTACTATTTAGATAAGTTTTAAATCCTAAATAGATTGTGATGTCAAACTTTTGCATTAAATGCAAAGAGAATAGAAATTTAAATCTTTAACAAGTCCTGTAAAATTGTTTTTAAAACTTGCTTGTGACTATTAACAATATTAATTAAAAGAACATTTAGACTTCGCAGACTAGCAAGCTAGCCTTTACGACCAAAGAGTTACACCCTTTGGAAACCCCTAAAGCACAAAGTTGCTTTAGGCAACTTCGTAATCAATAAAGATTAAGACGCTTAAAAGTCTAAAGTAAATGCTTCTAAAAACACTTAATATAGACTTTTAGTGTTAAACTATTTTATGGTGGAGAATAGCGGGATCGAACCGCTGACCTCCTGCGTGCAAAGCAGGCGCTCTCCCAGCTGAGCTAATTCCCCAATTAAATTCTCTGGTGGGCCTAACAAGACTTGAACTTGTGACCTCACCCTTATCAGGGGTGCACTCTAACCAGCTGAGCTATAGGCCCCTATAGGTCTATCAATCTTTCAAAACTAAACAAGGATGATTGAGAATATCTTTCTTATAGATATCTTGTGAGGGAATATCTATATGTACTCTAGAAAGGAGGTGATCCAACCGCAGGTTCTCCTACGGTTACCTTGTTACGACTTCACCCCAGTCGCTGATTCCACTGTGGACGGTAACTAATTTAGTATTCCGGCTTCGAGTGAAATCAACTCCCATGGTGTGACGGGCGGTGAGTACAAGACCCGGGAACGTATTCACCGTAGCATGGCTGATCTACGATTACTAGCGATTCCGGCTTCATGGAGTCGAGTTGCAGACTCCAATCCGAACTGGGACATATTTTATAGATTTGCTCCATCTCGCGATATTGCTTCTCATTGTATATGCCATTGTAGCACGTGTGTCGCCCCGGACATAAGGGCCATGATGACTTGACGTCGTCCACACCTTCCTCCTCCTTACGAAGGCAGTCTCATTAGAGTGCTCAGCCGAACTGTTAGCAACTAATGACGTGGGTTGCGCTCGTTGCGGGACTTAACCCAACATCTCACGACACGAGCTGACGACAGCCGTGCAGCACCTGTCTTAACATTTCTGCAAGCAGACACTCTTCTATCTCTAGATGATTTGTTAGATATCAAGTCCGGGTAAGGTTCTTCGCGTATCTTCGAATTAAACCACATGCTCCACCGCTTGTGCGGGTCCCCGTCTATTCCTTTGAGTTTTAATCTTGCGACCGTACTCCCCAGGCGGTATACTTAATCCGTTAGGTGCATTACTGCCAAGACTAGCTTAGCAACAACTAGTATACATCGTTTAGGGCGTGGACTACCAGGGTATCTAATCCTGTTTGCTCCCCACGCTTTCACGCATTAGCGTCAGTTGAGTTCCAGCAGATCGCCTTCGCAATGGGTATTCCTGGTGATCTCTACGGATTTTACCCCTACACCACCAATTCCATCTGCCTCTCCCTCACTCTAGATTATCAGTTTCCCAAGCAGTTCTATGGTTAAGCCATAGGATTTCACAAGAGACTTGATAATCCGCCTACGCGTCCTTTACGCCCAGTGATTCCGAGTAACGCTTGCACCCTCCGTATTACCGCGGCTGCTGGCACGGAGTTAGCCGGTGCTTATTCGTTAGGTACCGTCATTGTTCTTCCCTAACAAAAGGAGTTTACGCTCCGAAAAGTGTCATCCTCCACGCGGCGTTGCTGCTTCAGGGTTTCCCCCATTGAGCAATATTCCCTACTGCTGCCTCCCGTAGGAGTCTGGACCGTGTCTCAGTTCCAGTGTGACTGATCATCCTCTCAGACCAGTTATGCGTCATAGCCTTGGTGAGCCATTACCTCACCAACTAGCTGATACAATATAGCCTCATCCTACACCGAAAAACTTTCCCTATCTAACTTATGCTAGAGAGGAGTATAGAGTATTAGCAGTCGTTTCCAACTGTTGTCCTCTAGTGTAGGGCAGATTAGCTATACATTACTCACCCGTGCGCCACTAACTCATAAGAGCAAGCTCTTACTCGTCCGTTCGACTTGCATGTATTAGGCACGCCGCCAGCGTTCACTCTGAGCCAGGATCAAACTCTCCATATTAATTACCTATCTAATAGATAGGATTTTTATTATGAAGTTTTTAATCAAAAAAACTTTTAGTTTTTATATTAGTTTGTCTAATCTATTATTTAATCATAATAGACTGGCTCAATCGATCACTTGTTTAGATTTCAAAGATTGACTAATAGTTTAACAATTGTAAGTTAAAAGAACTTTCTGCTCTGCGCTCTGCAAAACAGAAAGTGAAGTATATAGAAGTGATGCTTAAAAGTAGATAAAAATCAGGCTAATTTTTAAAAGCCCATAAATAAATTTTGAAGTCCAACCTTTTCATTAAAAATGATATCTTTTTTATTTGGATCGTACTTAAATTTACTCACTACTTTTTTGCCATCTTCTTTTAAATATCCAGCAGATATAAGTGTTGGCTCGATAAGAGTCATCTCAGGGAAGAGCGTATCAAAAAATTTAGCCAAAGTCTCATCCACGCTTAGCTCACCATTAAGTGATAGCTTATCAAAGATCGCAAGCTGACTTTCTCCGCTTTTAAAGCCATTGATAGCAGCATCTAGTTTTAAATTTATCGCATTATCGCCATTTTTAAAACTTAATGTATCCACTTTCACACTTGGATTTTTCTCTAAAATTTGACCCATTACTTCGTCCAAATTTAACCCAGCAAATATACTCTCATTTGTATCAACATTTACATTACTTAGTCTATCAAGTATATTATTTATAGTTGGCACGTTGATATTTGCTATCTTACTATCTAAGATAAAATCTGTAAATTTCACTTTATTAACAGCAACCGCACCTATCTTCACTACATCATTTGAGCTACCAAGATCATTTGAGACTTCAAATTTCGAGTTATACTCTAGATCGTCTAAAGCAACATTACCATCTTTTTCATCTAATAATGCTAGTTTTTTGATCTTAGCCTTTGCTATGTAAGGGACTAGTTTGTTCTCAAATATCTTTGAAATTTCAACTGGCACAGTGTAGCTTGTATCTATATCGACACCTTCAACATTAGCTTCTACTTTATTTTCTTCATTAAGACCTTTTAAAACAACTTTTTCAACGCCCAAGTTTGCGCTATTTACATTATCTTTTGCGTCCAGTTTCAAGCCAAATTTCACATCCTTTGTATGAACGTTCATAGTTTGCTTGTCACTAAAGTCGATATCGCTAAATTTAACATTTACATCTTTATCGCCACTCACGCTGGCTTTTGTTTTAGCCGTTGCGACGACGTTTGATCCAAGAAATGAAGCAACGATATTTTTTATCGCCTCATTTTGTATAGAAATTTTTGAGTCGATATCAAAGCCATTTACAAATGCAAGCACTGAGTGAGAAATTTCATTTTCTACCTTGAAATTTAGATCCTCATCTACATCTTTGCCAGCCAAATTTTTCAAAAGATCCTTTGAAACGATAAGATCAAACGATCCTTTTGAGCCAAAAAAGCCTTTTTGATAGCTATTTTCTGAAACTTTAAAGCCATTTACATCATTTAGTCTATCAACTATCCTTTGATAGTTCTCCTCGACCTTATTTGAGGCGAAATAAACAGCGCCTGCGACGATCACGATAACTACGATTAGAGCAGATATCACCTTTTTCATGCTTTTCTCCTTTTTGTAATGTGTTGTAAAAATAACCAGATACCTAATAACAAGCCAACCATGACAAGCGGCATGATATAGCCATGCTCGCTAAGATAATTGCTCACACTCATAAAATAATCCCCTGCTTTATAGCTAGCAAGACCGACGATCACTGCCCAAAGCACTGAAGAGATCAAATTTATAACGCTAAATTTATAAAAAGAGTATTTTGTAAGTCCAAGTGCGATAGGCACTAAAGTTTTGACGCCGTAGATAAATTTTTTGATAAATATTATCTTATCGCCGTGTTTTTTTGCCAAAATTCCAGCGTAAGCAAGCTTTCTTTTGTGATTTTTCACATAAGGCATAAGCGAGCTTTTGTTAAACCTTGCGACGTAAAAGATCAAAGTATCGCCGATCGTATTTGCAACGGCAGCAACTGCTATGCTAAGAGTTAGATCCATCTTGCCAGCAAAGCTTAATATCCCAGCAGCGATAAGCGCAACCATGCCACCACCAAGGCTGTAAAAAAACAGCACGATGTAGCCGTAAGTCGAAATTAAGTTTATAATATCTTGCACATCATTGCCCCAAAAGCTTAGAAGCTGAAGATATCAGTTGCTCGTATGCGTAGCCACTTTGTTTTAAAATTTCATCCTTTGCGCTTATCACTGCTCCGCCAAAGCTTGCTCCTGCGAAAAATCCATCATTTGCAGCGTATGCGTAGATGTCGCTTGAAAATTTAAAGTCGCTTATTTTATTATAATTGCGCCCGATATCGCCAAATGCCACTGAAAGCTTCGTATCAAGCGTGATCTTGGCGTCTTTTATGTCGTAGATAATGCTATCTTTAAATATAAAAAGCACAAGCGAGCTATCTTCGTAACCAAGCTGTATGCCGATACTGCCGCCACTTATACTAACTGGCAAAATTTCACTTGGCGAGTTGATGTTGCCAACGACCATGATGCCATCTCCGCCCATGCCACCGACCACAAAACCGACTTTTTTTACACTTGGAAAGATGATCGTCGCTTTTGACTGTTCGATGAGCTCTTTTATAGGGGCGTTTCTAGCGCCTCTCATCGTCGTTATAAACGAATTTGCCGAGTCTAGCACGAGCTCCTCGCTGGCAAAGCCAAGCGAGAAAAATATTATTAATGATAAAAGAAATTTCATATCTTGCCGTTATTTCGCAAAATCAACAGCGCGAGTTTCTCTGATGACGCTCACTTTGATCTCACCAGGATACTGCACCTTGCTCTCGATCTCTTGAGCGATCTCTTTTGCCACAAGCACGGCCTCATCGTCGTTTATGAGTTTAGCATTTGCGATGACGCGGATCTCACGGCCAGCGTTGATCGCATAAGCTTGTTTAATGCCCTCTTTGCTTTTTGCGATGTTTTCGATCTCTTCGACACGTTTTAGGAAGCTCTCAAGCACCTCACGTCTTGCTCCTGGACGAGCTGCGCTTAGTGCATCAGCTGCGCAAACAGCAGCACTTTCTATACTTGTCGCCTCTTCGTGGCCATGGTGAGCATAGATCGCGTTGATGACGACTGGATGCTCTTTATAGCGTTTGCAAATTTCAGCTCCAAGATCGACGTGGCTGCCCTCGTACTCGTGAGTTAGCGCTTTGCCGATGTCGTGAAGTATGCCAGCTCTTTTTGCTAGCTTCTCATCTCCGCCACACTCAGCCGCGATGATGCCAGCGAGGTGAGCCACTTCAAGGCTGTGAGCAAGGGCATTTTGACCATAGCTTGCTCTAAATTTAAGCTTGCCTATTAGTTTTACTATCTCTGGATGAATTTTATTTAGACCAAGGTCCATGACGATGTTTTCGCCCTCTTCTTGTATACTTTGCTCAAATTCTTCAGTCACTTTTTTGTGAAGATCCTCTATCCTCGCAGGCTGAATTCTGCCATCCTCCACCAAAAGCTCGATCACTCTTGTAGCGATCGCACGCCTGTAAAGGTTAAAGCTGCTTAAGATGATAGCGTGTGGGGTATCATCGATGATAATATCAACACCAAGCACCATTTCAAGGGTTTTGATGTTACGTCCCTCTTTGCCGATGATCCTGCCTTTTAGCTCATCATTTTTGATATTTACGACATTTATCAGACGCTCAGCCGCAAATTCACCAGCAAATCTTGACGTAGCCTGCGCCAAGATGTAATTAACCCTCTTTTTAGCCTCTCTTTTTGCCTCTTCTTCGTATTTTCTAACGATGTGAGCGATGTCGGCGCGCGACTTCTCTTCGACCTTTTTAAGCACGACCTCTTTTGCCTCTTCCTCCGTTAAGCCAGCAGCGTGCTCAAGCACTCTTATCGCCTCTTCTACTTTGTTTTGATAAGTCGCTTTTAAATTTAAACCCTCTTCGTAAGTGACCTTCGCATCTTGCTTGTCCTTTTCAAAAAGCTCTTTGCTCTCGTTTAAGAGTTCTTGCTCGTTTAGCAAAATTTTCTCTTTTTTGGTCAGCTCATCAAATTTACTTGCGTACTCTTTTTGAAGCTTTGTCGTCTTGTCGTCATATCTTTTTTTAGCCTCAAATTCAGCCTCTTGCACTGAAATTTTAGAGTTTTTAAGCGTTAGCTCAGCTTCATACTCGATAGCTTTTGCCTTTGCTTTTGCCTGCTCTAAAAATATGTTGTAGTTTGCATCATTTATCTTTTTGGCGTAGAGATACCCTGCTCCAACGCCCACCACACCGGCTCCTAAGCCTATTAAAACCTCTATCATTTATTCCTCTTTTTATATAATTTTTACTTGGGGTTATATAAAAGTCTCCCACCGCATCGTGCGCCTGCGAGAGCACATCTTTGGTGTAAAAGTCTTTTACCTCTAAGAAAACTATCAGTTTTGGCTTAATGGGCAAAGTGTCAAAAAATCTATCGTAAAATCCTTTTCCGTGCCCTATCCTTGCCATAGCTCCATCAACCCCAATCGCTGGAACTACCGCCATATCGAGTTTAACATTATTCATTTTTTTGCCAGATGGCTGCCTGACATTAAATTTATAAGTTAGAAATGGCAGTCGCAATCTTACCATCTCTAAGCTAAGACCTACCATAAAAGGGGCAAAAATTTCACATTTATGTGATAAATTTCGTCTTATTTTAAGCACATCGACTTCGTAGTTAAGCGGCAGGTAAAAGAGCACCTTTTTAGAATTTGTGTAATTTATCAAATTTAAAAGCGTTTTTGCTGCCTTATGATGTGTGCATTTTGCTCTAAATTTAGTAAGCTTTATCAAATTTGCTCTTGCATTTTTTCTAAATTCGTTTTTTTCTAAATTAACGCTCATTTTATGCTCTTTCTTGTATAATCCTGAAACATTTTTCAAAAGGAAATTTATGACACTAAAACGCGTAATTATAACATCACTTTGTCTTTTTGCATTTTTCGGATGCGGTGACGACTCTAACAAAAAGAGCGAGCAAAACACTAGCGAACCAGCTGTGCAAAGTAAAAATTTAGAAGAAAATGCCAGCAAAGATGAAAATTTAAGCAAAGATACGCTCACTCCAAAAATGAATGAGAGCGCACAAAGCGACGAAATAAAAGAGATAAGCCTAAAATTGCTTAACGGCACAACTATGCAGATCACAAAAAGAAGCAACGGCTTTGACGTAAAAGATGGCAAAAAAGCGACACTTTACGTATTTTTCGCTACTTGGTGCCCACCTTGCAAGGCCGAGATCCCATCTTTAAACAACCTAAGTGAGAAATTTAAAAATGAGCTAAACATCGTTGCTGTCTTGCTTGAAGACAAGAGCGAGGACGAAGTTAAAGAATTTGCTCAAAAGTATAAGATCAAATACGACATCGCAGTTGGCGAGGGAAATTTCTTATTTGAAAAGGCGATGGGCGGCATCAAAGGACTCCCTGCATCTGCACTCTTTAAAGCAAATGGCGACTACGCTCAAGGTTACATCGGTCTTGTGCCTGAAGAGATGCTTGAAACTGACATAAATAGGGCCATAAAATAATGCTTGAGTTTTTAAAAAGAGGCTTTGAAAAGACCTTTGGAGCGATAAGCTCAGTTAAAAAGTCAAAAAAGATCGACAAAGAGAGCTTAGAAGAAATTTTACTAGAAGCTGACGTGGCTTACGAGATCGTGGAGGAGATTTTATACTACTTGCCGCCACAAGATGAAGTGAGCAGAGCTGATCTAAGACGCGTTATGAGTAGCTATTTTATCTACGAAAAAGAGCGCGTGATCGAGCCTGACAAGCCATTTGTCGATCTCATCCTTGGCGTAAATGGCGCTGGCAAGACGACAACCATCGCAAAGCTAGCAAATTTATATAAAAATAACGGCAAAAGCGTCATTTTGGGCGCTTGTGATACATTTAGAGCTGGGGCGATCGAGCAGCTACGCCAGTGGTCGATCAGACTAAATGTGCCGATAGTCGCCACCCAGCAAGGGCATGATCCTTCAGCTGTTGCCTACGATACGATCAGCTCAGCCCTTGCAAAAGGCATCGACTGCGTCATCCTAGACACGGCTGGCAGGCTTCAAAACCAGACAAATTTAGCAAACGAGCTTGACAAGATCGTTCGTATCAGTAAAAAAGCCTACGAAAAGGCGCCTCATCGCAAGATCCTCATACTTGATGGCACGCAGGGCAACGCTGGCGTCGCGCAGGCAAAGGCATTTAACGATATCGTCTCGCTTGATGGCGTCATCATCACAAAGCTTGACGGCACTGCAAAGGGCGGAGCGCTATTTGGCGTGGCAAGAGAGCTTGAGCTACCTATATTTTATATAGGCGTTGGCGAGAGCATGGACGATATCATCAAATTTAACCCAGACGAGTTTTTAGACGAGCTGATGGACGCCATTTTTGAGTAGGGTAAAATTTCTTAGTAAAATTTGCTTTTTTGCTGCTCTTTTGGCGATTGATATTCTTGCATTTACTCCAAAAAGTCCTGCGATCATCGAAAATTCGTGGGACAAAGCAAACCATTTTTTAGCTTTTTTCGTTCTTTATATACTGCTCTACCTTGGCTATGAGTTTGTAATTTTAAAAAATTTAGCCCTACTTTTAGCCTTTGGAGTGCAAATAGAGCTCGTTCAGGCATTTTTGCCAAACAGGAGCTTTAGCCTGCTTGACATCGTGGCTGACATGATCGGAGCGGTCTTTGGAGTGATAGTAGTTGAAATTTTAAAAAGGATATATTATGGCAAAAGCAAAGCCAGTTTTTGAGTGTCAAGCCTGCGGTAATCAACAGGCAAAGTGGCTGGGTAAATGCCCACAATGTGGGGCTTGGGACAGCTTTGTCGAGCTTAGCCAGCAAGAGATAAAGATAAGCAAGGAGATAGCAAAAAGCAGTGGCACACCCAGCAAAGCCATAAGCATAGACGAAGTTGAAATTCAAAATTTCACGAGATTTAGCACCAAAGATAGCGAGCTAGACCTTGTTCTTGGTGGCGGCGTGGTCGAGGGCTCGCTTGTTTTAATAGGCGGCAGTCCAGGCATTGGCAAATCAACCCTGCTTCTAAAAATCGGCTCAAATTTAGCAAAAGATGGCAAAAAAACGCTCTATGTAAGCGGCGAAGAGAGCCAAAGCCAGATAAAAATGAGAGCTGATAGGCTAAATGCGGTGGATAAAAATTTATACCTGCTAACTGAAATTTGCCTAGAAGATATCATGCTAGAAGTGCAAAAGAGCGACTACAAGGTGCTAGTCATTGACTCCATTCAAACTCTTTATAGTCAAAATATAACCTCCGCCCCAGGCTCGATCACGCAGGTTCGAGAGATCACATTTGAGCTGATGAGGCTTGCAAAGAGCCAAAATATCTGCGTTTTCATCATCGGACACATAACCAAAGAGGGCTCAATCGCAGGGCCAAGAGTGCTTGAGCACATGGTAGATGTGGTGCTTTATTTTGAGGGTGACGCGAGCAGAGAGCTAAGAATTTTACGTGGGTTTAAAAACCGCTTTGGCTCGACTAGTGAGGTTGGTATATTTGAGATGAGCCAGCATGGGCTTGTGAGCGCAAATGAGGTTTCTAGTAAATTTTTCACACGTGGCGGGGCGATGAGTGGCAGTGCGATCACTATCATAATGGAAGGCTCAAGGGCGCTTAGCATCGAAATTCAGGCGCTCGTTTGTGAAAGCGCCTATCCAAAGCGAAGCTCGACTGGCTTTGAGAGAAACCGCCTAGATATGCTGCTAGCCCTACTTGAGCGAAAGCTTGAAATTCCACTTGGGCACTACGACGTCTTCATAAACGTTTCAGGTGGCGTTAAGATAAGCGAGACTGCGGCCGATCTAGCCGTCATCGCAGCGATAATCAGTAGCTTCAAAAACCGCCCTATCAGCAAGGATAGTATCTTCATCGGCGAGCTAAGCCTAAACGGCGAGATAAGAGAAATTTTCAACCTCGATCAGCGCTTAAAAGAGGCAAAAACGCAGAAATTTAAAAATGCGATCATCCCAAACAAACCGCTTGACACGCAAGGTCTAAAGTGCTTCTACGCCAAAGATATCACGCAAGTGCTTGAGTGGATGTAAATTTACTCTGGAACAAATCATGCTTGCTCTTTGACAGATAATATCAAGGAGCAAACCATGAATGATATTAGCATCTTAAGCACAAATGTAAATTCATACACTAAGCAACAATACAAGAAAGATAGGTCTTTAAATTTTAGTGATCTTATAAAGCAAAATGTCAAAGAAAAGATTAGCAAGCCAAACCAAGAACCAGCTAAATTTACTTATACCACTTCTTCACAAAATAGCCTCACCTCATTAAATTTTAATGATCTTCAAGCTTATGGCTACACAGTGGATAAAGCTGGCTTTATGGGAGCTGATTTTAACAAAGCTGCAGGCTTGCCACAAGACTTTAAAATCCACAAAAGCACGCTTGATGAGATAGTTAGATACAACAATAAAACATATCTCTTCACACAAGATAAAAGAAAGGCTGCCTTTGAAAAGATAGACGTAGCTGATACTACAAAGCACTATTATAAACTTTTTAAAAGCATTGTAGGGGATGAAAAAGATAGATATAGCGAGGCTGATCTAGTAAATTTACCAAAAGGCTTTAGTATGGATACCAACCAAAAAACCTTTGGTAAAAATGCAAATTTCTTAAAAGATGTGAGCTTAATATCTGTTACAAATGTATATAAAACATTTGATCAATTTAACGATGCAAAGAGCGTTAGAGATGAGCTTAGAGGCTTTGGAGTAAGCCACGAGGTCTATGAGCTAAATTTTAGCAAAGAGCATCTTGATGCAAGAGCCAGTGACGAATATACATTTAACCCTGATATGTCGGTATATCAAGCAGATGATACTTATAGCAGCGCTGGTGTATTTGTGGGATTTTTAAAGAGTTTTAGCCCTATCGCTAGTGATAGTGGCGAGACGAAGCTTAGTGTGGAGGCAAACTCTTACTCAAAGCTAATGAATGAGCAAAGCCTAGCTGATGATATAGTGCCTCTCTCAAGGCTTTTGAAAAATGAGAAGATGATCAAATTTATCTTAGAAGAGCTACTAAAGAGAAATTTGCTAACTTCAAAAGATGGCAAAAGTGCTGGTGAGATAGTAGATAGTGTGCTAGCTCATGCCACAAAGCTTCAAAACGAGACAAAAGTTTAAATAGATAAATTTAAAAGGTGGCTATCTTTAGCTAGTCAAGCCATCTTATTTAAAATTTGCTTCTTGTCTATCTTTTGCATAAGCTCTAAGACGTCTATACCTCTTTTTTCTTTGAAATTTAAAAGCTCTCTTGCATAGAGAAATTTCTGATCCTTATTTATATCATAGGTCTCATACTTCTTCTTAACCTGCATAGGTTTAAATTTCTTCTCACTTTGCTCTTTGGCAAAATTTGCATTGTATTCTTGTTCTTCTTTGATTATCTGCTTTCTTTGTTCTTCAACATCCTTTGTAGCTTTTTCTCTTGCTTTGGCAAATAAAGTCTTAAATTCATCTATGCTTAGGTCGGTTCTATCTAAAAGACTAAGCGACTCCTTGTTATTATTTGGATATAGAGAGGACATGCTATCCATAAATGCTCTTAGGTCAGCCTCCTCTTCTTTTGTGCCAAGACCTATTAGTTTGCCCATCATGGTTGGCTTGCCATCAACAGAGTTTTCCTTTAATATATCAGAATACATTATAAGAACTTGATCTTTTGCTTCTTCTAAAGTTCTTGGCTGTTTCATCGACATGGCGTTGCGATCTTGTTCGGTATTGTAACGCTTAGAAAGCATATTATCTATTTTGCTTATCGTTTTTGCAACCCAATTATCTTCATTTTCGTCTATATCAATAATCTCTTTTATGCTCTTTCCAACTGGGCTATACCATAAAGCTTCTATTTTAGCCTTTTCATCGTCTTTGGTATCTTTAGCCACGTTTTCTTTTTGGATAGTGTTATCTTGTATCGGTGTGTTGCTAAGTCCGTTTATGCTAGTTATAATTTCAAGCTCCCCTTTACGCTGTCTTATCCACTTTAAGCTTTGCTACTTTTTCTAAAATTTCAAACATGCTCTTGCCACTATCAAATTCACTCTTTATAAATTTATAAAGCTCCTTAAATCTCTCATCGGCTTCAAGCTTGTAGGTTTGAGACTTTTTAGTAACTTGTATAGGAGTAAATTTCTTCTCTTTTTTCTCTTCTTCGTTTTGTGCTTCAAGATCGTTGATGGAATTTATAGTTTCCTTTGCTAGTTCCTCGTCAAGCTCTAAACCAAAGCGCTCATTTAGTGCAAATTTAGCCCATTTGCCTTTAAACTCATCAACACTCATATCGCTATCAAGTAGTTCAGCTGTCTTACTACCGCCAAAAGCTATAAAAGAGAGGATTTTTTTATTTGCAAACTGATCTATAAAATCATCAACGCTAAGCTTTTTACTATTTAATGGATCTTTAAAAATCCCCTTTGGCTCAAATGCTGGATTTCTCTCAAGCCCTAAAGCACCGCTATCATCTATAAATTTCTTTAGCTCATCTATCTCATCTTTTGAAAAAGAGTCGTCATAGCCCATTAGCTTGCCAAGTATGCTTACCCTTGGCTCTCCTTCACCTTTTACAAATCCAGTGAGTGAGTGATCATATCTATCGTATTCTCTTGCTCTTTCTTTATCATCTAGCCTTGCATACTTAGAAAATGTCATACCATGACCCATATCATTACTAAGTATCTCGTTTATATCGTTAAATTTAAAGCCCATCTCCCTTGCTATGTTCTCTCTTGAGAGATAGTTAGGGGTTGAAAGATTATTAGAAATTTGCATTTTACTATCCTTAGTTTTTATAAACCACAAAGCGCTACATCAAATTTCGTCTTTTTTGTAAAAAAGTTTATATAAGTATTTGTTTGTAAATTAGGCTTTATATAAAAAAGTAGCCAAAAGTTAGAAAAAACAGATAAATTTCACACTATCATCACTGCAGCTACGGCAAATCCGCCGTCGTGAGTTATACTAAGGCTTGCTTCTTTGATATTAAAGCTTGTATAAATTCTTGGGCTAAATTTTATCTTTGGTGCGTTTTTTGCGTCTTTGCTGAGCACAATATCCAAAAAGCCACACTCTTTGCTAATCCCCACACCAAGGGCTTTGCTAGCTGCTTCTTTGGCCGCCCAAAATCCAGCCAAAGTCGCATCATTTTTTGCTAGCGCTATCTCGCTATCACTTAAAAATCTCTTTAAAAAAAGCTCGCCGTGACGAGCCTTAAGTCTTGAAATTCTATCTATTTTAACGATATCGATGCCTATCATTGCACCACGAAATCAGTAAAAAATATGTTTTTGATGTAGCCATCATTTAGCACTTCATTTAGCTTGCCGACGATCTCGTCTTTTAGTCTATCCTTGCCCTTTGCAGTGCTTACTTCTTCATAAGTTTTAGAAGAGAGCGTTCTTATGATGATATCTCTTAAAAGTGCCTTTTTCTTATCAAGCTCGGCTGTTAGTAGCTCGTCGCTTTGCTCTAAATCGATCTTAGTTTTAAGAAATCTCGAGCCGTTTTCACTAAGTAAATTTACGACAAACTGATCAAGCGGATATATCGGTCCCATGTTCGAATAGTCGTTGCCACCGCGTTTTGCTTTGTTTTGAGCGGGTGCTGGTTGAGTTTGAGTCTGAGCTGGTGTTTGCGCCATATTTGCCTCTTTTGGCTCGTCAGAACTAAGCATCAAAAACGCCACTAGCCCTCCGATAACTAGCAATAAAACAAATATCGCGATGATGATTATCATCAAAGCGCCATTGCCACCTTTTTTTGCTTTTTTCTCTTCAACTTCTTCAGCCATCTTTCCTCCTTTAAGTTTTGGCTATAATTATACAAAAAATTCACAAAAATGAGAAAAGATGATACATAAAACCAACGCCGCTAGGCTTTTAGACAAGCTAAAAATAGAGTATGAGATACTTGAGTACGAAGTCGATCTAAACGACCTTTCAGCCGTTCACGTAGCAGCTAGCACCAAGCAAGATATAAAGCAAATTTATAAGACGATCGTCTGCCAGTGCGAGCCTAAAAATTTTGTCGTTGCTTGCTTGCAAGGCGATCTGGAGCTTGATCTAAAAGCACTTGCTCATGCGTGCGGAGCCAAACGCTGCGAGCTCATAAATTTAAAAGACCTAGAAAAGATCACCGGCTACATCAGAGGTGGCTGCTCGCCACTTGCTATGAAAAAGCATTTTGCCACATTTATCGATGAGCGAGCAAAAGAGCAAGAGTACGTGCTAGTAAGCGCTGGAGTAAGAGGCAAGCAGATAAAGATAGCTCCAAATGACCTTTTAAAGGCTTGCGAAGCGGGTTACGCTGATATCGCTAGGCTAGCTCTTTAAAAACTCTATAAATTTAAACTTCTCGCCTAAAAACTCAGGCGAGAGTAGAAATTTCGCCTGTTTTGCAGCGTTTTCATAGGCTTTCTTGCTGCCTTTTTCAAGTACCAAAGATAAAATTTCATCCACGCCAAAGTCGCAAACTAAGGCATCATTTTGTTTTTTAAATTTAAGCATCAAAAAGCCAGCTTCACAAAAAGCCTCTTTTACCTGCTTAAAACAAAGGCTATAAGTTAGATCTGAGCTTTTAAAATATGGCTCGAGGTTTGAAATTTCAAACAATGAAAAAACTTGATGATCCTTAAAAACTCTTAGGCTAAACTCATTTTTTGGCTCAAATTCGCCGTAGTCAAAGCTTAAAAATCTCACCTTTTTTGCCGCATTTGCAAGCTGGAGTGCAAATTTAGCGTAGCTAGTTGATATCTCGCCCTTTTTTATGCCAAATTTCTTTGCAAGAGCCAACAAATTTTGATCCGCTTTTTGCCAGTGAAATTTTAGATCGCTATCCACAAAAAGCATATTATCTGCGTCTATCACCTCGCAGCTAAATGCGTCAAGCAGCTCATTTGAGATGACAAAAATTTCATCAAAAGAGCACTCGCTCAAATTTTCATAGTGTTTTATTTTTACTTCGTCACCAAAGCGATTTTTAAAGGTTTTAAGCTGTTTTTTGCGTAAAATTTCATGAGGTTCTATGATGATAAACTCTAAATTTGGCAAAATTTCTGGCTCAAGCGTAAATATACCTTGCGCAAAATCAGCCAGCATATCGCCTGAGTTTGCGCCGATCTCCATGACCTTGCATGAGCTAGAAATTTCGCCGTTTTTAAGTAGCTTTAAAAAATAGTTTGCAAGGCAAGCGCCAAAGAGGTAGCCAACGCTTACATTTGTGTAAAAATCGCCCTTTTTGCCGATATCCACGCCAAATTTATAGTAGTTTTCATTGACCCAGATATCAAAAAACTCGCTAAATTTCATAGATCAGGCAGCTTCCAACCTCTATAAAATGCAAACATCCTGACCGTTATGCCAGCAGCTAGCAAGAGCATGGTAAAAAATATGTTAGTAAGGCCTAGATAATATAGGATAAAGTAGGCAAGCCCCACGCCAAGGCTTATCGTGCCGTAAAGTCCGGTGCGTAAAAACCACGGGACTTCATTTAGCAAGATATCTCTTAAGATACCGCCACCAACGCCGTTAAAAAAAGCGATCATCATGACGCCAAAGATGTTGTAACTATACTCAATGGCAACCATCGCTCCAACGATCGAAAAGCAGATAACGTCGATCGCATCGGCAAAGATAAAGACAAATTTCTTCTCTAAACCATCTCTTTTTATATGCAAATTTGTGATCCTAGATACGACAAGCATAAAGATGACGACGCTTACTGGCATGTAGTGAGTAAATGAATAAACCGCCCTGCCAACTAGCATATCACGCACGATACCGCCTCCAAGTGCGGTCAAAAATGCAGACAAAAAGACACCCAGCCAGTCACACTCTCTTTTTACTGCAAACAAAAAGCCACTAAGCGCAGCTGATGCGATACCGACGTATTCTACAAAAAGTATTAAGCTCATATTTTTTCCTTAAAAATGGGCATTTTATAATGAAATCTCATAAAATTTCATTAATAAATTTTTAAATAATAGTTTATTTTAGGCTATAATAACAAAAATTTTAAATAAGGAAATTTGATGAAAAAAATTCTAACTTTGCTCTTTTTGATCGGCTCATTTTTTGTGTTAAATTTAAACGCTGACGTGATCCAAAATCAAAAATTAAAAAATGCGATAAACATTTTAAACGCTTTTGGCACTAGAAATTTAAAACCAAATACCAAATTTACAGGCATCAAAGCCATCGCCATCATCCCAGATGTAACAAAAGCAGGTGCGATCATCACTGGCTCAAAAGGCAAAGGTGTATTTATCGCTAAAAACGACGATGGCGAGTGGTCAAGCCCATTTTTTGTAAATTACACATCTGGCAGCATCGGCCTTCAGCTAGGATATAGCTCAGCAGATATGATCATCTTGTTTAAAAACTCAGAAGCCTACGCAAGCTTATTTAACGCAAAAGATACGATCAGCCTAAAAGCAGAAGCGACTGGCGGCGTTGGCAACGAAGTGGCGATAGCTAGCGATTTGCCTGAAATTTCAGCATTTGTCGAGGAGCGTGGCAAGACTAGTGGAGCTTTTGTTGGCGTTAGCTTAGACGTGGCAAGACTTAAGATAAACGCGCAAGATACAAACGACTACTACGATAGAATTTATGAATTCGAAGATATCTACAACAACAGCCCAAAAGCTAGCAAATACACAATCAAATTTAAAGAGATAATCTCAAAATACTTCTTATAAAAACCTCACATCTTGGCTCTTTTAAAAGAGTCAAGCTCTTTTTTGACATTTTAAAGATTTTTGAAATTTAGTTTATAAATTAGCAAGATTATGGCTTAGCCTTTTGCTAAACCATAAATAGTGATACAAAGCGTTTTTTAGGGATCGGAGAAAATTGAGTCATATATTCAAACGCCTCTTCGTAGTCGCCGTCAGTGTATTGCGCGACTTGCTCGATAAGCTCGTAAAGCTCTTCGTCATCCATCGAGTCAAAGCTGCCTCTATTTTCCAAAACCTCTAACAAAACGGCGTCTAATTCTAGCTCGTCGTAAGTCATTTCGTTCCTTAATTCTGATTTAAAAAATGCGAAACTATACCAAAAGAAGCTTATAAAATACTTTACTTTAAATTCGTAAGAAATTTTATGCATTTTTTAGTAGCAAAGTTGTAAAATCTTTACTTTCATTATCAATTTGATAGGGACTTTGTGGAAGACTTTGAACTATTTTACAAGCATTTTAACGAGTTTTTAAAAGCTTTTGGTCAAAAAGGCTCTGAGATAAAAGAGCAAATTTTGCGTGTGCTTTTTACTAGCAAGTCGCATCTAAATGCTCAAGAAATTTGCCAAAAAATTTATGAAACTTACAAAAATGAAATTTCAATGACTTCTATATATACCTTTTTAAATTTTCTTGAAGAGCACCATCTGGCAAATAGTTTTGAGCAAAATGGTGTTAAAAATTACGAGCTAAATTTAAAATCCTCTCACGATCACCTGATATGTGAAATTTGCGGCAAAGTGGTTGATTTTGAAGATGAGATGATAGAGCAAAGACAAGATCAAATTTGTAGTCAAAGTTCATTTAGTGCAGAGTCTCACAAGATGATACTTTATGGAATTTGCAGTGATTGCCAAGCAAAAAATGGGATTTAAATTTATCATTTCATTTTACTTTTTGATAATGAAAGACAAAAAAATTTCAGATTTGTTTAAGTTACAAATTAGATAATACGCAGACAAAATAAAAGGATGAAAATGGATATAAAAACACAAACTTTAGCACAAGTTGCAAGCTATTTTTCTATGATAGCTCACACAAATGGCAGACTAAGAGTAAGGGTTAGCCCAAAGATCAAAGAGCTAAGCAGTAGCGTAAATTTAGCCAGTTTAGATGACATGATAGCTCAGATAAATGGCATAAAAAATGTTAAATTTAACAAGCTAATCGGCTCTGTAACGATAGAATACGATCATGAAATTTTCCCTAAAAATCTCTGGGAGGATCTCTTAAAAGGGCAAAATTTAGAAGAAATTTCAGCTAAAGTAAATGAAGTAGCAAGAGAAGTAAAATATGCTTAACGAGCTTTTAAACGCCTCTTATACGAGCGAAAAAAACGCACTTAGGCTATATGAAAGCCTAGCTTCATTTGGCGAAGTATTTGATCAAATCGCAAGCGTAAGAAAAAATGCGATCATCTTGATAGAGAAATTTGCAAGTGCGCATGAGTATGAGCTTGTTTGTGAAAATGAAGCTATCTTTTTGCCAGCAAAAAATAAAGAAGATGCGCTGATAGAGGCACTAAACTATGAAAATGAGCTAAACAAAATGTATGAAAAATTTTGTGAAAGCTTAGACGATGAGGAGCTAAAAGATCTATTTTTTAGACTTTGGGCTACTTCAAATAATGAATATATCGCCTCTTTAAAGCACTGCTTAAAAGAAATTTATAGCGGATGTGAGGTAAAAAATGAGCTAAATTTAAATGAAATTTCGCAAAATTTTGAGCAAAATGGCATAGCAAACATTTTAGAAAGCTATCAAAATGACTTTAATGAGATAACTAAAAGCTTGCAAAATATCGCAAGTGGCAAGGCTGATAAAAGCGAGTTAGCAAAGATAACCAATAATCCAAATTTCTCGTTTTTTAGCGGGCTTGCGCTTGGGGCATTAGGCATTTCAGTAGTTAGCAAAAATTTAAATAAGGATGAAGAAGATGAATAATTTACAAAATCAAACAAAGAAAGGATTTAAAATGGCATTACCATTTTTAGCAGGTTTAGCAGTAGGCGGTTTAGCAGTAGTTGCTTGGAGTAAAAGAGATAAGATCAAAGAGTGCGCAAAAGATGGCTTAGATAAAGGCAAAGAGGCTGCAAAAGATCTTTATAAAAAAGGCAAAAACGTCGCAAAAGACGCAAAAGACTTCATAGTTAAAGAAGAGAAAAAAGCAAAACGTGGCGTTAAAAAAGTAGAAAAAGAGGCTGAAAAAGTGGTTAAAAAAACAAGAAAACCACGCGCTAAAAAGCCAGCAGCTCCAAAAGCTATCACACCAAACGATATAGCTTAAGGATAGAGAATGCAAGAAAATAGTCTTTTTACACTTTCAAACACAAGACTTCCATTTGATCACTTCATCAGTGGAGCCTTGATCGCTGGTATGGGTGCGGCTGCGCTTGGCTTTAGCGACTATCTAAACAACAGAGCAACTAAAAAAGATGTCGCTAAAAAGATAGCAAAATACGCCGTAACTGGTGGTTTTGTAGGTGCTGTTGGCATTCATGCTTCAAATTTGATAGCACAAAAAAAATATCTAAACGCAGCAGCTTTTACTGCAGCTGGCATCGGCGGTCTTTTGATAGCTGAAGAACTAATAAAATTGGAGAGTAAATAATGAATAACCCTTATATCAATGAAGAAAACGCAAACGAAGTAGCAGCAAATGACGCAGCAGCAACTCAGCCAAGTGCGGTTGATAATGCGATAAACAATGCAGCTCAAAATTTACCATTTGTACCTGAAAATTTTAACGCAGCTGGCTTTGTAAAAGGCCTACTTTTAGGTGGCATAGCAGCTTATGTGCTAACTAATCCAAAAGCACAAGAGTGCGTATTTAAAGCGATCATCAAAGGTGGCGAGCTAATAAACGCTGGCATAGAAGAACTAAAAGAGCGTTTTGAAGATGTCAAAGCAGAACTTGACTCACAAAAATAAGGTCACTCTAGCTCACAAGAGCAAAAATAGAGCGAGGTTTATTTGCGAGAGCCTAAACGCTAGAAGCGATGTCAGCGCCATCGAGGCTGCGATCTCAGAGCGAACCGATGCAAAAAGCGTGCGTGTAAATAAATACGCAAAAAGTATCGTTGTCGAGTTTGATAAGAGCTATGAGAAAATTTTAGATTTTATAAAAAGCTATGATTTTCCAACTAAGCCAAAAGATGAGAGCCTGCCTAGCAAAGCAAATATCTACAAAGCTGCTGCTGCACTTGGTGTAACGCCATTTATGAGTAATAAAACTCTAAAATCAGCCGTAACTCTTTACGCCACAGCTCCAAATTTAATAGAAGGCGCAAAAGAGCTAAGGCATGAGGGCATCACCTCAAAAGTGCTCGAGGCAACTGCTATTGGCACAAGCCTAGCAATGGGTGATCATTTGGCTGCAAATAGCACAAATTTGATGATAAATATCGGCGAATACATGGAAGAAAGTGCTAGCCACAGAAGCGATGATCTCATCAAAGAGCTAGCCAAACCAAACATCGAAGAGGTCTGGGTCGAGCGAAATTTAAACGGCGAAAAGACACTTGAAAAGGTAAAAACCGAAAATTTAAAAAAAGGCGACATCGTAGTAGTCGGAGCTGGCGAGACGATAGGCGTTGATGGCTACATCGTCGAGGGTAATGCTGATGTAAATCAAGTCTCAATGACTGGAGAAGCAGAACCCGTGGCAAAAGCTAGAGGTGACCGCGTCATAAGCGGCACTGTTGTCGATGAGGGCAGGATCAAAATTTGGGCTGAAAATGTAGGTAGCGACACCGCAACCGCAAGGATCAAAGAGTACATCCAAACTTCACTTAATGAAAAATCAGCCATCGGCGTAAAAGCTCTAAAACTAGCTGATAAGCTAGTGCCAGTTACACTCTCTCTTGCTGGGCTTTCGTATGTTATAAATAAAAATATGAACAGCGTTGCAAGCGTGCTTCAAGCTGACTACTCTTGCGCGCTTAAGCTTGCTACGCCAGTTGCGTTTAAGTCAAGCATCTCAAAAGCTGGCAGAAACGGCATCCTCATAAAAGGCGCAAAGGCGATCGAGGCTCTAAGCTCGGTCGATACATTTGTCTTTGACAAAACCGGCACTCTAACTCACGGACGCCTAAGCGTGGTTGAAATTTACTCTTTTAAAGATGGATTTTCAGAGGCTGATATCTTAAATTTAACCGCAAGTGCCGAGGAGCACTACTTCCACCCTGTGGCTGAAGCGATAGTTGAGGCTGCAAACAAGCGTGGATTTAGCCATATTCACCACGACGAGGTTGAATTTATCGTAGCTCACGGCGTAAAAACTGCGATGCACGGCAAAGAGGTCGTTATCGGCAGTAGGCACTTTTTAGAAGATGATGAGATGATAAGCTTTAAAGCTCACGAAACGCTCATAAATAAGGCTTTACAAAGCGGTTTAACCTTGCTTTACGTAGGATACGACAAAGAGCTTGTTGGCGTCATAGCCATGAAAGATGATATGAGAGCAAACGCTAAAGATATGGTGGCAAAACTACGAAATCTTGGCGTAAAAGAGATAGTTATGCTAAGTGGTGACATAAAGAGCAAAGCTGAAGAGGTAGCGCGCGAGCTGGGGCTTGACAGGGTCTATGCTGAGTGCTTGCCAACTGATAAAGCAGCGATCATCGAAGAGCTAAAGAGTGAGGGCAAAAAGGTCGCTTTTGTAGGTGATGGCATAAATGACGCGCCAAGCCTAACAAAAGCAAATGTTGGCATCAGCATGCACAAAGGTGCTGATATCGCTAAAGCAACAGCTGATATAAGCCTTTTAAAAGATGACATCATGAGCGTAGCGCTTGCAAAAGAGCTTGCTAATAAAACTATGAAGTTAATTAGCTCAAATTTCCGCTCAACCGTTGGCGTAAATACAGCCATACTAAGTGCCGCAACGCTTGGCATGCTAAATCCAATAGCAACTGCCATGCTTCACAATGGCACGACGATCTGGCTTCTGCTCAACTCAATGAAGGGCGTGAAGATCAAGTCAAAATAAATTTGAAAGGATAGATGGTGTTTGAGAATTTCTTAAACTTTTTAAACGGCAAAATGGATGTAGCCAACGACTTTTTATATGGATATTTTTTGGTTATCATCCTTGTAGCTTCAGGAATTTACTTTAGCTACCTTACCCGTTTTGTGCAGTTTAGGATGTTCTTTGAAGCTTGCAGAGTTCTGGTAGAAAAAAAGGACAGGTATAACAAGCACCATCTAACTCCGTTTCAAGCGCTGATGATCTCGACTGCTTCACGTGTCGGCATCGGCAACATTGCCGGAATTTCAGCTGCCATCGTCGCAGGTGGTCCAGGGGCACTTTTTTGGATGTGTTTGATGGCGTTTTTAGGCTCAGCTTCAGCCTTTATCGAGAGCACTTTGGCTCAAATTTATAAGACAAAAGATGTCTTTGGCTTTAAAGGCGGGCCGGCTTATTACATCAAAAATGGGCTTGGCATAAAGTGGCTTGGCTCTTTGTTTGCCATCATTCTTATCATCACCTATGCTTATGGTTTTAATGGGCTTCAAAGCTACACCATGACCTCTGCTTTTGAAATTTACTACGACAAAGCAGGCAGCAACATCACCTTTGCACAAAGCGGCTTACCTATTGGCATCGGACTTATCCTTACAGCATTTACAGCTGTGATGTTTTTTAGCAAGAGCCACATCATTGGCAAGGTTAGCTCATATATCGTGCCTTTCATGGCGCTTACTTACATCTTACTAGCTATCATCGCGATCGTTTTAAATTTCAAAGAAATTCCAGCCGTCATCAAGATGATCATAGAAAGTGCCTTTGATTTTAAAGCGATCTTTGGTGGATTTGCTGGAAGCGTGATCGTAATAGGCATAAAAAGAGGACTTTTCTCAAACGAGGCCGGCATGGGCTCAGCCCCAAATGCAGCGGCTGCGGCGCACACAAGCCACCCAGTCAAACAAGGACTAGTGCAAGCAATGGCGGTCTTTATCGATATGACGATATGCATCGCCTCTGGTATGATCGTGCTTTTTTCTCAAGCATATCTTACAAAACAAACTGGCGTAAGTGGCGAAGTGCTAACCGCCCTACCTCTCGTTCAAGCAGCGATGAAAGAGTATTTTGGCGACTTTGGGCTACACTTTACGACCCTTGCAGTAGTGCTATTTGCCATCACATCGCTCATTGGCAACTACTACTACGCCCAGGCAAATATGAAATTTCTAACAAAAAGTAAAAATTTAACGCTAGCATTTAAGATCACAGCAGTGATTATGATATTTATAGGCGCTCAGATGAACTTAAAACTAGCTTGGAATATCGCTGATATCACGATGGCAGCTATGGCTACGATAAATATCATCGCTATTTTCTTACTATCAAAAGTGGTGATAATAGCGATAAAAGACTACGAAGCTCAAAGAAAAGCTGGTAAAAATCCAGAATTTGACCCAGAGAGTCTAGGCATCAAAAACACAAGCTGCTGGGGCAAAAACTAAAGGAGAAAATTTGGGAAAAGATATAAAGATAAGCGGCAAACTACTAGACCTAAACATCCATAGACAAGTAGCAAAGGTCGGCATGAGCGTCACTTTGGCATCTGTTTGCCTAAGCGCACTTTTTATGAAAAATAGATCTGTTAAAAAATTCCACGTAGCTTCTGGCATCGCATTTACATGCTTTGCGCTTTACCACGCTGGACTTTACGACAACGGCATCTTTAAAAAGATGATCGTAAAAGCAAAAACCGCTTCAAAAAAGGCATAAAATGAGACTAAGCGACGCTGAAATTTTAGACTACATAAATGAGGATCTACCCTACTTTGACCTCACAACGTCGCTTCAAGATATCGATAAAAAAGCCTCACTTGAAATTTACTCGCGTGATGAAATTTGCGTTAGCTGCGTAGATGTAGCAGCAAGCATAGCAAGGCTACTTGGCTGCGAGAGCGAAATTTTTGTCAAAAACTCTCAAATTTGCAAGGCTGGCGATGTGATCATAAAAATTTATGGTAGCTACGAAGATGTGCATAAGGCTTGGAAACTAGCCCAAGTCACACTAGAGTACGCCAGCGCCATCGCAACCTACACAAATAAAATGTCAAAAGCTGCAAAAAGCGTCAATGAAAAATGCGAAGTTTTAGCAACCAGAAAGAGCTTTCCATTTGCGAAGAAATTTTGCGTAAAAGCCGTGCTTGAAGGCGGTGGTGGCATGCATAGGCTGGGGCTTAGCGATAGCATTTTATTTTTTAGAAACCACATAAAAGCCTACGCTAGCTTTGATGAATTTATATCACATTTGCCAGAGTTTAAAGCTAAAATGGTCGAGCGAAAGATCTGCGTCGAGGCTGAAAATTTAGACGAAGCAAGCAAGCTTTTGAAGGCAAAATGTGACGTCGTGCAGTGTGATAAATTTAGCCCAGAGCTTATCAAAAACGTGCTAGCCTTAAGAGATGAAATTTCACCAAATACTATGATACTAGCAGCTGGCGGCGTAAATTTAGCAAACGCAAAAGAATTTGCAGCTGCCGATGCGATAGTAACTTCTGCAATGTATTCAAAAGGCGTTGCCGACATCAGCGCAAGACTTGAAATTTTGTAAAATTTTACATATAAAAATACATATTAACCTTTATAGTAAATAATAAGCCTCTACCAAATTTTAGTAGCCAATTCTTGCGAGTAAGTGGAATTTTAAAATTTATGAAATAACTAGATTAAATTTGTAAATTTGCCCAGAATTTTAAAAATCTAGGCAAATTTCACTCAAATTTACTCTCTAACGACGTGTAAAAACTGCATGTGTTTGCGGTATTGCTCGATGACGTCGTTTATCAGCGTGGCTTCGCTCCAGCCAAGCACGTCGTAGTCCTGACCGCCCTCTTTCAGATAGACCTCAGCCCTGTAGTAAAGATCGTCGCCGTCAAGCTCTCTGGTGTAGTCTGGACTATGGCTCTTAGTGAGATAGACGCCATATCTAAAGTCCATCTCGTCGCCAAGTCCGACATTTAAATTTACAAAATTTTCGCCATTTGTAACATTTGCTTCAAGGCCGTTTTTGGCAAATTCCTCTTTTAGCTCGTTAAAAGCTTTTAGCACGACTTCGTTTAAAAATTTCTTGCCATCTTTCTTGCCTGGCAGCGTGATGATCGCACTTAGACGTTCTTGCCACGGCTTTGAAAGATCACTAATAGGCATGTTGCTAAAGTTATTTGTCTCTTTTTTGGTTAGATCCACACGTAACGCCTTAAATAGCCCATAAATGGCACCAAGTAGCACTATGGAAAATGGCAGTGCTGTGGTGATCGTAAGTGCTTGAAGCGAGCCAAGACCGCCTGCTAGCATCAAAAATGCCGCCACGACGCCCACTGTAACGCCCCAAAAGACCTTTTGCCAAACTGGTGTATCATCCTTGCCGTTTGAGCAAAGCATATTCATCACGATCGCCGCAGAGTCAGCGGAAGTTACGAAAAATATGACGATCATAAAGACTGCAATCACGCTTAGCACGCCTGAGAAGCTAAATTTCTCCAAAAACATAAAAAGTGCTGAGGCTGAGTCGGAATTTACAGTCGTTGCTAGCTCGCTAAAGCCATTTTGAACAAGCGCAATCGCTGAGTTACCAAAAAAGCTCATCCAAGCAAAAGTAAAGCCAGTTGGCACTAAAAGCACGCCGATCACAAATTCTCTAATCGTTCTGCCCTTTGAAATTTTAGCTATAAATAGCCCCACAAACGGCGACCAAGATAGCCACCAAGCCCAGTATAGCAGCGTCCAACCGCCAAGCCAGCTCTCGTTTTGCCTCTCGTAGGCGTAGAGGTTAAAAGTGTTTGAGATGAGCGTAGAGACGTAGTCGCCGCTGTTTTGCACAAACGACTTTAAAAGCTGCGTCGTATCGCCCAAAAATAGTATCAAAAACATAAAACATATAGCTAGCGCGATATTTGCGTTTGATAAGATTTTGATACCCTTATCCACGCCGCTTGCCGCTGAGATGGTAGCTGCAAAACAAAGCACTATTAGAAGCGTGATATGCATAGTCGGCAGGCCAAAAACGTGCGTAAGGCCAGCATTTACCTGAAGCACGCCGTATCCTAGCGATGTCGCCACGCCAAAAAGGGTCGCTACGACGGCAAATGTATCGATAGCGTTGCCTATCTTGCCATAAATTTTATCTCCGATGATCGGATAAAACGCCGATCTAAGCGTTAGTGGCAAGCCGTGTCTATACGAGAAAAAGGCTAGAATTAGCGCTACGATAGCATAAACTGACCATGCGCTCATGCCCCAGTGAAAAAATGTGATATTCAACGCAAGCTTTTGCGCTGCGATAGTTTGTGCGTCGCCAACTGGTGGGTTTAGATAGTGCATGAGCGGCTCAGCCACACCAAAAAACACTAGACCTATGCCCATGCCAGCAGCAAAAAGCATAGAAAACCACGAGATATTTTTGTGCTCTGGCTTTACGTGATCAGCTCCAAGCTTGATCTCGCCAAGCTTACTAAAGCCAAGAATGATGACGCTTAGCAGTATGACGGCAACGACTAGGATATAAAACCAGCCAAATTTGGCCGCGATGTAGTTTTGCATACCCTTAAAAAACTCATTTGAGAAATTTGGAAATATCGCTGCAAATGCCGCTATTAAAAATATGACAATAAGCGATGGGATAAATACTGAATTGTTAAATTTTGACCTTTGAAATTTAAACATCTTTCTCCTTTTTATAAATTTCAGTTTTGCCTTAAAATAACAAAAAAGAGTAAATAGGTCAAATTTTCTCTTTAAATTTTTTATGAAATTTTAAGCTTCAGCCACCAAAAATAGCCACTTTGAAATTTATCTCAAGTCTCTTTCATCTCTCTTTGGTTTTGCAAGAGTTGTTAGCACTATGACGAAAAAAGCAATGCCAAATGTGATATACAAGATGATCTTTGGCGAGTCAAACTCTATCCTCGACCTTGCGACCTCTTCGCCGCTTGCCTCCACTAGCTCGCCGCGCTTTATCATCTCGCTGATATCTTTTGCGCTAAGCTCTTTAGACGTCCTTGTTAAAATTTCTATGACGCTAAGATCAACCACCTCATAAACGCTATGTCTAATGCCATAAAATGGCTTTATACTGCTAAAAAAATAGACCTTATCGCCATTTGCATAGACCGCGCCATACTCGCCATCTTTTACCAGCCCTATCTCACGCCAAGAGCTGCTTGGGGCAAATTTATATAAAGAGACAGTTTGTGCCACTAAGTGCCTGCCGTGCTTTGAGCGCTGCCACTCTTCGCCTTGCTGTAAAAAATAGGCTGAGCTTTCATCTACAAAAACGTCAGCATAGAGCCTTTTTAGCTCGCCTTTTAGCTGATAGTCTGAAATTTTAGTTTGTTCGTTTTTACTGCCATCCCAAAAGTAAATTCCATCTTTGCTGGCAAAAAGAGGCCAAAACGAATGCACGTTATCCACGCTATAAATGGCGCTATAAGGCATATTTTGAGCGCTAAATTTATGCTCATTTGCAAACACAGCCCCACTTTTTGGCTCAAAAAGATATTCTATGTCGTGCTTAGCATCGTAGCATATCCGGCGCGTCTCATCTGTGTAGCTTGCATCAAGCCTATAAAAGCCCATAAATAAGCTTTTGCCATCTGTGTAATATCCGCTAGCAGCGCCACTTTCTGTCGTGATGTATCTTAGCTCGCTAGGATCTGCGTCAAGCTTTTCGCCCTTGTAGTAAAGCGTAACTCCGTCTCTTGCAAAACCAGCGTCAAAGATAGGCTCTAAATTTGTGCTTTCGACCCTTTTTGCCCTGTAAAAATAAGGGCTTTCATCGTAGCTTTTTATAAAGGTGTGAGCAAGGTTTTTCATAATGGCGCCAAATTCGCTAAATCCAGCCTCTTTCTCGCTTCTAGTGGCGCAATAATAGCTTATCTTGCCGTCACTTATATAGCCATTGCCAAGCACTTTGGCGCTGTTTGGATCAAGACCAGGCAAAATTTCTCTAGCGCAATAGACACTGTTTTTATCAGCCGCCACGTTTGAGTAATCATACGCGTGTTTTAGCTTTAAGACCCTAAAACTAGCCTCATCAACGCCTTTTAGCTCATACTTGCCACTGCCTGAAATTTGAACGTAAATTTTACCCTCAGGTGAGCGGTAAAACTCGCTATTATCAATGTTTGCAAAGCCTCTTTGATACTCGCCCTCATGCCAGAGATAAAGCATCGCCAAAACAAAAAATAGCGTCAAAATGACAAAAAGACAAAGTATCTTAGTCGCAATTTTTCTCATTATCTATAGTCATCCACCCTTTTTTAAGCTCGCTTTTTTGATTTTTATTTTTAAAAATAGCGCCAACTACCGAGGCCACAAACGCAATGGCAAGAAATATCCAGTAAGCATATTTTTGCGAGTAATCATCAAAGTCGCTTATCGCATCGATCACCACCTCGCCCTCAGCTGGCGTCATAGCGCCTTGATCTACCATTTTTACTATCTCATCAAGTTTTAAATTCTCAACATTTGGACCATAAGGACGAGTGAGAATTTCAACCACGCCAAGGTCGTTTATGTCATAAACACTGCTGTTAAAACGCCAGCCGTAGCCGACGTTATCAAAATAATATGTCTTATCTCCGTTTGCATAAACCGCTCCGTAGCCATCGTTTCTTACAAGCCCTATCTTTCGCCACTGCTCTTTTGTATCAAGCCTTACGATACACGTGTGGCGTGAGCTTAGGCTGTGGTCTTGTTTTGTGTTGTGCCAAATTTCATAGGTTTTTAAAAAATATGTCTTGCCATCACTTATCACCACGTCGCCATATAGCGGCGTTATCTCGCCTTTAAAAGGATCGTCTCCGTCTCTTACAAACTCGCCCTCATCTATGCTGTTATACCACTGCCACTTTCGCTCCCAGTGATAGATACCGCCTTTGCCACGAAAGAGCGCATGATAGGTGTGCCTGTCTTCTAGGTTAAAAAGTGGCTCGTATGGGGCAAATTTTGGGTCAAATTCATGATCATTTGCATAGACCATGCCAGAATTTGGCTCATAAAGATAGTGAATGCGCCATATCTCGCCGATATCACGCATTTGCGGGCTAAATTTGATCCCTAGTTTTGTGCTGTCATAATAGACATTTTCCCCATCAGTCGTAAAATGTATGCTCTTTCTGCCAGATGCCTGCTCGATGTAGCGCATTTTGCTGGCATTTGCGCCCTCTAGCTCTTTGCCCTCATGATAGACCTTCACGCCGTCACTTGCGTAGCCAAAGCCCAAGATCGCTGCTAAATTTGCGTTATCAACCTGCCTAAATTTATAGATATGGGTTTGCGCTTTTGGGGTTTTAAACATTTTATGTGAGAGGATGTCCCAAAACTCTTTAAGTGCGGATATTTCGAGGTTTGTCTCGCTTTCGCTATCGCAAAAATATGTTACATTGCCGTCACCAAAGTAGCCATTGCCAAGCGCTCTAACGCCATTTGGATCAAGCCCGCTCATCACGAGATTACCGCAATACACCGCCTCATCGCTTGCGCCAACGTTTCTGTTGTCGTATTTGCCGGTATCAATGTATCTAAATTTGCTGGCCCTCACGCCTATTAGCTCAAATTTACCACCACTTGGCACCAAGGCATAGACCTTGTCGTCTTTGACGTAAAAAAAGCTATTATTTAGCTCTTTACTATCGCCAATGTCGTCATCTAAAATAGAAACTAACCCAAAGACAAAAAAGTAGGTAGCAAAAAATATCACAACAATGGCGATTATTACTGAGATTAGCGGATGTTTTTTTAACATTTTAGCCCCATTTCAAACAAATTTAGCGACCTTATCATGGCACAAAAACCTTTCATACATTTAAATTTCAAAGTTCTATCCAAATATAAAATATCTAAAAATTAAAAACTGATAATATACTACTCTAACTACTGTATTTAATAGCCAAACAGCACATAACGCTAAAATAGCTCCAATAATACTAAAATTCTTTAAAACCCCATAATAAATCACCATCACTAAAAAAAGAGAAAAATATAAAAACATAATCAAATAAAATAAATTTTTCAACCTTTCATATAAGTCCGAATTTTCTCTATTTGTCGCGATTAGCCTAATTGTCTCTATCTTATTTAAAAATCCAACCTTTTTATATTTTATCTTGACTAGATCGCCTACTTCATATTTTTCTATCTCTGGTGAAAACACCCCGCTAAATCTCTCTTTACCTATCAAAAGGCTCATGCTTGTGGCTAAATTTTGCCTAACAACTCTCGTATTTAGCGCGCTTATCCTACCGATCTTTTTCAAGCTACTCTAGCTCCTCGGCGATCTCTAAAACTTCAAAATACTCATTTTCTAGGCTTTCAAGCTCAGCTTTTGTGCTTTCTAGCTCTTCATAAAGCTTAGTTAGCCCCACTTCTTGATAAATTTTAGGATCACTAAGCCCCTCGTTTAGCTCAGCCACTCTTGCTTCGAGGGCTGAAATTTTATCTGGATATGTGTTTAAAATTTGCGTTTGTTTGTAGCTTAGTTTTGCGCCAGATTTACTCTTTTGTTTAGCTTCATTTTGGCTATTTGCTAGCTCTTTTTCAAATTTATCAAGCTCTTTCATCTCATCTTCAAGCTCCAAATAGACGCTATACTCCTCATGCAAGACATTTATCTTTGTGCCCTCAAACGCCCAAAGCTTATTTGCCATCTTATCGACAAAATATCTATCGTGACTAACTAGCAAGATAGCCCCCTCAAAGCTTTGCAAGTAGTCCTCTAAGATGTTGATAGTTGCGATGTCAAGGTCGTTTGTCGGCTCGTCAAGCACCAGCACATCGTAAGTTTTGGTAAAAAGCATCGCAAGTGC